>CAVWES010000013.1:0-38199 GCA_963754175.1 uncultured Gaiellaceae bacterium | reverse complement strand
CCTCGCGGCCGAGAACCGTACATCCGAGCGCGTCTGCGTGGTCTCGTCGGACCACGCCGTCCGGTGGACGTCGGGCCAGGAGGTGCGCAAGCTCGCATCGCGGGCATTCCTCGAGGAGCTCGCGCCCGTGCAGCACACCGATCACGAGCAGCGCGGCGCGGGCGGCCGCGTCGGTGACCGACTCGATCCGGACACCCGCGAGCGGCTCGAGCGCCTGCGCAGACGTAGACGCGGAGCGCCGCCGTAGTGACGGCGATGGACGGAGCGCAGTCGCGGCACCGCACCTCGAGGCGAACATATGTTCTTAGCATCCTGCAATTCTCGCAAACCCCTTGTAACGCCCGGAAGATGGTGCTAGGTTCTCCCTCAACTTCAAGGTGAGACTTGCACGCCGGCCAGGATGATCGGCCGCCGTTCGAGCCTCGCGACGCCGTCGACACGGGGGTACCGGCATGGCCGCTCGCACCGCCACCGCACCGAAGCCAGCTCAGAAGATCCAGCGAGAGCTCGAGGATCTTCAGCTCGTCATGAAGGCCCGGAACGGAAGTCAGCACGCCCTGGACGACCTCATGCGCCGCTACACGGGGTTCGTGCGCCTCAAGGCGAGCTCGTACTTCCTCGCCGGCGGCGACAGCGACGATCTCATCCAGGAGGGCATGATCGGCCTCTACAAGGCGGTGCGGGACTTCCGGCCGGACAAGGAGACGTCGTTCCGCAGCTTCGCCGAGCTCTGCGTGACGCGCCAGATCATCACCGCGATCAAGACCGCGACGCGGTTCAAGCACTCACCGCTGAACACGTACGTCTCGTTCAGTCACACGCCTGCCGGGCAGGAGTCGGACGGCGACTGCACGCTCGGCGACGCCCTCCCGGGGCCGGGCGTCAACGACCCGTCGGTCTGCGTCATCTCGACCGAGGAGCTGCAGAGCCTCGTCTTCGCGCTCGGCACGGGCCTGTCGTCGCTCGAGTCGCAGGCGCTGACCCTGTACCTCGAGGGCAACTCCTACGAGCAGATGGCCGAAGACCTCGCGTGCGACACGAAGACGATCGACAACGCGCTGCAGCGCGTCAAGCGCAAGATCCTCGCGCACCAGAAAGAGCGCGAGGTGCTCGCCTAGGGTCGACGGCGAAAGCCGGCTCGCCGTCGAGGTCGCTCGGCCGGTGGCATGCCGGAGAGTCGGCGGAACCTGGTTCCCCCGCCAGCGAAGCCGGAGGTGGGACTCGAACCCACGGCCTTGGCATTACAAATGCACCTGCTCTACCAGCTGAGCTACTCCGGCGCGCTCCTAGGTTACGTCGCGCCGCGACGAGCCTCTCAGTTGCCCGGAACCGCCGGCCCGAGCGCAGATAATCCTGCGATGCAACCCACTGATACGTCAGCAGCGGAGCGGATCCTCGCCGACCGCGCTCGCTACGTCGCTCCCGGGATGTCGACGCCGAAGCTCGTCGTCGCGCACGCCGAGGGCGCTCGGGTCACCGACCCCGACGGGCGCTCGTACATCGACTTCGCCGGCGGCATCGGCTGCCAGAACACCGGCCACCGCCACGCGGCCATCGTCGAGGCGATCAAGGAGCAGGCGGACCGGTACCTGCACCAGTGCTTCATGATCGGCGTCTACGAGCCGTACGTCGAGGTCTGCAAGCGGCTGGCGGAGCTCTCGCCGTGCGGCGGCGGGGAGCAGCGCTCGATCCTCGTGAACTCGGGCGCCGAGGCGGTCGAGAACGCGGTGAAGATCGCCCGCTGGGCAACCGGACGCCCCGCCGTCATCGCGTTCGACAACGCCTTCCACGGGCGGACGCTCCTCGCGATGACGATGACGAGCAAGGTGAAGCCGTACAAGGCCGGGTTCGGCCCGTTCGCGCCGGAGGTCTATCGGGCGCCGGCGCCGTACCCGTACCACGGCATCTCCTCCGACGATTCGATCGCGGCGCTCGAGCACCTCTTCAAGGCGGACGTCGACCCGTCCACGGTCGCGTGCGTGGTCCTCGAGCCGGTGCAGGGCGAGGGCGGGTTCCTCGCGATGCCGCCGGACTACCCCGCCCGCCTCCACGAGCTCTGCCGCGCGCACGGGATCCTGTGGGTGAACGACGAGGTGCAGTCGGGAGTCGGGCGCACCGGGACGATGTGGGCGATCGAGCAGTACGCGGGCGTCGGAGCCGGACCTGACGGTGTTCGGGAAGTCGATCGGTGGAGGCCTCCCGCTCGCGGGCGTGACGGGCGGCGCCGAGGTCATGGACGCCGTTCCGCCCGGAGGGCTGGGCGGCACCTTCGGCGGCAATCCGCTCTCGTGCGCGGCTGCGCTCGCCGTCCTCGACATCGTGGCCGAGCCGGAGTTCCTCGCCGGCGCGCGCAGGCTCGGCGAGACGCTTCGAGCGCGCCTCGACGAGATCGCCGCCCGCAACCCGGACATCGGCGAGGTGCGCGGGCTCGGCTCGATGCTCGCGTTCGAGTTCGCGGAGCGCTCGCCCGATCGCGCGCAGGCGGTCGTCTCGGCGGCGTTCGAGCGCGGCCTCGTGCTCCTCTCGTGCGGCCTCTACGGCAACGTCATCCGCCTGCTACCCCCTCTCAACATCGCGCCGGACGAGTTGGACGAGGGGCTCGCCATCCTGGAGGAGTCGCTTGGCGCCTGACCCGAGCGCGCCGGACATCAGCGTCAGGGGCCTGACAAAACGCTACGGAGACGTCGTTGCGGTCGACGGGATCGACCTCGACATCGCAGGCGGGGGAGTTCTTCACGATGCTCGGGCCCTCCGGCTCGGGCAAGACGACGACGCTTCGGATGATTGCGGGCTTCGAGATCCCGGACGAGGGGACCATCGAGCTCGCCGGCGAGGACGTGTCGCGGCTCCCGCCCTACGACCGTCCGGTGAACACGGTCTTCCAGGACTACGCGCTCTTCCCGCACATGACCGTCCAGCAGAACGTCGAGTACGGGCTCATGGTCAAGAAGGTCAAGAAGGGCGAGCGCCGATCGCCGCGCGATCGACGCGCTCGAGATGGTGCGGCTCGGCGCGTACGGAGACCGCAAGCCGTCGCAGCTCTCCGGGGGCCAGCGCCAGCGCGTCGCGCTCGCGCGCGCGATCGTGAACCGAGCCGCGCGTACTGCTCCTCGACGAGCCTCTCGGTGCGCTCGATCTCAAGCTTCGCCAGGAGATGCAGATCGAGCTCAAGTCGATCCAACGCGAGGTCGGCATCACGTTCGTCTACGTGACGCACGATCAGGAGGAGGCGCTGACGATGTCCGATCGCATCGCAGTCTTCAACCAGGGCAGGATCGAGCAGACCGGGCCGCCGGCGGAGGTGTACGAGCACCCCCAGAGCGAATTCATCGCCGGCTTCGTCGGCGTGTCGAACGTGATCGAACGGGACGGACGGCGTTACACGGTCCGACCTGAGAAGATCAACATCCTCTTGGACCGGGAGCTCCCGCACGCCGGGTCACACGTTGAACGCGGAGTGGTACGCGACGTGCAGTACGTCGGGCCGGTCACGCGGTACCACGTGACACTCGAGAGCGGCGGCGAGCTCCAGGTCCTGGCGCAGAACCTCGAGGAGGGCTCGAGCGAGGTGCTCGAGGCGAGGGGTCGAACGGTGTCGCTCGAGTGGCGACCGGAGCAGGAGTCGGTCATTACCGATACGGAGGGAGGATCCGAATGAGAAGGAAGCGCATCGCAGTGTGGGCCGCACTGGGTCTCCTCGTCGCAGCTCTCAGCGTGGTGGCTGCCGGCTGTGGTGGTGGCGACGACAACGGGTCGGCGAGTACTGAGATCGAGGGTCTCGGCTCGTCGCTCGAGGAGATCCAGGCGAACGCGAAGAACGAGGGCCAGGTCAACCTCGTCATCTGGGCCGGCTACGCGGACAAGTCGTGGGCGAATACGTTCACGCAGCAGACGGGTTGCAAGGTGAAGACGAAGGACGGCGCCAGCTCGGACGACATGGTCGACCTGATGTCGACCGGCGCATACGACGGCGTTTCCGCGTCGGGCGACGCGACTCTGCGACTCATCGCGAAGGGCGACGTCGCACCGGCGAACTACGACCTCATCCCGAACTACGCGGACGTGTACGAGGGCCTCAAGGGAAAGTCGTACAACACCGTCGACGGCGTCGGGTACGGCGTCCCACACGGCCGCGGGCCGAACCTCATGGTGTGGAGCAACAAGGCGATCTCGCCCGACAACGACTCGTGGGCGGCGATTTGGCCGGGGACCGACTACAAGGGCAAGCTGTCGATCTACGACAACCAGATCTTCATCGCCGACGCGGCTCTGTACCTGAAGGCGACGCAGCCGGACCTCAACATCACGAATCCGTACGAGCTCGACGACGACCAGTTCAACGCCGCGATCGACCTGCTGAAGCAGCAGCGTCCGAACATCGGCGAGTACTGGGACGGCGTCACGTACGCGAAGCAGGTCACGTCATTCAAGTCCGGCGAGGCCGTCGTCGGGACGACCTGGCCGTATCAGGTGAACCTGATGAAGGCCGAGAAGCCGCCGCTTGACGTGACGGCGAAGGTTCCGAAGGAGGGCACGACCGGCTGGTCGGACACGTGGATGATCGCCTCCAAGGCGGCCCATCCGAACTGCATGTACCTCTGGATGAACTACATCATCTCGCCCGAGGCGAACGCGAAGGTCGCGGAGTACTTCGGTGAGGCGCCCTCGAACGCGAAGGCGTGCGAGAAGACGACGAATCCGAACCACTGCGCGGATTACTACGCGGACGTCGAGTCGTACTGGAGCAATATCTACTACTGGAACACGCCCCAGGCCGACTGCGGCGACGACCGAGGAGACGTCTGCAAGACGTACGAGGACTGGCGATCGGCGTGGACGGAGCTGAGGGGCTAGCCGCGAGAGGCTCCCCGCGTGACATCCATCGCTGATGTCGAGCCGCCGCCCCGGCAAGGCCCGGGGCGGCGGCTCTCCACGTTCTTCGTCCGGCACTCACACCTGCGGCTCGCCGCGCTGCTGGCGCTGCCGCTCGGCTGGCTGCTCGTCATCTACCTGGGGTCGCTGTTTCTGCTCCTGCTCGCGTCTTTCTGGAGCATCGGCGGGATCCTCGGGACCGACATCGTCCACAGCTGGAATCTCGACAACTACAAGACCCTCTTCGAGGAGCCGGTCTACCGGAACGTCGCGTTCCGGACCATCAGCATGGCGGCGTTCGTCACGATCGCCGACGCGGTGCTCGCGTTTCCGATCGCGTACTACATGGCGAGGATCGCGTCTCCGCGGACGCGCAACCTTCTGGTCGTGGCCGTGCTCACGCCGCTCTGGGCCAGCTACCTCGTCAAGGCGTATTCGTGGCGCACGATTCTCGGCAAGGACGGCGTCCTCAACTGGCTGCTCGCGCCGTTCGGGCTATCCGGGCCGGGCTACTCGTCCGCGGGCCTCTGGCTCGCGTTCACGTACCTCTGGCTCCCGTTCATGATCCTGCCGATCTACGCGGGGCTCGAGCGTATCCCGGTCTCGTTGCTCGAGGCTTCCGCTGACCTCGGCGGCAAATCGCTGCGGACGTTCTGGAAGGTGACGCTTCCGCTCGCGTTCCCGGCCGTCGTCGCCGGCTCGATCTTCACGTTCTCGCTGACGCTCGGCGACTACATCCTTCCCGGGCTCATCTCCAACGAGCAGTTCATCGGGACGGTGATCTACAACGACCGTGGGAGCAACCTCCCGGTCGCCGCGGCGTTCGCGATGGTCCCGATCGCGGTCATGACCGTCTACCTCTGGGGCGCCAAGCGGCTCGGCGCGTTCGAGAACCTCTGAGGCGCATGACCGAGTCCCGGACAGCACGCATCTTCCTCCGCCTCGGCGCGGGGGCGACACTGGTGTTCATTTACTTCCCGCTCGTCGTGATCGCGATCTACGCGTTCAACGAGAACATCTCGCAGACGTGGCCGATCGAGCACTACACGACGAAGTGGTTCAGCGTCGCGTGGCACAACCCGGACGTTCGCGACGCCCTGTGGCTCTCGATCAAGGCCGCCTTCGGCGCGACCGTCATCGCCCTCGTGCTGGGGACGCTGGCGGCGCTCGCCGTCTCACGCTCGAGGTTCTTCGGGCGCGAGATCATTTCGTTCCTCGTCATCCTGCCGATCGCGCTGCCGGGAATCGTGACGGGATTGGCCCTGCAGGCGACGATCCTGAACGTTCTCGACCCGATCGGGATCAGCTTCAGCATCTGGACGATCGTCATCGGGCACGCGACCTTCTGCATCGTCGTCCTCTACAACAACGCAGTCGCGCGGATGCGGCGTATCTCAGGGAACCTCGACGAGGCGTCGATGGACCTCGGCGCCGACGGCTGGCAGACGTTCCGCTTCGTGACCTTCCCGCAGCTGCGGACGGCGTTGCTCGCCGGCGCGCTCCTGGCGTTCGCGCTCTCCTTCGATGAGGTCGTCGTGACGATCTTCACCTCGGGCGCGCAGCAGACGCTGCCGATCTGGATCTTCACGAACTTCGCGCGGCCGCGCGAGCTGCCCGTCGTCAACGTCGTCGCGCTCTTCGTGATCCTCGCGTCGATCATCCCGGTCTGGATCGCGCAGCGGGTAGCGGGCGGAACCGGGCTGCCGCCGAGCGTCCGGGGCAGAGCGCGGTCGCGGCCTCGATCGAGGCCGAGCCCTAGATCGGTGGGCTAGTCAGCCGCGGCGCTGACGCCGGCGCCGATCGGGCACGACACGCCGGTGCCGCCGAGCCCGCAGTAGCCGTTCGGGTTCCCCAACGTTTGTATCCGCCGTGGACCTGCTCTTTGCTCCGATCCCGGTGACCATCACCGCCTGACCCGGCTCCAACGCGCTCGCCAAAAGGAGGCCCACCAGGCCTCCCTTTGGTTGGTGCTAGTGCTCCGGTCTGGTGCTAGGCGTCGTGCTGGCGGATGAACTCCGCGGCCTTGGGCGGACCTTGCGTAAACCCGGCTTCCTGAAAGATCGCCGGGACTTCGGGGTCGGAGGTGAAGCTTTGCCAGCCCGCCTCGTCCCAGTCGAAGACCACCCAGACCCGGTCGGCATCGTTGGGATCGCGAAAGACCTGCGCACCCTCGGACCCGTACTGCTTTCGCTTCTCAGCGCCCTTGGTCGAGAACGTATTCCAGAAGCTGGTCGAAATCCCCGATCTTCGCCGTTGCCAGGACCATCTGTCTCCTCCTCTGTCGGAACGTTTGGTGTGCCGTCCACCCTACGCCAGGTTCGTCGCAAGATGGAGCGGAGGAGCCGGGGGGACACTGATGGCCATGATTGTGTACGCCGTCGTCGACGACGCCCTCTCGCCCGACTTCCCGCTCGGCGACACCATCGAGACGTTCATCCGCCGCGAGGACGCCGAACGCTTCATCGAGGAGGTTCGCAGCGACGATCCCGAGCTGACGAGCTACCTGCGGATCGAGGAGCGGGAGCTCGAGGCGGGCGGGCTCAACTGAGGCGTCATAGGATGGACGCCGAAGCGAGATCCATGTCCGCAAGCCGTCGCCGGGAGGTGGAGCGATGAAACACACGAGACTTTGGGAGATCGGTGGTTTCATCTCGGGAGCAGTCCTGATTCTGTTCGGAGCTGCCGCCCTGTACCTAGGCATCAACGGGTACCAAACGGTGGGCAACGAGCTCTCGAACGAGGCGATCGTCGGTGGATCGGACATGTCGCCCGACGAGATACAGAAGGCAGCGAGCGAGGCCGGGCTTCCGGACACGATCGACCTGCCGACCTGCGATGTTGTCGACGAGAGCATCGATACGGGTAATGAGGCGCGTTGCTTTGCGCAATACATGCGCATCCACGCACTCGAGGCGTCAGGCGGACTGACCTACGCCCAGATGGGCCGCTTCCAGTCGGCTGCGAACCCCGACGATCCGGCCGGAACCAGCGACGACACCGCCGCTGCCAAGGACGACAGCGGGCAGCCGATCTCGAACGGTGCGCGAAACCTCTGGGTCACCGAGACGGCACTCGCGACTGCGCTCAATGTCTCGTACATGGCTGAGCAGCTCTCGATCTTCAGCATCGTCGTCGGGATCGCGCTCGTGCTTACCGGCATCGGACTCGTGATTCTTGCCTTGGCCGTGTTTGGCCGGGCTCGACCGGGGACGGAGGCTCGAGCAGCGGCCTGATTCCGTCCAGCTGGTTCGGGGAGTCTCCCGGCGAGCTACCTGCGGATCGAGGAGCGGGAGCTCGAGGCGGGCGCGCCGAGTGGGAACGTGGGGCAGAGCGAGTAGTCTGAGCCTCCCGCCCGCGACGGCTTCTCGAAGCACCCTGACGCTACGGTCAATCAATGACGACGCGAAAGAGCAACCGTTCGGGAGTGCTCGCCAGCCTGGATGTGAAGACGCTGCTTGCCTCGGTCGAAGCGGCTCCGCCGATCGATGCGGCGGAAGTCGTGGCCGCCGCCTTGACCGATGCCCTCGACGCGCGCGACGTCAGCTTCCTGATCGCGGACTACAGCGGCCGGGCACTGATCCGGCTGAGCCACGTGCACCGCGCCAACGCTGACGATGAGGACGTAAACCGCGAACGCAGCCAGTCAGTCGCGCTGGCAGGAACACCACATGGTCGCGCGCTGGCCGAGCAGGAAGTTCAGATCGTCTCGGACCTGGTGGGTATCGAGTCTTCGCTCCCGTGACGAGCCGCGGCGAGGCGGTCGGCGTGTTAGAGCTGGGATTCGATGACGAGCCTGACCACCAGACGCTGGCAACCGTCTCGGCGGGGGCGCACGCGCTTGCCTACATAGTGATCGCCAACCGCCGCTTCACCGACCTGTTTGACTGGGGCCAGCGTTCGGTGCCTCTTTCGTTGGAGGCTGAGCTCCAGCACCGACTCCTTCCTGCCTCATACACGTGCGAGGGGGGCCAGTTCACGCTCGCCGGATGGCTGGCAGCCAGCAGGCGACGTGGGCGGAGACACGTTCGACTTCAGCGTCGAGCGAGATACGTTGCACCTCTCGTATAACGGACGCGATGGGCCACACGCTCAACTCGGCCGTGCTGGCCACCGTGCTCGTGGGGGCATTGCGAAACGCTCGCCGCCGCGGCGTCGACCTGGCCGAACAGACCCGACTTGCCAACGCGGCGCTATGCGAATTTTCAGATGATGAAGGCTTCGTGACCGGGCAAGTTGTCCGGATCGACCATGCCTCCGGTATCGCACGGATCGTGAATGCTGGGCATCCCTTGCCGATCCTGCTCCGTGACGGCCGTACCGAGAACGTTCCGCTGGCGCCCTGGCTTCCCGTTTGGCTACGCGCCGACGATGCCGAGTATCAGGTCCAGGAACTGGAGCTGCAAGTCGGAGACCGGCTCGTATTCCTGACCGACGGAATCCTCGAGCGCAACGCGGCCAATGTGAACGCGATGGAGGTCATCTCGGAGACGCGACATCTTCATCCACGCGAGGCAGTGCAGGCCCTGATACAGGCCGTGGTGGAAGCCTGTGGCGGTGACCTGCGTGATGACGCAACGGTGCTGTGCGTCGACTGGCACGGCGGCCCGACAGGGGAACGCGACGCGAGCTCGGGAGCCGACCGCTGAGCATGGACGAGCTGGTAGAGGTCATCGAGGAGGTCGGCTAGTGACGCAGATCGCGGACGAGCGTGACCGGCGACTGGCCGAGTGCGACGCGAAGCTGGCCCAGGCCCGCAAGGTCGAGGCCGAGGCCGGGCGTCAGATCGAGCGGCTGGACGCGATGATGCGGGACGAGGGCCTCACCCTCGACGAGTGGCGTCGGCTCGCCGCGGTGCCGCAGCGTGAGGCCGCAGCCGCGGTGCTCGCCATCGCCGACCTCACGGTCGAGCGCGAGCAGGTCGAGGCCACTCTCAACACGGCCGACGCCGCGGGCGAGTTCATGGAGCGCATGGCCGCACTCCGGGCCGCTGCCGCCGGGGAGGTCACCTCGGCCGCGGGCATCGCCGCGGCGCAGACGGCACTCCGCAGGGTCTTCGACGGGTTCATCCTGCACGACTGGAACAGCCCGAGCGCACCTCGTCGCATCGACGCCGAGCTCGTCGTCGAGGCCCGCTACGTCCTCGAGCCGCTGCGTCGCTGAAGACGCTCGGCTGGGCACGATGCCCGCTGGAACCCCGGTGGTTACTCGCTCGCCGCTGTCGCTGGCGCCGGACAACTCACGCCCGTCCCGCCAAGGCCGCAATAACCGTTCGGGTTCGCCTCGAGGTACTGCTGGTGGTAGTCCTCGGCGTAGTAGAACGGGCCGGCCTCCGCGATCTCGGTCGTGATCGTCCCGTAGCCGGCGCGTGAGAGCTCCTCCTGGAACATGTCCCGCGACGCGAGCGCGGCGTCGCGCTGCGTCTCGGTCGTCCAGTAGATCCCCGAGCGGTACTGCGTGCCCACGTCGTTGCCCTGGCGCATGCCCTGTGTCGGGTCGTGGCCCTCCCAGAAGATGCGGAGCATCTCCTCGAACGTCGTCTTCGACGTGTCGAACACCGCGAGGACGACCTCGTTGTGCCCGGTCCGACCGGTGCAGACCTCCTGGTAGGTCGGGTTCGGCGTGTAGCCGGCGGCGTAGCCCGCAGCCGTCGTGTAGATGCCCGGGGCCTGCCAGAACATCCGCTCGGCACCCCAGAAGCACCCCATCCCGAAGATCGCCCGCTCCGTGCCTTCGGGGAAAGGAGGGCCGATGGGCGTCCCGAGGACGAGGTGTCGGCCGGGTACGACGATCGGCGTGTCGCGACCCGGAAGCGCCTCCTCCGGGGTCGGCATCGCTGACGCCTTGCGCGTGAAAAGCATGTCCTTACAGTAGCGGCCGACGTCCAGTGGTCACGGCTTCGCGGCGGCCTCCCAGCCGTCGTATTCGCCGCCGTGCTCGGCGGCGACGCGCTCGAACCACGACCGGAACGCCGAGATCGTCTCCGCTCCGACGATGCGCTGGCCATCCGCCCGCACCGACCACTCCTCGATCGTCTCGTCCGGGGGGTTGACCGCGGTCGTCCACGACGCCTGGTCGATCGTTGCCGCGGCAGCACGCGCTGCGGCTTCGCTCGTGAAGTAGAGGAAGTGGATGACGTGGCGGGGCTTCGAGAGGTCGGCGCCCCGTCCCGCGAGCTGCCGGATCGCCAGCGCGTCCGCCTCCTGCGGAGTCTTCGGCCTGCCCTTGTTCCGGATCCGGTCGAGGAGGCTCATCTAGCTCTGGCCGAGCGCCTCTTCGAGGTCGCGCCAGAGCTCGACGGGATCCTCGAGCCCCACCGAGAGCCGCAGGAGGCCCGGTGGGACTCGGTCGCCCTCCCAGCGCGCGCGTGCCTCGATCCGGGACGTCACTCCGCCCAGGCTGGTCGCATTCGCGATCAGCGTCGTGGACGTCTCGACGCGTCGCGCGGCGTCCGCGTCCGCGACGTCGAACGAGAGGAGACCGCCGAATCCGGGATAGCGCACGGTGAGCACGGCGTCGTGGCCCCGGAGCCGCTCGGCGATCGCGCGTGCGCTCTCCGTCTGACGCGCCATACGCACCTCGAGCGTCTCGAGCCCGCGCAGGAGCAGCCAGGCCGTGTCCGCGGCGGGGATGGGCCCCGTGCGCGAGCGGAACTCGAGGAGGCGTGCGGCATCGTCCGGGTGCTTGCACACGACCGCTCCGAGAAGCGCGTCGTCGTGGCCGGCGAGGTACTTCGTCGCGGAGTGGACCACGACGTCGCACCCGAGGTCGAGCGGGCGGACGTGCAGCGGCGTTGCGGCGGTCGCGTCGCACACCACTGCGTGCGGGGTGCGACGCCGCCGAGTCGAAGTCGGGCATCGTCAGGAACGGGTTGGTCGGCGCCTCCAGCCAGACGAGGTCGGCTCCGTCGGGCGGCGGTCCCGTCTGATCGAACTCGACGCTCCTGACGTCCCAGCGCGCGAGCTCCTCCAGCATCACCCCGGTGCCGTAGTAGCACCCCTGGGCGAGCGCGACGGTCTTCCCGGGCGAGAGCAGCGACAGGACGACCGACGTGCATGCGGCCGCCCCGGAAGAGAAGAGCAGCGCCTGTCCTCCGTCGAGAGCGCCGAGCCGGCGCTCGGCCTCGGCGATCGTCGGGCTGGAGAAGCGCGCGTACGTGAATGCGCCCGGCTCCCCGTCCTCGTAGGGCCAGGTCGTCGAGCGGTCGATCGGCGTCCCCATCGGCGGCGAAGCTATCACCGGCCTCGAGGAGCGGCGTTAGGCTCCGCGGCGGTGGCTGAGGTTCACGACACGACCGCGGCGAAGCTCCGCTGGCTCGAGGAGCTCGGCGAAGAGGCCCGCGATCACGCGAGTGACACGCACGTCGAACGTCAGCGCGAGCGCGGAAAGCTGCTCGCCCGCGAGCGGGTCGAGAAGCTCCTCGACCCGGGATCCTTCGTCGAGCTCGACCGCTTCGTGCGCCACCGCGAGGTCGAGTTCGGGATGGGCGAGACCCGCCCTTGGGGCGACGCGGTCGTCACCGGCTACGGAACGGTGCTCGGGCGGCGCGTGTTCGTCTTCTCCCAGGACTTCACCGTCTTCGGCGGCTCCCTCTCGGAGGTCTTCGCCGAGAAGGTCTGCAAGGTCATGGACATGGCCGTGAAGTACGGATGCCCGCTGATCGGGATCAACGATTCGGGGGGAGCGCGCATCCAGGAGGGCGTCGTGTCGCTCGCGGGCTACGCGGAGATCTTCTGGCGGAACGTCCAGGCATCGGGCGTGATCCCCCAGATCTCGCTCGTCATGGGCCCGTGCGCGGGAGGCGCCGTCTACTCCCCGGCGATCACCGACTTCGTCCTGATGGTCGAGGAGACGTCGTACATGTTCATCACGGGGCCCGACGTCGTGAAGACGGTGACCGGCGAGGATGTGAGCTTCGAGGAGCTCGGCGGCGCGGCGACGCATGCGACCCGCTCCGGCGTCGCACACTTCACGACGCCGGACGAGGACGCCTGCCTCGAGGAGGCGCGCTACCTCCTCTCCTTCCTCCCGCAGAACAACCTCGACTCGCCCCCGTACGCACCACCGTCGGATCCGGTCGACCGCGAGGATCCCTCACTGGACACGCTCGTCCCGGACAGCCCCAACAAGCCGTACGACATGAAGGGCGTCGTGGAACGCGTCGTCGACGACGGCGACTTCCTCGAGGTGCACGCGCACTGGGCCGAGAACATCGTCTGCGGCTTCGCGCGGCTCGGCGGCCACGCCGTGGGTGTCGTCGGAAACCAGCCCGGAGCGCTCGCGGGCGTGCTCGACATCGACGCGTCGGTCAAGGCCGCACGGTTCGTCCGCACGTGCGACGCCTTCAACATCCCTCTCGTCACCTTCGTCGACGTTCCCGGGTTCCTGCCGGGAACGGCGCAGGAGTGGGGCGGCATCATCCGTCACGGGGCAAAGCTCCTCTATGCGTACGCCGAGGCCACCGTGCCGAAGCTGACCGTGATCACGCGCAAGGCGTACGGCGGGGCGTACGACGTCATGTCGTCGAAGCACATCCGCGCCGACTTCAACGTCGCCTGGCCGACCGCGGAGGTCGCGGTCATGGGGCCGGAGAGCGCCGTGAACATCGTCTTCCGCAACGAGCTCGCCGAGGCGGACGACCCGGATGCGCGGCGCGACGAGCTCATCGCGGAGTACAAGGAGCGCTTCGCCAACCCGTACACGGCCGCAGAGCGTGGCTACGTGGACGACGTCATTCAGCCGAGACGGACGCGCCCGGTCCTGATCTCGGCGCTCGAGACCGCCCTCTCGAAGCGCGAGCCGGTGCCGAAGCGCAAGCACGGGAACATTCCGCTCTAGCCGTCCGGAGCGGTTGGTCGTTCGCTCGCGGCGAGCGAGTCGAGTCGCGCTCGACGAGCTCGATCCTCGGCGAACGACGGGTCGTCGGTCTCGAGGAGCGGTAGCGCGAGCCGGGCCTGCTCCGCCGCTTCCTCGCCTCGTCCTGCGTCGCCGTATGCGAGGGCGAGCTCCTCGTGGTACCAGCCGTCGGGAGCGCCGGTGCGCTCGGCCCACTCGACGGCGAGCTCGAGTTGCGCGATCGCCTCGTCCGTGCGGTCGAGCGCGCGTAGCGCCTTTCCGACGGCGTAGCGCGCGAGGGCGATCGCCGAGCCGTTGTCGGGGTCGTCGAGGCGGGCGGCGAGGGCGCGCTCGAACGCGTCGAGGGCGAGGTCGAGCTCGCCGGCCTCGAAGTACTCCCAGCCGAGGTTGTTGAGAAGGGGCCCGATCCAGTACCGCGCGCCCTGGTTGGCCTCCGCGAGCTCGACTCCGCGCTCGGTCCATGCCACGAACGCGTCGCGGTCGGGGGCCGCCAGGGCTGCCATGTGCGCAGCGTCCGCCGCGATGAACTGCTGGCCCGCTGCGACTGCGACCGCGAAGGCGGACTCGAAGAGCGGCAGGGCTGCCTCGCGATCGCCGCTCGACCGCCTCAGTCGTCCGCGCTCGAGATCGATGCGCGCGAGTGCCACGTCGCTTCCGGCCGCGAGTCGCTCGGCGTCGTCGATCCACGCGTCCCCCATCTCGAAGTCCCCGCGCAGGCCGGCAACGCGCGCGAGCTGCGTCATGACCTCTGCGCGCCCGGCGTCCGACTCCTCGACCTCGAGCTGGGCATGCAGGCGCTCGCTCGAGAGGTCGAGGTCGTCGAAGTCCCAGAGTGGCCTCAACCGGTCGTCCACGGCGAGCCAAGCCTATGCCGTCACGACGCCGGCGATAGGCTCGCGCGGGTGGAGATCGTCGTCGTTCCTCGGGTGGCTGCGGCGCAGACGCGGGCGCTCGCGGCCGTGCTCGAGGAGGCGGGCATCCGCCCGTCGCACGGACACGGCTACGAGTCGGCATGGCGCCGCTCCGCGCTGCGCGAAGCGGTCGAGCGGTGCGAGCGCGAGGACGCCTACGCGCTCTCGCCGCGCAGCACGCGCGGCGCGACACGGGCGTAGTCGAGCCCGGACACCCAGGTCGCGACGAGCGCGAGGAGGAGCGCCCACCAGGCGACGTCGTCGCTCCACGCTCCGGCGGCTGCGAGCCCGGCGATGGCTGCCGCGAGCGCCTGCGCCCACGTCTTCGCCCTGCCCAGGTCCCGAGCCCCCAGCACGACGCCCCTCTCGACGGCCGCCAGTCGTAGCCCCGAGACGAGGATCTCGCGCACCACGATGAGCGCGATCATCCACGCGGGCGCGACGCCCTCACCGACGAGCATGACGAGCGCGGCGAGGACGAGCACCTTGTCCGCGACCGGGTCGAGCAGCTTTCCGAGTGCGGAGCTGATGCCGCGGCGGCGCGCGAGCCAGCCGTCGATCTGGTCGGTGGCCATGGCGACGACGAAGACCGCGGTCGCCCAGTACGCGTGGTTCGGGAAGTCCCAGGCGAAGAGGAGGACGACGATCGGAACCGCCGCGATCCGCGCGACCGTCAGCTGATCCGGGAGGCTCACCGTTCGGGAGAATACGTGTCCGGTGCCGCCCTTCTCGAAGATTCTCGTTGCCAACCGCGGCGAGATCGCCGTGCGCGTCTTCCGCACGCTTCGCGAGCTCGGCGTCGGCACCGTCGCCGTGTACTCCGACGTCGATCGGGACAAGCTCCACGTGGCGGTTGCGGACGAGGCCTATCTCATCGGGCCCGGGCCCTCCGTGGACTCGTATCTTCGCGGCGACCGGATCGTGGACGTCGCAGCGCGGTCGGGTGCAGAGGCGATCCACCCGGGATACGGATTCCTCGCCGAGAACGCCGAGTTCGCACGAATGGTCGAGAGCGCCGGGCTCGTGTGGATCGGCCCGCCTCCCGAGGCGATCGAGGCCATGGGCTCGAAGATCGCCGCCCGGGAACGCATGCGCGCGGCCGGGGTGCCCGTCGTCCCGGGAACGACCGAGCCGGCGGCGAGCGTCGCGGACGTGCTCGAGGCCGCCGCCGAGATCGGCTACCCGATCGCCGTCAAGGCATCGGCCGGCGGGGGCGGGAAGGGCCTCCGCGTCGCGTACGACGAGGACGACGTCGAGCGTGCGTTCGACACGGCGCGACGCGAGGGGGAGGCGTACTTCGCCGACTCCGCCGTGTACGTCGAGCGCTACCTCGACGACCCCCGCCACGTCGAGGTGCAGGTCCTCGCCGACGCGCACGGAAACGTCGTGCACCTCGGGGAGCGCGACTGCACGATCCAGCGACGCCATCAGAAGCTCGTCGAGGAGACGCCGTCCCCCGCCGTCGACCCGGAGCTCCGGGCACGCATCGGCGCGATCGCGATCGACGCCGCGCGTGCCGTCGGCTATCGGTCGGCCGGGACGATCGAGGGTCTGCTCGATACGGACGGCTCGTACTACTTCCTCGAGATGAACACGCGGGTGCAGGTCGAGCACACCGTGACCGAGGCAGTCACCGGGATCGACATCGTCCGCGAGCAGGTCCTCGTCGCGGCAGGCGAGCCGCTCTCCGTCACCCAGGACGACATCGTGCTTCGCGGTCACGCGATCGAGTGCCGGATCAACGCCGAGGACGTCGCCCGCGGCTTCCTCCCGACGCCGGGGCGGATCACGGCCTACCGGGAGCCGGGCGGGATCGGCGTGCGCGTCGACTCCGGCGTCCGCGCCGGCGACGAGGTCTCCGATCTCTACGACCCGCTCATCGCGAAGGTGATCGTGCACGACGTCGACCGCGAGCACGCCCGTCGCCGCATGCTGCGCGCGCTCGAGGAGTTCGTCATCGAGGGGCCGACAACCCTCGTCGCGTTCCATCGAGCGCTCCTCGACACGCCCTGTTTCATCGACGCAGGCACCTGCCGCGACGTCGTCGAGTCGGAGGAGCTCGCGAAGCGAGCGCAAGAGATCGGCGATCAGTTGCCTCATGGACGAACGAGCACAGCGGCGCTCGCGGACGGACGACCGTCGGGAGCCACGCGCGAGCAGGTCGTCTCGGTGGAGATCGACGGCCGCCTGCACGAGATCCGGCTCCACCGCGCCGAGCCTCCGTGGGCGGAGCTCGCCCGCCGGCACCGGGCGCGTAGCACCGGCCTCTCGTCGACCGCGACCGGCGCGGTGACGAGCCCCATGCAGGGGACGGTGCTCTCGGTCGCGGTCGCGGAAGGCGACGCGGTCTCGGCGGGCGCGCTCATCTGCGTCGTCGAGGCGATGAAGATGGAGAACGAGATCGTCTCGCACGCAGACGGCGTGATCTCCGAGCTGCGCGTTGCTGCCGGGGACCAGGTCTCGAACGGTCAGGTCATCTGCGTGATCGCTTCCGAGTGAACGCGTCCTTTCGCTGCTCCGAGCTCTCCGAGCGCTCGGGAGAGCCGCTCGGCGCGACCGCTACACATGCCGAGCACTGGCTGCTCCTCGAGATGCCCGGCACCTGGCCGCGGGACGTCTCCGACGGCGTTGGTCTTCCGGACGGCTCGCGCGCTGCCGTCCGCGCGTGGCTCGAGCGAACGCCCTCGTCGCGCATGCTCTACGTGCGACGTCCGGGTCGCGATCGCGCCGGGACGCGGCTCGCCTTCGTCGTGCGCGCGTCCGACGAGACGACCGAGGTTCGTCGCATCGAATTGTCGTCGCCGGAAGGGCTCGCCGACCTCGACCTCTCGCGGGCGGGCGAGGTCACCTCTGCACAGCTCGTCCTGATCTGCGGGCACGGCACGCGCGACACCTGTTGCGCGGTGCGCGGAACCGCCGTCCATGCGGCGCTCGCGTCTCACCTGGAGCCGGATCAGCTGTGGATCTCGTCGCATCAGGGCGGGCATCGGTTCGCGGCCAACGTGCTCGTGCTACCGGCCGGCATCCACCTCGGCCGCCTCATGCCCGACACCGCGCCGCACGTGGTCGCTCGGGCGCTCGCCGGAGAGATCGACCTCGAGCACTACCGAGGGCGGACCGCGTACCCGCAGGCGGTACAGGCGGGTGAGCGCGCGGTGCGAGCGGCCGAGGGCCTCGACGCAGTCTCGGATCTCCACGTCGTCTGGGCTGACGGCGACCGGGCGCGCTTTCGGAGCCGAGACGGCCGGGAGCACGCGACCGTCGCCACCCGGATCGACGGTCCGACCGTTCCCCCGAGCTGCGGGGCCGAGGCCGAGACGCAGATCGTCTTCACCGCCCGGCTTGCCTGACGGTCCTCAGACCTGCAGCCGGTACGCGCGGTCGGTGATCCAGACGACCACCTCGCCCAGCCCCTCGGGTGGCTTGCCGACCGCGATGAGTGTGCCGAACACGACGCGTGCCCAACTGCCGGCGACAAGCGGTCCCGGCGCGGAGATGCGCCCGTTCCACGACGCCTTCGGCTCGAGGATCGGCAGCAGCTCTGGTTGGAAGCGGGTGGCCGGACGCACCGCAGGGAGGGTGCCGCTCTTGTTGCGGTGCTCGAGCTCCTTCGCGTCGCCCGTCTCGAACAGCTGCAGTCCGAACGCGCCGTCCGGAGTGGCGCCCGGGTCGAGCTCCCACCCGACCTTCGAGCGGTTCTCGATCCCGACGCGCGCCTCCCAGCCGTTCTCGGTGACGCGAATCGACGTGACCGTGAAGACGATCTGCTCGCCCGGGTTGCCGTACGTCTCCCGCCAGTCGAGCTCCGCGAACTGGGGCGACGCGGCGACGCTCGGCGCGGTATCGGGCGCGTCGCTCCCCAGGCGCTTCGCATTCGACGCGAGAACGAAGCCGGCGAACGTCGCACCCAGCGCGATGAGGACGATGATCGAGGCCCGGCTCACAACCGAGAGATGCTCGCACAGGGCGCGCGGCCAGTCCCGATGGAGGCGATAGACTCGCGCGCGCTTTGGACCTGCACGAGCACCAGGGCAAGGATCTGTTCCGTCGCTTCGGGATTCCGGTCTCCGACGGTCGTCTCGCGCTGAATCCCGCCGAGGCCCGTGAGGCCGCCGAGGAGCTCGGTCTGCCCGTCGTCGTCAAGGCCCAGGTGCTGATCGGTGGCCGCGGGAAGGCCGGAGGCATCAAGCTCGCAGGCACGGCCGACGAGGCGGAAGCGCGCGCCGCCGAGATCCTCGGAATGGACATCCGCGGCCATGTCGTCACGAAGGTCTGGATCGAGAGGGCCTCCGACATCGCGCGCGAGTACTACCTCTCGCTCACGTTCGATCGGAGCGCGAAGAAGCCACTGTTCATATTCACCACGCAGGGTGGAATGGACATCGAGGAGGTCGCTGCGACGACCCCCGATGCCCTCGTCCGGCTGCACGTGGATCCGCTCGAGGGCTGCCATCCGTGGCATGCGCGGCGGCTCGTGTACGACGGCGGCGTCACCGATCCCGGCGAGCAGAAGCAGATCGCCGCGATCGTGTTGAAGCTCTACGACGCGTTCGTCGGCACCGAGGCGATGCTCTGCGAGATCAACCCGCTCATCGTCACCCCTGACGGCGACGTCCGCGCGCTGGACTCGAAGTTCACGGTCGACGACAACGCACTCTTTCGCCATCCCGACATCGCCGAGCTGCGCGACGTCGGCGCCGCCGATCCGCTCGAGGCACTCGCGCGCGAGAAGGGCGTCACGTACGTGCGGCTCGACGGCGAGGTGGGCGTTCTCGGCAACGGCGCGGGGCTGACGATGTCCACCGTCGACGTGGTCAACTTCGTCGGCGGCAGGCCCGCCAACTTCTGCGACCTCGGCGGCGGGGGAGATGCGCAGGGTGTCGTGGATGCGCTCGAGGTGATCACGCGGGACGAGAAGGTCCGGTCGATCTTCTTCAACATCTTCGGTGGCATCACGCGCTGTGACGAGGTTGCGCGCGGGATCCTGCAGGCGGTCGAGCAGATGGGGCTCGAGCTCCCGATCGTCGTGCGCCTCGACGGGACGAATGCCGAGGAAGGCCGAGCGATCCTGCGCGACGCGGCGCTCCCCAACCTCCAGACCGAGGCGACCATGCTCGACGGTGCGCGTCGCGCGGTGGAGCTCGCAGCCTGATGGCGATCCTCGTCGACTCGGAGACACGGCTCGTCGTCCAGGGCCTGACCGGCTCGGAGGGACGGTTCCACGGGCTGCGGAACCGCTCGCACGGAACGAACGTCGTCGCGGGCGTCACTCCGGGCAAGGGCGGGCAGGACGTCGAGGGCATCCCGGTGTTCGACACGGTCGCCGCCGCGGTGAGCGAGACGGGCGCCAACACCGCGATGGTCTTCGTCCCCGCCCCGTTCGCGGCCGATGCGATGTACGAGGCGGTCGCCGCCGGGATCGCGACCGTCGTCTGCATCACCGAGGGCGTCCCGGCACACGAGATGCTGCGGATCCACGCGTTCATCGAGAATCGCGACGTGCGTCTCGTCGGCCCGAACTGCCCGGGCGCGCTGTCGCCCGGGAAGGCCAACGTCGGGATCATCCCGGCCGAGATCTTCCGTGAAGGAGGCGTCGGGCTCGTCTCGCGTTCGGGGACGCTGACGTACCAGATCGGCCACGAGCTCACACAGCTCGGGCTGGGCTGCTCGACGATCGTGGGGATCGGCGGAGACCCGATCGTCGGCTCGTCGTTCATCGACGTCCTCGCGTTGTTCGAGGCCGACCCGCAGACCGAGCAGGTCGTGATGGTGGGGGAGATCGGCGGCGACGAGGAGGAGAAGGCCGCGGCGTTCATCGAGGCCGAGATGTCGAAGCCGGTCGTCGGCTACATCGCCGGCTTCACCGCACCGCCGGGCAAGACGATGGGGCATGCCGGCGCGATCATCTCGGGCTCCGCCGGGACGGCGCAGGCGAAGAAGGACGCGCTCGAGGCGCGGGGCGTACGGGTGGGGACGACGCCCACCGAGGCCGCGCAGATCGTCGCCGAGATCGTCGGCACGTAGATCCGCGGCCCGCCGCGAGCCTCGCCCGGGCGTGCGTCGGCTCAGCGCAGGCCAATGCCGCGGGGGTTCTTTGGCGCGAGAGGTGTTGCCGAATCGGCGCGAAGACGTTCGCCTCCCGTGACGAGTCCGGCGCTACGCTGAACGCAGGGGTCCCGGGGGACCCCTGGGGGGCTATGGGGATGCTGCCGTCGGGGTCGCGCGGTGCAGGCGGCTACAGTCGCCGCGCATGGAGCTTCGGAACCGTGACCGCGACGCCGCTCCGTTCGTCACGAAGGACGGATCGACGATTCGCGAGTACTTCCACTCGGATCTGCAGAGCCTCGCCGAGGCATCGCTCGAGCCCTCCACCTCGACGCAGCGCCACTACCACGCACGCAGCGAGGAGATCTACCTGATCGTGGAGGGCGGCGGGGAGCTCGAGGTCGACGGCGACAGAAGGGAGGTCGGCCCAGGCGACGCGATCCTCATCCCGCCGGGCAGCTGGCACCAGCTCACGGCTGGATCGGAGGGCGCGCGACTGCTCTGTTGCTGCGTTCCACCGTACGCCGACGACGACACCTTCTTCGCGTAGGCTCGAGCGCATGTCGGATGGGCCGATCTCGTTCGCCCGAGGCGCACCCGCGCCCGAGCTCGTCCCGAGCGAGGAGCTTGCGGACTGCGCCCATGCGGTCGCGCAACGGGACGGCGCGCGTATCTTCGCGTACGGCCCGGGAGGCGGCTACGCGCCCCTCCGAGAGTGGGTTGCTGCCCGGCATGACGTCTCTCCGGGGCGCGTCGTGCTCACCGTCGGAGGCCTCCAGGGATTCGTGTTCTACGCGGCGGAGCAGCTGGCGCGCCGGCCGGGTCGCGTCCTCGTCGAGGCGCCGAGCTACGACCGACCGCTCAAGATCCTCGCACGCGACGGGGCGGAGATCGTCGCCCTCGCGATGGACGACGAGGGCCTCGATCCCGACGCGCTCGAGCACGAGCTGCGAAGCCGCAGTGAACCGCCGTCCTTCCTCTACACGATCCCGACGTTCCAGAACCCGAGCGGCCGCACCCTTTCGCCCGAGCGCCGGGCAAGGCTCGTCGAGATCGTTCGCGAGCACGCACTCCCGGTCCTCGAGGACGACCCGTATGGCCTCGTTCGGTTCGAGGGCGACCCGCAAGCCGGGCTCGCCGAGCTCGAGGGCGGCGAGCTCGTCACGTACACGTCCTCGTTCTCGAAGACGGTGGCGCCCGGCGTGCGGACGGGCTACTTCGTCCTTCCCGATGCGGACGCGGCCTCGTTCGAGGAGCGTGCGGTCTCGACGTACATCTCGCCGCCGTTCCTCCCTCAGGCCATCGTCTCGGAGTTCGTGGCCAGGGGCCGCTTCGAGCCCAACCTCGACCATGTGCGCGAGCAGCTTCGGTCGCGGCGCGACGCGATGCTCGACGCGCTCTCGACGCACGCGCCCGCCGGCTCGCGCTGGAGCCGGCCCGAGGGCGGCTACTTCGTCTGGCTCGAGGTCGACGGGGCGGACAGCTCCGCGCTCGCGGCCGCGGCCGAGCGGGAGGGAGTCACGTTCATCGCCGGGAGCGGGTTCTTCCCCGCGAGCTCGAACGCCGGTGCGAGAGCAGCCCGGCTCGCGTACAGCTACGAGACCCCTGAACGGATCGCGGAGGGCATCGAGCGCATCGCGCGACTCCTAGGTTGACTGGCTGCCCCTGCGACGGTCGCGCAGCTGGTCGAAGAGGTACCCCGTCGCGAAGCCGATGCCGACGCACAGCAGGATGAGGACGAGCAGGGAGATCCTCGCCGAGAAGAACACGAAGCTGACCTCGACCTGCTTGCGGTTGAAGAAGACGATCAGGATCGCGTAGACCGCGAGCACTCCGAAGACGATCAGCTTCCACGGGGTGCCTTGTTCCGGAGCGGAAGAGGGGCGCACGGGCTCGCTCATGCGCGCGAAGTCTAAGCCTCTCTCCCGGGCTACGACGGCTGCGAGTGTGGTCAGGAGTCAGTCGAGACCGGGGCGTGCGGGCGGCGCCCGACGGCGCGCCTGCGGGATCAGGCGGCCTGGCCGACCGTCGCCGCCTCGAGCGTGCGTGGCACGAGGCGCGGCTGCGGCGGCGGAGTCAACATGCCGCCCGTCGTGGCGCGGAAGGTCGGACAGGGCACATTCCCCGGGAGCGCACACAGCCCCTCCCGCCGGAAGTAGCAGTCGTCGCAGGTCACAGGTATGCGCTTCTTCGCCGCCATGTCTCGGGTAGGTCGCCCCTCGCGACCAGCCCGCATTCTGGCGAGCATGTCCGAGAGGGACAACCCCCCTCCGGACGAATTGGCCGCAAATTGCGCCTGTTGTCAGGGCCGACGAAGTACCTGCAAATTCAGCATTTCAGGTCGGACGTTGTCAGCTTCCGCAACGCCTGTTGAAAACTTTCAACAGGGATGACGTCGAGGCCGTCGGCATTCTCCTGCGCTCCGGCGGCGTTCTCACCGGCCGGGACGACGAAGAAATCCACACCGGCGCTGTCGCACCCCGATCGTCTTCTGCTTGATGCCTCCGATGGGGATCACGGTGCCGTCCAGGGCGAGCGCGCCGGTGGCCGCGATCCGACAACCGTGGGTCACGTCCCGGCCGAGCTGGCGTGCGATCTCGAGGGCGAACGGCAACCCGGCCGACGGCCCGCCGACGCGGCCGAGGTCGATGTCGACGTCGAACGGCAGCTCGATCTTGGCGTCCTGGTCGACGAGGATCCCGATGATCGCGCGAGACGGCTCGACCGGGCTCGCGACCGTCCGCACCGTCACGTCCACGGCCTTGCCGTCGCGACGGAGTGTCAGTCGCACGCGGTCGCCGGGAGTACGCCGGCCGATCTCCCGGCGGAGCTGCGCGGGCGTTCGGACGGGGACGCCGTCGACCGCGACGATCACGTCGTCCACGTCGAGGACTCGCGCGGCGGGAACGTCGGAGGAGACGCTCGTGACGAGCACCCCTCGGGGAGTCGCCACGACGTGGTAGCCGAGCGTGCGCAGCGCGACCACGGCCGCGACCTCCTCGGAGCGCTTCATGTCGGCCGCGTTCTGGCGATTGCGCTCCGCGTCCGTCTCGCCCGTCGGAGCGAGCACCTGCTCGGAGACGAGCGTCGACCCGTCCGGCCGCGTGAACGGGAGCAGTTGCTCGAGCAGGCGCACTCTGCGCACGAAGAGGTCGACGTAGTAGACGTCGCCCTTCTCGTTGGTCCGGCCTCCCTCGACCTCGACCTTGTCGGCGAGCGGCTTCGCCTTGTCCGGCACGAAGAGGAAGTCGTCAGAGGGGAGCCACCAGAGGACGAGTGCGGTGAGGACGCCGAGAAGGCCGAGGACGACCGCGGCGCCGGCGAAGCGCTTCACGAGTCGACCACTACAGGCTGCGGCTGGCTGCGCCGTCGACGAAGATGACCGCTCCGCTGACGTACGACGCCCGGTCCGAGCAGAGGAAGGCGACGACGTCGCCGATCTCGCGTCGCGTGCCGAGCCGGCGCATCGGGATTGCCTGGAGGTCTTCCTCGGACGGGCCGTCGGGATGGAGCTCGCGAATCCGGTCCGTGTCGATGCTCCCGGGTGCGATCGAGTTGACGGTGATTCCCAGCGGTCCGACCTCGCGCGCGAGCGACTTGGCCCAGCCGATGACGCCGGGTCGGACGACGTTCGAAAGCACGAGGTTCTCGATCGGCTCGCGCACCGTGCTCGACGTGATGTTCACGACTCCGCCCGCGTCCGCTCTTCTCGAGGTACGGCAGGCACAGGCTCGTCAGGCGAACGACGGAGACGAGAAGGAGTCTCGACGGCCTCTTCCACCCTGCTCGGCGTCGAGTGCTCGCGCCGTCGCGCGGGGTGGCCCACCGGAGTTGTTCACGAGGATGTCGACACCGCCGTAGGTCTCCACCGCCGTTTCGACCAGCAGCTCGAGGTCGCTGCGCGATCGTGACGTCGCCGGTGACGGCGGTGCGCGCCGATCCGTTCGCGCCTCGCGCTCGAGCAGCTCCCGGCGCCGCGCGAACATCACGACGTTCGCTCCTTCCTCCCGGAGCGACTCCGCGATGCCCAGGCCCATCCCGGAGGACGCCCCGCAGACGATCGCCGTCCGGCCTGTCAGTCCGAGATCCATTACTGACCTCCTCTTCAGCACGCCGACGACCTCGCGCACCGCCGCGGCGGACGCGCGCAGCATCTTCTTCTCGTCGGCGCTCAGCCGCAGCTTCACGATCTCCTCGACGCCGGCCGCGCCGAGCTTGACCGGGACGCCCATGTAGAGACCGCTGATCCCGTACTCCCCCTCGAGGTACGCCGTGCACGGGAGGACCCGCTTCTCGTCGAGGCAGATCGAGTCGACCATCTGCGCGGCCGCGGCGCCCGGGCGCGTACCAGGCCGATGTGCCGAGGAGCCCGACCAGCTCGCCGCCGCCGAACTTCGTCCGCTCGACGAGCTTGTCGATCCGTCGCTTCGGGAGCAGCTCCGGCAGCGGCACTCCTCCGACGTTCGTCGCCGAGACGACCGGGACCATCTGGTCGCCGTGGCCGCCGAGCACGACCGCGGTGACGTCCTTCACCGAGACGTCGAGCTCCTGGGCGATGAAGGTGGAGAAGCGCGCGGTGTCGAGGATGCCCGCCATGCCGACGACGCGGTGCTTCTTGAACCGCGAGGTCGCCTTCGCCACGTGGCACATCGCGTCCAGCGGGTTCGAGACGACGACGAGGATCGCGTCGGGCGAGTGCTGCACCGCTTCCTTCGTGACCGCCGAGACGATCGCCTCGTTCGTCGACACGAGGTCGTCGCGGCTCATCCCTGGCGAGCGCGGCTTGCCGGCGGTGATCACGACGACGTCCGAGCCCGCCGTCTCCTCGTAGCCGTTCGAGCCGGTCATCGCCGGCTCGTAGCCGAGGACGGCGGCCGCCTGGTTGATGTCCAGCGCCTTCCCCTGCGGGAAGTTCGGGATGATGTCGACGAGGACGACGTCGGCGTAGTCGCGGCGCGCGAGCTCTTGCGCGCACGTCGCGCCGACGTTCCCGGCTCCGACGACGGTGATCTTCTTTCGCATGGTCGTCTCGCTTTCGTGGTCAGGCGGTGCGTGTCAGCTCGTCGATGATCGCGTCCGCGTACTCGGACGTGCCGACGGCGCTCGGATCGTCGCGCGTCGGCTTCAGGTCGTAGGTCACGCGCTCGCCCGCGGCGATCACGGCGGCGACCGCGGCCTCGAGTCGGCCGGCGGCATCGCGCTCGCCGAGGTGGTCGAGCATGAGCTTCCCGGAGAGGATCATGGCCGTCGGGTTCACCCTGTTCTGGCCCTTGTACTTCGGCGCGGAGCCGTGCGTGGCCTCGAAGACGGCCGCGTGCTCGCCGATGTTGGCGCCCGGCGCGACGCCGAGCCCGCCGACGAGGCCGGCAGTGAGGTCGCTGACGATGTCGCCGTAGAGGTTCGGCAGGACGAGAACGTCGAACTCCTCGGGTCGCTGGACGAGCTGCATCGTGAGCGCGTCGACGAGCACCTCGCGCGCCTCGATGTCCGGATACTCGGCCGCGACCTCCCGGAAGACGGAGAGAAAGAGCCCGTCCGTGAACTTCATGATGTTCGCCTTGGTCACGCCGGCGACCTGACGACGCCCGTGCTCACGGGCGTACTCGAAGGCGTAGCGGACGATGCGCTCGGACGCCTCCGGGCTGATCGACTTCACCGAGATCCCGGAGCTGGTGGGGATCTGCTTCGGCTGGAGCCCGTTGAGCGTCTCGATCACTCGCGCGGCGGCTTCCGTTCCGGCCTCGTACTCGATGCCCGCGTACAGGTCCTCCGTGTTCTCGCGCACGACGACGAGATCGACGTCGTCGTAGCGCGAGCGGACGCCTGCGTACGACTTGCACGGCCGGAGACACGCGTAGAGCTCGAGCTCGTGGCGGAGCGCGACGTTCACCGAGCGGAAGCCGGTGCCGATCGGGGTCGTGATCGGCCCTTTCAGCGCCACGCCGTTCGCCTTCACCGAGGCGAGCGTCTCCTCGGGGAGCGGTGTGCCCGCCTCCTCCATCACGTCGACGCCCGCCTCGCGGACGTCCCAGTCGAAGTCGACGCCCGTCGCCTCGAGGACGCGTCGGGTCGCCTCGGTGAGCTCCGGCCCGGTCCCGTCGCCGGGGATGAGGGTGACGCGATGGGCCATGGGCGCGGCCGATCGTACCTGCACGCTTGCAGAATCCCGCTCAGGTAGCGTCCCTGAGCGGATGAGCGAAGTCGCGGACTTCAAGCCCGGGCTCGAGGGTGTCGTCGCGGTCGAGACGGAGATCGCCGAGCCGGATCGCGAAGGTGGCTCGCTCCGCTACCGCGGTGTCGACATCGAGGAGCTGGTCGGGCACGTCCCCGTACGAGAAGGTCTGGGGGCTCCTCGTCGACGAGAGCCTCGAGCCCGGGATGCCCGAGCCCGACCCGTACGAGCCGATCGCGCTGACCGGAGACGCGCCCGCCGACGCACAGGCCGAGACCGCACGGCTCTCGGGTGTCTGGGGGCTCGGCAAGCTCACCGAGATCTCGGACGAGCAGGCGCGGGACGACCTCGGCCGCCTCTCGGCCCAGGTCATGGCGATCGTCGCGCGATCCGCCCGTGTCGCCGACGGCCACACGGACTCGGTGCCCGACGACGTCGTGGCTGCGGGCAAGACAGCGGCAGAGCGATTTCTGCTTCGCTGGCGGGGCGAGGCCGACCCGCGGCACGTCACGGCGATCGACACGTACTGGATCTGCACGGCCGAGCACGGCCTGAATGCGTCCACCTTCACGGCGCGCATCGCCGCTTCGACCGGCGCGGATGCCGGTGCTGCGATGTCCGCCGCGATCGGCACGCTCTCCGGCCCGCTGCACGGCGGCGCGCCCGCACACGTGACCCCGATGATCGACGAGGCAGCAGCGACGGGAGACGTCGAGAGCTACGTCGACGACCTGCTCGAGCGCGGAGACCGAATCATGGGGTTCGGGCATCGCGTGTACCGCGCCGAGGATCCGCGAGCTCGACTTCTCTCTCGAACCGCAACCGAGCTCGGCGCGCCCCGCGTCGAGACGGCTCGCGCCCTCGAGTCGGCGGCGCTCGCGGCGCTCCAGGCTCGTCACCCCGAGCGCGTGCTCGCGACCAACGTGGAGTACTGGGCGGCGGTCGTGCTCGACGTGGCGGACATCCCGGCGAAGCTGACGCCTGCGATGTTCGCGTGCGCCCGCGTCGCCGGCTGGTCGGCGCACATCCTCGAGCAGAAGCGTGTCGCCCGGCTCATCCGGCCGTCCGCGCGCTACACCGGCCCAGGCCCGCGGTCGCTCTCGTCGGTCTCGTGACGCTCGCCGAGGCGGCTGCCGAGGCGGACGCTCTCGCGCAGGCAGGCGACGAGCCCGCGCTCGCCGCGCTCCGGACGCAGTGGGACGAGGAGATCGAGTCAGCGGCTCGCGACGCCGACTACCGGACCCGCGCCCAGGCCTATCGCGCGATCGCGCAGTTCCGCTTCCGGCAGAAGCTCGAGCTGCTGCGCCGGGGGCTCGAGGACGAGAGCCCGGCTGCGCGTGGCTCGGCCCTCATCGCGCTCGAGGGCCTCTCCCGGACGCACCCGGGCGACGTCAACGCGTTCCGCCCGCTCCTCCACGAGCTCGCGGCGCGCGACCCGAACGCCGCCGTCAGACGGCTCGCGATCGTCTGCCTGAGGAACGGCACGCCCCAGCGCGCCACGATCCAGCTCCTCGACGGCATCGCGGACTCCGACGAGGAAGACGCGGAGCTGCGCAAGACGGCCCGCTCGGTCTCGACGCTGCTCGTGAAGAAGTCGCGGGCGAAGTAAGGTCGATCCCCGTGAGCCGTGCGCCCGTCGTCGGGATCATCATGGGCTCCCGATCCGACTGGGAGACGATGCGTCATGCCGCGGAGACGCTCGAGGAGCTCGGGGTCCCGTTCGAGACCGAGGTCGTGTCCGCGCACCGCACGCCCGACAAGCTCTTCGCGTACGCGGAGGCGGCCGAGTCTCGGGGCCTGCAGGTGATCATCGCGGGCGCTGGCGGGGCTGCGCATCTCCCCGGCATGGCGTCGTCGAAGACGCTGCTGCCCGTCCTCGGCGTCCCGGTCGAGTCCAAGACGCTGCAGGGGCTCGACTCGCTGCTCTCGATCGCTCAGATGCCCGCCGGCGTGCCCGTCGGGACGCTCGCGATCGGGCGGGCCGGAGCCGTGAACGCGGGGCTGCTCGCGGCAGCGATCGTGGCTCGCTCGGACGACGGTGTACGGGAACGACTCGCTGCGTATCGCGCGAGCCAGACCGAGGCCGTGCTCGCAGCGCCCGATCCGTCCACGTGACGCACCTCGTCGGGTGCATCGGGGGCGGCCAGCTCGGGCGCATGCTCGCGCTCGCAGGGGCGCGGCTCGGCGTGCGCTTCCGCTTCCTCGACCCGGCGCCGGACGCGTGCGCCGGTCAGGTGGGGGAGCTCGTCGTCGGGCCCTACGGCGATCCGGAGCTCCTCGACCGCCTCGCAAGACGGCGCCGACGCGGTCACGTACGAGTTCGAGAACGTCCCCGTCGAGGCGGCGCGGCGCGTGCGAGCGATCCCGGACGCGCGTGCGCTCGAGCTCGGCCAGGATCGTCTCGTCGAGAAGGAGCTCTTCCGGTCGCTCGGGATCGCGACGGCGCGCTTCGGCTCGCTCGACGAGACCGGCGTGCCCGCGCTCGTGAAGTCGCGTCGGCTCGGCTACGACGGCAAGGGCCAACGCGTCGTCGAACGCGTCGAGCCGCTCGGCGCGGACGAGGTCGCCGAGGAGATCGTCCCTCTCGAACGGGAGCTGTCCATCGTCGCCGTCCGCGCGCCCGGCGGCGACACGCGCTTCTACCCGCTCGCCGAGAACGAGCACCGGAGCGGGATCCTCGCGGTGTCACGGGCGCCCGCTCGCGGAGCACCACAGGGCGAGGCGGAGGCGATCGCTACCAGGCTCCTCGACGAGCTCGGCTACGTCGGCGTGCTCGCCGTCGAGCTCTTCGAGGTCGAAGGACGGCTGCTCGCGAACGAGCTCGCACCGCGCGTGCACAACACGGGCCACTGGACGATCGAGGGCGCGGCGACGAGCCAGTTCGAGAACCATGTCCGTGCAGTCCTCGGGTGGCCTCTCGGCTCGACCGAGGCGCTCGGCGAGGCGGTCATGGTGAATCTCGTCGGCGCCGTCCCGCCGCTCGAGCGGCTGCTCGCCGTTCCCGGCGCGCACGTGCATCTCTACGGCAAGCAGTCGCGGCCGGGTCGAAAGCTCGGCCATGTCACGCTCGTGGACGCCGACGAGGAGACGGTCGCCGAGGTCGTCGAGCTCGCGACCGCCGCGTGGAGGAGCTAGGCGGACGTGCCGTCGCGGGGGCGCTGGCGCCGCCGCGCGTGGGGATGCGCCTGGAAGTACACCTCGCGCCTGCGCCGGTCGGAGACGTGCGTGTAGCGCTCGGTCGTCCCGAGGTCGGCGTGCCCGAGCATCTCCTGTACCGAGCGGAGGTCGGCTCCGCCTTCGAGCAGGTGCGTCGCGAACGAGTGGCGGAGGAGATGCGGATGGACGCGACCGGGCTCGAGGCCGGCCCGTTCGGCGAGCTTCCGCAGGATGAGGAATGCGCCGGCGCGGGTCAGCGCGCCCCCGCGTGCGTTCAGGAAGAGGTCGGGACGGTAGCGGCGGTCGAGGTGTGGGCGGCCGAGCGCGAGATAGCGGCGGACGGCCTCGGCGGCGGGGCGCCCGAGCGGAACGAGCCGCTCCTTGCCGCCCTTTCCCAGGACGCGGACGACCCGCTCGTCGATCGCGACGCTGCCCTTCTCGAGCCCCGTGGCTTCCGAGACCCGGAGCCCGGCTCCGTAGAGCAGCTCCACGAGCGCGCGATCGCGGAGCGCGCGCGGCGTCGTGCCGACGGCGGCGTCGATGAGTCGCTCCGTCTCCGCCGGAGAGAGCGCGCGCGGGAGCGTGCGCGGCCGTCGCGGTAGCTGAACCGAGGCAGCGGGGTTCTCCGCCCTCGCGCCGATGAGGACGAGGTGGCGAAAGTACGCACGCACAGCCGATACGCGCCGCGCGATCGTCGACGAGGCCAGCCCGTCGGCGCGCATGCGGGCGAGCCAGGCCTCGAGCTCCTCGACGGTCGCGTCCCCGACCGGCCCGTCGCGGAACGCGCCCAGAGCCGCGAGGTCGCGCTTGTACGCGTCGACGGTGCGCGGCGACCGGCGGGCCTGCAGGGTCAGCAGGAAGCGTTCGACATCGGGGTCGGGAGCACTCACGGCGCCCGACCGGATTCGGCGGCCGCGCGCTCCCTCCTGCGCGCCGCTCGTCGTCGCCGCCGTCGCGAGTGTCTTCGCGGCCGCGCCGGGCGTCGCCAGCGCGTCACAGCTGATCGCGCGCAACACGTCGACGGAGCGGCTCGCCGTCTCCGCCCAGGGCACGTCGCGTCAACTACGGGGGTGAGCGCGGTCGTACACGCGCCGCAGGCGTCGCGCGTCCACGTGGCTGTAGATCTGCGTGGTCGAGAGCGATGCGTGCCCGAGCAGCTCCTGGATGACGCGAAGGTCGGCGCCGCCCTCGAGGAGGTGCGTCGCGAACGCGTGGCGCAGGCGGTGCGGGTGGCGCAGGAGCCGCCGGACCGTGCTCGTGTCGAGGCGGCGCCCGCGCGCGGAGACGAAGATCGCGTCGTTCGCTCCCGACGCGAGCGCCGGCCGTCCGTCTCGGAGGTAGCGAGCGAGCCGCAGCGCGGCCTCTTCGCCGAGCGGGACGACGCGCTCCTTGCCGCCCTTCCCGCGCACGTGGACGATCTCGCGGTCGAAGTCGACGTCGCCGAGGTCGAGCGACACCGCTTCGGCGCTCCGCAGTCCCGCGGAGTACAGGAGCTCGAGGAGGGCGCGGTTCCGGAGCGCGAGCGGCGAGTCCCCCTCGACGACCTCGAGGATCTCCTCGATCTCGGCCGGCTTCGGCGCGTCCGGGAGGCGCCGCGGCCGGCTCGGAGAGAGCTGCGCGTCGGGGACCGCCGCCGGGCCGAACGTGTACCGAAGGCAGGAGCGGACCGCGGCGAGACGGCGCGCGATCGACGCAGCGGCCAGGCGGTTGCGGCCGCTTCCGAGCGTCGCCGACCCAGTCCGAGAGGACCCGCGCGTCGACGTCCTCGAGACGTTCTCGCGCGACGATCGAGCCACGTCGCGAACGAACGCAAGTCGGAGCCGTAGGCCCGCTGCGTCGCCTCCGAGAGCCCTCCGTGCTCGAGGAACCGGTCGATCGCCGCACTCGTGTCCACGTCCTCGTCGTTCGCCGCGCAAGCCGGGTCGCCTGCCGGCAAGCCTGGCCGAACGGTGCCGACCCCAGCCCTCGGCGACGCGAGGCGCTCGGGGTACCGTTCGCTGGTGCCAGGACGCCGATTCGACACCTTCAGTGCGGACGAGCCGCCCGTGCGGCCGGCCGACCCTGCCGTCCGCAAGGCGAACCTGCGCAGGATCTTTCCGCTGTTTCGTCCCTATCGAGCGCGGCTCGCGGCGGTGTGTGCGCTCATCGTGTTCTCCGCCGCGATCGGCGTCGTCTCGCCGTTCCTCCTGCGCGAGGTGCTCGACGTCGCGATCCCGGAGGAGAACACGAGGCTGCTGACTGCCCTCGTCGCGGGGATGGTCGCGATCCCGGTGATCACCGGCGTCATCGGCGTCTGGCAGACGCTCCTCTCGAACCAGGTCGGCCAGAGCGTCATGCACGACCTGCGCACCAAGGTCTATCGCCACCTGCAGCGACTCTCGCTCGCGTTCTTCACCCGCACGCGGACGGGCGAGGTGCAGAGCCGGATCGCGAACGACATCGGCGGGATCGAGAACGTGGTCACCTCGACGGCGACCTCGGTGCTGTCGAACGTCACGACGGTGCTCGCGACGATCGTCGCGATGGTGCTCCTCGACTGGCGCCTCGCAGCCTTCGCGCTCGCGCTCATGCCGCTCTTCGTCTGGCTGACCAAGCGCGTCGGCGCGCAGCGCAAGAAGGTGACGGCGGAGCGTCAGGCCTCGCTCGCGGACGTCTCCTCGATCGTCCAGGAGTCGCTCTCGGTGTCCGGGATCCTCCTCGGGAAGACCATGGGGCGCACCGACGACCTCGCGGAACGCTTCTCCGGCGAGTCGAAGCGGCTGGCGGACCTCGAGGTCAGGAGCCGGATGACGGGGCGCTGGATGATGGCCTCGATCCAGATGACCTTCGCGATCATGCCGGCGCTCGTGTACTGGTTCGCCGGCTGGAGCATCGCGAACGGCTCGCAGACGATCACGATCGGAACGCTCGTCGCCTTCACCACGCTGCAGACGAGGCTCTTCTTCCCGATCGGCAGCCTGCTCGGCGTGCAGATCGAGGTGCAGAGCTCACTCGCGCTCTTCGACCGCATCTTCGAGTACCTCGACCACCAGATCGACATCGTCGAGGGCCGTGTTGCCCTCCCGCGAGCCGCGGGGCGAGGTCGCGCTCGACTCCGTGTGGTTCCGCTACGACGACGCTGCGTGGACGCTCCGGGACGTGTCCTTCAGTGTCCCGCCAGGGACCAAGACCGCGCTCGTCGGCGAGACGGGCTCGGGGAAGACGACCTGCGCGTACCTCGTCGCGCGCCTCTACGACGCGAGCGAGGGGTCGGTCGCGATCGACGGCGTCGACGTGCGCGACCTGACGTTCGAGTCGCTCACCGACACGGTCGGCGTCGTGTCGCAGGAGACGTACCTGTTCCACGCGTCCGTGCGCGACAACCTCCGCTTCGCGCGCCCGGGCGCGTCCGACGAGGAGATCGAGGAGGCGGCGCGCGCCGCGCAGATCCACGAGCTCATCGCGACGCTGCCCGACGGCTACGACACGATGGTCGGGGAGCGCGGCTACCGCTTCTCGGGCGGCGAGAAGCAGCGGATGGCGATCGCGCGCACGATCCTCCGCAACCCGCCCGTCCTCGTCCTCGACGAGGCGACGTCCTCGCTCGACACGCAGACCGAGCGGCTCGTACAGGAGGCGCTGGAGCGCCTCTCCGAGGGGAGGACGACCATCGCGATCGCCCACCGGCTCTCGACCGTGCGCGACGCGGACCAGATCGTCGTGCTCGACCAGGGCCGTGTCGTCGAGCTCGGGACGTACGACGAACTGCTCGCTCGCGGCGGCCGTTTCGCCGAGCTCGTGGCCGGCGATCGGCCGCTGGAGGCAGAGCCGGTCTAGAGGGTCGGCTGCAGCTGGATCTCGGCCGGCAGCTCGGACACATCCTCGACGGGCTCCAGCTCTACGCGAGCACGCGCGTCGAAGTACACGTAGCCCGTGACGAGCGCGACGAAGGGCATGGCCAGGGCGTAGACGAGACCTGCGAACACGTTCAGGAGCGCGAGCGGCGCGTCCGTGAGGAAGATGAGGATGGCGCCGAGAAGAGGGCCCGCGATCAGCGCGATCGCTGCGCTCACGCCCACGAGCGAGCCGACGCGAATCCAGCGACGCCGAACGAGCTCGCCACTCCGTCGGAGTGACGGGAACGGGCGCCGTCCTTCCAGCTCGGCGACCGGAGCGACCAGGCACCAGCGAACCGCGAGCCAGATCGCGACCGGGATGAGGAACACGGTCGTCGTCAACACGACCCAGACGAGCACGAACAGAGCGATCCCGCCGAGGAGCGGCCGGATGCGTCGCACGGCGAGCCGATACGCGCCCCACGCACTGACCGAACGGTTCGCGTCGATCTCGACGAGTGCGCACGCTGTCGCGGCCTGCACGAGGCCGAGGCCGAGAAGCGCGAACGTCGTCCCGATGACGACGGAGAGGAAGGCCCACGCGCCTGCAGCCTCGCCCGAAACGCTCCCGAGGGCGTCGAGCGCGGTGAGCAAGAGCCACTGCACAGCAGTCAAGGCGACCCCAAACGGGATGAGGAGCAGGCCCAGACCCAGAAAGAGGCCCGGGCGCCTGACGTACATCCGCGCCGACGCGGAGATGATCTGGCCCCAGGCGCGCCGGCGCCCGATTCGGAGGGGCGCGACCGGCGTCCAGGTCGCCCGAACTGCCGCGAAGATCAGGAGTCCGAGGACGACACCGAGGAAGATCACGAGCGGAAGCGGGTTGGCCAGGAGCTGCGAGAGCGCCCTCGAGCCCTTCGCGACCGCGGAGCAGAAGAAGTCGGTCGTGCCCGTACCGAACACTCCTCCCGTCGGCACCGCATAGCTTCGGTCGCGCCAGTCCTCGGACCACGTGATCGGCCGTGTCCACTGGGTCTTCAGGTTCGGGCCCGTCGGCCCGTTGAAAAACGCCTTCTGAAGCTCGCCCCAGCGCCCCTCGAAGCCGATCCACGGATAGGCCTTCTCGGCGGCTGCCCTGTCGCTCGGGATCGTCACCACGCGCGGCAGGAGCTCGGTGTGCGGCCCGCGGGTGTCGTCGCAACCGACGCCGGCCTCCGCGGAGCTTCCGAGCCACAGCGCGGCGCCGAACTTGTTGGCGTGGGAGCCCGCAGCCGGGTACACGACGGGTCGCCCGCCGACGACCTCGAGCTTCTCCTCGTCATCCCACGACGCTCGCTCCGCTCCCTCGTGCGAGCTGTAGCCGACCTCCGACGGGTCGACGCCGAGCGCCGCCCGAGCATCCGCGGCGTCGAAGAGGAGCTGGATCATCTCCCAGTCGCCCTCGTGTGTGTTGTTGAAGTCGTTGAAGGGGTAGAAGAACCAGTACTGGAGGGCGAGCCGTCCGGGAAACCCTGTCTCGCCGACGACGTGTGCGTAGACGACCGGGCTCGCTTCCCCGAGTGAGGCGCTGAGCCCAGCGGTTGTAGTCGCAGCCCGGGCTGAGCGCACTGCCCGGGAAGTCGAGGTGGTAGTCGACGCGGCCGACGAGGTCGTCGGCGGACGGTGCGATCTCGACGAGGTCGGTGACGTTCCACGGTCCTCGAAGCGCCACGGTCGGCTCGTCGAGCAGCAGGTCGATGTCGGTCGGGATGAACGGCTCGCCGTATCCGCACACATCCTGCTGCGCGACGAGCCTGACGATGGGTGCATATTTCTCGGCGAGGGCCTGCTCGTCGGCGAGATTCGCCTTGGCGGCCGGCGACCCGACGAGCGCCGTCAGCGCGACGGTGACGACGAGGAGGTGCCGTGGCCAGACGGACCATGGCGCGCATTCTCGGGTCACCTGCGGACGAGGGTGGCGTACGATGAGGCGCTGTGATCGCGATCGTTCCCGATCGGGACGAGCTCGCCCAACACGGAGTCGTTGTGCGTGGGCACGTCTTCTGGCACCCGACGACGTCACAGCTCTACGAGCACGCGCTCGCGCGCGGTGACGCCCGGCTCGCCGAGGGCGGGGCGCTCGTCGTCGACACCGGCGTGCACACCGGGCGCTCGCCGAAGGACAAGTTCGTCGTGCGCGAGCCCGGGTCGGAGTCGCGCATCTGGTGGAGCGACGTCAACGCCGAGATCTCGGAGGAACACTTCGAGCGTCTGCGCGACAAGGTCACAGCGCGCCTCGGCGAGGGGGACGTCTACGTCGTCGACGCGTTCGCAGGCGCTGATCCGGCGCACCGCATCGCTGTGCGGTGATTTCCGAGAGTGCGTGGCACGCGCTCTTCGCGAAGACCCTTTTCATCGACCCCAGCGAGGAGGAGCTCGAGGACATGGAGCCGCAGGCTCTCGTCCTCCACGCACCGTCGGTGTCTGCGGTGCCGGACGAGGACGGCACACGCACGGAGACCTTCGTCTGCCTGCATCCCTCCCGCGTCGAGGTCGTCATCGGCGGGACGTGGTACGCGGGGGAGATCAAGAAGTCGATCTTCACCGTCATGAACGACAGGCTCCCTCTCGAGGGCGTCCTCCCGATGCACTGCTCGGCGAACGTCGACGACGACGGCCGCGTCGCAGTTTTCTTCGGCCTGTCGGGCACCGGGAAGACGACGCTCTCTGCGGACCCGGAGCGACGCCTCATCGGCGACGACGAGCACGGGTGGTCGAGCGACGGCGTCTTCAACGTCGAGGGCGGGTGCTACGCCAAGGTGATCCGGCTCTCGGCGCAGGCGGAGCCGGAGATCTACGCCACGACCCGCACGTTCGGAACGGTGCTCGAGAACGTCGTCGTCGACGAGCGCGGCGTGCTCGATCTCAACGACGACTCGAAGACGGAGAACACGCGCGCGGCGTACGAGCTCGAGCAGATCGCGAACGCGCTCCCGGCGAAGCGCGCGGGTCACCCGAGCTCGGTCGTCTTCCTGACCGCGGACGCGTTCGGGATCCTCCCGCCGATCGCGCGGCTCAGCCGCGACCAGGCGATGTACTGGTTCCTGTCCGGCTTCACGGCGAAGCTCGCGGGCACCGAGATCGGCATCACCGAGCCGCAGCCGACCTTCTCGGCGTGCTTCGGCGCGCCGTTCCTGCCGCAGCCGCCGTCCGTGTATGCGCACATGCTCGGCGAGAAGCTCGACACCCACCCGGACGTTCGCGTATGGCTCGTCAACACGGGGTGGACCGGCGGGCCGTTCGGCGAGGGCAGGCGCATGCCGATCGCCGCGACGCGGACGCTCCTCGACGCGGCGCTCTCGGGTGAGCTCGCGGACGCCGAGTATCGAGTCGATCCGACCTTCGGCCTCGAGGTCCCCGTTGCTGTCCCGGGTGTCGACCAGCGCCTTCTCGACCCGCGCGCGACCTGGGCCGATCCCAGCGCCTACGACGCGAAAGCAGCAGCGCTCGCACGCATGTTCCGCGAGAACTTCACGCGCTTCGACGACGTCTCGCCCGGCGTCGCGGCCGCCGGCCCGCGTGACTGACGCTCCGGATCCAACGCCTTCTTACCCACCGTTCACACTCGCACGGCTATAAGGGCCGGGTGCCGACCGCGATGCCGAGGCGCTTCGCCCTGCTTCTCGCGGGGGCGCTCCTCGTTGCGGCTCTCGTCGCAGCCGCTGGTCGCAGCGCCGACCAGGCAGCGCGGCAGGAGCACGCTTATGCCCTCACCGCCGACGCGATCGCGCCGCTGCGGCAGAGCCGCCTGGCGCAGGCCGATGTCACCTTCCGCGGCGGCCCGATCACGACGTCGACGGGCGAGACCGTGGACGTCCAGGTGTCCACGGCGCTGCCGGCGGACACGTCGACGCCAGAGAGCTGGGCCGAGTTCCTCACCGGGCTGACGCACGGCCCTGAGATCTCGCTCCTGACCGTCTACATCGTGACGTTCGACGAGGCGCAGCAGATCTGCGGGTCGACGCACTCGGGTGCTACGGCCGCGACGAGCTGGTCGCGCCCGGCGAACTGGCGCTGGCGGACGCGACTCCCGAGGAGGTCGTGCGACACGAGTACGGGCACCACGTCGCGCTTCACCGGCTGAACACCCCGTGGGAAGCGATCGACCGGGGTCCCAAGCGGTGGGCGAGCGCGATGGACGTCTGTGCACGCGTCGGGCGCCGCGAGGCGTTCCCAGGTGACGAGGGCCCAACTACTCTCTCAACCCCGGCGAGGCGTGGGCGGAGACCTACAGGCTCATGACCGAGCGCGAGGCCGGGATCAGCACGGCCACGTGGCCGATCATCTCGCAGAGCTTCTACCCGACCGCGGCTGCGCTCCAGGCCGCGAAACAGGA
>CAVWES010000012.1:0-142707 GCA_963754175.1 uncultured Gaiellaceae bacterium | reverse complement strand
ACCGACTACTTCGTCGAGCGCACTCGCCAGCCGGGCGGAAGCTCGTCGTTGCGCCTCTGCGCTCGGAGCCGCGACTCCGCGACAGAAGTCTCGAAAGAGATCCAGTTCATTCATTCCGATCAGCTCCTGTGGTTGCGAGAGGGAGAGCGTTCGTCTCCGTTACGAGCTCGTGTTGTGCGGTCAGACGCGCCCTGTGAAGCCATGTGCCCACGGTCCCGACCGGGACGTCGAGTGCGAGGGCGATCTCGTCGTAGCTGAGGTCGGCCAGCGCATAGAGGAGCAGCGCGTCCCGCTCCCGCGGCGGCATAGCGGCAAGTGCTCGGGCCAACTGAGCGCCGTGAGACGAGTCGCCGACTCGTGCCGCCGCGTCGTCCTCGTAGGCGACCCAGTGGTTGACTCCGCTACGAGCGTAGGCGTCCAGTTGACGCCGTTCGACCCGGCGTTCTCGCACGGAGCAAGTTCGTTGCGATCCCATACAGCCATGGCAGGACGCTGTCGCTCGCGCGACAGCTCGCGCGCCGCTCGAAGGCAAGCGCGAACGTCTCTGCGGCCAGCTCGTCGGCGAGGTCACGACCAGCTCGTCGATGGATGTACCTGTGGACGGCAGCGAAGTGGCGATCGAAGATCGGCGCGAACGCTGTCGGCTCATGTAGCGAGCGTGCGAGGCAATCCGCATCCGACGACGCGTCCATACCCTGACTGTGCCCGAAGACGAACTTTTCCTTTCAGCGGCGCTCTCTTCAGCTCGTCCACTACTCCAGCGTGGGTCCCCGAAGTACGAGAAGCGGTCGCCTAGCCCGCCTGCGCGAGCTCCGCCAGCCGCTCGCGCACGCCTTCGTAGTCGGAGTCCTCAGCAAGGATCCGCTCGAGATCCTTACGCGCCATCGCCTTCTTGCCCTGGGCGAGGTAGTTCTCCGCTCGCTCGGAGAGCGCGAGGTGTCGTATCGGCGCCGCCCGTGAGCGGCTGCGGAGTGCCTCCTTCAGCGTCTCATGCGCGGCGTCGTGGAATCCCTGGTGCCTGAACGCGGCACCGCGAAAGACGAGCAAGATCGCTGTCGCATCGTCCTCGTTCGTCACGCCTTCCGTCAGCTCGATGACCTCGTCAAGGCGATCGGCGAGCAGGTACAGCTCTGCGAGCGAGACGGCGGTGTAGGCGCTCGGCTCAAGCCGCTCGACGACGTCGATCGCGCCCGACAGGTCGCCCTCTTCCTGCAGAGCTCCGCGAGCGAAAGTCCCACAGCGTCACGGCTGAGAGAAAGTTCGGCGCTGACGCCGGCGGCTATCGGAAGCTCCACTCGCGGGTCGCCGCGATGTACTTGACGACGAAGGGGTCGACTGCGGGTTCGGCGCCCTGATCGAACACAGGTGTGAGGAGCGACTTGGCCTGGGCCGAATCGTCGTCGAGGAGCATGAGGCCGGCGAGGCTGTACGAAGCGATGCGGAAGTCGGGATGAACGTCACCCACGGCTCGGATCGCCGGGACGCTCTGCGCCCTGATCGCGTTGTAGAGCTCCTTCTCGCCCTTCGGCGCGAAGAGCCCGGGCTTGGGAGCCTTCGCGGGAACCTGCGCGGGCGCTTGCGCCCTGCCGCTCCTGCCGCCGCCGACGGACTGCTGGTAGTAGACGCCAGGGATCACCCCCGACCCCGCAGAGACGGTTCGGCGACCGGACGAGTGAACGGAGTAGCGACCGCCCTTGCCGCCGACCGACGCGCCGAAGCCACTCTTCGAGACGTTCAGGCGAACGCCCGGAGCGACCTTGAACGACTTGCGCATCCGAAACCCCATGGCTCTCTCCTCCGATCCGCGCCTCACGATAGCGGTCAGCGCGGTCGCGGGTCACCGGCAGACTGATCTTCCATGAACAGGCACTTGGCCGCAGTCATCGTGGTGGTGGTGCTTGCACCGACCGCGGGGTCGCGCTCGCCGGCGTCGCCACTGCGCCCCCGCTCTACAAGAACTGCACGAACCTGAACAAGAAATACCCGCACGGCCTCGGGAAGCTGGGCGCGAGATATCACACAGGCGGCACACCCGTGAGGAACTTCAAGCTGAGCACGAAGCTCTACCGACTCGCGATGTCGTACAACAGCCGACTCGACGGCGACAAGGACGGCATCGCCTGCGAGAAGGCGTGACGCCGCACCGGGGGCGGCGCGAGCCGCCCTCGCTGGCTCCATAGGTTCAATTCCGTGTCGAAGCCGTCCGACCGTCCACTCGAGCGAACACGCCTGGAGTCGGCTGATTTTCGCGGTGGCCTGGGAGGAGCATGCGCCGGAGTTCAAGGCGTGGGCGAGGAAGCCCGGGCACGACAGCTACTGGCAGTACCACCGCGAACAGTTCCTCGAGCTCGTCCCTCCGCCCGGTCGCCGCGCGCTCGATCTCGGCTGCGGCGAAGGAGGCTGTCGCGCGACCTGAAGGCGATCGGCCACGACGTGGTTGCCGTCGACCTGTCGCCGACCATGCTCGCCGCGGCGAAAGACGCCGACCCCGACGCGGCCGCGAAGCCGCCGTTGGCAGCGGATTCCGCTGTTCCTACCACATTCGGGCGCTGAAGCTGCGATGAGTTGTCGATCAGCGGGCCGTCTATTCGTCGTAGTGCCGAGACGGTAGGAGCGAACGCTCCGCCATACGCGAAAGGAGACCACATGGCAGGTCAGATGGTCCACTACGAGATCCCCGCGGGTGACCCGGCGAAGGCGCAGGCGTTCTGGGGATCGCTGTTCGGCTGGCAGTTCGAGGAGTTCCCCGGTGCACCCGGCGGGTACTGGATGACGCGGTTCTCGGAGACCACGGGAGGCGCGATCTACGGCGCCGACGGTGGCAAGCGGGGGGCTCGCACGTACTTCGACGTCGACGACATCAACGCCGGGGCGGCCCGTGTCGGCGAGCTCGGCGGCGAGGCCGGTGACGCGACTCCCGTGCCCGGCATGGGCTGGTTCTCGGTTTGCAAGGATCCGGAAGGGAACGAGTTCGGGCTCTGGCAGACCGATCCCAGCGCGTCGATGCCCGACGCGTAGAGACGGCCGCGCAGGCGGGGCGCGCTGAGCGCCCCGCCGCCGCGACGCTGCGAGTGCGCTAGAACTGTCCCAACGACGAAAGGGACGGACATGCCCTTCTACCAGCGCCGCGGGGAGGTCCCGCGCAAGCGCCACATCGTCTTCCGCGAGAACGGACGGCTCCTGACCGAGGAGGTCATGGGCCTCGAGGGCTTCACCGGCAACGAGTCGATCCTGTACCACCTCGAGTCGCCCTGCCGCGTGAAGGAGCTCGGCGCCTTCACGCCGATCGAGCGCGAGGAGTGGATCCCCGAGACGCACGCGCACCGTCTCCAGAACACGTACGACGTCCCCCCCGAGGGTGACGAGATCGCCGGGCGGCGGACGCTCATGTGGAACTCCGACGTCGAGATCTCGTTCTGCCGCCCCGAGCGCTCGATGGACTACTTCTTCCGAAACGGCGAGGGCGACGAGGTCGTCTTCGTGCACGAGGGTCGCGGCACGCTCGAGACCGTCTTCGGTGACGTGCCGTACAAGGACGGCGACTACGTCGTCATCCCGCGCGGAACGACCTACCGCTTCATGCCCGAGGGGCCGCAGCGTTACCTCGTCTTCGAGACGCCGGGCCTCATCGAGATCCCTCGTCGCTACCGCAACCAGTACGGACAGATCCTGGAGGGAGCGCCGTACTACCACCGCGACATCCACCCGCCGACCGAGCTCCACACGCGGCGTGAGCGCGGCGAGTTTCTCGTCAAGGTGCGCGTTCGGGGCGGCTACCAGGAGTACGTCCTCGACTACCACCCCTTCGACGTCGTCGGCTGGGACGGATTCCTCTACCCGTGGACGTTCTCCATCCACGATTTCGAGCCGATCACGGGCCGCATCCACCAGCCACCGCCCGTCCCACCAGACGTTCCAGGGGCCGAACTTCGTGATCTGCTCCTTCTGCCCGCGGAAGCTCGACTTCGATCCCGAGGCGGTGCCGATCCCGTACCACCACTCGAATCTGCAGTCGGAGGAGATGATCTACTACGTCTCCGGCAACTTCGGCTCCCGGAAGGGCATCTCGGTCGGGTCCATCACGCTCCACCCGTCGGGGCTCCCGCACGGGCCGCAGCCGGGTCTCGCCGAGAAGTCCCTCGGGGTCGCGGAGACGACCGAGCTCGCGGTCATGTGCGACACGTTCCGCCCGCTCAAGCTCTCGGTGCTCGCTCGCGACCTCGACGACGGCCGCTACGCGTACTCGTGGTACGAGCCACCGTCGGACGAGCCGAGTCTCGCAGGCGTGACGAGCCACCTCTAGTCGCGTGGACGCCGACCGCTTCCTCGCGGAGCTGCCGCGGCTCTTCGCCGACTATCCGCGCTCAGAGCATCCGCTCGACCGGAGGTTCGCGCCGATCGCCGAAGAGGTGGAGAACCTGGCGCGGGAGAACAACCTCGCGCTCCTCAACCTCGCAGCACGTTGCCTCGGCCCGGGCGAGGCCTACGTCGAGGTCGGCGTCTTCCACGGCGCGAGTCTCATCGCCGCGATGCTGGGCAACGAGGGCAAGCGGTTCGTGGGCATCGACAGCTTCGAGTTCCGCGACGCGTCGCTCGAGAAGGTCGAGGCGAACCTCGCGCGCTACGGGCTCGAACTGCCGGAGATCGTCGTCGGCGACGCCTTCGAGCTCGTCCCGGCCGGCGCGCTCGAGGACGTCGTGATCGGCGTCTGGTACTACGACGCCTCGCACTCCTACGAAGCGCAGCTCGAGGGCCTCCGGATCGCCGAGCCGCACCTCGCCCCCGGCGCCCTCGTCATCGTCGACGACACGGATTGGGACGACGTCGAGCGCGCGATGGACGACTACGTCGCGTCGCAGACACGTGCCCGTCGAGTCCTGACGATCGACGGCAAGAGCCGTGGCGCCCCTCAGTGGTGGGAGGGGATGCAGGTGCTCGTCTGGGACGCCTGAGCTACGAGGAGGCGCGAAGCGTCAGCCGGCGGTTCAGCACGACTCCGTTGCGATCGTTCATCGCGAACGTGACCGTGTAGGTCACGCCCCTCGCGACGCCGCCCTTGACCCGGACTCGTGCGGCGATGGTGCAGTCGGCGCGAAGTGGCGCGGTCTGCTGTCCGACGTCGGTCAGCCTCCCAGCGCGGAAGACACGCCAGGTCATCCCGATGGACGTACCGGCCGGGTCCGTCGCGCAGTAGCGCCGGGTGTAGACGTTGAGCAGCGGCGTGAGGGTGCCTCTGCGCACGAGCACGAGCCCGTTGCGCGGATCGAGCGGCCGTGCGCTGGCCGAGAACCGCGCGGGGGAGGTTCCCTTGGGCGTGCCGTTGCGTGTGTAGATGCCCGACTCCCATTGCTGGCCCTGGTCGTCCTGGTAGACGAACCAGATGAACATGTTCACGAACGGATAGCCGGCGGCCTTCGAGATCGACTGCTGGATGTACGCGGCCTGGGTCGCGTAGGGCACGCCGAGCGAGTCCTCGGGGCGCGTCTGGTGGCCGTACTCCGTGATCCAGATCGGCACCGACCTGCGCTTGAACCAGGCCTTGAGGCTGTCGTCGAAGCGCGGAAGCGAGGCGAGCGTCACGTTCGGCCACTTCACGACCTGTGACGGCGCGAAGTTCGGGTTGAAGGGGTACGGGTGGTGCGTCCATGCGTCGAACTTCAGTCGCGGGTTGGCCTTCGCGACGAGCTCGGCGAACTTTCCAGGGGAGTGCGTCGGCCGCAACCCGTTGGCCTTGTCGCTGCCTCGGGCGGACGTCTCGCCGATACCCACCTGCGCCAACGGGTTTCCCGCCTTGAGGCCCGTGTACGCGGCTGCTGCGAGCTTCGCGTAGTTCGCGGGTGCGACGGAGCGGCCCCTCGCGTCGAACTGCGGGGTGAGGAAGAGCTGAAGGTTCGGCTCGTTCCAGACGGACCAGAAGCGGACGAACGGATATCCCTCGAACCGACCCGAGTAGCGCGATGCGATCGCGCGCGAGAAGTTGCCGAAGTCGGCGACGCGTGTCGGCATGACGTTCGGATTCTTGCCTCCGTTGGCCCAGCGAGGCGTCCCCGAGATCGTGAGGATGACTTCCAGGTCGTTCTCCTGCGCAGCGAGTACGGCCTCGTCGATGTCGCTGAACTCGTACGCCGGGTCGAACGGATCCGTCGGAGTCGCCGGGCGTGTCTTCGCCACGAGGTTCCACTGGACGAGCAGCCGGATGATCGACGCGTTCAACTGCGCCGCTCCCGCCACGCGCTCGTGCCGGTCGGCGACCCAGCGAAAGCTCGGATCGTCGTGGAAGCCGACCCACATTCGCTCTGCTGCGAAGGCGGTTGGGGTGGCGATTCCGGCAAGAACGGACAGAACGATGACGAGGCGGACGATACGTCTCACGAGTGGTCTCCCAAGAGGCGGCGGGTCGGGGGGTCTGAAGCTCCGGGCACCCTAGCGGCTGCAGTGTGAGGCTTGTGTTAGTAACGCGGCAGCCGTGCGACGGGCGGGGCGGTTAGACTGGATTGCGCCGTGAACGTCTCCGTGTGGGAAGCCATCTTCATGCTCGGCGTCCTCAAGATCCCGATGATCTACCTCGGTGTCGTCCTCTGGTGGGCGCTTCGCGCCGAGCCGCGCGTCGAAGACGGAGGCGATGAGGCCCCCGTCCTGACCCCGCTCACGCCCTGCGGCTGGAACGACTGGAAGCAGCGCCGGCCGCGAGCCCTCCGTCGTCCGCTCCGTCCGGTCGGCCCGCGGCCGACAGCGAAGGCCCGCGCATGAGTGCCGTCCCCTCGACGAACCGTGCGGATCGCGTCGCGGGCTTCCTCTGTGCGTTCTCGTTCGCCCTCTCGGGCATCGCCGTCGCGCGGACCCCGGCGCTCCTCGCAACGGCTGCGATCATCGTCGCGCTGGTTGCCGTCCGGATGACCCAGGCTCACCGAACGCTCGCCGCGGTCGCGGTCGCGGTCGGCGCGGTTGCCTTCGTGCTCGGAATGACCGTCGCTGTCCTGACCGACAGCGGGCTCTACTGATCGGCCTGCTACAACCCGAGCGATGACCTCCCTCGAGTCGTCCGGTCTCAACGCCGGGTACGTCGAGCAGCTGCTCGAGCAGTACCGCGACAACCCGGAGGCGGTCGACCCGGCGTGGCGGGAGGTGTTCGAGAGGGACGGCGACATCTCGGCCGCGCCGGTCTTCGGAGCCCGTCCGACAGGCTGCGCCGTCCGGGAACGGCGGTGCGACGGTCGAGCAGCTCGTCGAGGCACCGGGCACCCCGCCTCCTGCCGTCGCGGCGATCGTCGAGCCGCCGAAGCCCGAGAGCGTCGCTCCTCGGCAGGCTCCGGACGGCGAGCTGATCGGCGCCGTCGCCGCCGCGATGTCGCTGGTGAAGGCGTACCGGATGCACGGTCACCTGAACGCGCGGCTGGATCCGCTCGGGTCGGAGCCGATGGGAGACCCGGCGCTCGACGAGACACGCCTCGAGCCTCCGCTGACGCCGGAGCTGCAGAGTCGCATCCCCGCCAAACTCCTCCGTCTCTACGTTCCCGGCAGCACGCTGCTCGAGGCGCTGCCGCGCCTCAAGGAGGTCTACACGGGCACGATCGCGTACGAGATCGAGCACATCTCGGATCACGCCGAGCGCGTCTGGCTTCGGCAGGCGATCGAGTCCGGTCGCTTCAGGACGACGCTCACCGACGACGAACGGCGCGGCCTCCTCGAGCGCCTGGCTCGGGTCGAGGCGTTCGAGACCTACCTTCGCCGCGCGTTCATCGGTCAGAAGCAGTTCTCGATCGAAGGGCTCGACGTACTCGTGCCGATGCTCGACGAAGCGGTCGAGCTCGCAGCCCGAAGCGGCGCGCACGAGGTGCTGATCGGGATCGCGCACCGTGGACGACTCAACGTGCTCACGCACGTCGTGGGCAGGTCGTACACGTCGATCCTCCGAGAGTTCGAGGGCGAGCGCTCCATCGACGCTCTGATCTCCGACCCCGAGGGCGGGACCGGCGACGTCAAGTACCACCTCGCCGCATCCGAGTCGCGCGTCACTGCGGCGGGCGAGATCGAGGTCACGGTCGCGTCGAACCCGAGCCACCTCGAGGCGGTCGACCCGGTCGTCGTGGGCCTCGCCCGCGCCGAGCAGACGGATCGCTCGTACGGCGCCGGGATCCACGACCCCACCGTCGCGCTGCCCGTCCTCATCCACGGCGATGCCTCGTTCGCGGGTCAGGGCGTGGTCGCGGAGACCTTCAACCTGCACTCGCTCGACGGCTACTCGACCGGCGGCACCCTCCACCTCATCGCCAACAACCAGGTCGGGTTCACGACGGATCCCGCCGAGGGCAGGTCGACGCGATACTCGAGCGACCTCGCGAAGGGATTCGACGTCCCGATCGTCCACGTCAACGCCGACGATCCCGAGGCCGCGATCTCGGCGATCAGGCTCGCGCTGGCGTACCGCGAGGAGTTCGGGCACGACGTCGTGGTCGACCTCGTCGGCTACCGGCGCTTCGGCCACAACGAGCAGGACGAGGCCGCCTACACGCAACCGCTGCAGGCAGAGCGCATCGATCTCCAACGCCCCGTGCGGGAGACGTACGCCGAACGACTCGTCGAGGACGGAGTCGTGGAGCCCGACGCTGCCGCGCGCATGCTCGAGGCGACGCTCGAAGAGCTCAGGAGCGCTCACGACGTCCTGCGGTCGAGTTTCGCCTCGACCGATCCGCTGCCGGAGCCGCACACGCGGTCGGACACGGGAGCAGCGGTGCTGACGGCCGTCGCAGCGGACCGGCTCGTCCAGCTCGGCGAGGAGCTCCTCGCCGTCCCGGAGGGCTTCGAGGTGAACCCCAAGCTCGCACGACAGCTGGAGCGGCGGCGCGAGAGCCTTCGCGAAGGAGGGATCGACTGGGGACACGCGGAGGCACTGGCGTTCGCGACGCTCCTCGAGGAGGGGATCCCGATCAGGCTGTCGGGCCAGGACACGGAGCGCGGCACGTTCTCCCACCGCCACGCGGTGCTCCACGACCCGCGGACGGGCGAGACGTACACACCGCTTCAGAACCTCGCCTCCGCGGCGGCCTCGTTCGAGATCTACAACTCACCGCTCTCGGAATACGCCCCTCTCGCGTTCGAGCACGGCTACTCGATCGCAGCGCCCGACGCGCTCGTGCTGTGGGAGGCGCAGTTCGGCGACTTCGTCAACGGCGCGCAGATCGTCGTCGACCAGTTCATCGTGTCGGGGCGCTCGAAGTGGGGTCAGACCTCGCGTCTCGTGCTGCTCCTGCCGCACGGCTACGAGGGCAACGGGCCGGAGCATTCGAGCGCGCGGCTCGAGCGCTTCCTGCAGCTCGCCGCCCAGGACAACATCCGCGTCGTCAACTGCACGACCGCGGCCCAGTTCTTCCACCTCCTCCGCCGCCAGGCACTGGACGCGACCGCGCGTCCGCTCGTCGTGATGACACCGAAGGGGCTCCTCAGGCTGCGCGAGGCCACCTCGACGCTCGACGAGCTCGCGCTGCGCTCGTTCCAGCCCGTGCTCGACGATCCGGCTGCGGACCACGCGGCGGTGGAGAGGCTCGTGCTCTGCAGCGGCAAGATCTACTACGACATCGTCGGTCACGAGGCGCGGCCCGGTGCGACGGGCACGGCCGTGGCTCGGATCGAGCAGCTCTACCCGTTCCCGCTGGAAGCCGTCGCCTCGCTGATCGCGTCGTACCCGGAAGTCCGGGAGATCGTGTGGGCGCAGGAGGAGCCACAGAACATGGGTGCGTGGCGCTCGCTCCGCCACCGGCTCGAGGAAGCGGCCGCGCGCGCACCGCACGCGATTCGCGTGCAGTACGTCGGCCGGACCTGGCGAGCGAGCACGAGCGAGGGCTACCCGACCCTCCACCACTACGAGCAGGACCGGATCGTGCGCGAGGCCCTCGGCGTCGCCGCTCCGGCCGGAAGCTAGACGCGCGGGCGTCCGCGACGCACGAGCGAGGACGCGACGCGCGGGCCGTTCCGTCGCGCGGCGAGCAGGAGCTGCTGACGCTGCTGCGGTGGGAGCCGGCGCCACGTCTCGAACACCATCAGCGCCACGGTCGTCGGGCGGATGCGCCTGATGAGATAGAGCAGCAGCGTCAGAGCGGCGAGTGGCATCGCGGCATCCTCGCACAACCCGTTGGCTCGCGGGCCCGCCGAGGAGCAGGGGCTTGCAGGTAGACTCGACCGCCGCAGGGGTACCACCGTGGATCAGAACGAACTCCTTCCAGTCGACACCGAATCCGGCTTCGCGCGGGCGATCAGAGAGCATCTCGAGCTGAAGAGCCGGAACGCGGATCTCGGCGGCGGACATGCCCATCGATCGGTACCTGGACGGCGACCCGCTCGACAACCATCCGCTGTTCAAGAGCGAGGAGCAGGCTCGCATCGAGGAGACGATGGACGGTGAGCCGGCGGGCGAGCCGAGCTCCGAGCGCACTGCCCTGGCCCGGCGAGGACACGGTCGAGAGCGTCGAGGGCGCAGCTCTCGACGAGGCGCTCTGGACGGGGCGCCCGCGCGACTTCGACTGGGGCGACTGACCTCCGCGGCCCGGTGGGCCGCTTGCTCCTCGCGCTGTTCCCGGTCGGGCTGAGCCTGCGGCCTCTTGACGACGCTTGATGTCGAGTTTGACCTTGACAGACTTCAATGATGATGTCATAGTGATGTCATCGTGCAGCTCGACAGTCATATCCAGGCGATCCAGCAGGAGCTCGCGGCGACTGCAGCGCTCGGCGACGATGCGACCGCAGAGGCGGCTCGCCGTATGGCCGAGGCGCTCGCAGCCACGCTGCACCTCCACCTCCTCGATCTCCTCGGCGAGGCGGCCCTCGAGGTCGGGGGCCAGCTCGACGCGGGGCGCGTCGAGATCAGGCTCGCCGGCCGCGACCCCGAGCTCGTGGTCATCGGCGACGAGGCTCCCGATGCGGGGCAGGTCGGGCTCGGCGAGGAGCATTCGGGGCGCATCACGCTCCGGCTCCCCGAATCGCTGAAGGCCGGCGTCGAAGCCGCTGCCGCGCGCGAGGGCGTCTCGACGAACGCCTGGCTGGTGCGCACGATCGCGCGCACGCTCGAGCAGCGCCCGTCCAAGAAGAGCCGCAACCGGATGCAGGGCTACGTCCAAGGCTGAAAGGAGAGAACCATGCTTCTCACCACACTTCCATTCGACTACGTCACCCTCCTCGACCCGGGCGACCGTCTCCGGACCTCGCGCCGGAAGAGCTCGGGCATCCGCGTTCGCCGCGCAGCCCGCGACAAGGGCTAGGGAGGGACCATGCAGGTGTTCGAAACCCCCGGGAGCGTCTCCCTCCAGATCAAGCTCCCGAGTGGCCGCGTCGTGGTCACGACGGCCGACGAGCCTCGCACGACCGTCGAGGTCGTCGCTCTCGGTCGTCGCGGCCAGGACGCAATCGACGAGATCGACGTGACCATGGACGAGCGCCACGGACGCCATGTCGTCACGGATCGAGCAGAAGGACAAGTTCCGCTGGGGGCCCATCCAGATCACGTGGGGTGGCGACTTCGAGTGCCGGATCACGTGCCCTCCGGGCACCGACCTCGACCTCGCCGGTGGATCGACCGACCTGCGCGCGGAAGGCGAGCTCGGCGAGGTGTCCGTGCGGTCGGCGTCCGGCGACGTCCGGCTCGGTTCGGCGCGCGGAGCGATGCAGGTGAAGACGGCGAGCGGAGACATCTCGGTCGGCGCGGTCAGGGCCGACTCCTCGATCGTGACCGTGTCGGGCGATCTCGGAGTCGAGCGCATCGAGGCGTCCGTGGCGGCTCGCTCCGTCTCGGGTGACGTCACGATCGGCAGCGTCATCGGCGAGCTCGGCCTCTCGACGACGTCCGGGGACGTCGAGCTCAGGTCCGTGGAGGACGGAGACGTGCGCGTGCAGACCGTCTCCGGCGACGTCCGCATCGGCATCGCTCGCGGCACGAGGGTCTGGGTCGACGCGGCGTCCGTCTCGGGCAAGCTCGAGTCAGAGCTCGGGCTGGAGGATCAGCAGTCGCCCGAGACCGAAGGCTCCGTCGTCCCGCTCCACGTGAAGACCGTGAGCGGCGACGTCTCGCTCGTTCGCGCCGGCGCGCCGCTGCCGGCCTAGCCTGCCGCGCGTAGAGCCGCGACGACGTCGTCGTCGCGGCCTTCCACGAGCAGGTCGACGAGCCGTCGCCCACGGCCGCCCAGCCCGAGTGGCGTAGTCAGCAGCTCGTAGAGCCGGCCGTCGTCGATGCCCCGCTCCCGTGCGGTCGCGACGACGCGAGCGACGCCGGGGCGCGGTCGGCCACCGTCGAACTGCCACGCCGGATAGCGCCACTCGGTCGAGCCCGGCTCACGCACGGCGATGAGCTCGCCGGCGCGTCGCAATGCGTCGATTCGCGCCGGGTCGACCGCCGTGCGCTCCGACAGCCACGTAGCGGGCAGCGTTCCGGGATACCGCGTCGCGTCGGTCATTCGCCGCCGGAGCCTAGCGGTCGGTCTCCGTGGTCGGGATTTCACCTCTTCGAAAGCTCCTGCACGGACGCCTTGCCGCCGATACGAGCTGCATGCGTCGCCTCCTCGTGGCAGCCGTGCTCGCCGTGGCTCTCCTCGCGGGAGAGCCCGCGCCCGCCGCGCGTACGACCGGGTCGTCGTTCGCGTCGGCCGAGATGGCGACCGTCGTCGCAGCGGGTCTCATGGCGCCCTCTGTCGCGACGTTCCGGCCCGACGACCCCCTCACCGCGAGCGAGCTCGCGATCGTCGTCGCGAGCCTTGGTGGCGCGATCTCCGTCGCCGGCGCCGGACTCGCCGGTCAGCATGCGCGAGCTCGATGCCCGCCTCGTCTCGCTCGACGGGTCTTCGTCCCGCTGCGCAGACCATCCGCCTCGCGGCCATAGACGCGGGTCTCTCGCCGCCGCCCGTGGCTCGGAACCGAGACGATCGCGCGCATGCTCGGGTTCCGCGTGAATCACCTTCGGAGCGAGGACGAGTACGAGCTCCAGGTAACCCAGCCAGTGACGCGCGCCGAGGCTGCGTACAGCATCGCGAAGTACCTCACACTCGACGACGTGCAGGTCGAGACGGCGCGTGCGTGGGGCGAGTCGTTCAGCATCACCGCACTGAGCGAGTGGCAGCGTGTCGTGCTCAGCCGGGCGCTGCGCTTCGTCGGCTCTCCGTACGTCTGGGCCGGGACGTCGGAGCGACCTCAGAAGCTCTTCGGCAAGGAGCTTCCGGGCGGGTTCGACTGCTCGGGCTTCGTCTGGCGGGTCTACAAGCTCCAGCCGTTCGACGGCGCGCCCGGCGCTCTCACGCGTCCTCCTCGGACGGACGACGTATGCGATGAGCGGCGAGGTCGCTCGAGCGGCGCGCATCCCGCGCGAAGCGTTGCGGCCCGGCGACGTCGTCTTCTTCGGATCGCGTGGCGTACGCTCGACGCCGAGCGAGGTGGGCCACATGGGCATCTACGTCGGGAACGACTGGATCGTGCACTCGTCTCGCTTCGGGACGACGCTGACACCGATGACGGGGTGGTACGAGACGACCTTCGCGTGGGGGCGTAGCCCGCTCGTCGAGGCAGGCCTCGAGTACTGACGCCCTCGGCGCACAGCGCGTAGGCTTGGGCTCAATCGACGAGGAGGCTCCGATGGCACTCGCACGGGTTGTGCTTTTCGACGGTGTCAGAAGGACCGCATGCAGGAGATGAAGCGCGAGATGGAGGGGCAGGAGCGTCCCGAGGGAGTGCCCGCGACGGAGATCGTCGTGCTCCACGACGCCGACGCGGACAGGTCGCTCGCCATCCTGTTCTTCGACTCCGAGGACGACTACGCGACCGGCGACGCGGCTCTCGATGCGATGCCGACAGCCGATACGCCGGGACAGCGCACGTCCGTCACGAAGTACGACGTCGTCATGCGGATGGCGGACTAGTCCCGACAACTCCATCGGCGGTCGGTTGCCGCTGCTGCGCCGACTCTATTCCGGTGGGTCGCCGCGACGCGCTCTCGCCGCGTCGTGGTCGCGCTCGCTCGCCTTTCCGCGCGTCGCCCTTTTCGGCTCGGCGCATCGCCTCGTACACCGCATCCCAGTGACGTGAGACCTCACCGAGGGCGCGGGCAGTCGTCAGCGCTGCCTCCTCGAGTCGCGCGTTCACTCGCTCGACCTCGGCTATGCGCTCCTCGAGGCGGCGAATCTTCTCTCCGACGCCACTCAGCTCCTGTGCGACCACCTCGTAGTCATCCGACATGGCTGGATCATCAGCTGCGGTCAGCCGAACGTCAACCTCGGCGGGCCACGCGGTGCGGAGCAGCACGCACGCCGGGGAGCCGAGAGCGGCTACCAGGTCGTCGAGAGACGCTGCAGCGCTCGCTCGCCCAGCGAGGGCGGAACGACGTCGGAGCGGGGAGCCCGAGACCAGGTCCACGCGATCGCCACGAGCCACGGAGCGCAGAACAAGAGTGAGAGCAATATCGCTTGCATCTGCTTCCAGTGTGCCAGTCGCCCGGAGTGCGCTGGTGACCCGAAGGAGTCGAAGTGGTGACGTCTTGGATTGCGAGCGGCGAAGGCGCTTGGATATTCGGGAACCGGCGCGCGCGCCCGCGACCCTGCTTTCGCGCTCGCGCACTGAGCGCGCGACCAGGACAGGTCACTCGATGATGGTCACGTAGGCACCGACCAGCTCTGCGGTCTGTTGATCGACGCCACCTTCGCGGCGGTCGGCGTGCCCGTCCTGGAAGTGCGCAAATGCAGCGGTCGACGCGATCGGGTTCACCTCGTCGTCTCCGTGGTTGTGGAAGGACACGTGCACGAACGAGTCGTCCGCGAGGCGGAGGACGATGTAGCTCACGCTGTCGGGCTTGGCCGCGGCCAGCTCATCGAAGACGCCTTCGACTCGCCGCTGGTTCTCATCCGCTGTCTCGGCCGACTTCATCGCATAGCGCGTAACGAGCCTCTTCTCCATGGACTGCTCCTCTCGTCTCTGACGCGGATAGGAATCGGGGCAACGTTATCCGGCACCGACGGTGTGGCAGTCGCGCGAAGGAACGCTTGTTCACGATGACCTCCAAGACCGCGCTTACGGCCGATAGCTTGGCGAGCGTGCGCAAGGATGAGCGAACCTCCGCGCAGTCGCACGTAGCCTCGCGCAAGCCGTCCGTTCCGAGCGAGATCCGGCGGGGCGAGCGCGTCGTGCGCCTTTCGAACCTCGACAAGCCGTATTGGCCGGAGGCGGGGATCACGAAGGGTGACTTGCTCCGCTACTACCGCGATGTCGCACCCACGCTCCTACCACACATCCGCGATCGGCCGTTCACGATGAAGCGCTACCCGGACGGCTGGCAGGGCAAGCCGTTCTTCCGGAAGGACGTCACCAACTACGCGCCCGCTTGGGTCAAGCGGGTCGCCGTTCGCGTGACGAGTCGGGAATCGCCGCAGCAGAGCCGCACGATCGAAGCCCCGGTCGTCAACGACGAGCTCGCCTTGCTCTGGATGGTCAACACGGGTTGCATCGAGTGCCACACCTGGTACTCGCGCATCGACAAGCTCGAGCGGCCGGACCGCGTGGTCTTCGACCTCGACCCATCGGACGACGTCGGTATCGCCGAGACTGCCGAGGTGGCGCTACTCGTCAAGCAGGCCCTCGACGCCTTCGGGCTGGCGTCGTTGCCAAAAACTTCAGGTGCGCACGGTCTCCACGTTCTCGTGCCGATCGAGCGAAGGCACACGTACGACGACACGCGCCGGTTCGCCACCGAGGTCGCGCGAGCAATCGCAGGCACGCACGCCGACGTCGCGACGACGGAGTGGTCGAAGGCAAGGCGACGGGGCGTCCTCATCGACGCGAGTCAGAACGCAAGGGGTAAGACGATCGCGTCGGTCTATTCGGTGCGGCCGATGCCGAGAGCGACCGTGTCGGCGCCCCTCTACTGGGACGAAGTCAACGAGAAGCTCGATCCGTCGACCTACACGATGGACGCGGTGCTCGACCGACTCGACCGCCACGGCGACATCCACGAGGGCGTGTTGAAGACGAAACAGCGCCTCGGCCCCGCCCTAAGGGCGCTTGAGAGCTGACGCCACCATGCGGCGATCGGCACTCGCCGGTGACCTCCGTGCCTCACGCACTTGGGTGAGGTGCTCGCGGCGCTCGAGCCTGCGCTAGGTCCCGTACTCGTCGTGACGGCGCACCCAGAGCGGCCTCGTGTCGCTCTCGTCGCGACCGCTCGGCGTGCGGTCCAGCAGGGCGTAGTAGGCCATCGCGGGCTCGAGGCCGCGGGCCGTGGTCACGTAGGTCCGATAGACGCTCCCGTCCGACAGCGCGTACACGCTCAGGCCCGGTCCCTCGGCGACGTACCCCGCGACGTCCGTCCCGCACATGCGCGCGTTCTGCTCGACTGTGGCCGGGATCTCGCCCTCCAGGAACGGCTTCAGCTCCTCCTCGGTGTACAGGAAGCCGAGGTCGCGGTTGAAGTCGCTGCCACCGCTCGAGACCCACTCGATCCCCCAGCCCATCCGCTCCCTGTAGGCGATCAGCCTCGCGAGCGGCCCGCGGGAAGCGAGCAGGAGTGTGGTGTCCCTGGCCTTCAGGTGGGGCACCTGTGGAGCGAGCGTGTCCGCGATCGAGGAGCAGACCGGGCAGCCTGCCTCATAGGTCGGCCCGAACATGAAGTGGTAGACGAGCAGCTGAGAGCGGCCGTCGAACAGATCGGCGAGGGTCTTCGTGCCCTCCTCCGTCTCGAATCGGTAGTCCTTCTCGACCGGGACCCAGGGCAGCTCGCGCCTCTTCCTGGCCAGCTCGTCGCCCCGGCGGGTGAGCTCCTTCTCCTCCTTCAGCAGCTCCTCGCGCTCCGCCTGCCACTCCTCCTGCGTGCCGATCCTGTGCTCCGTCATCACGTGCACCTCCTATCTGCAGATTCTGTCGCACGTGCGTCGGCGGTTGGCGCCCCGAGCAAGGCGGTCGAAGTCGGCGCGTCGGAGCCGTGGCGCGCCTCGCCTCTTCCAACGGGAGGGAGAGCGATTACGCCAGCGCCGAGTTGACACCACCCGAACATGGACTGAGAATCGCCTCGGCTCATCCCCAGACTAAGGAGGTCCCGATGTCCTGGAATCTCAAGGGCACCTACTTCGAGACATGTTCCTGCGACCTGATGTGCCCGTGCAACTTCTCGTTCGACCACGGTGCGACACATGACTACTGCCGCGTCACTCTCGTCTTCAACATCGCCCAAGGCGAAGTCGAAGAAACCGATGTTGCCGGACGCACGGTCGCAGTGATAGCGGACACGCCGAAGGTTATGACCGAGGGCAATTGGCGTCTCGGCATGTTCGTCGACGAGGGCGCGACCGACGACCAGGTGGAGAAACTGACGGCGGTCTTCGGGGGACAGAAGGGCGGCCCGATGGCAGGACTGGCCCCACTCATCGGCGAGGTGCTCGGCGTCGAGCGTGCCCCGATCGAGGTTGTCGAGGAAGGCCTCCGACACAGCGTCCGCATCGGAAACGAGATCGACTTCGAGGTCGAGGACATCGTTCCGTTCGGCATCGAGACCGGGGAACCGGCTCGCCTGACGGGCGTGTTCCACCCCGTCGCGCTCGGAGTTGACGGCTGCCGAAGCGACGCGGTCACAGATCAGTGCCTTCGGCATCGAGTACGAGGGAAAGTCGGGACTGTCAGCCCCCTTCTCCTGGGCCGCCTGATCGCTTGATCGTCTCAGCGCCCGAACGCACTCCTGGCGTCGGAGGACTCGCGCCCGTTCTTGCTGCGTCGCGTACGCGCCTCGGGCTTATCGCCCTCCTTCTTGTCCTCGCCGCTGCGGGTTGGTGGTGGACGGTCGACGAGATGCAAGGCATGGACGGTGGGCCGTGGACAGGTCTCGGGACGCTCGCGTGGTTTGTCGGCGTGTGGATCGTGATGATGGCGGCGATGATGTTTCCGTCGGTCGCTCCGACGGTTGCCCTTTACTCGAGCATGACGAAACGCCGGTCGCCGGTCGCACCGCTTCTTTTCACGTCCGGGTACCTCGCTGCATGGACGAGCATTGGAGTGCTCGCCTTCGCGGTTGCGGCCGTCGGCGATCGCATCTCGGGTGATCTGCTCGCATGGGATCGTGCTGGTCGCTGGGTCGCAGGGGCGACGCTCATCGCCGCTGCCGTTTACGAATTCACGCCGCTCAAGGACGTCTGCCTCGGCAAATGCCGCAGTCCGCTCGGCTTCTTGCTGGGCTCCTGGCGCAGCGGACGCTCGGGCGCGCTGCAGATGGGTGCAAGACACGGGGCATGGTGTATCGGCTGTTGCTGGGCGCTGATGGCATCGCTGTTCGCACTAGGGGTGATGAGCGTCGTCTGGATGGCAGTCGTCGCCGGGCTCATCGCGTTCGAGAAGCTGATCCCGTCCCGTCGTACGGCCACGTACGTGACGGCGGCCATCCTGCTCGTGCTCGGCGTGCTCATGATCGTGGCTCCTGACGCGATCCCGGCGCTTACGGTTCCTGGAAGCGTCTCGATGTCTCCGATGGATCAGATGAGTCCGTAGCGGCACGGCCTCGATCGAGCTCGAGTTGCCGGAGCTCAATTCGGCGAATCTTCCCCGTGAGCGTTTTCGGCAGCTCGGGTACGAACTCGACACGACGCGGGTACGCGTACGGGGAGAGGCGTTCGCGAACGTGGTTCTTTATCTCGTCGGCCAGCGTCTCCGACGGCTGATACCCGTCTGCCAGGACGATGAATGCCTTCACGACGTTGCCCCGGAGCTCGTCGGGCGACGCGACGACTGCTGCCTCGCGAACCGCGCGATGCTCGAGGCACGCCGATTCGACCTCGAACGGGCCGATCCGGTAACCCGCTGCAATGATGACGTCGTCGGTGCGTCCGACGTACCAGACATAGCCGTCATCGTCCTGGACGGCGGTGTCCTTCGTGTGGAACCACTCACCGCCGAAGGTCTCCACACTCGCGTCGTCGTTGCGCCAGTATCCGAGCGGATAGTGCGGATTCGAGCGAGAGCGCAGGCAGATCTCGCCTCGCTCCCCCTGTTCCACAGGCTGCTCGTTCTCGTCGAGCAGCTGCACGTCCCAGCCCGGCATCGGCTTACCCATCGAGCCCTCGCGCACCTCGAGAAACGGGTAGTTCGCGACGAGTGGGTACGACTCCGTCAGACCGTAGTAGTCGAGGACGGTCACGCCGTACTGCTCGCGAAACCAGCGGATCGCCTCCGGATTCAGCGGCTCCCCGGCCGAGCACACGCGACGGAACACCTGCGGGTAGCGGGTGCCCGCGTCCTCGATCGCCATCATGGAGCGCATCGCCGTGGGCGTGGTGAACACGTTGGTCACCGCGTGTCGACTCAGGAAGTCGAGCTGCTTGTGCGGATCGAAGCCGCCCTCGCGCCGATAGACGCACTGCAGCGCCCCGAGCCGCCAGGGGCCGAGCAGCGGCGCGATCCCCGCGGCCCAGGCCCACTCGCCCATCCCGTGGAAGCGCTCGCCGTCCCGTAGCTCGTGGCAGTAGCGGAACTCCTCATGGCCGAGGAGGTAGCGGTGCGCGTGGACGATCCCCTTTGCGAGCCCGGTCGTCCCGGATGTGTAGTAGAGCTGCGCAGGGTCGTCGGCCGCGGTGTCGGCGCACACGAAATCCGTCGGGGCGGCTGCCAGGATGTCGGGTTCGAGCGCGAGCGTGTCCGGCGCCCACGGTCGGTCGAAGCGCGGAGCGTTGCCGGGGTCGGTGACGAGCAGTTTCGCGCCCGAGTCCGAGAGCCGATGCTCGATTCCATCGTCGCCGTACAGCACGGACATCGAGAGCAGAATCGCGCCGAGCTTCCACACTCCGAAGAAGGTCGCCGCCGTCTCGGGCGTCGGCGGCAGGACGACCGCGACACGGTCGCCCTTCGTGACGCCGCATGCGGCGAGCGTGTGCGCCGCCTGGTTGGCAAGGTCCTGCAGCTCGCCCCACGCGAGCTCACGGGTCGAGCCGTCGAAGCTCTCCCACACCATCGCCGGCTTGTTGCGTGCGTGCTTGTCGCAGACGTCGGCGGCAATGTTGTACCGCGCCGGCACCTCCCAGCGATGATCTGCACAGATCTCGTCGTAGCTCGTCGAGCTCGTCGCCACCCATCCAGCCTAGCCCGCCTGCGTAGGCACTACTCAGGAGCGACGAATGGGCTTGGTCGGGCATGGAGCGTGCCGGGATCGAACCGGCGACCTCCGGCTTGCAAAGCAGCCCCGAGCTTCCCCGTCCGTCCTGGTGCTTGCTTGATCTGGCTTCGATAGCCGGTTCGCGCGCGAGTGTACGAGGAGCGCTTACCCGCCTTTGGCGATGCGTCCGTTCCACAGTCGTTCCGAATCTCACGGGCGCACGGTGCAGCGGCAGCGCTGCGGCGGGCCTAAGCCTTCTCGCACGCGATCCCGTCCTTGTCACGAATTGGGCTTGTAATCCGTTGGAAACCGGCGGCAAGTGACGCCAGCGACGGCTTGAATCCGTCACGGCACGCCATCGGACGCGGCCACGCGCCAGCGTCGAGGTTGACTCCCGGTTGACCAGGTCGTCGCCAGCCCTGACTACGCACTACCCCGCGAGCAGCCCCAGCCAGCTAGATCCGCGTCGCGTTACTTGACGAGCTTCCATACCGCTGCGGCGCCTTCTCGCGACCCCTTACGCCATGTCACGAGCGCGACCACACCCAGACCGACAGCCACAAGCACTCCGAGCGACCGCATCTCGGATCGCAGTGCAGTCAGATCGTCGTTGAGCCGCTGCCGTTCATCAGCGATCTCGGCGCGGATCTCCTCGACGGTGCGCTCAGACATGGCTCCGCAGCGCCTCTACCGTGCGCTCTGCCTCCTCGATCGCTTGCTCCGGCTTGGGAGGTGAGGCCTTCTGGGCGAAGCGAACGGCCAGGAAGCCAGCGATCGCCGCGAGGAGCAGGATCAGTCCAGCCACGATGAGTAGCGACAGCCACAGTGGCAGTGCTTCGCTGATGCCCGCCGCCGCCGATGCGAAGGCGAAGCCGATCGCGTAGACGACAAGAACCACGGCGAGGAGTGCAAGCCCCGCTGCGACGCCGAGGGCCGCTACCTTCTTCTTCGCTTCAAGCTTCGCCAGCTCCAGATTCAGGCGTACGAGCGACTGCGCTCGCTGCTTCACGGACGCTGTCCTGGCGACGAAGCCGAACATGCTGTGAGCCTATAACGATGCTTGCGTGAAGACGACAACGAACTCGTCGATCGCCGTCTCACGTCGACCTCCACCCGTCAGCACGAGGCCCGGAGCAAGGCCCCTGGGCGGACGGTGGCCTGCGTCGGCCGCGAGGGATGCTCCCTCCGACGGGGGAGGAGGAGAGTCGTGCGCGCCCGCGAACATCCGGGGTCAATGGCACCCAACATCATCGGCCTCGGCCTCCTCGTGGCGGGCGTGATCTTCCTGATCATGGGCGGCGTCGTCCTGTGGATCCTCGGCGTGATCTGCGTACTCGGCGGTGTTGGCGCCCTCTGGATGAGCTGGCAGCGCAAGCGACGCGCCGCGACCTAACCTCAGATCGGACGCTGGTACATGCCGTGCGGTGACGCACACGGTGTCGCACCGACCTAACGCGAGCGATAACTCCGGGCTTATCCGAACTTCGGCAAGGACTATCCCGGAGCTGTTGCTGGCGTCGGGGCCGAAGAGGCTGCCTGTGCGTCAGTCCTCCCTCGCCCGAACACCGCCTTCGCCAGGATCACCAGGCCGATGCCGGTCAACAGCAACGCGATGCCGACGATGATGCTGAAGATCGAGAGCATCTCCGACATGAATCCCATGTCGAGCGCGGTCGCGAGAGCAGTCTCCGTGACCCAGATGTTGCGGGCGCTGTTGGAGATCGGCTCGCCGTTCTCATCCTGCGCGGCCGCCTCTGGGTCGTTCGTGCCCACCGGATCGCTCGGGTCGTCAGCGGACTGATACTGACCCATCTCGGCGTAGGTCAACCCGCCGGTGTTCGACAGCGTGTGCTCGCGCATGATCTCCGCCTGTGCGAGCGCCTTTCGCCCAGTGTCGACCGGCTCCCCGGCCCAGTCGGGAGCGTGCTCTGCAACCGCCGGGTCTTCGATCGGCCCGAAGGAGATTCCCTCGCGCTCGATGTGGTCGCGGGTGAACGCGAATCCCCAGACACCTAGGACGATGACGGCGACGCCGAAGAAGATCAACAAGCCTCCGGAGACGTAGCCGCCGATTCGTAGCCCTCTTCCTTCGCCCATAGTCTTCCTCCTTCGCTAGGAACGACACAGCACGCGGCGCATGCCAGCATCCTGACGCAGTTCGCCTACGAGTTCGCGATTATCCGTGCGTGTTCTCTGCCGTTCGTCCTCGTGCCTGTCAGGCCCGGCTAGTAGCCCCAGCCGCCTCGGACTTGCGCCGGGGAGGGCATGCGGGCGATCTCAGCTGCTACGCGGAGGCGGTCGGCCGACGCGCACTGTGTCGTGCGACCTCCACACCTCGCACGACGGCACAAGCCCCGAGCGCGAGGGCCGCAAGGAGGACAAGAACGACGCCCAGGCCCGGCGTTCCATCGAGAACGTCCCGGTTGTCGAGCCAGTTCTCGAGCGTTGTCCAGACCATGACGACCGAGACGAGGAGTACCCCGACCACTCCGATCCAGGAGCCTCGAACCATCGCACGGAGCCAGCCAAGAGCGAATGCCCCGGCGATGATGACAAGCCACCCGTTATTCGGGCCTTGCGTCCCATCGAGGCTCGCGCTCCCGACGCTCGTCCACGTCAGGAACACGCCAACTACCGCGATAACGACGGCGACGGATGCAACCCACCCCATGCGAGATGCCACTGCGCTGCGGCCTGTAGCTTCCTCCGGCAATGCGCGACGACGCTAACACGGGTGCTCGGAAGCGCGGACGCCAGGGCCTGGCCGTCGTCGCACTCGTTGCCGCGGCTCTGTTCGTCCTGGTCTATAGGCAGGTACTGGGGGTCGCCCAGAAGCCAAGCTGGCCACCTCCGCCTGATGCAGTGACTCCGGCTGGAGCGGAGGCAGCCACGAGGGCGTTCGCCGAGCGCAGCGGGACGCGGCCGCACGACGCCGCACTCGACTTCGCATGGTCGACGGCGGCCACGATCGAGCCGTGGGTCGAGGGAGCCACCTTCTTCCCCCGGATCTTCGAGGATGTCGAGGGCGCGAAGTCCTCCGTCCACATCCTCATGTTCGGCTGGCGCGAAGGCTCCGTCGGGATGCAGATGGCTGCGCTGCTAGAGCGGAAGCTCGTCGAGGGTGTCGAGGTGCGTGTCATCGTGGACGGCTACGGCTCCAGACCTCACGGCGAGGCCAGGGAGATGTTCACGCAGCTCGCCGCATCTGGGGCGCAGATCGTCGTCAACGACGTTTTCCCCCTCGACCGGGACGGCCTCTACCCGGACGACCAGCACATCGACTGGCGGCAAGACGAAGTGGGTCGGGCTGACCACCGAAAGCTGTATGTGATCGACGGCTCCGTCGCGTGGACGGGTGGGGCCGGAATCGAAGATCACTTCGAAAACGGTGGCTTCCACGACGTGATGGTGCGGGTCACTGGGGACGTTGTCAGGCAGGCGCAAGCAGCGTTCCTGACCAGCTTCCGCGGGCACGGCGGCCCGCTTCCGACCGACCTTTCGGCCTACTTCCCGGAGCCAGCGAAGACCGGCTCGACGCCGATCGCTCTCGCGCAGGTCATTCCGGGTGGATTCGTGGCCGCCTCGCAGGCGATCCGCGAGCAGATCGACGGCGCGAGTGAGCGACTCGACGTGATGAACCCGTACCTCACGGATGCGGACATGCTTCAGCGGATCGTCGCGGCGGCGCGGCGCGGAGTGAGCGTGCGGGTCGTGGTCTCCGAGAAGTCCAACAACGACCAAGCGGCGGCCGCGTTGGCGCACTGGTATCCGGCACTCATGGAAGCAGGCGTCGAGGTGTGGGAACTCCCGGACACGGTGGTGCACGCGAAGGTCGTGGTCGCGGACGACGTTGTCAGCTTCGGAACGGTGAACCTCGACTCGTGGGCGCTCTACCGCAACTCGGAGATCATGATGATCGCTCGTAGTCCGGAGGCGGCGGCGTTATTCGAGGAGCGACTGTTCGAGCCTGACATCGCCCGTTCGAAGCCGGGCGAACCCCCGTCCGGTACGCAGGAACGCTTCAAGAGTTGGTTCTGGGACAAGCTGAGCTACTTCCTCTAAGCGCCTCCCGCGAGCGGGCCCCACTGCCCGAGCGCATCGCGAGGGGGAGGGTGTACCGCTACTGGGCCTTCCGCCCGTAGCCCGTCGAGCGCGGGGAAGCGAAGAAGACGATGTCCTCCAAGTCCGCGTTTTCGTCGAGCGTCCACTCGCCACTCGCATCTCCGTGCACGGTCGTGCCGTCCGGGCGCTCGTACTGGTACGCGCCCTGCGCCGAGGGTGGATGCTCGTACACGATGTCGATCTGCTCGCGGTCATACCGCGGGTGCTCGTTGCTCATTCCTTCCTCCGTTCGCCTTGCCGGAGAAGGGCCGCATCACTTGCGCCACCGTGGGCGAACCCCGGTTGGCGGCGAGTGTGTGCTCGCTCTCTTGATGCCGGGGAAGAGTAGCCGGCGAGCATTGACCAACCAGTTGACCAAAGACCGATCTGAGTGGTGTGCGGTGTCCGGCTGGAGAACGAAAAGGCCCCGTTACCAGGGCCTTTCTCAGTGGAGCGTGCCGGGATCCCGGGATCGAACCGGCGACCTCCGGCTTGCAAAGCCGGCGCTCTCCCAGCTGAGCTAACGCCCCGAGGGGATCAGTGTAGAGCCAGCTCAGGGTTTCGACGGACGTCCACGTAAGCCCTTCTGCTCGAGGCTGCGGAGGGTCTCGCCGAACGTCGAGCTCGCCGTCGCATCGCGGGTCTCGCGTTCGAGTCGTCGGAGCCGTTCGTCGAGCTCGGCGAGCTCGGCACGGCTCGGAATCGAAGGCCCGCCGCCTTCGACGATGCCCGAGCGCTCGATGTCTGCCAGCGCAGCCGCGCGGTTCGAGAGATCGGCGCTGCGTGCGGCGAGCTCAGCTTGCGTGCGCGCAAAGGCCTTCTCGGCCTCATGGAGCGTCGCGAGTCGCTTCTCGATGTGGGCGAGCCGCTCCTCGGGCGTGTCGGCGGCAGCAGCCGCTCGTCGTGTCAGGTCGGCCTCCATCTTGAAGAGCAGACTCTCGCGCGACTCGAGCTCGCGCTCGCGGCGGCTGAGCTCGTGCGCGTGTGCCGCGAGGCCGGTCTGAGCGTGTTCGAGGGCCTTCGTGTCGCCCGCGGACAGGTCGAATCCGCGCCGGTTCATCGTGGTGAGCGCATCAGCGAGCTCGCGCTCCCGCTGTTCGACGACTGCGACGCGCTCGGTCAGCTCACGACGAAGGCGCCCGAGCTCCTGCTCGGCCGCGATCCGAATCGCTCGCAGGCGGTCCTGCTCGCTCTCGATCGAGACGGGCTCGAGCTTCTGCTTGCCGAACAGGGCCACGCGTCGATGATATGCGCGGGCCGGCCGTTCTCCTGCTTCGAGCTACGCTGCGCGCTCGAGACGCTCTTCGGCGCGGGCACGCCTGACGATCTCTTCGCGCTCGCCGAAGCGGAGGCGGGCCTTTTCCGTGCGGAGTGTCTGCCAGAGCTCCTGGAGACGTGCGTCGAGCTCCTTGATCTGGCTCTGCACGGACGTGTCTAGACCCTCGGAAAGCTGTTGCCACAGCTCCGTTCGCTCCTCCGATAGCCGTTCGATCTCGGTATGGATGTCGTTCGGTGTCATGTGCATCGAAAACGTGTCCGGCTGCCTCTGCATTCCCGGTTCAGTCGTAGCCGAAACGCGCGATCCGGTCCTCGTCGAGGCCGAAGTAGTGGGCCAGTTCGTGGAGCACCGTGATGCGGATCTCTTCGCGAAGCTCGTCGGGATCCGGAAACGACTCCTCGAGCGGAATGCGGTAGATCGAGATCTTGTCCGGGAGCATCCCGGCGACGTCGCCGCGCTCCGGAAGAGGGACGCCGTGGTACAGCCCGAGGAGATCGGGATCGTCGGGGTTCTCGTCCTCGACGACGACGGCGACGTTCTCGAGGGCTGCGGCCAGGTCGGGTGGCAGCTCGTCGAGCGCTGCTCGCACGTGGTCGTCGAACGTCACCGGATCACGAGCGCCATCAGCGCCTTCTGCGTGTGCAACCGGTTCTCGGCCTGCTCCCACGCGAGGCAGCGCGGGCCGTAGAGCACCTCGGCGGTGATCTCCTCGCCGACGTGCGCCGGGAGACAGTGCATCGCGACGGCCTCGGGGTCCGCGACGCCGAGCAACGCGTCGTCGATCCGATACGGCTCGAAGTCGCGGAGGCGCCGATCGCGATCGGCTTCGTGCCCCATGCTCGTCCAGACGTCCGTGTAGACGGCCTGCGCGCCTCGCGCCGCTTCGCGAGGATCGGCCATGAGCTCGACGCTCCCTCCGTTCGCGTTCGCGTCCTCGACGGCGGCCGCGACGAAGGCAGGATCGGGCTCGTAGCCCGCGGGAGTCGCAGCGACGAAGTCCATTCCGAAGCGCCCGGCGATGCGCATGAGCGAATGGCACACGTTGTTGCCGTCGCCGACGTAGGCGAGCCGGATTCCCTGCAGCGATCCGAATCGCTCGCGCACCGTCATCACGTCGGCGAGCGCCTGCAGCGGGTGGGTGTCGTCCGTCAAGCCGTTGATCACGGGGATGGAGGCATGCTCCGCAAAGGTCTCCACCTCTTCCTGCTCGAAGGTGCGGATCATGAGAGCCGAGAGGAACCGGGAGAGGACGATCGCCGTGTCCCTGTACGACTCGCCCCGGGTCAGCTGGAGCTCTCCCGCAGGCAGGAACAACGCCATTCCGCCCAGCTCGGCGATCCCGACCTCGAACGCCACGCGCGTGCGGGTCGACGGCTTGTGGAAGATCAGCCCGATCGTCCGGCCGGGCAGGACGCGGAGCTCCCGACGTCGCGCGCGCTCGGCCTTGAGCTCGTCCGCGAGATCGAGCAAGGTCGCGAGCTCGTCCTGCGACCAGCTGGCGACGCGGGTGAAGCTTCGCCCTTTGAGGTGCTGCGGTACGCCTGGCACAGCGGAGATGCTACGGCCGCGATCATCTAGAGTCGCGGCATGCCCACCTTCGCAGACGCCCTGAACGGCCAGATCGGCTACGAGTTCGCCGCGTCGCAGCAGTACATCGCCATCGCGGTGTACTACGACGCCGAGAACCTCCCGCAGCTCGCCGCGCACTTCTACCGTCAGGCCGTGGAGGAGCGGAACCACGCGATGATGATGGTGCAGTACCTCCTCGACGCCGATCACGAGGTCGTCACGCCGGGCGTCGACGCCCCTCAGACCGCATTCTCGGACGTCGTCGCTCCCGTGTCCCTGGCGCTCGCGCAGGAGAAGCGGGTCACCCAGCAGATCGTCGAGCTGGTCAAGCTCGCGCGTGAGGAAGGCGAGCTCGTCGGCGAGCAGTTCCTGCACTGGTTCCTCCAGGAGCAGCGTGAAGAGGTGGCGTCGATGACGGAGCTCCTCGCGGTCGTCGAGCGGGGAAAGGACAACCTGCTCACGGTCGAGGAGAACCTCAGCCGTTCCACCGGCGGAGCGAACCCGCTCGAAGCGGGCGCGCCTCCGGCAGCGGGCGGCGCGCTCTAGCCGACGTGCACGAGATCCGGTTGCGCACGGCGCGGCGAAGCCACGTCGTGGACATCACGGGTGAGGTGCGTGACGCCGTCGCAGAGGAGTCGGGATCGGCGGTCGTCGTCTATGTCCCGCACACGACCGCGGGAGTCACGATCAACGAGCACGCCGACCCCGCGGTCGCGCGAGATCTCGAGGCGGCGCTCGAGCGGATGGTCGAGGACGGGTGGCCGTGGGCGCACGTCGAGCCGGGCGAGGAGAACGCGCCGACGCACGTCCGTGCGGCCCTCATGGGGCCGAGCGTGGTCATCCCGCTTCGTGAGGACGGGTCCCTCGCGCTCGGCACCTGGCAGGGAATCTTCTTCTGCGAGTTCGACGGCCCGCGCGATCGCTCCGTGCACGTCAGCGTCCTGCAGTGATCGAGGTCGAGGGCCTCACCAAGCGGTTCGGACCGACGCTCGCGGTCGACGATCTGAGCTTCTCCGTCGAGCCGGCGAGGATCACGGGCTTCCTCGGGCCGAACGGCGCGGGCAAGTCGACGACGATGCGTGCCATTCTCGGGCTCGTCCGGCCGACCGCCGGGCGCACGACCATTCTCGGTCGCCCGTACCGTGACCTCGACGACCCCGTCGGTCGCGTGGGCGTGCTGCTCGAGACCTTCGACGCGCATCCGGGGCGATCCGGCCGGAACCATCTCCGTGTCCTCGCGGTCGCCGGCGGAATCCCGAGAACGCGGGTCGACGAGGTTCTCGCCCTCGTGGACATGCGCGAGGCGGGTCGGCGACGGGTGAAGGGCTACTCGCTCGGGATGCGGCAGCGGCTCGGTCTCGCGGCGGCACTTCTGGGCGACCCGGAGGTGCTCGTGCTGGACGAGCCGGCCAACGGCCTCGATCCGCAGGGCATCCGGTGGCTTCGCGACTTCCTGCGCGGGCTTGCAGGCGAGGGGCGCACGATCCTGATCTCGAGCCATGTGCTGTCGGAGGTCGCGCAGACCGTCGACGAGGTCGTGATCATCCATCGCGGCCGGCTCGTGCGGCAGGCGGCGATGGCCGACGTCGAGGCGATGGCAGCCGGTTCGACGACGGTTCGCTCTCCTGAGGCCGCGCGGCTCGGAGCCTTGCTGGTCGCCGCGCAGGTGAACGTGCACGACACGGGCGACGGCGGCCTTGCCGTTGCGGCCCCGCCCGAGCTGGTCGGCGAGATCGCGGCGGCGAACGGAATCGTGCTCCATGAGCTGAGCGTCGAGCGGGCGACGCTCGAGGAGGTCTTCCTCGAGCTGACCGGCGACCCCGGGGAGCGCGGCGCATGACCCGTCTCTTCGCAGCCGAGCTCCTCAAGCTGCGGACGCTGCGCTCGACCTGGGGCTTCGTTCTCGTCGCACTCGCCTTCGCCGGGCTCGTGACCGCGGGACACATCGGCGACACACCCGGAACCGAGCGGCTCGATCCGGAGTTCCAGTTCCGGCTCGTGCTGGACGCGGCATTCCCCGCCTCCGTGCTCGCGTTGCTTCTCGGGATCACTCTCGTGACGAACGAGTTCCGTCACGGGACCATCGCGCGGACGCTGCTCGCGACGCCGCGCCGCGCGCGCTTCGTGGCGGTCAAGCTGCTCACGGGCGCCACGACAGGCGCGGCGCTCATGGCGGCAATGCTCGTCGTGGTCATCGTCACCGCGGCGATCTGGCTGGAAGCTGTCGACGTGTCCCTCGAACCGGCCGAAGCCGCGGATGGGATCGGTCGCGCGCTCCTCGTCACCGCGCTGGCGGGCACGCTGGGTGCTGCGATCGGAGGCGCGGTCCACTCGCAAGTCGGCGCCCTCGTCGGAGCCCTGCTCTGGATCTTCGTGCTCGAGCCGATCTGCTGGGTGGTTCTGGGTCTCCTCGACCTGGACGGTGTCGCGGAGTACCTGCCGGCCGCTTCGCTGGGAGGCGCAGTGGATTCGACGAACGACACCCAGACCTGGGCTCGCTCCGTATCGGTCGCGCTCGGCTGGACGATTCTGGCGAGCGTGCTCGCGCTTCTTCGCACTCGCAAGCGGGACATCACCTAGTCGGCGCTACCCTGGCTGGCCGTGGCTGCGCCAGTTCGCAAAGGAGAGGAGCTCGAGCTCCGCATCGACTCGCTCGCATACGGAGGGAGCGGGGTGGGCCGGCACGACGGGTTCGTCGTCTTCGTGCGCGGCGGTCTGCCGGGCGACACCGTTCGCGCGCGCGTCACGAAGGTGAAGCGCGGCTTTGCCGAGGGCGTCGTCACCGACCTGACGCTTCCGAGCGCATCCCGGGTCCCGGCTCCGTGTCGGCACTTCGGGGTCTGCGGCGGATGCCGCTTCCAGGATCTCGCGTACGACGTGCAGCTCGCGGAGAAGGCGCGCCAGGTTCGTGATGCGCTCGTCCGCATCGGACGCTTTCCCGAGCCGCCGCTCGAGCCGATCGTGCCGGCCGCATCCCAGTTCGGCTACCGCAACAAGCTCGAGTACTCGTTCACGTCGACCGAGGACGGGATCGATCTCGGATTCCATCGCGCGGGACGCTGGGACGAGGTGATCGGGATCGAGGAGTGCCTCCTGACGACCGATCTCGGCAACGCGATCCGTCTCGCCGTTCGCGACTGGGCCCGCGAGGAGCAGCTCGAGGCGTACGACCAGGCCGGCGGGTCGGGGTACCTGCGCCACCTCGTGGTGCGCGAGGGTCGCAACACGGGCCAGGCGCTCGTCGTGCTCGTGACCGCTCCGGGCGAGCGGTTCGAGGCGGGATACTTCGTGGACGTCCTTCGGCGCTTCCCCGAGGTGCGCTCGATCCACTGGGCCATCAACGACACGCCCGCCGAGCAGACGAACCTCCCGACGAAGCTCCTCTGGGGGGCGGACGCGATCGAGGAGGAGATTCTCGGACTGCGCTTCCGCGTGCGTCCGTCCGCGTTCCTCCAGACGAACACCGAGATGGCAGCGCGGCTGTACGAGCTCGCCCGCGAGTACGCGGACGCTCGAAGGTGAGCGAGAACGTCTTCGACCTCTACTGCGGGACCGGGACGATCGGCCTCGCGCTCGCCGGGAGCGCTCACGCGGTGTGGGGCCTCGAGATCTCGGAGGAAGCGGTCGCGTGCGCGATCGAGAACGCCGAGCTCAACGGGATCGAGAACGCGCGGTTCTTCGCCGGAAACGTCGGCCAGACGATCGAGGAGCTTCGCGAGGAGGCCGGCAGCCCCGACGTCGTCGTGGTCGACCCGCCACGGGCGGGGCTCGCGGGCAAGGCGCTTCGGCGAACGGGCGCGCTCGGCGCGGCGCGCATCGTCTACGTCTCGTGCAACCCGACGACGCTCGCCTCCGACCTACAAGTGCTCCGCGACGAGTACGGCTACGTGCTCGAGCGCTGCCGCCCGCTGGACATGTTCCCGCACACGCCGCACGTCGAGTCGGTCTCGGCTCTCAGCCTGGCTCGGTAGAGCCAGCCCGCGCGCGGCGAACGTCACGCCAGAGGAGGTCGGCGTTCGGCACGAGGAACCCGAGGCAGATCGCGGGAAGCGCGGGCAGCCCGGCGATGCCGTCCCACGTCCAGACGAGGACGAGCGTCGCGGCGAGACACGCGCACATCCCGAGCCAGGTCGCGGCCACGCGGAGGCCGAAGCGGTCCGCGGCGGCGAGGAAGAGCGAGAAGAACACGATGTCGGGCGGGCCGATGTTGATCGTCGCCGTCTCTCCCGGGTTCGGGAACGCGACGGCGACGCCCTCGAAGATCCCCGGCTTCTCCTCGACGACGTACTCGGTCGGGCCGGCCGCGACCGACCAGACGTCCACCCAGGGAACGAGCACCGCGATGAGGGCCAGCCACCACAGCTCCTCGAAGAGCGTGAGGAAGCAGAACCCCACGAGCGCGTAGCACGCGAGCTTGGCGACGTTGGCGGCGGAGTCGATCCCCAGGAGGGAGAGCCCGACGGCGAGAGCCCCGGTGCCGAGCGCGAGCACGAGCAGCGTCTTCGTGCCCGTCCGCCAGAGCGGGAGCCCGAGCCAGATCGCGGCCGCGAACGCCGGAAACACGACCACGGCGTGGAACGCGACGTCGAGCCCGGACGGAAGTCCGGGGAGGTGGCGCGCGCCGGCTCCGTAGGCGACGAGCAGGACGAGAAGGGCGGCGAGCGCTGCCGCGCGCCGACCGCTCAATACGGCGGCTGCTCCGCCCACCACGGGCCGAGCGCCTTGAAGGCGTTCCAGAACGCCGTCTTCGCGGGCGCTTCGTCGAGCGCCTCGTCGATGTCGGGAGTGACCAGCGCCTGGATCGTGGGCGTGAAGCGCTGGATCGCGCCGATCGGAGTCGCGCCTCGAGCGCGTCGGAGAGCGGGAAGCCGAGCCCGTCCAGGAACGCGACGCGTGCGCTCGCCCATCGCGACGACGAGCATCGGCTGGACGATGTAGAGCTCGCGCGTGAGCCAGGAGGCCGCGTCGGCGGGGTCCTCGGTGCCGAACTTCAGGCAGTTCGTGCCGTACACGGCGAGCGGATCGACGTGGAGCCGCTGGAGCGACTTCAGGATCGCCTGCCCCGAGCGCCCGAAGAAGGCGACGCCTTCCTGGATCTCCGCGGGCTGCGGCGAGAACTTCAGCAGCATGACGTCCGCGAGCGGGTGTCCCGAGCCGACGACCGGGACGCGCAGCTCGTCACCGGCCCGCGCGAGCTCGTCCCCGAGCTCGTTGATCTCGGAGATGGCCTTCTTCAGGTACCGCTCGTAGATCTCGTCGGTGGGCACGGCGGCGGGCACGGAGTCGGAGGGACCCTTCTCGCTCAGAGAACCTTTTCCTTGACCTGGGCGACCCACTTGAGCGACTGCAGGTACGCGAGCGACTTCGGGCGGCGCAGGATCTCGGCCGTGCGGAGCGAGAGCAGGAACTCCTCGGGCCCGTCGAAGCGCCGCATGCGGACGGCCCCCGTGCCCAGCCCCTGGAGCACGTGCGCGTCGGAGCCGGCTCCCTGGAGCAGACGGTACTTGCGCGCGAAGCGCAGCGCCTCGTCGTTGAACGAGTCGCGAAGGAGCCGCGCGTTGTAGACCTCGAGCACGTCGATCTCGGCCAGGTGGCGATGGATCGTCGCCGGGTCGGGGATCGCGTGGAGGCGGTCGAACGGGTGGGGGAGGTAGACGAGGCCGCCCTGCTCGCGGATCGCGGCGATCGTGTCCGCGAAGGTCATGCCGCGCGGTGATCTCCTCCTCGAGGAACAGCCCGATGACCTCGCCCTGGTCGTCGGTCTTGACCTCCTCGCCGGGAATGACGACGAGGTCGCGCGTGCGCGCGAGCTCGACCGCCTCGAGCGCGCCGCCGAAGACGTTGTGGTCGGTCACGGCGATGCCGCCGAGCCCGATCGCCTCGGCGTGGTCGAGCAGATCCTCGGTCGGGATCGAGCAGTCGTGCGACCACTCGGTGTGCAGGTGGAGGTCGAGCGTGATCCAGTCGCGATCCGCGAGCGGATCGTCGGGCTCGCTGCGCGGAGCGCGGCGCTTGCGCGACGAGCTTCGAGTAGACGGCGTCGAGCTCGGCTCCGACCGCCTCGAAGCTCTGGCTCTCCGCGCGCTTGCGGGCGTCGAGGGCTGCGCCGGCGCGGGCGCGGGCGTCGGCGACGAGACGCTCGACCTCGCGCTCTGCTCCGTCGACCGATCCGTCGACGGGTGCGGCCTCGCACGCCGCCGCCTCGAGTGCGAGTCGCTCCTCTCCGCCCGGCGCCGAGACGAAGATCGCCGCGCCGGCGAGCGCCTCCGCCCGCTGCGCGCTCGTGCGCGTGGAGCGGACGTGCACGCGAGAGCGCAGCCGGCGCGGTATCGCCGGGCGAAAGCCGAGCGGCTTCGTGTGGAGCAGGGTGGCCTCCCAGTCGGGCGCGCTCTCGAGGAGCCGGAGAAGAGCGCGTGTCGTCGCGCGGCCGGCGGCCTCGAGCTCGATCGCGACGAGGTCGCGCTTCGGGGCCGGGCTGGAATCGCGTCAGGTCCACGCCGAGGGGAATGACCCGGTAGTCGCCCTCGAAGCGCTCGGCTGCCGCCTCCGCGGTCTCGTCCGAGGTCGCGAGCAGCGCGTCGACACGCGTTCGCAGCCGGTCGCGACGCGAGCGCCTCGCGGGGTAGACCGAGGCGATCGACGGAGAAGAACGTCGCCGCGGTCAGCGTGTGCGCCGACGTGAGCGCGAGGTACGAGAGGCTCGGGAGGCCCGGCTCGAAGCCGTGGACGATGTCGAAGCGGCCGCGCGTGAGCGCGAGCCGCAGGTTCGCGCGGACCGCGACCGGGACGCCCATGTTCGTTCGCCGCGAGAGCGGGATCGACGGGCCGACCGCGATGACGTCGGCGTCGTCGGTGCCCCGCTGGAGCGCGCGGCGCCCGGCGACGAGGTCGCGCGCGCGAGACGAGGGCGCGAGCACCGTCACCTCGTGCCCGAGGCGACGCAGCGCGGCGGCGGCTCCGTCGACGTGCGTGTTCACCTCGTGCGGCTGCGACCACGCGAACGGCGTGACGAAGCAGATCCGGAGACTCACCCGGAGCAAGTTACAACTTGTAACTTGGCTCCATGGGCGAAGTCACGATCAAGGCGCGGGCGAACGGGCCGTACAGGGTCGAGGGGCCGGTGCGAGTGATCGACGCACAGGGCAACGAGTTCGTGCTGCCACCAGGTGACGCGATCGTGCTCTGCCGCTGCGGGCACTCGGCCACGAAGCCGTTCTGCGACAAGTCGCACCGGCGCGTCGGCTTCGTAGCCGACGACGTGGCGCCACGGGTCTCCGGCTAGGGCTGCGTCAGGGGACGGGCAGTGCGGCGAAGACGAGTGTCTCCGCCGCACCCGATCAGAAGATCCGCGCGAGGCGGCCGCTGCTCACGCCTTCGCGGCCGCCTTCGGCTTCTTCACCGCGTTCTTGACGATGAAGCGCTCGATGTCCTCGCGCGCCTCGTCGTCGCGGATCTGCTTCGGCGGCGACTTCATGAGGTACGCGCTCGGCGCCTCGAGCGAGCCCGCGATGCCGTTGTTCAGCGCGAGCTTCGCGAGCCGGACGGCGTCGATGACGATGCCGGCCGAGTTCGGCGAGTCCCAGACCTCGAGCTTGAGCTCGACGTTGAGCGGCACGTCGCCGAACGAGGAGCCCTCCATGCGGATGTACGCCCACTTGCGGTCGGTGAGCCACGGCACGTAGTCGGACGGGCCGACGTGGACGTTGTCCGCGCCGATGTCGTAGTCGAGCATCGACGTGACGGCGTTCGTCTTCGAGATCTTCTTCGACTCGAGGCGCTCGCGCTCGAGCATGTTCCGGAAGTCGGAGTTGCCGCCGACGTTCAGCTGCATCGTGCGGTCGAGGTGCACGCCGCGGTCGCCGAAGAGCGTCGTCAGCACGCGGTGGGTGATCGTCGCGCCGACCTGCGACTTGATGTCGTCGCCGATGATCGGGCAGCCGGCCTCCTCGAAGCGCTTCTGCCAGTACGGCTCGCGCGCGATGAAGACGGGCATGCAGTTCACCATCGCGACGCCGGCCTCGAGGATCTGCTCCGCGTACCACTTCGTCGCGGCCTCGGAGCCGACCGGGAGGTAGTTGACGACGACGTCCGTGCCGGTCTCCTTGAGGATCTTCGACCACGTCGTCCGTCTGGCCCGGCGCCTTCTCGACGACCTGCGCCATGTACTTGCCGATGCCGTCGTGCGTCATGCCGCGCGAGACCTTGACGCCGGTCTTCGGCACGTCGGCGAACTTGATCGTGTCGTTCGGGTGCGCCCAGATCGCGTCGGCGAGGTCGACGCCGACCTTGCCCTTCACGACGTCGAACGCGGCGGTGAACTCGATGTCCGAGATGTGGTACCCGCCGAGGTCGACGTGCATGAGGCCGGGGACGGTGTCCTCGGGCTTCGCGTCCTTGTAGTACTCGACTCCCTGGAGGAGCGAGTTGGCGCAGTTGCCCACGCCGATGATCGCGACGCGCACCTTGTCCTTCGCGCGCGCGCCGTTCTTCGAGCCGTTCGTGCTAGCCATGAGTTTCCTTCCTTTGCGATTGCTCTGTGCCGGGACGCCGAGCCCGTCGGCGAGCGCGGCGAGGATGACGTCGTTCGCGTTGGAGTCGCGGCGCGACGCCTCGGCGTGGATCTCGTCCTTCAGCTCCTGCGGGACGCGGAGCAGGAGGACGGGGCTTGTGCCTGCTAGCACTTTGCGACGGCGACCGGTCGGTTCGTATGCGACGCCGAACTCCTCGGCGAGGATGCCGGCGGCGACGTCGTTGACGTTGGAGCCGCGGCGGGCGGTCTCGCGGACGAGTGCCCCCTTCAATGGAGCGGGCATCCTGACGAGGATGCCTGCTCTCTTGTCTCTATTGCTAGCAGTCAAACTGCTAGCAAAGTATCAGGCTTCGGCCAGCTCCCGCAACTGCCGGCGCACGAAGAGCATCCGCTGCACCACCGTGACCCACGCCATCGCGGCGAGCAGGTAGATCGGCCACTGCAGCAGCCCCCACGGCGCGAGCCCGAGGCCGACCGAGATGAGGACGACGCGCTCGACGCGCGAGCCGAAGCCGACGTCTCCGCGGAGACCCAACGCCTCGGCCTTCGCACGCGTGTAGGAGACGAGGAACGAGCCGATCACCGCGGCGAACGTCGCGACGAGCGCGATCTCGTTGCCGTCGCGCATGAAGACGAGGCCGATCGCCGTGAGCATCGCGGCCTCGCCGAGGCGGTCGAACGTCGAGTCGAGGAAGGCGCCGAAGACCGTTCCCTTGCTCGCGGCTCGGGCAAGGGCGCCGTCGAGGATGTCCGCGACCGACCCGATGACGAAGAGGAAGCCGCCGAGCCAGAAGAAGAGCTTCTCGTTGCGCTCCTCGAAGCCGACGAGCACCGCGCCCGCGAGGCAGAGCGAGACCCCCGCCAGCGTCAGCATGTCCGGGGTCAGCTTCGTCTTCGCGACCCCGCGCATGGAGCGCTGCAGGATCTCGCGCGCGGCCTGGGTGTACTCCTGCTTGACCCGATCGAGTTGGCTGACGCGCGGCGGTTCGCCCGAGGCGACCCGCTCGTCCTCGGTCATGCGCGCCGGAGGCGCAGGGCGTGCCACTGGCGCAACGCGAGCCCGGTCGCGACCGCGATCGCGAATCCGGCGACGACGTCGAGCCAGTAGTGGTTGCCGGTCGAGATGACCGCGAACCCCACCCAGACCGGCCACATGAGCCACAACGCCTTGGCGAGGCGCGAGCGGACGAGCCCGAACATGACGATGCCGACGATGAGCGCGTCCATCGCGTGGAGGCTCGGCATCGCCGCATACGGGTTCGCCGCGAACGCGATCAGGCCGCTGTCGTGGTTGATCGACGAGTACTGGGAGAGCGTGTCGACGAAGCCCCACTCGGGGAACATGCGCGGCGGCGCCGTGGGCATGAGGACGTAGCCGACGAGGCCGACGAGGTTCGCGGCGATGAGCCAGTTGCGGAACCCCGCGAAGCGCTCTTGGTGCCGGAAGTAGACCCACAACAGCGTCGCACCCACGACGGCGAACTGGGAGAGCCAGTACGTGTACGACGTCAGCGTCGACCATGATCGTCGAGGTGTCGACGACGCGCTGGACTGCAGGCTCGAACAGCGCACCGAAGTGACGCTCGGTCCGGAGCACCGACTCGCCGTTCTGGAATGCGGCGGCGACGCTGCGGTCGGCCGCGCCACGCGCGATCTGGTACACGACGTAGAAGCCGATCCAGATCACGAACTGGAAGGCCAGATGCGCCCAGCCGCGGGGCAGGCGCCGTGATGTCTCGTGCGACGAGACTCGACACGGACGCTCGATTCTAACGCTGGTGCATGCCTCGGCGATTCCCTTGTCGGTGGTGCACTGGCGAAACCAGCTCGCACGATCAGTCGATCTGATCGAGCCTCGCCGCCAGCTCGACTTGAGCTGATCGCTTCGAGCACGGCACGATCACGGGATGGCTGCGCGGTACGGCGTGCGGGTCTGGCTCGCCCTCGTGACGGTGTACGTCGTCTGGGGGTCGACCTTCATCGCGCTCGCGATCGCGATCCGCGACCTGCCGCCGTTCCTCGCGATGTCGATCCGACACCTCGTCGCCGGAGGGGTGCTCCTCGCCTTCGCGCTTCCGCGCGGCGATCGCGACGGCGACCGGATCGGCCGACGGCAGATCGGGGCCGCCTTCATCTTCGGAGGCCTCCTGTTCGTCACCGGCCACGGCGCGCTCGCGTGGGCGCAGCAGACCGTGCCCGCGGGCGTGGCGGCACTGCTCGTCGGAACCATCCCGATCTGGATGGCGCTCCTCGACCGCGTCGCGTTCGGAAAGCGCCTGCCCGGGCTCGCCTACGCCGGCATCGCCCTCGGATTCGCCGGGCTCGCCTTCCTGTTCGATCCGTTCGGCCACGGATCCGTCGACCGTCGCGGCGCGCTCGTCATCGTCGTGAGCGCGATGTGCTGGGCGGTCGGGTCGTTGTACTCGCGCGGCGCGCCGTTGCCGAAGCGCCCGCTCGTCTCCGCCGGCCTGGCGTCGCTGTGCGGAGGGATCCTGCTGACGGTGTACGCGGCCGTCTCGGGCGAGATCGGCGAGGCGACGTGGACGACCGACGCGATTCTCGCCCTCGCCTACCTCATCGTGGTCGGGAGCTTCATCGGCTTCACGGCGTACGTCTGGCTGCTGCGCGCAGCGCCGATCTCGCTCGTCTCCACCTACGCGTACGTCAACCCGATCGTCGCAGTCGCGCTCGGGGCGCTGATTCTCGGTGAGGACATCACGGTGCAGATGGTCGTCGCCGGCGCGGCCGTGCTCGTGTCGGTCGCGGTGATCCTGCGCTCCGGTGGGACGAGCCTCGAGCCCGGGCGCGGGCTGCTCACGAAGAAACGGCCGATCGCGGTGGCCGCGGCGACCGAGCCGACCGCCTAGCCTCCGATGTAGGACATCTCGACCTTGCGGAGCTGGGCGGTGCCCTCGGTACGGATCTCGGAGTAGCGATCGGCGCGGCGCGTCCACACCGCGCGGATCGTCTCCTCGAGCTGGTCGGCCGAGTCGGAGCGCAGCAGCGCACGAAGGTCGTGTCCGCGGACCGCGAAGAGGCAGGTGTAGAGCTTGCCGTCGGCAGAGATCCGCGCCCTCGTGCAGTCGCCGCAGAAGGGCTGCGTCACCGACGCGATGACGCCGATCTCGCCGGCGCCGTCGCGGTAGCGGTAGCGCTCGGCGACCTCGCCCTCGATACGCGGCTTCAACGGGCTCGAGCGGGAACTCGGCACCGATCGCCGCCACGATCTCGGCGGCCGGCACGACATCGTCCATGCGCCACCCGTTCGTCGCGCCCACGTCCATGAACTCGATGAAGCGGACGGCGTGGCCGGTCCCGCGGAAGCGGCGCGCGATGTCGAGGATCGACGCCTCGTTCAGCCCGCGCTTGACGACGACGTTGACCTTGACCGGGAGCCCCGCCTCCGCGGCGGCGTCGATCCCCGCGAGAACCCGCGCCACCGGGAAGTCGACGTCGTTCATCGCGCGGAAGACCTCGTCGTCGAGCGAGTCGAGGCTCACCGTGATGCGCGAGAGCCCGGCGTCGGCGAGGGCCTGTGCCTTCTGCGCCAGGAGGGCGGCGTTCGTCGTGAGGGTGACGTCGAGGTCGTCGTCGAGAGCAGCGAGCCGGGCGATCAGCAGCTCGAGATCGCGGCGGAGAAGCGGCTCGCCGCCGGTGATGCGGAGCTTGCGCACCCCGAGGTCGACGAACACGCGCGCGACGCGCTCGATCTCCTCGAACGTGAGGAGCTCGCGGCGCGGCAGGAACCGATACTCGTGGCCGAAGACCTCCTTCGGCATGCAGTAGACGCAGCGGAAGTTGCAGCGGTCCGTGACCGAGATCCTGAGATCGCGCACCGGCCGGCCGAGGGTGTCGGTAACGGTCATCCAGGAGCGTAGAGAATCCGCGCGGTGATCCGGCGTGCGCCATACGCGGGGAACCCGGTTCCCCCGACCCCCTCCTCTTCGCGGCGTTTGCACCTCGCGCAACGGGCCTGCGGGCGATGAATCGCCCTTCGGCCTTCGGGCGAACCTCGTCCTTGAACGAGAGACCCCCTGCTGACTACTCGCCACCGTCTCTTCGCCCTCGTCGGCGTCACGGCGATCTGGGGTGTCACGTTCGTTCAGGTCCAGGACGCTCTCGCTCTCTATCCGCTGTTCGCGTTCCTCGCGGTGCGGTTCGCGATCTCGACGGTGGCGCTCGCGCCGTTCGCGTGGGGGTCGCTGCGCTCGCTGCCACGGTCCGGATACGTCGCCGGGATCGGAGTCGGCGCGCTGCTCGCGGCCGCGTACGGGTTGCAGACGGCCGGGCTCGAGCACACGACGGTCGCGAGCACGGGCTTCATCACCGGCCTCTACGTCGTCTTCACGCCGCTGCTCGCGCTCGCGTTCTTCGGGACGGCGGTGCCACGGGCGCTGTGGGTGGGCGTCGCCCTCGCCGTGGTGGGGCTGCTGCTGCTGAACGGGGTGCCGGGAGGGTCGACGCTCGGCAACGTGCTCGTCCTCGGGAACGCCGTGTTCCAGGCGTTCCAGATCACGGCGATGGAGCGCTTCGCGCCGCGCTACGACCCGCGCGCGCTCACGTTCCTGCAGATGGCGACGTCCTTCGTCGGCTTCACGGTGATCGCGCTCGCGCTCGGCGAGCTCGAGGTGCCGCACGGCGCGACGGTGTGGGGCGCGCTGCTCGTCACGGGCCTGTTCGCGGGTGCGCTCGGCTACCTCATCGCGACGTGGGTGCAGGCGCGGACGACGGCCGCTCGCGCCGCCCTCGTCTTCACCCTCGAGGCACCGTTCGCAGCGCTCTTCGGTGTCCTCCTCGCCGACGAGATCCTCGGGTGGGCCGGCTGGCTCGGCTGCGCGGTGATGATGGCGGGAATCCTCGTCGCCGAGCCCGTCGCATCGACGACGCTCCGGCGCATCGCGGGTCGGAGCGCCTGAGGTGGACGCTGTCGTTCTCGGCCTCGCGTCGGCAGTCCTCTTCGGGGCGACCACCGTTGCCATGAGGGTCGCGTTTCGACGCGACGCACTCGCGGAAGGCGGGGCGCTCTTCACCGTTCTCGTGGCGATCGCGGTCGTCCTTCCCTTCGCGGCAGTTCAGGGCGGTCTCACGACCGGTGTCTGGCCGTTCGTGGTCGCCGGGCTGCTCGGCCCGGGCGTTTCGCAGTACCTCTTCACGTTCGCCGTCCGTGAGGCCGGGGCCGCGCGAACGTCGGTCGTGATCGGCACGGCTCCCCTGTTCTCGATCGCGATCGCGGTCGTCCTGCTCGGGGAACCCCTCGAAGCGGCGCTCGTCGCTGGCGCGATCCTGATCGTCGCGGGAGGCTCGCTGTTGGTCGGCGAACGGGAGCGGCCCGAGCACTTCAAGCGTACGCGGGCTCGGACTCGCACTCGTCGCGACGATCATCTTCGCGGCGCGCGACAACCTCGTCCGCTGGCTCTCGATCGACACCGACGTGTCTCCGGGGCTCGCTGCTCTCGCCACGCTGGCCGCCGGCGCCGTCGTCATGACAGTCTTCGTTCTCGTCTCCCGCGCTCCGCTTCGCGCGCACGACGCGCGCGCGTTCGCGCCGGCCGGCGTCGTGTTCGGGCTGTCGTACATCTGCCTGTTCGAGGCGTACTACCGCGGGCTGGTGACCGTCGTTTCACCGCTCGTCGCGACCGAGTCTCTGTGGGGTGTCCTGCTGGCGGCGGTCGTCCTCGGGAGATCGGAGCGCGTCGGTCGGCGACTCGTCGTGGGTGCCGCTCTCGTCGTCGCGGGCGGCGTGGTGATCGGCATCTACCGCTAGCCGGGCTTCCGCTCGATCGCGTCGAGCCGCCTCTCGATGCGCGCCAGGGTCTCGACGAGTTCTCGGTGACGCTCGGTCTCGTGGCCGAGTCGGCGTTGCTGATACCCGACGAACGACGCCGTCAGGACGGCGGTCGCGAACGACACGGTCGCGACGCTCGCGAACATCACGAACACGGCGATGACCCGGCCGCCGCTCGTTCCCGGCACGACGTCGCCGTACCCGATCGTCGTCACGGTCGTCGCCGACCACCATGCCGCGTCGCCGAGGCTCTGGAAGCTGTTGGGGCTGAGGATCCGGACTGCGGCGGTTCCGGCGGCGCCTACCGTGAACATCACCGCGACGAGGTAGGGGATGATCCGCCCCGAGATGACGGCGCGGTTGATCCGTTCGAGGTTGCGATCGCTCAGGAGCTTGAACGGCATCGCGTGCGGTGTTCTCCGCGCCGAGGAATGCTCTCCTGCTGGCTGTGATCTGCTACGGTGCGACTCAGGTTTTCACACTGTAGTGACTCAACCAAAGGAGCAAGAGCACATGGCAAAGACCATCGGCATCGATCTCGGGACGACCAACTCGTGCATGGCCGTCCTCGAAGGATCCGAGCCCACCGTCATCCCGAACGCGGAAGGTGGACGCACGACTCCGTCCGTCGTCGCCTTCGGGCGCGACGGCCAGCGGCTCGTCGGCGCACCCGCGAAGCGCCAGCAGGTCACGAACCCGCAGAACACGATCTTCTCGATCAAGCGCTTCATGGGCCGCAAGTACGACGAGGTCTCGGAGGAGATGAAGATCGTCCCGTACGAGGTCGTGAAGGGCCCGAACGACGACGCCCGCGTCAAGGTCGAGGGGAAGGAGTACGCACCGCCGGAGATCTCGGCGATGATCCTCCAGAAGCTCAAGGCCGACGCGGAGGCGTACCTCGGCGAGCCGGTGACGGACGCCGTCGTCACCGTTCCGGCGTACTTCAACAACGCGCAGCGGGAGGCGACGAAGGACGCCGGCAAGATCGCCGGGCTCAACGTCCTCCGGATCATCAACGAGCCGACCGCGGCGGCGCTCGCGTACGGGCTCGACAAGGAAGCCGCCGAGCACACGATCCTCGTCTTCGACCTCGGAGGCGGGACGTTCGACGTCTCCGTGCTCGAGCTCGGCGAAGGCGTGTACCACGTCAAGGCGACGAACGGCGACAACCACCTCGGCGGCGACAACTTCGACAAGGCGATCGTCGACTGGATGATCGCCGAGTTCAAGCGCGACCAGGGCATCGACCTCGGACAGGACCCGATGGCGCTCCAGCGGCTCTACGAGGCCGGCGAGAAGGCGAAGGTCGAGCTGTCGTCGACGATGACGACGCAGATCAACCTGCCGTTCATCACCGCGACGCCCGAGGGCCCGAAGCACCTCGACCTCCAGCTCACGCGCGCGAAGCTCGACGAGCTGACGCACGACCTGCTCGAGCGGACGGTCGGGCCGACGAAGCAGGCGCTCGCCGACGCGGGGCTCACGGCTGCCGACATCGCGCACGTCGTGCTCGTCGGCGGCATGACCCGCATGCCCGCCGTGCAGGAGAAGGTGAAGGAGCTCATCGGCAAGGACCCGCACAAGGGCGTGAACCCGGACGAGGTCGTCGCCGTCGGCGCCGCGATCCAGGCGGGCGTGCTGAAGGGCGAGGTCAAGGACGTCCTGCTGCTCGACGTCACTCCGCTCTCGCTCGGCATCGAGACGAAGGGCGGCGTGTTCACGAAGCTCATCGACCGCAACACGACGATCCCGACGCGGAAGTCGGAGACGTTCACGACGGCCGAGGACAACCAGCCGTCCGTGGAGATCCACGTCGCGCAGGGCGAGTCCGAGATGGTCTCGTTCAACAAGACGCTCGGGAAGTTCCAGCTCGTCGGGATCCCGCCGGCGCCGCGGGGGATGCCGCAGGTCGAGGTCTCGTTCGACATCGACGCGAACGGGATCATCAACGTGTCGGCGAAGGACCTCGGCACGGGTAACGAGCAGCAGATCCGCATCGAGGGCGGCTCCGGCCTCTCCGAGGACGAGGTCGACCGGATGATCTCGGACGCCGAGTCGCACGCCGGCGAGGCGCATCGCCTGCGCGAGCTCGCCGACGCGCGGAACGCGGCGAGCAGCTCGCGTACCAGACCGAGCGCACCCTCGCCGAGCACCGCGACAAGCTGCCCGAGGCCGACGCGGCCACGATCGAGGGGCGGATCATGGAGCTCCGGCAGGCCGACCGAGGGCGCCGACCTCGCCGACATCCAGGCGAAGACGAGCGCGCTCCGAGGAGGCATCGCGGTCGCTCGCCGACGCGATCTACGCGCAGGCGTCGGCGCAGGCGACGCGCGCAGGCCGTCCGGGAACGGCGGCGCGTCGCACGGAGGACGAGGTCGTCGAGGACGCCGACTTCGAGGTGATCGACGAAGAGGAAGCGGCGAAGTCGTGAGCGACGAGCTCGCCGAGAACCGACGTCGAGGAGCCGGAGCCCGAGGCTCCGGCTCCCGACGAGCTGGCCGACGGTCACGGCCGAGCGGGACGAGTACCTCGACCTCGCCCAGCGCGTCCAGGCCGACTTCGAGAACTACCGCAAGCGCGCTGCGCGCGAGCAGGAGCGGCTCGTCGCGCACGCGCACGAGCGGCTCGTCCGCGAGCTCCTTCCGTCCTCGACGACCTCGAGCGGGCGCTCGAGGCCGCCGAGCGGCACGAGGAGGCGCAGCTCGTCGAGGGCGTGAAGCTCGTCGAGCAGTCGCTGCGCAACGCGCTGCGCAAGGAGGGCCTGTCGAGATCGAGACCGACGGAGCGTTCGACCCGCACGTCCACGAGGCGCTGCTCACGCAGCCGAGCGACGACGCCGAGCCGGGATCGGTGCTCGAGGTCGTGCAGCGCGGCTACCGCGTGGGCGACAAGGTCGTGCGGCCGGCCCGGGTGATCGTCGCCGAATGACGCGCAACCCGTACGAGGTCCTCGGCGTCCCGAAGAACGCGTCCGACGACGACATCAAGAAGGCGTACCGCAAGCTCGCGCGCGAGTACCACCCCGACCGCAACCCGGGCGACAACGGCGCCGAGGAGCGCTTCAAGGAGGTGCAGGGCGCGTACGACGTCCTCTCCGACGCCGAGAAGCGCAAGGCGTACGACGCCTTCGGCGCGGATGGTGCGCGCGGCTTCCCCGGCGGGGGAGCGGACATGGGCGGAATGCGCTTCGAGGAGTTCGACCTCGGGAACCTCGGCGATCTCCTCGGCGGGATGTTCGGCGGTGGGGGCCGACGAGCGGCGAGCAGGCAGCCGATGCGCGGGAACGATCTCGAGACGCACGTTCGCATCTCGTTCGAGGACTCGCTCAAGGGTGCCCAGGTGCGCGTTCCGGTCGAGGTCGAGACGGCGTGCTCCGTCTGCCACGGGACCGGCGCCGAGCCGGGTACCGTCGCCAGTCACGTGCCCCCAGTGCGGTGGCCGCGGCGTCGTCTCCGACTCGCAGGGCCTGTTCGCCCTCTCGCAGCCGTGCCCGCGGTGCCGCGGCAACGGCACGATCGTCGAGACACCCGTGCAGGCACTGCGGTGGCTCGGGACGCGAGCGCGTGACGAAGCGCTACGCGGTGAAGATCCCCGCCGGCGCGAAGAGCGGCACGCGGATCCGGCTGAAGGGGAAGGGCGAGGCCGGGCACAACGCCGGCCCTGCCGGCGATCTCTTCGTCGTCGTCGACGTCGAGCCGTCGCCGCTCTTCGAGCGGCGCGGATCCGACCTCGTGCTCGACGTGCCGGTGACCTACGCGGAGGCCGCGCTCGGCGCGTCGGTCGAGATCCCGACGCCGGAAGGCCCCGTTTCGCTCAAGGTGCCGGGCGGCACGGAGAGCGGGAAGCTCCTGCGGGTCAAGGGCCGCGGCGTGCCGCACCTCAAGGGCAACGGGCGCGGCGACCTCCTCGCACGCGTGAAGGTCACCGTCCCGAAGAAGCTCACGAAGGCGGAGCGCGAGGCGCTCGAGGGGTACCAGAAGGTGTCTCGCGAGGAGCCGCGCCAGCGCTTCGCGGAGGTCGAGCTGACGTGCCCGAACGCCCGCGCTACATGATCTCGGTCGCCGCCGACCTCGTCGGCATGCATCCGCAGACGCTGCGCATGTACGAGGCGAAGGGCCTCGTCCGCCCCGGCCGCACGCCCGGCGGCACGCGGCTCTACTCCGACGCGGACGTCGAGCGGCTGCGGCTGATCCAGCGACTGACGACCGAGCTCGGGCTCAACCTCGCGGGCGTCGAGCACGTGCTGCGCCTCCAGGACGAGCTGAACAAGGCGCGTGCGCGTATGGACACGGCTCGAGCGCGAGCTGCGAGCCGAGATCGCGGCGGTCCACCGCTCGTACAAGCGCGAGGTCGTCCTCTACCGGCCGGCGCAGCATCCTGCGCCGAGGAGCTGACATGGACTTCACCAAGCTGACACTCAAGAGCCAGGAGGCGGTCGCCGCTGCGCAGGAGCTCGCGCGACGCGCCGGCAACCCCGAGCTGACGCCGGACCACCTGATCGTCGCGCTGCTCGATCAGGAGCTGCCCCGCACGCTCGTCGATCGCGCCGGGTACGGCGCCGAAACCCTGCGCGCCGAGGCCGAGGCGCGCCTCCGGCAGCTCCCGACCGTGAGCGGTGGGCGGACAGCCGCAGGCGTCGGCGCGACTGACCCGCGTCCTCGACGCGGCGTTCGACCAGATGCGCGAGCTCGGTGACGAGTTCGTCTCGGTCGAGCACCTCCTGCTCGCGCTCGACGTCGTCCCGCGCGACGCGCTGCTCGAGGCCCTGCAGGGTGTCCGCGGCGGCCAGAAGGTCACGTCGCAGGATCCCGAGGGCTCGTACCAGGCGCTCGAGAAGTACGGGCGCGATCTCACGGCGCTCGCCGAGTCGGGCAAGCTCGACCCGGTCATCGGGCGCGACGAGGAGATCCGCCGCGTCATCCAGGTCCTCTCGCGGCGCACGAAGAACAACCCGGTGCTCATCGGCGAGCCCGGCGTCGGGAAGACGGCGATCGTCGAGGGGCTCGCGCAGCGCATCGTCGCGGGCGACGTTCCCGAGGGCCTCAAGGGCAAGCGCGTGTGGGCGCTCGACCTCGGCTCGCTCCTCGCCGGGGCGAAGTACCGTGGCGAGTTCGAGGAGCGGCTCAAGGCCGTCCTCGCGGAGATCCAGAACGCGGCGGGCGAGATCGTCCTCTTCATCGACGAGCTGCACACGATCGTCGGCGCCGGTGCGGCCGAAGGTGCCGTCGACGCCGCCAACCTCCTGAAGCCGATGCTCGCGCGCGGCGAGCTGCGCGCGGTCGGCGCCACGACCCTCGACGAGTACCGCAAGCACATCGAGAAGGACGCCGCGCTCGAGCGACGCTTCCAGCCGGTCTTCGTCGGCCAGCCGTCGGTCGCGGACACGATCGCGATCCTCCGGGGCCTGAAGGAGCGCTACGAGGCGCATCACGGCGTCGAGATCCGAGACTCGGCGCTCGTCGCCGCGGCCGTCCTCTCCGACCGCTACATCACGGACCGGTTCCTCCCCGACAAGGCGATCGACCTGGTCGACGAGGCGGCGTCGCGTCTCCGGATGGAGATCGACTCGTCGCCCGTCGAGCTCGACGAGGCCGACCGGCGCGTGCGGCAGCTCGAGATCGAGCTCGCAGCGATGACGAACGAGCCCGAGAGCGTGCGCGAGCCCCTCGAGCGTGAGCTCGCCGACGCCAAGGCGGTTCGCGACGAGCTCGCCGCGCGCTGGTCGCGCGAGAAGGAGTCGCTGCAGCGCGTCGCCGACATCAAGCGCCAGATCGACGAGCTCCGCATGGAGGCCGACCGCGAGGAGCGGGCGGGCAACCTCGCCCGCGTCGCCGAGATCCAGTACGGGGTCCTCCCCGGGCTCGAGAAGGAGCTGGCGGAACGCGAGGAGCGCACGGAGACGCCGATGGTGAAGGAGGAGGTCGACGAGGACGACATCGCGGCCGTGGTCTCGTCGTGGACGGGCATCCCCGTCTCGCGCCTCCTCGAGGGCGAGGTCGAGAAGCTCATCCACATGGAGGAGCGGCTCCACCAGCGGGTCGTCGGCCAGGACCAGGCGGTCGAGGCGGTCGCGAACGCGCTCAGGCGCGCGCGCTCGGGCCTCCAGGACCCGAACCGGCCGATCGGCTCGTTCATCTTCCTCGGCCCGACCGGCGTCGGAAAGACCGAGCTCGCACGCGCGCTCGCCGAGTTCATGTTCGACGACGAGCGGGCGATGGTGCGGCTCGACATGTCCGAGTACCAGGAGCGACACACGGTCGCCCGACTCATCGGGGCGCCTCCGGGCTACGTCGGCTACGAGGAGGGCGGGCAGCTGACCGAGGCCGTGCGGCGACGCCCGTACACGGTCGTCCTGCTCGACGAGATCGAGAAGGCGCATGCGGAGGTCTTCGACGTCCTGCTGCAGCTGCTCGACGACGGACGGCTGACCGACGGCCAGGGCCGGACGGTCGACTTCCGCAACACCGTGATCATCATGACGTCGAACATCCGCTCCCAGAACGAGCTGCGCGACCGCTTCCGGCCGGAGTTCCTGAACCGCGTCGACGAGGTCGTCACGTTCGAGCCGCTCGACCCGCGAGCAGCTCGCCGACATCGTCGAGCTGCAGCTCGCACGGCTGCGCGAGCGGCTCGCCGAGCGACGGATCGAGCTCGAGGTCACGGACGCGGCGAAGGAGCTTCTCGCCGAGGAGGGTTGGGATCCGGCCTACGGCGCACGGCCGCTCAAGCGTGCGATCCAGCGGCTCGTCGAGAACCCGCTCGCGCTCGAGCTCCTCGAGGGGCGGTTCGCGGAGGGCGACACCGTCCGTGTCGACGCTGCGGACGGTGAGCTCGTCTTCGAGTCCGTCGGCGTCGCCGAAACGGTCCGGGCCGAGCCAGTGCCGGCCGCACGGGCGTAGCATCGGCGGGTCATGCCCGCTGTGGTCGGTGGGCGAGACGCGGAGCTTGCGTCCATCCGTGACTTCGTCACCGGCAGCTCCGACGGAGCGTCGGCGCTCGTTCTCGAGGGCGAGGCCGGAATGGGAAAGTCATCTCACCTCGGCCCGAAGCCGCTGCGACCGCCGACGAGGCGGTCGCAGCGCGTCCGGGGATACTGGAGCGATGCGCGGCTCCGCACGCCCGTATCGCAGGAGCACCTGGAGACGCGGGCTCAATGCGTTCGTCCGCCCGCTCGCTCGCCTCGGGCTCACCGGCCCGCGGACGTATCTCCTCACCGCTCCCGGGCGGACGACGGGGAAGCTGTGGTCGACGCCCGTTTCGATCGTGCAGAAGGGCGGCGAACGGTGGCTGGTCGCGCCGTACGGCGACCGGAACTGGGTCAAGAACGCCCGCGCCGCGGGGTGGGTCGAGCTCCGGCGAGGACGCCGGCGGGAGCGACTGGCGGTCGAGGAGCTCGCGCCGGCGGACGCGGTTCCCGTCCTGCAGGAGTACTACCGGCAGACGAAGGTGACGCGACCCTTCTTCGCCGTCGGGCTCGACGCTTCCGACGAGGAGTGGCGCGCCGAGGCACCGCGCCACGCGGCGTTCCGGCTGCGCAAGCCGTAGCGTACGAGCGTGATCCTCCTCGTCGCAGCGACGGACATCGAGCTCTGTGACCACGAGGGGCTCGTGTGCGGGATCGGGCCGGTCGAGGCGGCGACGGCGACTGCGCGGCACATCGCGCTGAGCCCGCCCGACGCGGTTCTCCACGTCGGGATCGCCGGCGCCAGAGGGATCACGCCGGGTGGCCTGGTCATCGGCAGCGAGTCCCATCTACTCCGACATCGAGGCCGAGATCCCGGTGGTCGACCGTGTCGAGCCGGACGCCGGGCTGCTCGAGGTGGTGCGAGGCGCGCTTCCGGACGCGCTCGTCCTTCCGATCGGCACGAGCGCGGCCGTCGGCGGCGCGAGTGACGTGCGAGTCGAGGGCATGGAAGGGTTCGGCGTCCTCCGCGCGTGCGCGATCGCGGGCGTGCCTGCGGTAGAGCTCCGCGCGATCTCGAACGAGATCTCCGAGGGCGACCGCTCGCGCTGGCGCATCGGCCGCGCCCTCGAGGCGCTCTCGGACGCGATCCCACGCGTGCTCGAAGCAGCCGCTCAGTAGCCTCTCCGGCCATGGCGCGGCGAGCGAAGCAGGCTGAGCGTCCCCTGCCGCCGCCTCTTCCCCCCGCGCAGCGGACGGTCGGCCAGCTCGTCGGCGAGGCGATCCGCGCGTACGGGGCGCAGTTCTGGAGGGCGCTGGGACTGGGCGTTCCGGTCGTCGTGGCGAACGCCCTCGTGTGGAAGGGCCCGGGCGGCGATGAGCGGCTCGCGCTGCTGCCGGTGACGGCGCTGCTCGTCTCGCTGAGCTACGTGGCTGCCGTGGCGCTCGTGTTGGGCACGCCGCTCCTGCGGAAGCAGTCGCTCGTGGCGTACCTCGTGGCGGTCATCGTCTTCCTGCCCGTCCCGCTCCTCGTCGCGATCTACATCCTCCCGGGCCTCGCCTGGCTCGCGCTGTTCGGGCTGGCCGTTCCGGCGGCGCTCGTCGAGAACCTCGGCGTGCGCGCCGCGCTCGCCCGCGGAATCCGGCTCGCGCGGGCCGACTACGTCCACGTCCTCGGGCGGCATCGCCACGCTCGCGCTCGTCGTGCTCATCTCGCAGTTCACGCTGTACTTCGTGCTCCGGGAGTACGCCGAGAACACGCGGCTGGCCGCGGCGGCGCTGGCCGCCCTCGTCGTGTCGCCGCTCGTCTTCCTCGGCAGCGCCCTGCTCTACGTCGACCAGGAGGCTCGGTTACGGTTGCGCGAGGATCGACGAGAGGAGTGAGATGCCGACGTACCTGATGCTGACGACGCTCACGGAGAAGGGCGTCCAGACGCTGCACGCCAACCCTTCCCGGCTCGCCGAGGTGAACCGCGACGTGGAGGAGATGGGCGCGAAGGTGCTCCACCAGTGGGCCGCGCTCGGCGCGTACGACTTCGTGAACATCGTCGAAGCGCCCGACGACATGACCATCGCGAAGGTTTCGGTCGCGCTGGGCGCGCGTGGCAGCGCGAAGCTCGAGTCGCTTCCGTTGATCCCGGTCGACGAGCTGCTGCGGGCGTTCGAGACCTAGACTCGCGTCGACCGTATAGTCTCCCGCCCGGAGACCTGTTGGGAGCCGTGACTTTCGAGGGAGTCGGCAAGGTCTATGCCGACGGAACGCGCGCCGTCTCGGGGATAGACCTCGAGATCCGCGAGAGTGAGTTCATGGTGCTCGTCGGGCCGTCCGGGTGCGGCAAGACGACCGCTCTCCGAATGGTGGCCGGGCTCGAGAGCATCAGCGAGGGAGTGCTCCGGATCGGCGAGCGTGTCGTCAACAACGTGCCGGCGCGCGATCGCGACATCGCCATGGTCTTTCAGAGCTACGCGCTCTATCCCCATCTCACGGTCTACGACAACATCGCCTTCGGGCTGCGACTGCGGAAGGCGCCGAAAGCCGAGATCGACCTGCGTGTTCGCGAAGCCGCGCGCGTGCTCGGGCTGGAGGAGTTCCTCGAGCGCAAGCCGCGCGCGCTCTCGGGCGGCCAGCGGCAGCGGGTCGCGATGGGCCGCGCGATCGTGCGCCAGCCCCAGGCGTATCTGATGGACGAGCCGCTCTCGAACCTCGATGCGAAGCTGCGCGTGCACATGCGCGCCGAGATCGCGAGCCTGCAGAACGAGCTCGGCGTGACGACGATCTACGTCACGCACGACCAGGTGGAGGCGATGACGATGGGCGACCGCGTCGCCGTCATGCGCAAGGGCGAGCTCCAGCAAGTCGCTCCGCCCCAGGTTCTCTACGAGCGCCCCGTGAATCTCTTCGTCGGCGGCTTCATCGGCTCGCCGGCGATGAACCTCGCCGAGGCGACGATCGTTCGCAACAACGGCAAGCTGTCCGTGCAGGTGGGTGAGCACGAGCTCGGGCTGAGCGACGAGCTCCTCGCCTTTCGCCCCAAGCTCCGGGAGTACGTGGACAAGCGCGTCGTCGTCGGGATCCGTCCCGAGAACCTCGAGGACGCGGCGCTCGTGCCCGAGCTGCCCGAGGATCAGAAGCTCCGCGGGGTGGTCGTGCTCCGCGAGCCGCTCGGCTCGGAGATCGTCGCGCACTTCACGGTGGCTGCGCCGCCGGCCCTGACCGAGGACGTTCGCGAGCTCGCGCGCGACGTCGGCCAGGAGAGCGCGGTCCGAGCAGCAGCCGCGGAGGGGGAGACCGAGACGGTCATGGTCGGCCGCTTCGGCCCGCGCTCCCGGATCAAGAACGGTGACACCGTGGACGTGGCGGTGGAGACCGGCGCACTCCACTTCTTCGACCTCGAGACTAGCCTCGGGATCTACTCGGATACCGATTCGTCCAGCGATGCGGAAGGAGCTCAGGAATGAGGAAGCGATGGTTGTTGTTGGCGCTGCTCGTAGGTGCACTCGCCGTCGTAGCTGCCGGTTGTGGTGGCGGCGACGACGGCGGTGGGACCGCGCAAGGCAGCGAGGACGTCACAGGCGACATCTCGGCCATGGCGATCTGGGGCGGCGAGGAGCAAGCTTCGTTCCAGGCCGTCATCGACGGGTTCAAGGAGCTCTATCCCAACGTCAACGTCAAGTACACGTCGGGCGGTGACAACCTCGCGCCGTTGCTCTCGACGGCGGTGCAGGGCGGGAACCCGCCCGACATCGCCTGCATCGGCCAGCCCGGACTCATGAAGAGCTTCGCCGAGCAGGGCGCGATCCAGCCGATCGACGACCTACGGGACAAGATCGTGGACAACTTCGGCCAGTCGGTGGCGGACGTCGGCTCCGTCGACGGCAAGCAGTACGCGGTCATGTTCAAGGGCGCGAACAAGTCGACCATCTGGTACAACGTCGCCGACTTCGAGGAGGCCGGCGTCGACCCGCCGGAGACCTGGGAGGACCTCACGGCCGCTGCCGACACGCTGAAGGCAGCCGGCATCACCCCGTACTCGGTGGGCGTCGACGTGGGCTGGCCGATCAGCGACTTGTTCGAGAACGTCTACATCCGCCAGGCGGGGGCGGAGAAGTACGACCAGCTGACGAACCACGAGATCCCGTGGACGGACCAGTCGGTGAAGGACGCGCTGACGACCATGCAGGACATCGTCGGCGACTCGGCCGACCTGGCAGGCGGGACCGACGGTGCGCTCCAGAGTGACATGCCGGCGTCCGTCGCGAAGGTCTTCAGCGACTCCCCGGAGGCGGCCATGGTCGTCATAGGCGACTTCGCCCCGGGCGTCGTGACCGACAACCCGCTCGAGCCGGTCACGGGCTACAACGTGTTCGCGTTCCCGTCGATCAACGGCTCGGGCCCCGTCGTCGTCGGTGGCGGCGACCTGTGCGTGAACTTCAAGACGAGCGAGGCCGCGACGGCCTTCCTCGACTACCTGACGACGCCCGATGCCGCGGAGATCTGGGCAGCCCGCGGCGGGTTCTCGTCGCCGAACAAGAACGTCGACGAGTCGGTGTACCCGGACGACATCACGCGGACGAACGCGACCGCGCTCGCCAATGCGGAGGAGTTCCGGTTCGACATGTCCGACCTGCAGCCGTCCGCGTTCGGCGGGACGCCGGGAGCCGGCCTGTTCAAGGCGTTCACCGACTTCGTGGCGAAGCCCGACGACGTCGACGGGGTCACGCAGCAGATGGAGACGGACGCGAAGAAGGCGTTCAACAGCTAGGCGTCAGAGCTCTGCTGTGAGCGAATCCGCATCAACGGTGGAAGCCCCCGCCCGGGGGCTTCCACCGACGGACGGCGAGCCCGGCTTCTTCCAGAAGTACGGCGTCGCGATCATCTTCCTCGCGCCCACGCTCGTGCTGCTGGGCGTCTGGGTCGTCTACCCGACGATCCGCACGATCATCCGCAGCTTCTATGGTCGGGACGGGAGCGACTTCGTCGGTCTCGACAACTACCAGACGCTGTTCACGGACGACACGATCGTCACGGCGATCAAGAACAACTTCCTCTGGCTCTTGATCGTGCCGGCGTTCGTCACCGCGATCGGGCTCGTCTTCGCAGTGCTCCTCGAGCGGATTCGGTTCTCGGTCGCCTTCAAGGTGGTCGTCTTCATGCCGATGGCGATCTCCCTCTTCGCGGCGGGAGTGATCTGGCGGCTCATGTACGAGAAGGACCCGAGCCAGGGGACGATCAACGCCGGCATCGCAGTCGTGAAGGACGCGGTCTCGCCTTCGGGCGTCCTCTCCGCGGCGCAGCCGTCGACCGAAGCGCTCCAGGAGCAGCCGAACGGGAGCCTCGTGCTGGAGAAGCCGCTCGCCCCAGGCGACGTCGCGCAGCTCGGCCTGACGGGCGTCCGCTCCTCCGACGTGCCTGCCGACGCGGTCCAGGCGGTGGTGCCGGAGGCGCTCTCCGGAGGAATCACGGGCGTGGTCTGGAGAGACTTCAAACCGGGCGGCGGAACCCCCGGCGAGCTCGAACAGGACGAGCTCGGGCTGCCGGGCATCACGGTCGAGCTCCGCGAGGACGGCGGTAACCGTGTCGCGGCGACTCAGACCGAGGCGAACGGCACCTTCACCTTCGAGGACGTCGAGGCCGGCTCGTATCGCGCGGCGATCGGAGCGAGCACGTTCTCGGAGCCGTACGCCGGCGTGTCGTGGCTCGGCCCGAGCCTCATCACGCCCGCGATCATGATCGCGTACATCTGGGTCTGGGCCGGCTTCTCGATGGTCGTGATCGCCGCCGGGCTCGCGGCCATCCCGCGAGACCTCCTCGAGGCCGCGCGTACGGACGGCGCGAGCGAATGGCAGGTCTTCCGGCGGGTCACCATCCCGCTCCTCGCGCCCGTCCTCACGGTCGTCTTCGTGACGATGCTGATCTACGTCCTCAAGGTCTTCGACATCGTCATCTCGATCGCGCCGGGATCGGTCCAGGACGACGCCAACGTGATCGCGCTCGCCATGTGGCGGACGTCCTTCGGCGGCGTCAACGACTTCGGTCTCGGGTCGGCGATCGCGGTGTTCCTGTTCCTGCTCGTCGTGCCGATCCTCATCCTCAACGTCCGGCGGTTCCGGAGGGAGGTCTGATGTCCACGGCAACGGAAGTCGTCGATGCGCGCGTCGGCGCGCCGGCCGAGATCTCCGAGCCGATGTCGGCGAAGGTCGTCCGCTTCCTGGCGAAGACGCCGGTCTACCTCGTCCTGGCCCTGATCGGGCTGTTCTGGCTCGTCCCAACCATCAGCCTCTTCTTCACCTCGCTGCTCCAGCCGTCGGCGATCGGGACGACGGGCTGGTGGGAGATCCTCTCGAGCCCCAGCCTGGCGACGCTCGACAACTACCGGGAGATCCTCGACAACGATGCGATCACGTCGGCCATCTGGACGACGTTGTGGATCTCGCTCGGCGCCACGTTCCTTCCGATCGCGGTCGCCTCTCTCGCCGCCTATGCGTTCGCCTGGCTCGAGTTCCCGGGTCGCGACTGGCTCTTCGTGGTCGTCGTCGCCCTGCTCGTCGTGCCCATCCAGATGGCGCTGATCCCGATCTTCTCGCTCTACAACAACCTCGGGCTCTTCGACACGATCCCGGGACTCGTCCTCTTCCACACGGCCTTCGGCCTGCCGTTCGCGATCTTCCTGCTCAGGAACTTCTTCATCGGGATCCCCCGCGACCTGCTCGAGGCGGCCCGTATCGACGGTGCGTCGGAGTTCCGAATCTTCTTCCGGGTGATCCTGCCCCTCGGCCTCCCGGCGATTGCGTCGCTCGCGATCTTCCAGTTCCTGTGGGTATGGAACGACCTGCTCGTCGCGCTCACGTTCGCGCGCAACACGCAGCCGATCACCGTCGCGATCTTCTCCCAGATGCGCCAGTTCAGCTCCAACGTCGAACTCATCGCGCCTGCGGCGTTCATCTCGCTCGCGATCCCGCTCGTCGTGTTCTTCGCCTTCCAGCGGTACTTCGTCCAGGGTCTCCTGGCCGGCTCGGTGAAGTAGGGCTAGAGCGCGAGGAAGCCGGTCGCGCGCGGCGTGACCGTGAGCGGGCTCGGTGGGAGCCCGGGCACCGGATCGGGCAGGTTGAACGCTCCGGGCGCGACGTCGTTCGGGGTGTCCGGGTGGAAGAGCGCGGCGAGGTACTGGATGTGGCCGCGTCCGACGCCGAGCTCGAACTGGCCGCCGCCGTACGCGCCGATCCCTCGCTCCTCGCAGTAGTCGTAGGCCGCGAACAGCCGCTGGATCGACCCGAAGCGCGAGGGCTTCACGTTCACCGTCTTCGGGGGCCAGGGCAGCGCCTCGATGTCCTCGACCGAGTGGATGATCGCGTCCCACGTCACCTGCGGCGCGACCTCTTCGAGGATCGGCCGCGTGTGGTCGTCGATCGCCGGGTCCTCGAGCCAGATGCCCGGGAACCCGTCGATCACGCGCCGGTAGAGAGCGGGGTCGGCGCCCTGGTCGACGACCGTTCCGGTGTAGTGCCCCTTGAAGTCGATCGAGTCGACACAGCCGAGCTCGCGGAGCCGTGCAACGAGCTCGTCCGTCCAGTCGCTCGTCGCGTCGAGCTTGAAGCGGAGCCCCGGGTAGAGGTCGAGCCAGCCCTGGAGCCGCTCCAGCGTCGGCGGCTCGCCGAGCCGCATCGACACGACGTACGTGAGCGGGCGGAGCTCGCGACCGACCGCCTGCCCGAGGGTCATCCCGTTCTGGCGGAGGGCGAGGTCGAGCGCTGCGCTCTCGAACGCCCAACGCCGGTAGTCGACGTAGACGGGCCGCTCCGGCGGGTTCTCGAAGAGCGCCTGGTCGGCGAGATGGCGCGAGAACGAGTCGATCGTCCAGGTACCCGCGAGCGGGAGCACCGCACCGCGCTCGAGCTGCGCGTCGTGCTCGCTCGCCTCGTACGTGACGTCCTCGCCGAGCCCCTCCTCACCCGCGCCCGAGAGGCGGATCGTCGTCGTCTTGCGCGTGAAGCCGCTCGAGACGTCGAGTGAGCTGACCTCGAGGCCGTAGTCCTCGACCTCGAGCGGGAGCTCGGCGACGGCGTCGTAGAGGCTCACAGGGCGGCGAACGCTACCGACACCTCGGCGGCGAGCCGGGCGTTCGCGACGATGAGCTTGCGGTTGACCTCACGCGTGCGTCCGTCGGAGTGCTCGTGCAGGTACGCGAGGACGAACGGGGTCAGGGCCTGGCCGGAGACGCCCGCGCGAGCCGCCGCACCCACGGCCTCCTCGATCAGGTCCTCGACCTCGATGCTCTCGGGCGGCGGGTTCGCGAGGAGGAGGCCGCAGCCGCCGAGCTGCCAGTGCGCGGCTGCCGTTCGGGCGGCGGCGCCTGCGTCGTCGACCCGCTGCGGAATCGGCGGCCCCCCGGTCGCCGAGTAGAAGAGCGGAAGCGTGTCCGTGCCGTACCCGAGCACGGGGATGCCGAGCGTCTCCAGGTACTCCACCGTCGCCGGGATGTCGAGGAGCGACTTCGCGCCGGAGCACGCCACGAGCACCGGCGAGGTGACGAGGGCCACGATGTCCGCGGACACGTCCGGAGGATTCGGGTAGCCGCGGTGGACGCCGCCGATCCCTCCCGTGCCGAGGAAGCGGATCCCGACGCTCCGCGCGACGACGAGGAGCCCGCCGACGGTGGTTGCACCGGTGTCGCCGGCGACCGCGCACGCGGCGAGGTCACGGGGACCGACCTTGCGCGCGTCGGGCGTGAAGCGCCCGAGCTCGTCCTCGGTGAGACCGACGCGGATGCGGCCGTCGAGCACGCCTGTCGTCGCCGGCACGGCGCCGGCCGCGCGCACCGCGCGATCGCTCTCCAGCCCGACCTCGACTCCGGCGGGAGCGGGAAAGCCGTGCGCGACGAGCGTCGTCTCGAGCGCGACCACGGGCGTGCCGTCCTCGAGTGCCGCGCGCACCTCGTCGGAGAGCTGGATCAGGTCGTTCACGCGCGTGAACCTAGCGGCATCGCGCCGACGTGCTGGACGCAGCGAGCGGCCGCTTCGAGCGCGAGGTCGGGTCCGCCGACGATCCAGCCCGCAGCGAGGGCGTCTCCTGCGCCGGTCGAATCGACGACCTGTCCGACGGGCAGCGCCTCGCGCTCGTCGCCGTCGAACGAGCAGCCTCGAGCTCCGCGCTTGAGGATCCACGCTGCGCCGCCGACCGACCGGCCGACCACGCGCTCCTCCTCCTCGGTCGCGAACACGGCGTCCGGGCCGACGGCGCGGACAGCGTCGCGAAACGCCTCGACGCCGCTGTCGCGAATCGCACTCCACGAGGCGAGGTCGACGCTGATCCTCGCGCGCTCGGCGCGTGCGAGCTCCGTCGCGCGCAAGGCGGCGCCCCGCACCGGCTCCACCATGAGCGCGTAGCCGGAGACGTGCAGGTGATCGCAGCCGGCGAGCCAGCCCGCGTCCACCTCGTCCGCTCGGAGGTCGCGCGCGACACCGCGGTCGGCGGCCATCGAGCGGGCGCCGTCCGGGGAGACGAGGGAGCAGATCGAGCCGTTGCGCCCTTCGACCGGCCCCACGATCTCGACCCCGTAGCGCGGCGAGCTTCGTCCGGGCGAGCTCGCCGGCGTCGTCGGCGCCGGTCTTGCCGATGAACCGCGCTCTCGCGCCGAGCTCAGCCGCCCAGGCCGCGACGTTCGCGGCCTGCCCGCCGGGCCCGACCCGAATCTCGGCGTCGGTGTCCCCGCCGGCGGCGATCGGCCCCGCCAGGCGGACGATCACGTCGAGGGTGAGATCACCGAGCGTGCAGACCAGCATCGTGGACGTGATCGTAAGATCCGATCGTGGACGGAGACGAGCGCCGCGGCCGGTTTCGCACCTTCCTCCTGGGAGGGCTCGTCGGCGCGTCCGCCGCGATCGCGGCGGTCGACCGGCGGAGACGGGCGCAGAGGAGACGCGGCCGAGCGCGCGGCCTCGCGGCCTTCGAGAGCGCGCCGTGCTACCTCGAGCTCCTCGAGCACGAGCGTGATCGGGACAAGGTCGCGCCCTAGCGGGCGCTAGATTTCCCGCCCACGTGCCGATCTACGAGTACCGCTGCCCGAACGGGCACACGTTCGAGCTCTTCCAGCGGATGTCCGACCCGCCGGCCGAGACGTGCGTGACCTGCGGCGCCGGTCCCGTCGAGAAGCTCCTCTTTCCGGTGGCCGTGCACTTCAAGGGGTCGGGCTTCTACTCGACGGACTACGGGTCTCGCAAGTCAAAGGCGAAGGACGGCGGCGAGGCGTCGTCGGGCGAGGGCGACAAGTCGCGGACAAGCCGTCGGAGAAGTCGTCGACCGACTCGAAGCCTGCGTCGGACTCCGCGGCCTAGCGTCGCGTGCAGCCCGCGCCGTAGAGCGTCCCCTTCGGCGGCGGCGAGGGGAGCCGTACGGCCGAGCCACATCGAGATCACGGCGACGTTGTCCTCGGACCCGAGGAGCAGCGACTCGCCGCCGATCGTCGTCGGCTCGCCGCCGAGGCGGCAGCGGAGCGAGCCTCCCGACCGGAATCGCACCCAGCCGAGCTGCGCGAGCTCCCAGGCCGAGAGATCCGTGGCGAGTGGCGCCGCGAGATCGCCGCCCATGAACGGAAGGCGGAGGAAGGTCCCGAAGCTCGCGATCTCGTTTCCGACCGCATCGGCGACGATCTGCTGGCGGTTGCCACGCGTGATGTCGGAGTCGGACGGGTCGAGCTGGTTCGTGCGGATGCGCGAGTAGACGAGGGCTCGCCGTCCGTCCATGTGCTGCACGCCCTTCTCGAAGCGCCAGCCCTCCCAGTCGGCGCAGCGCTTCGGCTTGTACGGGCAGTCGAAGCGGTTCGAGAGGATCGCCTTCGGCACGTTGACCTCGATGCCGCCGATCGCGTCGATGAGCTCCTCGAACCCGTCGAAGTCGACGACGACGACGTGGTCGATGGGCAGGCCGGTCAGCGCCTTCACCGTCGCGAGCGTCAGCGCCGGCCCGCCCATCTGGTTCGCCGCGTTGATCTTCGACGACCCGTAGCCGGGGATCTCCACGCGGAGGTCGCGCGGGATCGAGAGGTACGAGATGCGGTGCGTCCCCGGATCGAGGTGGAGGAGCAGGAGCGAGTCGGAGCGGTTCGCGTCGGCGCGGCCCGGCCTGCGACCGCCGTCCGTGCCGATGACGAGGACGGTCGTCGGCTCGGAGAGGAGCGAGCGGTCTCGCTTCGCGAGCTGGGCTTTCGCGTTCTTCGGCAGCCGCGCGTTCGCCTCGTCCACGCCGCTCGCGAACGCGCGGTACCCGAGGGCGCCCCAGAGAACGGCCAGAACGAGTAGGCCCACGACGGCGAGCACGGCCCACAGCCCCCAGCGGCGCCGACGCTTCGGCGCTCCCGGCGCGCGTGCGGGCTGCGTCGGGGGGCGCGAGGTGCTCGAGAGTGGGACCTTGCCCTTCTTGCGGCCGCCGCGATACAGCCGATAGGGCTTGTCTCCCACGGCCATGCGGGTCGTTATGGTAGCCCCCGCCGTGGAGGCTCCCGTCGTCATCGCGCTCGACGTGGGGGGCACGAAGATCCTGTCCGGCCTCGTCGATCGCGAGGGCAACGTGCTGGAGGAGCGCGAGGTGCCCAGCCCGGGCGAATCCGAGGAGGACGTGCTCGCGGCGCTCGACGCCGCCGTCGAGGCGCTGCTCGACGACCGCGTCGCCGCGATCGGCTACGGCATCCCGGCGAACCTCGAGCGCGGAACCGGGCGCATCCTGAACGCGATGAACCTCCCCCTCGACGACGTCGATCTGATCACGCGGTCGACGGACCGGTTCGGCCTACCCACCGGCATCGAGAACGACGGGAGCGCGGCGACGCTCGCCGAATGGAGGAAGGGGGCGGGACGGGGCACGAGGAACCTCGTGATGCTCACGCTCGGAACCGGCGTGGGCGGCGGAGTCATCGCCGACGGGCGCCTCTTTCGCGGGTGGGCGGAGCTCGGCCACATCGTCGTGCAGGAGGGCGGCGCGGAGTGCACGTGCGGCGGCCGCGGCCATCTCGAGATGCTGGCGTCGGGCTTCCATGCGGGAGATCCGGCGGCGCGGGAGCTGTTCGGCCCCGGGGCCGACTCGTACGTCCTGATCGCGAACGCGTCGCGCGGTGACGAGCGCGCGCGCGAGGCCCTGGCGCGCATCGGGCACTCGCTGGGAGCGGCGATCGGATCGCTGGTCAACATCTTCGACCCCGAGCTGGTCGTGGTCGGCGGGGGCTTCGGCGCCGCGGCCGGAGCGCTCGTCCTCGACCCGGCGCTCGAGGCCGCTCGTCGCGAGGCCGTCCCGCCTGCGAACGAGACGTTGCGCATCGTTCCCGCCGAGCTCGGCTCCGACGCGGGTCTCGTGGGCGCGGGCCTCGTCGCGTTCGAGGCGCTCGACGGGGAGCGCTGATGCCGCTCGCGATCTGCGCCACGCCGATCGGCAACCTCGACGACGTGACGCTGCGGGTGCTCGACGAGCTCCGGGCGGCCGAGCGCGTCCTGTGCGAGGACACGCGGCGCACGCGGATCCTTCTCGCGCGTCACGGGATCGAGGCGCGACTCGAGAGCTACCACCGTCACAACGAGGTCGGCGCGAACGAGCCGGGTGCTCGAACGCCTGCTGGCGGGCGAGCGGGTCGCTCTCGTCTCGGACGCCGGCCTGCCCGGCGTGAACGATCCGGGCGCGCGGTTGATCGCGGAGGCGGTCGCCGCGGGCGTCGAGGTGACGGTTCTCCCTGGCGCCTCCGCCGTCGAGACCGCGCTCGTGGCCAGCGGGTTGGCGTCGGATCGGTACCAGTTCGTCGGGTACCTACCGCGGCGGGCGGGTGAGCTCCGGGCGCTGGCCGAGGGTCTCGCCTCGTGGGGCGGGACGGTCGTCGCGTTCGAGTCGCCACGCCGGCTTCCGGCGTCGTTGCGCGTTCTCGCCGAGGTGCTCCCGGGCCGGACCGCGGCTGTGTGCCGCGAGCTCACCAAGCGCTTCGAGGAGGTCGTTCGCGGGTCGGTCGAGGAGCTGGCGGAGCGATTCGCCGAGCCGCCGCGCGGTGAGATCACGGTCGTGCTCGGGCCGGCGGAGGCGCCCGGCTCGGTGCAGGTCGACGCTGCCGCGCGAGCCGCCGTTGCCGATCTCGTTGCTGCCGGGACGCCGCGCAAGAAGGCGGCCGAGGTCGTCTCGCGGCTCACCGGCACCTCGCGGAACGCCCTCTACCGCGACTCTCTGTAACAAGACAGTCAATTGCATTGCCACCCGGTCGCGGTGCGCGCTACCGTCGCTCCATGTTCACTCACAGGGCAACGCGTTGGCTGCTCTGCCTCGCCACGCTGGTCGGCTGGGCGCTCAGTGCCGGATCTCCGGCGTGGGCGTGGACGTGGCCCGCGGACGGTCCGGTTCTGCGTGGGTTCTCGGTCGGCAGCGATGCGTATGCCGCCGGGCAGCACCGTGGGATCGACGTCGCGCTCGGCGATGCGCACGCGATCCGCGCCCCCGCGTCGGGCGACGTGTCGTTCGCAGGCCCGGTTCCCACGCACGGCCTCACCGTGACGATCGCCACGAGGGACGGATACAGGGTCTCCCTCACGCATCTCGGGGCGCTGCGCGTCCGCAAAGGTGCGGCGGTCACGGAGGGCGCTGCGATCGCCGATCCAGGCCCGTCCGGTGAGGCCGAGTACGCAGTTCCTTACGTCCATCTCGGAATCCGCGTCGGTGACGGCGAGACCTACGTCGATCCGCTCGGACTGCTCCCGCCGCGAGGTGCCCCCAGCCCTCCGCCGGCACCGGCGGCGCCGCCCGCATCCAGTTCTCCGCCCGCGTCGGCGCCGCCTCCCGCGGCGGAACAGCCTGCGGCGGCCCCCGCTTCACCCGCGCCGTCAGCTCCGGCGGCGCCGACCGAGCCATCGGACGCCCCTGTCTCCGCAGCCGTACCCGTCGGCAGCGTGAAGGCTGCAGGGACGCAGGGGGCAGCGGGGCTCGTGGTGGTCGCCTCCGGCACGCCCGAGCCGAGGTCCCGGGCTGGTGACACGACGACGGCGCACGCTGGGGCGACGCTCGGGTCGCGGCCCGTCGGCTCAGCCGCCGCGGGTGGCTTGGCGAGGGCGACGAACGAGCCGACGAGCCGTGTTGGCTCCCCAGCCGGCACATCGAGGGATCGTGAACGCCGTTCGCGTGCGACCCGAGGGGGCGGCGTTCGCGGCGGACACATGCGCCTCCGTGGAGTGATCCGAGACGCCCGCTTCGCGGGCCTCGCGGAACGTCCTGCGAGAACGACCCATCCGGCTCGTAGCGACGTCGACAGTGCTGCCTTCGGCACTGCGGCACGCTCCGGGCCTGCCAGGCCACATCGCGCTGCTGCTCGCACTGGCGCTCGGCGGTGCAGGTGTCTGCGCGCTACCGTGTGGCCAGGAGGCGGCTCCCTATCATTCGCGCCCGTGAGCACGACCGAGAGCCCGAGGAAGATCCTGGTCGCCGTCGCCTGGCCCTATGCGAGCGGCCTCAGGCACATCGGCCATGTCGCGGGCTTCGGAGTTCCGTCGGACACGTTCGCCCGCTACCACCGGCTTCGCGGGAACGACGTGCTCATGGTCAGCGGGACCGACGAGCACGGCACGCCGGTCATGGTCGCGGCGGACGCGGCGGGCGAGTCGCCGCGTGAGACCGCCGATCGGTTCAACGCGTTCATCCGCGAGGACCTCCGCGCGCTGGGGCTTTCGTATGACCTCTTCACGCGCACCACGACGAAGAACCACTACGCCGTCACCCGGGATCTCTTCCGGACGCTGTACGAGAAGGGATTCGTCGTCGAGCGCGAGACGCTCGGCGCGTTCTCCGCCACGACCGGCCACACGCTCCCGGATCGGTACATCGAGGGCACGTGCCCGATCTGCGGGTTCGAGAGCGCGCGGGGCGATCAGTGCGACAACTGCGGGAACCAGCTCGATCCCGACCGACCTGATCGACCCGAGGTCGAGGATCGACGGCACGCCACCTGTCTTCAGGAAGACGAAGCACCTCTTCCTCGACCTTCCGGCGTTCAAGGAGCAGCTGACGGAGTGGATCGAGAGCAAGCAGAGCTGGCGGCAGAACGTCCGACGGTTCTCGCTGAACTTCGTGAAGGAGCTCAAGCCGCGGCCGATCACGCGCGACCTCGACTGGGGGGTCCCGATCCCGGTTCCCGGCTACGAGGAGCGCGACGACAAGCGGATCTACGTCTGGTTCGACGCCGTCATCGGCTACCTCTCGGCATCCATCGAGTGGGCGGAGAGCCGCGGCACACCCGATGCATGGCGCGAGTGGTGGCAGAACCCCGCGGCGGAGCACACGTACTTCATGGGGAAGGACAACATCGTCTTCCACACCGTGATCTGGCCGAGCATGCTGCTCGGGTACGGCTCGGGAGGGGAGTACGGCGCGGGCCGCGGCGATCTCGAGCTCCCGGACAACGTCGCCTCGAGCGAGTTCCTCACGATGGAGGGCAAGAAGTTCAGCGCGAGCCGGGGAGTCCAGATCCTCGTCCGCGACTTCCTCAGCCGGTACGACCCGGACGCGTTGCGCTACTTCTTGACGATCGCGGGGCCGGAGACGCAGGACACGGACTTCACCTGGACGGAGTTCGTCCGCCGCAACAACGACGAGCTCGTCGCGACCTGGGGCAACCTCGTCAACCGAACGCTTCAGAGCGCGTACAAGAACTTCGGTGCGGTGCCGACGCCCGAGGAGCTCACGGCCGAGGACGACGCGCTCCTGGTGGAGATCGACGCCGGCTTCGACTCGGTCGGCGCGCTCATAGAGGCAGCCCGGTTCCGGAACGCCCTCCAGGAAGCGATGCGCCTCGCGGCGCTCGGCAACCAGTACGTCGCCGAGCAGGCTCCGTGGGCGAAGCTCGAAGGCGACCGCGAGCGTGCGGCGACGATCCTGTACGTCGCTCTCCGCGCCGTCGACAGCCTGAAGGTGCTTCTCGCTCCGTTCCTGCCGTTCTCCGCTCAGCGACTGCACGAGGCCCTCGGGTACGACGACGTGATCGCCGGCGAGCTCGCGTTCCGTACCGTGAGCGAAGGCGACACCGAGCACGTCGTCCTCACGGGTGACTACGAGGGCTGGTCGGGGCGCTGGGAGCCGAGCGCGCTCCCCGCCGGTCAGGCCCTGCGTGAGCCGAAGCCGCTCTTCGCCAAGCTGGACCCGGAGCGCGTCGTCGAGGAGGAGCTCGCGCGGATGGAGGCCGCCACCGTCGCGTGACCGACGCGCACGCGCACCTCGACGCGTGCGACGAGCCGGCTGCGACGCTCGTCGGGCGCGCGCACGAGGCCGGAGTCACCCGGATCGTGACGATCGGTACCGGCATCGAGTCTTGTCGCACCGCGCTCGCCATCGCCGACGCGCACGAGGGCGTGTTCGCGGCGCTCGGCATCGATCCGCACCAGTCCGGCACCTCCGAAGCCGGACGACTCGACGAGCTGCGCGAGCTGCTCGCGCATCCGAAGGCGGTCGCGGTCGGCGAGACCGGGCTCGACACGGTTCGCCGGTATGCGACGCCGGTCGAGCAACGGCGCTTGCTCGACGCACAGCTCGAGCTCGCAGAGGAGCGCGGCCTCCCGGTCGTGATCCACAACCGTGAGGCCGACGAGGAGACCGCGGCCGCGCTCGAACCCTTCTCCGGCACCGTCGTCCTGCACTGCTTCTCGTCTCCGGAGCTCGCGCCGCTCGCCGTCGAGCGCGGCTACTACGTCTCGTTCGCAGGCAATGCGACCTACGCGAAGACGGCCGCACTGCGGGAGGCGGCGACGGTCATTCCATCCGATCGGATCCTCGTCGAGACCGACAGCCCGTACCTTGCTCCGCAGCCCGTCCGCGGCCGGCGGAACGAACCGGGTTACGTCGTCCACACGATCGCCGCGCTCGCCGAGGCGCGCGGCGAGACGTTCGCCGAGCTCGCCGCCGCGACGCATGCAAACGCCGCAGCCGCCTTCGGGTTGCCGTGACCGTCGCGCCGAAGAAGTCGCTCGGCCAGCACTTCCTCGTCGACGAGAACATCCTCGGCGTCATCGGGCGTCTGAGCGAGCTCGGATCCGACGACGTCGTTCTCGAGGTCGGCCCCGGTCTCGGGGTGCTCACGCGCTACCTCGCCGATCGCGCTCGTGTCGTCCACGCGATCGAGCTCGACCGCTCGCTCGAGCCCGCGCTTCGCGATGCGCTAGGGGAGCGCTCGAACGTCGAGTTCATCTGGGGGGACGCGCTCGACGTCGACGTCGACAAGCTGCGGCCGGCACCGAGCAAGCTCGTGGCCAACCTCCCGTACAACGTCGCCACGCCGCTCGTCGTCGAAACGCTGGAGCATGCGACGTCGCTGGCGCGCTGGTGCGTCATGGTGCAGCGCGAGGTCGCCGAGCGGTTCTTCGCACAGCCACGGACGAAGGCGTACGGTGCGGTGTCCGTGCTCGTTCAGCTCTCGGCACGGAGGACCGGCTTCCATCCCGTGCCTCCGACCGTGTTCCGGCCACGCCCTCGCGTCGAGTCCGCGCTCGTCGCCTTCGAGCGCGCGACGATCGCCCCGATCGCCGAGGTCAGGCACGTCGTGGAGGCGTCCTTCGCGCACAGGCGCAAGACGCTCGCCAACTCCGTCGCCCTCACCGGTCTCGGCTCGCGCGCCAGGGTGGAGGACGCACTGAGGTCCATGGGGCGTGCCACGAACGTGCGGGCCGAAGAGCTCGAGCCCGTGGAGTTCGTTCGCCTGGCGGATGCCCTCCGATGAGCCGAGCAAAGGCGTACGCGAAGATCAACCTGGCTCTCGTCGTCGGCCCGCTGCGAGTCGACGGCAAGCACGAGGTCGTCACGGTCCTGCAGCGAATCGACCTCCACGACGAGATCTCGCTGGAGCCGGCCGAGAGCCTCGCGGTCGCAGGGTTCGCAGAGGACACGATCGTGCGGGCGGCGCTGGAGGCCCTCGCGGACGCCGCCGGAGTCGAGCCCTGCTGGCACGTGCGCATCGAGAAGCGGATCCCCGTGGCTGCGGGCCTCGGAGGCGGAAGCGCCGACGCCGCGACGGCGCTCCGGCTGGCGAACGGGACGCTCGACCTGCCGCTCCCTCGCGACGACCTCCACGACATCGCCGCGCGCCTCGGGGCCGACGTGCCCTTCTTCCTTGGCGACGGCGCGCAGCTCGCGACGGGCGACGGGACGGTGCTCGAGCGCATCGAGCTCCCGCTCGACTACTGGATCCTGATCGTCGTCCCCGACGATGCGAGGAAGGAGTCGACGAGGGACGTCTACGACGCGTTCGATGACCGCGAGGTCGCGTCGGGGTACACGGAGAGAGCAGCCGCACTCAGGCAAGCGCTCACGGCAGTCGAGAGAGCTCGCGACCTGGCCGGGCTGCCGCCGAACGACCTCGCGTCGTCGCCCCTCGCATCCCAACTCGTGCTTGCAGGGGCTTTTCGCGCGGACGTCTCGGGCGCCGGCCCGGCGCTGTACGGCCTCTTCGAGAGCGAGGACGATGCGTCACGGGCGGCGGACGCCGCTCGCGCACGTCGGCCGAACGCTCGTCACGCGCCCGGCCGAGGCGGGCGATCGCCCTCGAGTGGCAAGATGACCCTCGCTCTGGGGCGTGGCCAAGTGGTAAGGCAACGGGTTTTGGTCCCGTGATCCCAGGTTCGAATCCTGGCGCCCCAGCCTCCGTGTCGTCGAGCGGTGAGAGAACACTCGGAGCCGTCGTCATGGCGGCCGGGCTCGGAACGCGCATGCGCTCCGACGTTCCGAAGCACCTGCATCCGATCCTCGGGCGCCGGATGGTCGACTGGGTGCTCGAGTCCTCACGTGCGCTCGGCGCGGATCCACTCGTCGTCGTCGCGGCGCCGACGACCGCGGCGGCGTTCGACGGACTGGCGGTCGCCGTGCAGGAGGAGCCTCTCGGCACGGGCGATGCCGTGCGCTGCGCTCGCGCCGAGCTCGAGGATCGGGTGGACGACGTCCTCGTCCTCTCCGGAGACACGCCGCTGCTGACCTCGCAGGTCCTGCGCGAGCTCGTCGAGACGCATCGACGTGAAGGAGCAGCGGCGACGGTCCTCTCGTTCGAGCCGGCCGACTCGAAGCAGTACGGTCGCGTGCTGCGCGCGCCGGACGGCGGGCTTGCGGCGATCGTCGAGCACCGCGATGCGACGGACGAGCAGCGAGCGGTGCGCGAGGTCAACTCGTCCATCTACGTGTTCCGCGCAGCTAGGTTGTGGTCGGTGCTCGACCGGCTCACGCCGCATAACGCGCAGGGCGAGCTCTATCTGACCGACTCGGTCGCGATCCTCGTCGCGGACGGTGATCGTGTCGCCGTGCACAAGGGAGGAAATCCCGTGGAGACGGAAGGTGTGAACACGCGAGTGGAGCTGGCCGCCGCGGCCGCCGCACTTCGCGATCGGATCAACGAGGAGCACATGCTCGCGGGCGTCACGATCGTCGACCCGGGCAGCACCTGGATCGACGCGGAGGCGGTGCTCGAGCCCGACGCAGTCGTCCATCCCTTCACGGTGATCCGCGGTGCATCGCGTATCGCCGCGCGTGCCGAGGTCGGGCCGCACGCCGTGCTCGTCGACTCGACGGTCGGTGAAGACGCTCTCGTCGGACCGTTCTGTTACCTCCGTCCCGGCACCGTGCTCGAAGCCGGAGCGAAAGCGGGCACGTTCGTCGAGCTGAAGAACTCGCGCATCGGCGAGCGGACGAAGGTGCCGCACCTCACGTATCTCGGCGACGCCGACGTCGGTGATGACACGAACGTCGCCGCCGGGAACATCACGGCCAACCAGGGGCACACTCGTGTGAAGGAACGCACCGTCATCGGGCGTAACGTCAGGACGGGGGTCGACAATACGTTCGTCGCCCCCGTGTCGATCGGCGACGACGCATGGATTGCAGCAGGCTCCGTGATCACAGAGGATGTCCCTCCGGGCGCACTGGCGATCGCCCGGTCGAAGCAGGTCAACAAGGAAGGGCGCGGTGGAAAGCGGAACGATTGAGCAGACGCTGCCCGGACTGGAGGGAATGACCCCTCAGCCGGAGCTCGAGGTGGGGCGCGCGATCGCGCTCAACCCGCAGAAGCGGCTGATGCTGTTCTCGGGCCGCTCGAACCCTGACCTCGCGCAGCGGATCGCCGAGCAGCTCGGCATCGAGCTCGGCCACGTGAAGCTGAAGACATTCGCGAACGGCGAGACGTACTGTCGCTTCGAGGAGTCCGTCCGCGGCGCCGACATGTTCATCGTGCAGTCGGCATGCGACCCGGTCGACCGTCACCTGATGGAGCTCCTCATCATGATCAACGCGGCGCGCCTGGCCTCGGCGAAACGCATCACGGCTGTCGTCCCCTGGTACTTCTACGCGCGGCAGGACAAGAAGTCGCGTCCACGCGAGCCGATCACCGCTCGTCTCGTAGCGGACATGCTGCAGTCGGCCGGCGCGGACCGCGTGCTCACGATGGACCTTCACGCCGGCCAGGTGCAGGGGTTCTTCCACATTCCGGTGGATCACATGACGGCGATCCCGCTCTTTGCGCAGTACGTTCGAGACCTCAATCTCGCCCAGCCGATCGCCGCGGTGTCGCCCGACACCGGGCGCACGAAGCTCGCGGGGAAGTTCGCCGAGATGATCGGAGGAGACCTCGTCGTCCTGAACAAGGAGCGACCGGATCACCACGTCGCCCGCGTGACAACGGTGATCGGCGACGTCGCAGGGAAGATCGTGATCATGACGGACGACATCGTCGACACGGCCGGAACGCTGGTCGCCGGTGCCGCGGCGCTCAAGGAGGCGGGCGCGGTCAAGGTCTATGCATGTGCCACGCACGGTCTCTTCAACGGCCCGGCCCTCGAGCGCATCGCCAGCAGCGACATCGACCGGCTGGTCGTGACCGACACGGTCGCGATCGATCCGCTCACGAAGCCGGAGAACATCGAGGTGCTGACCGTCGCGGGCATCCTCGCGGAGACGATCCGCAACGTCTTCGCGGACGACTCCGTATCGGCGATCTTCGCCGGCGAGAACCAGCTGTTCTAGGAACGCCGCTCAACCGTGCGGTGACGGCGAATCTGCAAACGGATTGCAAACCTGAGGGTCTCGTGCCTGGCGTCAAGTCGATCGCAAGGGGCTACATGCGGGCGCACAAGCGCCAGCGAAAAGGCTCACTCGAAGGCCTACGCGCTCTACCCCGACAAAGACCTCGACGACAGCACGGTCGAGGAGATTTGGATCGAGCTCTTCGAAGAACTGTCTGGACGCTCTACGGCTCTCACCCGAGGGGGCGGCCCCGGATGGAACCAGAGCTGTGCACGCGGTGTGAGCTACCTGCGGATCGAGGAGCGGGAGCTGGAGGCGGGCGGGCTGAGCTAGCCCGCGGCCACTGAGCTGGACGCCCTGCCTAGCGCTGTTTCGTCCAGGGGTGGCTCGTGAGGATCGTCTCGGCTACGCGGTCGGGGCAGTCGTTCTTCACAGTTGTGAGCGTCAGAGTCGAGCCTGACAATTCCCAGGTGTACTCGTTGTCGTAGAACGTGGTGGTCCCAGTTGCGGCGCACTCCTCGTCCTCCAGGACCAACGTGTCGCCGTCCACCGTCAGCCCAGGTGCTTCGAGGTTCCCCTTCGTGGGGTGGTTGATGGCCAGTGCCGGCCCGCCATCGGGGGCTCCGGACGTTGCGATCACGAGCTCCCAGTCGCCCGCCTCGAGCTCCGGCGGAGCATCGGCAGGGATATCCGCCGGTTGGAGGGTCGTCGTGTACGTCCCGATGAGCTCGGCTGGAACGGTGTCGGAGGAGCTCGAGCTGCCGCCGCAGCCACACAAGGCCAGGGCGCACAGGCCGAGGATCGAGGCAGATGTCGATCTCACGTTGAGGCTCCGTCCATCTCTAGCGGCAGATTCTTCTCTCTCCGAGGCTTGCGCGCAACGAGGCACGCCAACACCGCTCGTCCGCAAGCGCGAAACTAAACAGCCGCGGTCCCGTGGTCAAGATGAGCGGCTCGGCGCTCCGTTGGCGACGACCCGTGCTCGCGAGCTACCTGCGGATCGAGGAGCGGGAGCTGGCTGCGCTCGCGGACCTAGCCAGCGTCAGGCTGTCGCCTCGAGGTCGTCTGACGGCGTGGAGTGTGCAATCCCGCATTACTACGTACCGCAGAAGGAGACGCAACACGGCGCGTGGGTATTACGGCTATGGTGGATGAGCGCGTTGGTTGTCTTTGAAGCCGTCGAGGCTTCGCACGTTGCTCTTCGACTGTCGCATCGACCTGAGCGCAGCAGGGAGTTCGTTCGGACTCTCCTGTCCTGATAGGAACGAAGGAGCATCACATGCATGCAATCATCCGCCGCTACGACGGTGTGGACCAGAACCGCTCGTCCGAGTTGACCCGCAAGGTCAGCGAGACCCTCGTCCCGAAGCTCGAGAAGCTGTCCGGGTTCGAGGGCTACTTCCTCGTCGATGCCGGTAACGGCGTCTTCACCTCGCTCAGCCTCTTCGAGACTCCTGAGCAGGGTATGGAGTCGACGAAGTTCGTCACGACGTGGATCCGCGAGGAGAAGCTCGACACGATTCTCCCCAACGAGCCCAAGATCACGAGCGGCAACATCGTTGCTCACAGCGACCGCGTTCTGGTCGCCGCGTAACTCGATCGCACCGCATTCGACGCAAGGGCCCGGCTTGCCGGGCCCTTGGTCATCCACGAAGTCGGATCGGAGCGAGCTTTGTTCGCTCGGTGAAACGTCCTGGTCGCTAGTCACAAAGAGAGGCTGACATGCAGACAAACCCACCTGACAAGCTGCTTGCGGCACTGAACTTCCAGCTCGATCGGGCGGTGCGGGTCGTGCCTCACCCCCGTGACAACTTCGCGTCTGCGGTTCGCGCGATGCAAAGCGGTAGTTACGACACTCCAAGTGGTCGTTACGACGCTCAGCGTTTCCCTCGACTGGAAGCACACGAGCTATTGGCGAGAGACATCACGGCGGCGGTCGATGCCGGTGCGCCCGAGCGGGAGTCCGAATTCCTCAAGCGGGTCTCCGTGCGGCTTCGGGCGGAGTAAGAGCGAAGAATGAGACGACCCCCGACCTCGCGAGCTACCTGCGGATCGAGGAGCGGGAGTTCGAGGCGGGCGGGCTGAACTAGACGCGAGCCGCGTTGCGATCGGCTGAGAAGGCTCGTTCGAGGGATATGCACTGCCCCGTGAGGGGGATACCGTGTGATGGACACGCTGGGACTCGTTCTTGACCCAGGGAGCGGACGAGCACAGCTGGCAACCACTCGAGGAAGGGGAACACTGTGCATAGCGCGTGGAAGAGGCGGCACGACCTTGCGGAGAATGCGTGCCCCGAGTGCCAGGGATCGACCTTCGTCCCCGGTCCCATGTACGAGGAGCGCATGGTTGACGAGTGCCCGGAGTGCAAGGGCACGGGCAAGGACGCAACGAAGAAAGCGGCGTGACATGGTCGGTCTGGCCTAGCCGAAGCCACCTCGGATCGAGGAGCGGGAGCTCGAGACGGGCTGGAGTGGCTAACCGAGCCGGAGGCGTAGATTGGGCGCGCGGTGAGCTTCGCCGTCGACCCCGGCGCGTACGACCGCTACATGGGCAGGTACTCGCTACTGCTCGCGCCTCAGCTGGCCGATCTCGCAGGTGTCTCCGCGGGACAACGAGTGCTCGACGTCGGTTGTGGCCCGGGCGCATTGACAGCCGAGTTGGTCAAACGACTCGGTGCGGCAGCGGTCTCTGCAGTCGATCCATCGGAGCCTTTCGTCGCGGCGGTGGAGGAGCGTCATCCTGGCGTCGACGTGCGGCGAGCAGCCGCCGAGCAGTTGCCGTTCCAGGACGCGGAGTTCGACGCGACCCTGGCGCAACTGGTGGTCCTTCTGATGGAGAACCCCACGGTGGGAGTGGCGGAGATGGTGCGTGTGACCCGGAAGGGCGGTGTCGTGGCGGCGTCCGTCTGGGACTACGCCGGCGGCCGAGGCCCGGTCAGCATGCTCTGGGATGCAGCGCGCGAGCTCGACCCCGATGTCGCCGACGAGTCCCACCTCGCAGGCGTTCGCGAAGGCCATCTTGCGGAGTTGTTCGACGCTGCCGGACTGCAGGAGATCGAGGAGGCGACTCACTCGATCCGCGTCGAGCATTCGAGCTTCGAAGAATGGTGGGAGCCGCTCACGTTCGGCGTCGGACCTGCCGGAAGCTATGTCGCCGGACTCGATCCCGCGCTGACAAGCCCAGCTGCGGGAACGCTGTCGCGCAGAAACTCCCTACTGCACCATTCCTGTTGACAGCGCACGCCTGGGCAGCACGAGGACTCGCATAGCCCCGCCTACGAAGCGACCGTGCGTGCGTACATCGAGGAACTGCTACCTGACGTTCTTGAAGGCAGGATCGAACCGGGCCGGGTCTTCGACCGCTTCACGAACCTCGACGCGGTGCCCGACGGCTACCCGGCGATGAATGAGCGCGAGGTCCTCAAGGTCATCGTGGAACCCTGAGTCGACTGACCAGCTCCCGCGAACGCACGTCGGGATGCCGAGGTGTGCGGGAATGTCCCTTGACTGTTGCCCGGTCGGCTCGCTGGATCGATCAGACCTCAGAAACCGCCGGCCGACCACGTCGGGCGGCCGTGTTCTCGCGCGAAGGAGTTGAACGCAGCAACGAAGCGTCTCTTCGCGACCGTGGCGAGCTCTGTCCGACTTCGCAGCGAGGTCGAAGCTCGGATTGGACGGCAGTGGACACCGCGTGCCCGCCTGAACCTCGAGGAAGCCGTCGCGGTAATGACGATCCGCTTCGATCGACTGCTGGAGCGCACGCTGCAGCAATGTCACGATCTTGCCCGTCTCCGGCGTCGGCGCCTGGAGGCTGCCGAGTTGCTCGAGGATGCTCTGGCGGTTGTCGGCGACGCTGGAGATTCGTCGCGCGGCTTCGTCGGGTGAGATCGAGCAGCTGAACCCGGCGTTCAATGCTGCGCGGATCTCGCGTCGGCCCGCGGCCGACTGCTCGAGCACGTTCTCGATCCGGTCGACGAACGTCCCGATGTCGGCGTTCGTCGATCGACTTCGGTCGTCGCGCCTCCGCCGGAATCCCTGTCAGTGTCACGCGCAACGCCCGCGAGAGCCACGACGGCGAGCGCCATGAGCGCGGCGACGATCCATTGTGCTCGACGATTCGGGCTCGGTCGTGCCGGACATCGGTCCGGAATCGGAATCGGCGTCCGGATCCGTCGCGATGCGCTCGGATGCGGCCTCCGCGCACGTGACGAGCCGGTAGCCGCGACGTCTCTCGTTCACGACGACTTCCGTCGCACCGAGCGGCTCGAGTTCGCGTCTCAGCTCCCAGACGAGCCTCGCGAGCTCGGTGTGCGTGTGCATCGGCTCGTCGCCCCAGACGGCATTCATGAGCTCGTCGTTGGAGCAGAGCACGGGAGTTCCAGCGCTCGCGGCGTTTCGCTCCGCCATGAAGCGAACGAGCCTGTGCACCTGAGGCCGGACGTGGATCTCGTGCCGTCCGGCGCTCGTCACGACGATCAGCCGGCCTCCATGGACGTCGTATTCGACGCATGCGCCCGATCTGAGAGCTGATTTCCATCGAATCGCCTATCTGCCGTCCATGGATGCGCCGGCGTGCCCGACGCGACACTCGAGCCGAGGACGAAACTCGATACGAAGGAGAAGTCATGAGTCGCACAACCCTTGCAGCATTGACGGTCGTCGTCGGCGTCGCTCTCGCGCTCACCGCCGGCGCGGGCGCCGCGACGCACCAGCCGTGGTCACGCTGGACCATCGCCGATCTCGGGACGTTCGGGGCTCGCTGGACGAGCGGCAGCGCAGCGGCGGTCAACGCGCGTGGGCAGGTCGTCGGCACGAACGGCACCGCCGGGAGGAAAGCAGCATGCGTTCCTGTGGCAGAACGGGACGATGCGGGATCTCGGCACGCTCGGCGGTCGCGACAGCGGGCGTCGGCGATCAACGCGAGCGGACAGGTCATCGGAACGAGTCTCACCTCAAAGCCGCAGCACGTCCACGCGTTCATCTGGGAGAGACGGGAAGATGACGGATCTCGGAACGCTCGGGGGCAAGAGCAGTCGGCCGCGAGCGCTGAACGACCGCGGGCAGGTCGTCGGGGAGAGCTTCACCGCGAGCGGCATGGTTCACGCGTTCCTCTGGCAGAACGGGAAGATGACCGACCTCGGCACCCTGGGCGGCTCGGACAGCTTCGCCTCCGGCATCAACGACCGCGGCCAGGTCGTCGGCTCCAGTTCGACGGCGAACGGATCACAACACGCGTTTCTCTGGCAGAGCGGGAAGATGACCGATCTCGGGACTCTCGGAGCGCGCTTCACGAGCAGTAGCGCGACCGCCATCAACAGACAGGGGCCAGGTCGTCGGCACGAGCTATCTCGCGAAGGTCACGCAAACCGGCCAGCAGGGCCATGCCTTCGTCTGGCAGAACGGCGTGATGACGGATCTCGGCACGCTCGGCGCCGGGTATGCGACGAGTGAGGCGGTCGCGCTCAACGAGCGTGGCGACGTCGTGGGCTCCAGCCGCTCGGGGACCGGGTCGCCGCGTCCCGTTCTGTGGAGAGACGGCACAGATCCGTGCCGCTCTATCGAGGTTCCACGTACGGGGCGGTCGTCGCGATCAACGATCGCGGCCAGGTGATCGGCGCGCGCGTTCCGGCGGGCGGAGCGGTCGTGCACGCGTTCATCTGGGAGAACGGCAAGCTCACCGACCTCGGCACGCTCGGAGGTGCCGAGAGCGACGCAGCCGCGATCAACGTACGGAATCAGATCGTGGGCGTCAGCAATACGCGGCGCGGCGCTCGGCACCCCGTTCTCTGGACTCTGACCCAGAGGCTGAAAGTCGGTCAGGCGCGCGTCGCAGTCGCGGCGCGCGCCGCCCACAATGAGGACGGCGACCCATTTTGCCGGAGGGGCTCCACGAACGTTCAAGAGGGAGGGCGGTCGCCTGTGCGAGTGTGCGGGAATGTCGCTCGAGCCGGAGAGAGGTGTCTCCAGCGATTGCCGCGTAGACTCGCGCCGTGGCACAGCGAGCGCGCCGCGAGGGACCGTTTCGCGAGCGTCTCAAGCTCTTCGTCTTGCGTCGTGTGCTGTTCAACGTATGGCGACTCGCGGAGCGTCTGGGCATCCGGCTCGCAACTGAAGGCCCGACGTACGCTCCCACCGACGCGCAGCGCGAAGCGATGGATGCGCTCGTCCTCCGCGCTCGCGCCGAAGGAGGTGTGATCGATGCGTCTTCGACGGGCTTCCCGGCACACGAACTCTTGACTCACCTCGTCATGCAGCACGGCCTGCTGCTGCACGGCACCAACAACACCGAACTCGACGTCCTTCTACCCCGCCCCGCACGTGACTTTGGAACGCATGTCGAAGTAGTCGTTGCCGCCGACGATGGAATCTGGCCTCTCTTCTATGCCGTGGTGGCGCGCCAACGAGTAGAGGGTGTCTTCACCGCATGCATGCATCTCGGCCGCCTGCCCCAGCGACGACGCTTCTACGTCTTCCGCGTCTTCGGAGCGGACCCGCACGAAGAGGCGACGTGGACACACGGTGCTGTCTACGCCGTGCAAAGGGCCGGGTTCTGGCACGAGTCGGGAAACGAGTGGTTACGGGGCACCGAGGCAACACCCGTGCTTCGCGTACTCGTCCGGCCAAGCGACTTCCCGCTTCGACACGTTGTCGCGAGCAGGTGAGCGGCCGCGTCTGCGACCAGAGCGTGTAGTCACCGGAGTGCCCGAGTGTGCGGGAATGTCGCTCACGCGCTGGTACCAGTTCGCCGTAGATGAGCTGACGAGCACTCCACGGGGTGGCGCTTCCTGGTACGCCCTGGCGTACCGCACCCCGACTTCGCCGTGGGGATTCCGTATCGGGAAGATCTGACTCGCGAAGCTGCGCGTCTCGCCGTCGGCGAACACACCGGGATCATCACCGTGCCGGGCGGCTCGAGGACGCCCGTTGCCCACGCCGCGCGAAACTCTGCGGTGTGGCGGCGCCGGAACGATGCCCGGCACGAGGACTGACACGGCCTTGCCGACCATCGACTCGGCCGTGTAGCCGAAGAGATCGGTCGCGCCGGCCGACCAGTAGGCGATGCGACCCACGACGATCCGCCATGACGAGCGTGGTCCGATCGAGGTCGGGACCGATGCTCAGCCGACGCCTCATCGCTCATCCGCGCACGGTAACCCAGGGGCAGCGAGCCTCACAGGAAAGAACGCGCTCGGATGCGCCAGTGTCCGGGAATGTCACCAGAGCGGCTCGGGTCCGGTCGACGGGTATTACGGCTCTTCTGTATTCGCGTCAGCGACTCGCCTCGTTCGCGCGCGGGTGCGACATGTGCGCTTCGAGTCGTGTCGGAACTCGTGTTGTTTAGGCGCGAGGGGAGGGAGTACATTCGGTGAGGTCCCCAACGCGAGTGGAGGTCATCGCACTCCGCCGAGCACCAACCACGGAGGTCCTTCATGAGTACGACCGTCGAGACCGCCCATCGACATCCGTCCTTTCCACCTCGAGATCCCAGAAGAGCAGCTTGCCGAGTTGCGTCGGCGCATCAGCTGCGACTCGCTGGCCCAGCAAGGAGCTCGTCGACGATCGCTCGCAGGGTGTGCAGTCGGCGACGCTTCAGGCGCTCGCGCGCTACTGGGCGGCAGAGCACGACTGGCGTAAGGCCGAAGCGAAGCTGAACGCGCTGCCGCAGTTCACGACCGAGATCGACGGCGTGGACATCCACTTCATCCACGTCAAGTCCGAGCACGAGAACGCGCTGCCGCTGATCATGACGCACGGCTGGCCCGGCTCCGTTATCGAGTTGCTCGACTCCGTCGGCCCGCTGACGGACCCGACCGCGCACGGCGGCAGCGCCGAGGATGCCTTCCATCTCGTGCTGCCCTCCCTGCCCGGGTACGGGCTCTCCGGCGAGCCGGTCGAGGTGGGCTGGGATCTGGGTCGGACGGCACGGGCCTGGGCCGAGCTCATGCGCCGACTCGGCTACACCCGCTACGTGGCCCAGGGCGGCGACGTGGGCGCCGGCGTCACCGACGCGATGGGCCGCCAGGCACCCGAGGGCCTGGTCGGCATCCACACGAACCTGCTCGTGCCGGCGCTGGGCGGCACCATGCCGACGGACACGGACGAGGAACGCGCGGCGGCCGCGCAGATCGCAACCTTCGGGCAGTCCGGAAACGGCTACTTCGTCGAGATGGCCACGCGACCGCAGACGATCGGCTACGCCCTGCTCGACTCTCCCGTCGCCCTGGCCGCCTGGATGATCGACCACGACACGGACGCCTACTACAAGATCGCGCGCGCCTTCGTCGACGGGCAGCCCTCGGGCAACCTCACGCGGGACCACATCCTCGACAACATCACGCTGTACTGGCTGACCGGCACCGGCGCCTCGGCGGCTCGCTCGTACTGGGAGGCCTACGGGCCCGACGCCCCGGCCGCGGGCGGTCAGCCACTGCCGCCGCCGGCGATCCCGTTCGGCTTCACGACGTTCCCGGGCGAGATCTGGCGGACGCCGCGCAGCTGGGTCGAGGCGAGCTACCCGAACGTCATCTACTTCAACGAGGTCGAAAAGGGCGGCCACTTCGCCGCCTGGGAAGAGCCGCAGCTCTTCGCCACCGAGATCCGGGCTGCATTCAAGTCACTGCGGTAATCGCCACGCGCGGGCGGCGCACCTTTCGTGCGCCGCCCGCGGCTTGTTACGGAGTTACGGAGCGTCTTGCGCTCTCTTGCCATCCGCTGCACTCCCGCTGTCTACACCTCATCCGCTCGACTGTGCGAGCGTCCTCTCGCTTGAGATGCGTCATCTGCAGGCCGGCGATAACGGTCGCCAGGCAAACGACGATCCACTCATCCTCGAACTGTGCGACTCGCGCCCGACGATCCTCGCGAGCTACCTGCCGATCCAGGAGCGTGAGCTAGCTGTGAGGCAGATGGTTATGCACGTCCCGGTACGTCGTCTCAGGCGGCTCAGTGATGCCCGCCTGTTGCGAGTACGGGCCGATCTGCTCCTGCGAGAAGCGATCGAACACGTCCCTCGACTCCCAAACGTCGACGATCCGCATTCCGTCGTCGGTCTTGGCTGCCCAGTGAAAGATGGCCCCCGGCGGGATGTCTCCGGACGTTAGGCCCATCAACTCGACGATCTTGTCGTACTGCTCGAGGGTCGCGCCCTTGAAGTTCATCTCGATCGCGACAGCCACCGTGTCTCCTTTGTTGTTTGCGCGGTCCAGCCTACGCCTCTTCGCGAAGAGCCGAAGCCCATGAGCGGGTCGCTGCCCGGCCGAGGGCGCGCTCCTCGATGCCGAACGCTTCATCGAGGAGGTTCGCAGCGACGATCCCGATCTTGCCAGCTACTTGCAGATCGAGGAGCGGAGCTAGAGGCGGGTGGGCGGAACCAGCCGCTGGACGTTGACGTCTTACGGGCCGTAGCCTTCGCGGTCTGTGAAGGTCGTCATCACGCTCGCGAATGGAAAGAAGCACGATCTGCTGCTGGGTGTCAGCGACGCCGATGAGTGGATGAGGAGATTCGGGGCCATAGGCACCTCGGCACTGGGCGATTGGGTCGAAGTCGTGCCCGAAGAAGGAGCCGGCCGTACGTTCGTCCGGGCATCAGAAGTGGTCACGGTCCAGCTCATCGACGACCGGGAGGACAACCCGCAAGCGGTTCCTCAGCCATAGCTCGCGAGCTAACCTCCGGATCGAGGAGCGTGAGCGCGAGGCGGGCGGGCTGAACTAGATCGCTACGCCGTTTGCTTGTAACAATGTTGACAAGCGAATGTGACTCTGGTTGGGTGCTTGCGAGATGAGGAACCTCCCGGGCTTTAGCCCGATGCGGCTGGCGCTGGTCCTGACGGGGGGTTTCTTCGTCGTTGTCGTAGTGGTCGCGGTTCTTGCCACTCGGTCGGGCGGCAGCGATGCACAGACTGCGTCGAACGTCACGACGCCCGCGGAGAAGAGACCGGTGAAGGTCGTCATCACGGGCACGGAAAGCGCCGGGGAGGAGGTGACCGATGGCGGGATCGCCGGCTTGGGCGTATTCAAGGCCAGCGGCGCGATCACAGACCGAGGGACCGTCACCACCTATCGGGGGCTGACCGGTCCGAACGACTCGGTGATCTTGCTTCGGTTCGTCACGAAGGGCAGAGCGGGCGGGATCACCTACATGGTGAAGATCGACACGACACGGAGGCCGGTCAGACCGCGGTGGTGGGTTCAGTCTGGGACCGGGGCGTACAAGGGGCTTCAGGGCAGGGGCGAGGAGTCCGAGAACGCGAGCTACACCGTCAGCACGCTAACGGGAAGGGTCTGGCACTAGCCGCCCAAGCAGTCCGCGACGGTCTGTACGAGGGCATCAGCCTGGATCCCCTCGTCGCCTGCTTAGACCCCTGCCTACGGCGACGACCTTGAACGATCCCGTGACCGCGTATTCCCCGGCGACGACCCTCGGCGCCTTCGCCGGTTTCATGAGCTTGTGCACGACGATTGCGTAGGACGGGCCGTGGTGGAGTCCGCCCCAAACGCCCACGTCTCGCTCCTCCACGTTGGACAGCCCAGCCTCCTCGAGGCACGCAAGCGGGTCGTTGCTCACGATCGTCTGCGTGCTCTCGGTCGTCGTCTGTGTCGACTCGACCATCGCCGTGGTCTCACTCGTATCTGACGACTCCGAGTCCGACCCCCCGCATCCTGCGAGCACCAGGATCAGAGCGACGACTGTGAGCGTGCGCGACACGGCCAGATCCTCGCGTGGTCGTCGAACAGGGTCAACCACCCGGTGGTCAGGAAGAGTGACCAACTTCAGGCGAAGCATGAAGCTCGACAAGCTCGCGATGTCGTACAACCGAGGTCTCGATCGCGACAAGGACGGGAACGCCCGGCGCCACCGGCGCGCCGCCGAGGAGGCTCGTTCGAGGGATTGCGCTGCCCTGTGAGGGGGATACCGTGCGATTGACGACGCTGGGACACAAGGGGAGGAGGAGCCGCCTCGCGCACTGCGGGGCGGCGACTGGGATGAATACGACGAAGCTGATCAGCCACTGGAGCATGAGCGGGGCTCGCCGCGATATCGGCGGCCGCTTTCGAGCGACCGATGACATCGGCGCGGTGATCGCAGGCAACCAGCCGACGCCCGAGCCGACCGCCGCCGGAAGCTCGTTCCTGATCAAGGCATCGGACGAGGAGGGCTGGCAACCGCTCGGGGAGACGACAGGCGGACGCGTCTGAGTGACGCGTCCGCCGTCACGCGATGGGTTGCGCCGAGCTCACGAGTGGAATCGAGGCCGGACGCAGGAGGGAGGGATAGCTGCGGCACTACCGCCCCCTCGTCGCCTCACAGAGGCAGACTGCGCCCGACCTTCTCGGCACAGTGTCCGCAGCGGCACTGGAACGGACATGCCCCAGTTGGGGCATCAGAACCGACCGCGCAACTTGCGACCTGGCTGACGAGCGCTAGCTCGGGCTGGAACAACTAGCGCGCGCGCGTCTCGTTGACGTGCTGCGCCGGATCCGTCGTCTGCCGCGAGTCGCTCGGGCTTCCCTTCTCGTACACACCGTCGAGGCTCACGAGCATGTTGCGCATCTCGGGGTTCAGCGCCTTCTTCTCCGTGCGTTTTCCCCACAGTCTCGGATCAAGCGTTTCAGCATGCCCTTGTTTTCGGCACGTTGTGCGCCGCTCCTGGATCCCGCGAAAGGGGTCGGCCTCCGACTTCTCTACCCCTTCAAGGGAGACAGCCCTCGAGCTGTACGGCCGATGGGGAGGAACCAGATCTTCCCTTGAGCCGTCGCCTACAGGAGCCCCGTTCGCCGCAGCAGGGGCTCCTGTCCTTTCACCTGCGTTCGAAGCTCGTTCCCACAGCTCCGGGCTCCCGCGAGCCGACTCGTGAAGATCGTGTAAGAAGCGGGCACAGTGGCCCTGGTTTGCTGCGCGCGACAGGCAAGGTAGGTCGATGGACGCAATCGGTCTATCGCTGCTCCTAGCTGCACCGTGGATCGTCGCCGCCGTCTGGACGTGGTGGCGAGCACCGCGCTACGACGGTGTGCCGCCGTCCATGGCAGATCGCGTACGCGACCGTCTCTGGGCGTAGGCCGCTCTTGCGGGTTCCGGCGTTCTTGCTCCACCTGTAGATCCCGGTGCAGAGGCGGCGTCCGCCGCAGCGCGTGTGAGCGCCGCCTCTGAACCGGGGTTCGCATTCCCCCTACACATAGACGCGTCGGGCGGTCCGAAAACTTGCAACACATGACCCGCGTCAGCGACGAGGGGGCGCAGCTTGCGGCGAGCTCGTCGCTTCCAGTACTTCTCCAGCCGGATCAGTCGCCGAGTGCGTGATGCGCTTCAGGACGAGCACTGTCTTCCTCTTGCGCCGCTCGACCTACGTTCGTCGACCCGAGGCGACCAGACACGCAGACACGGCTTCGGCGTCGCGTCGGCCCCGCACGGGGCACGATCGACCGTTCAGCCGACCGCGAGGAGGAAGAAGGCGGCGAGGACGGCCAGTGCGTGGCGTGCACTCCGAACGGGATTGGCGAACTCTGCGCGACTCCTAGCTCGAATTCCGACAGGCCGGGCAACCAGCGTCGTCTCGTCGGCGCTTCGCTCGCTACGCCGCGAGCGCTCGTCGCTACAATCCGCCGCCGTGTCTGGAGACAGGCTGAAGCTCGAAGTGCGCGAGCGCGAGGATCTCGGCTCGCGCCGTACCCGGCGACTGCGCTCGCAGGGTCTCATCCCCGGCGTCCTGTACGGGAAGGACCACGCACGCGCCATCTCGGTCCCCGAGCGCGCGCTGCGGACGGCGATGACGGGCCCCTCGGGGCTCCACGCGATCCTCGACGTCGTCATCGAGGGCCAGTCGACGGTGCATCCGTCGATCCTTGCCGAGTACCAGCAGGACCCGATCCGCGGGACGATTTCGCACATCGACCTCCGAGAGGTTCGGCTCGACCAGACGATCCACGCGACGGTCGCGATCCAGCTCGTCGGCGAGCCCGCCGGCGTGAAGGTGGGCGGGATGCTCTCGCTCGTCTCGCGCGAGGTCCATGTCGAGGCACTGCCGGCGGACGTGCCCGAGCACATCGAGGTCGACGTCTCGCACATGGAGGTCGGCGACGTGCTCCGGCTCTCCGACGTTGCGGCGATCGACAAGGTGACGCTGCTCGACGATCCGCAAGAGACGGTGATCGCCACCGTTTCCGTGCCTCGTGGGTTCGCGGAGCTCGAGGAGGCCGAGGCTGCGGAGGCCGAGGCTGCGGCCGCGGAGGAGGCCGGCGAGGAGGGCGCTCCGGACGCCGAATCCGACGAAGCCGACGAGAGCTCCGAGTCCGAGGAGTAGCCGTGCGGCTCTTCCGTCGAGGCGAGACTGCCTCGACGCTCGACCTGCTGATCGCGGGTCTCGGGAACCCCGGTGCGCGGTACGAGCGCGATCGGCACAACGTCGGTTGGATGGTGGTCGACGAGCTTGCTCGGCGGCGTGACGCGTCGTTCAAGTCGAAGTTCAACGGCAGGATCGGCGAGACCCGGCTCGGAGACCACCGTCTGGCGTTGCTGAAGCCGGAGACGTACATGAACGAGTCGGGCCGCTCGATCTCGGCGGCGGCGCGGTTCTTCAAGGTCGCGTCCGAGGACGTGCTCGTCGTCCACGACGACGTCGACCTCGAGGTCGGACGACTGCAGGCACGCGAAGGTGGCGGGCTCGGGGGGCACAACGGCCTGCGCTCGATCGCGCAGGCTCTCGGGACACCGGAGTTCCTGCGGTTGCGGATCGGTGTCGGTCGCCCGGGACGCGGCGATCCTCGCGACGTCGCGGACTACGTGCTCGCGCCGTTCGAGGCGCACGACGATCGGGACGGCCTCGTCGCTCGGGCGGCCGACGCGGTCGAAGTGCTCGTCCTCGAGGGTCTCGAGGAAGCACAGCGTCGCTTCAACTGAGCCAGCGCACGCTCGGCCCGCGCGGATGTGGCGCGGGCTTTGGGTTGTGCACCGCTGGTTCCGCCTGGACATCGGCGACGCGCGACCGGTGCAGGCGTGCGCAAGAGACACTCTTCTTCGACACCGGCGTGACCCACGCGTGACCGCTTTCTCGCTAGCGTGAACGAAGGGACACGGGAGTGCCCCTGGGGGCGTTTGTAGGGCCGGCGCCCGGGCTCGACGAGGTGGGGTTCATCGGCGTTCGCGGCGGTACCATCACCGGCGCGGGACGCGATTCCCGCCAGCCGCATGGACCCAGCGACATCTCCGCTCTCCGGTCTCGTCGACGCGCTCGCCTCGGACGAGCGCTTCGGCGCGTTCGTCCACGCCTTCCCCGCGAACGCCCGCGTTTCGGAGCCGGCGCTCCCGCTTCTCCTCGCGACGCTGCATCGTGCGCTCGAGCGCTCGCTCGTCTGCCTCTTCGCCGAGGACGAGGAGGCACGTGACATCGCCGAGGCTGTCGGCTGGTACACCGATCCCGCGCGCGTGGCCCTCCTCCCGAGCCGTGGCGTGCGCGCCGGCTCCGGACTCGAGCCGCCGCGCCCACCTCGTCGGCGAGCGTGCCCGCGCGCTCGACGTCCTCGCACGCGGCGGCGTGGTCTGCGTCTCCGCTCGCGCGCTCGCGGAAGGCATGCCGGCCGCGGATGATCGCCCTGAGCTCGTCCGGCTCACGCGTGAGGACGGTGCGGGCCTCGACGACCTCGTCGAGGCACTGGCCCACGCCGGCTACGAGCGCGTCGAGCGAGTCGAGGAGCGCGGGCAGATTGCGGTCCGCGGTGGGCTCGTCGACATCTTCCCGAGCACGGGCCGCGAGCCTCTGCGCGTCGAGTTCTTCGGCGACGAGATCGAGCAGATCCGGGCCTTCTCGCCGTTCACCCAGCGGGCGCTGCATCCCGTCGACGATGCCGTCGTCTTCCCGGCGCGCGAAGCCATGCAGAGCGCCGCCGAGGTCGCGCTCCTCGAAGGCGACGAGCCCGACCTGGTCCCGCTGCTCGACCGCGCGCCGGACCTCGTCTGGCAGCTCGACGACGTCGTGAGCCTGTGGCAGGAGGAGGGTCTGGCCGCACCGTCGGTCGACGGCGCGGCACGGCTCGATGCACTCCCGCGCTCGCAGCCGCACGTGTTCGAGGCGCAGCGACCGGCGATCGCCGCGCGTGGGCTTGCAGAGGCGGAGAACGAGCTCGCGGCGATGATCAAGCAGGGACGGCGGGTCGTCGTGACATTTCCGCATCAGGGAGAGGCGCTCCGCACACAACGACTCCTGCGCAAGGTCGAGGCGACGGTCGAGGACGACATCGCCACGCTGACGCCCGACCCGTCGCTCGCGTTCGTCGTCAGCCCGGTGCGCCGCGGCTTCGTCTGGCGAGACCTCGGCATCGCCGTCCTCCCGGACACGCAGGTCTTCCGCAAGCGCCCGCCGCGTGTCGACACACGGCTCGGCCGCGCGCTGCAGTCGTTCGCCGACCTCCGCGTCGGGGACTACGTCGTCCACGAGGACCACGGCGTGGGGCGGCTGCTGGGCTTCGAGACGAAGGACGTCGCCGGCGTCACGCGCGACTACCTCTTCCTCGCCTTCAAGGCTGAGGACCGGCTCTACGTGCCGCACGAGCAGATCGGGAAGGTCTCGCGCTACATCGGTGCGGATGCGAAAGCGCCGTCGCTCTCGAAGCTCGGCGGGAAGGCCTGGCAGAACCTCAAGAGCCGCGCGCGAGCGTCGGTGCGGGAGCTCGCGGGCGAGCTGCTCGCCCTCTACGCGCAGCGCAGGCAGGCACCCGGCCAGGCGCTCGACCTCTCGAACGACTGGCTCGAGCGTCTCGAGAGCTCGTTCCCGTACCGGGAGACGGAGGATCAGCAGCAGGCCATCGAAGCGGTGAAGGAGGATCTCGAGGCGGGGCGGCCGATGGACAGGCTCGTCTGCGGCGACGTCGGATTCGGCAAGACCGAGGTGGCCGTGCGGGCCGCGTTCGCGGTCGCGCTGAACGACCGACAGACGCTCGTCCTCTGTCCGACCACCATCCTCGCCGAGCAGCACTGGAACACGTTCCGCGAGCGGTATCGCGACTTCCCCGTGCGGGTCGAGATGGTGTCGCGGTTCCGGAGCCGCGCCGACCAGACGCGCGTCCTCGCGGACTTCCAGGAGGGAAAGGTCGACGTGCTCGTCGGGACGCACCGCATCCTCTCGCGCGACGTCATCCCGAAGAACCTCGGCCTCGTCGTGCTCGATGAGGAACAGCGCTTCGGCGTCGCCCAGAAGGAGCTCCTTCGCTCCCTCCGGCTGGAGGTCGACGTGCTCGCGCTCTCCGCCACCCCGATCCCGAGGACCCTCCACATGTCGCTCTCGGGGCTGCGGGACATCTCGATCATCGAGACGCCGCCCTCCGGCCGCCGCCCCGTGCGGACGACCGTGGGCGAGTACGACGAGGATCTGATCAAGGCAGCGCTCGAGCGCGAGCACGCGCGAGGAGGACAGGCGTTCTACCTCCACAACCGCGTCGAGTCGATCGACGAGGTGCGGGAGAAGCTCGAGGAGCTCTGCCCGTCGCTGCGGTTCCTCGTCGCGCACGGGCAGATGTCCGAGAAGGAGCTCGAGGAGCGGATGCACGCGTTCCTCGCGGGTGACGCGGACGTCCTGATCTCGACGACGATCATCGAGTCGGGCATCGACATCCCGCAGGCGAACACGCTCGTCGTCGAGCGCGCGGACGCCCTTGGGCTCGCGCAGCTCTACCAGATCCGTGGCCGCGTGGGCCGCTCGGACGTGCTCGCGTACGCGTACCTGTTCTACCCGGACGCATCCGAGCTCACGCCGGAGGCGCGAGCGCGGCTGTCGACGCTCGCCGACCACACGGAGCTCGGCTCGGGGTTCCAGATCGCCATGCGCGATCTCGAGATACGCGGGGCGGGAGACCTGCTCGGCCCGGAGCAGTCCGGCCACGTCGCCGCGCTCGGCTTCGAGCTCTACGTCGAGATGCTGGACGAGGCGGTCGCCGAGCTCACGGGGCGCCGACGCGCGGCAGCCCGGCCGGTACGGGTGGACGCGCGCGTCGACGCCTACGTGCCCGCGTCGTACGTCGCGGCCGAGGCACTCAAGATCGACCTCCATCGCCGGATCGCCCTCGCCGAGGACGAGGACGAGCTGCGCGAGCTGGTCTCCGCGACCGAGGATCGGTACGGCCCCCTTCCGGAGCCCGTCGAGAACCTGTTCGCGATCCAGGAGGCCAAGCTGAAGCTCGCCCGCCTCGGGGCGGACTACCTCGTCTTCCGCGGGGGACGGGTCACGGTGGGCCCGCTCGCGCTCGGCTCCGCCGAGGTGCGCGTGCTCGTGGGTGACGCACCGACGCTCATCTACTCGACGCAGAAGCGAGAGGTGTCCCTGCGCGTCGAGACCCTCAAGGATGCGCTCGAGCTCCCCGATGCTATTGTCCAGGCCCGCGTGGCCGCCTGAGTTGCGGCCTTTTTCGTGCCGCTGAACCGTTTCTCCGTCCCTTTCGAAACAGACCACAACCTCTGCCTAACACCCTCTTGGCTATAAGACACCGGCTCCGATGACCGCCCCACGCTTCACGCTTGCCCTTCTCCTCGCGACCGTCGCGCTCGCCGCGTCGGCGTGTGGCGGCGGTGGGTCGGGAGACGTGCCCGCGGGTGCGATCGCGGTCGTCAACGGGACCGAGATCACGAAGGCGCAGCTGAGCGAGCTCGTCGACCAGGCCAAGCAGGGCTACAAGGCGCAGAACCAGGCATTCCCGAAGGCGGGAACTCCCGAGTACCAGACCCTCCAGCAGCAGTACGTCGCGTACCTGGTCGAGCTCGCAGGAGTTCCGGCAGGCGGCCGACGAGCTCGGCGTCACCGTCAAGGACAAGGACGTCGACGCAGCCGAGGAGGAGCTCATCAAGTCACGCTTCGGCGGCAAGCGCGCGGACTACGAGAAGGCGCTGAAGCAGCAGGGCTTCACGTCGGCGCAGTATCGCGCGAACGCGCTCGAGGCCTCCGTGCTCTCGCAGCAGATCTTCAACGCGGTCACGAAGGACTCGAAGGTGACCGAGGAGGAGATCCTCCAGTACTACACCGCGAATGCATCCCAGTACGGCACGCCCGAGTCGCGCGACGTCCGCCACATCCTCATCGCCGAGAAGGACAAGGACGGCAACGTCGACTTCGCCGCGAGCAAGGCGAAGGCCGACGAGATCTACAACGAGCTGAAGAACGGCGCCGACTTCGCGACGCTCGCGAAGGAGAACTCCGCCGACCCCGGGAGCAAGGACTCGGGCGGGAAGCTCACCATCTCACGCGGCCAGACCGTTCCCGAGTTCGACAAGGTCTCGTTCGCGCTCGAGAAGGGCGAGCTCTCGAAGCCGGTGAAGACCCAGTACGGCTACCACGTGATCGAGGCCGTCTCCGACGTCCGGAAGGCGACGACGACCTCGCTCGACAAGGTCAGGGCGTCGATCCGGACGACACTCCTCCAGCAGAAGCGCAACGAGGAGATGCAGGCGTGGGTCGAGGACCTCAAGAAGGACTACGAGGGCAAGGTCAGCTACGCGGCCGGCTACGAGCCGCCCGCGCTGCCGGACGCGCCCACCGACACCACCACCCAGTAGGTTCCCGCCATGAGCCTCGCGGAGGCGCTTCTCGACCTCCAGGACCTGACCCGGCAACTGCGGCGGGAGTGCCCCTGGGATCGCGAGCAGACCGAGCGGACGATCGTCCCGCACACGGTCGAGGAGGCATACGAGGTCGCCGACGCCGCGCTCGCGGAAGATCACGAGGCGCTGCGCGGCGAGCTGGGTGACCTCCTCTTCCAGGTCTACTTCCTCTCGCTCCTGCTCGAGGAGCGAGGAGAGGGCGACCTCGAGTCCGTCGCGCGCGAGGTGCACGAGAAGCTCGTTCGCCGGCACCCGCACGTGTTCGGCGACGCGGACGCGCGGACGCCGGGCCGTGTGCGCGAGCGCTGGGAGGCGCTGAAGACCGAGCAGGAGGGACGGGTCGGGATCTTCCACGACGTCCCCGAGGCGCTGCCCGCGCTCCTCCAGGCGCGGAAGGTGCAGCGCCGGGCCGCTGCCGTCGGATACGACTGGCCGGACCTCACCGGACCGCTCGCGAAGGTGCGCGAGGAGCTCGACGAGCTCGAGTCGGCCATCGCGGCCGCGGACGTGCCCGCTCCCGAGACAGAGCCCGACGCCGCTGTCTTCCACGAGCTCGGCGACCTGCTCTTCACCGTCGTCAACGTCGCTCGTCGCCTGAACGTCGATCCGGAGCTCGCACTGCGTGCGACGACCCGGCGCTTCAGGGAGCGGGTCGAGCTGGCGGCGGATCTGGCCGATACGGCGCCGGCGACGACTGGCGGCGTCTCGATCTCGACGCCCAGGACGCGTACTACGAGCGCGCGAAGGAGAAGCTCGCTTGACGGCGATCGCGCACGTCCACGCTCGCCAGATCCTGGACTCTCGCGGCAACCCGACGCTCGAGGTCGACGTTCGCCTCGTCTCGGGAGCGTTCGGTCGGGCCGCGGTTCCCTCAGGCGCGTCCACCGGCGAGCACGAGGCAGTGGAGCTTCGAGACGGCGACCCGGCCGTGTACCTCGGCAAGGGCGTGCTCGGCGCGGTCGCCAACGTGAACGGCGAGATCGCGAGCGCCGCCGTCGGTCTCGATGCCGCCGACCAACGCGAGCTCGACAGGATCCTGATCGAGCTCGACGGAACGCCGAACAAGAGCAGGCTCGGTGCGAATGCAGTCCTCGGCTGCTCCCTCGCTGTCGCGAAGGCCGCGGCTGCCGACGCCGGCGAGCCGCTGTACCGCGCCCTCGGTGGCGAGGCGGCTCGCACGCTGCCCGTGCCGCTGATGAACGTGATCAACGGCGGCGCGCACGCGCAGAACCGGCTCGACCTGCAGGAGTTCATGGTCGTCCCCGCGGGGGCCGAGAGCTTCTCCGAGGCGCTGCGCATCGGCGCGGAGGTGTTCCACACGCTGCGGGCGGTGCTCCACGAGCGCGGGCTCGCCACCGGAGTCGGCGACGAGGGCGGCTTCGCGCCGGACCTCGCGTCCACGGAGGATGCGATCGAGGCGATTCTCGACGCTGCGGAGCGCGCCGGACACCGTGAGCGGATCGGGATCGCGCTCGATCCGGCCGCGAGCGAGGTGTTCCGCGAGGGCGAGTACGACCTTCCCGGCGAGGGGAGGACGCTCGACCCGGCCGCGATGATCGAGTTCTACGGAGACCTCGCCGACCGCTTCCCGCTGGTCTCGATCGAGGACGGGCTCGACGAGGACGGCTGGGACGACTGGCGTAGCCTCACGCACGAGCTCGGCGAGCGCGTTCAGCTCGTCGGAGACGACCTCTTCGTGACGAACGTCGACTTCCTCCGGCGCGGGATCGAGGAAGGCGTCGCGAACGCGATCCTCGTCAAGGTGAACCAGATCGGGACCCTGACCGAGTCGCTCGACGTGATCGAGCTCGCGCGGAGTGCGGGCTACGCGACCGTCGTCTCCCACCGTTCGGGTGAGACCGAGGACACGACGATCGCGGACCTCGCAGTCGCGGTGAACGCGGGGCAGATCAAGACCGGCGCCCCTTCGCGCACGGATCGCGTCGCCAAGTACAACCAGCTGCTGAGGATCGAGGAAGAGCTGGGTGACGATGCGGTGTATCCCCGGGCTGGGCGCGCGCTTCCGCAGGCGCATAGCCTGCGCCGATGACGCCACCGAGCCGACGAACGAAGATCGTCGCCACCATCGGGCCCGCCTCGAGCGACGAGGCGCGGCTGGCCGAGCTCGCCGACGCCGGGCATGGACGGCATCAGGCTCAACTTCTCTCACGGGACACACGCGGACCACGAGGCGAGCGCGCGCCGTGCTCGCGCGGTGCAGGCCGAGATCGGACGCCCGCTCGCGCTCATCGCGGATCTGCAGGGACCGAAGATCAGGATCGGCGACCTCGAGGCCCCGGCCGAGCTCGAAGCCGGCGACTCGATCGTCGTCGCCGGCGCGGATGCGTGTGGCTCCGACGACCTTCCCGTCGCGCCCGACGTGCTCGCCTCGGTGCTCGAGGCGGGCGACGAGATCCTCATCGACGACGGCCACGTCCGCCTTCGCGTCCACCGGATCGACGGCGTGCGTGCGCATTGCGAGGTCGTCACGGGCGGCGTCGTCGAGCCGCACAAGGGCGTCAACGTCCCCGGCGTCCCGCTCCCGGTTCCGTCGCTGACCGACAAGGATCTCGCGGATCTCGACTTCGCGCTCTCGCTGGGCGTCGACTACGTCGCGCAGTCGTTCGTGCGCACGCATCTGGACGTCGCAGCGCTCAAGTCGCGGATCGAGGCTGCGGGCTCGCCTGCGTGGGTGATCGCGAAGATCGAGCTGAAGGAGGCTGTGGCCCAGCTCGAGGCGATCCTCGACGTCGCCGACGCGGTGATGATCGCCCGCGGCGATCTCGGCGTCGAGATCGGGACCGCCGAGGTCCCGCTGCTGCAGAAGAAGATCATCCTCGAGGCGCTCGATCGCGGGAAGCCGGCGATCACGGCGACGCAGATGCTCGAGACGATGATCGAGCGGCCGGAGCCGACGCGCGCGGAGGCATCCGACGTCGCGAATGCGATCCTCGACGGGACCTCGGCGCTCATGCTCTCGGCCGAGACTGCCGTCGGGCGGTACCCGGTCGAGGCGGTCGCCACGATGACCCGCATCGCCCGCGCCGTCGAGCCGAGCCTCGGCTACCGCCACCAGCTCCCGTCGGCGCTCGAAGAGCCGACCGTCGGACGCGCGATGTCGAACGCGGCCTGCGACCTCGCCGAGGCGCTGGGAGCGAAGGCGATCCTCGTGCCGACCTTCACCGGGCGCACGGCGTCGGCCGTCGCACGCCTCCGGCCACGCAGGCCGGTCGTCGCACTGACGCACGTTCAGGCCTCGCTGCAGCACATGGCGATCGAGTGGGGCGTGACGCCGCTCGAGATTCCCGAGGTGACCGATGTCGAGGAGCTGTGGCGCATCTCGATCGACACGGCGCGCGACGCGGGGATCGTGGAGCCCGGCGACCGCGTCGTCCTCACCGCCGGCACCGCCGTGAACATCCCGGGCTCCACGAACGTCATCAAGGTCGACGTCGCCTAGGGCAGGGGCGGCGCCGCGCGCGTCGAACCCGACGTCGTGGCAGGGAGGGCCAAGGACAAGGCTCCGACGAGGAGACGGAGGACGCGTCCGCGCATCGGGCGCCGGCGGCTTCGGCTGCTCTGGGCGCTCGGGATCCTCGGCGTCGCCGTCTACCTCTACTACCGGCCGATCGCGTCGTACCTCGAGACCCGCAACGACCTGACGACCCAGCGTGCCGACGTCGACTCGCTGCGGCTCGTGCGCGGGGAGCTCGAGCTTCGCCTCGTCAACTCGACGAGCGTCGACTCGCTCGAGCGGGAGGCGCGCAGGATCGGATACGTGAAGCCCGGCGAGAGGCTCTTCGTCGTGAAGGGCATCCCGGCCTGGCGGAAGGCGCGCACCGCCGGGCGACCGTAGTCTTCGCGGCCATGGACGATCGAGCGGTCGTCGAGCGGCAGCTCGGGCGTTCGCCGCGCGCGTTTCGCCGAGTCGTCGCACGGTGCCCCTTCGGCCTTCCGGCGGTGACGGAGCAGGAGCCGTACGACGCGAACGGGCGGCCCTTCCCGACGACGTACTACGTCACCTGTCCGCACCTCGTGTCGGCGATCGCACGGCTCGAGGCTGCCGGTGGCGTCGAGCGGTGGAGCCGCGAGGTGGGTGAGGACGCGGAGCTCGCCGAGTCGCTCGCTCGCGCCACCGACGAGCAGCGTCGCGTCCGACGAGAGCTCGCCGGAGCCGACCAGCGCTCGGACGACGGCGCCTCGCTCGATCTCGGCATCGGCGGCTCGCGTTCACCGGCGCACCTGAAGTGCCTGCACGCTCACGTCGCGTTCGCCCTCGCACGTCCCGGCTACGTGCTCGGCGAGCGCATCCTCGCCGAGGTGCAGGCGCCCTGGCCGACGGAGCGTTGCTGCTCCGAGCCGTTCCGCGACGACGACTAGTCTCCCGCGCGATGTCCGCTGACGTCGAGAGCGCACGGCTCGAGTGGGCGCACGCCTACCGCGACCTGACGGAGGTCGCGCGCGACCCCAAGCTCGAGGAGCGCCTGCGCGCTCAGCTCGACGCGATCACGACCGAGCTGCGGCGGCGCGTGGGCGGGACCTTCACGCTCCGCGAGCTCGCCGAGCAGTACGCGGCCGCCGACGCCTGGGCGCAGGTCGTGCTCGCCGAGCAGGCGGCGCCGGGCTGGCCACGGACTCTGACGCTCGTCGAAGGAGCTGCGTTCCACCTCTACGCTCGCGGAGCGGTCGACTACCAGCCGTGACGATGCTCGAGCCGTCCGGTCGCACGAGCCGTGCCCGGCGCAGCCGCCGCGATGCGGTGGGGCGCCTGGTCCTGGTGGCGGTCGGCCTCGTGTTGGCGTTCCTCCTCGGGATCGCGTTCGCGCGCACGCTCGACGAGAGACCGAGGTCGGGCGGAGCGGAGACGATCGTGAGGACGCTGACGCCGCTTCCGCAGGACGCGCCTTCCCAGACGGTGACCGTCACGGTCACCGGCCCGTAGCTGCGTCAGAGCTCTTCGGACGCCTCGAGCAGCCCGGCGAGGATGATCCCCACCGAGCACGCGAGGCTGATCCAGATGCCCAGCCCGCGGCTCGCGAAGAAGAAGCTGTCGGGGATCGAGATGATGCGGATGAGCACGAGGATCGTCGCAATCGAGCCGATGCCGATCGTGACGAGGCTCTCGGGCACCGAGGCCGGCATGCTCACGCCGACCTCGCGGAGGACGACGAGCAGCACCGCGGCGAGGCCGAGGAACAGGACGACCTTCCCGATCGTGCCCGTGTGCCAGCCGATGACGGACACCGTCGTGCCGTTGCCTTCGCCCGTGTACCAGCCGGTCAGGGCCGAGAGCGCCAGGAGCAGGCCGAAGAGGAACGTGAGCCGCCCACCCATGCCGGAGAGCTCGCTCGCACCGGGAAACGACATGCCGCTTCGGCCTTTCGGGCGCTGCATCGCGTGAAGCATATGACCTCGTCCCGACGGGACAGCCCTTCACGCGACGGAATCTCGTTCCTAGAATTCCCCCGTGGCACATCCAGCGCCGTCGACGTCGGAGCCGCCCGCCCGCGAGGACGAGCCTCCGCTCGATCCAGACGCGATCTCCCGCTCCTATCGGCACCACCGTGCACGGCGAGCGGCGAAGGCACGGTGGCATCGCGAGAAGCGCTGGGCGGGGATTCGCTTCTGGCTCGTCGTCGCCGTCGTCGTCGCGGTCGCCGTGGTGCTCGCGGCGCGGACGCTCGGTGAGATCGAGCGCGTCTTCGGCCTGTAGATGACGCCCGCACCGCCGCGGGCGAGCGGCCCGGGAGCTTCGCGCTCGGCGCGCTCGTCTTCGGTGCCGGCATCGGCGCCCTCGCGACCGAGATCACCGCATCGCGCCTCCTCGCGCCGTACTTCGGGTCCTCGACGCTCGTGTGGGCGAACCTCATCGGGATCGTGCTCGCCGCGCTCGCGCTCGGCTACTGGCTCGGTGGCAGGCTCGCGGACCGACGGCCCGAGCCGAGGCTCCTCGGCGGGATCGTGCTCGTCGGCGGCGGTGTTCGTCGCGGTGATCCCGTTCGCGGCGAAGCCGTTCCTGGACTTCACCGTCGAGGGGCTCGACACCGCGTCGGCGGGCGCGGTCGTGGGGAGCTTCCTCGCCGTCCTGCTGCTGTGCGCGCCGCCGGTGGTGCTCCTCGGGATGGTCTCTCCGTTCGCGATCCGGCTCGGCGTCGCGTCGATCGCGACAGCCGGGGCCGTCGCCGGCAGGCTCTATGCGCTCTCGACTGCGGGATCGCTGCTCGGCACGTTCCTGCCCGCGCTCGTCCTCATCCCCGCGATCGGCACGCAGCGGACGTTCCTCGTCGTCGCGGCCGTGCTGGCTGCGTCGTCGTGCTTCCTGCTCGGCGCGCGCTACCTCGCCGTGACCGCGCTCCTCGCGATGCTGCTGCTCGTCCCGCCGGGCGCGATCAAGGGCGAGGAGGGCCTGATCCACGAGGAGACGTCGACGTACCAGTACATCGCCGTCGTCCAACGACCCGACGGGAGGCGTGTGCTCCATCTGAACGAGGGCGTTGCGATCCACTCGCTGTGGTGGCCGTACTCCGTGCTCACGGGCGGCGAGTGGGACACGTACCTCGCCGTCCCGCCGCTCCTCGGCCGTCCGCTCGAGCGGGTCGCGATTCTCGGCAACGCGGCCGGGACCACGGCGCGTGCGCTCGGTGTCTACTACCCGGCTGCGGAGATCGACGGCGTCGAGCTCGACCCGGCGGTCAGCCGCGTCGGGATGCGCTACTTCGGGATGGGGGAGAACCCGCGGCTGACGGTGCACGACGCCGACGCGCGCCCGTTCCTCCGCTCGACCGACGCGCGCTACGACCTGATCGTCGTGGACGCATACCGCCAGCCGTACGTACCGTTCTACCTCGCGACGCGCGAGTTCTTCCGGCTCGTCCGCGATCACCTCGCTCCGGGCGGGATCGTGGCGCTGAACGTCGCTGCGGTTCCCGAGGACAAGCGGCTCGTGCGCGCAGTGGGCGGGACGCTCGCGGCGGAGCTGCCGCAGGTGCTCGAGTGGCCGGCGCTCCGCTTCAACACGATCGTGCTCGGCCTCACCGAGCCGCTCTCGCGCACCGAGCTGCGGCGCCGCCTGGCGAGCGGGCCCCCCGCGCTCGCCTCGCTGCGTCGACTCCTTGCCGCCGAGGCCCGTCCCGTGGAGCGGTCGGAGCGGCCGTGGACGGACGATCGTGCGCCGGTCGAGTGGCTGACCGACCGGATGATCGTGGCCTACGCGGCTGAGGGTGGGCGCATCGACGAGGACTACCTGCCGACGAGGCCGACACCGTGATCGCGCTCGAGCGCAGGAACGGACGTCCACTTCGCATCGGCCACCGGGGTGCTGCGGCGCTCGCGCCCGAGAACACGCTGCGTTCGTTCCGCGCCGCGATCGAGGCGGGCGTCGACCTCGTCGAGTTCGACGTGATCGAGGTCGCCGACGGCAGTCTCGTCGTCGCGCACGGGCCCGGCGACGTCGGCCCGGACACGCCGACCCTCGACGAGGCGCTGCGATTCTTCGTCGACGAAGCGCCGGCGATCGGCCTTCATCTCGACCTGAAGCTGACACGACGAGAGCAGGATGTCGTCGGAGCCATCCGCCGGTTCGATCTCGCCGGCAGGAGCTTCGTCAGCTCCTACTACCTCGGAACGGCTCGTGCGGTCGCGGCGATCGACGGCGGAGTGCGAGTCGGGCTCACCATTCCGCGGCGGATCTTCCGCATCTCCGATCAGGGCCGCGGTGCGCCGCTCGGACGCCTCGCGCTCCGGACGCTGCGGCGTGTGACCCCGCCTCTCGTCCGGCCCCTTCTTGCGGTGACTCGGGCGCACGACGTCGTCCTGCACCACTCGCTGGTGACCAGGTCGAGCGTCCGCGCGGCGCATGCGCGCGGCGCGGCCGTGGTCACGTGGACCGTCGACGATCCGGCGATACTCGCGCGCGTCGCCGAGGCGGGAGTCGACGCCGTGGTCACGAACGATCCTCTGATATTCACGTCTACACTGGAAACGTGAAGGCCGCCGTCCGCCTGTTCGGCGCACTCGCGCTCGTCGTGTGCGCCCTCCTCGGCTTCGCAGCCGCGTTCGGGCTCGCCGCGAAAGCGGGTGCGGGGACCGCCGCGCCTGCCCAGGCGACGGAACCTCCGACGTCGACCCAGCCCCCGACGGAGCCGCCCCCGACCGAGCCTCCGGTCGAGCCTCCGGCCCCGGCGCCCATCGCCTTCGGCGTGACGGTCGGCGGCGTGAAGGTCGGCGGCATGATGCCGTACCGCGCCGGGAAGGCCGTCCTGAAGGCATATTCACGCCCGCTTCGGCTCGTCGTCGACGACACGCGCACCATCGATCTCGCGCCGGCCGCTCTCGGCGCGAAGCCCAACGTGCCGAAGGCCGTTCGCCGCGCGCGCTTCGCGCGTCCGGGTGCGCTCGTGCCGCTCGACGTCGAGGTCTCGCAGGCGCGCGTTCGCACGTACGTCGACCGCCTCGGCAGGGGCGTCGACCGGGAGGCGCTCGACGCGCGCATCGCCCTCGAGGGGACGAAGCCGCACGCGGTCGCATCGCAGGAAGGACGGCATCTCAAGCGGCTCGCCACCGGACGTTCGATCCGGACCGCGTTCGCGACGAACAGCCGCGCGCCGATCCGCCTGCCGTACGACATCACGAAGCCGAAGGTCGAGTCGGCCGAGCTCGACGAGGCTGTCGTGATCCTCCGCGGCTCGAACCGTCTCCTCTTCTTCGACGATGCCAAGTTCGTCCGCTGGTTCGGGGTTGCGACCGGCCAGGCGGCATACCCGACCCCGCTCGGCGACTACGAGATCGTGACCCTGCAGCGGAATCCATGGTGGTATCCGCCGCCGTCTCCGTGGGCGAAGGACGCCGATCCGGTGCCGCCAGGCCCGGGGAACCCGCTGGGCACGCGCTGGATGGGGCTCTCGGCGCCGTACGTCGGGATCCACGGGACGCCCGACGCAGCCTCGATCGGCTACTCGGCGTCGCACGGCTGCATTCGCATGCGCATCCCCGATGCCGAGTGGCTCTTCCAGCACGTGGAGGTCGGCACGCCGGTCTTCATCATCAACAAGTAGCGATGGCGTCGCGTGCCCGGCTCGTGGCCCAGGGCGTGGCCATCGGCCTCGTCGCGCTCCTCTTCATCCTCCTCGCCTGGTCGCTGCTGAACGACGAGGGCGGCGACCTCGCGAAGCAGGCGAATCGCGGCGATCGGCCTGCGGCGCCCGACTTCACGCTCGAGCGGCTCGACGGGACGGCGAGCTCGACCTGTCGTCGCTGCGCGGGAAGGCGGTCGTCGCTCAACTTCTGGGCGTCGTGGTGCATCCCCTGCAAGGAGGAAGCGCCGTACCTCGAGCAGGTGTGGCGCGAACGGGCAGCGAGCGACGATCTCGTCGTCGTCGGGCTCGACGCCAAGGACTTCCGCTCCGACGCGCGCCGCTTCGCGCGACCGGTTCGGCCTCACGTTCCCGCTCGTCTACGACGGACCCGGTGGCACACGCTCGACGGCTACGGCGTCGACCGGCTTCCCGGAGACGTTCGTGATCGACCGCGAAGGACGCGTCGTCGCCGCGTTCGCGGGTGCGGTGAACGGCGAGGAGGAGCGCGCCCGGCTGGCGTCGGCGATCGACGAGGCGCTCTCGACGTGACGCGGCTCGCAGGTGTCGTCGTGCTCGCGAGCCCTGCTCCTGGCGGGCGCCGCCTGCTGCCGCGCCCGCCCAACGCCGCCGACCTCGAGGCCGAGCTCGTCTGCCCGGTGTGCGAGACGACCCTCGATCAGTCGAACGCACCCATCGCGGAGCAGATGAAGGCGTTCATTCGCGTGCGGATCGCGGCCGGCGACTCGGAGCAGGAGATCAAGGACGCGCTCGTGTCGCACAGTTCGGGCCCGAGGTGCTCGCGAAGCCGCCTGACGGCGGCTTCGGGCTTCTCGCCTGGCTCCTGCCGCTCGCCGCGGTCGTCGCAGGAGCGGTCGTCGTCGGGCTTCCTCATCCGCTCGTGGAGCAGGCGCCGCGGGCCGCCGCCCGCAGGCGCCGACGAGCACCTCGACCCGCAGCTCGAGCGCCTCGTCGACGAGGAGCTCGCACGCTTCGACAGCTGACCGAGTGAGCTGGACGTCGATCCCGGTCGCGTTCGTCGCCGGCATGGTCTCGTTCCTCGCTCCCTGCGTGCTCCCGCTCGTCCCCGCGTACCTGTCGGCCGTCTCGGCCGTCGACGCGGACCGGCTCGGCCAGCCGGGAACGGCGCGGCGCGTCGCTGACCGGCAGCGTGCCGTTCGTCGTCGGCTTCACGGCGTTCTTCGTGCTCCTCGGCGTCGGGGCGGCGCTCGTCGGGGGCCGCGTCTTCGGAGACCAGTTCCTGCTCGAGCGCGTCGCCGGCTTCGTGCTCGTCGTCTTCGGGCTCGCATTCATGGGGCTTCTCCCGTGGCCCGAGCGGCTCGTCGGTGCGGGCCTGCTGCAGGAGGCGCGAGGGCGTGGCTCGCGTGTGCTCCTCGGTGGCGCCTTTGCGGTGTGTGCCGCGCCGTGCATCGGACCGGTGCTCGCCGCGATCCTCGTCCTCGCCGGCTCGTCCGACACGGTCGTGCAGGGAGCGGCGCTGCTCGGCGTCTACTCGCTCGGACTCGCGGTTCCGTTCGTCCTGGCCGCCGCGCTGTTCACGCAGGGCGATGTCGGCGTTCCGCTGGCTGCGCGACCACTACCGCGTGATCCAGATCGGCGGCGGCGCGATCATGGTCGCGCTCGGCCTGCTCCTCTTCTTCGAGCGCTTCTACGTGCTCCGCGTGTACCTGAACCGCTTCCTCGAGTGGCTCGGCCTCGAGCCCGCGTTCTGATCAGACGCGCGGCGCAGGCAGCTCGAGCGAGCCGGCACTCGACGATGCTCGCGTGCGCGTCGCGACGTCGTCGAGCACGCGCGCGACGTCGACTCCGCGATGGCTCGGCCGGTAGCCGGCGAGCCGTCGCTCCGCCTTCGCGAGCTGGCGCTCGCATCCGTTGCGGTTGCCCCGCTCTGCGTGCAGCCACGCGACCGCGACGTGGACGAGCCCCTGCAGGAAGTCGCGCTCGGGATCCGGCGCGACGCGCCACTCGTCCTCGAGCTCCTCGTGCGCCTCGAAGTAGGCGCCGTCGCGAATGAGCTCCAGTCCGCGCTCGAGTCCCATGACCGCCGATTATCGGCATCCGTCGGCGGTGCTAGGGTCGGCGCGTGTCGACGATCCTGCTGGTTGGGGTCGACCTCTTCTTCCGCGGAAAGCTGGAGGGTCTCCTTCCCGGGCACCGGCTCGTGACGAGCGACAGCGTCGCTGCGCCCGACCTCGTCATCGCCGACATCGCCCGCGTCGAGCCGGAGGAGGTCGTCGACGCCTGGCCCGACATCCCCATCCTCGGCTACACGAACCACACCGACAAGGCCGGTCTGCAGCGAGGGCACACGGCCGGCTTCGACCAGGTGATCGTCAAGTCGGCGCTCGTCGAGCGGGCCGCCGAGGTGGTCGCCGAGCTCACGGATTCCGGCCCGACCGACACCGCGTAGGCGACGCCAACCACGCGGCTAGACTCGCGCGCGTGACGTACATCATCGCCGAGCCCTGCATCGACATCAAAGATCGCTCGTGCGTCGACGTCTGCCCGGTCGACTGCATCCACGAGTTCGGGCGCATCCTCATCATCGATCCGGAGGAGTGCATCGACTGCGGGGCCTGCGAACCGGAGTGCCCGGTGGAGGCGATCTTCCCGGAGGACGCGCTCCCGGACAAGTGGAACGCGTTCGTCGAGATCAACTACGCGTTCCCGGATCCCGAGAAGATCAACGCGCTCACCGACACGTACGCCACCGAGCACAACGTGCAGAACGAGCCGCTGGACTGAATGTTGCGCAAGACCGAGGATTCGCTAGCGCGAACCCTCGGTCGCGCGAAGATCCCTGAAGCGCGCTCGCTAACCGCGAGCGCGGTGCGCGGTGTCCCTTCCGCCGCTGGGGTCGCTAGGCCGGCAGGAGGTACGCGCACGGGCGCGGGTCGCCCGGGAGCGGCGACGGCGCGATCTTCGTCACGCGGTAGCGCTGATCTCCGTCCTCGACCTCGGTTCCCGGCCGCGGCGCGTCCCCGGATCGCTCGATGAGCGTGTAGCCCGGCCGGCGACCACACGAAGAAGAGGAAGCCGCTGCGGCCGTTCCCGTCCACGCCTCGATCCTAGCCGACCCCTAGCGGTGGGCCGCCGAGGGCGGGACGTCGATCCGGATGGTCGAGCCGCGCGGATACCGCCCCTCCGAGCTGAAGCGGCTGTTGAGCGTCGCGGCCCGGTCGGCGAGCGCTTCGAGGACGGTGGCGCGGCGCTCCGGCGGTCCGTCGTCGGCGACGACGAGCTCGACCCCGCCGGCCGCGGTCGGAAGGAGTGAGATCTCGATGCGCGACGGCGTGCCGCGCCTGACGGCCTGCTCGGTCGCCTCGCGGAGGATCTGGTAGAGCGCGACGGCAGCGTTCTCGCCGAGCTCCGAGGCATGCTCGACGTCGAGCTCGATCTCGACGTCGTGCCGAGCCGAGATCCGTCGCGCCAACGCGGCGGCCGCGGCCGCGAAGCCGAGCTCGTGGAGAACGCGGGGCTCGAGATCGTCGCAGAGCGCGCGCAGGTCACGCGCGGCGTCTCGGGCGAGGGTGAGGCTGCGCGACACGACGTCGGACGCGCGCTCCGCCTCGCCGGCCGCGAGATCAGCGAGGCCGGCATCGAGCATCTGCGCGATCGCAGCCAGCTGCTGCACCGGGCCGTCGTGGAGCAGCTCCGCGAGGCGGCGACGCTCCTCCTGCTCCGCGAGGATCCGCTCGGCGAGAAGCGCTCGCTCGGGGTCGTCTGGCGTCAATCGATCATCGCCTCGCGGAGCGCGATCGCGACCGCCTGCGTGCGCGTGTCGGCTTCGAGCTTCGCGAGGATGTGGCGCACGTGGCTCTTCACGGTCTCCTGGCTGATGAAGAGCTTCGCCGCGACATCGGCGTTCGACATCCCGTCGGCGAGAAGCTGGAGGATCTCCCGCTCGCGCGGCGTCAGCACATCCGCCTGGCCCTGCGCGGAAACGAACTCGGCCATGAGGCCTGGATCGACGAACGTCTCGCCGGCGGCGACCTTCTCGATCGCGCGGAGCAGCGTCTCGTGCGGCGCCTCCTTGAGGATGTAGCCGCGTGCGCCGGACTCAAGGCCGCGTTGCAGGAGGGAGCGCTCGCCGTACGCCGTGAAGATGAGGACGCCGGTGTTCGGCACGAGCTCGAGCAATTTCTCGGTCGCTTCGAGGCCGTCCATGTCGGGCATCCGCAGATCCATGATCACGACGTCGGGCCGTCGGCGCTCCGTGAGCGCGACCGCTGACGCACCGTCGGCGGCCTCGCCGATGACGCGAATGCGCGGAGAGCGCGAGAGCGCGAGGCGAAGACCCTCGCGCACGACCTCGTGGTCGTCCGCGATGAGGCAGGTGATCTCGTCGGCCACTGGGCGATTCTACGGCGCCGCGCCGGATGCTCCTCCTCGTCAGATCGAAAGCGAGAGCTGTCGGGGCTGCGGGCGAACGGGTCGCCGGCGGCTTGGAGAGTCGGTCGAGACCCGTGCCGCACGCACTGGCGCGGTGATCGCGTTCGTGACCGAGGTGGGCAGGTACGCGCGCGTACCGAACAGCGCTTCGTAGCGCTCCACGTGCTCGGGCCAGTCGCTGGCGAGCGCCTCGAGGAAGTGCTCGCGGACACCCGGCCGCAGGTGGACCACACTCGCCCAGATCCCTCGCGCGCCCGCTTCGCGGGCTGCGCGGACGACGGCCTCGAGCTGCTCGGCGCGATCCGAGAGACCGGGCAGGATCGGCGCCATGCCGATGCCGACCTCGATCCCTGCGTCGGCGAGCGCGCGCACCGCCCGGAGGCGGCTCGTCGGCGGCGCAGTGCCCGGCTCGGTCGTCCGCCAGACCCGCTCGTCCAGGGTGGGGAGCGAGACGTACACGCTCACCTGCACCTCCGCGGCGGCAGCGCGCAGCACGTCGAGGTCTCGGACGACGAGCGGACCGCGGGTGACGATCGAGAACGGCGTCCCCGACGCGGCCAGCTCGACGATGCACGCACGGGTCAGCCGGAACCGCCCCTCGGCGGGCTGATACGGATCCGTCGCGGTGCCGAGCGCGACTTCCTCGTGCTGCCACGAGCGACGGGCCAGTTCGCGGCGGAGCACCTCGGCGACGTTCGGCTTGACGCGGATCGAGCGCCCGTAGCGATCGTCGGACGGACGGTCGGCCCGCTGCTCGAAGTGGCGGACGTAGCAGAAGGTGCACCTGTGGGCACACCCCATAAACGGATTGAGCGACCACTTGAAGGGCATCCCACGCACCGGGTTCAGCGCGCTTCTGCACGGCTCGATTCGATACTCGGGGCGGCTCATCTGACCGACCCCTCCATGGAAGTGAACTGCCGGACGTGCGAGTTCGTGGCCGGACGACAGAGGGCCCGCCGGGGCGAGCCTTCTGTGGAGAGTCCTTGGCTGACTGCTACGGCTGCAGGTTGTGGATCTCGAACGCAGTCTCCTGTGGTGGTACGGGGAGGCCGCCTTCGATGCCCGCTTGCATCCGAGGCATCAGGATGCCGTCGCGGAACTGCTCCCAACTCTCCCTGGAGTCGTGGACGGCCACAACCGTCCAACCACCATCCGACGGACCAGCTGCGTGGAAGATCTGGCCATCCGGCAGACCGTCCCCAGGATGTACCGCCGCGAGGCTCGCTTCGTACTGCTCCTGTGTACCGCCCGGAAAGTGATGCACGATTCCGTACGCCATCTCGTTCCCCTCTCGCGTCGACCCAGCTCAGTGAGTAGCCGTACTGTCGTGGAGCCTCCAGTGTAAGTCGGGCTCGTCTCCAGTGAGTGGCTCGTCGATCCGGGAGCGAGCCGCGCCGGATCGAAGTGAACTGTCGCACGTAACAGAACGTGCAGCGGTGCGCGCAGCCCATGTAGGGATTCAGCGACCACCGAAACGGCATGCCACGAACCTGCGTGAGCGCCGACTTGCGCACGGCTCGATCCGATATTCGGCGCGCATAAGGTAAGTATAGAACATATGTTCGTATCGCTAGTAGGCTCGCGCGATGGACGAACTCGGTGACGGCATTCGCCGCGTCACGCTGCCACTGCCGACGCGGCCGGGGCACGTGCACGCGTACCTCCTGCCCGGCGAGGACGGCTGGACGCTCGTCGACACCGGGGTCGGGCTCCCCGACGCGAAGGAGACGTGGGCCGCGGCGCTAGAGCAGGCAGGAGGTCGTGTCGCGACGATCTTCGTCACGCACTTCCATCCGGACCACGTCGGCGCGGCTGCCGACCTCCACGAGCTGACCGGCGCGCCCGTCGTGCAGGGGACGCTCGACTATGCGCAGTGCGAGCTCGTGTGGGGGAATCCCGCCTGGTCGGAGCGGCTCGTCGACTGGTTCCGGCTCCATGGCGCGCCCGACGACGTCACCGACGAGCTCGTGGGGCAGAGCTCCGTGTACCGGCCGTTCATCCGCTACCAGCGCGACCCGATCCTCGTCGGCGCCGGCGAGCAGGTCGACGGCTGGGAGCTCATCGCCGCGCCCGGCCATGCCGACGGGCAGCTCTGCCTCCTCCGCGACGGCGTGCTCGTCGCCGCGGATCATCTGCTCGGGCGGATCACGCCGACGGTCGGGCTCTGGCCGGCGAGTCGCGCCGATCCGCTGGGCGACTACCTGGCTGCGCTCGACCGGACGATCGAGCTCGCGCCGCGGATTGCGCTGCCCGGCCACGGAGATCCGATCGAGGATCCGGCCGGCCGCGCGCGAGAGCTGCAGGAGCACCACCGAGTGCGGCTCGGGGAGGCCGTGGCTGCTCTCGGGGCCGAGCCCCAGACCGGCTACGAGCTCTCGTTCGCGCTCTTCGGCGCCGACCTGCCGGCTGCAGGGCGCCGCTTCGCCATTGCCGAGACGCTCTCGCACCTCGAGCGGCTCGCCCACGAGGACGCGGCTCGCCGGCACGAGGTCGACGGGGCCGTTACCTATACTGCCGCCTGATCATCGTGGGCGACGACTACCCGCCGAGTACCAGCGCCCCTGACGGGGCGTGAGCGTTTTCCTCCGCATCGTCGTCGTGCTCCTCCTGGTGTTGGGGAGCGCGGTGTTCGTGGCGGCGGAGTACGCGCTCATCACCGCGCGCCGAGCGCGGCTCGAGGAGCGCGCGCTCAGCGGTAGCCGCGGTGCTCGAGCCGCCCTTCGGCTCATGGACGAGCCGGTTCGGTTCATCTCGAGCACGCAGCTCGGGATCACGGTCTTCGCGATCCTGATCGGTGCGATCGGCGAGCCGTTGATCTCCGACCTGATGGAGCCGCCGTTGTCGGCGACCGTGAGCTTCCTGATCGCCTTCGCGATCCTCACGTACTTCTCCGTCGTGCTCGGCGAGCTCGTGCCCAAGGCGGCCGCATTGCAGAACGCGGAGGCCCTCGCCGTCGTGCTCGCCGTCCCACTCGACTTCCTCGGCCGTGTCGCGCATCCGATCGTGTGGCTGCTTCAGGTGTCGGCGAACGCCGTGCTACGAGTGCTGCGCGTCAACCCGGCACCCGCGGGGATGCTCGCGTACACGCGTGAGGACATCCGGCACTCGGTCGCCGCCGCGGAGGACGTCGGTCAGCTTCAGGAGGCCGAGGAGGAGATGCTCTACAAGGTCTTCGACTTCGCCTCGAAGGAGGTCTCCGAGGTCATGGTGCCGCGGCCCGACGTCGTCGCGATCGCCGTCGAGATGCCGCCCGAGGAGGCTCTTCGAGCGGTCGTCGACTCACCGTTCACGCGCTACCCGGTCTACCGCGGCTCGCTCGACGAGATCCTCGGGATCCTCCACGTGCGCGACCTCTTCGGCGCGATCCACGACCTCGGGATCGCGTCCGTCGAGCTCGAGTCGATCGTCCGCCCTGCGTACGTCGTACCGGAGACGAAGGACCTTGCCGCACTCCTCGCCGACTTCCGGCGCGAGAAGCAGCACATGGCCATCGTCATCGACGAGTACGGCGACATGGACGGCATCGTCACGCTCGAGGACGTGCTCGAGGAGATCGTGGGCGACATCGAGGACGAGTTCGACCTCCCCGACACCTCCATCGAGCGCATCGACGAGAAGCACATCCGCATCGACGGCACGTACACGATCGACGACTTCAACGAGGAGTTCGGCACCGAGCTCGAGCAGGAGGACTTCCACACGATGGCAGGGCTCGTGTTCGGCGAGCTCGGGCGCGCTCCCGAGGTGGGCGACGCCGTTCGCAGCGACGGGCTCCAGCTCAGCGTCCTCGAGGTCGAGGGCTCGCGGATCATGAAGCTCGAGGTCGAGTTCGGCGTGGACGACGAGACGCCGACCGACGAGCCCGCAGCGGCGTAGCCTCGCTCCGGTCGAAAAGGGGCATCGCTCTGCCCCGATCGAGGGAACTTCGCCCGCTCGAGCGTTCGACTTCGGCGTCGGCGGCTTCGAGGGGAGTAACCGAACCACTCCCCGAAGGAGGCTGACCGCCACGCGGGGACGGGCATTGCCCTCCGCATCCGAGCCCGCTCCCGTCGTGTGACGAACCCCCGGCTCCGCAGGCCGGGGGTTCGCGTTCTGAGATCGTTCGCCGCGAGGACGAGGACGATGTCGACCTAGGCTTCCGGAATGGACCGCGAGAGCCGATCCCCGCTGCGGCACCGCGACTTCGCGCTGTTCTGGGTCGCGTTGGTCACGACCGGCTTCGCCATGGCGATGGCGACGGTGGCCATCGGCTGGCAGGTCTACGCGGTCCGCGAGAATCCTCTCGATCTCGGGCTCGTCGGGCTCGCGGAGTTCCTTCCACTCCTCCTGTTCGCCCTTCCCGCCGGGCACGTTGCGGATCGCTTCCCCAGGCGGCGCGTCTACGCCCTCATGATCGTCATGGACGTCGTCGTCTTCGCGTCTCTTCTGGGCGTCACGCTCCACGGCGCGGAGCGCGTGTGGCCCTTCTACGTGCTCGCGTTCGTGACCGGGTCGGGCAGCGCGTTCGGCGCTGCCGCCGGTCGGGCGCTCACGCCGTCGCTCGTTCCCGAGGAGATCCTCGTGAGCGCACTCGCTCAGCGCTCGATCGCGTTTCAGCTGTCGCTCGTCGTCGGCCCCGCCGTCGGCGGCCTCCTGTTCGCGATTCGAGCGGAGCTCGTGTACGTCGTCGCCATCGGGCTGTCGCTCGTGGCCCTCGGGTGTGTGCTCGCACTCCACGGTGGGCGCCAGCCGGCAGTGGAAGGCGTCGCAGATCTCGACGAGGTGTTGGCCGGGGTTCGCCTCATTCGTCGCACGAACGTTCTGCTCGGGGCGATCTCCCTTGATCTGTTCGCCGTGCTGCTCGGCGGCGCCGTGGCCCTGCTCCCGGTCTTCGCGAAGGACATCCTCGAGGTCGGCCCCGCCGGGCTCGGACTCCTGCGGACGGCACCGGCAATCGGCTCCTTCCTCGCTGCGCTGGCGATCGCCCGCTACCCGGTCCGCCGTCGAGCCGGCCCGACGCTGTTCGTGGTGGTGGCGGGGTTCGGTGCGTGCATGGTGGTCTTCGGTCTCTCCCGCCAGATGTGGCTCTCGATGCTGGCGCTGGCGCTGGGCGGGGCATTCGACCTCGTGAGCGTCGTCCTGCGTTCGACGATCCTGCCGCTCGTGACTCCGGACGAGGTCAGGGGCCGGGTGAACGCGGTCGAGATGGTCTTCATCAGCGCGTCGAACGAGCTCGGTGCGTTCGAGTCTGGCGTGGCGGCCGCGCTCATCGGTGCCGTGCCGGCGGTCGTGATCGGCGGGGTGGCGACCGTCGTCGTCGCCGGCGCATGGTGGAAGCTCTTTCCGTCGCTTGCACGCGTCGACCGGCTGGACGAGCTTCGGCCCGTTGCGGTCGAGCCCGGGTAGCGGGCCTCAGACGGGCGCGAGGCCCCGGGCCTTGCGGCTCGCCGCGGTCTGGCGGCGCTGCGCGGAGAGCTCGATCTTCCGCAGTCGGATGTCGGACGGCGTGACCTCGACGCACTCGTCCTCGCGGATGTACTCGAGCGCCTGGTCGAGCGAGAGCGGCCTCGGCGGGATGAGCCGAACGGTCGCGTCGGCCGACGCCGCGCGCGTGTTCGTCAGCTTCTTCTCCTTCGTCGCGTTCACGTCGAGGTCCTCGCCCCGCGCGTTCTCGCCGACGATCATCCCTTCGTAGACGTCCACTCCGGGCGCGACGAAGAGCGAGCCGCGCTCCTGGAGGTTCAGGATCGCGTTCGAGGTGGTCTTCCCGCGCCGGTCGGCGACGAGCGCGCCGGTCGGCCGCGTGCGGAGCTCGCCGAACCACGGCTCGAAGCGCTCGAACACGTGGTGGAGGATCCCGGTACCGCGCGTCTCGGTGAGGAACTCGGTGCGGAAGCCGATCAGCCCGCGCGCCGGGACGATGACGTCCATGCGAATCCAGCCGCTCCCGTGGTTGACGAGCGCCTCGGTGCGTCCCTTGCGCAGCGCGAAGAGCTGCGTCAGCACGCCGAGGTACTCCTCGGGCGCGTCGACCGACACGCGCTCGACGGGCTCGTGCACGGTGCCGTCGATCTCGCGGGTGACGACCTGCGGCTTGCCGACGGTCAGCTCGAAGCCCTCGCGGCGCATCTGCTCGACGAGCACCGCGAGCTGGAGCTCGCCGCGGCCCTGCACCTCCCACGCGTCGGGCGAGTCCGTCGGCAGGACGCGGAGCGACACGTTGCCGATCAGCTCGGTTCGCAGCCGGGCCTCGAGGAGGCTCGCCGTGAGCTTGTCTCCGGACAGGCCTGCGAGCGGCGACGTGTTGATGCCGATCGTCATCGAGAGCGACGGCTCGTCGACCGCGATCACCGGCAGCGGCCGAGGATCGTCGGGATCGGCGAGCGTCTCGCCGATCGTCACGTCGGGGAGTCCCGCCACCGCGATGATCTCGCCCGGGCCTGCCTCGTCTGCCTCGACGCGGTCGAGCGCCTCGGTCACGTAGAGCTCGGTCACCCTCGCGCGCTCGATCGTCCCGTTCGCGCGGCACCACGCGACCTGCTGCCCGCGCCTGATCGTCCCTTGCGCGACGCGGCAGAGCGCGAGGCGGCCGACGTAGGGCGAGGCGTCGAGGTTCGTCACGAGCGCCTGCAGCGGGTGGCCCTCCTCGTAGCTCGGCGCCGGGATGCGCTCCAGGATGAGGTCGAGGAGCGGGCGCAGGTCCGGGGCGAGCGCGTCCGGGTCGGGCGCGAGCGACGCGCGGCCCGCCCTCGCGTTGCAGTAGACGATCGGGAACTCGATCTGGGTCTCGTCCGCGTCGAGGTCGAGGAAGAGCTCGTACACCTCGTTCACGACCGCCTCGATCCGGGCGTCGGGGCGGTCGACCTTGTTGACGACGAGGATCACGGGGAGCAGCGCCTCGAGGGCCTTGCGCAGCACGAAGCGCGTCTGCGGCAGAGGCCCTTCGCTCGCGTCGACGAGGAGCAGCACGCCGTCGACCATCGTGAGCCCTCGCTCGACCTCTCCGCCGAAGTCGGCATGACCGGGCGTGTCGACGATGTTGATCTTCGTCCCGCCGTAGCGAACGGCCGTGTTCTTCGCGAGGATCGTGATGCCCTTCTCGCGCTCGAGGTCCATCGTGTCGAGCACGCGCTCGGCGACGTCCTGGTTCGTCCGGAATGCCCCCGACTCCCAGAGGAGCGCGTCGACGAGCGTCGTCTTCCCGTGGTCGACGTGGGCGACGATGGCGACGTTGCGGAGCTCGGAGCGGACGGGCATGCACCGAGCGTAGCGGCGTTCAGCGGCGCGTCCCTGCGAGCAGCCGTGCCGAGCCGACGTTCCGGATCGAGGCGTCGACGAGCTCGATCGGATGGAGTGCCGGCAGCGGCTGCTGCGCTCGGCCGAGTGCACTCGAGATCTGGACGAGGCAGCCGGGGTTCGCGCTCGCGTAGGCCTGCGCGCCGGTCGCGAGCACATGGCCGGCCTTGCGGTCGCCGAGCTCGCGGGCAGCCTGCGGCTGGACGACGTTGTAGATCCCGGCCGAGCCGCAGCAGAGGTCCTGCTCGTCCGGCTCGACGACCTCGAGGCCGGGGATGCGGGTGAGCGACCTGCGCGACGAGAGCGGCAGGCGCTGGGCGTGGCGGAGGTGGCACGAGTCCTGGAGCGCGACCCGCATGGGCAGCGGATGGCGCGCCGCCCGTGGAGGCGTCTCGGCGAGCAACTCGCCGACGTCGCGCACCTTGGCCGCGAACGTCTGCGCACGCTCGTCGCCGAGGAGCCAGCCCAGCTCCTTCAGGTGCGATCCGCAGCCCGATGCGTTGACGACGACGAGATCGACGTCCTCGAAGGCGTCGACGAGGCGATGCGCGAACGCCTTCCCCTCTTCGAGCCTGCCCGCGTGCACGGAGAGTGCGCCGCAGCAGCCCTGTGGTGGCGCGACGACCTCGAATCCGTCTGCGGCGAGAACACGCGCCGTCGCGGCGTTCACGTCGGGGAAGACGGCGCTCTGCACGCATCCGGTGAGGACGCCGACCCTCGCGCGCCGCGTGCCGACCGCAGGGGTGAGCGTCGGGACATCGCCAGTCCCACGCCAGCGCGGGGCGATCTCGACGAGCGGCCGGAGTCGCCGCGGCAGCGGCGCGGCGCGGCCGAGCGGCGCCAGCCGGAGTGCGGCGCGCATGCGACCGGGATACGGAAGGACGCGGAAGAGGAGCCCGCGCACGAGCCGGTCACCCGCCGATCGCTCGACCTCCTGCTCGACCGTCGCCCGTGTGCTCTCGATGAGGCGGTCGTAGCGCACGCCCGACGGGCATGAGGAGACGCACGCCATGCAGCCGAGGCAGCGGTCGAAGTGCTCTGCGACCGTCGCGTTCAGCGCGATGGTGCCGTCGAGGCGTGCGTCCATCAGGTGGATCCGCCCGCGCGGGGAGTCCATCTCCTCGCGCCAGAGCACATACGTCGGGCAGGTCGGCAGGCAGAACCCGCAGTGGACGCAGTCAGAGGTGTACTCGCGGATCACGCGGCAAGGATCCCCTGCGGGTCGAGCTCGCGCCGGATCCGCCCGACGAGCGCGGCGGCTGCGCCGTCTTCAATTGGGATCTCGTGCGGGACGTAGGCGACGCCCGACGCGACTCTGACCACGGCCTCGTCGAATCGGTCGAGCTGGGCCGCGAGGTCGCCCGGCGCAAAACGTGCTCGCCCGCGCGCCGCGGCCTGGCGGCTTCGTGACTCGTCCCACACGGAAGCGTCCGACTCCTCGCCGCCGACGAGCGCCTTCGCATTCGCGAGCTGCGCCGCCACGGCGCGGTCCGACCCTTCGAAGAGCACGGCCACGCGGCCGGGGTGGAGGACGTCGAGTGCGCTCGGCTGGAGCTGCGAGCCGATGAGTCGCAGGGCGACCGCTGCCGTGTCGTCCGTCTCGACCACCAGCGTGCTGCTCGCCTTCGGCAGCGGATGAAGGCGGAAGCTGGCGCGCGCGATCAACGCGAGGCGGCCGTCGGAACCGCAGACGAGGCGCGCGAGGTCGTAGCCCGCGACGTTCTTGACGACCTTGCCACCGGCGTTCGCCACCGTTCCGTCGGCGAGCACGAGCGTCACGCCGAGGACGAGGTCGCGCGGCGCGCCGAAGCGGTGCCGGAGCGGGCCGGAGACGTTTCGTGCGAGGAGCGCGCCGACCGTCGGATCCCCCGGCGGGTCGAGTGACAGCCGCTGCCCGCTCGCGGCGAGGGTCGCCCGCAGTGCCGAGAGCCGAACGCCGGCCTCGACCGTGCACGTCAGATCGCCGGGGTCGTGCTCGAGGATGCGGTTCAGCCCGTCCGTCGCAACGTCGTGGCCGATCCGCACCCGCCGGCCCTCTGCGTGCGCCGCTGCCAGCGCGACGGAGGCCTCCTCGAGGCTAGAGACGCTCGGCAACACCGACCCTCTCGAGCGGGTGGAGACGGTACGGCCCGGGCACCTCGCCGCAGAGGCGCGGCGTCGGGATCACCTTGCCCGGGTTGCAGATCCCCGTCGGATCGAAGGCGCGACGAAGCCGCTCGAACACGTGGAGGTCGCGCTCGGAGAACATGCGCGGCATCGAGCACGCCTTGTCCATCCCGATGCCGTGCTCGCCCGTCAGCGAACCTCCCGCATCGAGGCAGGCGTCGAGGATCGCCTCCGCCAGCTCGCGCGCCTGCTCGGTCTCGCCTGCCTCTGCGTCGTAGAGGACGAGCGGGTGGAGGTTGCCGTCGCCGGCGTGGAACACGTTGCCGACGCGGAGGCCGTGGTCGCGCGAGAGCTCCTCGATCCGGCGAAGCACCTCCGGAAGTCGAGTTCGCGGGACCACGCCGTCCTGCACGTAGTAGTCGGTGGCGACGCGCCCCATCGCGGCGAACGCCGACTTGCGTCCCTTCCAGAGGAGCGCACGGTCGGCGTCGCTCGTCGCGGCACGGATCTCGAATGCGCCGCACTCGGCACAGATCCGCTCGATCTCCGCGGCGTCGTCCTCGACCTGCTCGACGACGCCGTCGAGCTCGACGAGGAGCACGGCGCCCGCCCCGACCGGGTATCCGGGGGCGACCGCCAGCTCGGCCGCCTCGATCGTGAGCGTGTCCATCATCTCGAGCGCCGAGGGCATCACGCCCGCGGCGACGATGTCGGAGACGGCGAGCACCGGCGGCGTCCATCGTCCGGAATCCCGCGAGGAGGGTTCGCACCGCCTCGGGGGAGCGGACGATCCTGAGCGTGATCCTCGTGGCGATCCCGAGCGTGCCCTCGGAGCCGACGATCACCCCGAGCAGGTCGGGGCCGTCCGGGTCGAGAGCTGCGCCGCCGAGCTCGACGACCTCGCCGTCGGGCAGCACGAAGGTCAGCGCCGTGACGTGGTGCGTCGTGAAGCCGTACTTCAGGCAGTGCGCGCCGCCCGAGTTCTCGGCGACGTTGCCGCCGATCGTGCACACCTGCTGGCTCGAGGGATCGGGCGCGTAGAAGAAGCCGTGCTCCGCGACGGCACGCGTCACGTCGAGGTTCGCGACGCCGGGCTCGACGACGACACGCTGGCTCGCGAGGTCGATCTCGAGGATCCGATCCATGCGCGCGAGCGAGACGACGACCCCGCCGGCAGCCGGCGTCGCGCCGCCCGAGAGCCCGGTACCGGCGCCGCGGGCCACGAACGGCACCCGGTCCCGGGAGCACGCGCGAAGCACGGCCTGCACGTCCTCCGTCGAGCCGGGCAGGACTACGAGCTCGGGCACGGCTCGGTGGCCTGTCAGCCCGTCGCACTCGTACGTTCGCAGCTGCTCCGGCTCGGTGATGACGTGCTCCGCGCCCAGTGCGCCTCGCAGCTCGTCCACGAAGGAGGCCGGAAGGCTCACGCGGCCGAGTCTAGAGGCTTGATGTCAAATTCCCGCGGCCGGATGACGGCCACGACGCTGCGCCGGATCGCCACCGCGCCTCGCACAGGCTTCTAGCCTGCACGAGGCGTGCCGGCGTCGCCCGGCTTGGTCGTGCCCGCCTCGACAGCGCGCAATTCACTCGCCTCAGTAGGTTTCCGCCCGTGCTGCCGATCGAGCGCCCGGGGAAGATCGTCTGCGTCGGACTGAACTACCGCGACCACGCGGAGGAGCAGGGTGCCGAGCTGCCCGAGGCGCCGCTCCTCTTCGCGAAGTGGACGACCGCGCTCATCGGCCCGGGCGAGGCGATCGCGATCCCGCCGATCGTCACGAAGGCGGACTACGAGGCGGAGCTCGGCGTCGTCATCGGCGAGCGGGTCCGGGGCGTGTCCAAGGAGAACGCGTTCGAGGCCGTGCGCGGATACCTGTGCGCGAACGACGTCAGCGCGCGCGACCTGCAGTTCTCGGACGGGCAGTGGACGCGCGGCAAGTCGCCGGACACGTTCTGCCCGGTCGGGCCGATGACGCCTCGCGACGAGATCCCCGACCCGCACGCGCTCGCGATCCGGGCGATCGTGAGCGGCGAGGTGTTGCAGGACTCGACGACCGCGAACCTCATCTTCGGCGTCGACGACGTGATCGCGTACGTCTCGCAGACGACGACGCTCGAGCCCGGCGACCTCATCCTCACCGGGACGCCCGCGGGTGTCGGGGTCTTCCGCGACCCGCAGCGACTGCTCGAGCCAGGCGACGAGGTGACGATCGAGATCGAGGGCCTCGAGTCGATCACGAACCCGGTCGTCGCCGGCTGACACATGAAGCTCGGGCTGCTCACCGCTCCCTTCCCGCGCCGGTCCCTGAAGCAGGTGGCCGCCTGGGCCTCGGGCGAGGGCTTCGAGATGCTCGAGGTCGCGTGCTGGCCCGCCGCCGGAGGCGAGCGTCGCCGGTACGCCGGGACGTCGCACATCGACGTGTCGCGCGCTCGACGTCGGTGCCGTTCGCGACGTCCTCGATCGCAACGGGCTCGAGATCTCGTCGCTCGCGTACTACCCGAACAACCTCCACCCGGACCCGGCGGAGCGCCGGGCCGCGAACACGCATCTCAGGAAGGTCATCGACGCGGCCGCGAAGCTCGACGTCGGCCTCGTGGGGACGTTCGTCGGGCGCGACAAGACGAAGAACGTCCCGGACAACTTCCGCGAGTTCCGCAAGGTCTGGCCGCGCCTGGTCGACTACGCCGAGACGCGCGGCGTACGGATCGCGATCGAGAACTGCCCGATGATCTTCAGCTGGGACGAGTGGCCGGGCGGCACGAACCTCGCCTCGTCACCGGCGCTCTGGGACGAGATGTTCTCGATCGTCGACAGCCCGAGCTTCGGCCTCAACCTCGATCCGTCGCACCTCGTGTGGCTCATGATCGACTACGAGCGCGTCGTCCGCGACTATGCCTCGAAGCTCTTCCACGTCCACGCGAAGGACATGGAGATCGACCGCGACGGCCTCTACCGGAACGGCACGGCGTCGCTCGGCATGGGCTGGCAGGTGCCGCGTCTCCCCGGGCTCGGCGAGGTGCGCTGGGATCGCTTCATTGCGGCCCTCTACCGCGAGGGCTACGACTTCGTCGTGTCGATCGAGCACGAGGATCGCGCATTCGAGGGCGACGGAGGAGCTGGTCAAGCGCGGCTTCCTCATCGCGCGCGACACCCTGAAGCCTCTGCTTCACTGAGCGCCGTGGATTACGTCAACCTCGGCGCGACCGGCCTTCGGGTCTCGCGCGTCTGCCTCGGAATGATGAGCTACGGCGCGCACGAGAGTCGCGAATGGGCCCTCGAAGAGGAGGCTGCCGAGCCGATCGTGCGCCGCGCCGTCGAGGGCGGGGTCATCTTCTTCGACACCGCCGACGTCTACAACGGCGGCCAGAGCGAGGTGGTCACCGGCCGCTTGCTGCGAAAGCTCTTCGGCACGCGCGAGGAGTACGTGCTCGCCACGAAGGTGCACGGGCGGACGATGCCCGGGGAGAACGGACGCGGCCTCTCGCGCAAGCACATCATGGCTTCGATCGACGCCTCGCTCGAACGGCTGGGCCACGAGTACGTCGACCTCTACCAGATCCATCGCTGGGATCCGCTGACGCCGATCGCCGAGACGATGGAAGCGCTCCACGACGTCGTCAAGGCCGGCAAGGCTCGCTACATCGGGGCGAGCAGCATGTACGCCTGGCAGTTCGCAAAGGCGCAGCGCGTGGCGAAGACGCCGTTCGTGTCGATGCAGAACCACTACAACCTCGTCTACCGGGAGGAGGAGCGGGAGATGATCCCGCAGTGCATCGACCAGGGTGTCGGCGTGCTCCCGTGGAGCCCGCTGGCGCGCGGTCTCCTCGCAGGTTCGCGGACGCGCGAAGGCGAGCGGCTGACGACGCGAGCGAGAACCGATCCCTTCGGCGACAGCCTGTATACGCCCGAGGTCGACTTCACCGTCGTCGACCGTGTGTCGGATGTCGCTGCGGCTCGCGGCGTTCCTCCGGCGCAGGTGGCTCTCGCCTGGCTCCTGCACAGGCCCGGGGTGACGGCGCCGATCGTCGGGGCGACGAAGATCGAGCACGTCGAGGACGCGCTCGCGGCCGAGCAGCTCGTGCTCGCCGACGACGAGCTCGCGCGGCTCGAAGAGCTGTACGTCCCGCACGCCGTGTCAGGCCACTAGCGCGCCCGCGATATCCGAGCTAGACGTCCGACGAGGGCGCAGGCGGCTCGTCGTCGCGCCGCCGTTGATGCATCGGATCGCCGGCGTCGGAGCTCTTGCGCTTGCGCCGCTCCTTTGCATCGAAGCGATGGATCAGGTCTAGCATCCGCGTCGTCAGCGAGCGTTCGTCGCCGGATGACCCTTCGGCCGGCGCGCCCTTCTGGTCGCGAGTCGCATTCGCCATACGTCTCCTATCGGCGCCAGGCGCGCTTGTCGTGAGCGCCCGAACGACCGGCGAGCTGTCGCCGGTCCCTAGCCGCGAGCGCGGAAGTGGTCGATCGTCGCGCGCACGCCGTCGGCGAGCGACGTGCGCGGGAGCGGGCCGACGAGGTGCTCGAGGACGTTTGCCTGCAGCGACTCGGGGAACGGGAGCTGGCCCTCCTCCCAGAACACCCTGCCCGCGACCGCGGGCGCAGCAGCCTCGATCGCGTCGACGACCTCCTGCATCGTCGACGGCACGCCCGGATAGTTCGCGACGTGCGCGCCGTCCGTCGCGGCCCGCGCGGCGAGCGCGAACGCGCGGCCGACGTCGGGGCGAAGTCGTACTGCGCCGTCCCTCCGTAGGCGATCGTGTGGCCGTCACCGCGTGCCGCGGCCTCCATCGCGAGCGACGGGCCCGAGGTGAGACCCTGGTCGCGGCCCGGCCCGTACACGACGTACGGGCGGATGCCGATCGACGCGACGTCGTCGTCGACCCAGTACACGCGCGCCGTTCCCTCGTTCGCGAGCTTGAACACGCCGTAGAGCGTCGAGGGCGCCGTGCCGCCGGACTCGGGAGCGGGAGAGGGGTCGGACTCGTTGTAGACGGCCGTCGAGCTCGCGTACGCGAGGCCGCGGATCCGGCCGAGCCGTGCCTTGACCGCCTCGAAGACGACGACCGTCCCGTGCACGTTCACGCGGGCTCCTCGCTCGGGGTCGGCACGGCAGAACGGCACCTGCAGCGCGGCGAGGTGGACGACGTGCGTGATTCCGTGCTCGTCGAGCGCGCGCCCGACCGCTGCGCCGTCCGTGACGTCGCCCTCGACGAGCGTGACCCGCGCGCGCTCCTCCTCGGACAGCGCGAGCCGCAGCCGCGCGTCGTCCGAGCCGAGGTCGAAGCCGACCGGCTCCTCGCCGAGGTCGACGAGCGCCTTCAGCGTCCAGGCGCCGAGGCAGCCGAGGGCGCCGGTGACGAGTGTGCGGCCCCCGTCAGGCAAGCGGCGCGTCCTGGTAGACGGTGACCGTCTCGGTGTAGAACTCGATCGCGGCGCGGCCCTGCTCGTGCGGCCCCCAGCCGGAGCCCTTGATCCCGCCGAACGGCACGTGCACGTCTGCGCCCGCGGTCTGCGAGTTCACGTGGATGATCCCGGCCTCGATCTCGCTCGTGAACCGCTGCGTCTCCCGCAGGTCGCGGGTGAAGATCGACGCGGAGAGGCCGAAGCGCACCGCGTTCGCACGCTGGATCGCCTCGTCGAAGCTCGAGTAGCGGTAGAGGGACGTCACCGGCCCGAAGACCTCCTCGCACGAGAGCTCTGCGTCGTCGGCGAGCCCCTCGAAGACGGTCGGCGCGATGAGGTAGCCCTCCTCGTCGGCGCGCTCGCCTCCCGCGAGCACCGTGCCGCCGTCGCCGCGAGCTCGCTCGATCGCGCCGAGGATCTCCTCCATCGCACCCTCGTTCACCACGGGCCCGACCTCCACCTCGGGATCTGCGGGATCCCCGACCTTGCCGGCCGCGACGCGCGCGAGCAGCTTGTCGCGGAACGCGTCGTAGACGGAGCCCTCGACGAGGATGCGCCGCGTCGCGGTGCACTTCTGCCCTGCCGACCAGAAGGCTCCCGCGTATGCCGCCTCGACCGCACGGTCGAGCTCCGCGGCCGCCGTCACGATCAGCGGGTTGTGCCCGCCGAGCTCGAGCTGGACGCGGCAGTCGCGGGCGGTCGCCTCGTCGCGCACGGACCGGCCGACCGGCACCGAGCCCGTGAACGAGATCGCCCGCACGCCCGCGTTCGAGACGATCTCGGCGCCCACCTTGGAGCCCGAGCCCGTCAGCACGTTCAGCACGCCCGCCGGCAGCCCGGCCTCGGCGAAGCACTCCGCGACGTGGAGCCCCGTGCGTGGCGCCTCGTACCCGAGCTTGAGGACGAGGGTGTTGCCGTAGATGAGCGCGGGCGCGAGCTTCCACACCGGGATCGCGATCGGGAAGTTCCACGGCGTGATGAGGCCGACCACGCCGAGTGGACGGCGGAGCGTGAACAGCCGCTGGTCGGCGACGGACGGCTCGTACATCTCACCGATCGGCCGATACGCCTCACCTGCCGCGTAGCGGAGGATCGTCGCGGCGCGCAGCGTCTCGAGCCGTGCCTCGCGCAGCGGCTTCCCCATCTCCGCCGTCATGTCCTGCGCGACCTGCTCGGCGCGCGCCTCGATCGCCGCGGCCGCTTTCGCGAAGTAGACCGCGCGCTGCCCGGCCGGCAGCGCGGCCCACGCGGGGAACGCCTCGCGCGCAGCCTCGATCGCGGCACGCGCGTCCTCGGCCGTCGAGGCCGGATACACCCCCGCCACCTCCGACGGCCGCCATGGGCTCCGCTTCTCGTACGTCTCCCCGGACGCGCTCTCGCGCCATTCGCCGCCGACGTAGTTGCGGGCGGGCGCTCCGGTCATCGTCTCGGTCATGGGACGGGCTCCTTTTCGATCAGCTCGGAGGCGCGCACGACGGGATTGACGAGCGTGCCGATCTCGGGGACGTGGATCTCGACGAAGTGACCGGGCAGCAGCGTGAAGCTGTCGGGCGGGACGAGACCGGTTCCGGTCAGGAGCACGCTGCCCGGCGGAACGGGGTTGTCGATCAGCAGCCACTCGACGAGCTCGGCGAACGAGCGGCGCATCTTCGCGGTGAACGTCTCGCCCTCGAACACGATGCGCCCCCACTCGTCGGTCACGCGCAGCGTGAGGTGGTACGAGTGGTCGTGGCTCTCGGCCACGTACACCGCCGGTCCGATCGCGCAGGCACCGGCGTAGATCTTCGCCTGCGGAAGGTAGAGCGGGTTCGCGCCTTCGATGTCGCGCGACGAGACGTCGTTCCCGATCGTGAGGCCCGCTATGCGGCCGTGCTTCCCGAGGACGACGCCGATCTCCGGCTCGGGCACGTTCCAGGTCGAGTCGTCGCGAATCCCGATCGGGCGGCCGGGGCCGACCGTGCGACGCATGCCGGCGTCCTTCATGAACAGCTCGGGGCGCGGCGCGTCGTAGACCATCGTGTAGACGTCCTTCGCGGCGCTCTCCTCGACGCGTGCGTCGCGGGAGCGCTCGTACGTCACACCTGCGCACCACACCTCGGGCGCCTGGATCGGCGCCGCGAGCTCGTAGGGCTCGGGCAGCTGGAGGGTGTCGGGATCGAGCGGCTCGATCGACGCGCCGCCGTCCGTGACGACCCGGCCGTCGCGAACCGACGCGTTCTCCACCCCGTTCGGCCCGCGTACCCGGACGTAGCGCACCGCTAGTAGACCGCCCGGCCGCCGGAGATGTCGTACGTCGCGCCGGTCGAGAACGAGCACTCCTCGCTCGCGAGCCAGCAGATGAGCGCGGCCACTTCCTCCGGCTCGCCCATGCGTCCCATCGGGATGCGCTCGACCATGTAGTCGATGTGCTCCTCGGTGATGCCGTCGAGGATGGGCGTCTCGATCACGGCCGGCGCGACGCAGTTCACGAGCACGCCCGTGCGCGCGAGGTCCTTCCCGATCGCCTTCGTCATCGCGATGACTGCGGCCTTCGAGGCCGAGTAGGCACCGGCCATCGGATTGCCTTCCTTCCCCGCGATCGAAGCGACGTTCACGATGCGCCCGTACCCGCGCTCGACCATGTCCGGGATGACCGCGCGGTTGCAGTAGAAGACGCCGTCGGCGTTGATCCCCATCACGCGACGCCACTCCTCGTCCGTGACGTCGACGGTCGCGAGGGACACGCCCGGCACCCCGGCCGAGCAGACGAGGATGTCGATCGGCCCGAGCTCCCGCCGGACCTGTGCGACGGCGGCCTCGACGTCGGTCGAGCTCGAGACGTCGCCGCTCAGCGCGAGCACGTCCTCCGGCGCCTTGGCGTGGAGATCGAAAGAGGCGACGCGCGCACCCTCGTCGCGCAGGCGGCGGGCAGCGGCCTCGCCGATGCCGCTCGACGCGCCCGTGACGAGTGCCACCTTCCCCGAGAATCGCTCCGCGTTGCCCATGGCTCGCAGGCAAGCCTAGAGTTTCGGCGCATGGCCTTCGACCCCAGGAGTGACTACCCCGTTGGTGCCCGGCGACCCGACCTCGTGTCGACCCCCGGTGGCGTCGCACTCGACGACGTCACGCTCGACGCGATCCGCGCCGGCGAGCTCGGGGCGGACGAGATGCGCGCGACGCCGGCGACGCTTCGCCTGCAGGCGGACGTCGCGCGTGCGGCGGGCCGGACGCAGCTCGCCGAGAGCCTCGCGCGGGCGGCCGAGCTCGCAGCGGTTCCCGACGATCTGCTCCTCGAGATCTACACGGCACTTCGCCCCGGCCGCGCGACCGCGGCAGGAGCTCGAGACGTGGGCGTCGCGGCTCGACGGCTTCGACGCCGTGGCGACCGCCGCGTTCGTCCGCGAGGCGGCCGCGGCCTACGCGGAGCGAGGACTGCTCGCGGATGGCTAGCCGTCGCTTCGCATCGCGCGCGACGCGCGACCTCCACCTCGAGCAGCTCGTCTCGCCGCTGCCCGAGCTCGGGCTGGTCGCGGCGAACGGGCCGAACGACCCCGAGCCGGAGCTGGTCGTCGTCGACGGGGTCGTCACGCGCATGGACGGACGCGAGGCCGCGGACTTCGACGTCATCGACCGCTTCGTCGTCGCGCACGGGCTCGATCTCGACGTGGCGGCCGAGGCGATGGCGCTCGACGAAGTCGAGCTCGCGCACATGCTCGTCGACGTGAACGTTCCGCGCGCCGAGCTCGTGCGACTCTCGCGCGGTCTCACGCCGGCGAAGCTCGCGCGCGTCATCGGGCTCCTGGACCCGGTCGAGCTCATGCTCGCGCTGAAGAAGCTCCGCGCGCGGCGCGCGCCGGGGAACCAGGCGCACGTGACGAACCTCAAGGAGAGCCCGGCGCTCCTCGCCGCCGACGCGGCCGAGGCGGCGCGGCGCGGCTTCGCGGAGCTGGAGACCACCGTCGGCGTGGCCCGCTACGCGCCGCTGAACGCGATCGCGCTCCTCGTCGGCTCCCAGACGGGCCGCCCGGGCGTGATGACGCAGTGCGCGGTGGAGGAGCGGCGCAACCTCGAGCTCGCGATCCGCGGCCTCGTCACCTACGCGGAGACCCTGTCCGTCTACGGAACCGAGCCCGTCTTCGTCGACGGCGACGACACGCCGTGGTCGAAGGCGTTCCTCGGCGCCGCCTACGCGTCGCGCGGCGTGAAGGTGCGGTTCACCTCGGGCACCGGCTCGGAGGCGCTGATGGGCTACGCGCAGGGCCTCTCGATGCTGTACCTCGAGGCGCGCTGCCTCGCGGTCGTCCGCGCGGCAGGCTCGCAGGGCGTGCAGAACGGGTCCATCTCGTGCGTCGCGCTCGTCCTCTCCGTGCCCGGCGGGACGCGCGCGATCCTCGGCGAGAACGTGCTCGCAGCCTGGCTCGACCTCGAGGTCGCGTCCGGCAACGACGCCATCGCGTCGCACTCGGAGATCCGGAAGACGGCGAAGCTGATGGGCCAGTTCCTGCCCGGGACGGACTTCGTCACGTCGGGGTACTCGGTGATGCCGCGACACGACAACACCTTCGGAGGCGGGAACTTCGACGCGGACGACCTCGACGAGTGGCTCACGATCCAGCGCGACTGGCAGGTTGATGCGGGCATCGAGCCGGTCTCCGAGGAGGAGCTCCTGCGCGTGCGCGAGCGCGCGGCGCGCGCCGTGCAGGCGGTGTTCGCCGACCTCGGGCTACCGGCGATCTCGGACGACGAGGTGGCCGTCGCGACCTCGGGGTACGACGCTCGCGAGATGCCCGATCGCGACCGCGCGGCTGACGTCGAGGCCGCGGACGACCTGCTCGAGCGCGGCGTGTCCGGTCTCGATGTCGCGCTCGCGCTCGACCGCGGCGGCTTCGCGGACGTGGCCGAGGCGGTACTCGGCATGCAGCGCCAGCGCGTGTCCGCCGACTACCTCCAGACGTCGGCGGTCATCGACGAGGACGGTCTCGTGCACTCGGCCGTCAACGATCCGAACGAGTACGCCGGGCCTGGCACCGGCTACCGGCTCGAGGGCGAGCGCTGGGCGCTCCTCCAGTCGTTGCCGCAGGTCGTCGCGCCCGCCGAGCTCCTGGGCGAGGTGAGCGACGCCGAGCCGATCGTGGCGGAGGGCGACACGGCGGCGCAGGGTGACGATGCGACCGAGGTCGTCGTCGCGGTCGGCCCTGCCTTCGCGACGACGATCCGGCGCACGATCGCGGACCTCGACCACGGCGCCGTTCTTGAGGCCGTCTGCGACGGCGTCAGAGAGGGCGGCGGCGAGCCCCGCATCGTTCGCGTCCGCCGCGTCGCCGACGTCGCCTTCATCGCCCACGACGGCGCGAGGCTCTCCGGCTCTCGGGTCGCGATCGGGCTCCAGTCGAAAGGCACCGCCGTCATCCACCGCGCCGACCTCCAGCCGCTCGACAACCTCGAGCTCTTCGGCATGTCGCCGCTCTACACGCTCGAGTCGTATCGGGCGATGGGCCGCAACGCAGCCGGCTACGCCCTCGGTCGCCGCGTCGGCCCGGTGCCGACACAGCTCGACAACTTCGCGCGCGCGAAGCTGATCGTGCGGACGACGCTGCTCCATGCGCGGGAGACGCAGGCGATCGTGCCGGGTGCCGGAGCCGTCGAGCTCGAACTCCTCGAGCCGCGTCGCCTCCGACGTGTGAAGGTCGAGTTCCTCTTCTGGGAGGGCTGCCCCTCGTATCCGGAGGCGCGTGAGCTGCTCGAGGCGGTGCTCACCGAACACGGGCTCGAGCAGCCGATCGACGTGATTGAGGTGTTCACACAGCACGACGCCGTCCGGCTCGCGTTCCCGGGATCCCCCACGATCCGCATCGACGGTCGCGACGTCGACGAGGCGGGAGCGCAGTCGCCGCCCAGCCTGACGTGCCGCGTATACCGTCTCCCGGACGGTCGACCGTCACCGGTTCCCAGTCGTGAGCAACTCGAGGAGGCCTTGTCGTGAGCGTCATCGAGACCGCACCTGCTTCGACCTGCCCGGCGTCGACGGGCGCAACCATTCGCTCGACGAGTACGCGGACGCGCCGGTTCTCGTCCTCGTCCAGTCGTGCAACCACTGCCCCTACGTCCTCGCGTGGGAGGACCGCATCAACGAGCTCCAGCGGCAGTACGCGGAGCAGGGCGTGAGGATCGTCGCGATCAGCTCCAACGACGCGGACGCCTACCCGGCCGACTCGTTCGAGGCGATGGTCGAGCATGCGCGCGAGGCGGCGTACGTCATCGACTACCTCTACGACGAGAGCCAGATCGTCGCTCGTGCCCTCGGAGCCGAGCGGACGCCCGAGGCGTTCGTGTTCGACGCCGACCGCGCGCTCGTCTATCACGGCGCGGTCGACGACAACCGCGACGAGGCCGACGTGACGGCGCACTACCTTCGCGATGCCATCGAGGCCGCTCTGGCCGGCGAAACGCCGCCGGTCGCCGACACGCCGCCGGTCGGCTGCACCGTCAAGTGGCGTAGCTGAGGGCGATCTCGGTCGCGCCTACGCGCTCGGCTTGCCGCCCTGGCCCCAGTGCTGCGGCGGAACGCCCTGGATGATCACCTGGATGTGCTCGACGGCCGCTCCGCTCGACTCGTGCAGCGCGTTCGTGAGCGCCTCGATCATCTTCGGCACGGACTCCTCGGTGACTCGACGGTCGTACAGCTTCACCTCGATGACAGGCATGTGCGCCCTCCTCTCGTGGACGGGACGATCTTACGACGACGACGACGGCGCCGGCGGCATCTCGTCGACGGGCCACGGCTTGCCCCCGAGCCCCCAGTTCTTCGGGTTGTGCCCCTCGACGATCACCCACGTGTGATCCCTCAGGCCGGGATGCGTCGCGTCGCAGAGCGCATCCGTCAGCTTCTCGATGAGCGCGGCACTCGTCTCGTCGTTCATGCGGTAGTCGAAGAGCTCGACCCTGATCAGCGGCATTCCGCCTCCTTTCGCAGGTACGCGAGGTTACGGTAGGAGTCGTGGCGATGCGGATCCAGCACGTCGGGCTCGTCGTCTCCGACCTCGACCGCTCGCGCGCGTTCTACGCCGGACCGCTCGGGCTCGAGGAGGTTCCTCGCCCGGCCAACTTCACGTTCGACGGCGCGTGGTTCCGGTTCGGCGGCACCGAGGTCCACCTCCTCTCCGACGCGCACGCAACCGGTGGCGCCGGGCAGCCCGACCCGGGTGCCGGGAAGGAGCGTGGGATGACGCACCACCTCGCGTTCGAGGTGGACGACCTCGACGCGGCCTGCTCCCGCCTCGCGGAGCACGGCGTGGAGCTCGAGGGTGGCCCGATGCCGCGCGGGGACGGGTACGTGCAGGTGTTCTTCCTCGATCCCGACGGGCACGTCCTCGAGCTCTTCCAGCTGACGGGTGAGGACCAGAGCGACGCTCCCGAGCGCGCGCCCGTCCAGGACGGGCGGACGTGAGCCGCTATGGTGAGACGGCGCGTTCGCCCCTTTCGTCCCGCCCGAGCCGAGCGTGGCGCTCGAGCCGGCAGATCCGCGGCGCCCGCGGCGCGGTCGTAGCGATCTACGGAAAGGACGTGTGCATGACGAGCAAGAGGCAGCAGACGATGGCCAAGATGACGCGTGAGCGTGCCGTCAGGGAGAAGCGCGAGAAGAAGCAGGAGAAGAAGCGCGCAGCGGCCGCGGAGCGCAAGGCGTTGGCAGCGGGCGGGACCGTTACCGGAGTCGTCGACGGTGAGCTCGGTCCGGCACTCGGGCCGGACGGCGAACTGCTGGAAGGCGCGCCGACGGACGGCGCCGAGAGCTCAGATGCGCTCCTCGATCCGCATCAGCCCGACCGAGATGATGGTCCGGTACTGGGCGAACGCGTGGTGTCCGGCCTGTAGCAGGTACTGGTCGGCGTCGAGCATCCGGCGATACACGTAGAGCGGAACCTTCACGTACCGCTCGCAGTCCGCCTTGATGCACTCGCATGCGAGCTCGACGAGGCCCTGCGCGTCCGCGTCGGGGCGGGCCGCGGTGGACGCTCGCCTGTTGGCGTCGCGCCGTGCGACTCGGTGTGAGATCCCGTCCTGTTCGGTCGCGAGCCGTTCGTTCGCCGTTGTGGCCATCGCGTCTCCTCCTGCCATGAACGGATAGGGAGGGCGCAGACGGCGCCTTCGGTATTCGTCCGGTGTCCTCTCAGTGTACGCGTGAGGCCAAAAATCGCCCCTGTGCGGGGCTCTTGGCGCCGCGACTGGTACTCTGGAACCACGGACGGCGTCGTCGTCCCGTGAGGTTTGACTTCTTCGGTTCCTCCTAAGGGCAGTCGAGGCAGACGGATCTCGACCCAGCAACACGCGTTGCACAACCCATAGGAGTGAAATCGAATGCAGCAGTCCTTCTCCGATCTCGGCGTACCCACGCGCATCACACGCGCGCTCGCCGAGCGTGACATCCACACACCCTTCCCGATCCAGGAGCAGGTCCTGCGCCACGCGCTGGCGGGACGAGACATCCTCGCCAAGGCGCCCACGGGCTCGGGCAAGACACTCGGCTTCGCGATCCCGATCGTCGAGCGGCTCGAGGCCTCCGAGCGCGGCCCTCTCGCGCTCGTCCTCGTTCCCACGCGCGAGCTCGCATCGCAGGTCGCCGGCGAGATCGAGGCGATCGCGCCCCAGGGCATCTCGGTCGCGACGGTCTACGGCGGCGTCCCGGTGCACGCGCAGGCCAAGCGCGCTCGTCGCGCACACGTTCTCGTCGCGACGCCGGGTCGCATGAACGACCTCCTCGAGCGCAAGGCGGTCGCGCTCGACGGCGTGCGGATCCTGATCCTCGACGAGGCCGACCGGATGCTCGACATGGGGTTCAAGCCACAGGTCGACCGCATCGTTCGCCGCCTGCCACGCGAGCGGCAGACGATGTTCTTCTCCGCGACGCTCGATGCGAGCGTCGGCGAGCTCGCACGCATGTACACGACGGATCCCGTCCACTGCGAGGCGGCACCGCTGGACACCGAGGAGGGCGGCGAGGTCGAGCATCGCTTCGTCTCCGTGAAGGCCGACGACAAGGTCGAGACCCTCGCCGAGCTCCTGCGCGGCGACCGCGGGCTGGCGCTCGTATTCGTGCGCACGCGGCGCGGCGCGGACCGGCTCGTCAAGAAGCTCGCGTTCCACCAGGTCGACGCCGTCGCGCTCCACGGCGACCTGAGCCAGGGACAGCGGGAGCGCGCGCTACGGCGCTTCGAGAGCGGGCAGGCGACGACGCTCGTCGCGACGGACGTGGCTGCGCGCGGGCTCGATCTCGTCGACATCACGCATGTCATCAACTTCGACCCGCCGGCGGAGCACTCCGGCTACCTCCATCGCGTCGGCCGAACCGGTCGCGCGGGGCGGAGCGGCGTGGGCGTCACCTTCGTCCTCCCGGAGCAGCAGGAGGACGTCAGCCGTGTCGCTCGCCTGGCCGGCCACACCGAGCAGTTCGCGTCGGGCGGCATGAAGATCGCGCCGCCGCGGCGCGTGTACTCGTCGCGGCGCGGACGGTCGAAGTGGGGCGCGCCGTCGCCAGCGCCGAAGATCTAGGCGGGTCTCAGCTCACAGCAGCGAGCTGCTCGTCGATCCAGGCCTCGGCCTGGGCCTGGTCGACGCCTCGCGCGACGCCGATCTCGCCCGCGAGCAGCTCCTTCGCCTTCAGGTGAAGGGCGCGCTCGCTCGTCGAGAGCTTCGTCGGTGAGCCGTTCGCGGTGAGGCCCTGCTCGCGCCGCACGCCGTCACGCACGATCTCGGCGAGCTCGAGCGGATCTCCGCTGCGGAGCTTCTCCTGGGCCTGCTGCACGCGCTTCGACCAGATCTCGTCGCTGACGACGCCGTCCTCGCGAAGCGTCTCGCGAACGCGACGGATGCCTGCCTCGGTGACCGGCGGCCGCAGGAGCTCCTGCGCGCGGGCGAGGGGGAGCGTCACGGACAGCTCGTTGCCGAGCTCGATGACGACGACCTCCTCCTCGACGCCGAGCACGACGCGCTTCTCCCGCGCCGAGATGCGCCCTACGCCATGGGGTGGGTAGGCGACAACGGCCCCGACCGTCAGCTTCATATGCCCAGATTACCGCCCTACGGGTTCCGCCCGCTCGAGCGGAAGGCCCGCATCCGTCCAATCGCGCTTGCCGCCGCCGTAGTGGGAGACGTTGCGGTAGCCGAGCTCGAGCAGCCGCCGCCCGACGTCGACCGAGCTCTCGCAGTCCTCGCCGGCGCAGTACACGACGACGAGCGTGTCGAGATCCGGGATTCGCCGCGCCGCCAGCGCATCGACGCGATCGGGCGTGATGTTGATCGCACCCGGGAGATGAGCTGCGCCGTACGAGATCGGGCCCAGTGCGTCGACGAGGACGAAATCGCCGCGCTCGATGAGGCCGCGAAGCTCGTCCCGCCCGATCTCGGCGAGGACCGTGGACACGTACGCGATCGTACGTGTCGAGCTACAGCCCGACGACGAACTCGCGCTCGCCGCCGCGCCAGCGCGCGTCGATCGATCCGAGCCGCTGGAGGAGCGCGACGATACGCGGGTTGTCTCCGCACACCGTGGCCATGAGCCGGGTGATGCCCGCCGCGCGCGCGTCGGCGGCGAGCTCGCTCGCCAGGATCGAGCCGTAGCCACGGCTCTGGTACTCGTCGGCGACGGCGAAGGCGATCTCGGCCGACGACCCGTCGCGGACGAGACGTGCGATGCCCGCGGGCTCGGCGTCGCCGTCCGCATAGCCGACGAGGACGTGGTGGTCACGGTCGACGCGTGCGAGGTTCGCGAGCTCGAGCTCCGAGAGGCGCGGCTTCGCGCCGCAGAACCGCCGCTGGCGTGAGCGCTCCCCCAGGCGCGCGAAGAGCGCGGAGACGGTCTCGGTGTCCCCGTTTCGCAGCGACCTCACGGTCAGTCCTCTGACGTAGCGCGAGTGCATGTGTCGAGCGTAAACGCAAGGCATGGCCCGAGACTTCCCCGCGACGGGCCATCTTGTTGACATGGCCCGTACGGGCCATGAGACTCACGGGTCATGGAGCAGGACATCCGCTTCTGCGAGCTCGACGGCCGCCGCATCGCGTACGCGACGGTCGGCGAGGGGCCGTTGCTCGTCTTCGGCGCGAAGTGGGTGTCGCACCTGGAGGAGGAGTGGGACGACCGGCGGGCGCGCGACTTCTACACGGAGCTCGCGCGGAGCCACCGCGTCGTCCGCTACGACCGAATCGGCGCCGGGCTCTCGGATCGGACGCTGCCCGGGCCTCCGTCGATCGACCTCGACACCCGTGTTCTCCGGTCGGTGATCGAGGCATCGGGGCCCGGATCGGCGACCGTGTTCGCCTGCTCGTGCTCCTCGGTCGTGACCGCGAGCCTCGCCGCTCGCGCCCCCGAGCTCGTCCGCAAGATCGTGTTCTTCGGGAGCTACGTCTCGCGGGAGGACCTCCCCGACGCGACGCGTCGCTCGATCGTCGACTTCGTGCGGGCCAACTGGGCGCTCGCCGCGCAGATGCTCGCGGGCCTCATCGTCCCGCACGCGAGCGGTGACGAGATCGCGGCGCTGAGCCGGTACAAGCGCCACTCCGCCGACGCCGACCTCGCCGCGGCCTTCCTCGAGCTCGAGCTGTACGGAGACGCCCGGCCGTTCCTCCCGCGCGTGACGATGCCGGCGCTCGTCCTCCATCGGCGTGGGGATCGAGCCGTTCCGATCAGCCGTGGGCGCGAGCTCGCCTCCCTGCTCCCGAACGCTCGGTTCGTGGCGCTCAGCGGCGACTCCCATCTGCCGCACGTCGACGACCAGCGCGAGGTCCAGCGTGCGCTCGCCGGGTTCCTCGACGAGGTGTCGCCCGTCGAGGCGAACGGCGACTCACCCCTGACCGGACGCGAGGCGGAGGTGCTGCGGCTCGTTGCGGCCGGCCTCTCGAACCGAGAGATCGCGGGCTCGCTGGTGCTCAGCGAGCACACCGTCCATCGGCACGTCGCGAACATCCTCACCAAGCTCACGCAGTCGTCGCGCGCGGCAGCAGCCGCGCACGCGACGCGTGCCGGCTACATCTAGCCGAGGGCTAGAGCGGAGCGAACAGGTCGACGGGCACGCCGTCGGGATCACGCAGCTGCGCGTAGCGCTGGCCCCAGAACGCGTCCCAGGGCTCCTTCTCCGCCTGGAAGCCTGCGGCCGCGACGCGCGCGTAGAGCTCGTCGACCTCGGCCGGGCTGGCGCACTCGAATGCCAGTGCGAGCTGGTTGCCGATCTCGCGCGTCCAGTCGGGCCGGAAGCTCCGGATGACCTCCTCCGCGTCGAGCATGAAGCCGCACGCCGCTCGGCAGCGTCGCCTCGATGTGGCCCTCGCCGTCCTCGGGGAAGTCGACGCCGAGGAGGCGATAGAAGGCGATCGACCGTGCCGTGTCCGCAGACACGATCCCGATGGCGTTCAGCTCGGGCACGCCCAGACCCTAGCGACGCTCGCAATACTCGTGGCGTGCCCGCCGCCCATCCCGCACGCCACCTCCTTCGTGCGAAGGACCTCGCCGACGCGCGCTATCGCGAGCCGCTCGACGTGAAAGCGCTCGCCCGGGCGGCGCGGCTCTCGCCGGCGCACTTCAGCCGTGAGTTCCGCCGCGAGTTCGGCGAATCGCCGCATCAGTACCTTCTCAACCGCCGCCTCGAGCGCGCGGCCGCACTTCTCCGTATGACCGATCGCTCGGTCGCCGACATCTGCCTGACGGTGGGCCTGCGGAGCGTCGGCTCGTTCACGACGAGCTTCGGCCGGATGTTCGGGATGACCCCGACGCAGTACCGCGCCGCTCACCCGCCCGCGCTCACGCGCGTGTACGTCCCGACCTGTGTCCTGATGGGCTGGGCGCCGCGACCCGATACAGCACGTTTGGAGAAGACAGGAGAGCAGGACCTGGCTAGCGTGGCCTCCGGGTAATCCAACCGAAGGAGACGCCATGTTGAAGCAGCTCACCAACGCACAGGTCTGGGTTCACGACCAGGACGAGGCTCTCGACTTCTACACCGAGAAGCTCGGGCTCGAGCTTCGCGAGGACGTCACGGTCCCCGAGCTCGGGAACTTCCGCTGGCTCTCGGTGGGCGTGCCCGGGCAGCCGGACGTCGCGATCACGCTGATGGCCATCCCCGGCCCGCCCGTCTTCGACGCCGAGACGCAGGAGGCGATCAAGACGCTCGTAGCCAAGGGCGTGGCGAGCGGTCTCTTCTTCGCCACGGACGACGTCCACGGGACCTACGAGGAGCTGAAGAGCCGCGGCGTCGAGTTCTCGCAGGAGCCGACCGAGCAGCCGTACGGCGTCGACGCCGGCTTCCGCGACCCGTCGGGCAACCAGATGCGCGTGGCGCAGCGGAGCTAGCGGGAGTCGCTGGTGGACGACGGCTACGTGCTGAAGCCGATCGGGGTCGTCCGCTCGCCCCTCCGAGCTCGAGCGGATGCCCCTCGCCAGGGCAGCGAAGGAGCACCCGACGCGTGGATCCTCCTGGAGCCGTCTTTCGCGGACGCGCTCCAGGGGATCGCCGCGGGCGACCAGCTCGTGGTCGTGACGTGGCTGCACGAGGCGCAGCGGGACGTCCTGCAGGTGCATCCGCGCGACGACGCGAGCCGTCCACTCACGGGCGTCTTCGCGACGAGGTCGTCGGATCGGCCGAACCCACTCGGGCTCCACCGAGTCACCGTCTATGGCATCGACGGACTGGAGCTCGCAGTCGGCCCGCTCGAGGCGATCGACGGCACACCCGTCGTCGACCTCAAGCCCCACCTGCGGGAGGACGGCGCCTAGGCGGGCTCGGCGGTGTCCGAAGCGCAGGTCGCTTCATGTCTATTGTCCTAACTGACGCGGCTCGCCGAGTCATCGGGACATGCATGAACCGACAGAACGGGGGTACGACGATGGCCGTGAACCGCCTGTACGAGATCCTCGAGGAGAAGGGCGGCGAGGTCCTCAAGGTCGACGCCGAGTCCTCGGTGTTCGAGGCCGTGCAGCTGATGGTCGAGAAGAACGTCGGCTCGCTCCTCGTGACCGAGGGCGGCGACATCACGGGGATCGTCACGGAGCGCGACTACCTCCGCCGCGTCACGCTCGAGGGCGCGTACCGACCGGGAGACGCCCGTTCGCGAGATCATGTCGTCGCCGCTGATCGTCGCCTCACCGGAGACGACCGTCGACGAGTGCATGGCGCTGATGACCGACCGTCGGATCCGGCACGTCCCCGTCGTCGAGGAGGGCAGCGTGGTCGGGGTCGTCTCGATCGGCGACCTCGTCAAGTTCAAGTCCAAGCTGCAGACCTTCGAGATCCAGTACCTCACGAACTACATCACCGCCGGCTGAATCTCACCGGTGGCCCGGCTGATCGTCCTGCTTCGAGGCGTGAACCTCGCCTCGCGCAATCGGATCTCGATGCCGGACCTCCGCGAGGCGCTCGAGGAGGCGGGGTTCGAGGACGTGAGCCACGTACGTGCAGAGCGGCAACGTCGTGCTCACGAGCAAGGCGTCCGCGAAGCAGGTGAGGAGCGACGTCGAGCGCCTGCTCGCTGATCGGTTCGGTCTCGACGTCAAGGTTGTCGTGCGCACGCGCGCCGAGCTCGCCGCCGTGGTGAAGCGCAACCCGTTCGGGAAGGTCGCGACGAACCCGAAGCTCTACCAGGTGACGTTCCTCGAGAAGGCGCCCGCTGCCGAGCTCGTGCGGAAGCTCGAGGCGGTCGCCGCCGGGAAGGAGCAGGTCGCGCACATCGGCCGCGAGCTCTATGCCTGGCACCCCGACGGGGTCGCACGGTCGAAGCTGGCCGCGCTCATGGCGGGGAAGGGGCTGGGCGTCACTGCCACGGCGCGCAACTGGAGGACGGTGACGAAGCTGCTCGAGCTGGCCGAGCAGTAGGTCGCACGGCAGGCGGCGTTGTAGGCTCGCGGCGAATGCGCGCGACCGGCTTCAACCACGTCAGCATTCACGCCCGGAACCTCGAGGAGTCGACCCGCTTCTACGTCGAGGTGCTCGGGATGGAGACGATCCCGACCTACACCTTCGCCTTCCCGGTGCAGTACCTCAGGCTCGGCGACCTGCAGCTGCACCTCTTCGAGCGCGACAGCGACGCGCCGCCCTTCCACCACATCGGGATCAACGTCGACGACTTCGAGCAGGCGTACCTCCGCGCGAAGGAGCTCGGGATCCTCGAGCGCGACTCGTTCTTCGAGGACATGTACGAGCTGCCCGACGGGAGCGTGCAGATGTACCTGCGCGACCCGGCCGGCAACCTCGTCGAGCTCGACTGGCCGGACGTGACGACGCTCGATCGCTCCGTCCTGGGCGAGATCAAGAAGCTCGGCGACTCCGTGCCGCAGACGGGCGACGCGCTGAAGGCGACGCTCTACCTGGAGAAGGCCGCGACATGAAGCCGCCGCCCTTCGAGTACCACGCGCCCGCGACCGTCGAGGAGGCGCTGCAGCTGCTCGCGGGCGGGAACGGCACGTACGCACTCGCGGGCGGGCAGAGCCTCGTCCAGCTCATGAAGTTCCGCCAGGTGAAGCCGAGCGCGCTGGTCGACCTGAACGGCGTCGCCGGGCTCGACGCCCTCGAGGAGCGCGACGGCGAGCTCCACGTCGGCGCGCTCGTGCGCCAGCAGCGCCTGCTCGAGGACGAGCTCGTCGGCGCGTCGTGGCCGCTGCTGCGCGAGGCAGCCAGGTTCGTCGGCTACAAGGAGACGCGCCGCCGCGGCACCGTCGGCGGCTCGCTCGCCTTCGCGGCCCCGTGGGCCGAGCTGACCGCCGCCGCCGTTGCGCTCGACGCGGCGATCGACGTCCGGTCGCTGAACGCCGAGCGGACGATTCCAGGCGCGCTCGTTCTTCCGCGGCCCGAACGCGACCGCGCTCGAGCCGGGCGAGCTGATCGTCCGCGTGCGCTTCCCCTCTCCGCCGGCACGGTCGGGGGCCGCGTTCCACGAGGTCAGCGCCCGCTACCGCGACTACTGCCAGGTCGCGGCCGCGGCGGTCGTCTCGCTCGACGGAGCGGCCGACCTCGTCCTCCTCCGCGTCGCGCCGACGCCGTTCCACGTCGACGCCTCGAGCGCGCTCGAGGACGAAGGAGCGCTCGACGAGCCTTCTCGCCGGGATCGAGCCGGAGGACGACATCGAGGTCTCCGCCGCGCACAGACGCCGTGTCGCTCCCGTCCTCGCCCGCCGAGCGCTGCGCGACGCCGCCGAAGACGCCCGACAGGAGGGAGAACGCGTGACCGCCACGTCAACGCTCCGGATCCAGGTCAACGGCCGCTCGTACGAGCACGAGGTCGAGCCGCGGAAGACGCTCGCCGACTTCCTCCGCGACGACCTCGGCCTGAAGGGGACGCATCTCTCCTGCGAGCACGGCTTCTGCGGCAACTGCAACGTCCTCCTCGACGGCGAGGCCGTGCGCTCGTGCCTCATGTTCGCGATCCAGGCGGCGGGCCGCTCGGTCGAGACCGTCGAGTCGCTGGCCGGGCCGGGAGGCGAGCTGAACGAACTGCAGCAGGCGTTCACGGAGCACCACGCGCTCCAGTGCGGGTTCTGCACGCCGGCGATGCTGCTGACCGCCCAGGAGTTCCTCCGCGAGAACCCGGGCCAGACAGACGAGCTGGCGATCCGCGAGGCGATCAGCGGCGTCATCTGCCGTTGCACCGGCTACCAGCAGATCGTCGAGGCGATCCAGTCCGTGGCGGCGAAGGCATGACCATCGAGCAGCTTCCCGCCGCGGCGCGCATCGCGACCGAGACGGCGTTGAAGGAGGCGGGCAAGCGTCGCTGGCTCGGGAAGAGCATCAACCGGGTCGAGGATCCGCGGTTCCTCCGCGGCGAAGGCCGCTACATCGACGACATCAGCCTGCCCGGCATGGCCCACGCGGCGATCGTCCGCAGCCCGCACGCCCACGCGCGCATCGTCTCGATCGACACCTCGAAGGCCGAGGCGCTACCCGGCGTCGTCCGGGTCGTGACGGGCGCCGACGTCACCGCGCACGCGGCGCCGCTCCCCTCGTTCGGGGCGGGCCCGATCATCCAGGACCTGATCGCGATCGAGAAGGTGCGCCACTTCGGCGAGGCCGTCGCGGCCGTGATCGCCGAGGACCGCTACATCGCGGAGGACGCGTGCGACCTGATCGAGGTCGAGTACGAGCTGCTGCCCGCCGTCATCGATCCCTTCGACGCGCAGGCCGAGGACGCGCCGCTCGTCCACGAGAAGCTCGGGACGAACGTCGCCTACGAGCGCACGTTCACGTTCGGCGAGGTCGACAAGGCGTTTGCCGAGGCGCCGCGCAAGGTGCAGGCGAAGCTCCGCTGGCCGCGCTCGACCGGGATGCCGATGGACACGAACGGCGCGATCGGCGACTACGACCCCGGCACGGGCGTCGTGACGATCCACGCCAACTCGATGAACTTCACGTACTTCCACTGGCTGATCGCCGCGTCCCTGAAGATCCCCGCGACCAAGCTGAAGGTGGTTCCCGTCGCCGCTGGCGGCAGCTTCGGCTCGAAGTTCTTCATGCACAAGGTGCCGACCTTCGCGGGCTTCCTCGCCATGCTCGCGGGGCGCCCGGTGAAGTACGTCGAGGACCGGGTCACGCACATCGTCAACAACGACCACGCGGGCTCCGACCGCTGGTACGACGCCGAGCTCGCCTTCGACGAGGACGGCACCTTCCGCGCGCTCAGGATCGACTGCGTCGACGACTACGGCGCCTACCTGCAGTTCGGCACCGGGACGCACGGGAACGGGCTCTCGCAGATCGTCGGGCCGTACCGGATCCAGGACGTGCAGTACTCCCTCCACGCCGTGCTCACGAACAAGAACCAGCAGGGCGCCTACCGCGGCTTCGGCGCGGAGTGCAGCAACTGGATGCTCGAGCGGCTCGTGGACATGGCCGCGCGCGACCTGGGCATGGACCGCGTCGAGATCCGCCGCCGGAACCTGATCGCGGCCGACCAGTTCCCGTACCGGACGCCGACCGGGAACATCTACGACAGCGGCAACTACCAGGGCGTGCTCGAGAAGATCCTCGAGCTCGGCGACTACGAGCACTGGGTGGCCGAGCGCGACAAGGCGCGCGCCGAGGGCCGTCACGTCGGCATCGGCGTCGTCGCGTCGAACGAGCGGAGCGTCTTCAGCTCGACCGAGTTCTGGTTCTGGTTCGACCAGCCGGAGTTCACGCCGACGTCGAGCCCCGAGAGCGCGAGCCTCCAGATCGACCCGACCGGGCAGATCGTCGTCACCCTGCACTCGCAGTGCCTCTGGGGCAACAGCCCGGAGACCGTCGTGTCGCAGGTCGTCGCGGAGGAGTTCGACGTCGATCCCGCGGGCATCGTCGTCACCTACGCCGACTCGCAGCACGCGCTTCCCGGCACCGGGCCCGGCGGCTCGCGCTTCACGGTCATGGTCTCCGGGGCGGTCGCCGGCGCCGCCGCCGAGGTGAAGGAGAAGATCAGGGCGATCGCCTCCCACAAGCTCGAGGTGAGCGCCGACGATCTCGAGTTCGTGGACGGCGGGGTGAGCGTCATCGGCTCGCCGGAGCGGAAGCTCTCGCTGGCCGAGATCGCGCTCGCCGCCTACATGTTCCGGCTCGACCTACCCGCGGACGTCGACAGCGGGCTCGCCGCCCAGTCGACCTACGACCACCCGCTCACGACCAACCCGTCCGACGACCGCTCCGACCTCGGCATCTTCTACCCGTTCGTCGGCCACGCCTGGCACATCGGCGTCGTCGAGGTCGACGTGGAGACGGGCAAGCTCTCGTTCCTCCACTACGCCGCCGTCCACGACGCCGGCACGGTCGTCAACCCGAAGACGCTCAACGGCCAGATCATCGGCGGCACGATCCAGGGCCTCGGAACGGCGCTGTACGAGGAGTACAACTACGACGCGGAAGGCCGCGTCCGGAACCAGAATTTCGAGTACTACCACCTGCCCTCGTCGATGGACGTGCCGACGATGACGATCGCGCACCAGGAGACGCCGTCCCCGTACACGCCCTACGGCATCAAGGGCGCCGGCGAGGGCGGGCGGATGCTGACGCCGGCGATCCTGAGCGCGGCGATCGAGGACGCGCTCGAGCCCTACGGAGTGCGCGTCACGTCGCTTCCGATCACCGCGGAGCAGATCGTGGAGTGGGCTTCTTCGCGCTAAGCAGAGAGACCCCGGAGGTCAGCAAACGATCAGGGACACGCCGGCAGAACGCAGGGAACGGCTGGAGAATCCGCGCACGTTCAATCGCTGCATAGTCGCCTCAAGAAACAGCACGCCTGCGTGCGCGGGTGTGCGGGAATGTCTCGTGGCGGTCGTGGCACTCGCACTCGTCAGTCAATCCTCGTCAGCCGCTGAGGAGTAGACTCTTGAGCCTCGCCTTCGTTGCGCGCTTCTCTTGAAGCCCGTTATCTCGCAGCTGGGCACCGCCCCGGAAGGGGGCATCATGACGAGCACCATTTCTCTTGTCCGCCATCGCGTTGCCGACTTCGATGCTTGGAAGAAGGTCTACGACGGCTTCGCGCCGATCCAAGCCGAGCACGGCGTACTCGGCCACCAGGTGCTGCGCTCGATCGAGAATCCCAACGACGTCATCGTCACTCACGCATTCGACTCACCCGAGTCCGCGAAGGCTTTCTTCGCCATGCCTGAGTTGAAGGAAGCAATGAGCCAGGCGGGCGTGGACGCCGGCTCTGTTCAGATCTCCTACTTCGACGAGGTCGAAGCCGGCACGCTGGTCGGCGTCTAGTCACATCGACAGCCGGGCCGCGTTGCATCGGAGGCGCGGTCCGGCTCATCTCTGAGCGCCGCCGATTTGCGGCTCGAACGAGGAGGCGCATGCCCCCGCAGTCTGGTTCCACGAACCTCGAGACCCTGCCTTCCTCGGGCCGAGTACATGTCCTCGGCGCGGGCCCAGTGGGTCTGCTGCTGACGGCACTGCTCCAGCCGGTGGAGGGGTTCTCCGTGCACCTCTACGAGAAGCGACGCGAGTACACCCGTACCCGGATGGTCCGGCTCGGCTCATACCTCGTAGCAGATTCCGTCGAGAGCTACCGTGACGATCACATCGATGGAGAGAACATCGAGGCGGTCTTCGACCCGGCAGAGCTCGACGAGGGCCTCGCGTTCAGACAGTCGATTCCTTCGGACCTGATGACACTTCTTCGCGGATGGGCACGAGGGTTCTGCCCGCTCAACGCCATCGAGCACTCCCTCAGCGATCTGATCGATACGCGCAGGTCGAATGCGGTGCAGCGCACCGCGGCCGTCGTATCGGCAGAGGACGCGGTGGCGATGCTCGAGCCGGGAGACATCCTGATCGACTGCACCGGGAGCAAGTCGCTGCTCCGAGATCACCTGGCGGCAGGCTCCGACGAGGTGGAGGGAGGCAGGAATACGCTCAACATCCGACTCGAATACGCGCTCGTCATCACGTTCCTGTACGGCCAGACATACGACTGCAACGAGTACTGCAAGTACTACAAGAACATCGAGAACGCGCACTACAAGTTCATTCCGATGGTCCACCGCACACACGCCGACGGCAGCGTCAGCCACGTGACGGGCATCGTCAACATCACCGCCGAGGACTATGAGGCGATGCCATCCCGCTTCGACGGCGAGTGGCTTCGCAGCAACTTTCTCGACGTCGCCCAGTCGATGGACCGTTTCATCGACAAGATCAAGCAGGAAACTCACGGCGAGGTGCTCGGCGACCTCGAGATTCTCCGGATACCCCTGGATCTGTACCGGGCCCGCAATGCGACCAGCCGGCAGTGGCTTGCGACGGAGCCCAGCGATCACCCGTTCGCCAGCTCGCCGGTGTTCCTCGCCGGCGATTCGGCCATTGGCTCTCCGTACTTTCAGTCGATTTCGCTTGGCTTCGAGTGTGCGATGTACCTGGCAGGACTCATCGCGCAGCGTGACCTGCCACTCGGAGAGATGTTCGATCGCTATGAGCTGTACATCTACAAGCAGTGGTTGCGCGTCTACATGCAAAGCAAGATGATCAAGCACAACAAGGATCTGTTCGAGTGCGTCGATGACCCGCTTGCGCTCCTGGACAAACTCCACATCTATTAGCGGGATTCGCGAGACTGATCCGTGATCTCGTGCCCGCACTGTGGTCGTGCGATCGTGATCGAGCACACCCCTCTGAACGACCCGCAGGCTCAGCTGCTGAAGGTCGTGCCCGAGGACGGTGCTGATGTTCGCGTCGAGCACCTGCCCGACGACTTACGCAAGTACTACGAGGACGCGACCCGCGTCCTTGAGGCCGTAGGAGCGCACGCATCCCACGTCGATGAGAAGACGGCGCGGCGGGCATTGCAGTTCACAACCCAGGTTCTGAGGAACCTCTTCGAGATCCCGCCTGGGCTTGCCGCTCGCTCCGAGCCTGAGGACGACCACGAGTAGAACTCGCTCCGTGCAGGCAAGGCGAACATGATGCGCCGCCTAGGTCGGGATCGTCCTTACGAACCTGTCGACGAACACGGCGACCTCGGTACGAAAGGAGCCCCGCTGGCTAGCGGGGCTCCTCGAGACGGTGGAAGGACCGCGCCTCCCGTTCGTGCTCAGGCTCGCAACGCGCGGCCGCCGCTCCGATCGACGACGAGGCGGTAGAGCGCGAGCAGGATGATCGAACCGATGATCGCCGTCAGCCACGTCGAGATGTCGAAGAACTCGTCGAGCGGGTGCGCGCCGAAGATGGCAGCTGCGAGAAAGCCACCGAGGAGCGCACCGACGACCCCGATGATCGTCGTCACGATGTAGCCGCCAGGGTCGCTTCCGGGCATGATCGCCTTCGCGATCAGGCCAGCGAGCAGACCGAGGATGATGAACGCGATGATGCCCATGACCGTCCTTTCGTTCGAATGACGGTCTGGCAGGTTCCCGGCACGAGGGCAGCCGAAACCACGTCGCTCCTCAAAGGCGCATCCAGCGCGGGCTGATTGTTTCCGGAAAGCGCGTGTGGGTAACAGATTGGTTCAATCACCACACGGACACGGAGGACGAGCATGGTCAGCCTCACGAGAGACAGTCAGATGGACAAAGCGAAGGAGACACTGCGGGATGTCGTCTCGTACGCCGACGAAGTCATGCGAGACGAGCGGCTTCGTGCCGACATCCGCGCCGCAGTCGGACACGGATCGAAGGCAGGCGATCGGGTGAAGAAGAGACGTCAGTGCCGGCGGCATCACCACTCGCCTGGCGAGCGACAAGAAGCTCCGGAAAGACCTGCGCCGTATGCTCGACGACCTCGATAGCGCGAGCGAGCGCATCCGTCGCAAGAAGAGCCACCGTGCTCGAAACGTCCTGCTGATCGTCGCGAGCGCGGGCGCGGCTCTCGCGGTAATTCCCGGTATTCGTCAGTGGCTGGCACGACGACCGAACGTCGGAGTTCACGAGCGCCACGCCAGGCGACGCGACTGCATAGACGGGCCGGAGGCGCGGTTTCAGCTGTCGGCGTGCAGCGAGTCGCCCTGCTCGCCGAGCACGAGATCCCGCTCGGCATCCGGCACGTGATCCCGCAGCACGGGCGCGAGCGCCTCGACGAACGTCATCCCGCCCTCGGAGTAGAGCTCGTGCTCGATCCCGCGGTTGACGACGACGACGTCGCCGGCGCCCAGCGTCTTCGTCTCGTCGCCGATCGTCATCGTCACGTCGCCCTCGACGATCCACATCACCTGCTCCGCCGTCGGGTGCGAGTGCCGCGCGACGGTCGTGCCCGGCGCGTAGACGACGTGGCAGAGCATCACCTGCTCGCCGCCGATCGCGTGGATCGCCACCCCCGGGAAGAGGGTGTGGCGATCCACGCCGTTCCACGTTCTGAAGGGTGAGGTCAGGCCGGGACCTCGAACCGCATCCCGCCCGAGGAGACCGCGTTCACCGAGAGCTCCTCGTCGAAGACGACCTTCTTGCCCTCGCGCGTCGGCTCCGCCTTCGCCTCGAGCGCGCGCAGCACCCGCTCGGGCGTGATCGGCAGCTCCGTGACCCAGACGCCGACCGCGTCGTAGACCGCCGCGGCGATCGCCGGCGGCTGCGGGTTGTTCGCCATCTCGCCGATGCCCTTCGCGCCGTACGGCCCGTCGGCGGAGGGGTTCTCGATCATGATCGTGTCGATCTGCGGCATGTCCTCCATGCCCGGCGCGAGGTACGAGCCGAACGAGCCGCCGCGGTGGTCGACCGACGGGTAGTACGGGTAGCAGTTCTCGAGGATGCCGAGCCCGAGGCCCATCATCGCGCCGCCCTCGATCTGCCCCTCGACCAGCGACGGGTTGAGCGCCCGGCCGACGTCGTAGCACTGCTGCAGGCGGGTGACGCGCACCTCGCCCGTCTCGTCGTCGACCTCGACCTCCGCCGCGCACGACGCGTACGAGATCGCGGAGTGGGGCGGGAGGTCGACCTCGCCCGTCTCCGGGTCGATGATCGCCGCGTACGGCTTGAGCTGGGCGCCCGTGCCGGTGATGAGCTCGCCGTGGCCCCACGTCGCGGCCGCGGCCACGTCGCCCACGCCGAGCTTCGTCTGCGGAGCGCCCTTCGCGATGACCTCGCCGTCGATGATCTCGAGGTCGGCCGGGTCGATCTCCATCTCCTTGCCGGCGATCTCGAGGATCTTCTGCTTCACCTGGAGCGCCGCCTTCTCGGCCGCCTTGCCGGCGACGAACGTCGCGCGTGACGCGAACGTCCCCGTGCAGACCGGCGACGAGTCCGTGTTCGAGTTGTCGTACGTGATCCAGTCGTAGGGGACGCCGATCGTCTCGGCGACGATCTGCGACTGGATCGTCTTCGACCCGTTGCCGATGTCGGCGGTGCCGGCGAAGACGTCGACGCGTCCGTCGGGCTTCACCTTGATCCAGCACTGCGACGGGTCGCCGTTCTGGTTCATCCCGGTCGGGTACTCGATCGCCGCGATCCCGCGGCCCGTGTGCTTGGCCATCAGTGACCCTCCGTCGATCCGACCTGGGCGACGAGGTGCTCGGGGAGCAGCTCGCCCGCCCTGGGCTCGTTCGTCATCGTGCGGTAGTCCGCCGGCAGCTCGTGGCCGATCGCGTCGGCGATGGCCTTGAGCGTGTCGATGGTCGACGGATCGGTGTAGGCGATGCCGTTCGGCGACGTGTCGCCGATGCGGTTCGCGTTCTTCATGCGGATCTCGACCTGGTCGATGCCCAGCTCGTTCGCGATCCGGTTCAGGTGCGTCTCCACCGCGAACGAGACCGACGTGACGCCGAAGCCGCGCATCGCCGTCGTCGGCGTCCGGTTCGTGAAGACGACGTACCCGTCGAAGTGGAGGTTCGGGATCGAGTACGCGCCCGTGTGGTGGAAGCTGTGCTTCGTCAGGCCGTACGGCGAGAAGCGCGCGTACGCGCCCGAGTCGTGCAGCGTCAGCATCTTCTGGCCGAGGATCCAGCCGTCCTTCGTCACCGCCGTCGCCAGCTCCATGTGCCACGGCGCCCGCGTCGACGAGCAGAGGAACTCCTCCTCGCGCGTCCAGCGCCACTTCACCGGGCGGTCCGCCTTCATGCACGAGCAGGCAGGTCATCGTCTCGGTCGCCGTGTCCACCTTGCCGCCGAAGCCGCCGCCCGTCGTGCCGCCGACGAGCTTGAACCTGTTCAGCGGCTGCTGCAGGTGCGCGGCGACGACGCCGAGCGAGAAGTAGAGCGCCTGCGTGCAGGAGTAGATCGTCAGCCGGCCGTCCGGCTCGGGGACGACCTGGCAGACCTGCGTCTCGATCGGCGCGTGCTCGATCGCGGCGGGGCGATAGACGCCCTGGACGATCGTGTCCGCGTTCTCGAAGGCCCAGTCGATGTCGCCCTTGCGGATCTGGCGACGATCCATCTCGCCCTCGAAGTGCGGGTACCAGTTGCCCCACTGGTGGATCTTCGGGGCGTCCGCGTCGAACGCCTGGCGGACGTCGAGCAGCGCGGGCCGCTCCTCGAAGCCGACCTCGATCGCGTCGACCGCGGCGGACGGCGAGCGCCTCGCTCTCGGCGGCGACGAGCGCGATCGGCTGGCCGAGGTAGCGCACCTCGTCCTTCGCCAGCAGCGGCTCGTCGGCCGGGATGCCGAGCGCGGAGAGGTGCCCGTACTCGAGCAGCGGGACGTCCTTCCAGGTGATGACGGCGTGGACGCCCGGCATCGACTCGGCCTTGCTCGTGTCGAGGCTCGTGATCCCCGCGTGGTGGTGCGGGGAGCGGAGCGCCTTCGCCCAGAGCGTTCCCGGGACGCGCACGTCGTCGACGTACGTCGTCCGGCCGGTGACGTGCGCGACGCCGTCGTAGCGTGGGATCCGTGCGCCGACGACCTTCATTCCGCACCTCCATTCGCCATCGTCGTGTGCTTCCCGACGGCCGTCGTCGTCAGGTCGAACGAGTCGCCGCGCGCGGCAGCTGCGACGGCGTCGATGATCTTCGAGTAGCCGGTGCAGCGGCAGACGTGCCCGGCGAGCGCTTCCTGGATCGCCTCGGCGTCGTCCGAGCCGCCGCGGTCGATGTACGCCTGGGCGGCGAGCAGCATCCCCGAGGTGCAGAAGCCGCACTGCGCGGCGTAGTAGTGGACGAACGCCTGCTGGACGGGCGAGAGATCCTCCGGCGGCCCCATGCCCTTCGACGGTCGTGATCTGCGTTCCCTCGGCGTAGCCGGCAGGGAGGAGGCACGAGCGCCGCGGCTCGCCGTCGACGAGCACGGTGCACGCTCCGCAGCCGCCCTGGTGGCAGCCCGCCTTCGGCCCGGTGACGCCGAGCTCGTCGCGCAGGACGTCGAGGAGCGGCGCGAGCGCGGAGCCGTCGATCTCGTGCGCGATGCCGTTGACCGTCAGGTTCATGCGGACTCCTTCAGCTCGGTGAGGACGCGGCGCACGAGCACCGGGAGCACCTTCGTGCGATACCAGGCCGAGGCGAGCGCGTCGTCGTGCGGCGTGACGTCCTGGAGCGCCGCTTCGCCTGCGGCAGCCGGGTCTCCGGCCGCAGCCTCGGCCGATGGGAGACGGGCCCCCCACGAGCCCGCTCCTGTCGCCGCGAGGCGGAGTGTCCCGTCCGTCGCGCGTGCACCCGACACCGCGAGTGCCGTGTAATCGTGCGTGTGGGGTCGGTCGAGCCCGGCGAACGCGCCCGCGGCCGGCTCGTCGAAGCTCACGCTCAGCAGAAGTCGCTCGCCGCGCTTGGCGAGGAAGTCCTCGAGCGGCTCCTCGGTGACGTCGCCACCCGCGGCGGAGCGCGCGGTCGCGCCGACGGCGAGGAACGCGCCCTGCAGGTCGCCGCGCGGCGCCTCCGAGCCTTCGCCCGCGCAGAGGTTCCCGCCGACGGTTCCCTGCGAGCGGATCTCGAGATCGGCGACGTTGCTCGCGCACGGCCCGATGGGGGCTGCCATCCCGGTGAGGTCCTGCACCGGCGTCGTCGCCCCGATCGTGACGCGCGATCCGTCCTTCGTGATCCCCGAGAGCCCGGCCCGTCCCAGCATCAGCGCCTTCGACGGCCGCAGCCGCCGATACGTCATGTCCGGGACGACGATCGTCCCACCTCCGACGACGACCACGTCGGCGCCGTCGCCGAACGCCGCGATCGCCTCGTCCTCGGAGGACGGCATGAGGATCTCGGTCGCGGCGTCCACAGCCATGCTCGCTACAGCCATCTACCCCACCCTTCTCGGTCGCGAGATCAGTCCGGCGAGTCTAA
>CAVWES010000011.1:0-72276 GCA_963754175.1 uncultured Gaiellaceae bacterium | reverse complement strand
CGACGTTGCCGCGGCCACGAGCGATGAGGTCGAGCACGTTCCGCAGCTCGCCGGGTCGATCGGGGATGAGCAGCCGGATCGCGAGGAAGCGGCTCGCCTGGGTCAGCCCGTGGCGAAGCACCGAGATGAGCGTCGTGGCGTCGATGTTCCCTCCCGAGAGCACGACCGCGACCGAGCCCGAGCCCGGCACGCGACCGGCGAGGAGCGCAGCCAGGCCGACCGCTCCCGCTCCCTCGACGAGGAGCTTCGTCCGCTCGACGCAGAGGACGAGCGCCTCCGCGATCTCCTCGTCCGACACCGAGACGGTGTCGTCGAGCACGCGGTCGAGGATCGACGACGGCAGGTCGCCGGGATGCTTGACCGCGATCCCGTCGGCGATCGTGTAGCCCGGCTGACAGGTGACACCGATGACCCGGACGCCGGGCCGGCGCTCCTTCAGCGCGAGTCCGATCCCGGCTGCGAGACCGCCTCCGCCGATGGGGATCAGCACCGTCTCCGCCTCGGGTGCCTGCTCCGCCAGCTCGAGGCCGATCGTCCCCTGCCCTGCGATGACGCGCTCGTCCTCGAACGCGTGCACGAGCGTCGCACCCGTCCGCTCGACGTGCGCCTGCGCGGCCGCGACGGCCTCCTCGAACGCCTCGCCGGTGAGCTCCGTCGCGCCACCGTACGACCGCGTCGCCTCGACCTTCGCCATCGGTGCGTCCTGCGGCATGAAGATCGTCGCGTGGATGCCGGCCTCGCGCGCGGCCCACGCGACGGCCTGGCCGTGGTTCCCGGCACTCGCGGCGGCCACGCCTGCGCGCGCGCTCCTTCTCCCCGAGCGTCGCGATCGTGTTGTAGGCGCCGCGGATCTTGAACGAGCCCGTGCGCTGGAGGTTCTCGGCTTTGAGGAACACCTGTCGTCCCGCGAGCTTCGAGAACGTCTCCGTCGGATAGAGCGGCGTCTCCCGGGCGACGCCGGAGAGGCGCGCCCGGGCGGCTTCGACCTCAGCGATCGTCGGAGCCATCGAGCCGGAACACCTCCTCCATGATCTCGCGGACGGCGCTCAGCGGATCGAGCTCGCGGCTCTCGACGCGCGTCGAGGACGTGCCGAAGATGCGGGTCGCCGGCCACGGCCTCCCGGAGGTGCACGTTGGCGCGGCTCGACGCGACCGCGAACACCTCGGCCGCGAGGTTCTTCCGCCGCCGCTCCTCGAGCCCCCCGTCGCTCTCGAGCGCAGCGCGATGCTCCTCGAGCGCCGCCCAGAGCTCGGGCACGTTCTCGCCCGTGAGCGCTTCGGTGAGGAGGATCCTCGGCCGCTTCTCGGGCTCCGCGAGGGCGACGATCGAGCGCACCTCGTTGAGCATCGTCTTCGCGGCCGGGTGATCCATCTTGTTGATCGCGATCACGTCGGGGATCTCCATGATCCCCGCCTTCAACGCCTGCACGGAGTCACCGGAGCCGGGCATGAGCACGAGAAGGACGGTGTCCGCGATCCCCGTCACCTGCACCTCGCTCTGCCCCGCGCCGACGGTCTCGACGAAGACGATGTCCTTGCCCGCGGCGTCGAGGAGCAGCACCGCCTGCAGGGTCGCCTCTGCGAGCCCGCCCAGGTGACCGCGCGTCCCCATCGAGCGGATGTACACGCCGGGGTCGAGGAAGTGCTCCGAGAGGCGGATGCGGTCGCCGAGGAGCGCGCCGCGCGAGAACGGGCTCGAGGGGTCGACGGAGACGACGCCGACGGTGCGGCCGCCTTCGCGGATGTGCGTGACGAGCGCGCCGACGAGGCTCGACTTTCCGACTCCCGGCGGTCCCGTGACGCCGACCACGGCGGCGCGTCCCGTCTCCGGGTAGACCTCCCGCACGAGCGGGTACGCGAGCGGGTCACCGTCCTCCACGAGCGAGATCGCACGCGCGAGCGCACGGCGCTCCCCGGAACGAACGCCGGCGACGAGCTCCTCGAGCGTCAGCTCCTTCCGCGCCACGCGGAGACTCTATGCGGCGCCGTACGGCCCCTCGTCAGGACGGGCGGCGCGCTTCCAGCTCGCGGCGAGCCTCGATCTCCTCGAGGAGCGTCGCGATCCGCGCGAGCGGTGGTGCGGGCGTGCCGTTCGCGATTTCCTCGGCTTCGTACGGCTCGGGATGCCCGTTTCGCGAGTGCCGCGACCGCCGACTCCGAGCTCGCTTCGAACGCATCGCGCTCGTCCGCCGCCGCGATCGGGAGCCAGCGCGTCGCGAGCAGTGCGACGCCCGCCGCGAGCAGAAAGACGACGCCGGCAGCCATCCAGACAGCTCGCGCACCGACGACGTCGATGAGCACACCGGCCACCGCCATCGCGACACCGAGCACTGCGTAGTTCGAGCTCATGATCGTCGCGAGAGCGCGACCACGGTACTGATCGGGTGCTCCACGCTGCACGAGGAGCCGGTTGCAGACGATCACGGATCCGTTGCCCGCCGCCCCTCCCACGACGAAGGCGACCGCAAGCCAGATCGAGCCGCTGAGTGCGGCGGCGCCCCAGCCGACGCCCATGAGCGCGAGGGATCCGACGTAGTTGCGTCGCAGCCCGACCTTCCCGAGGGCGGGCGCGCTCAAGAAGCTGCCGATCGCGAGCCCGACCCCACTCGCCGCGACGAACGCCGCGAATCCGAGGTTGCCGGCGTCCAGGGTGTCCTTTGCGAAGACGACCTCGGCGACGTTGATGGCGGCCGAACCGATCAAGGCGACGTTCCAGACGATCAGCACCGTACGGAGTGGACGCGCGGTGACCACGAGCCTGAGCCCGTCCGCGACATCGCGCCAGTGCCCGCGAGTGACCGGATCCTTCGACCGCAGCCTTCGCTTCCGGGATGCGCCCGACGAGCGCCGCAGACACGAGGAACGTCACCGCGTTCACGACGTACGGAACGGTCGGCCCCCATGCAGTGACCATGAGGCCGGCGACGATGGGACCGATCATCCACGACAGCGTCTCCACGGTCACGACGAGCGAGTTGGCGTTGACGAGCTCTTCCTCGGGCACGAGGTTCGGTATCGCCGGCGTTTGCGGCCGGCAGGAAGAAGCCGGTCGCGATGCCCGAGACCGCAGCCAGCACCACGAGCCCGCCCACACCGTCCACGAACGGCAACGCCGCGAACACTCCGAAGCGCACGAGGTCGGAGACGATCATCAGCCATCGCCGCGAGAGGCGGTCGAGGAGCGGGCCGAGGAGGAACCCGATGACGACGATCGGGAGGAAGTCCGCGATCAGGAGCGCTGCGACCCAGACGCCGGACTTGGTTTCGTCGTAGACCTGAAGCGGTGAGCGCAACCGCGGCGAGATACGTGCCGAAGCTCGAGCCCGCCGTGGCGAGGAAGAGGTAGCCGAACGACGGCGAACGGCGAAGGAGACCGAGACGGCTGGTGCTCTCCACGACTCGGCGTGACGCTACCACCTGTTCCCGATTCTGACTACGGCCATTCCGGCCGTGTCCAGGCTGGACATGTGCGGCATGTTCGCCACTCGCAGGACGGCGCCTGCCTCGCTACGAGGAGCCGCGCATCGCCCGCGCGGCGCGCGTCGCGACGATGCCGGTGAGACGTCGCAGCTCGTCCTGCGGGGGCGGTGACAACCCCGAGACGTAGAGCACGGAGGCCTGCGCGCGCGACACCTGGATCGCGACGACGTCGACGTAGATGCGAAGGCCTTGCTGTGAGGCGATCGCGCGGTACGCCACCGATCGCTGTCCGCGGGTGGGGAAGGCGAGGCGCTTGAACGAGACGAGGCGCACCGCCGTTCCCTGGAGCTGTCTGCGGACGCCCACGCGGAGACACTCCTGGCCCGCCGCGCTCGTGCCGCGGCTCCACGAGGCATTGGAGTCCGCACGCGACTCGTAGACGTCCGCCCTCGAGACCACGAACTCGGCGGTGGACGTGAAGCTGGGAGAGGTGGCGCTGCCGGTGACGGTGAGGTCCGACTCGTCGAGCGCGGCACAGTAGAAGCCGCCTCCGCTCGACGAGGAGGGGTGCGACGTGTACGCCGCGTTGAGGTCGGAAGCACGGAGCAGCATCGCTTTCGCTCGCGCCTGGTCGGCCGGCGTGATCCGTCGCTGTGGATCGCCGTTCGCGGCGAGCGCGGCACCGGACACCGCGAGCACGAGGAGGACTGCGACGAGAGCCTGACGCATCGGTCTCACAGTACGCATGCCTACGGCTCGTACGAGAGGTTCTGGCGCAGCCAACGCTCGGCCTCGGCGAGCTCGATGCCCTTGCGCTCCGCGTAGTCCGCGACCTGGTCTCTCCCGACGCGCCCGACCGAGAAGTACCGCGCCTGCGGATGACCGAAGTAGAGGCCGCTCACGCTCGGGCCGGGGATCGTGGCGAACGACTCCGTGTGCAGGATCCCCGCCTGCTCGGCGTCGAGGAGGGCCAGCAGCGTCTCCTTCTCCGAGTGGTCGGGGCAGGCGGGATAGCCGAACGCCGGGCGGATCCCCCGAAATCGCTCACCGATCCGCTCGTCGCTCGTGAGGGACTCCGACGGCGCGTACCAGGCACGTCGAGCCACCTCGTGCAGCCGTTCGGCGAACGCCTCCGCGAGCCGGTCCGCCAGCGCGCGAACCATGATCGCGCGGTAGTCGTCGTTCTCCGCGGCGAAGCGATCTGCGAGCTCCTCGCTTCCGTGGATCGCGACGGCGAACGCACCGACGTGGTCCGCGAGCCCGGTCTCCGCCGGCGCGACGAAGTCGGCCAGAGACCGGTTCGGACGCGAGTCGGCGTGATCGCCCTGCTGGCGGAGCATCGGGAAGCGGACGCCGCCGTCGAGCACGAGATCGTCGCCCTCGGCGCGCGCGGGCCAGAACCCGTAGACCCCCCTCGCCTGCAGCGATCCGTCGGCTACGACCTCGTCGAGGAGCTCGTTGGCGCCGGCGAAGAGGTCGCGCGCGACCTCCCCCTTCTCGGGATCGTCGAGGATCGCCGGGTACCGGCCCTTCAGCTCCCACGCGTGGAAGAAGAACGTCCAGTCCACGTACTCCCGCAGCGTCGCGAGGTCCTCCTCGACGAGCTGCACGCCCGTGAACGGCGGGCACCGCGAGGTCGTCCGCGTGCCACTCGATCGGGGTGCGGCGCGTCCGTGCCTCGCGCAGCGGGAGCATCGGCTTGCGGCCCTTCTCGGCGTGCAGCGCGCGGAGCCGGTCCTGATCGGCGCGGTTGTCCGCATCGAGCCTGGCGCGCCGATCGCCGTCGAGGAGATCCGCGACCACGCCGACGACGCGCGACGCGTCGAGGACGTGCACCGTCGGCTGCCCGTACTCCGGCGCGATCCGTACCGCGGTGTGCTGCTTCGAGGTCGTCGCGCCTCCGATGAGGAGCGGGAGGTCGAGCCCACGGCGCTCCATCTCCTTCGCGACGCCGACCATCTCGTCGAGCGACGGCGTGATGAGCCCGGAGAGGCCGACGACGTCGCAGTCCTGCTCCAGCCGCGACGTCGAGGATGCGGTCCGCGGGAACCATGACGCCGAGGTCGATCACCTCGTAGCCGTTGCAGCCGAGGACGACGCCGACGATGTTCTTGCCGATGTCGTGCACGTCGCCCTTCACGGTCGCCATGACGATGCGCGCCGCCGCGGAGCGCTCGGTCTTCTCGGCCTCCATGTAGGGCTCGAGGTACGCCACCGCGCGCTTCATCGCGCGGGCGCTCTTGACCACCTGCGGGAGGAACATCTTCCCCGAGCCGAAGAGGTCGCCGACGATCTTCATGCCGTCCATCAGCGGGCCCTCGATCACGTCGAGCGGACGGGCGGACGCCTGCCGCGCCTCCTCCGTGTCCTCCTCGATGAAGTCGACGACGCCGTGCACGAGCGCATGCGCGAGCCGATCGGCGACGGGCGCCTCACGCCAGGAGAGGTCGAGCTCGCGCTTCGTTGCCCCGCCCGTGACGGTCGAGGCGTACTCGACGAGACGCTCGGTCGCGTCGGGCCGGCGATCGAAGATGACGTCCTCGACCCGCTCGAGCAGATCGGGCTCGATGTCCTCGTAGACGGCGAGCTGACCGGCGTTGACGATGCCCATGTCGAGGCCCGCGCGGATCGCGTGGTAGAGGAACGACGCGTGCATCGCCTCGCGGACGGCGTCGTTCCCGCGGAACGCGAAGGACAGGTTCGAGATCCCGCCCGAGACGAGCGCGCCCGGGCAGCGCTCCTTCAGGAGCGGGATCGCGTCGATGAACGCCTTCGCGAACGCGGCGTGCTCCTCGATCCCGGTGGCGACGGCGAGGACGTTCGGGTCGAGGATCACGTCTTCCGGCGCGAACCCCGCCTGCGTGGTGACGAGGTCGTACGCCCGGCCGAGGATCTCGACCTTCCGCTCGACCGTGTCGGCCTGGCCGCGCTCGTCGAACGCCATCACGACGACCGCCGCTCCGAACCGGCGGATGACACGCGCCTGCTCGAGGAACGACTCCTCGCCCTCCTTGAGCGAGATCGAGTTGACGACGCCCTTGCCCTGAAGGCAGCGAAGACCGGCCTCGAGCGCCGAGAAGCGCGAGCTGTCGACCATGATCGGCAGGCGGGCTGCCTCGGGCTCCGTGGCGAGGAGGTTGAGGAAGGTCGTCATCGCCTGCTCGGCGTCGAGCAGGTCGGCGTCCATGTTCACGTCGAGGAGGTTCGCCCCGCCGCGCACCTGCTCGAGCGCGACGTCGACCGCACCCTGGAAGTCGTTCGCCTCGATCAGGCGCCGGAACCTGGCCGACCCGGTGACGTTCGTCCGCTCGCCGACGATGACGAAGCCCGTGTCCGGGCCGATCACGAACGGCTCGAGGCCGGAGAAGCGAGGCCGTGACGAGCCCTCCGGGACGCGGCGCGGGGGAAGCCCCTCCACCGCCCGGACGATCGCGTCCGTGTGCTCCGGCGTCGTACCGCAGCAGCCGCCGACGAGGTTGACGAGGCCGTCCTCGGCGAACGCGCGCAGGTAGCGGCTCGTGTCCGCCGCCTGCTCGTCGTGGAGGCCGAGGGCGTTCGGGAGCCCGGCGTTCGGATGGCACGACACGTAGGTCGTCGCGACGTTCGCGAGGCCCTCGAGGAACGGCCGCATCTCCGTCGCGCCGAGCGAGCAGTTCACGCCGACGATGAACGGCTCGGCGTGCTCGACGGAGATCCAGAACGCGTCGGACGTCTGGCCCGACAGGTTGCGCCCGCTCTTGTCGATGGCGGTGAACGAGAGCCAGAGCGGGAGCTCGGGCGCGGCGACGCTCGCGGCGACGATCGCGGCCTTCGCGTTCAGCGTGTCGAAGATCGTCTCGATGAGCAGGAGGTCGACGCCGCCGTCGCGGAGCGCGCGGATCTGCTCCTCGTACGCGGCCTGCACCTGGTCGAAGGTGACGGCACGGTAGGCAGCGTCCTCGACCTTCGGCGAGAGCGAGAGCGTCACGTTCAGCGGGCCGACCGAGCCGGCGACGAAGCGCGGCTTCTCGGGTGTGCGCGCCGTCCACGCGTCGGCGGCCGCGCGTGCGAGCCGCGCGCCCTCGAGGCTCATCTCCGCCGCGACACGTCTCGAGCGCGTAGTCGGCCTGGCCGATCGACGTCGCGGTGAAGGTGTTCGTCGTCGCGATGTCCGCGCCCGCCGCGAAGTACGCGTCGTGGATCTCGGAGACGATCTCGGGCGCGGTGAGGTTGAGGAGGTCGGGGTCGCCCTTGACGTCGTGCGTGTGCGCGGCGAAGCGCTCGCCCCGGTACTCCTCCTCGGAGAACCCGCGCCGGTGGATGAGCACGCCCCAGGCGCCGTCGAGCACGAGGATTCGCTCGGCGAGGAGTTCCTGGAGTTGTGTCTCGGATGTCCTTCACGAAGTCGGCTCCCGCCTAAAGGGTCGGGAGCCGGAAGGCCCTCGCGCTTTAGGCGTTTGGTAACCCGGTCGCCAAGCTGCCGTTCAAAGCTCTCCGGGGTTGATCAGGCTAGCGAATACGGCGTCGGTCGACGTGCTCCTGCGGTGTCCCCTTCTGAAAGGTGTTGAAAGCGCCCATTTCACCCGTAGAGCTTGGAAATCCGAACGCCGCAGCGGATACTGCGCGCGTGGAACGAGCCGATAGCTTCTCGAAGCTGCCCGAAGGCGAGGGCCAGAAGGCGTACTTCGAGTCACTCGTCGAGGTCAGCCCGGTGGCGATCGTCGTCATGGACGCCGATGAGCGCGTGACGGGCTGGAACCCGGCCGCGGCAGCGCTCTTCGGATGGTCGGCGGACGAGGCGGTCGGACGGCTGATCGACGACCTCGTGCTCGAACGACGAACTCCGCGGAGAAGGGAGGGACGTCACCCGCGAGGCACTCGCGCGAGGTCGCGTCGACCGCATCACCCGTCGTGCGCGAAAGGACGGCGAGCTGGTCGACGTGCAGATGATGCTCGTCCCGCTCGAGCTGGACGGCGAGCATGTCGGCTTCCACGCCATCTACCACGACATCACCGAGTTGCAGCGCGCGCGGGAGCAGGCCGAGACGCTGCTCGCCGTGACGCAGGTGCTCGGGAAGACGCTCAGCCTCGAGGACACGATCGAAGCGATCCTCGGCGAGCTGCAGCGAGTCGTACCGTACGACAGCTGTTCCGTCCAGGTGATCCAGGGCGACAGGCTCGTCATCGTCGGCGCGCGGGGTCTCGACGATCTCGGGGGACTGATGGGGGTGGCCTTCGACCTGACCGACGAGACCAACCTCAACAGCCATGTCGTGCGATCGAAGCGGCAACAGTTCTTCGCCGACGTGTCCGAGAACCCGCATTTTGCGAGCGACATCCACGGGGGTGGACGAATCCGCGGATGGATCTGTGCTCCGATGATCATCGGCGACCGCGTCATCGGTGTGCTGAGCATCGACAAGTTCGAGCCCGACGTCTACAACGAAGAGCTCGCGGAGCTCGCGACCGCATTCGCTGCTCAAGCTGCGACGGCGATCGAGAATGCCAGGTTGCTCGAGACCGAGCGCGAAGCCCGCGAACAGGCCGAGACACTCCGTGCGGCCGCCCAGTCCCTCGGAAGCACGTTGGGGATCCATCAAGTATTCGATCTCATCCTCTCGGAGCTGCGCAAGGTGGTGCCCTATCGAAGTGCCAGCGTCCAGCAGCTGGACGGCGACGAGTTCGTGATCGTCGGCGGCCAGGGCTATCCGGACCTCGACGAACTGCTCGGGCATCGCTACCGCGTGACGGGACCGAACGATCCCGCCCGCGAGCTCGTCGAGCGGCACGAAACGCTCATCGTTCCGGACGTGTCGGTTCGCTATCGGCAGTCCGGGCAGTTCGAGGACGTCCACGGCGACGGAGTCATCAAGTCGTGGATGGCCGTTCCGTTGCTGATCGGCGACCGCATGATCGGGATGCTGACGCTCGACTCCTTCGAGGAGGACTTCTACACGCCGGAGCACGCCAACATGGCGAAGGCCTTCGCCGCGTTCGCCGCGACGGCGATCGACAAGGCGCGGTTCGTCAGCGAGCTCGAGCGCGCGCGCGAGGAGGCGGAGTTGGCGGCGGAGGCGAAGAGCGTGTTCCTCGCCTCCATGAGCCACGAGATCCGCACGCCGATGAATGCGGTGATCGGGATGAGCGGGCTGCTGCTCCGCACCGAGCTCGACGCGGAGCAGCGCGAGTCGGCCGAGATCATCCGCACGAGCAGCGAGGCGCTGCTCACGATCATCAACGACATCCTCGACTTCTCCAAGATCGAAGCCGGGCGGATGGAGCTCGAGAGCGCACCCTTCGACTTCCGCGCATGTGTCGACGGCGTGCTCGCGCTGATCGGCTCGCTCGCATCGGCCAAGGGGCTCGAGCTCAGCTCCGAGATCGACGACGGTGTCCCGCAGACGATCGTCGGCGACGTCGGCCGCGTCCGCCAGATCCTGCTGAACGTGCTCAACAACGCGGTGAAGTTCACCGAGGACGGGAGGCATCTCCCTGACCGTCACGGCCTCGCCCGCCGAAGCGGACGGCGACATCGAGCTGCACCTGACCGTTCGCGATACCGGCATCGGCATCTCTGCCGACGGGATCGAGCGGCTGTTCCAGTCCTTCAGCCAGGCGGACGTCTCCATCAGCCGACGCTACGGAGGCACCGGCCTCGGCCTCGCCATCTCGAAGCGCCTGGCCGAGGCGATGGGCGGCACGATGTGGGCCGAGAGCGACGGGGTCGCGGGGCAGGGCAGCGCCTTCCACGTCACGTTCGCGACCCGCGCGACCGCGGACGCCGCAGCAGGTGCGGACACGATCCCCGATTCGTCCGATCTCGACCCCGAGCGAGCAACCCGGCACCCCTTGCGCATCCTGCTCGCCGAGGACAACGCCGTGAACCAGAAGCTCGCGCTGCGCCTGTTCTCGCTGATGGGCTACCAGGCCGACGTCGCCGGGAACGGGATCGAAGCGCTCGAGGCCGTCGAGCGCCAGCCCTACGACGTCGTCTTCATGGATGTGCAGATGCCGGAGATGGACGGGCTGGAGGCGACGCGCCGGATCCGAGCCGCACTGCCCGACTCACCGCGGATCGTGGCCATGACCGCGAACGCGATGGACGGCGACCGAGAGGCGTGCCTCGAAGCCGGCATGGACGACTACGTCTCGAAGCCGATCAGGATCGAGGAGCTCGTCGCCGCGCTCGAGAAGACACCTGCGGGCTCGGGCTGAGGCCGATCAGCCGGCGTCACGGACGGCCGTGAGCGCCGTCTCGCACCTCGATCCAGGCCTCGTCGATCGCCTCGACGCGAGCGAGGACCGCATCGAGGTCGCCGTCCACCGCGGAAGCCTCCGCCTCCAGACACAGCGAGGCGAGCGATCCCGCGCCGAACGTCCGGGCGTTCCCTTTGAGCGTGTGCGCCGCACGTCGAGCCGCCTCGCGGTCCGCCGCCGCCGCGGATTCTCGCAAGGTCTGGAGCTGGCGTGGAGCGTCCGCGAGAAACTCGTCGATCAGCTCGGCGACGAACGCCGCATCGCCGCCGACGCTTTCGCGGAGCTCGTCCAGCGTGCGCGGGTCGAGTACGTCTTGCGGTGTCATGGCTCGTGCGAGCCTAGATCGTCCGCCCGACCCATGCGGACGGAGCGATGTGATGCACGCGGTTGACCGCTGCCCGCGGGGACGCGAGGATCACGCGAACGACATGGCCGCGACGATCCTCATCGCCGACGACGACAGCGTCAGCCGGAAGCTGCTCCGACGCCTCCTCGAGCAGGACGGCCACACGGTCCGCGCCGCGTCGAACGGCCGCGAGGCGCTCGAGCTCTTCCGCGAGGAGCCGAGCGACGTCGTCCTCCTCGACATCGTCATGCCGGAGCTCGACGGCATCTCCGTCCTCGAGCAGCTGAAGGCAACGCCCGGCACCGAGCACGTCCCGGTGATCATGATCTCCGCCGTCGACGAGACCGAGAGCGTCGTCCGCTGCATCGAGATCGGCGCCGACGACTACCTCCCCAAGCCCTTCAACCCCGTGATCCTCCGCGCGCGGATCAACGCCGGGCTCGCGAAGAAGCGACTTCACGACCTGGAGCGCGCGCGCGTGCACGACGTCTTCTCGCGCTTCCTCCCCGAGCACGTCGTCGACGATGTCCTTGCGCGAACCGACGACGACCTGCGGCTCGGCGGCGTGAGCACGGTCGGCACGGTCATGTTCACCGACCTGCGCGGCTTCACGGCTTTTTCCGAACGGAGGTCGCCGGAGCTCGTGATCGACGCCCTGAACCGCTACTTCGACGAGACCAGCGACGCGATCCTCGAGCACGGAGGCACGCTCGTCGCCTATCGCGGCGACGGCTTCCTGGCGGTGTTCGGCGCGCCGATCGAGATCGAGGACCATGCCGACCGCGCGCTCGCGACGGCTCGCGACATGCTCGACGTCCGCCTTCCTCGCTTCAACGCCTGGCTGCGCGAGAACGGGCTCGGCGAGGACGTCCGCATGGGCATCGGCCTCAACAGCGGGCCGTTCATGTCCGGGAACGTCGGCTCGTTCCGCCGGCTCGAGTACACGGTGCACGGCGACACGGTGAACACGGCCTCCCGGATCGAGGGCATGACGAAGACGGTCGGAGGCCCGATCCTCCTCGCCGAGTCGACCCGCCACGCGCTCGTCCGACCGCCGGACGACCTCCAGCACGTGGGCGAGTTCGAGGTCCGGGGACGCGACTCGACGGTCTCGCTGTGGACCGTCAACGGCGCACCGCCGGCCTGAGATCAGAACAGCTCACCGCGACGGCGCGCCGACGGACGCTGCTTCGTCCAGCGCGCGCAACTCCTCGAGCCGAGCCGCGACCAGGTCGTGGGCCGCACGCTGCACGTGCGCATGCCCGGTCACCGCGACGAGGAACGTCTCACGGTCGAGCGTGTAGAGCTGCGTGTCTCGCGTGGTCGTGACCGTCGCAGTGCGAGGCACGTCGTAGATGAGAGCGATCTCGCCGAACCCCTCGCCGCGACGACGTCTCGCAGCCAGACGTCCGTCGCGAACGATCTCGACCTCGCCGTCGGCGATGACGTAGAAGCGATCTCCCTCGTCCCCTTCCCTGATGACGTCGACTCCCGCCGGCACCGAAAGAGGTTCGAGAGCGCGTGCGAGCGACTCGAGCGTCGGCGGAGGGAGCGGCGCGAAGAGCGGCATCGAGCGGAGCAGCGCGATCTCGACGACGGGGACCGTGGCATGACGATCGATGTCGAGAAGTCGCCGCCCGGCGACGATGGCCACCAACGGGAGGATCGCGCCGACGGAGACGAACGCCAGCGGGACGCCGCCGATCGCGACGAGAAGGGGCGCCAGAAGCGAGCCGACCGCGAACGCGGCCATCAGGAGCCCCTCGAGAAGTCCGAAGACGCGCGCCAGCAGGTCCGGCCGAGCCACGCGTTGGAGCAACGTGCGCCCCGCGACGTCGAACGTCGTCCGGGCACTTCCGGCGACCGCGATCAGGACGAGGGCGCCGAGCGCGCCGGGAAGCGTCGCGAGACCCATGAAAGCAGCGCTCCAGACACCGATCGAGAGCACGAGCGGCAGAGCCAGCCGCGTCAACCCGACGAGACGAGCTGTGACCACGATCGCCACGACGCTCCCCGCGCCGAAAGCCGCGCTGAGATAACCCGCCCAGTCCCCGCCGCGGCCGAGCACGCCCTGCGCGAGCTCGACGTTGAGCACGTCGAGAGCACCGAACGCGATGCCCTGCGCTGCGAGTAGAAGGACGAGGAGCGCCGCCTGTGGATCGTGTCGCACGAACTCGAGCGCGCCGACGAGTCGCGCATCGCTTCCGTCGTCCGCTCCCTCGAGCGCCGGTGCCGGGGTGACGGATCGAAGTGGCAGAACGAGCACAGCACCAACGAGACAGCCGATGGCGACGAGTCCGTAGACCATCGCCTCCGACCCGACGGCCAGCACGGCGCCGGCGAGGGCGGGTGCGACGAGCGTGCCCACGCTCTCGACCCAACCGGAAGCGACGTTGGACGCGGTGAGCTCCTCGGGCGTCCGGGCGAGAGCCGGAGCGAACGAAGACTGCGTCGGCCGCGTCATCGTGAAGGCGATCGAAGGCCCGACGAACAGCGCGTAGACGATCAGCGAGGGCGCCCCCGCGAAGAGTGCGACGGACACCACGGCGCACGAGAGTGCCTGCGCGAGATAGCCGGCGACCAAGGCGTTTCCGGGAGCATGACGCTCGCCGACGGCGGCCATGACGGGCGCGAATGCCGCCGCTGGTATGAGGACGACCGTCGCGACGATGCCGCTTTCGGTCACGCCTCCTTGCGCGTAGGCGTAGACGAGCATCGCGAGCCAGGCCGCCCACTCGCCGCAGTTGAACGTGACGAACGCGAGCTCGACTCGACGGAGCTGACGGTTTCCCGCGATGACCGACAGGACAAAGACGAGGGACGAGCGCAGCCCGGTGCGATCGTCGTGCGTCGTGTCGTCGACACCCGCCACTCGGCGATCATCTCAGGCTCGGCGCACCGGCCCAGCGGTCAGCCGGCGAAGACTTGGCGCTCTGCGTCCTCGATCGCTTCCTCGCGAGAAGGTGGGTTCAGCATGAGCTCAGCGATGACCTCCACGCGTGGGTCATCCGTCGCACGCATGAGCGCCACCGCCGCTTCGACGTCGTACTCGGTGCGGCGAAGCTCGACGTCCGGGCCGAGGAACGCCCAGTACGCGTAACCGCTCTCGCCGTTCGGAAGCCCGACGCTCCCGGGTCCGACGCAGCGAATGCCGTCCACTTTCCGGTCGTACTGCACATGGACGTGGCCGGTGACGACGACCTGCTCGTCGCGATCGACCATGAACTCACGCACCCGCTCCGCCGGAGTCTCGGGCGTCACGCACTCCTCGTCCGACCGCGGCGAGCCGTGGCAGAAGCAGGTCCAGTCCGAGACCGTCGACTTCGACCGAGACGGTCGGCTCGAAGCTGGCCAGGAACGACAGATCCCTCGGGTGCGTGCTGAGAGGTCATCCACGGTCCCCGAACGCTCTCTGTGTCACTTCCGACCATCCGGTCTGCGTTGCCGCGCACGAACCGCGCCGGGATCTCGAGTCCGCGAACGAGCGCCAGCGTCTCCTGCGGGAGCGAGCCCCACGTCAGGTCGCCGCAGAAGACGACCAGATCGGGCGCCTCCCGCTCGACCTCCTCGAGCACCGCGGCGAGCGCGGGCGCATTGCCGTGAACGTCCGCGAGCGCCGCGACCCGCATCAGCCGCCGCAGCCCAGTCCACGTCGCCGCAGCGGACGCGAAGCGTCCGCCTTCAGGGATCTTGCGCGGTCGAAATCCGCGCTCGCGGAGTTCGACCTTGCGCTCAACCGGTGGTGCGACCAGAGACCGAGAGCTGGTTCTCGGCGTGCTTGATGCGCTGCTCGAGCTGCCAGCGATCGGCCGTCGACTCGCCCGCCTCGACTCTCTCGAGCTCCGCCTTCGCCGCGTCGAGCTGCCCGCGGGCGCGCTCGTCGTCGATCTCCTTCACGCTGACGGCGTCGTCGACGAGCGCGAGCGCGCGGTCGAGCTCGACCTTGAAGAAGCCCGGACCGGTCGCGAACTCGAGCACCTGGTTGGGATCGAGGTGGATGCGCGTCGAGCCCGCCTTGAGCGTCGCGACGAGCGGAGCGTGGCGCGCGAGGACGCCGATCTCGCCCGCCGCTCCGGGCACGACGATCATCTCCGCCTCACCGTCGAACGCCGCACCGTCGGGCGTGACGAGCGCGACGTCGAACTTCGGATGCGACTCGGCCACGGCGGGCTACGCGGCGACGGCCTCGGCCGACCGCGCCTTCTCGACCGCGTCGTCGATCGTCCCGACCATGTAGAACGCCGACTCGGGGAGGTCGTCGTGCTCGCCGTCGATGATCGCGCGGAAGCTGCGGATCGTGTCCTCGAGCTTCACGTACTTGCCCGGCGTGCCCGTGAACTGCTCGGCGACGAAGTTCGGCTGCGACAGGAAGCGCTCGATCCGTCGCGCCCGGGCGACGACGACCTTGTCCTCGTCCGTGAGCTCGTCCATGCCGAGGATGGCGATGATGTCCTGCAGGTCGGCGTAGCGCTGGAGCAGCTGCTGGACGAGCGTCGCGACCTCGTAGTGCTCGTCCGACACGATCCCCGGCTGAAGCGCACGCGAGTTGGACTTGAGCGGATCGACGGCCGGGTAGATCCCCTTCTCCACGATCGAGCGCTCGAGCACGGTCGTCGAGTCGAGGTGAGCGAACGTGTTCGCGGGTGCAGGGTCGGTGAGGTCGTCGGCGGGAACGTAGATCGCCTGCACCGATGTCACCGAGCCTGTCGTGGTCGACGTGATCCGCTCCTGGAGCTGCCCCATCTCCGTCGCCAGTGTCGGCTGATAGCCGACGGCGCTCGGCATGCGGCCGAGGAGCGCGGAGACCTCGGAGCCGGCCTGGACGAAGCGGAAGATGTTGTCGATGAAGAGCAGCACGTCCTGGCCCTCGTCGCGGAAGTACTCCGCCATCGTCAGCCCGGACAAGCCGACGCGAAGACGCGCGCCCGGCGGCTCGTTCATCTGCCCGTAGACGAGCGCGACCTTGTCGATCACGCCCGACTCCTTCATCTCGAGCCAGAGGTCGTTTCCCTCGCGCGTGCGCTCGCCCACGCCCGGCGAACACGGAGACGCCGCCGTGCTGCAGCGCGACGTTGTGGATCAGCTCCTGGATGAGGACGGTCTTGCCCACACCGGCGCCGCCGAAGAGGCCGACCTTGCCACCCTTCACGTACGGCGCGATGAGGTCGATGACCTTGATCCCCGTCTCGAAGGTCTCGATCTTCGGCGAGAGGTCGCGGAATGCCGGCGGGTCACGATGGATCGCCCAGCGCTCGACGCCCTCCGGCACCGGCCCGGCCTCGTCGATCGGTTCGCCGATCACGTTCCAGAGGCGTCCGAGCGTCGCGGCCCCGACCGGAACCGAGATCGGGGAGCCGGTGTCGACGCACACCGAGCCGCGCGCGAGGCCGTCGGTCGAGTCCATCGCGACCGCGCGGACACGGTCGTCGCCGAGGTGCTGCTGTACCTCCGCGACGAGCGTGCGGCTCGTGTCGCCTTCGGTGATCTCGATCTCGAGGGCCGTGTAGATCTCGGGGAGAAAATCGGGGAAGACGGCGTCGATGACGACGCCCTTGATCTCGATGATCCGGCCCGTGTTCGTGCGGTCTGATCCGTTCTCGGACATGGTTCTCCTGAGGCGAAGGGCTGGGCGGCGAGAGTACGCGCGCCGGCCGTTGAGTCTATCCGAGGGTGCAGCCCGAAAGGCGCACTCAGTGTTCTGCAGGATCGAGACCTGGACGCCCTTGCCGGCGAGGCCGGCGAGCGCCTTGTTGACGTCGTCCCAGCTGTCGAAGCTCAGCCCTCGGGTCCCCTGGAGGAGGCTCTCGAAGCCCGGCTGACGCACCTGGTCCGCCGTCGCCTGGACGTCGACCGAGAGCTGGCGGAGTGACTTCACGAGGTTGTCAGCCTCTGGCTGGAAGTCCGAGGGGGCGCCCTTGTCGTCGAGCTCGTCAGCGGCCTTGCCGATCAGGAGCGAGGCCTCGTCCATGCGCGTGAGCAGCTCGTCCTGGGACTTCGCGCGGGTGATGCGTGCGAGGACGAAGTCGACGCGGTTCCGGTTCAGCACCACGGCCTCGGAGTAGGCCTCCGGCGACGGGTCACCACTGCCGCCGCAGCTGGCTGCCACGAGGAGCAGCGCGGCGAGCAGCACGAGCAGGAGGTTGCGAGAGCTCATGTGACCGGCGGCGTCTCGTCGGTCTTAGATGACGGAGCCGGGCGGCGGGAGCGGTCGGCCGACCCTGACGACCCGAAGGATCGCCTGCTCCTGCTCGTAGCACGCTCCGCGGCGGCGAGAGATTCGGCCGGCCCTCGAAGCGCGCGAGCGAGCCCTGCGGGGCGTCGGGCGTGACCGCGAGCTCGGTGCCCAGGCCGAGTGCCGCGAGGGCGAGCGCGGCCGCGGCGCCGATCTGGAGCCGCGTCGCAGCGAGTGAACGGTGGCGTCGGACGACGACGGGCCGTCGCATCGTGTGGAGTGGCGCGCGTCGAATCCGCTCGGTGACGTCGTCGCACGTCAGCCGCGTACACGGCGCATTCCGCGCACCGCTCGAGGTGCGCCGCGAGCATGCGCTGCTCGAGCTGCGAGAGCTCGCTGTCGAGCTCGAGCGACACCTGCTCTCGAACTCGTGTGCACACGACCTGCGGATAGACCGCGCTCATGGTGCTTGAGACGTCACGGATCCGAAGCGGTTAGTGCTACGCGCCGACCGTCGTCACAGGTGCACCGGCAGGCGCCGACTCGGCCAGGCTCAGCGGGCGGGCGATCTCGGCAAAGTGGCACGCCACGGGGTGCGCGCCGCCTGCGCGCGGCACGAGCTCGGGCTCCTCCTCCGCGCAGATCTCCTGCGCCTTCCAGCACCGCGTACGGAACCGGCAGCCGGACGGAGGGTTCGCCGGGCTCGGGACGTCGCCTTCGAGCACGATCCGCGTGCGCTTGCCGCGCTGGGTCGGTGACTCGATCGGAACGGCCGAGAGGAGCGCCTGCGTGTACGGGTGCATCGGCGCGTTGTAGATCTGGTCGCGCGTGCCGATCTCGATGATCTTGCCGAGGTACATCACGGCGACACGGTCCGAGACGTGGCGGACGACCGAGAGATCGTGGGCGATGAAGAGGTAGGTGAGCCCGAACTCGCCCCTGCAGCTCCGTCGAGGAGGTTGACGACCTGCGCCTGGATCGACACGTCGAGCGCCGAGACCGGCTCGTCGAGCACCAGCATCTCGCGGGTCGAGCGCGAGCGCGCGCGCGACGCCGATCCGCTGGCGCTGACCGCCCGAGAACTCGTGCGGGAAGCGGTTCGCGTGCTCCGGGTTGAGAGCCCGACCGTGCGCAGCAGCTCCTCCACGCGGCGGCTTGCCCTCGCCGCCGCGGTAGAGGCCGTGGATCTTGAGCGGCTCGGCGACGATGTCGCGCACCGTCATGCGCGGGTTGAGCGACGCGTACGGGTCCTGGAAGACGATCTGGATGTCCCGACGGACCGGCGCGCATCTGCTTGCGCTTGTACGCCGTGATGTCCTGACCGTCGAAGACGATCTGGCCCGAGGTCGGCTCGAGCAGCTTGATGATGGTCCGGCCGAGCGTCGTCTTTCCGCAGCCGGACTCCCCGACGACGCCGAGCGTCTCTCCGCGGGCGAACGCTGAGGCTGACGCCGTCGACCGCGCGCACCTGTCCGACGGTCCGGCTGAAGAAGCCGGCCTTGATCGGGAACTGCTTGACGAGGCTGTCGATCGCGCAGGATCGCCGTTCGGGTCGGCGCCGCTCGGGCCGACTCGCATCGGTCACCGACTCGGCGGCGCTCATCGGCGCTCCTCCCGCCGGCGGCCGATGGGCGACTCGAACCGACGCGAGCTCCTCCGAGAAGTGACATGCCGACCGGTGGTCTGCGCCGCCGCATCGGTCGCCGGAGCGCGGGGACGTCGGTCCGGCAGACCGCCCGCCCTTGCGAGTGGACGCAGCGCGGGTGGAACGCACAGCCGGGCGGCAGGCTGATGAGGCTCGGCGGCTGGCCCGGGATCGGCTCGAGCCGCTCCTTGTCGATGTCGACGCGCGCGAGGCTGTTCATGAGCCCGATCGTGTACGGATGCCGTGGAGCGTCGAAGATCGTGTAGACGTCGCCGATCTCGACGACGCGCCCCGCGTACATGACGACGACGCGATCCGCGAGCTCGGCGATGAGCCCGAGGTCGTGCGTGATGAGGATGATCGCGGCATGCGTCTCGCGCCTGGGCGGCCTTGATCACCTCGACGATCTGCGCCTGGATCGTGACGTCGAGCGCCGTCGTGGGCTCGTCGGCGATGAGGACGCTCGGCGTTGTTCGCCATCGCCATCGCGATCATCGCCACGCTGCCGCATCCCGCCCGAGAACTCGTGCGGGTACTGATCGAAGCGCCGCTCGGCGATGGGGACTCCGACGAGCTCGAGCAGCTCGATCGCACGCGGCCTCGCGCTGAGTCGTCCTTCATGCCCGGGTTGTGCGCCGCGGATGGCCTCCGCGATCTGATCCCCGATCGTGAGCACGGGGTTCAACGACGTCATCGGGTCCTGGAAGATCATGGCCATCTCGCCGCCGCGCAGGATACGAAGCTCCTCCTTCGGCATCTTCACGAGGTCCCGGCCCTTGTAGAGCGCCTCACCCGCAGTGATCCGGCCCGGAGGCATCGGGATGAGCCCGAGCACCGAGAGCATCGAGACGCTCTTCCCCGAACCGGACTCGCCGACGATGCCGAGCACTTCGCCGGGGAAGAGGTCGTAGCTCACTCCGGTAACCGCCCGGACGAGCCCGTCTTCGGTCGAGAACTCGACCGTCAGGTCACGGATCTCGAGGATCGGCTCGAGGACTACGGGACGCTCCCCGGCGATGTGCGGCACGGGAGCTAGCGCGATCCGCTGTGTCGGGTCGAGCGCGTCCCGCAGGCCGTCGCCGACGAAGTTGATGCACATCGCGATGACGAAGATGGCAAGGCCCGGGAACACGACGAGCCACCAGAGGGTGAACCCTCGCTCTGGCCGTCGACGATGAGCTTCCCGAGCGCCGCGTTCGGCGGCTGGATGCCGTAGCCGATGAAGGACAGGCAGGCCTCGATGAGGATCGCCACAGCCACGAACAGCGTCGTGGTGACGACGATCGGCCCGACGCAGTTCGGAAGCATGTGCCGGACGATGATCCGCAGGTCGCTCGCGCCTGCCGCCTTCGCCGCCTCGACGAACTCCTTCTCGCGCAGCGAGAGGAACAGGCCGCGAACGATCCGCGCGAGGCCCGTCCAGAAGAGGAGCGCGAGGATGATCCCGATCTTCATCGGCTGCGGGATGGTTGACCGTCGGACGGTCCGAGGCTGACCTCCGAGTCGTTCGAGCCGAAGTAGACGGCGGCGGCCAGAGCAGCACGGCGAGCCCCGGGCAGGGTCAGGATGAGGTCGGTGAAGCGCATCAGCAGGTTGTCCACCTTGCCGCCGTAGTACCCGGCGACGGCGCCGACCGCAGTTCCGATCAACGTCGCGAGGATCGCGACGAAGAAGGCGACCCACAGCGACGTGCGGATCCCGTAGATGATCCGGCTCAGGTAGTCGCGGCCGAGCTGGTCGGTGCCGAAGATGTGCCCGCCCTCGAGCCGCGGCGACAACGCCAGCCCGGTCACGGGATCGGGGTGGTCGAGGTCGATCTCGTCGTACCCGTACGGTGCGATCTGCTTCGCGAAGATCGCACCAGGGCGAAGAGGATGAGGATCACGAGGCAGACGACCGCGAGACGGTGCCGAGGAAGCGCATCCGCGCGTACGACCACTGGCTCCGCGCCTTGAGCTCGACGCCCGGCTCGTATGCGAGCTCCGTGGTCGAGCCGTGGCGAGCGGAGCGCGCGCCGCCGACGGCTCCCGTCCCGGCGCCGGCACAGTCGACTGCACCATCCCTCCCGTGACGCTGCGGTTCGGATCAGTCATACCGGACGCGTGGATCGAGGTAGCCGTAGGCGATGTCGGCGATGAGGTTGAAGATGATGATCATCGTCGCGGTGATCATGAGCCACGCCATGACGGGATACGGATCGTTGGCACCGAGCGCCGTGATGTAGTAGAGACCCATCCCGTCGAGCGAGAACACGGTCTCTGTCGCGATCGCGCCGCCGAGAAGAGCGCCGAAGTTGATCGCCACGAGGGTGACGAGCGGGATGAGCGCGTTCCGGAAGGCGTGCTTCATCGTGACCCTCTTCTCGGTGAGGCCCTTGGCGCGCGCGGTGCGCACGTAGTCCGAGTTCACGACCTCGAGCATCGACGCGCGCATGAAGCGGGAGTAGGTCGCGACGCTCGCGACCATGAGAACGAGGATCGGCAACACGAGGTGGTGCGCACGGTCGACCCAGAAATGGATACCGCTGCCGGGGTCGACGGAGCTCAGGCTTGCGATCGGGAAGATGTTGTATCCGGTCCATTCGTAGACGTAGCACGACCCCGACCTGGAGCATGAGCGCCAGCCAGAACACGGGCATCGCGAGGCCGATGAAGCTGAACGTGGTCGCGGTGTAGTCGAAGGCGGAGTACTGCCGTAGGGCGGAGTACACCCCGATCCCGACGGCGATGAGGATGGCGAGCAACTCGGCGACGATCACGAGCTGGAGCGTGTGCTTCATCACCCGCCAGAGGTCGGGCAGGATCGGCTTGTCGCCGAGAATCGTCGTGCCGAACCCGTTCGTCACGGCGTCCTTGGCCCAGTAGCCGTACCGCACGTAGAGGGGGTCGTCGAGGTGCTTGCGGTCCTTGATGTTCTGGATCGACTGCTGGGAGACTCTGGGGTTCAAGTTCAATGCCGCGAGCGGATCGCCCGACTTGGCGACGAACGTGAAGACGAGGATGCTCGCTGCGAATGAGCACGACGATGCTGTAGAGCAGTCTCCGGATCACGAACTGGAGCATGTCCTCGCCTCCTCCCGATCCTATGTGTCGCCCCGCCCCCGCCAATTGCGGGGGCGGGGCTGGTCGATGCAGGCAGTGCGCCTGTCACGCGCTGATCGTCGTTAGCTGACCGACCAGGTGTTCGCGTTCCAGGGGGTGCCTTCGCTCGTCGTCGGCGTCGTCACTCCCTTCAGCTTCTTCGCGGCGATCGTGAAGACCGGCCGGACGAACATGGGGATGGACGGGACGTCATTCACCATGAGCGCCTCGGCCTGGTTCAGGAGCTTCGTGCGGGTGTTCTCGTCGAGCTCCGTCGCGGTCTGGTCGAGGAGCTTCGTGCGCCCTGCGGTTGCAGTAGTTACCGTAGTTCGATTCGCCGCCGCAGGCGAGCTTGTCCTTCGACAGGATCTTCGTCGACGGAGTCTCGACCCAGGTGAACATGATGAGGTCCCAGTCGCCCGACGGCAACGTGGTACCGAACAAGAGACCCGCCGGCTGGAAGCGCGGGACGAGTTCGATGCCGACCGACTTCAGCTGCCGCTGGATGACCTCGAAGGTCAGCGCGCGGAGCTGGTTGCCGGCGGTCGTCGAGAAGCGGAAGGACAGCTTGCCGACGCCCGGGCACGAGAAGATCTTGTCGTTGCCCGCGCTCGGCTTGTCGGGCCCACCGGTGCAGCCCTTGCCCTTGAGCATGCTGATGACCTTCGTCTGGCTGAACGGGTACTTCGCGTACGCCTTGACGTAGCCCTTCTCGAAGGTCTTGAAGATGTTGCTCTGAAGCGTGGGCAGGCCGGGAGCGATCGTCTGGTATAGCGCCCCCGCGATCTGCGGACGGTTGATCCCGGTGATGAGCGCCTGCCGGACGAACGGCGCCTTGAGCGCCGCAGCACCCTTCGGGCCGAACTGGATGTCGAGGTGCTCGTACGAGTACCCGGCGATCGGCTTGACCACGAAGTTCGTGTCCTTCGCGAAGTCGGCGATCTGGAGCTGCGCCTGCGGCTCCATCACCTGGCCTTCGCCGGCCTTCATGGCCTGGAAGCGGGCGTTCGTGTCGGTGATGTAGCGGAACACGACGCGATCGAGCTTCATGGGCGCGATCGTGTACTTCGGGTTCTTCACGACCGTGATCTGCACGCCCTTCTGCCAGCTCTGGAACTTCCACGGCCCGCTGGAGACGGGAATCGAGTTCTCGAACGCCTTGTTCATGTCCGGGTTTGCCGCGACGTCTTGGCCTGGCAGACGCCGTTGTTACCCGGTTCGTTGAGGAGCGTCTGCCAGTCGGCGAACACCTTCTTGAAGACGACCGTGCCCTTCTTGCCGGCACACTTGACGGACTTGATGTCCTCCATACCGGAGCGAGTCTCGGGGTTGTTGGTGGGGTTGATCCACACCTGCCACGTCGCCCTCCAGTCGGCGCACGTCACGGGCTGTGCCGTCGCTCCAGTTCGCCTTCGGGCTGAACTGAAGCTGGTCGTCAGCGGGCTCTTCTTGATGAGCTTCGGGGGGCCTGTGAACAGCCGCGTGACCCAGTTCCCGTTGTTGTCGCGAATCTGCCCGCCCTGCCAGATGTTGTTGAGCACGAGGCTCGTTGCATACAGGTTGTTGTCGAGCCAGGCAGGCCGGAGGTTGGGCGGCTCCTGGTCGTGAATGAACACGACCGTCCCCGCCGACACCCTCTCCGGGCCGGCTGTCGCTGCTGGGCCGACGACGAGGCTCGCGACGATCGCGACCGCGCCTGCCAGCAGCAAGAGTGAACGCTTACGCATGTACTCCCTCCATCCGAGTGGTCTCCTGCCGATCTTCACCAACGTCGAGGTCCGGCTCTACGGGTGCGCCGGCGGGTGGGCTGGCATGCCAGCCACACTCCGTCGATCCGGATACCTCCATCGCCATGGTCAAGTGCAGGATCATACTTCTGTGACGACGAAGTCCCGATTTCGTTAGGAGGGAGAACCCGAGGATGCAGATTCCCGGATCAGGTCTACCGGAAAAGCGCAATACCAGCGATTTCGTCGCCGCCGAGGATGCCGGCGCACTGGACGACGCGGCCGGTCCGCTCCTGGAGCAGGCCGTCGGCGTCGAGTGGTACGAGCAGTACGGGACGGACGTCGACAGAGCCGCCCTGACGCTCTGCCGCCTCCGTCGAGCACGGGCGGGCGAGCGTGGCGGGCCGCTGTACGGGGACGAGGCAGTACGCATCGTTCTCTCGAGTGCGAGCCCGGCCGCACTCGTGTGGATCGCGAGCCGCGCCATCTCCTACATGGACGAGAGCGGCTTCCCGGAGGCGGTCGAGATGTGGTTCCAGGACGAGTAGCCGCTGACCGTCTACCGGTCGCGTCGCCACAGAAGCAGCCCGAACGGGAACAGCGCGGCCAGACGCCAGATACGGCGCGAGGGCGACCTTGCCGGCCCTCTCTCCCTGGACGACCGTCGGGCCGCTGCCGAGAAGCGTGCCGCGCCTTGCGCGCCGCCGCGCCGACCTGGCCCTCCGAGTACACCGCACCGTGGGTGGACGCGGCGAGCCGGTCGAGTGTCGCGCGTGCGGACGCATCGGGCTGGTACTGGGGCTCCGGGACTCCCGCGAGAACACCTTCTCGTCCTCGTTCCAGAACTGGACGAAGACGACCCCGATCGGCGGCGTCTGCCTGAACAGCGCGCCGAGTCGCGCGTTCGCGACCGGATCGCTCTCGCCGTCGGTGAGGACGATGGCGACCCGGGACGTCGCACTCGGCGAGAAGAAGCGGAGACCGCGGAGGGCCGCGAGCGCGTTCAGCGACGTCGCGCCCGTGAGGAACGACGCGCGCGGGGGCGGATGCTCGACGGCGAGCGAGCGGTCGAGCGTCGCTCCGAAGACCTTCTCGTCGGCGCTCGGGAAGAGGTGTGGAAGGACGCGATCCGTCAGCGAAGCGAGGCCCACCCGCACATCGGGCATGGACGTGCGGATCTCGCTCGCCGCGGACTTCGCCCGCTCGATGCGTTGGGGCGACTCGAGGGTCCGCTGAGCGAGCATCGAACGCGAGACGTCGAGCACGACGAAGGCCTCGGCGTCGGTTCGCACTGTTCGATCGCGCGTCCATGCGAATACCGGCTGCGTCGCGGCCAGGCCAAGCAGCACACCGCCGAGCACGAGCCCGAGCAGCGGGGCGAGCAGGACGCGACGGCGGCTCGGCGACGCCGAGCGTCGTCCGCGCACCGCGCGCGCGGCGACGGATCCGACGGAGGGCGACGAGCGGCAGGACGAGGCCAAGTGCGAGGAGGGCTCCGAGTGGCGTGAGTGCCGTCAGCGACATCGCAAAGCGCGCGGCTCAGTAACCGCTGCCGGGGTCGCCTGCGCCCGCACCGCTCGAGCCGCTTCCGCCCGGTGACGGGTTCTGGCCGCCGGCGCCCTCCGTCAGCTGGATACCCCGCCCACGCTGGAGAGCCAGCTCGAGGTTGTACTTCGCCTCGTCGTTCGACTGGTCGAGCGCGATCGCGAGCTGCAGGTTCGCGACGGTGGCCCCCAGCAGTGCGACACGGTCCTGCGTCTCCGAGACGAGGCGTGCGAGCCCGACGACGCCCAGGAGCTCCGCGGCCCGCGACCGCTGCTTCGCGTCGTTCGCGCTCCCGACGATCGCGTCGAGCCGTGCCTGCGCGTCGTTCCGTAGCAGCGCGACCTTCGGGTCGGAGACCGAGACGGTCGGGTCGTCCAGCCGCGCGAGCCGCACCGCCCGCACGGCACGGCGCATCTCGATGTCGTCCTCGGCCCCGAGCAGCGAGACGGCGAGCCCGAACGGAACGACGGTTCGCGCACGCCAGAGCCCGGTCTTCTCGGGCGAGATCCGGTACTCGACGTCACCGTGCGAGACGGCGGCGCGGCTGTTCGCGACGTCGAGCGCGAGCAGGCCGAGCCCGATCGCGAGCAGCAGACAGAGGACCGCTCCGAGGCCGACCAGCGAGCGCTCGACGATCTCGCGTCGGGTCATGCCGGGTCTCCTTCCTCTCGCTGGAAGCGCGGAAGCGCGATCCGCCCCGAGAAACGCTCGTGCGCCGCGAGCAGCAGGAAGACGAGGGCGCCGAGCACGAGGAAGAGGACAGGGGTGTCGACACCCGTCGATGCGGCTTCGGGCTCGCCCTGCTCGGGCGTCTGCGAGCTGAACGTGGCCACGGCGTCCTTCTCGAGCAAGCCCTCGAAGAGGCTCAACGCGTCGCTCGAAGGCGCGAGCGGCACGACGCGGAGGCGAATGTCGGAGCGCTGCAGGTTCGCGATCGTCCGGGCTAGTGCGGGCACGTCGTCGGGCGCCGTCTCGAGGTCGCTCACGAGCAGGATCGACCCGGCAGCGACCTCGTCGCGCTCGAGCATCGTCTTCGCGAGCTCGAGAGCGGTCGAGATGCGCGTTCCGGCACGGAACGTCTGCGTCCACGGGTTCCGAACGGGGCCGAGCCGCGGGGCGACGAGGAGACGGAGGATCGGCTTGAGCTCTTTCGCGGACGTTCCGGGCGGAAGCAGCTCGTACGGGGCATCCGAGAACACGGCGAGCCCGATCGACGCGTCCTCCGCGACGAGCCTGCGCAGGGTGCGCCGGATCGTGACGTAGTCGTCGTCGGTGATCGAGAGCGATTGGTCGAGGACGACCACTCCGATGCGATCTGGAGGAACCAGAGCGCTCTCGCTCGTCTGGGGATCGCGCGCCGACGCGGCGGCAACGAGGACGAGCGCGACCGCGCCGCCCGCGAGCAGGAGCCGGATCACGCCGGTCCGCCGGATGATGCCCCGCAGCCCGGCGACGTCGTGGCTGTCCACCGCGACACGGCGCCGGGCCACGCGGTCGAGGAGGCGCCTAGTGCGCACGACCGTTCCCGCTTCCGTTGACGCTCACGTCCAGGTCGATGGACGCGCGGACCCGTGTGGCGAGGCCGCTGGTCTGCTCGATGACCGGATCCTCCTCCGACCAGGCAAGCGTCCGCGCAGCGCGCGCCAGCTCCGGGTGCTCGAGGTCCAGCACCTCGGCGACGAGTTCGAGCGCTCGTCGTCGATCCTCGGTCCCGTCCGCCCGGCCTGCGTCCTCGAGCAGCTCGAGCGCCTGCTCGAGCGGCGTGAGCACGATTACCGGCTCGGGCTCCGGTTCCGGTTCCGGCTCGGGCTCGTGGCGCCGCCGTGGAATCGCGACGAACGCGAGGGCGACCCCGGCCGCGGCAAAGAGGAGGGCGAGGGCGGCGAGCGTGGCGAGGAGGAATCCCGGCGCGATTCGATAGGTCGCGGCCGGGAAGGACGTGAGATCCGCATGCCATGGGTTCTGGGCCGCTAGGCCCGTGGACCGGTCGAGGTTCGCGGCGGCGAACCGTGAGTACACGAGGAGCGTCGGCCAGCTGGCGGAGATCGCGCTGCGGGCTGCCGGTGCAGCTCCCGGCGCCGCATACGACACCCTGGCGGCGCTGAAGTCGAGCGCGCTCGAGTCGTTCGCCGGAGCACATGGGCTCCCCGTGCACCTGAGGAGGAAGCTCGTCCGCAAATACGTGTTCGCGCCCGCGTCCTGACGGACGCGTACCGGCTGGCCGACGACCTCCCACGGCAGGAACGCGGTGCCCACGCGAACCGAGCCTGGATCCACTCGCCGTCGGTCGAGGACGACGTCGACCTGCGCGACGATCGTATCGCCGAAAAGGGTTATGCGAGGCGTGAGCGTTCCGCTTGCCTCGATGCCTTCGCGCGGGAGACCCACTCCGGGTGGCACCGACGCCCCCGGGTCGATGTCCTCGGAGAGAGCCGGGCTCTTCGCGTCGTCCCCACCTCCGAGCGACGAGACGAGCACCACCGCGAACGCCGTGACGAGCGCGATCGCCACGAGACCGAGCGCGGGAAGAAGGTGCCTTCGCCTCATTCCCTCACGCCCCGATCACGCGCCTCGTGCGTCGGAGGTCGGTCCAGACGAGGAACTCCGAGAGGATCTCCGCGCGATCGCTCGACGTGACGACGACCGGGTCGATGTCGAGCTGCCTGAACGTCTCGAGGAGGGAGGCGGTTCTTCGGCCGTTCTCCTCCCTGCGGGCCGCGACCTCTCGCCGCCGCAGGCGGGCGGACGAGACGCGGCCCGTTCGCGGATCGCGAAGCGGGACGACGATCCCGTCGACGTCGGGGAAGCTCTGCTCCCACGTCGGATCCTGGATCACGATGGGAACCACGTCCCAGCGGTGCTCGATCGCCGCGAGCCACATCTCGTAGGACGGCGACGGGATGAAATCGGAGAGCAGGAAGACGAACGTTCCCGGCGACACCGCGCGCGTGTGCGTCGCGAGATGCTCGATCGAGCGCTCGAGCCAGTCGGCCGGCCCGCCGTACTCCGTCGACCAGAGGCGCTCGTCGCGCAGCTCGATGAGCTTGCGCTCGCCCTTCGGCTGCCGCCAGTGCGGCTCACCGTCGGCGTAGTCGAGGTAGCCGACGAAGCCGCCGGCAGCGCCGGCGCTCGCGAGCACGAGCTCGACGACGGTTCGCATGGCCTTCGGCTTGTCGAGCCACGGCAGGGGCGGCCCGTAGCAGGCCATCTCGGGCCGACGGTCGCAGACGATGATCACCTTCGGCGCCTCCTCGGCGAACCGCTCGCGGACGATGAACTCGTCCGCCCCGCGCGCGGTCGAGAGCCGCGCCGACGCAGCCCAGTCGATCGAGTCCATGTCGTCTCCGGGGCGATAGGGCCGCGAGCCCGCGACGTCGGTGCCGGAGCCGCGCCGGAGGCTCTTCATCGTCCCGAACGACAGCCCGATCACCCGGCGCCGGGGAACGAGCGGGAAGGTCAGTCGACCGCCCGACACCGGGGCTTACGACTCGTCGTGCGGCTCGACCGGCCGGACGCCGCCCTCGAAGAGCGGATCCTCCTCCGAGCCGGGCTGCGGCGCGAGCTCGAGGCAGCTCAGCGCGGAACTCCTCGATCGCCTCCGACCAGCCCGTCGTCCGCGCACGGGCGACGAATCCGGGCGTGAAGACGACACGATGGATCAAGACCGGGGCGAACAGGCGCTCGATGTCCTCGGGGATGACGTAGCTGCGAGCGTCGAGCAACGCCCACGCGCGGGCGGCGCGCTCGAGCGCAAGGCTCCCGCGCACCGAGCTCCCGATGACGACCGACTCCTGCTCGCGCGTGGAGCGCACGAGCTCGACGATCCAGCGGTGGAGCGCGTCGTCGACGTAGACGTGCTGCGCCGCCGCGCGGAGCTCCTGGACCTCGTCGAGGCCGACCACCGGCTCGAGCGCCTCGAGCGGATGCGTGTAGCGCTGCTCGGAGAGGATCCGCAGCTCGTCCTCGATGCCCGGGTAGCCGAGCGCGGTGCGGAGGAAGAAGCGGTCGAGCTGGGCCTCGGGCAGCGGGAACGTGCCCTCGTACTCGATCGGGTTCTCGGTCGCGAGCAGCAGGAAGGGGTACGGCAGCTCTCGCGTGACGCCGTCGACCGTCACCTGCTGCTCGGCCATCGCCTCGAGCAGCGCGGACTGCGTCTTCGGAGTCGCCCGGTTGATCTCGTCGACGAGGACGACGTTCGCGAAGATCGGGCCGGGCCTGAACTCGAACCCGCGCGTCTGCTGGTCGAAGATCGAGAGCCCGGTGACGTCCGTCGGCTGGAGATCCGGCGTGCACTGGATCCGCTGCGGGATCGCGCCCTCGATGCTCCCTGCGATCGCCCGCGCGAGCACGGTCTTCGCCGTGCCCGGGACGTCCTCGAGCAGGACGTGGCCGTCGCAGGCGAGCGCGGTGAGCACGAGCTTGATCTCGCTGCGCTTCCCGTAGACGACGGTCTCGATGTTGTCGACGAGACGATCCGAGATGGCTCGCTCGCGCGCGCGAAGCGCTCCGGATCAGAGGACGCGGACGACGACCGGCTCCACGGGCGCGATGGTATCGACGGACGTCTCGTGCGCAGGGATCGCCATCGAGGCTCGGGTACTTCTACGAAGCGCGGCTGCTGGTTGCAGTCGCTTACGTACGGTATACGCGCGCAAGCGGCCGCTTGTGTCGCGCTCGGGTGGCATCGCGCGACCAGACCCGCGAGCGTCCTGGTCTTGCGCAGGTCTAGACGAGCGCTTCGGCGCCGCCCACGACCTCGAGGATCTCCTGGGTGATCTCCGCCTGGCGCGCGCGGTTCATCGACAGCGTCAGCGAGTCGATGATCTCGCCGGCGTTCTTCGACGCGTTGCGCATCGCGGTCATGCGCGCTCCCTGCTCCGACGCGGTCGACTCGAGCAGCGCACGGTAGATCTGCGTCTCGAGGTAGACGGGGAGAAGGCGCTCGAGGATCTCCTCCGGCTCGGGCTCGAAGATGAAGTCGCCTCGAAGCCGGTCGTCGGCGCGCTCCTGCTCGTCGGTCTCGAGGATCTCGGGGGAGATCGGAAGAAGGTCCTGCTCGGTCACGCGTTGCGTCAGCGCGGAGACGTACGTGTTGTAGACGAGGACGACGCGATCGACCTCACCACCAGTGAAGAGCTCCGCGACGCGATGCGCGATCGCCTGTGCGTCCTCGTATGCCGGCCGGTCGGTGAAGCCGATGAACGCGCCGGACAGCTCGCGCCGGCGGAAGCTCAACGTGGAGCGCCCCTTCTTTCCGACGGCGACCCAGCGCACGGTCTTGCCCTCGGCGACGAGCGATCGCTCGAGCGCGAAGGCGCGGCGCAGTATCTGCGCGTTGAACGAGCCCGCGAGCCCGCGGTCGCCCGTCAGCGGGACGATCGCGACCGCCTCGACGCTCTCCCGCTGCTCGAGCAGCGGGAGGCGTACGGACGACGCGGCCCTCCCCACTCCGGCGATGAGCTCGTTCATCGTCTCCGCGTACGGGCGGAGCGCGGTGATCCGCTGCTCGGCGCGGCGCAGCTTCGCCGCCGCGACGAGCTCCATCGCGCGCGTGATCTTCCGCGTGTTGCGGACCGAGCGGATACGGCGCTTGAGGTCCTGGACCGACGCCATCAGCCTGCGACGAGGCCCTTCTCCTCCTCGACGTTGAAGACGCCCTGGAAGTGCTCGAGCTCCTTGACGAGCTTCGCCTCGGTCTCCTCCGAGAGGTCTCCGGACTCGCGGATCGCCTGGAGGACCGTGCCCTCCGTGCGCAGGTGCTCGCGCAGCTCGTCGTGGAACCGCGGCACCTGGCCGACCGGGATCTTGTCGAGCCAGCCGTTGATCCCGGCGTAGATCGCGACGACCTGCTCCTCCGCGGCCCACGGCTGGTACTGGGGCTGGTTGAGCGTCGCGACCATCCGCTCGCCGCGCGCGAGCGCGTCCTGGGTCGCCTGGTCGAGCTCCGACCCGAACTGCGCGAACGCCTCGAGCTCGCGGTACTGCGCGAGGTCGAGCCGCAGGCGCCCGGCGACCTTCCGCATCGCCTTCGTCTGGGCGTTCCCGCCCACGCGTGAGACGGAGGTGCCGACGTTGATCGCCGGCCGCACGCCGGAGAAGAAGAGGCTCGACTCGAGGAAGATCTGCCCGTCGGTGATCGAGATGACGTTCGTCGGGATGTAGGCGGCGATGTCGCCCGCCTGCGTCTCGATGATCGGAAGCGCCGTGAGCGAACCGGCGCCGAGATCGTCCGAGAGCTTGCAGGCGCGCTCGAGCAGGCGCGAGTGGAGGTAGAAGACGTCACCCGGGAACGCCTCCCGGCCCGGCGGGCGACGAAGGAGCAACGAGAGCTGGCGATACGCGTCCGCGTGCTTCGAGAGGTCGTCGTAGATGCAGAGCGCGTGCTGTCCCGAGTAGAGGAAGTACTCGCCCATCGCGCAGCCGGCGAACGGCGCCATCCACTTGATCGGCGCCGCCTCCTGTGCCGGCGCGGAGATGACGATCGTGTACTCCATCGCGCCGGCGTCGCGCAGCCGCTCGACGACCTGCGCGACCGTCGAGCCCTTCTGGCCGACGGCGACGTAGATGCAGACGAGGTCTCCCCCGCGCTGGTTCAGGATCGTGTCGATCGCGACGGCGGTCTTGCCGGTCGAGCGGTCGCCGATGATGAGCTCGCGCTGGCCACGGCCGATCGCGGTCATCGAGTCGATCGCCTTGAGGCCCGTGTACATCGGCTCCTTCACGGGCTGGCGGCTGATGACGCCAGGCGCCTTGAACTCGAGCGGGCGGCGCTCCGTCGCCTCGATCGGGCCGAGCCCGTCGAGCGGGTTCCCGAGCGGGTCGACGACGCGGCCGAGCAGGCCGGGTCCGACCGGGACGCTCATGACCTCGCCGGTGCGGCGGACCGGCTCTCCCTCCTTCACGTGCTGCCACTCGCCGAAGAGCGCGACGCCGACGTTGTCCTCCTCGAGGTTGAACGCGATCCCGGTGACGCCGTGCTCGAGCTCGAGCCGCTCGAGCGCAACGCAGTTCTCGAGGCCGTGGACGCGGGCGATGCCGTCGCCGACCTGGAGGACGCTGCCGACCTCCGAGAGGTCGGTCTCGACGTCGAACTCCTTGATTCGATCCTTGAGGATCGCGGTGATCTCTTCGGGGCGTAGCTTCATCAGGGCTCCTTACTGAGCTGTTGCGAGTTCGTGTCGGAGGCGTTCGAGCCGCCCGCGCACGCTTCCGTCGGCGCGGTGCGATCCGATCTGGAGGACGATCCCGCCGATCAGGCTCGGGTCGACGGAGCGGGTTGCCTCGACCGTGCGGCCAGAGGCCGTCTCGATCGTCTTCACGATCGAGCGGGCCTCCTCGTCGGAGAGCTCGTACGAGGTCGTGAGCTCGACCGCGAGCCGGTTCTGGGCCTGCGCGACGAGCGCATCGAGCTCGGCGCTGATCTCCGGGATCTCACCGGCCCGTCCCTTCTCGGCGACGAGGCGAACGAAGTTGCGCACGAGCTCGTCCGCGTCGGTCGCGAGCTGCTCCAGCACGGCGGCCTTTCCCGTCGGCTCGATCTGGGGGTTCCGGAGGAAGGCGCGCAGCTCGGGCACCTCCTCGATCGCGCGGGAGCGGCGAGGCGCGGCGACGGTCGCCGCGCGACCGGCGTCAGAGCGCGGACTCGGCCCTCCTGTCGCGGCTTCGCAAAGAGCAGCGGAGCGGGAGGCGCATACCAGTATGGGCGACTGCGACGACGGCATGCGAAGCGTTTGCAGCCGCGCGAGTGTGCGCTCCAGGGGCCTGGCTTCCTTCTCCAGCGCGGAGAAGTCGAGCTCGGAGATCGCCTCGTCGATGAGCCGGCGCTGATCCTCGGCGTCGAGGACCTTGCCCGTCACGCGCGCGGTCGCCTCGAGCGTGAGGTCCGCGACTTCCGAGCGGATCAGGTCGAGCGATCGCTTCGTCTCGGCGTCGATCTGGCGCTTCGTCTCCTCGAGCCGGCGCGCGCGCTCGACCTCGGACTCCTCCTTGACGCGCTCGAACTGGGCGTCGGCGACCTTGCGTGCATCGGCGAGGATGCCCGCCGCCTCCCCCTTTGCGTCGGCGATGAGCTGCCGGTGCTGTTCGAGGAGCTCACGGGCCTCGTCGCGTGCCTTGTCCGCCTCGTCGACGGCTGCGCGAATCCGGTCGCGCCGCTCGTCGATCGTCTTCTGGATCGGGCCGAACGCGTAGCGCCTCAGGACGAAGAACGTGATCGCGAAGCAGATCAGCGTCCAGATCATCAGCCCGGGGACGACGTCGATCAGACCCCCGGACGACTCTTCAGCTGCGAGGAGGAACGACGGCATCACTCAGACGAGGACGTACGCGAGGAGGCCGCCGATGAGGCCGTAGAACACGACCGCCTCGGTGAGGGCGAAGCCGAGCCACTGGATGCCGGTGAGCTCACCGCGGAGCTCCGGCTGCCGGGCCACGGCCTGGATCATCGAGCCGAAGATGTTGCCGATGCCGACGCCGGCTCCGAGCGCGCCGAGGCCGATGCCGAGCGCGAGCGCGATCGCCTTGCCGGCGTCGGCGCCGTCTTCGGCGGCGGCGAGGAAGAAGAACGAGGAAAGCATTGCGGGGACTCCTCCTTAGTGCTCGGGCTCGATGGCCGAGCCGATGTAGATGGCGGACAGGGCGGCGAAGATGTACGCCTGGATCGAGACGACGATGACGACCTCGAAGAGATAGAAGAGCGTCGCTGGCCGGAACGGCGACGACCGCGAGGAAGACGTTCTCGAGCACGAAGATGAGCCCGATGAACGTGAGGATCAGCATGTGGCCGGCGAGCATGTTCGCGTAGAGACGGACGGAGAGGCTGATCAGGCGCATGAACTGCCCGAGGATCTCGAGCGGGATGATCAGCGGCAGCATCACCTTCGGCACGTCGGGGATCCAGCTCTTGAAGTACGGCCAGCGACCGTTCGCGCGGATGCCCTCGACGTGCGTGAAGACGAACGTCATGAGCGCGAGCGCGAGCGTCACCGAGAGCGTCGACGTCGCCGCGAAGATCGCGAGCGTCGGGATCTCGATGCCGCCGATCTTCCAGCGCTCGTCGGAGAGCGGGAGCGGGATGAACCCGAGGATGTTGACGACCCAGATGAAGATCATCAGCGTCGCGACGTACGGGAACCAGCGGCCGATCGCCTTCGTCGGAAGGCCCTGCTCGGCGACCTGCACCTGGGCGATCTCGTAGATCGTCTCGCCGAGCGCCTGGCGACGGTTCGGTCCGCGACCGGGTCGGACACGCATGAAGACGATCCCGATGACGATCGAGACGATCGAGCCGAGGATGAGGTAGGCGACGGCCTTGTTGATCGACATGTCGATCGGGCCGAGCTTGAGGTCGGGGCCCCAGGTCTTGAGGTTCCACTCCTCGGACGGATCGAACTTCGTCTCTTCGTCCGCGCCGAGCGCCACCGAAGGCAGCGTCAGCGCCAGCAGGGTCAGCACGGCGAGCAGGCGCTTCATGCCTTCGCCTCTTCGCCGAAGTACGTCGCGAGCCCGACGCCGAGCTCGACCGTGAAGGCAATCGCGTAGAGGATCGCGGCGGCGAGGCCGACGGTCTCGTTCGACACCGTGACGATGACGAGCACGATGCCGACGAGCAATCCCCGCGATGTCGTTCCGATTCCCCGCATTCCCGCGGCGGCGAGGTTATCGGGGCTGTTCGGGAGGCGCGCCAGTACCAGGGCGAAGATCTGCGATGCGACCCAGAGGACGGCGGCGAGCGCCCAGCCCTGGAGCGGCCAGCCCGCGACGGCGAAGATCGGGAGCGCGAGAGCGATGATCGCACCGCCTGCGATCGTCGGCCCGATCCGGCTCGGCAACGGGCGCGGCGTCGAGAAGATGCCCGCGCTCATCGTCGTCGAGCTCCGGCCGTAGACCTGGTACACGACGGCGACGCCGAGCCGGAATGCCGAGCAACGGCGCCGACGAGGAGCCCGATCGCCGGCGGAGCCGAACGCCCAGCCGACGAGCGCCCCGAGCGCCATCGCCAGCCGCAAGCGAGCCCAGGAGGAGCCCCGAGGCGGTGGCGAGCGAGTGAGGTGAGGGTGCCGCGTCCGGCGTCATCCCGGCCGGAGCATATCACCGACCTTGTAACACCATAAATCCGATTCACACTGCGGAAATTCGGCCCACTTCGTTACAGCGGATGTCAGACCGAGTCCGAATGCCCTAGGATCGCGATGCCCGGCTCGTCCTCGTCCACGGGAGCGTCGTCGGCGGCTCGCGGGACGTGGGCCGGCGCAGCGCCCGCTCGCCGACCGCTTCGAGCTCGTCGTCGTCGAACGGCCCGGCTTCCCGCCGAACCCTCCCGTCGATCGCGTCGACTTCGAGCACGGACGCCGCGCTCGTCGCCGACCTGCTCGCACCGGGAGACCACCTCGTGGGTCACTCGTACGGCGGTGTCGTCTCGCTGCTCGCAGCGCGCGCAGTCCGACCGCGCTGATCGGCTCGCTGACGGTGATCGAGCCGCCGGCGACACGGGTCGCCGCGCGACGATCCCGCGGTCGACGTCGTTCGCCGCCGAGGGGCAGGCGCTCTACGCGTCGGGCGCGAGCGAGCGACCCCGAGGCATTCCTGCGGCGGTTCCTCGCAGCCGTCGGCTCGGCGTCTCGACCCGCCGCCCCCGCTTCCGCCCGAGCTCGAACAGGGCGCGCAGGCGCTGATCGTCGAGCGCGGCCCGTGGGAGGCGGAGATCCCTCTCGACACGCTCGCCGCCGCATCCTTCCCGAAGCTCGTCGTCTCCGGGCGCCACCACCCCGCCTTCGACGGGATCTGCGACGTCCTCGAGGCGCGAGCTACCGGCCGAGCGCGTCGTGCTCGCCAGGCTACGGCCACGCCGTCCAGCGCCATCCCGAGTTCAACGAGCGGCTCGCCGACTTCGTCGAACGCGCGAGCCCTCGCTAGGCGGTCATCCGCTCGCGCGGCTCGTCCTGGCTCGCGGTCCCGACGCCGGACGCGCGGGTTCGCGAGCTTCACGATCTCGAGCAGGTACACGACGTAGATCGAGAACGCGACGGCGAAGAGACCGATCGCGACGACGACGAGCGTCTCCCAGAGGTGCCACTCCCCGCCCTCGCGGAACGGCACGAACCGCGTCGCGAGCGCGGCGCCCGCGAGGCTCGCGCACCAGAGCCACATCGTCACTGCCGCTCGCCGCTGCGAGAAGCCGATGTTGAGGAAGCGGTGGTGGAGGTGGCTGCGATCCGCCGTGTAGATCGGCCGCGAGTGCTTGAGCCTGCGGGCGACGACGAACGAGGTGTCCATGATCGGCACGGCGAGCACGAGCAGCGGCAGCAGCAGGACGACGGTCGACGCGGTCTTGAGCAGGCCCTGGATGGAGACCGCCGCGAGGATGAACCCGAGGCACAGCGCGCCCGAGTCGCCCATGAAGATCCGTGCCGGGAAGAAGTTGTGGCGGAGGAAGCCGAGACACGCGCCGGCGACGATCGCGGACAGGATCGCGGGGTCGGGCTTCCCGAGGGAGAGCGCGAGGATGGCGTACGTCACGCCCGAGATCCCGCACACGCCGGCCGCGAGGCCGTCGAGCCCGTCGAGGAAGTTGACCATGTTCATCACCGCGACGATGAAGAGCATCGAGAGCGGCACGCCGATCCAGGCCGGGATGTCGAGGACCCCGAGGAACGGGAACGTGACGTGGTCGATCCACACGCCGAACATGCAGGGGATCGACGCGGCGACGAACTGCCCGATGAGCTTCACGGACGGCGAGAGGCCGCGGAAGTCGTCGACCGCGCCGACGACCGTCGCGACCGCGGCTCCGAGCAGGACGCCGCGGGTCTCGCCCGAGAGGTCGAGGAACGCGAGGGCGGGCACGAGTATCCCGAGGAAGATCGCGAGGCCGCCGAGCCGCGGGATCGGGCGGCGGTTGATGCGACGCGCGTCGGGGCGGTCGACGGCACCGAGCATGCGCGCCATGCCGCCCACCGCAGGAGTCAGGAGCACGACGATGACGAACGCGATGACCGCCCCGTAGAGAACCTCCGGCGTCGCCCGCAGCTCGTCGAACATCCTGTGGCGCTACTTCGTCCCGTAGAGCCGGTCGCCTGCGTCGCCGAGGCCCGGAAGGATGTAGCCCTTCTCGTTCAGGCCGCGGTCGACGGACGCGACCACGATGTGCACGTCGGGATGCTCGCGGTGGACGCGGGCGATCCCCTCGGGCGCCGCGATCAGCGCGATGAGACGCACCGACGTCGCGCCTGCGCGCTTCACCGTCTCGACGGCGGCGGCGGTCGAGTTCCCGGTCGCGAGCATCGGATCGAGCAGGATGACGTCGCGATCGGCGATGTCGTCCCGGCAGCTTGACGTAGTACTCGACCGGCTCGAGCGTCTCCTCGTCGCGAAAGAGGCCGATGAAGCCGACCCGTGCGCCCGGCACGAGCGAGAGCACGGCGTCGAGCATCCCCATCCCGGCGCGGAGGATCGGGCACACCGCGACCTTCTTGCCCGAGATCCGTCGCGCGGTCGTGTGCTCGAGCGGGGTCTCGATCTCGACCTCCTCGTCCGCGAGGTCCTTCGTCGCCTCGTACGTGAGGAGCAGCGTCAGCTCGTTCACGAGCTGCCGGAACATCTGCGTCGTCGTGGTGACGTCGCGCAGGAGGCCGAGCTTGTGCTGGACGAGCGGGTGAGCGACCTCCGTGACAGTCCCGGTGCCGGAAGTGGCGAGATGGGTCGACGACTCCATCGGGTTCCTCTCTAGGCGCCTTCCCCGCCGAAGGTCGGAAAAGCGCCCTGGCCGGGATACAGCGGGCGGCGCTCGACGAGCGCGGTGCTTCGAGCCGTCAGCGCGGCGAGGTCCGCGTCCTCGGTCAGCGCGTCGCACATGATGCGGCCGACCTCGCGGAAGTCGTCCTCGTCGAAGCCGCGCATCGTCATCGCCGGCGTCCCCACCCGGAAGCCCGACGCGACGGTCGGCGGCCGCTCGTCGAACGGAACCGTGTTGCGGTTGACCGTGATCCCCACCTCGGGCGAGGCGATCCTCCGCGTCCTTGCCGCTCCACTCCGTGCGGCGCAGATCGACGAGCAGCAGGTGCGTGTCGGTACCGCCGGTGAGGACGTCCAGCCCGCCCTCCTGGACCGCCGCGGCGAGCGCGTCCGCGTTCGCCCTCACCGCGCGCTGGTACTCGCGGAAGGGCTCCGACGCAGCGATCCGGAAGCAGGCCGCCTTCGCCGCGATCACGTGGTTCAGCGGTCCGCCCTGCATCCCGGGGAAGACGGCGCGGTCGAGTGCCTGCGCGTGCTCCTCGCGGCAGAGGACGAACCCCGACCGCGGCCCGGCGAGCGTCTTGTGCGTCGTCGAGGTCACGAAGTCGCAGTGCTCGACCGGGTTCGGGTGCAGCCCCGCGGCCACGAGGCCCGCGAAGTGGGCCATGTCGCAGAGCAGCAGTGCGTCCACCTCGTCCGCGATCTCGCGGAAGCGCCAGGCCTCGACCGTGCGCGGATACGCCGAGCCGCCGCACACGATCAGCTTCGGACGGTGCTCCTTCGCGAGGGCGAGCACGTCGTCGTAGTCGACGAGGTTCGTCTCCCGCGACACGCCGTAGTGGACGATGTCGTAGAGCCGCCCGGAGAAATTCACCTTGAGGCCGTGGGTCAGGTGGCCGCCGTGGGACAGCTCGAGCGAGAGAATCGTGTCGCCCGGCTGCAGGACGGCGAAGTAGACGGCCATGTTCGTCTGCGCACCCGCGTGCGGCTGCACGTTCGCGTGCTCGGCGCCGAAGAGCGCCTTCGCGCGGTCGATCGCGAGCTGCTCGATCTCGTCGACGATCTCGCAGCCGCCGTAGTAGCGACGACCGGGATACCCCTCGGAGTACTTGTTCGTCGGGACGCTGCCGACCGCCTCGAGCATCGCCGGCCACGTGAAGTTCTCGGACGCGATCAGCTCGATCTCCCCGCGCTCGCGCTCGAGCTCCTGCTCGAGGAGCGCCGCGACCTCGGGATCGACGTCGGCCAGCCCTGCGGTACGGAGATCCTCGAGCGTCAGCGGGGCGGTCGCCATCCCGCGGGATGCTACTCCGCGACCCGTGCGAGAGCCTCCGCCGCCGGCACGGCACCTTCGCGGAGCACGCGGGGCTCGGGCCCGGTGAGGTCGATCACGGTCGACGGCGTGCCCGGAAGGTCGCCGCCGTCGAGAGCGGCGCCGACGCCTTCGAGGATCTCCGTCGACACATCGGAGAGGCGATTGGGATCCGCCGCCCCGTGCACGTTCGCGCTCGTCGCCGCGATCACGCCGATACCCGCCAACACCTCGGCGGCCGGGCCGGTGGTTACGGGGATCCGCACGCCGATCGTGTCCGGCCGGGCACCGGTGAGCCACGGGAGTCGCCGCTCCGGGTTCGGCACGACGAGCGTGAACGGGCCTGCGACCAACCCTTGCAGCGGGCAGCTCGGGGATCAGCTCGACGAGCGCATCGACGCTGGCCGCGACGAGCGCGATCGGCTGACCCGGCGAGCGCCGCTTGAGGGCGGAGAGCGCGCGCACGGGCTCCTCGTGGTCCGGTCTGCACGCGAGGCCGTAGACGGTGTCCGTGGGGACGACCACGAGCTCGCCTCCTCGTAGCGCGACGAGTGTCTCCTCGACCGTGCTCACGGTCGGGTCGCCTCGACGACCCGGTCGCGCCCTGCGAGGTCGCGCGTGGTGGACACCGTCTCGTACTGCAACTCGCGGAGCAGCGTCGCGACGCGCTCGGCATCGCCGGACGCCACCTCGAGCACGAGCGCGCCGCCGGGCCGCAGCACCTCGAGCTGCGCCTCGTGCGACGGCCTCCGTCGCCCCGACCCCGACGAGCGCCTCGCGAGGCTCCCAGTCGCGCACCTCCGGCTCGAGCGTCGCGATCTCCTCGGGCAGGACGTAGGGCGGGTTCGAGACCACGAGATCCCATGGTCCACCGGGGAGGCCCGCGAAGAGGTCCCACTGACGAAGCTCGATCGCGAGCCCGGTCCGCAGCGACGTTCGCGCCTGCGACCTCGAGCGCCCCTGCCGACGTGTCGATCCCGGTCACCATCGCACACCCGGATGCTCGTCGGCGATCGCGAGCGCGATCGCGCCGCTTCCCGTGCCGACGTCGAGCACGCGTGGGTCCGCGAGAGCCGCGATCCGCGCGAGGCAGCGCTCCACCACGATCTCGGTCTCGGGACGCGGCACGAGGACACGCCGCGTCGACGCCGAGCACCAGCCGCCTGAATCCCCACTCGCCGACGACGTACGCGAGCGGCTCGCGCGCCTCGCGCCGCGTGACGAGGCGCTCGAGCGACTCCTCGTCCTCTCGCGCCAGAGCCCGAGAGCCCTCGAGCGCGAGCTCCGACCGCGCCACCTGCGCTAACGTGCGCCACGAGGATCTCGGCGTCGACCCGAGGAGTGTCGCAGCCGGCCTTCGCGAGACGCTCCGAGGTCTGGGCGAGCGCGCGCCCGACCGTCACGCCGACGCTGTCGCGAGCGCCTGGCGCTGCTCCTCGGCGCGAAGCGCTTCCGTCAGCTCGCCCATGTCCCCGTCGAGCACCTGGTCGAGGCGGTGGAGCGTGAGCTTGATCCGGTGGTCCGTCACCCGGTTCTCGGGGAAGTTGTACGTCCGGATCTTCTCCGCCCGCTCGCCCGTCCCGATCTGCGAGCGCCGCGAGGCCGCCTGCTCGGCCTGCTGCTTCTCCCGCTCGAGCTCGTACAACCGCGCGCGCAGCACGCGCATGGCCTTGACCTTGTTCTGGAGCTGCGACTTCTCGTCCTGCATCGCGACGACGAGCCCCGTCGGCAGGTGCGTGATGCGAACCGCCGAGTCGGTCGTGTTGACGCTCTGGCCGCCGGGCCCGGTCGAGCGCATCACGTCGACGCGCAGGTCGTTGTCGTGGATCTCGATCTCGACCTCCTCGACCTCCGGCATGACGGCGACGGTCGCGGTCGACGTGTGGATCCTGCCCTGCGACTCGGTCTCGGGAACGCGCTGGACACGATGCGTCCCGCCCTCGAACTTGAAGATCGAGAACGCGCCCTGGCCCTTGACCGCGAACACGGTCTCCTTGACCCCGCCGCCCTCGCTCTCGCTCGTCGAGAGCGTCTCGGTCTTGAGGCCGAGCCGCTCGGCGTAGCGGGTGAGCATGCGCCGGACGTCGCCCGCCCAGAGCGCCGCCTCGTCCCCGCCGACTCCCTGGCGAACCTCGACGATGACGTCCTTGTCGTCGGCCGGATCCCGCTCGACGAGCGCGAGTGAGAGCTCGCCCTCGAGACGCTCGAGGTCGTCTTCGAGCTCCGCGACCATCTCCGCGAGGTCGGGATCGTCGCGCGCGACGTCGAGGCTCTCACGTGCCTGTCGCCACTCGTCGGCCAGCTTCTTCGGAGTCTCGAGCTCCTTCAGCCTCCTGCCGGCGTCCGCAACCTGACGGTGGTCGTTGTAGACCGCGGGATCGGACAGTCGCTCCTGCGCTTCCGCGTAGGAGCGGTCCAGCTCGTCGACGAGGCGCTCGATCGCCATCGCCGGAGGGTACCGAGCGGCTAGGCGAGGCTCGCGTCGAGCGTGATCTCGGGAACGGCGGCGAGCGCCTTCGAGACCGGGCAGTCCTCCTTCGCCTCGCCTGCCGCGTGAAGGAACGCCGGCTCGTCCAGCCCGGGCACGACCGCGCGGACCGACAGCGCGATCTTCGTGATGCCCGTCCCGGGAACGAAGGTCACGGTCGCGTCGACGTCGAGCTCGTCCGGAGGCGTGCCGCCCTGGGCGAGGCCGTGCGAGAGCGCCATCGAGAAGCAGGCTGCGTGCGCTGCGGCGATGAGCTCCTCCGGGCTCGTCAGGCCGTCCGACTCTTCTGCGCGCGAGCCCCAGGTGACGTCGAGCGGCCCGAAGGCGCCGCTCCCCACGCTCGTGATCGTCCCGGCGCCCTCCATGAGCGAGCCCGACCAGGTGACGTGTGCGGTGCGATCGGTCATGACGTTCCCTCCTCGAGTGTCGCGTCGACGGTGACGGTAGCGCTCGCCCTGATCAGCGCCGAGAACGGGCAGCCCTCGTCGGCAGCCTCCGCGGCAGCGGCGAACGTCGTCGGCGTCCGCTGCCGGTGCGACTGCCGAGGCGGAGATGTGCGACGCGACGATCCGATGCCCGGAGCCTTCGACCTCGTCCATCGTGATGGTGCAGCGGACGTGCATCCGCTCGGGTGGAGCTCCCAGACGCGCGAGCTCGCTCCCCAGCGACGTGACGAAGCACGTCGCGTGCGCCGCCGCGAGAAGCTCTTCGGGGCTCGTCTTCCCCTCGACGATGTCGACGCGCGACGCGATGGTCGACGAAAGCTCGAACGACCCGGTGCTCAGCGCCCTCACGACGCCGGATCCCCGCGCCGTCGTTCCTTCCCAGTCGATCTCCGCCTCGCGGACGATGCGGGGCATCTAGGCCATGACCTCGACGCGCGACTCGAGCTTGCGCTGGTCGGGCGTCTCGGCCGCCTCCTTCTCCATCACGCGCTGGAGCGCCTGGATCGAGACCTCGACCTGGTCGTCGCTCGGCTCGCGCGTCGTGAGGCGCTGGAGCCAGAGCCCGGGCGCGAGCAGCGTCATCAACACGCGGTTGTCCTGGTGCTTGCCGGCGTACCGAATGAGCTCGTACGCGAGCCCGGCGATCACCGGGAGCAGCAGGATCCGGCTCGCGATGAGCCAGTACCAGACCGGCCGACCCACGAACGCGAAGACGAAGATCGCGATCACCATGACCCAGAGCAAAAACGCTGTTCCGCAACGCGGATGGATCAGGCTGAACTTCTGCACGTTGGCGGGAGTGAGCTCGGCGCCGCCCTCCAGCGCGTTGATCGCCTTGTGCTCGGCGCCGTGGTACTGGAAGACGCGGCGCAGGTCGGGGAGCAGCGAGATCAAGAGGATGTAGCCGATGAAGACACCGACCCGGATCAGTCCCTCGACGATCACGAAGAGCTCCGTCGACTCCACGGGAAGCCAGCTCGTCAGGAGGGCGGGGCCGATCTTGAAGAGCAGGAGCGCGAAGCCGATCGCGATCGCGAACGAGAAGATGATCTGCCCGCGCCCGATCTGCGTCTGGATCTCTCCGTTCTCGTCGCGCTCCTGCGAGGCGACGTTCGCGGAGATGGCGAGGGCGCGGAAGCCGATCGCGAGCGACTCACCGAGGGCGACGACGCCGCGGATGACCGGGAGCCGCCAGAGCTTCCGGCGCTGCATCGGCGACGTGATGTCCTGGACGACCTCGGTGATCTCGCCCTCCGGCGTGCGGATCGCCACCGCCCAGGACGACGGGCTGCGCATCATCACGCCTTCGAGAACGGCCTGCCCGCCGTAGCTGACGGCCATGCGGGACTAGTCTTCGGCGCCGCTGCGGGAGCCGGCCTTCTCGAGCCGGCGCTGGAAGCGCTCCACCCGACCGCCGGTGTCCACGAGCTTCTGCTTCCCCGTGTAGAACGGGTGGCACTCGGCGCAGATCTCGACGTGGAGCTCCTCCTTCGTCGAGCGCGTCCAGAACTCGTTTCCGCACGAGCAGGTCACGTGCGCGAGGACGTAGTCGGGATGGATGTCGGCTTTCATCGGCTGGCCAGGATACCAGCGGCCGTCTTGGCGGCGACATTTCCGCCCGAGACGATGCAGACCGCTCGGCCGGCCGTCGACCTTGCCGGCGAGCACCGCCGCGACGGCCGCTGCGCCGGCCGGCTCGCACGCAAGCTTCGCGCGCTCGTAGAGGAAGCGGAAGCCCTCCTCGATCTCCCCCTCGGACACGAGCACGACCTCCTCGACGAGCTCCTGTCGCGATCGCGAGGGCGTTCCTGCCCGCGTGCGGCGCGCTTAGCCCGTCGGCGATCGAGGTCGGTGTCACCTCGACCCGCTCGCCGGCGGCGAGTGCCGAGTGGAGCGCCGTCGACCCCTCGGGCTCGACGCCGATCACCCGCGCCGAGCCCGCCGCGGCGACCGCAATGCCCGAGATGAGGCCGCCGCCGCCGACCGGCACGACGATGGTCTCGACGTCGGGGAGATCCTCCAGGATCTCGAGCCCGACCGTTCCCTGCCCCGCGATCGTCAGCGGATCGTCGAACGGGTGCACGAGCGTCCGTCCGGTCTCCTCGAGCAGGACGTCCAGCCGCTCGAACGCCTCGCGCGGATCGGACGCCTCGAGATCGACCGCGGCACCGTAGCCACGCGTCGCCGCGATCTTCGCCTCGCTGGCGCCGCGCCACATGACGACCAGCGCGTCGAGGCCTTCCTCCGCTGCTCCCCACGCAACCGCCTGCGCGTGGTTACCGGCAGAGATCGCGATGACGCCCTGGGCCTTCTCGTCGTCCGTCAGCGACGCGAGCTTCGTCAGCACCCCGCGCGGCTTGAACGAGCCGGTGCGCTGCAGGAGCTCGGCCTTGAGGAATGCGTGTGGCCCGAGCGTCCGGCACGAGAGCAGCGGCGTGCGATGCAGCCGCCCGCGGATGACCTCCGCGGCGCGTTCGACGTCGCTGCGCTCGACCCATGGAACCACGCGGATGATCGTACTCGGGAGGCGATCGCCCGCGACTGCAACCGCAGGCCATCGAGGAGTCCCATGGATGGCGGCCCATGCAATTCAGGACACCGGCTCGACCGCTACAAGCGGACGAGCCACCACCACAGCTCGATCGGAGCCTAGACTGCTGCCGACGCTCGTGTGGTTGCCTTGCGTGCGGCGCCTACCAGCAACTCGACGACTCGCCCGATCTGACCCTCATCCATTCCGTGAAACAGTGGAAGACGGATCACACGGCCCGAGACGTCGTCGGTGGCCGAGAGCGCCCCGTGCGGCCGTCCGTAGCGGCGACCGGCGACAGAGTCGTGGAGGGGGACGTAGTGGAAGACCGCGTTGACGTCCGCCGCGTTCAACTCCTCTAGGAGCCGCGTGCGCTCCGACGCATTCCTGGCCAGCACGTAGTAGATGTGTCCGTTGTGCTGCACGTGCTCCGGGATCACCGGGCGTCGCAGGAACCCGGCCTCCTCGAGCGGCTCGAGCGCCTCGTGATACAGCCACCAAGCTCGCAGCCTGTCCGCCTTGAGATGGTCGGCAGCTTCGAACTGCGCCCACAGGAAAGCGGCGTTCAATCTCGCTCAGACCGTACGAAGAGCCGACGTCTACCCACGAGTACTTGTCGACTTCGTTCCGCAAGAAGCGACTCCGGTTCGTCCCCTTGTCGCGGAAGATCTCGGCTCGCTGGACGAACTCCGCCGTGTTGACGAGGAGCGCACCGCCCTCTCCCGACGATGACGTTCTTCGTCTCGTGGAAACTCACGGCCGCGAGCGCGCCAAAGCTTCCTGCCGGCGTTCCGCGGTAGGTGGACCCGAGCGCCTGTGCAGCGTCCTCGATGACAGCGACCCCGTGGCGCGCGGCGATCGATCCGATCGAATCCATTTCACAGGGCACTCCTGCGTAGTGCATCGGCGCCACAGCCCTCGTCCGCGGAGTGATCGCAGCCTCGACGAGGTTCTCGTCCAGGTTCAGGGTGTCGCTGCGTACATCCACGAAGACGGCGTGCCACCGCGCAGGACGACGGCGTTCGCGGCTGAGACGAAGTTGAACGAGGGCATTACGACCTCGTCGCCCGCTTTGATCTCCAGCAGGAGCGCGGCCATCTCGAGGGCAGCGGTAGCGGAGTGCACGAGCAGGGCTCTTCGACACTGCGTCGAGACCTGAAGCCAGTTGCAGCAGCGCTCGGTAAACAACCCGCCGGCAGAGATCTGTCCCCGGGCAATGGCCTCGGCGACATACGTTTGCTCGGTTCCTGTGAGCGGCGGGCGGTTGAAGGGAATACGGTCGTCGCCGCCGAGCTGCGATCCCGGCACCTCACGAGCATAGACACGCAATCAGTCGGAGCACTACCCCCGATCAGACACGACGGGATTGGACGGGTCGCAGAGCTGTCGAGTCGACTATCCGGGTTCGAAGCTGACCGTAAGGCCGACCGATCGGCCTCGTCTCGGAACTCGCTGCGCTGCGCGGGAGTCTCGAGGCCGCGCTGGTCCACCTCCCAATCTCCACACGCGTCCTGCTGGACGAGCAGCTCTGCGAATCCGAACGACGCGGCATGCGCGGCGAGCCGTTCCGCAGCCGACCGCGTACGGCGGTGGCCAAAGACGGCATTCAGGCCGCCGGTTGGGCGTGCGTGCGACACTCGATCGTCACGTGGAAGTCGACCGTCGCCGCCTGCTTGCGAAACTCAGCGGCCTGCGCAAGGTCGACGAGGTCCGTGAGCACGACTGCATAGTGGAAACATCCCCGGCGTTGGATGTCGAGGCCGAGAAAGCCGACCCGTTCCGCGGCGCTGCGCAAACGCTCTGCTGCTGACACCGTTCGGCGACGTCCGAACAACGCAGCGATTCCCGCCTCTTGCTCCGAACGGCACCGCCATTGCCCCGGCACCCCGATGTCATACACGTCGACGTCGTCATTCGAGAACACGACGGAAAGAGGCGCGTGAACGCAGGAGTCGTGGTGCCGTGAACCTTGTCGTCGACGAAGTACCTTGCGCCGTAGTCTCGCGCGAGCATCCGCGCCGCCCGCTCGTTCCCGCTGCGAAAGACGGCGTTCGACGCCGCCAGTCGTCCTGGGAACGGGCTCAGCTCAGCGGGGAGCGAGAAGTAGCCCCGCGCAGCTGTCTCGGGTGTGTAGTCCCAACTCTCGAGGACGACTCGCCGCTCGGCGAAGGCCGAGTAGTAGAAGTACTTCGAGTCGCGCCCTTCGGGCTGGAGGCTGTGGTCGTCGACGACGAGCACGTCGCCGGCGCGCGTGCTGTCGCGTATCCAGGTGAGCCCCTCATACAGGCCCGACGTCAGGCCGCTGTACTCGGCGCTGTACGCCGGCTTGCCCTCAGCCCAGCGTCCAATCAGCTGCGGGAACCAGTCCAGCGGGGTGTTGAGCGTTCCGAGGATGAGGTCCCCGCGACTACCGCACCGGCGAAAACGCTTTCCGACGACCTACGTCGTACCGCGTAGAGGTCGCGGCGGCGAGCACGGCAACTCCGATCGTCAGCGTGGTCACGGTTGCAGCGGTACCGATCGGGAACCGGTCCTCCTCGTCGACGCCAGGCAGCAGTCGAACGAGCGGCGTGCGACCGTCAGGCCTCCGAGGATCCCGACCGAGAGAGCGATCCGAAGGACCAGCCGCGCGAATCAAGCCTCCAGCCGCGCCCGCCGCCACCGCGACAGCCGCGACGAAGAGCGTGCTCTGCAAACCGACTCTCGGAGAGACATCCAGCATGAGTCGAGTCCGTCGACCGAAGCGGCGACCGCGGCGAGACGATCACGACTGAGCGAGGTGAAGGACGTACGTGCTGAAACCAGCCGACGAAGCCGGAGGCGGCGAGGATCGTGCCCGGAACGACCCCAAGAACACCACGAACATCTGCCCAAGCCCGGCTCGCTCGAGAGGAACAGGCCGGCAGCACGGCGACGAAGAAGCACAGGAAGAGCCTCTCGGCCTGCGACAGCGCGCCCCGTCTTTGTGTGAGTAGCAAGGTGATGCCCACGCTCAGTACACCGAGTAAGCCGAAGACTCCGAAGGCGACTCCGAGCCAGGTGGGCACGTCCGACGTCCCCCAGACGTGGCCGAAGTACGCGTCGAGTCGACGACGCCTCTCATCGATTCGAGGTTTCGAAACGCCCGTCGTCGAGCCCGCGGTGTTCCAGCCGAGGACGACCAGATTCGCGACGAGTAGACGGAAGCCGACACGACGAGTGCACCAAGAGCGGCCGGTGAACTTCTCGGTCCCCAACGAGTCTCCAGAGGAGGAACAGGATCAGCCCACCGGCGACGACGACGAGCGAGTACGACTTCGAGCCGACGCACCCGAGAAGAAAGGCTGCGAAGAGGGCCCACGCAACCGCCGCGACGGACCGGCCGTCACTGCACCTTCGAGCAGATCGCAGAGGATCAGAACAGCCGCAGGAAGAAGACCAGCCCGAGCAGAACGTATGCTCGCCAACAGCCAGTAGAAGAAGAAGTCGCGAACAGGAAACGTCGACTCCCGATACCGTCACGCATCCAGCCGCCAGAACAGCACGGCGACGAGTGCAGCGAGGCCCACTGACCAGCTCCGCCCGATACGCCGTCCGCCAGAGAGCTGCAATGAGAAGAGCAGCAGCAAAGGATCTCGTAGAGGCGCATGACGACCACGGAGAGGTCGATGCCAGTCACCTGACTGATCGCCGCCATGTGCATGTACGCGAAAACGTGGTATCGAAGCGGCTCACCCAACCGAAGAAATCGTCAACGGCCAGTGGTCAAGCCTCCGCCGCGAGCGAGATCGCGAAGACGTGTCTTCCTGTACGTAACGGCCGCCGTGTCGCGCGGTAGCGATCTGCGCAACCCCACCACTCACTAACGAGGAGGAGCATGCAGCAGAGCGTTCCACCAAACTCCCACCCCGCCCCCCTCAGCTCGCCCCCACCAGCAGCAGCGCCCGGTTCGACTCGTCGTCCGAGACGATCTCTCGGCGCAGCCGGCTCACCGTCGTCTTCCGGCTCCTGCTCGCGATCCCGGTGCTCGTGTGGGTGACGCTCCGCGGGATCGCAGCTTTCGTCGTCGGCTTCGTGAACTGGCTCGCCGTGCTCATCCAGGGCGAGGTGCCCGAGAGCCTGCACGACTTCGTCGCGTCGTACCTCCGCTACGCGACGCAGGTGAGCGCGTACGTCTTCCTCGCCGCAGATCCGTACCCGTGGTTCCGCGGCCAGGCGGACTATCCCGTCGACCTCGAGATCGACCCGCCGGTCCGTCAGGGCCGTTGGGGCGGCTTCTTCCGGCTCGTCCTCGCCGTTCCCGCGCTCCTGCTCGCGGCGGCGCTCGGCGGCGGGTTCGCGAGCGGGTCGTCCGGTCAGAGCTCGTGGACGGCGTCGAGCGGGAACGAGGACGCGATCTGGTGGAACGTCTCCTCCGTCGGCGGCGTCGCCGCTGCGGCGGCGTTCCTCGCCTGGTTCGCGATCGTCGCGCGCGGCGGCGCGCCACGGGGACTGCGCGACCTCACTGCATTCGCGCTCGGCTACGCGGCGCAGGCGGGCGCGTTCCTCTTCCTGCTCACGCCCGCGCTACCCGACGTCGGATCCCGCACTAGCCGAGCCGTTCTCGCGAGCTCCCCGAACACCCCGTCCGCATCGTCGTCGCGGACGACCTCGAGCGGCCGCGCCTCACGGTCTTCTTCCGCCTCTTCCTCGCGATCCCCCACTTCGTCTGGATCATGCTCTGGTCGATCGCGGTCGTCTTCGCCGTCCTCGCCGCGTGGGTCGTGGCGCTCGTGACCGGACGCGTTCCAGACTCGCTCCATCGGTTCCTCGCCGCGTACGTCCGCTACGCGACGCACCTCGTCGCCTTCGTCTACCTCATCGGGCGCCGCTTTCCCGGCTTCACGGGCCGCGCCGGCTCGTACGGGATCGACCTCGAGATCGATCCGCCGACGGCAGCAGAGTCGCTGGAAGACGCTGTTCCGGTTCTTCCTCTCCCTCCCCGCGCTCATCCTCGCGAGCGCCCTCGGCGGCGTCGCGCTCGTCGATCGCGTTCCTCGCCTGGTGGTACGCGCTCGTGACCGGCCGGATGCCGGAGGGGATGCGGAACCTCGGCGCCGCCTGCCTCCGCTACTCGGCGCAGACGTACGCATACGCGCTGCTCGTCACGAGCCACTACCCGTACGGAGCTCCGATCCTTCGTGATGCCCAGCCCGAGCCGGAGGAGAGCGCCGCCGTTCCGACGCCGGCTGTCGGAGACGCGTTCTGAGATCCGCCCTCGCGGTGATCGTCGTGGCGGCGCTCGCGCTCGGCGCATTCCTCCTCTACCCGACCGCAGTCCCGGACGACCTGCGCCTGGGCCCGGTCGACGTCAACGAGGTCTTCGGGGCCAACCTCGTCGAGCGGGCGAAGCGCTACGACCGGTTCTTCACCGTCGACTGGGTGCTCGCGCAGATCGCGCTGCTCGCGACGCTGTGGCTCTACGCCCGCCGCGGCGCGGGATTCGTGCGGGAGTCCTCGGCGGGGCCGATCGGCACGGGAATGCTCCTCGGGATGCTCGGTCTCGGCATCGCCTGGCTCGTGCACCTTCCGTTCGCGATCGCCGCCCACTGGTGGCAGCGACGCTGGGGCCAGAGCGACCTCGGCTACCTCGACTGGATCTTCCAGGACTGGGCGACGCTGGCCGCCGAGTTCCTCTCGATCTGCATCGCGCTCCTCATCGTCATGGGACTCGCGCGCCGCCTCGGTGACCGTTGGTGGCTGCCGGGCGCAGCGGTCTTCGTCGCCATCGCTTCGATCTTCACGTTCGTCGCTCCCTACCTCGACTTCACGACGAAGCCGCTCCGCGACGAGGCGCTCCTCGAGGCGGCGCGCACGGACGAGGCGAAGCTCGGCCTCGGGCACATTCCTCTTCGGGTCGAGGAGGTGAGCCAGGACACCGACCAGGCGAACGCCTACGCCTTCGGGATCGGGCCGTCGCGGCGCGTCGTCTTCTGGGACACGATGCTCCTCCCGCCGTTCACGGAGGACGAGCAGAAGGTCGTCCTCGCGCACGAGCTCGGCGCACCACTCGCAGGACCACCTGCCGAAGGGCATCGGCTGGTTCGCGCTGTTCGCGATCCCGGGCGCCTGGATCCTCATGCGGACGACGCGGCGACGCGGCGGCATGGGCGCGCCCGAGGCCGTTCCGCTCGCGCTGCTCGTCGTCGCGGTCCTCCAGCTCGCGACGCTGCCGCTCGCGAACCACCTCTCCCGCCGCATGGAGGCCGAGGCCGACTGGAAGGCGCTCGAGGTGACGCGCGATCCCGCCGCGCTCGAGGGCCTCATGGTCGGCTTCTCGAAGACGTCGCTCGGCGATCCCGACCCGTCCGGCTGGGTGCAGCTCGTCCTCGGCACGCATCCCAGCCTCGCCGACCGCATCGCGATGGCGCGCGCGTGGGACGCGCGACGCACCCCGTAGCGAGGATCGCCTACGTCAGCGTGTACTCGGGGCCCGAGCCGCCCTCGGGCGGCGTCAGGCGGCCGCCCTTTGCGGTGATCGCACCGCACTGGACGCAGTTCGACGGCGTGATCTCGACCGTCACCATCCCGTCGCCCGACGTCGCGGCCGACCTCGTACACGTGCGCGGGGCACATCCACTGCCACGCCTCGGCGACCGGGCGCCGAACCGTCGTCCGCACCTTGAGGTGGTTCGGCTGGTCGTCCCGCGTGCGGTTCCCCGAGGCGAAGACGGACGAGAGCTTGTCGAAGATGTACGTGCCGTCCGGCGTCGGGATAGCGGGCGGCGCGGCCCGTCTTCTTCAACGGCGCGGCCGCGTTCGGATGCGTCGGGAAGCGGCCGTTCGGAGCGCGCCCCTTCGTGACGGTCATCGCGCTCGCGAGCGCGCCGCCGACGAAGAAGCCCTTGTCGAACGCCTGGCGCATGTTGCGCACCTCGTACAGCTCCTTCATGTGCTTGCTCGCGCGGAGCGACTCGTCGTAGGAGTCGAGCGCGCCGACGCGGCTCGGCACCTCGCCGCGCTGCAGCGCGCGGAACGCCGCCTCGGCCGCGAGCCGGCCCGACTCGATCGCGTAGTGCACCCCCTTGAGGCGCGGCACGTTGACCAGCCCGGCGCCCTCGCCGACGAGCAGGAGCCCGGGCGCGTTGAACCGGCTCGGGAGCGAGTAGTAGCCGCCCTCGGTGATCGTCTTCGCGCCCCACGCGACCCGCTCCCCGCCGCCGAGGATCTTCCAGACGAGCCGGTGCGTCTTGAACTCCTGCAGGACGTCGTGCACCGAGAACTCGACGTCCGTCGACTCGAGCCCGGCGACGAACCCGACCGTCACGAGGTCGTCGCCCATCGGGTAGATGAACGAGCCGCCGAACTCGCCGAAGCTGGCGGACGTCCGCAGCGGCCAGCCCATCGTGTGGACGATCTTCCGAAGCGGCTTGCGCACGCGCCAGACCTCCTTCACCCCGAGCGCCCAGATCTGCGGGTTCTCACCGTGCAGCCCGAACTGGTCGACGGCCGCGGCCGTCAGGTACCCCTGCGTCCCTTCGGCGAGGACGGTGAGCCCGGCGACGATGTCGTTGCCCGGCTCGAACGTCGGCAGCTGCTCACCGTTACGTCCGCGGCCGCGATCGCCCGTCCGCACGCCGACCACGCGGCCGTGCTCGACGAGCAGCTTCGTCGCGGAGGTCTCCGGGAGGACGACCGCGCCCAACGCCTCCGCCTGCTCGGAGAGGAAGCGCCCCAGCTCGGAGACGGAGAGGATGAGGTTGCCGTGATTCCGCATCGTCGGCGGCGGGGGGATGCGGAGCGCCGAGCGCCGGGTCAGCACGTAGACCGCCTCGCCCGGCACCTCGCCGTACGTCGGGAAGTCCGCGGTCTTGAGCCGCCCGCGGAAGAGCTCGCGCAGCGGCGATGGATTCATCACCGCGCCGGAGAGGAGGTGCGATCCGGCCTGCTTACCCTTCTCGAGCACGGCGATCGGCACGTCGCCGAGCCGCTCGCGCACGTCCGGATGCTCCTCGAGCAGCTGTCCGAGGCGGATCGCGCAGGCGAGCCCACCGGGGCCTGCGCCGACGATCGCGATGCCGACCTCGATGCGCTCGTCGCGCGGATCCGTCGGCGCCTGCACGGCGTCGACGGCGCCGAACGGGGGTGGGAAATCGATCGGCCTGGCCACGACTACCCGACCCTAGCCCCGCGAGCGCACGAGCTCCGTGAGCTTCGGGACGATCTGGTGCAGGTCGCCGACGACGCCGATGTCGCAGAAGTCGAAGATCGGCGCGTTCGGGTCCTTGTTGATCGCGACGATCGTCCCCGAGCCCTGCATGCCGACCTTGTGCTGGATCGCGCCGGAGATCCCGCAGGCGATGTAGAGCCGCGGCGAGACCGACTTGCCCGTCTGCCCGACCTGCGTCGAGTACGGGTACCAGCCCGCGTCGACGACCGCGCGCGTCGCGCCGACGGCGCCGCCGAGTGCCGCGGCGAGCTCCTCGAGCAGCGTGAATCCCTCGGGAGAGCCGAGGCCGCGACCGCCCGCGACGATGATGTCCGCGTCCTCGATCGACGGGCCGCTGGACGCCTCGACCGTCTGCCCGATCAGCGCGGCGAGCGTCGAGAAGTCGGAGAACGACGTGTCGAACGACTCGACCTCGGCCGTCCCGCCCGACTCGACCGGGTCGAAGGAGCCTGCGCGAACCAGGCCCAGCTTCGGCCCGCTCGTTCCAGCCGACGTCGACGACGACCGTGTCGCCGAGCGCCGGCCGCTTGCCGACGAGCTCGCCGTCCGTGACGGACAGGTCGGTGAGGTCCCAGTTCAGGCCGGCGTCGAGGCGTGCGGCGAGACCCGACGCGACGTCCGAGGCGAGCACGGACGCGCCGAAGAGCACTGCGTCGGCGCCCGTCTTCTCGACGAGCGTCGCGAGCGCGTCCACCCGCGGCTGCGGAAGCGGCGCGGCCAGCTCGGGCGCTTCGCACGTGTAGACCTTCGCGGCGCCGAACGCGCCTGCGCCTGCGGCGATCCCTGACGCGCCTTCGCCGAGGACGACTCCTGCCGCCTCACCGAGCGACGCCGCCTTCCCGAGCACGCCGAGGCCTCCCTTCTCGAAGGCGCCGTGGTAGTGCTCGAGGTAGACGAGCGACTTCACAGGAGCTTCCGCTCCACGACGAGGTCGAGGATCTTCTGTGCCGCGGAGCCGTCGTCCTCGATCTTCACCTGGTCGCCGCGCGACGGCGGCGGGCCGAGGTCGAGAACGGTCGTCTTCGCGCCCGCCTCGCCCGCCGCGCCGGCGCTCGACGCCGACATCGGCGAGCGAGAGCGTCTCCTGCGGCTTCGTCTTCGCGCCCATGATCCCCTTGAGCGACGGATACCGCGGCTCGTTGATCGCATCGGAGACGGCGACGACGGCTGGCAGCGGCGCCGAGATCGTGTCGTAGCCGTGCTCGGTCTGCCGCTTCCCGTGCGCGTTGCCATCCTCGAAGCTGAGTGCGGCGACCTGTGAGATCAGCGGCCGACCGAGCTTCTCCGCGACCGCGGCCCAGAGCACTGCGCCGTCGCCGTCGCCCGAAGCCTGGCCGAACAGCACGAGATCCGCGCTCTCCCGCTCGAGCGCCCCGGCGAGCGCCCGCGCCGTCCCGAGCAGGTCGGATCCCGCGGCCGCCTCGTCCGACACGAGCACGGAGCGGTCCGCCCCCATCGCGAGCGCCTTGCGCAGCGAATCCACCGCCCTCTCGGGGCCGAGCGACACGAGCACGACCTCCCCGCCCTGCGCCTCCTTGATCCGGAGCGCCTCCTCGACAGCATTGAGATCGGTCGGATTGAGCGCCGCCTCGCCGGAGCGGTCGAGTCGCTTCGTGGCCGGGTCGATGCGCTTGTGGACGGTCGCGTCCGGCACCTGCTTCACGCAGACGGCGATCTTCATCGGCGCGGACTCTATCGGCGGCGCCTCCGATGCTCCGCCCGAACCCGAGTTGGTTGCGATCGGCCGAACTAGCCTTGCCCGCTCCGATACAGACGCTCGTCCGGGGGCCGGTAATACTCATCAAGACTGGTGACCACGCGCGTGTACCAGCCGAGAAGCTGCTGCGTTCGGGGTCGCCGCGACGTCACGTACTCCTCACCGAGTGCGCGGACGTAGTCGATCTGTTGCTTGAAGTAGGACCGGGTGAACTGCTGGTTGATCGCGAGCCTGTCTCGACCAGAGGCATTCGCGCCGGCTGCATGCCACAAGGTCGAGTCGAACACGAGCATCGACCCCGCGGGGCATTCGACGGATACTGCGTGGCGCTCCAGATATGTGGACGAAGGCGGATCCGCACGTTGATGAGTCCCTGGAACGACGATCGTTCCGCCGTTCGCCTGCGTGAACTCGTCGATAGCGAAAAAACAGTTGACGGACGCCACCAGTCCGCCGAGGTAGCGCGGGAAGTCCCTGTGGAAACTCGTCTGGAACGTCGTCGGTATGCGTCCGGACGGAAACGGCGGGAGCACCAGCCCGTTCTGAAGATGCAAGACAGCCGTTTCGGACACCGTGCCATCGACGACCGCGAGCACCTCGGGAAGCTCGAGAAACGTCACGAAGTAGTCGTCGTAGGCGAGCATCAGCCGCTGGACGCCGAGCTCACCGGCAAGGTCGAGTCGATCCTCCCCGACGTCGGCGCGGATCCGCTTTTGCACCTCGTACATCGCCGCCTTCGTCGTCTCGCATTCGGCCGGCGAAAGCACGTTCTCCACGACGGCACAGCCAGCGAGCCGAACAGCCTCGAGCGTCGCGTCGAGCCACCCGTCAGCGTGTGCGTCTGTCGTCATCAGGTGTCTATCTCGAATGGCCGGGACCATCTGACGGGATCATCACATGTCGGTCGACACGGGCGGCGAGTCGGTCACGGATCATCCGGACAGACCCACGTCCGCACCGCATCCCTAAGATCGGAAGCCGTGGTCGAGCTCAGCGTCGTCGTTCCCGTGTACGGCTGCCAACCGTGCCTGGGTGTACTCAACGAACGACTCATTACGACGCTCGAGCGACTCGACGTGACCTACGAGATCGTGTACATCGACGACCGCAGCCCCGACCATGCATGGAGCGTCCTCGTCGATCTCGCTGACAGGTATCCGCAGATCCACGCGGTGCGGCTCAGCCGCAACTTTGGTCAACACGCAGCGATCACCGCCGGCATCGCGCGGGCCCATGGCCGCTGGGTGGTGGTGATGGACTGCGATCTCCAAGACCCGCCGGAGAGCATCCCCGACCTGTACGCAAAGGCGCGCGAGGGCTTCGATGTGGTCTTCGCGCGTCGGAGTGGCCGCCAGGACTCGGCGTTTCGACGCGCGGGGGCGGGCGCCTACTTCTGGATGCTCGGCGTCTTCTTCGGGACCAAGCTCGATGGCGAGTACGGAACGTTCTCGATCGTCTCGCGCAAGGTCGTGAATGCGTACCTCCAGTTGAAGGACGCCGACCGCCACTACCTCTTCATCCTCAACTGGCTCGGCTTCGAGGCTGCGACGATCGACGTCGCGCACGGCGAGCGTTTCGAGGGCCGGAGCTCCTACACGTTCTCCAAGCTCATCTCTCACGCATTCGACGGGCTCGTGTTCCAGACCACGAAGCTGCTTCGATGGATCGTCTATGCCGGGTTCGTCGTCGCACTCCTCGGTGTCGCCCTCGCTGCGTTCTTCATCTATTCGTGGGCCGTGAGCTCCGCATATCCGGGCTGGACGAGTCTGGCCGTACTCATGCTCTTGCTCGGGGGATTCATCCTCGTGAGCCTGGGCATCACAGGCCTCTACGTGGGCAAGATCTTCGGGCAGGTCAAAGCACGCCCGCTCTATGTGGTCGATGAGGAGACCGGCCGGCCGGGCAGCGAATCGTTGTCCTCAGCACGCAGCACCGAGGTACCGACACCCTCGCTTGGACGGTGACCGTGCGCACGGAGAAGTCGGTCGCGATCGTCCAGTCTTGCTACGTCCCGTGGAAGGGCTACTTCGACCTGATCAACTCGGTCGACGAGTTCGTCCTCTTCGACGATCGCCAGTTCACACGCCGCGATTGGCGCAATCGCAACCGCATCAAGACGGGGCAGGGCGTCCGCTGGCTGTCCATCCCTGTAAAGGTCAAGGGCAGATACCACCAACGCATCGACGACGTCGAGATCTCGGACGCGGCCTGGGCGGATCGCCATTGGCAGACCATCAGACACGCATACGGACGTGCGCCTCATTTCGATCGATATCGCGAGGCACTCGAAGGTCTCTACAGCTCGTGTGCCGGGGTGGCGCGGCTGAGCGAGATCAATCGACGTGTTCCTCCGAGCGATCTGTGCATTCTTTGACATTCGAACGCCCCTCACCTCGGCGGCGAAGGACTACGAGGCGGAAGGCAGCAAGACGGATCGAATCTTGAGCATCTGTATCGCCGCCGAGGCGACGACCTACGTCTCTGGTCCAACCGCTCGTGAGTATCTCGACGAGGACCTGTTGAACGAGGCAGGCATCGGGGTGCGCTACATGGATTACGCCGGCTACCCCGAGTACGAGCAGCTCTATCCGCCCTTCGAGCATGCGGTGTCTGTCGTCGACGTTCTCGTGCATACGGGGCCGGACGCCCCGAAATACTTGAAGACGTTTCCGTCCTCGCTCCACGGCCGCGATGCAGCCTGATTCGATCTTGAGCGCCGTCGAGCGCTACTACAGCACTCGCTTCGAGGAGTTCGGCGCGTCGGCACGGGGCGTCGACTGGAACTCCGAGGCGACGCAGGAGCTGCGTTTCGACCAGCTCGCGCGTCTACTGCGCGACGACGACGACTACTCGGTGAACGACCTTGGTTGCGGATACGGCGCGTTCGCGACCTATCTCGTACGGCGCGGGAGCACCTTCACGTACACGGGCTACGAGCTTTCCGAGGCGATGCTGGAGCATGCCAGGGAGAGCTTTCGAGGACTGCCGGACATCCGCTTCCAGGCCGGCACGTCGATGGCCTCCGCCGACTACTCGGTTGCAAGTGGCATCTTCAACGTGAAGCTGGCGTTCGGCGAGGAGGAGTGGGGCGCGTACGTCGACGCGACGCTCGACGCGCTGGCAGGTGCGAGTCGGAAGGGTTTTGCCTTCAACATGCTCACCGCGTACTCGGACGTCGAGAAACGCCGCGACGACCTCCACTACGGGGACCCGCTTGCGGTCTTCGACCGCTGCAAGCGGCGCTACGCACCACACGTGGCGCTACTCCACGACTACCCGCTGTGGGAGTTCACGACGGTCGTGAGGCTCCAGTGACGGATCGACGTCCGATCGTGGTCTTCGGAACAGGCGACTTCGCACGCGTGGCCGAGGTCTATCTGCGGCTCGACAGCGAGTTCGAAGTCGCGGCGTTTACCGTCGACGGGGAGCACCTGGACTCCACCGAGCTCAGCGGGCGTCCCGTCGTTCCGTTCGAGGACCTGGACGCCACGCATCCGCCCGACGAGTTCTCGATGCTCGTTGCTATCGGCTTCCGAAACGTCAACCGTGCCCGCGCTGACGTCTACGCGCGCTGCAAGGAGCGCGGGTACGCACTGATTTCGTACGTGAACTCTCGCGCGGTCGTTTGGGGCGACGTCGAGATGGGTGACAACTGCTTCGTTTTCGAGGAGAACGTCCTCCAGCCGAACGTGCGGATCGGCAACGACGTCGTCCTGTGGAGCGGCAATCACATCGGGCACGACTCCGAGATCGGCGATCACTGTTTCATCGCGTCGCACGTCGTCGTGTCCGGCAACGTCCGTGTCGGGGACCACAGCTTCCTCGGAGTGAACGCGACGATTCGCGATGGCGTGACCATTGCGCCCCATTGCGTGATCGGAGCAGGTGCACTGGTCATGCGAGACACCGAGGAGGGCGGCGTCTATGCGGTACGAGGCACCGACGCACTCGAGAAGAAGAGCTGGGATCTCGACCTGTGAGCGAAAGATGGGTGCCGCAAGGAGTCGTGGTCGAAGCGCCCTTGCCTCTGCCGTGGGCGGCGTCTCACGCCGCACTACCCGTGGTGTCGATAACGTCGGATCAGCGGCTGAGGCTCTTCTGCTCGAGCCGCGATGCGGAGGGCCGATCGCACATCGCCGCCGGCTGGCTCGATCTGGAGCACGGCCGAGCCAGCTTCGACGAGGCGGCTTCGGTCACGACCGGCACGTTGGGAGCGTTCGACGACCGCGGCGTGACCAGCTCGAGCGTGGTGAACCACGACGGACGCGTGTACCAGTACTACACCGGCTGGAACCTGGGCGTGACGGTGCCCTTCTATCTGGCCATCGGTTGCGCGATCAGTGACGACGGCGGGGAAACCTTCGAGAAGGTTTCCGGAGCTCCGGTGCTGGGGCGCAGTACCGTCGACGCCTTCCTCACGGCTTCGCCGTCCGTTCACGTCGAGGACGGGGTGTGGCGCATGTGGTACGTCTCGGGGACGGGCTGGCTCCCGGGAAACGAGCGCCGGCGCCCGCAACCCCGCTACCACATCAGGTACGCAGACTCCAGCGACGGGATCCATTGGAGCCCGACGGGACATGTGTGCATCGACTACCGCGACGAGCAGGAGACCTCGATCGGACGCCCATGCGTGCTGAAGGATGGTGCGCTGTACCGAATGTGGTTCTGCGCGCGCGGTGAGAGCTACCAACTCGGATACGCGGAGTCCCGAGACGGCCTTGTCTGGGTACGGAAGGACGAAGAGATCGATGGCGTCACACGCGCCGGATTCGACTCGGAGATGCAGGCATACCCGTTCGTCTTCGATCACCGCGGCGAGCGCCACATGCTGTACAACGGCAACGGCTACGGCTCGACCGGAATAGGCCACGCTGCAGCGCATGGAAACGGCGCACCCGGGCGAGCGTGACCACATCCGACACTGCCGGCGACGCGTCGTTCACCGGCAACTTCTCGCCTCAAGACGCGTCGATCGTCTCGGAGATCTGTTCGAACGGCAGAAGGGCATACGCGTTCGAGACGGCGTCGACAGCGTACACCTCGATTCCTTCCGGACTCGAGGCGATGAGCCTCACCGACGCGAGATCCGGAACGAATGCAAATGGTCGCTCGAGCCCCTCGATGGGCCATCGGCTCCGACTGAGGAGAATGACGAAGTCGGGCATCTCGAGACGCCCGGCCTGAACGCGCGGAGTCGTTGCGCATGGAAAGAACGGACCGATGAACGGGATGACCAGCGTCCGCGACGTCGACCGGCCCACCCTCCCGGAGAGCGCTCCGCCATTCAGCTCGTCGAGGGCACCACAGCCCTCACGTCCTACGAACGCTGCGGCGTTTTGCCGACCAATCGTCCATTGAGAGCTCGCTGCGTCGACGACGAGAACAGCGATCGTCGTACCGATAGCTGCGAACGAGAGCACGACGACCGCGACAGCCGTACCGAGCGAGGGAAGGCGTCTCAGGCGCGGGCGTCCCCCGTTGCGTTCGCGCATGACGATCAACCCGCTCAGGGCCAGTACGGAAAGGGTCACGACCCAGGCGAAGAGTGCGAATCCCGATCCCCAGTGGGTCGTGCGGACGTCGAGATCCGACCAGGCCCTCTGTCCAGGCACGGTGAAACCCGCCTGTCTCACCCAAAGCCCGGCCACGACCAGCAAGGCGAACCCGACCACCGCGCGAATCGCTCTCGCGCCGGCTTGAGGTCCTTCGCTCACGAGCCGAGCCACCTCAGCCGAGGTCGCCAGGGCTGCGAGTCCGACGAGGCCCCCGAAGTGCCACGGCCACTTGCTCGGCACCAGCACGAGCAACAGGAGCCCCGCCGCGAGGCTGCGCGCCGGAACGAGCGAGACCTTGGTCTGGACGCTCCGCAGGCGCGCGAGAAACGCGAGCACCGTGAGGACCATCAGAGCAAGGCTGAGCCTGCGGATCGGGTTGTCACCACCGAGGTCGCCGAAGCTCGAGTAGCGCCTGTCCTCCCGCCACCATGGCGCCTCGAACGCGGTACTGGCCGCTAGGGCATCGCTGCCGGTGAGACGCGCCGGAAGGTCAGCGCCCAGCACGAAGAGAAGCAGGCCTGAGGCGAGTGCCACGACAAGAAGCGCTGCAACGGTGGCGACGGGTCGCGTGCGTCGAAGCCAGGCGAGCACCGCCGGACTCGCAGCGATGAGTGGGGCCACCGCGACGACGCCCACAGGATGCGCAGCCAACGCGAAGACGATCGCGAACAAGGTCGCCGCGAGGGGTGCCGCACGCGGCGCGCGCGAGAACGACAGCATCGACGCCAGGGCCACGAGGGCAAGTAGGGAGACGAACGGCTCAGGCCGAAGGGTCATGCTCCAGGCCGTCGAGCCGACGAGGAACGCACCGGCGAGCGCCCAGCGTGCGAGCGCCGACGCATCACCGACGGCGAGTCGCAGGCACCAGCGACAGACCAGCCACGATGCGAGGAGTGCCACGAGGGCAGGAATGCGCATGACGAGCAGGTCAGTGGTGGAGCCACCAAACCAGTGACGAACCCAGAGAAGCCAGTAGCCGAACGGTGGGGCGACGCCCCACACGTCGTAGTAGACGTTGGCGGAGCCAACCTCGGCAAGCATTCGTTGCTGAGTCGCCAGCCAGCCGTCGTCGTAGAAGATGGGCCCGACGATCCACCATGCGAGGAGAAGACCTACGACGACTGCGTCGGACGCATCGCGGTGCCTCCACCCACGGCTCGTGCACCGGCGCAGCGCGGCGGGAGCATCGCGAAAGCGCAGTGGAATCGTCAGAACGAGCGCGCCGCAGGCGAGGATGACCGTCAGCAGTGCGGCGATCGCCTGCCTCGCCGACCAGGAGGTGGCGTACGGCCGCGTACGGACGGTGATGTCCGGGGCTTCTCCCGAGCGCAGGTCGAGGCCGGTGAAGAGCCCGGTGACGATCGGCATGTCGTCGAGCGTCGGCAGTTCTAGTCGCTGCGTTCTGCCCGGCAGCCGCAGCTCGCCGTCCTCGACGACGAGACGCAGCGGGCAGCTCTCGGGCCAAGGCAAGCTCGTGCGCTCGATCCCGCCGGTCTCGATGACCAGCCGCTCGGACCCGAGACTCGCGACCAGCGCCGGGGATCGCTCGGGTCGGCGTGCGGTCGAGACGACGGTCGCTCGTCCGCGCTGACGCAGCGGTGGCGAGAGCCCGCAGGGAAGGGTCAGCTCGATCGCTTCGGGCACGCGGTTGAGGAGCGGTAGCGGCGTGTACCAGCCGGCTCGTGGAGTGGTGGTGGGGATCTCGCGCGGCGGCCATCGATAGGTCGCCTGCTTCGTCTCTGCGGGACCCATCGCCACGACGGTGGCACCGACTGCAGCGAGCGCAGCCAGGGCAACGCCGATGAGTCCTCGGCCTGGTTTCGTCACAGGCTGCCGGTGGGTGCTGAGCCTGACACGCGATGTGACGGTAACGCCGACGGCGGCTTGGGGAGGCTCGTCCGATGCCGACCTCGGTTCGGGCAGCCGATCTTGCCGGCGCATCCGCTCCGACTCAGGCCACGCGCCGCCGGGAGCGGCTATCAGGCCGTGGAGCCGATGGGCGACTTCCTCGCCTCGGTGGGCCGGCCGACCCACAGCAGATAGTGGTGATGAATTGCGAAGTGCTCCTCGCGTTGCTGAGTCAGACCCAGGTTGAGAAGCGACCGGAGCTCGGACTCGGATCTGGGGAAGGCACCGCGATCGATTCGCCAGAGGAGCCTTCCTCGCCACGAGCGCTCCTCGCGCACTGGATCGAACACGACCACACGCTCGCGCGTCACCCGAGCCAACTCTTTGACCAGCTGAACGAGAGCGTCGTCTCCGAGATGGTGTGCCAGGGCGACGCAGACGGCGACGTCGACGCTCTTGTCGCGAAGCGGAAGATTCGTCGCGTCGCCCACGACTGCATGCATGCCCGGCCATCTGGCGAGTAGCCGTCGGATCTTTCCGGGATCGCTGTCGACACCCAGGTAGCGAGTGCCGGGCGACAAGAACGGAACGAGACTGCCGGTACCACCGCCCAGGTCGAGCAACAACTGACCTGATGTGTCCCCCAGCACCGACTGGAGCCGTAGAAATGCGGCTCGACGCCCGAGTAGGCGCTGGACACCGTCGTAGAGGCGCGCGTTCTCAATGAGCCTGCCAGCTTTGCGATGCTCGACCGATTCCGTGTCACGGGTGAGGAAGTCGGAGATACCGGCCGTCCTGACGTATGTCGCTCCACAGCTGGCACAGCTCGCACCCACGCCCGTCCAGCTCAGTGAGCCTCGACAGACGGGACAGACGAGCAGTGACTCGATTGACGCCTCCGTGAGCTGAAGACTAGAAGGTCGAAGGACGTCTCACTTGCTCGCGAGTGTGTCGAGCCGCTCGTATCCGCGTGCACGGCATCACGAGCTCGACGTCGATCCCATGACGAAAGGCTGCTAGCGTCCTGCTCTTCGTACGCGCACCGGAGCACTACCTTCCGTGAGATGCCACCGGACGACAGCCCTCTTCCTCGTCACTGGCTTCGCCGCCGGTGTTCTCGCGACCGCAGCAAACGGCACGCAGCAGGGCGCCGTCCCGCGCCTCGTCTTCCCGCTCGTCGCGAAGACCGACCTCTGGGACAACTACGGCGACCCGCGCCCGAACGGGAGGCATGCGGGCATCGACATGGAGAACCCGTGGCGCGCGCCGGTGGTCGCCGTCGAGGACGGGCGGCTCAAGTACTGGGAGTCGAGCCTGGGCGGCTGCATGCTCTACCACTACGGCGTGAGCGGCACGACCTACCTCTACATCCACCTGAACAACGACCTGACCTGCGCACAACGACAACAAGGGCGGCTGCGTGAAGGACGTCGCCTTCGCCGTGCCCGACGGCGCGAAGGTGACCGCCGGCCAGCAGATCGCGTGGGTCGGTGACTCCGGGGATGCGAGCGGGAACCCGCATCTCCACTTCGAGGTGCACCCGAACGACGGTGCCGACGTCGATCCCTTCAAGTACCTGAAGCGGGCGAGCAAGCCGCTGTTCGCCGCGCGCAGAGGAGCCGTGTTCAGCCTCGGCCTCCGTGGCGACCTCGTCGCCGCCGGGGCCGGCACCGCGACGGTCGAGGTCGACCGCGTGCGCCAGTATCCGGGCGGCCGCTGGCTCGACATCGATCCCCGCGAGGTGGAGCTGACGGTTCCGCTCGGCACCGACGTCCCCCGCGCTCTCGACCAGCTGACGGGAGCGACCTTGCGAGCCCTCAAGACCCCGATGCCGATCGCCGCCTACACGCTCAAGGCGAACGCGACGTCCGAGGCGATCGTCGGGCGCGCCCGGCGAGCTCCTGCTCGGTCGCGTTGCGGCCGCCCCGTAGCGGTAGGACGTCGGCCCCAGCGGTCGAACTCTCCAGAGCAATGGCCGGGGGCCTGTCGATTCTCATGCCCGTGTTCAACGAGCGGGCGACCGTCGAGGCGGCGATCGAAGATGCGCTCTCGGCAGAGCTGCCCGTCGACAGCCGTGAGCTCATCGTCGTCGACGACGGATCGACCGACGGCACGCGCGAGCTCCTCGAAGCCCGGACCTGGCCCGAAGGTGTGAGGGTCGTCTTCCACGAGCGCAATCTCGGGAAGGGCTCGGCCGTGCGCACCGCGCTCCAGCACGCGCACCTCCGAGTACGCGGCGATCCTGGACGCCGATCTCGAGTACCGCGCCGCAGATCTCGCCGACGTGCTCGAGCCGCTCGTCTCGGGAGAGGCGCGCGTCGTCTTCGGAACGCGTGCATGGACCTCCCAGTCGTCGTTCAGCTTCTGGTACGTCGTGGGCAACAAGGCCGTCACGATGGCGACGAACGTCCTCTACAACTGCTGGATCTCGGACGTCATGACGGGTCACAAGGCGATGGAGACGGACCTCTTCCGCTCGCTGCCGCTCCGAGAGCGCGGCTTCGCGATCGAGCCGGAGATCGCCGCCCGCGTGCTTCGCGCCGGGCGAGCGGATCCACGAGGTGCCGATCCACTACCGCGCCCGCTCGCGCGAGGCCGGGAAGAAGCTCACCACGCTCGACGGTCTGCGTGTCCTCCGGACGCTCGTTCGCTGTCGCGTGATGTGACGCGCGCGCTCGTCGTCGGGGCGTACGCACTCCTCGGGTCGATCCTCGTGTGGTCGCATCTCGCGAGGCTCGGTGGCGGCTACTGCTGCGACGAGATCGCGACGGTGGTCGACTACATGCGCTCCCGGGCCGCACACGATCCTGGCCGGTGACTACGTGCCCGAACAACCACGAGCTGTACAGCCTCGTCGGATGGGCGACCCATGAGGTCGTCGGCGACTCCGCGATCGTCGCTGCGGCTCTGGGCGGCGATCCCGTTCCTGCTCGCCGTCGGGATCGTCACGGCCTGGCTCCACGTCCGGCTCGGCGCACTCTCGGGCATCCTCTTCCTCTTCCTGTCGACCGCATCGCCGCTCCTCCTCGACATCACGCGTCAGGCGCGCGGCTACGGGCTCGCCTTCCTCGCCATGAGCGTCCTCGTCATCGCTGCCCTGGAGGCCGATCGCTCGAAACGAACATCCGCCCTCGTGACCGTCTTCGTCGCAGGCGTGGTCGGGAGCTGGATGTCCGGACGCCACGCACCTGGATCGTCGTGGCCTTCTGCCTCGCGGGGATCGTCGGGACCTGGACACTCCCCCACTTCGGCATCGCGTTCGCCACCATGGGCGCCGTCCTGATCGCGCACCGCGCGCTCCGCTGGCGTGTCGCGATCGGGCTGTCCGCTGCGTTCGTGGCGATCCTCGTGCTGGTTCTGGCCGCACCTCGACGACCTCGTCCTGAACTCGCGACAGGAGTACGGGCGGCGAATCGAAGGCGCCTGGGTCGTGATCGCACCGATCGATCAGATCCTCGTGCCGGCGCTCGGATGGATCGACGAGACGCTCGTCGATCCGGGCATCGGACCGGTGCTCCTGACCGCGGCGATCGTGTTGCTCCTCGTCTCGAGCCCGCTCCTGCGAAGGCTCGACGACGCACTCATCCTCTGCGGAGGTGCTATTGCCACCGTCGTCACCGTCTGGTTCACGGACACGTATGCCGTCCCGCGTTTCTTCAGCTTCCTTCTGGTGCCGCTCTTCATGCTGCTCGCGAGCGGAGTCGCGGTCACGTTCGATGGCCTTGCGGCGCGTCGCCGCGTCGGCGTGCGCAGCGTCGTCGCAGTCCTCCTGGTAGGCGTCGTCGGTCCTGCTCGCGGTTCCGAACATCTGGCGCATGGCCAGACTGCCCCGAGATGCAACGAGGGATGTCGCCGCGACGATTCTGGAACACGCCTCGCGCTCGACTCCGGTACTCGCCTACGTCCCCTATCCGCGGGACGTCGAGTTCTTCCTAGGCAGGGACGTGCAGCTCGTGCGCTCGCAGCAGGAACTCGAGAAGGCTTGCGCGATGGCAGGCGACGGTACTCGTGTCCCATCTCTGGCTGCTCCCGCCCCGTCAGAGTGCCATGCACCACGCGGGCCGGGACGCGGCACTTCACGTTCAGACAGTACGCCGTACGGGCCGGATCGACGTCTGGTTCATCCCACCGAAGCCCCGGTGACGTTGATGCGCGTATTTGGTCGCAGCGACTCCGTAATTCGTCGCCAGGTGTCAGCGAGCGGCCGGCCGCTTCCAGGGCTGCGCGCTGACGCGCCACCCGAATGTGTTATCGACCAGCCGGTGATCGCCGAAGCCGAGGGGGCGCGAAGCTCCGGAGGAAGCAGATGCCCCTTCTCGGACCATGTCGAGGTTCCAGATGAGTCGGGCGGTCGAGACCGAGGTGACCTTCGCGCCGTAGAACTCGGCCGACCCGTTCGCCCACCACGGCACGACGATGGCTGCATCGGTCGCCGTGCGGTGCTCCGTGACGAACTCGGACGCCTTCTGCCAGTCCTCGCCGCGCCAGTTCGTGCTGCCCGCGTACGAGTGACACTGGACAAGGCGCGACAACCGCATCGCCGCCGCAGCGACGACGAGCAGCGTCGCGCCGAGGCGTCGTGCCACACCCTGTCGCCGCGACCGCTGCGAGCAGCGCGAACGCCGGCGCCGCGGCGATCAGGTAGACGGTCGAGGAACACGTGCTGGACGACCGAGACGACGAGGCGACGACGAACGGCGAGAAGGCCCAGACGCAGGAGCCAGGTCGCGAGGTTCCGCTTCCCCGCCCGGAAGAGCACCCACAGACCGACGGCCGCGAGGACGACCCGAAGCCAGCCCGCGCCGGAGATGTCGAGACACGGCGTTGGCGACGGTGTCGCCAGTCGGGAACGGGATCCACGCGATGACCGAGTCTTCGCCCGCAGAACGCATCGAGATCTGCGCGAACCACGGCACCCCGAGCGCCAGCACGACGCAACCGCGAGCAGGCCGTGCGGGAGGAAGCGGTCGCGACTCTGGAGGATCAAGACGAGGTGCGGGAGCGCCAGCACGAGCCCGGCGACCGGGTGCCAGACGACCACCGCAGCGAACGCGAGTCCGTACAGCGCGAAAGCACTCCGCGACCCCCGCTCGAGTGCCCGCAGCAGGAAGATCGTCGCGAGCAGGCTGACTGCCAGCAACATCGTGTACCCGCGCGCCTGCTGAGACCAGTTGACCACGAACGGGTTCGTCACGAGGAAGAGCCCGCTGAGGAGCGCGATCCGGCGGTCGAACAGCCTGCGCGCGAGCACGATCATGAGCGCACCCGCGAGCATCGCCGCTACGACGGAGGGGAATCGGAGCGCCCACTCGGAGTACCCGGCGATCGCGGCCCACGGCTTCTCGATCGAGTAGTACAGCCAGTAGTAGCCCTCGAGCGACCGTGAGTACGGCCACCTGATCTCGTAGGCCGTGAGGGCCTCGTCGACCCAGAGCGACGGAGTTCCCAGCTGGATCAGTCCGAGGACCAGCGCAACCGAGCCGACGATCAGGACATCGACGGCGAGGGAGGCGGCGCGAACGCGATCCGAGACGCGCGCCGAGACTTCGGCGGGGGCGAAGCCTTGCCCAACCCCCTGGACGTCATGCATCTCGCGGCTCCAGAGATGGGACGAGGTGAGCCCTCGTGCGACACATCGGAGTCACGTCGGCCGTCGTTGTCGAAGACGGAGCCACCGTCCTCCCTTCCCGGGCACAGGACACAGTCTCAGCATGCGGCGTTCCTCGGATCGTACGAAGCGTCTTTCGTGGTCTGGTCCCTAGACCTTGAGCTAGATCGACGGAATGTGCACAAGCTCGTCTCCGCAGCATCGTACGATGCTAGGAGCATGGCTCGCCGTCCAGGCGTCGGTTCGGTAGCGCCGCTCGCGGTGGTGGCCGCCTTCGCACTCTGCGCCGTCTCCTGGACATTCGTGTCCGTCGCGCCAGACCTCCGTGTCCCGGACAACGTCTTCGTCGACTTCCGGATCGACGTGTGGGAGCCGGGGCGCATGATTCTCGAGGGTCGCAGCCCGCTGCTCGCTTATACGGCCGACGGGGCAGGCGGCGCCGAAGGGGCCGACGGGAAGGTGGGAAGCGTCTATCCGCCCGCGGCTCTCGTCGCGACGCTGCCGTTCTCGCTGCTTCCGTACCGCTTCGCGGCGGTGCTATGGCTGGTGGCCCTCTTCGGCAGCGTCGTCTCGGCCTTGCGCCTGTGCGGTGTGCGCGACTGGCGTTCGTGGCGGTCGCACTCGCAAGCCCGCCCGTCGTCGCCGGACTGGCGTACGGAAACGTCTCGCTCGTACTCGTGCTCGCGCTCGCGGGCATCTGGGTGTGGAGAGACCGTCCGGCGCGAGCCGGGACGCTGCTCGGGCTCGTCATCGCCGGAAAGCTCTTCCTCTGGCCGCTGCTCCTGTGGATGCTGTTCACACGGCGACAGCGGGCGGCGGGAGCGGCGGTCGTCTCGACGGTGCTCGTGTCGCTGATCGGCTGGGCGGCGATTGCATTTCGCCGTTTGGACGAGTTCCCCGGGATCACGCGCCGAAATGCCGCCGAGTTCGTGGATCAGGGGGTGTCGCTCGCATCCTTCGCCGCGAATCTCGGCGCCTCCGCCAACGTCGTCTTCGCGCTGATCGCCCTTGCGGGAGCCTCCGCCCTCGCCATCGCCTACCGGCGGAGGCAGGACGATCTTGCATGCTTCACGTGGACGGTCGTGGCCGCGTTCGTCGCGTCCCCGATCGTCTGGGGGCACTACTACGCGTTGATGCTGGTCCCGCTCGCCGTTGCGACGCCGGAGCTGTCTCGAGCCTGGCTCCTCCCCTACATCACCGCCCCACAGCTCACCGCCTCGCCTCCGGGCACGGGAAAGATCGTCGATGCCGCGACCGGCGTTGCGTTCACGCTGCTCACGGCTGTTCGCAGCGGACAGCCGTTCGCGCGGCGGAAAGCCGTGCGTGCAACGATCCCGGATCACCCTGGATCGAGGCAGCCGGGGTCTCGCGCGCCCGGGGAAGTGCCGTTCTAGACATTCGGCTAGCCGCTCCCGACTAGTCCTCGCATGCGAGATCGGGCACGCTCAGTGCTCGGAATCGGAAGGTTCGAGCACCGACGCCAGGAGGTTGACCGCCGTGACCCACCGCGCAGAAGGAATTCGGAACTCCCGATGAGCTCGAGGCGTCTCTCGGTCGCGATAGCCGTGCACAACGAGGGCGAGGTCTGCCGGAGCTCGTCCGCCGGATCTCGACCGTCCTCGATGCGTTGCCCGGCGGACCGCACGAGGTCGTCCTCGTCGACGACGGGAGCACCGACTCGAGCTGGGAGCTGGTTCTCGAAGCGGCCGCAGCGGACAGCCGTTTCGTCGGTGTCCGGCTCTCGCGGAACTGGACCCGGCGTCGACCTCCCCCCAGCTCCTAGACCCAGACCCTCTCGAGCAGCTCGAGGGGTGCTCTCCACGTCGAGCAGGCAATCTCGAGCATCTGTGCAAGCAAACTACAGCAAAATAGAGCATCGGGCCCGCAAACTCCAGCATGGGGTACACGAACTCGCGTGAAGGTTCGCAAGTTGCTGGAGTTCAGCTGGTTCTGTGGCCCCTCTGGATCAGGAGAGTCCTGGTTCGAGCCCAGGAGGGGCAATGAAGCCCGGCAACGACTTCGGTCGTGCCGGGCTTCTCCGATTTGCGGCAGTGTGTGAGTTTGTGTGTGTTTAGGCCGCGATCGGAAACCATGGACTATGCCATCAAGCTCGTAGTTCTATCGGCGGCGACACTCGCTGCTCTCGCCGTCGGCGTCTCCTGCTCGCGATGTATTGTGTTGTTCAGCCGCGCGCCTTGCGATCATCTCGCTGGTATCCGCAGCCATCGCCGCGACGGTGTATCCTTGGCACGGGCTTCGGGCAGGATCCCTTCCTGCGTCGTTTCTTGTGTTCCTTTTCCTCGCCGTAACGGCTGCAGCTTCTGGTATCGCATGCCTCGCATCAACCCGCCGGAGCACACCCAGGCCTTGGGGGCCTAGAGATCGTCGTTGTGGTGGCCGTAATCGCCGCGTTGGTGCCGCTGGTTCAGTTCTGGTTCGCGGGGGGCTTCGTTCGCTTGCCCTCATCTTCGGCATGCACTAACGGTGCTGGCTATCGTCGGAACCGCAGCCTAACCACGCGTTGGAGCAGTCCGGGGGAGGGCGGCGTTCGAAGGTAGTCCGCGGCATTCCATCCGCCGGCTTTGGGCCGATCGCTCCCATGCTTTCTGGCAACACCGAGGACGACTGTGACGGCCGAACCTGTGACTGTCGAGAAGATTCGGAAGACACTTCTGGAAGTGATTCGTGCGCGAGCAGCAGCAGATCAGCGGCCCCTTTCCGATGGTATGCTGGAGGAGGCTGCGCGGCAGCTGGGTATCCGCGACCATCATCGTGACAAGGGCCTCCAAGGCTGCTGGAGGGGCGGGTCTACCGAAGTTCGACGGAGCTTGTCGGTGTCAGCTCTCCACCGAATTTTGCCACCACAAAGATCGATATCGAAAGCCCATCCCGCTGCCTCCCTCGTTCTCGGGAGTGCTGTCCTGATGCTGAACGACGCCTTAGGGGACCGGACAGCAGTAGCGCCTGCTCAGACACCGGCTAGAATGCCGGAGGCCCATTTCAGGAGAGAGACCATGCCTACCGCCGCCCCCGCCTCTACCGCCGCCCTTGCCCAGGAGCTGGTCGGCCTCTGCCGGGCCGGGAAGTACCTCGACGCCGTCGCGAGGCTCTATTCGAAGGACATCGTGAGCATGGAGCCCATCGACAGCCCGCAGAAGCCCGCGGAGATGCGGGCATCGACGCGATCCGGGGCAAGAACGAGCGGTCGGTCGAACGACGAGATTCACAAGGCCGACGCGATCGGGCCGTTCGTGGGCGAGGACCAGTCGTCATGCGGTACGACTCGACTTCGGCCCGAGGCGATCCGGCCAGCGATGCAGATGTGGAGATGGGGCTCTACGCCGTGAAGGACGGGAAGATCGTCCGGGAGCAGTTCTTCTGCCACATGCCGGGCGCCTAGCGAGGCGCCGCGGCCATGCTGGTCAGCGGGCGGTTCCAATCGCCCCTCTGGATCAGGAGAGTCCTGGTTCGAGCCCAGGAGGGGCAATGCCCACCGTGGCAACGGTGGGCATTTTCTTTGGGGCCCTCCGGATCACCGCGCCTCCAGTTGCGCCACCCAGATGTCGCTTTCTTGCTCTCCGATGGTGCAGTAGAACGTTCGGCCGTCGGTGCTGAAGCCGTAGCGGATATGCTGGCGGGTGGGGTCGTCGAATCTCACCAGCAGTCGGGAAGTGCCACCCGTCACCGGTACCGACCGGATCGACGACCCGAGTGGACCCTTGGCTACATAGTAGACGGTCTTCCCGTCGGGCGACCACGCAGCGAAGAAGGCCTCTTCGCCCGTCGACGTGTTAGGCACGATCAGGCGCGAGGCGCCGGCGGGTGACATTACCTGCAGGCCCTGCGAACTGTGGAAGGCGATCAGGTCCTCGGTCGGTGACCAGTGCGCGAAATCCCCTGCGACCGGATGTGTCCGCATCGCGCTCCCAGTCCAGCGGAACGAGGATAAACGTCGAGCGGCAAGGTAGGTCGAAGTAGCCTCCGGACTTCTTGTCGGCCGGGATGACCATTCCGACCAGCTCGTGTCCGTCTGGCGACCACGCCGGGTCGAGCTCAGTGCACCGGGCTGCTCGACATTCGATTACCCGGATCCGTCGGCCGCCATCGTGTAGAGATCGCGATTCCTGGTACGTATGGAGTGGAACGCAATCTGGTGCCCATCCCAGTGACCAGGCGGCTGTGAGCGCCACCGATGGATCGTCGAGCTCGATCGCTTCTCCTCCGGCCGCCGGCGTCTTGTAGATATTGCCAACTGCCGTTTGCGGTCCAAGACGGAACACCAGCCACCGCCCATCCCCGGGAACATCGACGGTTTCGATTGTCTGGTCGCCCGTCGTCGCCGGCCGTGCCCCGGCGATCGACGCGGCCCTCAAGATTCGAACAGGTGTATGGACCAGATGTTGAAAGCATTGCGAAAGCGTCGCATAGGCGAGTCGTCGCCCGTCGACGGAGAGGCTGGATGGAGTCTGGGCATCGGCCCGGTCGTGAGCCGTTCCGTCTCGCCCGCCGCGCGCCCGATGGTCGAAGACAAACTCGTCAGCGTCTCGGCTCCCCGCCCGATCCGAGACCCAGGACGGATGTTGACCGTCTGGGCCCGCTGCGGGCTGATGTTCAGATGCGGTATTTAGGTCACCCGGATGGCGGGACTGCCGTTCACGGGCAGCACCCAGATGGAAGAGGG
>CAVWES010000010.1:0-86093 GCA_963754175.1 uncultured Gaiellaceae bacterium | reverse complement strand
ACGCCTACGCAACTCGGTGCTCGCGATCGCGGACGAGCTCACCGAGGACGGCTTCGTCCTCCGCTATCGGACCGAGGAGACCGACGACGGCCTCTCCGGGGAGGAGGGGACGTTCCTCATCTGTTCGTTCTGGCTCGTGTCCGCGCTCGCGATCGTCGGGGAGGAGCAGCGCGCGCGCGATCTCATGGAGCGGCTCCTGCGCGTCGCCTCCCCGCTCGGGCTCTACGCGGAGGAGTTCGACGTCAAGACCGGCCGCCACCTCGGCAACTTCCCGCAGGCGTTCTCCCATCTCGCGCTGGTCGAAGCGGCCGCGCGCATCATCCTCGCCGAGCGACTGGAGGAGATCTCGTGACCGAGTCCTACGACGTCATCATCATCGGGACGGGCGCAGGCGGGGGAACCCTCGCCCGCCACCTCGCGCCGTCCGGGAAACGCATCCTCCTGCTCGAGCGTGGCGACTGGCTTCCGCGCGAGCCCCAGAACTGGTCGGACCAGGACGTGTTCGTGGACAACCGCTACGTCTCGCCGGACACGTGGTACGACGCGGGCGGCAAGCCCTTCCAGCCGGGGTCCACTACTTCGTCGGGGGCGCGACGAAGATGTACGGCGCGGCGCTGTACCGGCTTCGCAAGGAGGACTTCGGCGAGCTGCAGCACCACGACGGCATCTCTCCCGGCCTGGCCGATCTCCTACGACGAGCTCGAGCCGTATTACACGCTCGCCGAGCAGCACTACCACGTCCATGGCGCGCGGGGAGAGGACCCGACCGAGCCTCCGTCGAGCGCGCCGTACCCGCATCCCGCCGTGTCGCACGAGCCTCGGATCCAGCAGCTCGCCGACGACCTCGCGGCCGCCGGCTACCGGCCGTTCCACGCGCCGTGCGGGATCATGCTCGACGAGTCGAACCCGCCGTTCTCGACCTGCATCCGCTGTGCGACGTGCGACGGCTTCCCGTGCCTCGTGCACGCCAAGTCCGACGCCGAGGTGCTGGGTGTTCGGCCCGCGCTCGAGCATTCGAACGTCACGCTCCTGACGAACGCGAAGGTCGCCAGGCTCGACACGAACGGCGAGGGCACGGCCGTCACCGAGGTCGTCGTCGATCGGGAGGGCGGGGAGGAGCGATTCTCGGCGGATGTCGTCGTGGTCGCCTGCGGGGCGGCCAACACGGCCAAGCTGCTCCTGGAGTCGGCGAACGAGAAGCACCCGAACGGGCTCGCGAACGGCTCCGATCAGGTCGGCCGCAACTACATGTTCCACGACTCGACGGCAGTCCTCGCGCTCTCACGCGAGGAGAACGCGACCGCGTACCAGAAGACGCTCGGGCTCAACGACTTCTACTTCGGCTCGGACGACTTCGAGTACCCGCTCGGGAACGTGCAGATGGTCGGCAAGTCGACGGCGCCGATGTTCCGCGGCGAGCGGCCGCGGGATACGAAGCTCGCGCCCGAGTGGACGCTCGAGCGGATGGCACGTCACGCCATCGACTTCTGGCTGTCGACCGAGGATCTCCCGCGGCCGGACAATCGGGTCACGGTCGACGGCGACGGGAACATCACGCTCACCTACGCGGAGACGAACCTCGAGCCCAAGAAGCGGCTCTACGCAAAGGTGAAGTCGATGCTCGGCGAGCTCGACATGAACCCGGACCACCTCATCCACCGCTTCGCGTACATGAAGAACGACATCCCGATCGCCGGCTGCGCGCACCAGGCGGGCACCGCCCGGTTCGGAACGGACCCGAGCGCATCGGTGCTCGACGTGAACTGCAAGGCCCACGAGCTCGACAACCTGTACGTCGTCGACACGAGCGTCTTCCCCAGCATCGGCGCCGTGAATCCGGCGCTCACGGCGATGGCGAACTCGCTCCGCGTCGGCGACCACCTGCTCGAGTGGCGGATCATGCAGCCGCTCCTCGACGCGCCTCCGCCGGTGCATGTCTACGCGCCAGGCTCGTGGGGCCCGGCCGAGGCCGACGCGGCTCGTCAAGGGTCACAGCCGCTGGCACGAGCCCTGGCTCGAGTCGTGAGCAGCGCACCGGAGACGAGCGCAAGGCACCGCAGAGCGCCGCCGCCCCATCGCCGTTCACGCCGATTGCCGACTACGCGTTCATCTCCGACTGCCACACCGGAGCGCTTGTGGCCCCGGACGGTTCGGTCGACTGGCTGTGCGTTCCGCGCTTCGACTCACCCAGCGTGTTCGGGAGCCTCCTCGATCGCGGGGCCGGCATGTTCAGGCTGGCGCCGTTCGCGATCGACCATCCGACGGCGCGCGCGTACGAGCCGGGGACGAATGTCCTCGAGACGACCTGGAAGACGCCGAGCGGGTGGATCGTCGTCCGAACGGCGCTGACCATGGGCCCCTGGGACCACGAGGACGAGATCACGCCCCACACGCGGCCGCCGGCTGACGACGACGCCGACCACATGCTCGTCCGAACCGTCGAGTGCCTCGAGGGAGACGTCGAGGTCGAGCTCATCTGCGAGCCCGTGTTCGACTACGGCCGCGCGGAGGCGACGTGGACGCTGGTGGACGGCGATCGGCACGTGGCCGACGCGACGGGAGCCGGCCAGACGCTCCGCCTCCGAACCGATCTCGCGCTCGGAATCGAGGGCGGCCGCGTGCGGGCACGGCATGTCCTGCAGGCGGGTGACAAGGCGTACTGCGCCCTGTCGTGGGCCGAGGGACTGGCCTGTCCGGAGGACCTCGACGACGCGGAGGCCCGCCTCGCAGCGACCGTGCGCTTCTGGCGCGCCTGGCTCGGCAGAGCCCGCATCCCCGACCATCGCTGGCGCGATCCCGTACAGCGCTCGGCGCTCGCGATCAAGGGACTGACGTACATGCCGACCGGCGCGACGGTCGCGGCGCTGACGACCTCGCTTCCGGAGACTCCCGGAGGCGAGCGCAACTGGGACTACCGCTACACGTGGATGCGAGACACGACGTTCACGCTCCAGGCGCTGCACTACCTGAACCTGGAGTGGGAGGCGGACGAGTTCATGCAGTTCGTCGCCGACGTCGAGCCGAACGAGGACGGCTCGCTGCAGATCATGTACGGGATCGACGGTCGCCGAGACCTGACCGAGTCGACCCTCGACGAGCTCACGGGCTACGCGGGAGCGCGTCCCGTCAGGATCGGAAACGGCGCCTTCGACCAGCGGCAGAACGACGTCTACGGCGCCGTCCTCGACTCGATCCTCCTCCACACGCGCAGGAGCAAGCGGCTCCCGCGCCGGCTGTGGCCGATCATCCAGGCGCAGGCCGAGTGTGCCACCGCGGTCTGGCAGAACCCGGATCAGGGCATCTGGGAGGCGCGCGGCGCTCCGCAGCACTACGTGTCGTCGAAGCTCATGTGCTGGGTCGCGCTGGATCGGGCGGCCAAGCTCGCCGAGATTCAGGGCGATCCCGAGCTGCAGGAGACGTGGAGCGCGACGGCCGAGCAGGTCCGGGCGGACATCCTCGAGCACGGCGTCAGCGACCGCGGTGTCCTCCGTCAGCACTACGCGACCGACTCGCTCGACGCCTCCACGCTCCTGGCCGCGATCTTCGGATTCCTGCCCGGCTGACGACGAACGCCTGCGCAACTCGGTGCTCGCGGTCGCGGACGAGCTGAGCGAGGACGGCTTCGTCCTCCGCTATCGGACCGAGGAGACCGACGACGGCCTCTCCGGGGAGGAGGGGACGTTCCTCATCTGTTCGTTCTGGCTCGTGTCCGCGCTCGCGATCGTCGGAGAGGAGCAGCGCGCGCGCGATCTCATGGAGCGGCTCCTGCGCATCGCCTCCCCGCTCGGGCTCTATGCGGAGGAGTTCGACGTCAAGACCGGCCGCCACCTCGGAAACTTCCCGCAGGCGTTCTCCCATCTCGCGCTGGTCGAAGCGGCCGCGCGCATCATCCTCGCCGAGCGACTGGAGGAGATCTCGTGACCGAGTCCTACGACGTCATCATCATCGGGACGGGCGCAGGCGGGGGAACCCTCGCCCGACACCTCGCGCCCTCCGGAAAGCGCATCCTCCTGCTCGAGCGCGGCGACTGGCTTCCGCGCGAGCTCGAGAACTGGTCGACGGAGGCGGTGTTCGTGGACAACCGCTACGTCTCGCCGGACACGTGGTACGACGCGAGCGGCAAGCCCTTCCAGCCCGGGGTCCACTACTTCGTCGGAGGGGCGACGAAGATGTACGGCGCGGCGCTGTACCGGCTTCGCAAGGAGGACTTCGGCGAGCTGCAGCACCACGACGGCATCTCGCCGGCCTGGCCGATCTCCTACGACGAGCTGGAGCCCTACTACACGCTCGCGGAGCAGCTCTACCACGTGCACGGCGCGCGCGGAGAGGACCCGACCGAGCCTCCGTCCAGCGCGCCGTACCCGCATCCCGCCGTGTCGCACGAGCCACGGATCCAGCAGCTCGCCGACGACCTCGCGGCCGCCGGCTATCGGCCCGTTCCACGCGCCGTGCGGGATCATGCTCGACGAGTCGAACCCGCCGTTCTCGACCTGCATCCGCTGTGCGACCTGCGACGGCTTCCCGTGCCTCGTGCACGCGAAGTCCGACGCCGAGGTGCTGGGTGTTCGACCCGCGCTCGAGCATTCGAACGTCACGCTGCTGACGAACGCGAAGGTCGCCAGGCTCGACACGAACGGCGAGGGCACGGCCGTCACCGAGGTCGTCGTCGATCGGGAGGGCGGGGAGGAGCGATTCTCGGCGATGTCGTCGTGGTCGCCTGCGGCGCGGCCAACACGGCCAAGCTGCTCCTGGGGTCGGCGAACGAGAAGCACCCGAACGGCCTCGCCAACGGCTCCGACCAGGTCGGCCGCAACTACATGTTCCACGACTCGACCGCTGTTCTCGCGCTCTCGCGCGAGGAGAACCACGACCGCGTACCAGAAGACGCTCGGGCTCAACGACTTCTACTTCGGCTCGGACGACTTCGAGTACCCGCTGGGGAACGTGCAGATGGTCGGCAAGTCGACGGCTCCGATGTTCCGCGGCGAGCGGCCGCGGGACACGAAGCTCGCGCCCGAGTGGACGCTCGAGCGGATGGCGCGCCACGCGATCGACTTCTGGCTCTCGACCGAGGATCTCCCGCGATCCGACAACCGGGTCACGGTCGACGGCGACGGCAAGATCACGCTCACCTACACGGAGACGAACGCTCGAGGCCAAGAAGCGGCTGTACGCGAAGGTCAAGTCGATGCTCGGCCAGCTCGACATGAACCCGGGCCACCTCATCCACCGCTTCGCGTACATGAAGAACGACATCCCGATCGCCGGCTGCGCGCACCAGGCCGGCACTGCCCGGTTCGGCACCGACCCGGGCGCGTCGGTGCTCGACGTGAACTGCAAGGCGCACGAGCTCGACAACCTGTACGTCGTCGACACGAGCGTCTTCCCGAGCATCGGCGCCGTGAATCCGGCGCTCACCGCGATGGCGAACTCGCTCCGCGTCGGCGACCACCTGCTCGAGCGGCTGGCGTAGCGGCACGGGCTCGATGGCGACGCAGACGGCCGTGCTCAAACCCTCGGGCGAGCAGTTCGAGATCGCCTTCGAGGGCCAGCACGCCGTCGTCGTCGAGGTGGGCGGAGGGCTGCGCACCTACGCCGTCGACGGCCGCGACGTGATCGACGGCTACGGCGTCCACGAGATGGCGTCGGCTGGCCGTGGCCAGGTGCTGATCCCGTGGCCCAATCGCCTGCAGGACGGGAGCTACGAGTTCGACGGGCAGCGTCACCAGCTCCCGCTGACCGAGCCTGCGCACTCGAATGCGATCCACGGCCTCGTGCGCTGGGGGGAGTGGCACGTGCGTGCGCGCGAGCCGCACCGGGTGGTCGTCGGGCATGTCGTCCATCCGCAGCCCGGCTATCCGTTCTCGCTCGAGCTCGACGATCGAGTACGAGCTCTCGGCCGGCGGGCTCACAGTGCGAACGACGGCGACCAACGTGGGCGAGACCACCTGTCCCTACGGCGCCGGTGCCCATCCTTACCTCACGGTCGGCACGGAGACGGTCGACGACGTGCTGCTCCGGGTGCCCGCGCGGACGGTGCTTCGCTCGGACGATCGTGGCATCCCGGTCGGCAGCGTCCCGGTCGGAGAGACCGACCTCGACTTCCGCGTCGCGCGTCGGATCGGCGACACGAAGCTCGACCACGGCTTCACCGACCTCGAGCGCGACGATGCGGGTGTGGCCCGCGTCGAGCTCAGCGCCGGCGAGGGTGGCGTGACCCTGTGGCTCGACGACGGCTTTCCGTACCTCATGGTGTTCACCGGCGACCTGCCGGACGTCGACCGAGGCGGTCTCGCCGTCGAGCCGATGACGTGCGCGCCGAATGCCTTCAGGAGCGGAGAGGGTCTCGTCGCGCTCGAGCCGGGAGAGTCCCACACTGCGACGTGGGGGCTGTCCGCCGACGGTCGAGGTGGGAGAATGACCCGGTGAGCACGCTGGCCGTCACCACGGTCGACCTCGCGCGCCTGCAGTTCGCGACGACCTCGCTCTACCACTTCCTCTTCGTCCCGCTCACGCTCGGGCTCGCCCCGCTCGTCGCGGTCATGCAGACGCATCTGGTACCGCGGTGGGGACGAGGCCTGGCTCCGGCTCACGCGCTTCTTCGGGACGCTCATGCTCATCAACTTCGCGATCGGCGTCGCGACCGGGCTCGTGCAGGAGTTCCAGTTCGGGATGAACTGGTCGATCTACTCGAAGTTCGTGGGCGACGTGTTCGGCGCGCCACTTGCGATCGAGGGCCTCGCCGCGTTCATGCTCGAGTCGACGTTCCTCGGGCTCTGGATCTTCGGGTGGGACCGGCTCTCGAAGCGCGTCCATCTCGCGACGGTCTGGCTGTTCGCCATCGGCAGCTGGGCGTCGGCGTTCTTCATCATCAGCGCCAACTCGTGGATGCAGCGGCCCGTCGGCTCGACCGTCACCGACGGCCGCGCGGAGCTGACGGACGTCTGGGAGCTCTTCTCGAACCGCTTCGGGATCTGGGCGTACATCCACGTGCTGCTCGTCGGGCTCACGACGGCGACGGTCGTGATCTTCGGCGTCGCCTGCTGGCACCTCGTCCGCGGCCGGAACCAGGAGCTCTTCCGCCACGCGGCGAAGCTCGCGCTGATCGTCGGCGTCCCGATCTCGGCGGTGAACCTCGGAGTCGGCAGCCAGATGGGCGTCGTCGTGACCGACTACCAGCCGATGAAGATCGCCTCGACCGAGGCGCAGTGGGACACGTGCCAGCCGTGCGCGTTCTCGCTCTTCCAGATCGGCGGCTTCACGGTGGACGACCAGACGCCGTCGTTCTCGATCCAGGTCCCGCACCTCCTGTCGATCCTCGCGACCCTTTCCTGGGATGGCGAGGTGCAGGGGATGAACGAGCTCCAAGCGGCGGATCAGTCCGAGTACGGCGCCGGCGACTACATCCCGCCGGTGCGGACGACCTACTGGAGCATGCGGATCATGGCCTACGCCGGCACGCTCGTCTTCCTCGTCTTCGCGCTCGGGGCCTTGCTCTACCGGCGCGGAAGGCTCGCGTCGACGCGCTGGTTCCTCTGGCTCGGCGTCGCTGGCGATCCCGCTCCCGTACGTCGCGGCGCTCGCCGGCTGGGTGCTCTCGGAGGTCGGAAGGCAGCCGTGGATCGTGTGGGGCCTGCTGAAGACGGCCGATGCCAACTCACCGAGCGTCTCGACGGCCACCATCGCCACCAGCCTCGGTGTCTTCGTCGTCCTCTACGCCGCGCTCCTGATCGTGGACGTCGTGCTCATGCGCCGCTACGCGCGCGTCGATCCGCCCGAGGTCGGCGGCGAGGGTGACGAGTTCGCGCTCCCGGCGGTGGGCTACTGATGGATCTCGAGACCTTCTGGTTCTGCCTCATCGTCGTCGTCTGGGCGATGTACTTCCTGCTCGAGGGGTTCGACTTCGGGGTCGGGCATGCTGCTCCCGTTCGTCCCGCGCTCGGACGAGGAGCGGAGCACGGCGCTCCGGACGATCGGACCGGTCTGGGACGGGAACGAGGTCTGGCTCGTCGTGGCCGGAGGCGCCACGTTCGCGGCGTTCCCGGCCTGGTACGCGACGATGTTCTCGGGCTTCTACCTCGCGCTCCTGCTCATCCTCTTCTTCCTCATCGTCCGCGTCGTCTCGTTCGAGTGGCGCTCGAAGAGCGAGACGCCTCGCTGGCGGTCGACGTGGACGTGGGCGAACACGATCGGCAGCTTCGGCGCGTCGCTGCTCTGGGGGATCGGACTCTCGTGTCTCGTGTACGGCGTCCCGATCGACTCGGACGGCGACTTCACCGGCGACCTCCTGGATCTCTTCAGCCCGTACAGCGTGTTCGCGGGAGTCGCGGTCGTCGCGCTGTTCGCATTCCACGGCGCGACCTTTCTCACGCTGCGCACGACGGGTGAGCTGCGCGGCCGGGCCGAACGTGCGGCACGGAAGCTCGCGATACCTGGCGCGGCGCTGGCTGCGGTCTACGTCGCATGGACGGTCGCGGTCGGCGATGGACCGCAACGACAAGGATCTCTTCCCGCCGGTGCTCCCCGCCGCGGTCGGGATAGCGGCGCTCGCGCTGGCCGTCGCGTTCGTGTTCGCCGGGCGGAGCGGCCGCGCGTTCGCGATGACGGCGCTGGGAACGATCTCGCTCGTCGTCACGCTCTTCGTCAGCCTGTACCCGCGCGTGATGGTGTCGAGCACCGACTTCGCGGACAGCCTGACCGTCGACGGCGCCGCCTCCTCGCACTACGCGCTGCAGGTCATGAGCGTCGTGGCGCTGATCTTCGTTCCGCTCGTCCTCCTGTACCAGGGCTGGACGTACTACGTCTTCCGCCACCGCCTCGGCGCGGGGACGACCGAGCCGTCACCGCTCGCGGTCGACGCCGAGCCCGCTCCGTAGCCGACGCAGCGGTACAACCCGCCGATGCGACTCCTCGATCGGCGCCTCCTCCGTCGTGCGCGGGCGGTACGCGTGCTGCTCGTCGCGGACGCTGCACTCGGCGTCGTCGTGGCGCTGCTCGTGCTCGCGCAGGCAGTGCTGCTCGCTCGCGTGGCCGCGCGCTCGTTCGACGGCGCGTCGCTCGAGGAGGTCACGACACCGCTCGTCGTCCTCGTCGCTGTCGTCGCGGCGCGGGCGCTCGCCGCGTGGGGCTTCGAGGTCGCCGGCCGGCGGGCGGCCGGCGACGTGATCTCCGAGCTCCGGCTCGACGTCGTCGAGGCGAGGCTTCGACGGCAGCCGGCGGCGCTCGACGGCGCGCAGAGCGCGGAGGTCGCCACGGCCGCCGTCTCCGGCGTCGACGCGCTGGAGACGACGTTCGCGCGCTACCTCCCGCAGGTCGTTCTCGCGGTCGTCGTCCCGGTCGCCGTGCTCGTCCTCGTCGCGTCGATCGACCTCCTCGCGGCGGGAGTCATGCTCCTGACCCTCCCGCTCGTGCCCGTGTTCATGTGGCTCGTCGGGCGTCAGACGGAGCGGCGCGCGCGGGAGCGCTGGCAGGCGCTCGCGCTCCTCTCGAACCACTTCCTCGACGTCGTGCGCGGGCTGCCCACGCTGCGCGCGTTCAACCGCTCGCAGGCGCAGGCGGAACGGATCGTCGAGGTGAGCGAGGAGTACCGCCGGACGACGATGGGGACGCTCCGGGTCGCGTTCCTCTCGGGCGCGGTGCTCGAGCTCGCCGCGACGCTCGGGATCGCGCTCGTCGCCGTCGTCGTCGGTGTGCGGCTCGCCGAGGGCGGGATCGGCTTCGAGCCTGCGCTGACGATCCTCGTCCTCGCACCGGAGCTCTACCTGCCGCTGCGGAACCTCGCGGCGCAGTTCCACGCGAGCGCGGACGGCGCGGCCGTCGCCGAGCGCCTGCTGGAGCTCGCCGACGTGCCCGGCGTGCGCGCCGGCACTGCCCCGCCGCCCGACCCCGCGCTCGAGCCGATCACGTTCGAGGGCGTGTCGTTCCGCTACCCGGCGCGCGACGTGGAGGTGCTGCGCGGGGTCGACCTCGAGGTGCGACCCGGCGAGACCGTCGCGATCGTCGGGCCGAGCGGAGTGGGGAAGAGCACGCTCGTCTCGCTCCTCCTCCGCTTCGCCGAGCCCTCGGCCGGACGGATCCTCGTGGGCGGTCGAGACCTCGCGGACCGTCGACCAGGCGAGCGTGGCGGCGGCAGCACGGCTCTCGTGCCGCAGCATCCGACGCTGTTCAGGGGGACCGTCGCCGACAACATCCGCCTCGGCGACCCGTCCGCCGACGACGACCGCGTCCGCCGTGCCGCCGAGCTCGCAGGCGCGCACGAGCTCGTCTCGCGGCTGCCGCAGGGCTACGAGACCGTCGTGGGGGACGGCGGGCGGTCGCTCTCCGCCGGTCAGCGACGACGGCTCGCGCTCGCGCGCGCGTTCCTGCGCGACGCGCCGCTCGTCGTCCTCGACGAGCCGACCGCCGACCTCGATCCCGCGAGCGCCGCGAGTCATCGCCGAGGCGATCGAGCGTCTTCGCGCCGGGCGAACGGTCGTGCTCGTCGCGCACCGATCCGAGCTCGTCGCGCGTGCGGACCGGATCGTCCGTCTCGAGCGCGGTCGCGTCCTCGAGACGGTGGAGGCGGCATGACGCGTCGATTCGTCGGCTGCTCGCGCTCGCCGAGCTCCCGCGTTGGCGCGTCGTGCTCGCGATCGCGCTCGGCGCGTCGGCGGTCGGCTTCGGCGTCGCGCTGATGGCGACCGCCGGCTACCTCATCGCGCGGGCTGCCGAGCAGCCGCCGATCCTCGCGCTGACGACGATCATCGTCGTCGTCCGCTTCCTCGCGCTCGCGCGTCCGCTCGCGCGCTACCTCGAGCGCCTCGCGTCCCACGACCTCGCGCTTGCGCGGCTCTCGGGCGGATCCGCGCGACGTTCTACGAGCGCATCGAGCCGCTCGCGCCCGCGGAGCTCGAGGCGTTTCGCCGCGGCGACCTCGTCAGCCGCATGGTCGGCGACGTCGACGCGCTCCAGGGGCTCTACCTGCGCGGCATCGGGCCCGTCTTCGTGGCTCTCGTCGTCGCGGTCGCCTGCATCGTCGCGACCGCACTCCTCCTTCCGGCGGCGGCGATCGTGCTCGCGGTCGGGCTCGCGCTTGCGGGCATCGCCGTCCCAGTTCTCGCCGCGCGCCTCGCGCGGGTCACCGGCCGTCGGCAGGCGCAGGCCCGCGGCGAGCTCACGGCCGAGCTCGTCGAGCTGCTCCGGGGCGCGCCCGAGCTCGTCGCGTTCGGTCGCGAGGAGGACGCCCTCGCACGGATACGCGAGGCGGATCGCGAGCTCGTGCGGCTCGGTCGCCGCGATGCGCTCGTCGCGGGTCTTGCAGACGCTCGTCTCGATCCTCGTCGCTGGCCTCACGACGGTCGGCGTCCTCGCCGTGGCCGTCGCAGCTCACGATGCGGGCACCCTCGACCGCGTGCTCGTCGCCGCGCTGGCGCTGCTCGCGCTGTCGTCCTTCGACGCCGTCTCGCCGCTACCGGCCGCGGCGCGGGAGCTCGCGGCGACGCTCGCGTCCGGACGCCGTGTCCTCGAGCTGACGGATCGCGAGCCGGCGGTGACCGATCCGACGCAGCCCGACGCCCGCACCGCGGGCGCCGGTCACCGTGGCGCTCGAGGGCGTGACGGCGCGCTACCCGCACGCGCAGACGCCGGTGCTCGACGGCTTCGACCTGAGGCTCGACCCGGGCAGGCGCGTCGCCCTCGTCGGGCCGAGCGGAGCGGGGAAGACGACCGTCACCCGTCTCCTGCTGCGGTTCCTCGACCCCGACGAGGGTCGCGTCACGATCGGCGGCCGCGACCTCCGTGAGCTGCGGCAGGAGGACGTCCGCCGCACGTTCGCGCTCGCCGGGCAGGAGGCGCACGTGTTCGACTCGACGATCCGCGAGAACCTCAGGCTCGCTCGGCCCGGAGCGACCGACGAGCGAACTCGTCGACGCTCTGCGCCGGGCGCGTCTCGACGACTGGGTCGAATCGCTGCCGGACGGGCTCGACACGCTCGTCGGCGAGGAGGGATCGCAGCTCTCCGGCGGTCAGCGCCAGCGCCTCGTCGTCGCACGAGCGCTGCTCGCGGACGCTCCGGTGCTCCTCCTCGACGAGCCGACCGCGCACCTCGACGAACCGACCGCCGAGGCGCTCGTCCGCGACGTGCTCGAAGCGGCCGATGGTCGCTCGGTCCTCCTGATCACGCATCGTCCGGAAGGTCTCGATCTCGTCGACGAGATCGTGCGGCTCGACGACGTTGCGGGCATCCGGGACCCGGCGTAGGCTCCTCGTCGTGGCTGAGATCGTCGCCCTCGTTGCAGCGTTCTTCTTCGCGCTGGCGGCAACGTTGCAGCAGAAGGGCGCGCTCGGCATGGGGGAGGTGTCGCTCGGCTCGCCGAGCTCGCTCCTGAACCTCGCGAAGCAGTGGTGGTGGCTGCTCGGGACGGTCGCGCTGCTCGGCGGCTACGCGTTCCAGGCGGTCGCACTCGACCACGGGCGGCTCGCCGTCGTCCAGCCGCTGCTCGTGACGACGATCGTGTTCGCACTCCCGCTCGGATACCTCCTGACGAGCCAGGTGATCCACCGCAGGGAGGTCTTCGGCGCGGCCGTCGTGGTGCTGGGCCTGGCGATCTTCACCGTCGTCGGAGACGCAGCCGACGGGAACGACAACGCGCCGGCGGGCGAGTGGGCCGTCGCGGTCGCTGGCGTTCTCGGCGATCGCGCTCGTGCTGTTCGTCCTGGGCGGCCGCGGAACGCTCGACCGAAAGGCGGCGCTCTACGGGGCGTGTGCCGGCGTCCTCTACGGGCTCTCCGCGTCGCTGTGCAAGCCGACGGTGGAGATCTTCGGCGACAGCGGGCTCGGAACGGTCCTGACGAGCTGGGAGTTCTACGCCTTCGCCATCGCGGGAATCCTCGCCTTCGTGATCCAGCAGATCTCGCTCTCGACGGGCAACCTCGCTGCGTCGGTCGCGACCGTCTCGGTCTGCAACCCGCTCGTGAGCATCGTCATCGGCACGCTTCTCCTCGACGAACGGCTCGAGGAGCCGCGGTGGCACAAGATCGTCGCGTACGCCGGGCTCGCGCTGGCACTCGTAGGCGCCGCGGCGATCTCGATGGCGACCGAGAGCGCGAAGGAGAGGGACGCGGACTCGAGCGCCGAGACACCCCCGGCTGCCGCGCCCGCGACCTAGCTCGGCGGTCGCGGCGTGAAGGGGAGGAGCTCGTCCTGCCCCTCCTGGATCACCCCGTAGTGCGACTCGGGGACCTCGTTCCAGGCGCCGACGAGATCTCCGAGCGGCTCCGAGACGACGAGCCTCGACTCGTCGGAGAGCGTCTGTAGCACTGCGACGCTCGGGATGCTGCTCGCGCAGCGTGTCCACCCGCGTCGAGTAGAAGAGCGAGCGCGACTTCCCCTCGCTGGAGTAGCGGAACGCCCACACGCTGCGGCCGTCCGTCGTCGCCACGGTCATCTGGATCGGATGCTCGACGCCGTGCTCGCGGCCGACGTGCTCGATGAGCCCGACGGCGCGCTCGACCGCTCCCGGCGGATCGTCCTCGAGGCCGAGCGTGACGGCGAGCAGGAAGAACACCTCCGAGTCCGTCGAGCCCTCGATCGCCGGATACAGCTCGGGGTCGATCGCGAGCACGAGCTCGCGCTTCACGCGATGGAAGTCCGCGATGACGCCGTTGTGCATCCACAGCCAGCGGCCGTGCCGGAACGGATGGCAGTTCGTCAGCTGCACCGGCGTCCCGGACGAGGCGCGGATGTGCGCGAACACGAGCCCCGACTCGAGGTGCGCGGCGAGGTTCCCGCAGGTTCCGGTCGTTCCAGATGGGCTCGACGCTGTGGAAACGTCCCGGGCGTCTCCTGTGCGCCGTACCAGCCGACACCGAATCCGTCGCCGTTCGTCGTCTCTGCACCCATCGTCGAGTGCAGGCTCTGGTCGATGAGCGAGTGCTTCGGCTTGTACAGAAGCTCCTCCAGGAGCACCGGCGACCCGGAGTACGCGAGCCAGCGACACATCAGTGCGCGAAGGCGCTCCCGTCGCCTCGTCGAGGACCGGGGTGGGCTGCTTCTCGAGCCGTGGAAGCTGGCGTTCGAGGTCGTGGACGAGCATGTCCGCCATGTCGTGGGTGAACCCGCGCCGGACGACGACGCGGAGCGCGGCGAGATCGGTCCGGTTCTCCGGGAACGTGTACGCGGGCACCTGCCAGCCGCGCTCGCGCAAGGCGTTCGAGACGTCGAACACGGTGTAGTTCTCGACGTCGTCCTTCAACGTGAACGCGAACACGGGCAGCTCGTCGCCACGCGTGAGCAGCTCGAACGGGCCGAGCTCTCGCGATCCTCCCCGAGAGCCGCGTCGCGACCTCGCGCGCGTAGCCCTGCACGCGGCGGTAGCCCTCGTAGCCGAGGCGGAGGAAGTTGTAGTACTGCCCCACGACCTGGGCGCCCGGACGAGAGAAGTTGAGCGCGAAGGTCGGCATGTTGTCGCCGAGGTAGTTGACCCAGAAGATGAGGTCCTCGGGGAGCGCGGCCGCGTCGCGCCACACGATCCAGCCGACGCCGGGGTACACGAGGCCGTACTTGTGCCCCGACGTGTTGATGGACGCGACGCGCGGGAGCCGGAAGTCCCACTCGAGGTCCGGGTCGAGGAACGGCGCGATCATCGCGCCGGACGCGCCGTCGACGTGCACCGGAACGTCGATCCCCGTGTCCTTCGCGTACGCGTCGAGCGCGTCGCAGATCTCCTTCACCGGCTCGTACGAGCCGTCGAAGGTGGAGCCGAGGATCGCGACGACGCCGATCGTGTTCTCGTCGCACCGCTTCACGGCCTCCTCCGCGGAGAGGACGAAGCGGTCGCCCTCCATGGGGACGAGCCGCATCTCGACGTCCCAGTAGTTCGCGAACTTCTCCCAGCACACCTGGACGTTGATGCCCATGACGAGGTTCGGCTTGTCGGCCGGCTTCCCCTCCGCCGCGCGCCGCTGCTGCCAGAGTCGCTTGAGCGCGAGCCCGCCGAGCATCGCCGCCTCGCTCGAGCCGGTCGTCGAGCAGCCGGTCGCCTCGTCGGCGTCCGGCGCGTTCCAGAGGTTGGCGAGGATGTTCACGCACCGCATCTCGATCTCCGCGGTCTGCGGGTACTCGTCCTTGTCGATCATGTTCTTGTCGAAGCACTCGGCCATGAGCTTCTCGGCCTGCGGCTCCATCCACGTGGAGACGAACGTCGCCACGTTGAGCCGTGCGTTGCCGTCGAGCATGAGCTCGTCGTGGATGATCTGGTACGCCACGTCCGGAGGCATCTCGCCCTCCGGTAGCGCGTGGCGCGGGATGGTCCGGGACTCGAGGGTGAAGTGCGGCGCGACGCCGAGATCGGACGATTGCGCGTGCGACGTGCGTGGGTGTTTGAGCGTCACGTGTCCTCCGTTGGCGGGTCGCGCGAGTATCGCAGCGGCTCGCGGGGTGGCGCGTCGGCCGGCCGTCGGAGCCGCGCCAGCCGCACGGCTACGTAGCCTTTCCCGCCATGGAATCGCCCGCGGAGCGGCGCGTCGAGCTTCTCCTGCCGATGCGGACGTTGCTCCTCGTGCTCGGGGCGCTCGGCCTCGCCGTCGCCTTCGCGGCGATCGGCGACACCTTCCTCATCGTGTTCGTCGGCATCTTCCTCGCGCTCGTCTTCGAGTACCCGGTCCGCTTCGTGATGGCGAAGACGCACATGTCGCGGGGTCTCGCGGCGACCGTCACCGTCATCGGGAGCGCGCTCGCCGTGACGGCGCTCATGCTCTTGCTGCTCGTTCCGCTCGTCGGCAGCGTCCGCGACTTCCTCCAGGACCTTCCGGCGACGGTCGAGCAGCTCCGCGACGCCGACGAGCTCTCCTGGCTCGGCGACTCCGGCGCTGCGGGGAACGTGCAGGACGGAGCGCAGCAGGTCTCGGTATCGGTTCCGGACGCGATCTCCGGCGTGCTCGGCATCGCGGGGTCGTTCTTCGGGCTCTTCCTCGCCGCCTTCACGATCATCTTCATCTGCCTCTTCCTGCTCAGCGACATCGTGAATCTCAAGCGAGCGCTCGCGAGCGTGCTCATGCCCGGCGAGGAGGAGCGCTGGCTCGACGTCTGGGAGAGGGTCACCACCTCGATCTCGCGCTGGGCGATCGGGGTGGTCGTCATCTCGGTCATCGCCGGGACGACGCAGGGCATGACGGCGTGGCTGCTCGGGTCGAGCTACGCGATCGCTCTGGGCGTGATCGCCGGCCTGCTGGACATGATCCCGAACATCGGCGCGACGATCGCCGGGTTCATCCTCGTTCCGACGTTGTGGGCGGAAGAGGGGCTCACGGCAGCGATCATCATGCTCGTCGTCGTCCTCGTGTACCAGCAGGTCGAGAACAACATCCTGACGCCCAAGATCCAGGGCAAGGCGGTCAGCCTCTCGGGGTTCTTCATCATCGTCGCCGTGACCCTGTTCGGCGCGCTGCTCGGCGTGCTCGGCGCCCTCACGGCTGTTCCGCTGGCCGCGACGATCCAGATCTTCGTGCAGGAGCTGACGAAGGCCCGGCGCGAGAAGGTCGCCGCCGCAAAGGCAACGCAGCCGGCGGTCGAGTGACCGCTGTCAGACCGAGAGGCTGACCGGGGACGTCGCGATCCAGACCAGTGTCCCGAGGAAGACGGCGCAGCCGACTCCGAGGGCAACCGCGCGTAGCCGTGGGTCCTTGAGCTTCGTGCTCGTACCCGCGAAGAAGAGCGCGACCGAGAAGAGCACGACCCCGAGCACGTAGTTCGACGAACGCTGGATGTTCCGCCGGACCTGCGCGGCAGACACCTCGGCGTCGGCATCCAGGCGCTCGGCCTCGGCGGTCGCAGCGAGCTTGTACTGGGGCATCGCGAACGGCGTCAGCGGCGCATCCGGGTTCTTGAGCGGCTTCGTCGCGAGCCAGGCCGCGACGGCCGGCTTGAACTCGACGCGGAAGCGCTTGAAGTAGAAGTCCTGGAGGGCCGTCTCGTGCTTCGCGTAAGCGTCGACCCACTGGATGAACGTCGCCACGTCGACCTGCGTCTGCGCCTGCGCGAGCCCCTGTGCCCGGGCCGCTTCGATCCTGATCGCATTCGTGCGGCCCGACGCCTTGGCCTGCTCCCCGTTCCACCGCGTCGCCTGGTACCCGCTCCAGGCCGTTGCGACTGCTGCAACAGCCAGGAGGATGGTGGCGACAAGCTCCGCTCGGTCCTTCATCGGGCGGCGACCCCTTGGTCGTCACACGGGATCTCGCTCGTGTCGCCGATGGCTTCGCGTGCCTGCCCGAGAATCTCGAGCGAGCGCTCCATTGCGACGGGGCGAATGCTTCCCGGTATGGGCCGGTACGGATTGTCGAGTGCGTAGATCGCGAGCAGCGTCACCGAGACGACCGTCACCGCGGAGCCGATGAGCATCGCCTGCGATCGCTTCAGCTCGGCCGGGTCGGCGAAGAAGAGCATGAAGGCGAACACGATCGCAGCGCTCAGGAAGAGGACGATCCAGATGGTCGTCGGCGTGATCCCGGTAGCACCGTGGACGCGGTCGCGCCGTGCCTCCTCTCGGTCCGACGTCTGGTCGAGCCACTTGGCGAAGGCCGTCTCCTGCACCGCCGTCGACGGATTGGCGGCGTGGATGGTCCGGAAGAGCGTCAAGCTCCACGGGTTGATCGTGTTGTCGAGGTCGCCCGACTCCATCCCCGGCCACTCCTGACTCACGACCGAACGTCCGTAGCAGACGAGCTCGCCTGCGAGTCGATCGCGCGTCACGGGGGCGAGGAACTGCGCCGTCTCGTACTGCTGCACGACGATGAGCGCCTCGGACTCGGCTCCTGCACGCGACTGGTCGTACGTCGTGAAGGCGAGGAAGATCACGAAGCCGGCGAAGATCGCGAACCCCGTGGCGAGAACGCCGAACACACCGGATGCGCGGTCGCCGTCGGAGAAGAAGCTGCCCTCGGGCGCACGACGCCGTACGAGCAGCATCGCCGCGATTGCGACGGTGTCGGCGAGGACGAGAACGGCAATGCCCCAGACGAGGCTCACTGCGCGAGCCTACTGGTGCCGTCAGGAAATGGGACGCGGCGCTCGACGCGCTCGGGACCGATCTCGACGTGCGGGTGCGGCATTCGTGCACGATGCTGTGACGTGTTCCGGTAACCGCCGCGAGGACGCACGGCGCACAGACGAGGGAGCGGGCGAAATGACGGACGTCACGACGAACAACCGAGAAGTGGACGCGGACGACGTGGCGGGCGCCGAGGAGTCCGCGAAGCACGTCGTCGACGAGCGGACGGCGGTTCGCCACGAGGTCGTCGCCTCCGAAGGCGGTGCCCCACTTCACGCCTGCGGAGCACGCTGCCCGAGGCAGGGCCGCACGGCAGGAGCTGCCCCGCTCGGCGCACGGCGCCTGGGAGCCGGCACCGGGGCGGAGAGACCCGGTCGACCTTCTCGAGGAGCAGGCGCAGACGCGTCTGCCGGAGCTCGGCCCTATCCGGTACGGGCGCATGCTGTCGTCCCCGTTCGCCTTCTTCCGGGGCGGCGCCTACCTCATGGCTGCCGACCTCGCTCATGGGGCTCGGAACGGGACTGCACGCGCAGCTCTGCGGGGACGCGCACCTCTCGAACTTCGGCATCTTCGCGTCACCGGACCGGAGGCTCGTCTTCAGCCTCAACGACTTCGACGAGACGCTGCCCGGGCCGTTCGAGTGGGACGTGAAGCGCCTCGCTGCGAGTCTCGCGGTCGCCGGACGGGACCGTGGCTTCGACGAGGCCGCGCGCCGCTCCGTGGTGATGGCGACCGTGCGCGAATACCGCGAGGCGATGGCGCAGTTCGCACGGATGCGGACGATCGACGTCTGGTACACGCGTCTCGACGTCGCGGGCATCCGGAACCGCCTCAAGGGCGGCCTGTCCGGCAAGCAGCTGAAGCGCGTCCACTCCAACGTCACCGACGTGCGGACGAAGGACAGCATGCGCGCTCTCTCGAAGCTGTGCCACACGGTCGACGGAGAGCTCCGGATCGTCGGCGATCCTCCCTTCGTCACGCCGATCGAAGATGTGCTCCCCGGCGCGGAGCAGCACCACCTCGAAGACGTCGCACGTCGCATGATCCGCACCTACCGGCGCACGCTGCCGCGCGATCGCCGGCATCTGCTCGAGAGCTACCGCTACGTGCATGCCGCCCGCAAGGTCGTCGGCGTCGGGAGCGTCGGCGCCCGAACGTGGATCCTGCTCATGGTCGGCCGTGACGACGGCGATCCCCTGTTCCTCCAGTTCAAGGAAGCGCAGGCCTCGGTGCTCGAACCGTTCCTCGGGAGGAGCCGGTACAGCCAGCACGGGCAGCGCGTCGTCGAGGGGCAGCGGATGATGCAGGCCGCGCCCGACATCCTGCTCGGCTGGGAGCGGATCATCACGATCGACGGCGAGCAGCGAGACTTCTACATCCGGCAGCTCTGGGACTCCAAGGGGTCTGCGGAGATCGAGGCGATGGACCCGGCGGGGCTGCGGGCCTACGGCGGGATCTGCGGCTGGACGCTCGCGAGAGCCCATGCGCGCTCGGGCGACAGGATCGCGATCGCTGCGTATCTCGGCGGTGGCGAGCCCTTCGACCGCGCCCTGGCCACGTTCGCCGAGACGTACGCGGATCAGAACGAGAACGACTTTCGCGCGCTCCAGGAGGCCGTGGCGGCCGGCCGGGTTGCCGCCGACATGGCGGCTTGACGCCGACGAACGCGCCCGTCGCGACCTAGGGCGAGCCGGAGGTCATCTCGCGTACGGTTCCGCTCGTGCTGCGCGGCGCCGTCGACGATGCTGCCGATCTGGCTCCTCCTGATCGTGGTCGTCGGCGCGCTCGTCGGGCTCGTGCTGCTGCTGGTCTGGTCGATCCGAAGGCTCGTACCCGCAGTCGCCGAGGGATTCGACGCGGAGGTCTCGTCGCAGATGCTCGGCGTCGTCGCCGCGCTGTTCGGTCTGCTGCTCGCCTTCATCATCGTGATCGCCTACGAGAACTACGCCGACGCACAGAGCAACGTGACCGGCGAGGCGGATGCTCTCGCAGCGATCGTGCGGGACAGCGGTGCGTTCCAGCCAACCGAGCGTGATCGCGTCCGCGCTTCGATCGGTGCGTACGTGCGGACGGTCGTCGACGAGGAGTGGCCGCGGATGCGTGAAGGCAACGACAGCGCGCAGGCGTGGGCGGACGTCAACGCCATCTTCGCGGTGCTTCAGCGAGTCGAACCGAAGTCGCCCTCGGCCGTGGCCTTCTACGACGACTCCGTGCGGCAGCTGAACGTCGCGCTCGACGCTCGTCGGAATCGCCTCGACGATGCCGGGGGCGGCCTGCCCTGGGTCATCGGAGCGCTCCTCTTCGTCGGATCGCTCGTGATCGTCGGCTACGCGATCCTCATCGGGTCGCGGAGCTTCTGGTTCCACGCGATCGGGGCCGGAGCGATCGCGCTCATCATCGGCATGTCGCTCGTGGTGCTCGTCGCGCTGATCTATCCCTTCTCGGGTGATCTGGCCATCGATCCGGGGCCGTTCCAGAACGGCAGCCTCGCCGAGTTCTTCGGGCCAGCCTCCTAGCCATGGGCTGGCTGCACGACCTGTCGACCGGATGGCTCGCCGTCGTGGTCGTCGCGGCCTCGTACCTGGTTGCGGCTGCGATCTTCGTCGTCGTGATGGCACTCGCGAAAGGGCGCCGCGCCGAGGCGTTCAAGGCGGTGTCGCCGGGGCTCTTGCCGCCGATGGGCCTGCTCTTCGGACTGCTCGTGGGCTTTCTGGCAGCGCAGGTTTGGAGCAATGCCGACCGGGCTCAGCTCGCGGTGGACCGTGAGGCGAGTGCACTCAGGTCGGTCGACCTCCTCATGGACGCGTTCCCAGGCGAGCCTGAAGCGCGGATGCGGGTCCTCCTCCGTCGCCAGATCGAGGAGAGCGTGAACGAGGAGTGGCCGGCGATGGCGCGAGGGGACGCCACGTTGACCGTGATACCGGTCGCACTCGATCGTGCGTTACGCCTCGCGCTCACTCTCACGCCGCGAACGGAGGGCCAGAAGACGGCGCAACGGGAGATCGTCGCGTCCGTGCAAAACGCGCTCGACGCCCGGCGGCAGCGCATCATCCTGAGCGAATCGAGCGTCAACTGGGTCAAGTGGACGGGCGTGATCCTCGTGGGCGTTCTCACGCTGCTCGCGATCGCGTTCGTGCAGAGCGGCAACCGGCTCGCGGCAGCGCTCGCGCTATGGCTCTTCGCTTCGGCGATGGCGTGTTCCCTGGTGCTGATCGCGTCCCAGGACAGGCCCTTCAGCGGGCAGTTCCGCATCAGTCCCGACCTGCTCCAACAGGTCGTCCCTGCTAACGGCTGAGGGGCGTCAGCGGCGCCACGCGCCGCCGCGCGTCTCGAGCTCGCTCAGCCCGTGCCCTGTAGCTGCTGCCGCCAGCCTCGGAGGAGGCCGTGTACCGCTGCGGCTCCGACGATCGGCTCGTCAGGGAGCGTGAACGACGCCGGGTAGAGGATGAACGGTCGAGTCTGCAGTCCGCCCATGCCACCGTGGAACGAGATGAGCTCCTCGAAGGCGCAACCCTCGTCGAGCTGCGGGTCATAGAAGCTCCCGACCATGATGTCCGCGACATCGGCGAAGCCGTCGGTTCGCCGGAGATGGTGACCTGCGGTCGGAGAAAAGTGGGCGAGGGGATCGATCCCGTCGACGCGGTCGTCCGTCAGGTAGCGAACGCCCCCGCCGCCAAGCGCCACCGGCCCGTCCTTCTCGGACCGCACGAGCAGCCAGCCGACGTGCGGATGCTCGCGGAGCGCGGGGATGAGCGCCGGATGTCGTTCCTCGATCTCCTCGAGCGTCATGCGTCGCCGCTCGTCCATGAGGTAGACGAGCCCGAGATTCCCTGACCCGAGGACGACGACCTGCCGGTCGGACACGTCGTTCTTCGGCCGCTTCTTCGACGGATCGGCGCCTGTGCTTCGCTCACGGCGAGACCGACCATCGCGTTCTGCTCGTCTCCTCCGGCGAACCCGGTGACCTCCCCCGAAGCGAGCGAGCGCTCGACGAGATCTTCGAGCCCGTAGCCGTTGCGCTGCTTGAACGTCGCACCCTGCGTCTGCCCGTGGTCGGAGAGGACCACGATCTCGTACGGACGGGACGAGTAGCTGCGCGCGCGGTCGATGCGGCCGAACTGCTGATCGAGCTTCCGCAGCGCCTCGAGCGTGTCTGCACGCTCGAGGCCGGAGTGGTGTGCGACCTCGTCGTAGCTCGAGAAGGTCGCGTAGATCGCAGGCCTGCCCTTCAACATGTCGGAGAGGACGCCGTAGACGATCAGGTCGCGCACGACGACGCACATTGCTGCCCGCATGAACGGATAGATGCCGCTGCGGTGCCCCCGCGGACGGACGTCCCGGCGGATCGCGCGGAGGGCGGCGGTCCACTCGAGGAAGACCTCCCAGAAGAACAGCACGAGGACGCGCGTGACGTTGAAGCCGTTCGAGAAGAACGCCCGGTAGCCCGGGTTCGCGCCTTTCTCGGCCTCCATCCGGCTCACGGTGAGGATGACGTGGTCGGCCTCGCCGGAGAGGAGGTTCCCACGGCTCGCGCCGCCGTCCGTGAGCAGGCCGACGCCGGTCGCATGGCGCCGCTCGAGCTCCGCGCAGTCCGCGGGTGCGGAGCAGGTCATCATGGTCGCCGTCTGCTTCTCGACCCAGCGGAACGCGGGGATGTTCTCGTTGGAGCCCAGGAGGATCCCCGCCTGGCTCGCGCCGGTCTGGGAGGAGAGGTCGGGCTCCCACTCCGTGAAGTGATGGTCGCCGTCGGCGACCCAGCGGGCCATGTTCGGCGCGTTGCCGTCGCGCATCGCGCGCTGGAGCACGGGGAGCGCGAGGCCGTCGATCTCGAGGTACACGATCCCGGGGACTTCGGTCTCGACCCGCTCGCCCGATCGGCGAGCGATGCGCTCGATCACGCGGAGCGTGTACGTGTCGTCGTCGTTGGTCCCGAAGAGGACGTCCAGCACGACCGTGACGGCCGAGGCGAAGAGCGCCGTGAGGAGCGCCCACCAGAAGCTGTCGACCTCGATCGCGTTGTCTGTGAGCGCGGACGCCGCGAGGAGCATGAGCGCGTCGAGCACGAGGACGATGAGGAAGCCGAGGACCAGTGTCAGAGGCAGCCTGATCGCGGCGACGAGCGGCAGGATCAGGGCGTTCAGGACCGCGATGACGAGCGAGACGACGACGGCGCCCAGGAACGTCTGGATCTCGACGTGCGGCACGATCCACGCCGCAACGAAGAGCGCGGCCGCAGCGACCAGCCACGACACGAGGAGCCTGAACGGCTTGATCTTCGGCCGGACCATCCGCTGCTCCGGTGTCGATGCTCGGGCGTTCAAGGCGCTCCTCTCGATCGGTGACGCGCCGCCCGCGAATACTGACGCCTGCCCGGCGTCGCGTCCACGGATGCCGGCTACGTGACCAGGGCGCGCTCGAGGATCTCTTCGACCACGGCCGACTTCGCGTCCGCGTAGTTCTGGACGTACTTCCACTCGCGCGCCGCGAGCTCGCGCTTCGCACTCTCGTAGAGCTCGCGGTCGTCGTCGTGCGTCCGGAGCCAGTCGCGGAACGCCACCATCCGCTCGACCTCGGAGCAGCCGTCCGAGAAGGTGTGGACGTTCACGTTCGTGTCCGGGCCCTTGAACAGCCGGTGCTCGTGCCAGTCCGGCTCGCGGATGCGCAGCACGTAGCCGGCGGCCTCGAGCGGTGGGACGTAGGCGCTCTCGTCGCGCGTGTCGGCGACGACGAGGACGATGTCGATGAGCGGCTTCGCGGCGAGGCCGGGTACGGACGTGGAGCCCGTGTGCTCGATCCGCAGCGCCGTCGGGCCGAGGGCGCCTCCGATCCGCTCCGCCTCGCGCTCGTAGAGCCGCGGCCACGCGGGGTCGTAGTCCGCGAGTCGATCGTCGCCGCGTGCGGCTGGAGCTCGCCGATCTCGGCCACGACTCGTAGCGCGACGAGCGCGCGGCCTCGGCGGTCTGACCAGCCGACGTCTCTACTTGCGCTTGCGCCCGAGCTCGTCCCCGTCGGCGTCCTCGTGCAGCTTGCGCTTGCGCTTCCGCTCCGCGTCTGTCTCGGAGGAGTCCTCGGCGTAGATGTGAGCCTCGACGTCCGGCTCGCCTTCCTCGTGCTCCTTGCGCTTCCGCTCGCGCTCGTCGTCCGACATGGTGTGCTCCTTCCGCTCGAGTTGTCAGCGCTTCGACCGCGCCACTCATAGGACGGCAGCGCTCGCGGAAATCTTCCCTCCCGGCTCCCGCCGAGGCAAGTCCGGGGAGCTGCGATGCTCGCGCCCGTGAACCTGACCGCACGCCTCCACGAGACGACCCGGCTGTTCGCGGAGGTCGCCAGGAACGCAGACCTTCGCCGGCTTCTGCTCGCCTGGGCGGCGTCGAACCTCGCAAGCCGCGCGTCGGCGATCGCGGTCGCCGTCTACGCCTACGACGCCGGCGGGGCGAGCGCCGTCGGCGTCATCGTCTTCGTCCGGCTCACGGCAGGAGCCGTCTTCGCGCCGTGGTTGAGCGTGCTCGCCGACCGCAAGCCACGACGGCTCGTGCTCATCGGCGTCGAGCTTGTGCGGTGCTCCGTGTTCGCGGCGCTGACGGCTCTCGTCGTCGTCGACGCGGCGCCGATCGCCGTCTACGTCCTCGCGGTGCTCGTCGTCGTGGCCGAGCCGCTCTTCCGGTCGGCACAGGCGGCGCTCACGCCGGCACTCGTGTCCACGCCGGAAGAGCTCACTGCCGCGAACGTGCTCGCCAGCGGCGTCGAGAGCGTCGGGCTCTTCCTCGGGCCTGCGCTCGGCGCGCTGCTCCTGGCTGCGACCGGCGTCGCGCTCGTCTTCGGCGCGACGGCGGGGCTCCTCGTTGTCACGATTCTCCTCGTCGCCAGGATCGGAGTCGCCGGCGAGCCGTCACCCGAGACCGGCGACACCGGCCGCGTGCGCTCGTTGCTCGCGGGCTGGCGCACGATCGCCGAGGACCCAGGCTTGCGGGTCGTCGTCGGCCTGTTCTCCCTGCAGACGCTCGTGGCCGGGATGTTCAACGTCCTCGTCGTGGTGCTCGCGATCGAGGTGCTCGACCTCGGGACACCCGGCGTCGGTCTTCTCGACGGAGTGGTGGGGATCGGTGCCGTCGCAGGGGTCGTCCTCGTTGCGGGCGTCGCCGGGCGGAACAGACTTGCGACGTCGTTCGGCGTCGGGCTCCTGCTCTGGGGCGTGCCGCTGGCGCTCGTAGCGGCGACGTCCGAGACCGCGCTCGTCGTCCTCCTGCTCCTGTTGGTCGGCATCGGGAACACGCTCGTCGACGTGACGGGGATCACGCTGCTCCAGCGCTCAGCGCCTGATGCGGTGCTCGGTCGGGTCTTCGGCGCCTTCGAGGCGCTCATCATCATGACGATGGGGATCGGTTCGCTCCTCGCACCGATCCTCATCGCCTGGGTGGGGACCCGTGGAGCTCTCCTCGCCGCCGGCTTGATCCTGCCTATCGCCCTGCTCCCGCTGTGGCGGCCGCTCCAGCGAATCGATGCAGCCGCCCCGGCGCCGGCCGAGGCGGTCGAGCTGCTGGCGCCGCGTCCCGATGTTCGCGCCGCTACCGGCGCCGGAGCTCGAGCGGCTCGCGCTCGCGGTCGTGGACGTGCACGTCGAGGCCGGAACGGCCGTGTTCGGCCAGGGCGACGCTGGCGACCGCTTCTACGTGATCCAGGAGGGACGTGCGGAGGTCGAGATCGACGCACGACGTATTCGAACGCTCTCCTCCGGGCGATTTCTTCGGTGAGATCGCGCTCGTCCGCGACGTGCCCAGGACGGCCACCGTCCGCGCGCTCACTCCGCTCGTTCTCGCCGCGCTGGAGCGCGACGTGTTCGTCGCCACGCTCACGCACCATCCCGCGAGTGCCGAGGCGGTCGGCAGCATCGTCGCTGCGCGGCTTCCCGTACCCGTCATCCCGTAGGTGCCGCAACCGCTGCGGCTTCGAGCTTCGCCGTGGACGGTGGACGCCTGCCGCTACGGGGCGCTCAGCGCCCGCGCGAGGATCTCCTCGACCACGGCCGACTTCGCGTCGGCGTAGTTCTGGACGTACTTCCACTCGCGCGCGGCGAGCTCGCGCTTCGCGCTCTCATAGAGCTCGCGGTCGTCGTCGTGCGTCCGGAGCCAGTCGCGGAACGCGACCATCCGCTCGACCTCGGAGCAGCCGTCCGAGAAGGTGTGGACGTTCACGTTCGTGTCGGGGCCCTTGAACAGCCGGTGCTCGTGCCAGTCCGGCTCGCGGATGCGCAGCACGTAGCCGGCGGCCTCGAGCGGTGGGACGTAGGCGCTCCTCGTCGCGTGTGTCGGCGACGACGAGAACGATGTCGATGAGCGGCTTCGCGGCGAGGCCGGGTACGGACGTGGAGCCCGTGTGCTCGATCCGCAGCGCCGTCGGCCCGAGGGCACCTCCGATCCGCTCCGCCTCGCGCTCGTAGAGCCGCGGCCACGCGGGGTCGTACTCCGCGAGGTGGATCGTCGCCGCGTGCGGCTGGAGCTCGCCGATCGTCGCGGCCTGGATCTCCTCGTCGCTGAGCGGGGCGGTCATGCGAGCGATGGTAGTGCCGGACCGACCCCAGTCCTCCCCGGGGGAGGGGAAACGGAGGACGCCACGTCGGCCCGGCAGGACTGGCTTCGGCACCGCCTGCCGAGTCCCTTCGTCGAACGAGCGGCGCGTTTCGACTGTGGCAACAGGCGGGTATACGTCGTCATCGCCAACAAGGAGGCATGCGGCATGTCAACGGTCGAGAAACTGCAGGTTCACCCCAGGAGGTGCGCTGATGGGCCGTGAAGGCGGAATGGCCGGCCTGACCCTGGGCGGGGCAATCGTGATCGCCGGGGTCCTCATCGCGATCTTCTGGAGCGTGATCGTCGGGATCATCGTGGCGCTCGATCGGCCTGATCGCGTTCGGCGGGTTCGTTCGCGGCCGCTGGTACTGACGCCGCGGCGCAGTCAGCTTCCCCAGAGCGGCCGGACCTCGATCGTCCCGACCCCGGCGACGGGGTGCCCTGCGGCGATTTCGACGGCCTCCTCCAGGCTGTCGCACTCGAGGATGTCGAACCCACCGACGGCTTCCTTGGTCTCGGCGAACGGTCCGTCGGTGACCAGCGTCTTCCCGTCGCGCACGCGCACGGAGCGGGCCCGGCGCGGGGGTGCCAGTTGGTCACCGGTCACCCAGATACCGCGCGCCCGGAGGTCGTCGAGCCACGGGAAGCTCTCCTCCTCCGTGCTCTCGTTCGGGTCGGGCTCGGTCTGGGCGTCCATCTTCTCGGCGTCCCAGCAGACCAGCATCAGGTACTTCATCGTCGCTCCCTTCTCGTCGTTCGTGATCCAGCCTGACGCATGGACGACGGACGCCCGCCGCCGAGATCGACATGTTTCGCCACGCCATCGCCCGCGCTGGAGGCAACGACCGCTAGCTCGAGTCGTGTGGTCAACGGCTGTCTGGCTAGCGACCGAAGTAGGCGCGATAGAGCTCGCGAGACTGCGAGTGGGAGAGTCGGGGCCTGTTCAAGACCTCGACGACCTCGTCGGCAATCCGTCGCTGCGCATCCGGGAGCGACGGCGCCGGGCTCCAGTTCAGGCGAGCGCGAACATTCTCGTGAAGCCTCGACTTCGCACGCGTGAGCTCGTCGGTGCGCCGGTGCAGCTCGCGGACCTGCTCGAGCAAGGTCTGGAAGAGCTCGTCGTCGATGGCCACGACCCGGAACGCTACTCGGTGCGCCGCTCGTCCTGACCAACGAGCGCGGGGCTTCTCGAGGTGATATCCCCCACGGGCGACGCGCCGCGGTTCACTTCGCGCTAGCGTCGGGCTGTGAGTCAGCAGCACGCCGAGCGCCAGCATCGCGTCACGCCGCTCGAGCTCTTCTTCGACCTCGTCTTCGTCTTCGCGTTCACGCAAGTCACGACGGTGCTGTCCGACGATCCGACGTGGAGGGGGCTCGGTCGCGCTCTCCTGATCCTCGCGACGCTGTGGTGGGCGTGGGCGGCGTATGCCTGGCTCACCAACACCGTCGATCCCGGTGTCGGGGCGGTGTGGGGAGCGATGCTGCTGGCGATCGCGGCGATGTTCGTCGCGGCGCTTGCAGTGCCCGGCGCGTTCGGTGAACACGGGGTCATGTTCGGGGTTGCCTTTCTCATCGTGAACGTCATGCACCGGACGCTGTATGCGCTTGGAGCACGCGGCGATCGGGATCTGCTCGCTGCCATCATCCGAACTGCCCCCTGGGCCCTTGTCGGCTCCGCCCTCATCCTCATCGCGGGGTTCGTGGAGAGCGGGCTCCTCAAGCCGATCCTCTGGGTGGCCGCGCTGGTCGTCGGATTTCTCGGGCCGCTCCTCAGTGGCACGCGCGGCTGGCGCGTGCAACCTGCGCACTTCGTCGAGCGGCACGGACTGATCGTCATCATCGCGATCGGCGAGTCGCTCATCGCCATCGGCTACGCGGCGAACAGCGCCGGGATCGACACAGGCGTGACCGTCGCCGCGGTTCTCGGCCTCGTGGTGGTGACCTCGATCTGGCTGGCGTACTTCGACTTCTTCCCGATCCGCGGCGAGCAGTTGCTCGCCGACCACAGCGGCGCCCAGCAAGTCGCGATTGCGCGCGATGTCTACACCTACCTCCATCTGCCGATGGTGGCGGGCATCGTGCTCTTCGCGTTCGCGATGAAGACGATCCTCTCCGATGTCGGCGGCGAGCTGGCCACGATCCCTGCGCTCTGTCTCTGCGGAGGGCCGGCGCTCTACCTCTTCTCGTATGTGGCTCTGCGCGTGCGTGTGTCGCACACGCTTGGCCGCGGTCGCTTGCTCGCCGCGATCGCGTGCGCGTTCCTGTTTCCGGTCGCGTTGGTCGTGCCGGCGATCGTCGCGCTCGCGCTCCTCGCTGCCGTCTGGGTCGCTTTCCACGCGTACGAGCTCATCTGGTGGCGCGAGGCCCGCGCACGGACACGTGCGCTCGGTCTGTCGGCCCCGTAGTCCGCAGGATGCCTGGATGGAGTTTCAGATGGGCTTCAGCGCCACACGGTTCCCCTCAAGGTGCTCACGGTCCACGTTGCGTTCTCGGTCTCCGTGCCTTGGGCCCTGTAGCCCTTTGTACGCCTTCGTCCCGGACTCGATCGTCCATCGCGGTATGACCGGCCGCGGCTTCGTGTCGATCGTGACCGCGTATGTGATCGCGCCCTTCTTGCCCTTCGTGACGAAGCGAAGCAGGATCACCTTCGGATCCAGAGTGCTCAAACCCCGTCGTTAGTACCCGCGATGATGACCTTCACCCGGTCACCCGACGACGTCACGTTGTCGCCCGACGAGGCGGCGTATGCCGCGAGCGCTGCAACACCGACAGCGATACCCACCGCGACGAGCAGTGCCGCCAGCACTGCGTTCAGCTCTCAAGCCGCGGGACTCGGTCCGGGCCGGGGCCTCTGAGCGCGTGAAGGCGTCGAAGGATGCCATGGTGCCTCGCCAGCCGCTGGCGCTCGTCGCTCAGCCTTCTGAGTTCCCGCAACTCGACCTTGCTCAGCGACGGCCAACTGCGGAACAGAAGCGACATGCGCTCATCACGATCATGCGTCGCAGTGCGAAGCTCGTTCTCATCGAGCAGCAAGAGGTTGCCTGGAAGGTTCTCGATCATCTGGGGCGCAACCTCTCAGCGGCCCCAGGCGCCGGCGCCGTACGGCGCTTTGGCTGGCCCCTTGCCAAGGAGGCCGCCCAACCACTTCCGGATCCTCGCGGACAAGCTACGCGCGATCTGCATCAGTACCTCGCTTCCGCCGCCCTCGGCGCAGTGGCCAGTGAGGTCAAGGCGGAAAGAGAGGCTCGGGAGACGCAATGGTAGCCGCTCGGAGTTCATAGGGCCGAGATCCGCAGCAGCGCCCTCGTGAACCCCGAAGGGATAGTGGGGCGTCAGAAGCTAAGACGGCATAGGCGGTTGGGGCCACGAAGAATGCGCCTGCTTGTTCGGTGCCCGTCGTGCGGTAGCGGTCAGCCACGCTCCCGAGGCGGATGCATCAAATTGAGCACCGGGATCGGCGCGAGCGTTGCCGCGAGGACGTATGGCTCAAGCGGCGTGTGAACTCGGCCCGACTCGTCCTGATGCCACATCGCCGCCGGGTTCGTCGTGCGTACCTCCGACCCTGCCGAGACGCAAGAGGACATTGGGTGCGTGATACTGGGCGGGCCACGCGCCGAAGCGCGACAACACTTCCCACAGAGGAGGAGAAGAGATGGTTCTTGCAACGGCGAAGGTCGAGGATTTCGACCGCTTCTGGAATACGTTCTCAACCAAGGGCGCTGATAAGCGAAGGGAGCACGGGTCCAAGGGTGCGCAGGTCCTTCGCGATCCCAATGATGCCGACCGGATCTGGGTGGTCTTCGACTGGGACGACGCGGGCTGGCAAAGCTTCACCTCGGACCCCGAAGTCCCGGCGATCTTTCAGGAAGCCGGTTTCGTGGGGGTCCGCCCAAGGCCGCGGAGTTCATCCGCCAGCACGACGCGTAGCCCCAGACCACGAACTGGACTCTCGAAGGAGGCCCCGCTCCGTGCGGGCCTTCGCTTCCCCGAACCTCCGGTCCATTACTCAAGGGTCGTCGACGACGGGACTGCCGGTCGTTCACGGTGCATCTCGACTGGGATGGCGACCCGAGCCTCCAACCGGGGCAGGCGCTCGACAGCGGCCTCGACCAACTGGCCGTCCAGTAGGCCTAGAACGGGGAGGCGGATAGAGACGCAGCGGGCCACGATTGCGAGCTTGACCGGGGCGAGGCGGCCAACCGTTCCAGATCCGTTCCAGATCGGTCGACTAGGCCGTCAGGCTCGCCGCGGCTACGCCTAGGAGCGGCGATTAGTAGGGCTTTCGCAAGAGCGGACGATGGGACTCGAATCCACGACACCTGGCTTGGGAAGCCTCTCGGGGCTTCCGCCGCGTGCCTGTCGGGTACCGGAAGCCCCTCGAACGTATCGAGCGACAGCAGGAGAGGACGAACGAGTTGCTTGCGGACATGGGAAGGAACATTGACCTACGTGGCGCCCGTAAGGGCCGGGGTCTGCTTCCGCTTCAGGCCGAGGGGTCGAGCGAGATCAGCCCCGCCGACGACTTCGCGTTCCGGGCGTTCGACGGCGGGATGTACACGCTTGATGGGAGGCACTCGCGCTGAAGCGGTCGCTTCGGCGTCGCCTGGTCGGGCCGTCGCGACGCGATCTCGGCATGTCCAGCGAGGAGGCCGAGATTCTCCTGACGCAGGCGTGCGACGACGCAGTGACCGGGACGATCAAGGGCGCGATCGAAACGATGATCGACGCGGTCGAGTCCCCCATCGAGAAGTGGACGGTCGGGGAGGCGGTAGACGTGATTCTGCCCGGCAAGACTCTTCGCGTCGGTCAGGTCACGTATGCCAGGCGAGTTCCCCCGACGGTCGCGCGAAAGGCCGTTCTCCAGCAGGTCGCGGAGCACTTCGGGCCCCCGGTCGGCTACGTCACGATCGAGGCGCGGGGCTGGCAGACCGCGCGCTTCCTCGCCGCCGAGCGGTTCGCCGAGTCCGCCGCGATCCTCGACCTCATGGAGCGCCCAGACTTGCCCAGATCCGAGGGGAGCCGATGGTGGGCCAAGCCGCGGCGGCAACGAGCACCTCGCGCTCAACCGGCCTGCGCGGAGGTTCGTCCATCCCAACTTCGTCGACGCGAAGGGGCGACTGGTTCCACCGTTCCGGCAGCTCTCGCGGGCGGCCGCGAAGGACGAGAGTGCGCGCTCCGACTGGAGCGCCGAGTGCTCGCCGCGGCGCGCTGGCTCTCGCTCGGCCTGAATAGCATCTGGGCTGCCGATCGCCTGGTCGCGGTCATGGTCGCCCTCGAATGTCTCTTCGTGGAAGGCCCGTCGGAGCAGTACAAGGGGGCGGCGATCGCCAGGCGGTTCACCGAGCGGTTCGAGATGCACGAACGGACGGCCGAGGAGCAGGAGGAATGGCTAGTGCGGCTATACAGGTCGCGGAACGCCGCGGCCCACGAGGGCCGGAGCTTCACGGACGACCTCGATGTCGACCGCCTGACCGAGCTGACGCACTACGTCGTGAGGGAGATGAGCTACCACCTCATCCCGGGACACCGCCGCCCCGGGCGCTCCTGCCGGACGTGGCGCAAGCGATGAGGTGCAGCGCTCCGTAGGCGACTACGGACGGCGGGTTAGTCTGGCTCTGGGACGAGTGGCCGGGACGCTGGGGCCGAGACGCAGGCATCGACCTCATCGCGGAGGACCAGGAGGGCGGTCTATGGGCGGTCCAGGCGAAGCACTACGACCCCGCCTACCCGATCAGAAAGCTGACCGCGTCGTCAGGTCTTGCGAGCGCTCCAGGTCCCGCCGCGGCTCGCGCTCTTCCACGTGCCGGACATCGCCTTGCCCGAAACCGTGCCCTTATAGGTCGCGCCGACACCGACAGCCCCGAAGGAGATCTTGTTGCCGCGCAGGATGCCCGAGATCGGATACGTGCCAGCCGGGTTCGACAGCGTGATCGATCCCTTCAACTTCGAACCCGTCTGCGTCCAGCGAAGCATGAAGGTGCCTGACGAGTCGCCTCTGTACCGCCCCGACCACTTCCCGCCCGCGTTCCGCTGCGCTTGCGTCGAGGACCGGTCCGTCGGAGCCGCGATCGACGCGCTGCTGAAGCAGACGACCACGAGAGTTGCTGCGACTAAGACCGCCGGAAGTACCCGGGCGATCCTGGCGCGTGACGAACGACGCTTCATCAGTGCCTCCCCTGGAGTGTGCGTGTCCCCTCGCGCCGATTGTGTCTGCTCTTCGTGGCAGGCGCAACTGGAAGCCAAGCCGAGACTTTCGCCACAATCACCCGGCTCGACGTTCGGAGCGGGATGCTCGATCAGGCCGAGGTCGTCGCCGGTCGTGTCGTGGAGGCGGTAGCTCGGCACCGGCCGAGTGTCGCACGTTCACTGGTGCCCGATGATTGGCCCGATACGAACTTTCCCTGGGGCCGATCTAGCGTCTCGTGACAGGGACGTTGCGGGCGCTCTTGATGCCCCATCGGGACGTCTCACGGGTCGCGACCGTTCCAATCCCGTTCCAATCAGGCTGTTCCAAGCTAGAACGCTGCTCGTCGACGTTCGCTGAGGTCGCGATTAGCAGGTCTTTCGTGAGAGCGGACGATGGGACTCGAACCCACGACACCTGGCTTGGGAAGCCAGTGCTCTACCAACTGAGCTACGTCCGCGCACCCAGGATTCTAGCCCTCTAGCCAAAAATCAGCCTTCCGCGGCTGACGCCACTTCAACGCCACTTCGAGTCGCCGCGAACGCGTCCAGCCGCGAGCGGAAAGGCGTCGTCGGCACCCGCGTAGCAGATGCCCGTAGGTGCGCTCGATCATCTCGAGCGAGGTTCCCATCACCCGCGCGAGCTCGAACGTCCCCACGCCCGCCGCAGGCGGGTTACTGGCGAACGTGTGCCGCAGCACGTACTGCAAGGGGGGAGGACCGACCGCTCGAAGAGACCCGCCCGAGAGCGCCGGTCATACCGCGAAGACCTCGAGGGTGCGCTCGGGGATACGCTGCGAGCGCGTCGTCGGCTAGAGACCTTCGGCGTCCTCCGCCTCCTCGCCGCGCTCGACGATGTCTCCTTCGGTGAAGAGGATCGCCTGCAAAGCAACACGCCACTTCGGCGTGCGACGCAGCAGGAACTCGAGGTCCATGCCGAAGTGCTTGAACTCCTCCGCCTGCGCATTCGCCATGATCGCCTTCGCATCCGAGTCCGGCTCGAGCGAGATGCGCTGCTCGTACCAGCCAATTGCTTCTGCTTCCTCGGTGAGCGACGCGATCATCCGCGCGAAGGTCCGGGTCTCCGGGCTTAGCTCCTCGGCCGGCTCGTGGTACTGGTCGAAGCCCATCTCGCCTCCTGAGTTGTGGGGTCCGCGCAGATTGACACACCGCGCGATGAGGGACACCCGTGCGCACAGGAGGGCTCTAGCGCACTCCGATGACCTGGCCGATGCCGTGCCGAACGAGCGCTTGCGGCTCGGCTCCTCCTCTTGGTCATGAGTGCGTCGTACACGCGGTCGATCGGCGGACGTTGGGCATCGAGGATCGCAAGAGGACTTCCCAAACACCCGCGAAGGGTGTTCTTGCTCAGGAGCGGCAGGCCGCGCGATATTGTTGTTTGTACGACCTTCCGGATCGAGGGGGATCGGAGTGCTGCGGCTTCTCGAGTGGCGTTTGCCAGCCAGTGCGCCTGATGAGGCATTTGCCAGCGATGGGCGCCCCAAGCCTGGCGTGTACTGCGTCATTCACTTTCCTGGTTCCACTGAGAGCGGGTGGTTCGACAAACCCCCGAGTCCTGGCACCCGAATTCTCAGCTGACGGCGGCGATGGCTACATTGCGCGGGTTTGGGTTGTCGACGAAGTGCTGCTGAGCGGGCGTGACGGATGCACCGTCTTCTGTGTGACGCGGAAGGAGTATTTGGACAAGCGCCGCCGCAGCTCGGATGGCAGATTGGATCTAGCCGACGAGCTCCTAGACCTCGTCCGCCATACGCGCGAGACGGTGTCCGAAAGGCGACGTTGGTTGAAGTACCGCAACTATCTGCCATAGGTCTTCTAGCCCGGCCTTGACATCGTCCTCATGAGGCGCCCGTACAGTGGCGGCGTGCTTCGACTCGTGACCTGCGGTCTGCTCGCGGCCGCAATCTGCAGCGTCAGCGCCGGGGCGGCACCTGCCGCGGGCAGCGGAGACCCCTCGGTCTTCGGGGGTCTCGGCACCTGGGTGGACATCTACGACGGCGCCGTGTACGCCGCGCCCGAGCGGACGGCGCAACGGATGGCCGCGCGCGACGTACGGACGGTCTGGGTCGAGACCGCGAACTTCGGGGCGTCCGTCGACGTCGTGAACCCGGTTCAGCTCGGCCGCCTCGTCGATGCGCTCCACGCCAACGGGATCCAGGTGGTCGGGTGGTATCTCCCAGGTCACGTGAAGCCGGCGCTCGACCTGCGCCGCTCACTCGCGATGCTCTCGTTCCGTACGGCGACGGGCGGCGCTCTCGACGGAGTCGCGCTCGACATCGAGTCGACGAGGCTCCGCAACGTCACGCTGCGCTCGCGGCGCGCGGTCGCGTTGACGCGGCAGCTTCGTGACGCCTCCGGAGACACGCCGCTCGCGGTCGTCCCCTTCAATCCGCGTGGCCTCGAGCGACGTCCGGCGACGTGGCCGCGCTTCCCGTGGGCCGAGCTCGCCGAGAGCACGGACGCGTTCGCGCCGATGGTCTACACCGGAGGTGGGTTGAAAGGCTTCGACGCCACGTACGGCTACGTGACGCGCGCGCTGCGACTCCTTCGCGCCAACACCGGGCGGCCCGACGTTCCGATCCACGTGGCCGGCGGCGTCGCCGACCGGCTCGGGGCCGAGGAGCTCGCCGGATTCGTCGCGGCGGTCTCGGACGACGGCGAGACGATCGGCGTGAGCCTCTACGACTGGATGACCACGCCGCCGCGTGCCTGGAAGGCGCTCGCGCCGCTCAACCGCTAGTCCAGGCCTCGCGCAGCCGGTCGCGCGTCGCGAGGAGGTGCTCCGGAATGACCTTCACGTCGGCGAGCACGGGCATGAAGTTCGTGTCGCCGGCCCAGCGAGGGACGACGTGGAGGTGGATGTGGTCGGCGATTCCCGCGCCGGCGACGCGCCCGAGATTCCAGCCGAGATTGAAGCCCCCGGGCTCGTAGACGCGATTCAGCGTGTCCACGCCGGCGGCGGCGAGGCGGTGGATCTCGAGCGCCTCGTCGTCGGTGAGCTCGGACAGGTCTCCGACGTGGCGGCGCGGCGAGACCATCAGGTGACCGGACGAGTACGGGTACTTGTTCAGGAGCGCGATGGCGCCGTCACCGGCGTGCACGAGCAGCGACGCGTCGGCGGAGAGCGCACCGGCCGCCTCGTCGCAGAAGACGCAGCCCGTCTCCTCGTCGGCCTGCTGGATGTACTCGAGGCGCCACGGCGCCCAGAGCGGCTTCGTCATGGGCCGTTTCTACCAGCCACCTTGCCGTTGACGGCCCGCTCCCTCCTACACTGGCGACGCGATGGGCTACGCGTTGAAGCTCGGCGGTGCAGCGATCGTCTTCCTGCTGCTCGGCGTGCTCGCCATCGTCCTCTTCGACGCAATCTGGGCTCGTGTCGGGCTCGTGGCGGCGCTGATCCTGGTCTTCGGAGCGATCCTCGCCTTCGCCTGGAACGTCGATCGCAAGGACAAGGCGAAGCGCGCCGGCCTGGACGAGCTGCCGGACGTCTGAGCCGGCAGCGGCCGCCCGCGATCGCGCTGGGGCTCGTACTCCTGCTCGTCGGCTGCGCGTCGGCAGCGGACGACGTCACGCGGGAAGGCGCCGTCGTCGCTCGGATCGGCGACGGCGACACGCTCGACGTCCGAGGCGGAGCGCGCGTTCGGCTCGTCCAGATCGACGCACCCGAGCTCGGCGAGGGCGAGTGCTACGCGCGGGAGGCGAAGCACGAGCTGGAGCGGCTGGCGCCGCGGGGCGCGCACGTCGAGCTCGTCGACGACCCGGGGCTCGACGACATCGACCGATACGGCCGGCTCCTCCGGTACGTGGAGATCGAGAGGGCGAACGTGAACGTGGAGCTCGTGCGTCGCGGCGCCGCCGCGCCGTACTTCCGGGGCGGCGATCGCGGAAGGCATGCGGACGAGCTCCTCGACGCCGTCGACGAGGCGCGAGTCGGGCACCGCGGGATGTGGGGCTCGTGCCGGGTCGACTGGGACCCCGACGGTCCCGTCTCCACCCGAGCGAGGTAGGGCTTCCCTCATACGAGGGACGTTCGCGGGGGGAACCCAGACCTTCGGCGCGGCGACTCTGGACCTCAAGCGGGCGCTCGGCAGAGCCGATGACGCTGAACTGTGACCTTGTAGCCGAAGACGAAATGAGGGAGGCGGCATAGTGACTGCGGCCCAGTTCGAACTGATCGACGAGACCGAGGCAGAAGCGATCCTGAGGTGGCGCTTCGAAGAGCTCGTCCGCGCCGGGTACGACATCGGATCGGCGCTCGTGCTCGCCTCGCACGTCGAGATCGACCTTCACAACGCGTCGGCGCTCACGCGCCGCGGCTGCCCTCCCGAGACGGCTCTGCGGATTCTCCTCTAGCGAGTGGCGGCACCAACGGCCGGAGCCCCGATGCGGCGGGGGTTCCGGCCACCCGTTCTATCCGCAGGCCGGAAACTCGCTAGCGCGAGGTTTCCGGCCGCGGGAAATCTCTGAAGCGCCCGCTTCGCGGGCGATCGCAGCCGCTGATCACTCGGCAGGGTCGGCTACAGCCAGCGGCGCCAGCGGAAGAACCCAGCGTCGCAGCCGAGATCACGAGGAGCGCCACGACGATCACCCAGAACGCTTCGTGCGTCCCCTCGCCGGGGAAGACGACGTTCATGCCGAAGAGACCGGTGACGAGCGTCAGCGGGAGGATCACGACGCTGATGACGGTCAGCAGGCGCAGGACGTCGTTCTGGCGATGGGCGAGGACGGACTCGTTCGTCGACTCGAGCCCGTCGACGACCTCCTTGTAGTTGTCGAGGAGGTCCCAGATGCGCTCCGCCGAGTCGACGATGTCGTCGAAGTAGAGCTCGAGCTCTTCCGGGAGGAAGCCTTCGACGCGTCGCTCGAGGACGCGGAGCGTCGAGCGCTCGGGCTTGATGATCTTGCGGTAGGAGATGATCTCCTGCTTCACGTTGGAGATGTCGCGGACCACCTCCTGCGACCGTCCCTCGAACACCTCGTCCTCGATTCCGTCCAGCTTGTGGGCGATCTTGTCGAGGATCGGGAAGCAGTAGTCGAAGAGGTCGTCGAGGATCTCGTACAGCAGCCGCCCCGAGCCGCGCGCGAAGAGCTGCTCCCGCAGCTGCTCGTCCTCCTCGCAGCGTGCGAACAGACGCGTCACGGGATGGAGCGCGCCGTTCGGGATCGTGGCGATGTAGTCGTGCCCGATGAAGAGGTCGAGCTCGGCGGCGTTGAGGCGCTGCACCTGCTTGTCGTAGATCGGGAAGTGGAGGACGGCGAAGAGGTAGCCCTCGTCCTCGTAGTCGTCGACCTTCGGCCGCTGGCGCTTCGACACGATGTCCTCGACGTCGAGGGGGTGCCAGCCGAAGCGCTCGGCCAGCTCCTGCGCGGTCTCGACGTCGGGCGAGACGACGTTGACCCAGGTGAGCCCGCTAGCGGTGAGCTCGTGGACGATCGGCGCCGGCGAGATGACCGGCGTGCCGCCACGGGCGCGCGAACGACGGATGCGAGGGAGGCTCGGCATGGGTACTCAGCGGGTCGTCCTTCGTCAGCGCCATGTTCTGGATTGTAGCCCCGGTGCCTTCTCCCGCCAGACCAGCGAGGTGACGGAAAGCACGGGCCGAGAATCCGCGCACCGTGGGACACTGCCTGCGATGCGCGGTGGTTTTCTCCTCGATCCGGAGGTCGCGTACTTCAACCACGGCGGTTACGGCGCCTGCACGATCGAGGTCTTCGACGAGTACCAGCGGCTCCAGCGCGAGCTCGAGCGTGCGCCGACGGAGCTCCTCGCACGGCGTTTCGCCGGGGCGATGCGCGAGGCGCGGGCTGCGCTGGCGGCGTTCGTCGGCGTGCGCGTCGACGACCTCGTCTTCTGCCAGAACGCGACGTCCGCGCTGAATGCGGTGATCCGCTCGCTGCGCATCCGGCCGGAGGAGGAGATCCTCACCACGAAGCACGAGTACGGGGCCGTGGTGCGCACGCTCGGGTTCATCCGCGCCAACGTCGTCCTCGTCGAGCCGGAGGAGCTCGTCGCCAACATCGGGATCCGGACACGCGCGATCGTCGTCTCGCACATCACGTCGCCGACCGCGCTCGTCCTTCCGGTCGCCGAGATCTGCGAGGCCGCCCGGAGAGCAGGTGTGCTGTCGATCGTGGACGGCGCGCACGTCCCGGGCCACCTCGCGCTCGACGTGGGGTCGCTCGGGGCGGACGTCTATGCGGGCAACTGCCACAAGTGGCTGTGTGCGCCGAAGGGGTCCGGGTTCTTGTGGGCGCGACCCGAGCACCAGGACTGGATCGAGCCGCTCGTGATCAGCTGGGGGTACCACGAGGGAGCCGACTTCGGCGAGCGCCATGGCTGGCAGGGGACGCGCGACCCTGCGGCCTTTCTCGCCGTTCCCAGGGCGATCGAGGTGCACGAGACGTTCGACCTCGAGCACGCGCAGGCAGCTCGCGGACGAGGCCGAGCGCCTGCTCGCGCCGTTCGGCCTGCGGCCGCTTCGTGGCGCCCGATCACCGCTGATGCGCGCGCTCACGGTCCGCACCCCGGATCCGAGCCTGCTCTCGCGACGGCTGTACGACGAGCACCGTGTGGAGGTCCCCGTCTACGAATGGGAGGACGCGACGCTCCTGCGGGTGTCGATCGGCCCGTACAACGACGAGGCCGACCTCGAGCGGCTCGTGCTAGCGCTCAGACAGCAGCTCGCGTGAGTCGTCCACGACCGGCGTGGCGGCTCGTGCTCCCGGTCGCCGCGGCGGAGCTCGCGCTGCAGCTCGCGTTCGCCAACCGGTACGGCTACCACCGCGACGAGCTCTACTTCCGTACCGCCGCGCGTCATCCGTCTGCGGGCTACGACGACCAGGGACCGCTGACACCGCTTCTCGGTTGGCTCAGCGAAGCGCTGTTCGGGGAGACGCCCCGCGGCCTCAGGGCCGTGTCCGCGCTCGCCGCTTCCGTCGTCGTCGTGCTCGTCGCACTCCTCGCGCGCGAGCTCGGTGCGGGCTCCACGGGCCAGCTCGTCGCGGCCGTCGGCACGGCCTCGTCGGGCTTCGTCCTGGCCGTCGGACACCTGCTCGGCACGTCGACGTTCGACCTCCTCGCCTGGGTTGCGACACTGCTCGTCGTCGCCCGCATCCTGGGAGGAGGAGACACGCGACTCTGGGTCGTCGCCGGAGTCGTCGTCGGTCTCGGTCTCGAGAACAAGCAGCTCCCACTCCTACTCGTTGCCGCGCTCGCGATCGGCCTCGCCGTCGACCGGAAGCTGGGGTCGGCACTGCGCTCGCCGTGGCTGTGGGGCGGTACGGTGATCGCGCTCGCGATCTGGCTTCCCTACCTCGTCTGGCAGGGCACACACGGCTGGCCACAGCTCGAGCTCGCCGAGGACATCCGCCGCGACGAGGGATCCGAGAGCCGTGCCGGGCTCGTTCCGCTCCAGCTGCTGCTCGTCGGCCCACTACTGGTTCCGGTGCTCGCGGTCGGCCTGTGGGGGCTGGTTCGCGACCCGAGGATGCGGCCGTGGCGGGCGCTCGGCTTTGCGTACGTGGCGCTGCTCGTGCTGACCTTCGCGACGGCGGGAAAGCCCTACTACACGGCGCCGTTTCTCCTCTGCCTCCTCGCTGCCGGCTCACCGGCGGTCGAACGTTGGCTGACGAATCAGTCGCGTCGGGCTCTGCTCGCGGCAGCACTCGCGGTGAGCGCGGCGCTGTCGATCGTGATCGCGCTGCCCGTCGTGCCCGCGAGCCGGCTCGAGTCGACACCGATCGGCGATCTCAACGAGGACGCGATCGAGACCGTTGGCTGGCCGGAGCTCGCAGACACGGTTGCGGAGGTGTTCCGGAGCCTCCCACCCGCGCAGCGGGCGACTGCGGTCGTGTTCACAGGGAACTACGGCGAGGCGGGAGCGGTCGATCGCTATGGCCCGGCGCTCGGCCTCCCGCGCGCCTACTCGGCGCACAACGCCTACGCACGGTTCGGAGTGCCTCCCGACGGCGCCGCGCCGGTCGTCGTTCTCGGATACGCGGAGCCGTCGACCGACTTCGAGGGCTGCCGTGCCGCCGCGACGATCGACAACGGCGTCGGGCTGGAGAACGAGGAGCAGGGCGGAACCGTGTTCCTCTGCACGAGTCCGCGCGAGCCGTGGCCCGAGTTGTGGCAGCGGCTCCGACATCTCGACGCGTAGGGCGTCGTCGGAGCGGTCACACTCCATGCGTGATCCAGGCCGCGATCCAGACGCTCCTCGACGGGCACGACCTCACGCGGGACGACGCGCGCGAGGTCATGGGCGAGATCATGGGCGGCGAGGCGACGCCCGCCCAGATCAGCGGCTTTCTCGTCGCTCTGCGGGCGAAGGGCGAGACGGCCGACGAGATCGCCGGGTGCGCCGAGGCGATGCGCGCCCACGTCCTTCCCGTTCGGACCGCGCGCGAGGACGTCGTCGACGTCGTCGGAACGGGGGGAGACGGCGCGCGCACGTTCAACATCTCGACGACCGCCGCGATCGTGGCCGCTGCGGCTGGCGCCGCCGTCGCGAAGCACGGGAACCGTGCGGTCAGCTCGGTCTCGGGGTCCGCGGACGTGCTCGAGGCGCTCGGCTTCGCGCTCGAGCAGACGCCGGAGCGGATCGCCGAGTCGATCGACACCCTCGGCTTCGGATTCATGTTCGCTCCGCTGCACCATCCGGCGATGCGACATGCGGCACCGGTGCGGCGGGAGCTCGGCACGCGCACGATCTTCAACGTGCTCGGGCCGCTCACCAACCCGGCGGGCGCGCGGGCTGGCGTCTTCGGCGTCTATGGGCCCGAGGTCGCGCGTACGGTCGCCGACGCCCTGGCCGTGCTCGACTCGCGTCGCGCGTTCGTGGTGCACGGTGCGTACGGCGTCGACGAGCTCTCGCCAGCAGGGCCGAACCTCGTGTTCGAGGTCGCCGAAGGCGCCGTGCGCGAACGCATCGTCGACCCGCTCGAGCTCGGGCTCGAGCGGTGCGAGCCGGCCGAGCTGGCGGGCGGATCGCCCGAGGACAACGCCCGCACGGCGCGCGAGGTCTTCGCCGGCGCTCGCGGGGCGAAGCACGACGCCGTGGTGCTGAATGCAGCGGGCGCGATCGCTGCAGGCGGGCACGCTCACGATCTCCGGGAGGGTGTCGCGGTCGCCGAGGAGGCGATCGAGAGCGGCCGCGCGGCCGCACGGCTGGAGGAGCTCGCCGCGTTCTCGCAACAATCCGCCTGATGGGACCCTTCGAAGACGCTCTTCGCCGGCCTGGGCTGACGGCGATCGCGGAGGTCAAGCGGCGCTCGCCGTCCGCGGGCGACCTCCGGCTCGATGCCGATCCGGCCGTGCTGGCCGCAGCCTACGAACGCGCCGGTGCAGCTGCGGCGTCGATCCTCGTCGACGAACGCTTCGGCGGCACCTGGGACGACCTGCGAGCAGCGCGGGCGTCTGCGTCGCTGCCGCTCCTCGCGAAGGGCTTCTTCAGGACGGAGGAGGACCTGCGGACGGCACGCGAAGCGGGCGCGGACGCAGCGCTGCTCTTGCTGCGAGACCTCGACGACCCGACGGCGCGGCGGCTCCTGGAAGTCGCCACGGAGCTCGGCCTCGAGACGCTGGTCGAGGCGCACGACGCCGAGGAGCTCGAGCGCGCGGTCGCGCTCGGCGCACCGGTGATCGGCGTCAACGCGCGCGATCTCGCGACCTTCGACATCGACCGCGCCGCGCAGCTGAGGCTCGTGGCAGGGGCTCCTCGAGATCGAGTCGTCGTCGCGGAGAGCGGGATCGAGTCACGCGCGCAAGGTGCTGCGGCCGAGCTGGCCGGCGCCGACGCGATCCTCGTGGGCTCGACACTCATGCGCGCGCCGGACCCGGCCGCGAAGCTCGCCGAGCTCGTCTCGCGCCCACTGGTCAAGGTATGCGGACTGACACGGGAGGAGGACGTGGCCGTCGCCGTCGAGGCGGGAGCAGACATGGCCGGCTTCGTCCTCGCAGACGCGAGCCCGCGTCGCGCGCCAGGGATCCTGCCGGTGCCCGCCACCATGCTGTCCGTTGCGGTCGTGGTCGGCGAGGCCGAGGGGGACGCCGATCTCGTCCAGCTCTACCCGCCGGAGGAAGGAAAGGTCCGCGGGCGCGACGCGGTGCTGCTCCGCGACGGCGAGGAGGTCGCGCGCGTCGTCGATCTCCCGTGGCAGGAGGAGGACCCGTCCCATCTCGAGCGCGCGCGCAGTGTCGACGGACGCGTGATGCTCGCGGGCGGCCTCGGCCCCGAGAACGTCCGGGACGCGATCGCGGCTGTTCATCCGTGGGCGGTGGACGCGAGCTCGAGCCTCGAGGTGTCGCCGGGCATCAAGGATCACGACCGCGTTCGCGCCTACGTCGAGGCGGCGCGGTGACCACGTCCACCTACGGGGAGTACGGCGGCCGGTACGTGCCGGAGACGCTGATCCCCGCGCTCGACGAGCTCGAGCGAGGATGGACGGACGCGAGTGCCGACCCCGCCTTCCGCGCGGAGCTCGACCGCCTCGGCGAGCGTTACGTCGGACGTCCGTCGCCGCTCTACGAGACGGAGCGCTTCGCGCCTGGCGGGCCGCCGCATCGTCCTCAAGCGCGAGGACCTCAACCACACCGGCGCGCACAAGATCAACAACGCGCTCGGACAGATCCTCCTCGCGTCGCGCCTCGGCAAGCGACGCATCGTGGCCGAGACCGGGGCGGGCCAGCACGGGGTCGCGACCGCGACGGTCTGCGCGCGCTTCGGGCTCGAGTGCGTCGTGTACATGGGGGCCGAGGACATGCGCCGGCAGCATCCGAACGTCGAGCGCATGCGGCTCCTCGGTGCCGAGGTGCGATCCGTCGAGTTCGGCACGAAGACGCTGAAGGAGGCGACGAGCGAGGCGATCCGCGACTGGATCGCCAATGTCGAGACGACGTACTACCTCATCGGCTCCTGCGTCGGCCCGGCGCCGTACCCGAGCATCGTGCGTGAATTGCAAGCGGTCATCGGACGTGAAGCGAGGCAGCAGATGCTCGAAACGTACGACCGGCTCCCGGACGCGGTCGTCGCCTGCGTCGGCGGCGGCTCGAACGCGATCGGCCTCTTCGCCGGCTTCCTCGACGACGAGGACGTGCGGCTCGTCGGCGTCGAGGCCGCCGGTGCGGCGAGCCTGGGCTCCGGGCGGCCGGCAGTCCTGCACGGCGCGCGCTCGTCCGTGCTCGCCGATGCCGACGGGCAGATCCTCGACGCGCACTCGATCTCCGCCGGCCTCGACTACCCGGGTGTCGGGCCGGAGCATGCGGCGCTGCGCGATTCGGGCCGCGCCGAGTACGTGACCGCGACGGACGAGGAGGCACTCGCCGCGTTCCATCGGCTCGCCGAGAGCGAGGGCATCCTGCCGGCGCTCGAGCCCGCGCATGCGCTCGCTCGCGCGCTCGACCTCGACGCCGAGCTGATCCTGGTCGGCCTTTCCGGACGCGGGGACAAGGATCTCGCCGAGGTGCTCGACCACTGACCAAGCAGCTGGTCGTCTACCTGATGGCGGGCCTGGAGACGCCCGAGCTCGCGCGCGCAGCCGAGGCGGGCGGCGCCGACCTGATCGAGATCGGCTTCCCCTTCTCCGACCCGCTCGCGGACGGGCCGGTGATCCGCCGCGCAGCCGAACGCGCGCTCGCGCAGGGGATGCGGACGGCCGAGTGCCTCGAGAACCTGCGCGCGATCCGGGAGACGGTCGCAGTGCCGCTCGTCCCGATGACCTACGCGTCGCTGCTCGAGGCGCACGGCTGGGAGCGCTTCGCCGGCGACGCCCGCGAGGCGGGGGCGACGTCGCTGATCGTGGCCGATCTCCCCGTCGACGTTCACCCTGAGCTGAGGCGCGTTCAGCTCGTCGCACCCACGTCCACCGACGAGCGGATCGCGCTCGCGGCGGAGCGAACCGACGGCTGGCTCTACCTCGTCACCGTCGCAGGGACTACGGGCGCCCGGGCAGAGCTGTCGCCGGCCCTCGCACCGCTCGTCGAGCGGGCGCGCGAGCTCACCGGCGTGCCGCTCTACGCAGGCTTCGGCATCTCCACCCCCGCGCAGGCAGCCGCGGCAGCGGAGCTCGCGGACGGGGTCGTCGTCGGCTCGGCCGCGCTCGTCGCCGCCGAAGAGGGTGCCGGAGCGCTCGAGCGCTTCGTCGCTCAGCTCCGCGCTGCGCTCGCCTGAGCGACGAGCCAGTCGCGGGCGACGTGCCACGCCTCGGCGCCCGCGTCGATGTGCTCGAAGTGGCCCGTGCGTGAGAGCACGCGGAGCTCGCATGCGTCGCCTGCGCTCCGAGCGGCGGTCGCGTAGCTCGTCGCGATGCGCATCGAGACGGTGTCGTCGCGCTCGCCGTGCAGGAGGAGCTGCGGGATGCCGAGCGGGAGCCGCTCGCGCGGCGAGGCGAGGACGTAGCGCTCGAAGTTCTCGACCGGGTCGCCGAGCAGCGCCCGGGTCGGAGTCGACGAGGGCATCAGGCCGGCGGCGAGGGTGAGGTCGAGCACGCCGGCCTGCGAGACGACGGCGTCGATCGAGACGCGAGGGGCTACTCCGGGCGCGCCGCTCGGCAACGTCCCTCGCCCGGCCGCCCAGAACGCGAGCTGTCCTCCGGCCGAGTGGCCAACAGCGCTGACGTGCGCGAGGTCGAGCGGCGCGTCCAGCGAGGCGAGCGCGTCGACGCCGGCTGCGACGTCGAGGAACGTGTCCGGCCACCCGCCACCGGCGCCGACGCGGCGGTACTCGAGGTTCCAGGCGGCGAGGCCGTGGGCGGCGAGGTCGATGCAGATGCCCTCCATCAGCGACCGGTCGTACTGGGCGCGCCAGTATCCGCCGTGGACGACGACGCAGGCGGGAAACGGCCCGGCGCCGGGGGGCAGGAAGAGCTCCCCGAGCTGGCCCGGGTCGGGGCCGTACGGGTGCGTCGACCGAGTCATGCGCCCGGCAGGATTCGAACCTGCGGCCTCGCGCTCCGGAGGCGCGCGCTCTATCCCCTGAGCTACGGGCGCGGGAGAGGCAGTGTAACGGCCGATTTCGCCTTGTCGTTCCGTGCGTCCGCGTCGTAGTCTCGGGCTGTGCCGATCGCCGACGTCGCGCAGTCGTACACCGACCTCGTCACGACCGTGTTCTCGTCGACGATCGCTGCGAAGGCGTGGTTCGCGACGGCAGCGGTCGTCCTCGCGATCGTCCAGGTCACGACCGCCGCGCGGATCTACGGAAAGCTCTCCTTCCTTCCGGAGCGAGGGCCGGCGATCGCCCGCACGCACCGCTGGTCGGGGCGGCTCGCGTTCCTGCTCACGCTGCCGGTGTTCTTCCACTGCGTCACGATCCTCGGCTTCCAGACGCCGGATGCGCGCGTCGCGCTGCACGCGATCGTCGGGACGTTCTTCTACGGCGTCTTCGCGGCGAAGGTGCTCGTCGTCCGCGACCACTCGCTCCCCGGCTGGGCGTTGCCGACGGCCGGGTTGACGCTGGCGTCGATGCTGGGTGTCCTCTGGCTCACCTCGAGCCTCTGGTACTTCACGAACGTGCGGTTCGGCTTCTGATGGGCCGCGGCTGGAGACCGATCCTCGTCGGCGCCGCGGTCGTCCTCGGGACCTTCGCGCTGGCGAAGGCGCATCCGTTCGAGCCCTCGGCGCCTTCGGCGTCCTCGGCCGCGACGGGGGACGCGACCCGCGGCGCGGTCGTCTTCGAGCGGGAGTGCTCGGGCTGCCACGGCCCGGCGGGGACGGGTGGAGGAGTCGGCCCGACGCTCGCTGAAGCCGGCCTCGACACGGCCACCGTGACCGACAGCGGTGGAGCAGGGCCGCGGGATCATGCCCGCCGGTCTCGTCAGCGGGCAGGAGGAGGCGGACGTGGTCGCCTACGTCGTGTCGATCTCGACCCCGTCCAACTAGGCTCGAGGCATGGAGGTCGAGGCACGGATCGTCCGCCTGCAGCTCGCGGAGACGTTCGTCATCGCCCGCGAGCAGACCGATTACGCGGACGTCGTTCATGTCGCGGTGACGCACGAGGGTACGACCGGCTACGGGGAGGCCGCGCCGGTAGACCGCTATGGCGAGTCCACGCAGTCGGCGATGGAGTTCATCGACGAGCACGGCGCGCTCGTCGGCGACGACCCGTTCGCGCTCGAGGACGTCGGCGAGCGGCTCGGGTCGATCGCAGGAGAGCAGGCGGCGAAGTCGGCACTCGACGCTGCGCTCCACGACCTCCAGGGGAAGCTCCTCGGCGTTCCCGCGTTCAGGCTGCTGGGGCTGCCGCGAACCGGGCCTCCGACCTCCTGGACGATCTGGCTCGGCGACCCGGACGACATGGCACGGCGCGCCGAGCAGGCGGCGGCGACGTACCGCCGGCTCAAGCTCAAGCTCGGCGGTGGCGACGGCCTCGATGTCGAGCGTGTTCGGGCCGTCCGCGCCGTGACCGACCTGCCGCTCATGATCGACGTCAACGAGTGGTGGTCCCTCGACGAGGCGCTCGACGCGCTCCCGCAGCTCGCGGAGATCGGCGTCGAGTACTGCGAGCAGCCGCTCCGCGCCGGCGACGAGGGCGGCACGACGCTTGAAGGAGCGTTCGCCGATCCCGATCTACGTCGACGAGGACTGCCACACACTCGCCGACGTCGAGGAGTGCGCCGAGATCGCCCACGGCATCAACATCAAGCTCGCGAAGTCGGGCGGCATCCGCGAGGGGATCCGCATGGTGCACGCAGCGCGCGCGCTCCGCATGGGCGTGATGCTCGGCTGCATGCTCGAGTCCGGCCTCGGGATCGCTGCCGGTTGCTGCGTCGCGCCGCTCTGCGACCACATCGACCTCGACGGGAACCTGCTCCTGCGCGAGGATCCCTGGCCGGGCGTCGAGCTGATGGACGGCGTGCAGGTGCCGTCGGTCGAGCCGGGGCTCGGCGTCTCCGCCCGTGCGTGAGGCGCTCGTCGCCGGGCTCTCCCGGAGCTACGGCGTGCACGCCTACTCGAAGTGGGGAGGGGCGTTCTGGCGGCTCCTCTCGCTCGTCGACCTCGGTGTCGAGCCGGGCCACCCTGGTGCGATGGCCGCCGCCGAGGAGACGCTGGAGTGGGTGGCGAGCCCGCGTCGCCTCGCCGAGATACACAAGCGCCGCATCGACGGACGCGTGCGGCGGTGCGCTTCCCAGGAGGGCCGGGCGCTGCAGGCGTGTCTCGACGTCGGACTTCGCGGCGACGCCCGGCTCGACACGCTCGCGGAGTCGCTCGTGGAGACGCAATGGCCCGACGGTGGCTGGAACTGCGACCGGCATGCTCACGTGACGCATTCGTCGTTCAACGAGACGTGGGGCCCGATCCTCGGCCTCGCGAGGTACGGAGCGAAGGACGCAGCTGCTCGCGGAGCGGAGTTCCTCCTGCAGCACCGCGTCGTGTTCTCGCACCGCACGGGCGAGCCCGCGCACCCCGTGATGCTGAAGATCCACTTCCCCGCGTACTGGCACTACGACGTGCTCGCCGGCCTGCGAACCGTCGCCGCGGCCGTCGGGCTCGGCGACGCCCGTGCCTCCGATGCCCTCGCTCTCCTCGAGGCGAAGCGGCGCAAGGACGGGACGTGGCGTCCGGAAGGAAAGTGGTGGAAGCGGCCCGGCTCGAAGGGCAGCAACGTCGAGGTCGTCGACTGGGGCACGGCCGCCAACGAGCTCCTGACCGAGCAGGCAGAAGCCGTGCTGCGCGCGGCCGGCCGGCTCTAGAGGCCTCTAGATTTCCGACGTGGGACAGCGACGCATCCTCATCCTCGGCGAGGGCTTCTCCCACGATCCGCACTACGGCAAGACGATGCGGGGGATCATCCGCTACGGGCCCGACCCCGTCGTCGCGATCCTCGACTCCGCGCGGGTGGGAGCCGAGCACGAGGGGATCCCGATCGTCGGGACGGTCGACGAGGCGCTCGCATTACGAGCCGACCGTCGCGGTCGTCGGCGTCGCGACGCAGGGTGGGCGCTTCCCGCCGGCCTGGCGCGAGCTCCTGAAAGCGAGCATCGCCGCCGGGCTCGACGTCGAGAGCGGGCTCCACGAGTTCCTCTCCGACGATCCCGAGCTGATGGCGCTCGCGCGAGCGCGCGGAGTCACGCTCCGCGACCTGCGCAAGCCGCCGGAGGGCCTCAACGTCCCGACGGGGGCGAACCTCGGGGTGGACGCGACGATCGTCCTCACGGTCGGCTCCGACTGCGCCATCGGGAAGAAGACGGTCGCGGTCGAGCTCGACCTCGAGGCGCGCCGGCGCGGGCTCGAGTCGGTCTTCGTCCCGACCGGCCAGACGGGCATCGCGATCGCCGGCTGGGGCATCGCGGTCGACGCTGTCGTCTCCGACTTCCTCGCCGGGGCCGCCGAGTGGCTCGTCGTCGAGGGCGCGCGCCGTGGCGGCAAGCTCCTCTTCGTGGAGGGTCAGGGCTCCCTCGTCCATCCCATGTACTCGGGGGTGACGCTCGGGCTCGTCCACGGGTCGGCGCCGCATCTCTTCGTGCTCTGCCATGCGGCGGGCGCGACGGAGATCGAAGGCTGCCCCGGCCATCCCATCCCCCCGCTACGCGAGCTCGTCGAGCTGCACGAGCGCATCTCCCTCCCGGCGCGCAAGGCGACTGTCGCCTGCGTCGCGCTGAACACGGCGGGCATCGAGAGCGAGGAGGACGCGCGGCGGGCGATCGAGGGGGTCGCCGAGGAGACCGGCCTGCCGACGGACGATCCGGTCCGCTTCGGCGCGCAGCGGCTCCTTGACTCGCTCCTCGCCCGGCTCTAGGCTCCGAGCCGCTGCGGGCAGTGGGGAGCCCGTCGGAGGTGGATTGGGAATGCGGATCCTCGCTGTCGCAACGGCTCTCGTCGCTGCGCTCCTGACCGGAGCGTCGGTGGCGGTCGCCGCCGACGTGGGCGCGAACGACGACTCCGCGAAGTTCGCCGAGGACGGTGGGGCCGCGCTGTACGGGCGCATGTCCGCGCTCGGCCTGCGCCAGACGGTCATCGGCGTGCGCTTCGTCCCGACCCAGGCGATGGTGATCCAGGACAAGGAGCTGCTCGACCGTGCGATCGCGAGCGCGACCGGCGCGGGCCTCCGCGTCGTCCTCGCCGTCTACCCGTACCCGCCGCGCGAGCTCGAAGCCGGCCTCGGCTCGCCGTCGCTGTTCGCCTCGTACGTCGGCGTGCTCGCGTCGATCTACCCGCAGGTGAAGCAGTTCGTGATCGGCAACGAGCCGAATCAGCCCGCGTTCTGGCGGCCGCAGTTCGACGCCGCGGGCAACAACGTCTCCGCGCGGAGCTTCGGGCCGTACCTCGCGGCCGCGTACGACACGCTGAAGGCGGTCGACCCCGGCGATCACGGTCGTCGGCGTCGGCCTCTCCCCCCGCGGCAACGACCGCCCGACCGCGAGGAACAACATCTCGACGTCCCCCGTCCGCTTCCTCCGCGCGCTCGGCGCCTGGTACCGCGCGAGCGGTCGCACGCTGCCGCTGATGGACGCATTCAGCTTCCACCCCTACCCGAACGAGGCCACGGACCCGCTCGAACGCGGCTACTCGTGGCCGAACGCCGGCTTCGCGAACCTCGACCGCATGAAGCAGGCGCTCTGGGACGCGTTCGACGGCACCGCGCAGCCGACGACCCTCGAGGGGCTGAAGCTCCATCTCGACGAGGTGGGCTGGCAGGTCGACACCGCCGGGCGCACCGGCTACCGCGGCCTCGAGAACGTCCCGGTCACGGACGAGATGACGCAGGCGGCGATCTACGGCCAGATCATTCGTGAGGCGGCCTGCGACCCCGACGTCGGCTCGCTCAGCTTCTTCGGCTTCCGCGACGACGGCCTCCGTACCGGCTTCCAGGCGGGGCTCGAGCGGGCGGACGGCTCCGCGAGGCCTGCGCTGGCGGCGGTAGAGCTGGCGGCGGCAGAGTCGTCGGCGTGTGCCGGCGAGCTGCGCGTCTGGGCTCCGGGGATCGACGTCGTCGGCGCATCCGTCGCGGTGGGCGGCAAGGGCACGGAGGTGACCGCGCGCGTCGCGGCGGGCGAGGACGCTCGCGCGAAGGTCTGCGTGCAGTCGGTGTCCGCGGAGCTCGGAGTCCCGTCACCGCTGTCGCTCCGTCGCCGTTCAGGGCCTGCGCTCGCTGGACGTCGCGCGTGCGCGCGCCTCGCTGGAACGACGGGGCGGGTCGAGGTGGCGGTGAGGTTCGCGGCGGAGTCCAACCGCTGGCGGCGGACGCTCGTGGTGCGCGAGGCGGTGCTCAGGCGCTGACTTGACATCGAACACCTGTTCGTGTCATAGTGCGAACACGTGTTCGGTCGTGTCGTCATCGTGATCCTCGTCGCCGTGCTCGTCTGGGCCGTCCTCGCACGGGACACGGGAGCCGGACCGACGCCGCAACACCACACCGTCGTCGCGGGCGAGACCCTGTGGTCGATCGCGGCCGCGCGGTACGGGGGAGACCCGCGCGCGGGTGTCTGGAAGCTGCAGCACGCGAACGACCTCGACGACCCGACGATCACGCCCGGCCAGCGGCTCCTCGTCCCGTAGCGCACGCGTCGCGCGGCCACCGGTGGTATGAACTCGCCGAATGGCCTCCGACCGCATCCTCGAGCTCCTCCGCCGCCCGGTCGACGTCGACGAGTACGCGGAGATCCGCGAGCTGTGGAAGACGCACTCGATCGCCGAGGACAACCGTGACCTCCCCGGCCTCATCTCGACGCTGACGGAAGACTGCGTCTACGAGGTGATGGGCACCGGGGCTCGCTGGGAGGGCCACGACGGCGCCGCACGCTTCTACACGGAGCTCCTCACCGCGTTCCCCGACATCCACTTCGACCTCGAGTACATCGTGATCGGCCCGCAGGGCGTCTGCGAGGAGGCGCGCGTGACCGCGACCCACCAGGCGCGCTGGCTCGAGCACGAGCCGACGGGCGAGCGGCTCGAGTGGAGGAACGCGATCTTCTTCCCGTGGGATCCGGCCGCGAGGAAGTTCAAGGGCGAGATGGTCTACACCGATCTCGCGTTTCCGACGTAGGCTCAGACCGCGACGACTTCGGGCGCCGGCGCGTCGGGCGGGAAGATCTCCGCGGGCCGACGGTGCGACACCCTCAAGAACGCGTCGACGACCACCGGGCTGAACTGCTTCCCGCGTCCGGCCTGGATCTGGAGCATCGCTTCGGCCATGTCGAGCGCGACCGCGTAGGGGCGATCCGTCGTCATCGCGTCCCAGGCGTCGGCGATCGCGATGATCGCTGCGTCGACAGGGATGTCGGTACCGCTCAGCCCATCCGGGTAGCCGAGGCCGTCCCAACGCTCGTGGTGGTGGCGGATCGCCGGGACGGAGTCTCTGAGCGAGGTGATCCGCGCGACGATCTCCGCTCCCCGGGTGACGTGCTCTCGCATGATCATCGCCTCCGCGCGGTCGAGCCGGTCCGGCTTGGTGAGGATCGCGTCCGGCATCCCGATCTTGCCGATGTCGTGAAAGAGCGCAGCCGTCGCGAGAGCGCCCAGCTGCTTCGCGGGCAAGCGGAGCTCCCGACCGATCGCAAGCGAGACGCGGCGAACGCGCTGCGAGTGCCCGGCGGTGTACGGGTCGCGCGCCTCGACGGCCGCATTGAGCGTCTCGATCGTCTCGAGCAGCGTCGCCTCGAGCTCGCGGGAGGACTCGACGAGATCGTGCGAGCGCTGCGCGAGATCCTCGTTCTGGGCACGAAGTCGGGCCGAGGCGCCGCGGACGAGCAGCGCGAGGACGATCCAGAGGACCCCGAAGACGACCCCGACGGCGTACCAGACGGTCTTTCTGGAGTCGTCGATGATCCCGGTGACGGAGGAGTCGTCGAGCACGACCTCGGCCGCTCCCAGGACACGTCCGCGGGACGAGTGGAGCGGTGTCCAGACCTTCACGACGGGCGGAGCCTTGCCCATCGGGTCGACGATCTCGGCGCTCGGCCGGTCGGTCTCGATCGCCGCCCGCAGATCGGGGCTCGTGCGACGGCGCCCCACTCGATCGGGGCGACTGCTGGAGAGGACGAGACGGCCGTCGCGCCCATAGACGTTGAGCCCATGCACGTCCGGTGGAAGTCGCACGCTCCGACCGAGATCGTCGCGTACGAGGCTCGGCGCGAGCACGGCGTCGGCGTATGCGGACACGTCTCGGGCGCTGTCGGCGAGAGCGGCCTCCCGTAGGTCGCCCGAGAGCCTCGAGGAGAGTGCAACTGCGCCGGCGGCGAGGATCACCGCGGACGCGAGGAGGAATGTTCGCAGGAGCGTCAGGGAGCGCCCGAGGTCGGACGAGCGGTATTCCGGCATGCGCCGCATGCGACCTGTATCGGCCCGCACAAGGATGACTTTGAGCGCCCGAGTACAATCGGCCGCCGTGGAGCTCGACGTCGTCTTCCTCGGGACGTCAGGCTCCATGCCTACGGCGAAGCGCGCGTTGAGCGCGACCCTGGTGCGGCGTGGAGGCGATCGCCTCCTGTTCGATTGCTCCGAAGGCACGCAACGACAGCTCCTGCGCAGCGACGTCGGCCTCGTCGAGCTCGAGGAGATCTTCCTGACGCACTACCACGCCGACCACTACCTCGGCCTTCCGGGGATGCTGAAGACGTTCGCACTGCGAGGCCGCGAGGTGCCGCTGACGGTCTACGGACCGCCGGGCCTCGACGAGCTCTTCGCGACGCTTCGGCGCATCTTCGGACGACTGACGTATCCGCTCGCGGCCGTGGAGCTCGAGGCCGGCGCCGTACTCGAGCGTGACGGGTACCGGATCGAGGCCTTCGCCGTCGACCACCGTGTGACGGCGATCGGCTACGCGCTGGTCGAGAACGCGCGCCCCGGCCGTTTCGACGTCGACGTCGCGACGTCCCTCGGGGTGCCGGACGGCCCGGAGCGCGGCGTGCTCCAACGCGGGGAGAGTGTGAGCCTGCCGGACGGGCGCGTCGTCACCCCCGACGACGTCCTCGGCGAGCCGCGGGCCGGGAGGAAGGTCGTCCTGAGCGGGGACACCGCTCCGTGCGCGTCGGTCGTCGAAGCGGCCGCCGGGGCCGACGTGCTCGTCCACGAGGCGACCTTCCTCGCAGACGAGCGCGACCGTGCGCGGGAGACGTCGCACTCGACCGCCGGCGAGGCCGCGCTCGTCGCGCAGGAGGCCGGGGTGAAGCTCCTGGCGCTCACGCACGTCTCGACCCGCTACTTCGGACATCAGGTCGTCGAGGAGGCGACGCAGGTCTTCCCCTCGACGGTCGTCCCCCGCGACTTCGACGTCGTCGTGATCCCGTTCCCGGAGCGGGGCGAGCCGGAGCTCGTACGCTCGGGCGCGCGAGCCGGTCGGGCGCCTGCGCTAGGGTCCGTCGAGTCGTGACGAACCTCGTGCAGATCGCCGTGGCCGGCGACGTGGCCGAGGGTGAGCAGCTGCAGGAGCTGCTCACCGCCGCCGGTATCGAGTCGCGCCTCGAGCCGGCGGTCGAGCACCACGAGACGGCGCTCGAGGACGCTCCGCTGAAGGTGCTCGTCGAGGAGTCGGTCGTCGACGAAGCCCGCGACGCGATCGAGGCGCTCACCGAGCCCGACGACGAGACTCCGCTCGACTAGCCCGTGCCGGCGCAGACGATCCTGCGCGCACGCTAGAGTCCTCGAAGTCCTTTAACCCGGTCCAGTGAGGCCGGAAAGGAGCGCAGATGACGACGCACGTCCCCGAAGACGCCACCGCGAGGCTCCTCCTCGACGGCGAGGCGATCTCCAAGTCTCTTTCACGCATCGCGCACGAGCTCATCGAGCGCAACGCCGAGCCGGGAGGCCCCGGGCTCGAGCAGGTCGCGCTCGTCGGGCATCCAGTCGCGCGGAGCCCCGCTCGCGTCGCGGCTCAGACGTCTCGTCGAGGAGCGGAGCGGCCGCGAGCTCCCCGTCGGAGCGCTCGACATCACCTTCCACCGCGACGACGTCCACGTCCGCGACGGCGGACGGCCGCCGGGACGGCATCCGGTCGTCCGCGCGACGAGCATCCCGTTCCCGATCGAGGGCCTCACCGTCGTGCTCGTCGACGACGTCCTCTACACGGGACGGACGATCCGAGCGGCGATCGACGCGCTCCTGGAGTTCGGCCGCCCGGCACGCGTACAGCTCGCCGTGCTCGTCGACCGCGGCCATCGCGAGCTCCCGATCAGGCCCGACTACGTCGGCAAGAACCTCCCGACCGGCCGCGACGAGCGGATCCAGGTCGAGCTCGTCGAGATCGACGAGCGCGACGGCGTGTTCCTCGTCGGCGAGCCCGAGGACGGCGAGCATGGCTGAGCTGCGAGCGCCGGCGCCGCCGAGACGGCATCTGCTGTCGATCGCCGACCTCGAGCGGGGTGACGTCGAGCGGCTCCTCGACACCGCGCGATCGCTCGCTGCGTCGCTCGATCGCGAGATGAAGAAGCTCCCGACGCTTCGCGGCCGCACGGTCGTCAACCTCTTCTACGAGTCCTCGACGCGCACGCTCGCCAGCTTCGAGCTCGCGGCGAAGCGACTCTCCGCCGACACGATGTCGCTCCGCTCTGCCGGGTCGTCGGTGGACAAGGGCGAGTCGCTCAAGGACACCGCGCTCACGCTCGCCGCGTACGAGCCGGACGTCATCGTGGTGCGGCACCCGTCGATCGGCGCGCCCCAGCTCGTCTCGCGGCTGACCGACGCCCACGTCGTGAACGCGGGCGACGGGAAGCACCAGCACCCGACGCAGGCGCTCCTCGATCTCTACGCGATGCGCGAGGCGCTCGGCCGGCTCGAAGGTCTCCACGTCGCCGTCGTCGGTGACGTGCTGCACTCCCGGGTCGCGCGCTCGCTCGTGCAGGCGCTCTCGCTCGTCGGCGCCGAGACGGTCGTCGTCGGGCCGCCCACGCTCGTCCCGCGAGGAATCGAGGCGCTCGGCTGCACCGTCTCGCACGAGATCGACGCGATCGCGGTCGCGGACGTCGTCTACGTCCTGCGCATGCAGCGCGAGCGGATGGGGGAGGCGTTCGTGCCGTCCCTCCGCGAGTACACGGCGCTGTACGGGATCACGCCCGCTCGCGTCCGCGACGGGCAGGTCGTGATGCACCCGGGCCCGATGAACCGCGGAGTCGAGATCGATCCACGGGTGGCGGACTCCGACGCCGCACTCGTCACCGACCAGGTGCGAGCCGGGCTCGTCGTGCGCATGGCGGTCCTCTACGACGTCCTCACGGTCGCGCCGGTGGAGGCGCGCGAGCGAGTGGAGGTCGGCTGATGCTCGTCGCGCGGAACGGGCGCAGCGACTCGCTCACCCTCGAGGGGCGCGTCCTCGCGCCGGCCCAGGGAATCGACGAGCACCTGCGCATCACGGTCACGGACGGCGTCATCAGCGCCATCGAGCCCACCGCCGCGAGCGCGCTCGTGATCGCTCCGGCCTTCGTCGACCCACACGTGCACCTGCGCGTGCCCGGCCGCGAGGACGAGGAGACGATTCGCTCCGGCACCGAGGCGGCAGCTGCGGGCGGCTACTGCGCGATCCTCGCGATGCCGAACACCGAGCCCGTCGTCGACTCGGCGTCCGTTCTCGGAGCGCTCGTGGAGCAGGCGCGCGAGGACGCCGTCGTGCCGACCGGGTTCATGGCGGCGATCAGCAAGGGCCAGCTCGGGGACGAGCTCACGGAGATGGCCGAGCTCGCCGCGACCGGCGCGGCCGCGTTCACGGACGACGGCCGGCCCGTCGTCTCGGCCGGCCTCATGCGGCGTGCGCTCCAGTACAGCGCCGTCACCGACCTCCGGCTCGCGCTCCACTGCGAGGAGCCGTCGCTCTCGCGCGGCGGGCATGCGCACGAGGGCGCGGTGGCCGCCGAGCTGGGCATCGGGCCGTACCCGTCGACCGCCGAGAGCGTGATGGTGGAGCGCGACCTCTCGCTCGCGGGAGCCGAGGGCCGCCCGCTCCATCTCATGCACCTCTCGGCGCGCGAGTCCGTGGCGGCGCTCGACCACGCGCTCGCGAGCGGCGTCCGCGCGACCGGCGAGGTCACGCCGCACCACCTCGTGCTCACCGAGGAGGCCGTTCGCTCCCTCGACCCGAACACGAAGATGAACCCGCCCCTTCGGTCGGGCGAGGACCGGGAGGCTCTGCGCGACGCACTCCGGCGAGGCACGATCTCGTGCGTCGCGACCGACCACGCGCCGCACGCGCGTCACGAGAAGGACGTGCCGTTCGAGGAGGCGCCGTTCGGCGTCACGGGGCTCGAGACGTCCTTCGCCGCGCTCTACACACACCTCGTGGCCCCAGGGATCGTCGGCCTCGAGACGCTCCTCGAGCGCATGTCGGCCGGCCCCGCGCGAGCCTTCGACCTCGAGGAGCCGCGCATCGAGGTCGGCGCGCGCGCCAACCTCGTCGCGCTCGACCTCGACGCCGAGTGGACGGTCGCGGAGGACGGCTTCCGCTCGCTCTCGGCCAACTCGTGGCTCCTCGGCGAGACGCTGCGTGGGCGCGTCGTGAAGACCGTCGCCGACGGACGGCTGGTGTTCGAAGCGTGAGCAGCGGCTATCTCCTCCTCGAGGACGGAACGGTGTTCCGCGGCCGCTCCGTCGCGGGCGACGGCGTCGCCTTCGGCGAGGCCGTGTTCACGACCGGCATGACCGGCTACCAGGAGACGGTCACCGATCCGAGCTACGCCGGGCAGCTCGTCTGCTTCACGACGGCGATGGTCGGCAACTACGGCGTCGCCGAGGAGCGCGGCGAATCGGCCGAGCCGCATGCGCAGGCGGTGCTCATGCGCTCGCTCGGCGGGGAGGACTGGGCCGACTGGCTGCCGCAGCACGGCCTCGTCGGCCTCGAAGGGATCGACTCGCGCTCGCTCGTCCTGCGCCTGCGCGACTCGGGCGCGATGCGCGCAGCCGCGGTCTGCCGACGAGAGCGCGCTCCCCGTCGCCGACGCGCTCGAGCAGGTTCGCGCGCAGCCGTCGATGGAAGGGCAGGCGCTCGTCGCGCAGGTGTCGACGCGCGAGGCATACGCCTTCGCGGAGACCGGCTCGCCGCACGTCGCCGTCGTCGACTACGGCGCGAAGCGCTCGATCTTCCGCCGCCTCGCGAAGGCGGGAGCGGCCGTGACGGTCGTCCCGCACACCGCCTCGGCCGACGAGCTCGCGCAGTTCGACGGCGTCCTCCTCTCGAACGGGCCCGGGGACCCGGAGCCCCTGCGCGCGGAGGTCGACACCGTGCGCGAGCTCCTCGGCCGCGTCCCGATCCTCGGGATCTGCCTCGGTCATCAGCTCCTCGGCCTCGCGACCGGCCACACGACGTACAAGCTCCCGTTCGGCCACCGCGGCGCCAACCATCCGGTTCTCGAGCGGCGGACCGGCCGCGTTCTCGTGACGAGCCAGAACCACGGGTTCGCGGTCGCACCCTCGGAGAGCTCGGAGGCCACGTACGTCTCGCTCTACGACGGCACGGTCGAGGGCTTCGACTTCCCCGACCTGCAGGCCCGCTCGGTGCAGTTCCATCCCGAGGCCGGCCCGGGCCCGCACGACGCCTGGCCGATCCTCGAGCACTGGGTCGAGGAGCTTCGCCGCTAGTGCCGCGCCGCGACGACATCGAGTCGATCTGCGTCATCGGCTCCGGGCCGATCGTCATCGGCCAGGCCTGCGAGTTCGACTACGCGGGCTGCCAGGCGCTGAAGGTGCTCCGGGAGGAGGGCTACCGCACGATCGTCGTCAACTCGAACCCGGCGACGATCATGACCGACCCCGGGTTCGCCGACCGCACGTACATCGAGCCCCTCGACCTCGAGGGAGTGACCTCCGTGCTGCGCCGCGAGCGCCCCGACGCGCTCCTGCCGACGCTCGGCGGGCAGACCGCGCTCAACCTCGCCGTCGAGCTCTGGGAGGACGGCATCCTCGACGAGCTCGGCGTCGAGCTCATCGGCGCGCCGGTCGACGTGATCCGACGCGCAGAGGATCGCGAGCTCTTCCGCGAGGCCGTGCGCTCGTGCGGGCTCGAGGTGCCGGCGTCGACGATCGTGACCTCGCTCGCCGAGCTCGACGACGCGCTCGTCCCGGCGGTCGTGCGCCCGGCGTTCACGCTCGGCGGCCACGGCGGAGGGTTCGCCGAGGATCGCGCAACGCTCGCGTACCACGTCGAGCGCGGCCTCTGGGAGTCGCCGATCGGGCAGGTGCTCGTCGAGGAGTCCGTACGCGGCTGGGACGAGTTCGAGCTCGAGGTCATGCGCGACCGCGCGGACAACGTCGTCATCGTCTGCTCGATCGAGAACCTCGATCCGATGGGCGTGCACACGGGCGACTCGGTCACGGTCGCGCCGCAGATGACGCTCTCCGACGAGGCGTACCAGGAGCTTCGCGACGCAGCCGCCGCGATCATCCGTGCAGTCGGCGTCGAGACGGGTGGCTCGAACATCCAGTTCGCGCGCAGTCGCGAGACCGGCGAGCTGCGCGTCATCGAGATGAACCCGCGCGTCTCGCGCTCCTCCGCCCTCGCCTCGAAGGCGACCGGCTACCCGATCGCGAAGGTGGCCGCGAAGCTCGCCGTCGGCTACACGCTCGACGAGATCCCGAACGACCTGACGAAGACGACGCCCGCGAGCTTCGAGCCGACGCTCGACTACGTGGTGGTCAAGTTCCCGCGCTTCGCCTTCGAGAAGTTCCCCGGCGCCGATCGGACGCTCGGAACGCAGATGAAGTCGGTCGGGGAGGCGATGGGAATCGGTCGCACGTTCGCCGAGGCGCTCCTGAAGGCGCACGGCTCTCGCGAGCTCGAGCGTGGCGCGCCGACGCCGTGGCCCAGCCTCGCGGACGCCGACCTCCCGGACGGGCTTCATCCGTGGTTCCGCAACGAGATCGCCCGCGCGCGCGTCGAGCTGGAGAGCGGCGACATCGCTCGCGCGAAGCGGGCGGGGTGGGGTGACGACACGCTCGGCGAGACGCTCGGCGTGAGCGGGGCGGAGGTGCGACGCCGTCGGCACGAGCAGGGAATTCGCCCGGTCTTCCGCCGTGTCGACTCCTGCGCCGGCGAGGTCGCGGCCGCCTCGAACTACTTCTACTCCACCTGGGGCGAGGAGGACGAGGCGCCGCCGACCGGCACGAAGCCGCGGGTCGTCATCCTCGGCTCGGGGCCGAACCGGATCGGCCAGGGGATCGAGTTCGACTACTGCTGCGTCCACGCCGCGCAGACGTTCCGCGCACTCGGGTACGAGGCGGTCATGGTCAACTGCAACCCGGAGACCGTCTCCACCGACTACGACACCTCCGACCGGCTCTACTTCGAGCCGCTCTCGCCGGAGGAGGTGCTCGCCGTCTGCGATCGCGAGCAGCCCGTGGGCGTCGTCACGCAGTTCGGCGGCCAGACGCCGCTCCGGCTCGCACGCCACATCGAGGAGGGCGGCTACCGCATCCTCGGCACGCCGCACGAGGCGATCGACCTCGCGGAGGATCGCGAGCGCTTCGGGCACCTCGCCGAGGAGCTCGGCATCCGCTGCCCTCCCTGGGCGATCGTCTCCGACGTCGCGGAGGCGCTCGCCGCGGTCGAGGAGATCGGCTACCCGGTCCTCGTACGCCCGTCGTACGTCCTCGGTGGCCGCGCGATGCGCATCTGCTACGACGCCGACCAGCTCGAGGCTGCCATGGACGCGGTCCACGGCCACGTCCTGCTCGACCGGTTCGTCGAGAACGCGATCGAGCTCGACGTCGACGCGCTGTGCGACGGCGAGGAGGTCTACATCGCCGCCGTCATGCAGCACGTCGAGGAGGCAGGCGTGCACTCCGGCGACTCGGCGTGCGTGCTGCCTGCGCCGTCGCTGACGCTCGCCGCGGCGCTCGAGGTGGAGCACGTCGTCAAGCGCCTCGGTCCCGCGCTCGGCGTCGTCGGGATCCTCAACGTCCAGCTCGCGATCGCGGACGCCGCCGTCTACGTCCTCGAGGTCAACCCGCGCGCGTCGCGCACGGTTCCGTTCGCGAGCAAGGCGATCGGCATCAACCTCGTCGATGCCGCGTGTCGGCTCGCCGCGGGTGCGACCCTCCGCGAGCTCGACCTGCCGGTCCCGCGCCCGACCCAGGTCAGCGTGAAGGCAGCCGTCCTGCCGTTCTCGCGGTTCCCCGGTGCAGACCCCGTGCTCGGGCCTGAGATGCGCTCGACCGGCGAGGTCATGGCGAGCGCCGCCGACCTGCCGACGGCACTCGCGAAGGCCGAGCGCGCGGCGGGCAGGCCGCTCCCGACCTCCGGTACCGCGTTCCTCTCCGTCCGGGACGAGGACAAGCCTGCTGCGGTCGCAGTCGCAGCCGCGCTCGCAGGGCTCGGCTTCGAGCTCGTCGCGACGGAGGGCACGGCGCGGACGCTGCGCGCTGCGGGCCTCGACATCGGCGAGATCGCCAAGGTCGCCGACGCCGACGGAGAGGAGGAGACGGTCGTCGATCTCGTCCGCAGCGGACGCTGCGACCTCGTGATCAACACGCCGCAGGGAAGCGGCGCGCGCGCCGACGGCTACCTCATCCGCGAGGCCGCGCTCGTCGCCCGCGTGCCGTGCGTCACGACCATCTCCGGTGCCGCCGCCGCGGTGCACGCGATCGCGAACGCGCGGGCCGAGTCGGCGTTGTCGCTGCAGGAGCGCATCGGGATCGAGGCGTGAACCGTGCCGGTGAGACCGTGTCACTCGGCGGGCGTGACGCACGACGCCAGCTGCTGCCCGTCGCTCGGAACCGAGCCGGTCGGTCCGTACACGCTCGTCCGGCTCGATCGGGGCGGCTCGACCCCGGGATCCCCGGCCAGTTCTTCATGCTCGAGGCCCCTGGGCGGGTGCTTGCCGCGCCCGATGAGCCTGTGCCAGGCACCGGACGGCGAGCTCGCATTCCTCCTCGATCCGATCGGTCCGGGCACGCGCGCACTGTGCGCGCTCGAACCGGGCGCAGTCGATCCACGTTCTCGGCCCGCTCGGGAACGGGTTCGATCTCAGCGTGGAACGGCCGCTCCTCGTCGCCGGCGGCATCGGGATCGCGCCGATGCCCTACCTCGCGCACGCGCTCGGCGGAGCGCCTGCGATCCTCGGGTTCCGCAGCGATCGGCACGCTGAGGCTGCTCGCCTGCTCCCGGACGCGGAGGTGGTCGTCGAGCCGCGGCTCGTCACCGAGCTCTTGCCGGACGATCCCGGCGACGTGCTCGCGTGCGGGCCCGAGCCGATGCTCGACGCGGTCCGCGCGCGCGTTCCCGCCGCTCAGCTCGCGTGGGAGGCGCCGATGGCGTGCGGCTACGGCGCCTGTTACGGGTGCGTGGTGGAGCGCGACGGGCGCTACGTCCGCCTGTGCGTCGAGGGCCCCGTCCTGCAGGACGCCGCGTGATCCCCATCCTCAACGCCTCCGGCTGCCTCGACGCGCTCACCGCACCGGGCGTCGCCCGGAGCCTCGACGCCTTCGTGACGAAGACGGTGACGCCGCTCCCGCGCGAGGGCAACCCGCCGCCGCGCATCGCCGAGACGGACGCGGGGATGCTGAACTCGATCGGCCTGCAAAACCCGGGAATCGAGGCGTTCGTCAGAGACAACCTGCCGCGGCTCGCGACGCTCGGCGTGCCCGTCTGGGTCTCGGTCGGCGGGTTCTCGGCCGCGGACTACGCCGACGTCTGCGCGCGGCTCGACGACTGCGACGACGTCGTGACGATCGAGCTGAACCTCTCGTGCCCGAACGTCGAGGAGGCGCCCGAGACTGCTGCCGAGCTCGTTGCCGCGGCGCGGCGGGCGACCACCAAGCCGCTGTACGCGAAGCTCTCGCCGGCGACGTGGGACATCGCCGAGTCGGCGCGGGCGGTCGCCGCCGCGGGCGCGGACGGGCTCTCGCTGATCAACACGATTCGCGGGCTCGAGCTCGACGCGGCGTCCCGCCGCCCGAAGCTCGCACGCGGCGCCGGCGGGTACTCCGGCCCGGCCCTGCGCCCGATCGCGCTCGCATGCGTCCATGCCTGTGCCGAGGCCGTGGATCTCCCGATCGTCGGCATGGGGGGCGTGGCCTCGGGGGTCGATGCGCGCGACTTCGTCGCGGTCGGTGCGAGCACGGTCGCGTTGGGAACGATCCTCTTCTCGGACCCTCGGGCAGCCGAGCGGATCCGCGCGGAGCTCGACGCCGAGGAGCTCGCGGCGACGGACTCGTTGCGGGGCCTCGGGCGAGAATCGGCGCGCCACTGCCAAACTGTCTGCGGATTAGACAACACAAAAACACCTGCAAATCCGCTAAAACGGTTCTGCTTGACCGCGAGGGCAAGCTTGGTAGACTCGTCCGGCTCATGGTCACGACGAAGACGCACGCACAGGCGCCCGAGCGGTCGCTCGACCAGAGAATGGAAGCGCTTCAGCGAGCGAACGACGTCAGAGTCCGTCGCGCGCAGCTCAAGCGCGATCTCAAGGCCGGCCGCGAGAGCATCGAGACGATCCTCCTCGACCCACCCGAGTGGGTGGAGACGGCGAAGGTCTTCGACATGCTCATGGCGGTGCCGAAGTTCGGGCGCGTGAAGGCCGCACGGCTCCTGAACCAGTGCCGGATCAGCCAGTCGAAGACCGTGGGCGGCCTCTCCGAGCGCCAGCGAACCGAGCTGGTCGAGCTCTTCAACCACCGCGGCTAACGTTCGTGCCGTCGTCGCGGCCGGTCTTCGTCGTCACGGGGCCGTCCGGAGCGGGGAAGGGGACCCTGATCAAAGGCCTCCTCGAGCGCGTGTCCGGCCTCCAGATCGCCATCTCGGCCACGACGCGGCCACAACGACCGGGTGAGGACGACGGGCACGACTACTGGTTCCTCTCCGACGAGGAGTTCACGCGCAGGGTGGACGCCGGAGAGTTCCTCGAATGGGTGCCGTACGTCTCCGGGCGCCGGTACGGGACGCTCCGCTCGGAGATCGAGCGGATCGCGCAGGACGGATGCGTCTGCGTGCTCGAGCTCGAGCTCGAGGGCGCGTTGAAGGTGCAGGACGAGGTGCCGCGGAGCGTGACCATCTTCATCGCCGCCGACGTCGAGGAGCTGGAGCGGCGCCTCCGCGAGCGTGCCACCGAGAGCACCGGCGAGATCGGCGAGCGCATCACGCTCGCCCGCGGCCAGCTCGAACGGGCACACGAGTTCCGCTACATGGTGCGAAACGACGACATCGAGCGCGCCACCGACGCGCTCGTCGCGCTCGTCGAGTGCGAGCTTGCGCGTGCAGGTACCATGGCGCGTCCATGATCTACCCACGCCTCGACGACCTGCTCGAACAGGTCGACGGATCCCGGTACGCGCTCGTGCTCGTCGCGGCGAAGCGCGCCCGGCAGATCAACAACTACCACCACCAGCTCGGTGAGGGCATCGGCTTCGAGGAAGCACCGCCGCCGCTCATCGAGTCCCGCTCGAAGAACTACCTCACGATGGCCATGGAGGAAGTCGCGAGCGGGAAGATCAGGCACATCAACCCGCCGAGCTGAGGCGGGGCGTGTGGCGCGCATCCTGCTCGGAGTGACCGGGGGGATAGCGGCCTACAAGGCCTGCACCCTCGTCCGGCTGCTCGTTCGCGCGCGGACACGACGTGCACCCGGTGCTCACGGCAGGCGCCGAGCGCTTCGTCGCCGCCGAGACCTTCAGGGCGCTCGCGCGTCAGGCACCGAGCGACGAGCCCTACCCGCACCTCGGCCATTGGGACGCCGTCGTGATCGCACCGCTCACGGCCAACACCCTCGCGCGGCTGGCGCACGGGCTCGCCGAAGACGTGCTGACGGAGGCCGTGCTCGCGCACGAGGGCCCGATCCTCGTGGCGCCCGCGATGAACACGCGCATGTGGCAGCACCCCGCGACGCGGGAGAACGTCGCCAGGCTCCGTGCCCGCGGCGTGGAGATCGTCGGCCCAGCGGAGGGCGAGCTCGCCGAGGGTGAAGACGGCGTCGGTCGCATGGCGGAGCCGGAGGAGATCTACGCTCGTATCGAGGCGGCACTTGGCGGGACGGCTGGCCTCCGCGGGAAGCGGGTGCTCGTGTCCGCGGGAGGGACGCGCGAGCCGCTCGACGCCGTGCGCTTCGTCGGAAACCGCTCGTCCGGTCGCATGGGAGTGGCGCTCGCCGAGGAGGCCAGACGCCGCGGAGCCGACGTGACCCTCCTCGCTGCAAATCTCACGGTCGCGGCGCCCTCCGGTGTGACCGTCGTCGAGACGCCGACCGCGGCGGACGTCGAGCGCGAGGCGCTCGCGCGCTCCGATGCCGACGTGATCGTGATGGCGGCTGCTGTCTCCGACTACCGGCCCGCCACGCCTTCCGAGGAGAAGCGCGAGAAGGACGGCTCTGGCTGGACGGTCGAGCTCGAGCCGACCGCAGATGTCCTCGCAGCGATCGGCGCCGCCAGGACGGATCGGCAGGTGATCGTCGGCTTCGCTGCGGATCGCGGTGAGCCCGGGCTCGCGCGCGCCCGGGAGAAGCGGGTCGCGAAGAACGCCGACCTCTTCGTCTTCAACGACGTGAGCCGGGCAGACATCGGGTTCGACGCGAGCGACAACGAGGTCGTCGTCGTCTCGAGCAACGGCGATCGAGTGGTCGAAAGGGCCCCGAAGCAGGTCGTCGCGGCCGCTGTCCTCGACGAGGTGGAGCGGCTACTCTCGTCGCCATGAGCGACGCCGCGCGCGCGGGTGGGTCTGTCGCCTCCAGGTCGGCGGCCGAGGTCGTCGAGCGCGTCGTCGAGAACCTCCAGCGGGCCGTCAGAGCGCCCCGTGTAACGCTCGAGCTCTGCGTGCTGTGCGTGATCGCAGAGGGCCATCTGATCATCGAGGACTTCCCGGGAGTGGGCAAGACGGTGCTCGCGAAGTCGATCGCGCGCTCCCTGCACCTGTCGTTCTCGCGACTGCAGTTCACACCCGATCTCCTCCCGACGGACGTGACCGGCGTCAACGTCTTCAACCAGCGCTCGGGCGAGTTCGAGTTCAGGCCTGGCCCGGTGTTCGCGAACGTCCTCCTCGTCGACGAGATCAACCGCGCGTCGCCCAAGACGCAGTCCGCGCTGCTCGAGGCGATGCAGGAGGCACAGGTGACGATCGACGGCGTGAGCTATCCGCTCGAGCAGCCCTTCTTCGTCGTCGCCACTCAGAACCCGATCGAGTACGAGGGGACGTATCCGCTGCCCGAGGCCCAGCTCGACCGCTTCACCGCGCGGCTCTCGCTCGGCTATCCGCCGTTCGGCGAGGAGACGCGCATGCTGGCGGAGCAGACGACGGCGCCCCCGCTCGACCTCCTCCGGGCGGTTGCCGATCGTGACGATCTCGTCGGTGCGATCGAGGCCGCGCGGGCGGTCTACGTCGAGGAGAGCGTCGGCGCATACGTCGTCGACGCTCCTGAGGCACACGCGCGAGCAGCTCGCTGCTCGCACTGGGAGCGAGCCCGCGAGCCGGAATCGCGCTCCTCCGGATGGCCAAGGCGCGCGCGGTCGCTCTCGGACGGGACTACGTCGTCCCCGACGACGTCCAGGCGATCGCCGTTGCGGTCCTCGCGCATCGGGTCATCGTCGCGCCGGAGGCGCGTGCCGCAGGCGTGCGCGGCGACGACGCGGTGGAGCGCGCGCTCGCGGAGGCGCCGGTCCCGGCATGAGCGCGAGCAGCCGACCGCTCGCGCCCGCGGGAGGGTGCGCGTGAGCGTCTGGCGCGGCGGGCTCGCGCTCGGTGCCATCGCGCTCGCGGCGGCGGTCTCGTCTGGCTCGCGCGCGCTCGGGGTCGTCGGCGTTGGCTTCCTCCTCGCGAGCCTGCTCACGTGGCTCTGGACGTGGATCGCCGAGAGCCCAGTGACGGTCACGTACGGGGTCCACCCGACACCGGCGACCGAGGGCGATCGCGTCCGGATCGCGATCGAGGTGCGTCGCCGGTCCCGGTTTCTGCTCGGCTCCATGACGGTGACCGCGACGATCGGCCGCATCGGGAAACGGACGTGCCGGCTGCGTGTCCAGGGACGAACGGCGCGGGGTGAGCTCGACCTCGGACCGATGCCCCGTGGTGTGTTCCCGATCTCCGGGACCGAGGTCATGCTCGGAGATCTGCTCGGCCTCGTCTCGCTCTCGCCGCGCGGTCTCGTGCGAGCCGGCGCGTGTGGTCGTGCGACCGAGGCTGATCGAGCTCGACGGCCTGTTCAGCGAGGCGGGGCGGGCGGGAGGAGACGGGCGACGGCTCCTGCTCCGGCGATCGGCCGGGTTCGACTTCCACTCAGTCCGCGAGTACGAGCAGGGCGAGTCGCTCCGTCGCGTGCACTGGCCGACGAGCGCGCGCCGCGGGCGGCTGATGGTGAAGGAGCTCGAGGACAGGGCCCACGACGGGGTCGTCGTGATCCTCGACTGCGACCCGCGCGGCGCGGTCGGCGAGCCGCCCGAGTCGAGCTTCGACGTCGCGGTGCGCGCGGCCGGGTCGATCCTGCAGGCGCACGCGACGCGCGGGCGCCCGGCGACCCTCGTGTCGACGGGTCGCGAGCGAGCGGTCGTCCCGGTTCGCTCGGCCGCGGACGATCTCGGCGGCGCGGTCACCGCGCTCGCAGCCGCGGAGCCCGATGCGCTCCACGGTCTCGCGCGATTCCTCGCGAGCGACAACCCGGCCGTCGCGGGGGGCGGGGAGGTGGTCGTCGTGACCGCGACCCTGGATGCCGCCGCGTTCGCGGCGGTCCTGGCGCTGGCCGGGCGGCGTGTCGTCTCGGTCGTCTGGATCGACGCCGCGAGCTTCGCCGCGCGGCCCACGCGCGCCGAGCCGGGCGTCCTCCGGCTGGCCGCGCACGGGCTCCCGACGGCGGTCGTCCGGCGCGGTGACGATCTCGCCGACGAGCTGTCGGCGCGCCGGCTCGTGAGGCGGTGGGCCGTGCGTAGGACGGCAGCCGCAGCGCTCTTGCCGGCCGTCGCGATCACGGGCGCGTGGCTGAGCCTCGAGCAGCCTCGACGAATCGGCGAAGGCGCCGCGATCGCAGCGCTCGCGCTGCTCCCCGCGTTGGTGCGAACCAGATGGGCCCGCATCGCGGCGGTCGTGGGCGCGACGCTCGTCGCCGCCTGGATCGCATTCGTCGTCGAGCCGTGGGAGCTCCTGCCGTTCCGGGACGAGCGTGTCGTCGCTCCGGTCGTCCGGGACGTCGCTCAGGGGGTCGTCGACTTCTACGCCGTGTTCCTCCCGTTCGAGCCTCACCAGAACGTGGAGATGCACAGCCTCGTCCTGTGCGCGATCTTCGGCTTCACGCTGGCCGTCGGCCTGCTCGTCGCCGCGCGGCGCCCGATCAGCGCCGCCGCGGTGACGGTGGCCGCAGTGGGCTGGCCGGCGACCCTCGCCGGCTGGAGCGCCGTCGCCTTCGGTGTGGCCGCGCTCGCCGCTGCGCTCGCGATCCCGCTCGTCCTCCGCGCGTCGTCGGCACGGACGTTCGTCGCCGGCATCGCGATCGCGGCGCTCGTCGTGACGAGCGCCGCCGCAGCTTCGTCGGCGACGACGCTCGCGCGCGACGCCGCTCTGGACTGGAACACGTGGGACATTCGAGGGCCGGCTCGTCAGGCGAACGCGGTGAAGTTCGTCTGGAACTCGAACTACGACGGCATCCACTTCCCGACGGAGAAGACCGTCGTCCTGCGAATCGACGGGCCCGACTCACCGCACTACTGGCGCACGACGACGCTCGACGTGTTCACGCGCGATCACTGGTTCGAGGACCTCTACTGGCTCGAGCAGGTCGACGCCGGCTCGCGAGCGCTTCGGCTTCCGAGTCTCGTCCCGCCCCGTGCGGCCGATCCCCGGAACTGGGTCGAGCAGCGCGTGCGCGTCGAGGCGCTGGTCGACGACCACCTCGCGGCGGCAGGCACGCCGATGGGGCTGGAGGCCCGCCGACTCGGCACGGTGTTCCGTCTCTCCGGGGGCGTGCTCCGCGCGAGCGCGCTGGTGGGCGCAGGGGAGAGCTACCGCGTGTGGAGCTACGTCCCGGATCCGGCGCCGCGCACCCTGGCGTCAGCGCCGGTGCGCTATCCGCGAGCGATCGAGCAGTTCCTCGTGCTCGACGGTCGCCTCCTCCCGTCGTTCGGGACGCGCGACCGCGACAGCACACTGGGTGCGCTCTTCGACGACCCGTCGTACGCCGACTTCCAGCGCGACCGGCCGCTCGACGTCGTCGCGAAGCGCGTCGCCGGCCGCGCGAAGACGCCGTACGAGGCGGTTCTCGCGCTCGAGTCGTGGTTCAGGCAGACGGGCGGCTTCACCTACGACGAGACGCCGCCTCGCTCGAAGAGCTCACCGCTCGTGGACTTCGTCACCCGGACGAAAGCCGGGTACTGCCAGCACTTCGCCGGAGCGATGGCCGTGATGCTCCGGATGCTCGGCATCCCCGCGCGCGTCGCGGTGGGCTTCACGAGCGGAACGAACGACGACGGCACCTGGGTCGTGACCGATCACGACGCCCATGCCTGGGTGGAGGTCTGGTTCGCAGGTCTCGGATGGATCCCGTTCGATCCGACCCCGGGCCGCGGGCGCTTCGGAGGTGACTACTCGTTCGCGTCGACGTCTGCGACCGCGATCGCAGCGCTGCGTCGGGGTGAGCTCGCGAAATCGAGCCGCACGATCCCGAACCGGCGACCGGACGTCAGCGACCTCGGGACGACGGGACGGGCGGGGAGCCGAGCGCCGTCGCTCATCGGCGTCCTGCTCGTGCTGGCGGCGCTCTGGGTCGCCGTGGTCGGAGTCGGCAAGACGGTCGCGCGACGTGCGCGCTACCTCTCGCGTGATCCCAGGCGCGTCGGCACGGCGAGCCGTCGGGAGCTCGAGGGCTTCCTGCGGGATCAGGGTGCGTCGGTGCCTCGCAACGCGACCCTGGTGACGCTGCAGGATGCCGTCTACCGCGAGCTCGGGCTCGACGGGCGGGCGTTCGCGATCGCGGCCGCCCGCGCGCGGTTCGGCCCGCCGCACACCGTCGACCAGGGCGCGGCGTCAGCGCGGAAGGAGCTTCGGCGGCTGCTCCGCTCGGCGCGCAGCGAGCTGTCGCTCTGGGCGCGCTTCCGTGGTTTCGTGTCGCTGCGATCGCTGCGTTCGGCGGGCACGCAGTGAGCGAGACCTACGACCTCTTCCAGCTGGGGCGAGCTCATCTGCGAAACGGGATGGCCGCGCAGGCCACCGTGCCGCTCGAGAAGGCCAAGCGGGCCGAGCCGACGTCACGGTCGATCCGCGAGGCGCTCGGCATCGCGTACTTCAGGATCGGCCGCTGGAAGGAGGCGGAAGCCGAGTTCCGCGCACTCGTCGAGCTCGCGCCCGCCGACGAGTTCGCGCACTACGCCCTCGGTCGTGCGCTCGTCAACCAGGGCCGTCGCGAGGAGGCCACGCCGCACATCAAGCTCGGCCGCGCGCTCCGGCCGCGTACGCCTGCCGACGCAGACACGCTCGAGTAGCGCGTGCGCGCCGTCGTGCAGCGCGTCCAGCACGCGTCGGTCGTGGTCGGCGGCGAGACGGTCGTCGGACATCGGCCTCGGCCTCGTCGTGTTGCTCGGCGTCGCCGCGTCGGACTCGACCAGCGAGTGCGACCGCCTCGCGGCCAAGGTCGCCCGCCTGCGGATCTTCGAGGACGACGGCGGCCGCTTCGACCGTTCGCTCGTGGACGTCTCCGGAGAGGCCCTGGTCGTGAGCCAGTTCACGCTCGTCGCCGACAGCAAGCGCCAGAAGGGAGCTCGACCCGACTTCTCGAAGGCCGCTCGCCCCGAGGTCGCCGAGCCGCTGTACGAGCGATTCTGCGAGGCGCTGCGCGAACTCGGCGTCCCGGTGCAGACAGGCGTCTTCGGAGCGCGGATGGAAGTGAGCCTCGTGAACGACGGTCCGGTCACGGTCGTACTCGACATCGAGTAGTGTCCCGACCGCACCGAGTACGGAGCTTCTGAGGTTGATGGCTCCCCGAGAGGCAATCGCTTCGGCGAAGGTCAGTCGGGCTGCCGGACGAGGAAGCCACCGCTCGGTGCATCTCTTTGTCGCCCGACTGATGCGATGAACGGCTGATGCTCGTGCGGTCGTGGCCTCGCCAAATGGGGGGTATGGACCTAGACGAGCCCGGGCGCAAGATGTGGCTCGTTCCCGCGTCTTCTAAGCGATGGATGCAGCAGCATCCAATCCAAGGAACGAGAGGAGACCCTTCAGATGACCGACGTCCTCTTGCGACCGCTGGTTCGGCTGCAGATCGCTGCGACCGAGCTGCGCGAGCGCGAGGATGGCCAGACGACGACCGAGTACGCGATCCTGCTCGGCTTCCTCGCTATCGCCATCATCATCGCGCTGTTCTTCCTGAGGAACGTGCTTCGCAGCCTGTTCTCGACCGCTGCGAGCAGCGTCTCGAACGCCCCGGGAGGTTGATGCGACCGAGGCCGTCTGACGGTCTCGGTTAGTACGCACTGAGTGCCTGACCCGGCTGCTGGTCGGCCGGGTCAGGCAGATCTCCTATCCAGCTCCCGACTCAACCGCTTGCGAGTCGTCCTCGTGCGCATGTGCTCGTCGCGGGTGGATCGCGAAACAGCGGTGCTATCCTGTGCGCACCACATTTCACCGGCTTCACGAAATGGGCGCGTCAGCGCCCATTTTTGTTGAGAGGAGCTCTAACGCACAGGCGATGACGACGACGTTTGCAAGAGAACGGACGCTGCAGGACGAGATCGCACCCGCGGTCGAGTCGCGCGTGCCCGGAGTGGAGGTGCTCGCGGTCGAGCTCCTCTCGCCGACCCGGTTCTGCGTCTACGTCGACCACCCCGACGGTGTCGACCACGCGCTCTGCGAGCGCGTGACGCGCGTCCTCGACGCGTATCGCTCGGACTACGCGATCGACGTCTCGTCACCTGGCCCGGAGCGGCCGCTGCGGAAGCCGGAGCACTTCGCCGATGCGGTCGGTCACCGCGTGTCCGTTCGCACGGAGGATCCGATCAGCGGCAAGAAGCGCTTTCGCGGAGAGCTGGCCGAGGCCGGCGACGACGCACTCACACTCGCAGCCGGCGACGCCGGCGAGCTTCGCATCCCGTACGACGCCATCGTGCGGGCCAATCTGATCGACGAGGGGTTGACGACATGAGCCAAGAGATCATCGAGGGCATCCAGGCGATCGAGAAGGAGAAGGGCATCGAGGAGGGCATCCTCATCACGGCGCTCGAGGATGCGCTCCGCGCTGCCTACAAGAAGACGCCGGGTGCGACCCGCCATGCGGAGGTCAAGCTCGACGGCGACGGCGAGTTCCGCGTCTACGGGATCGAGATCCCCGAGGACATCGAGACGCGGCTCGTCGAGGAGGCGCGCGAAGCGCGCATCACCGAGCTCGAGCAGCTCGAGGAGGAGACCGGCGAGCGCCAGCACACGCTCGATCACCGACGAGGACCTCGAGCTCGACTGGTCGCAGGTTCCCCCGGACCAGATCGTTCGTACCGACGTGACTCCCGACAACTTCGGGCGCATCGCCGCGCAGACCGCGAAGCAGGTGATCCAGCAGCGGATCCGCGAGGCCGAGCGCGCGATCATGTACGAGGAGTACGTCGACCGCCAGGGCGAGGTCGTGACCGGCATCGTCCAGCAGGCGGGCGACCGCAACAACGTGCTCGTCGACCTCGGCCGCGTCGAGTCGCTGCTCCCGCGCTCCGAGCAGGTCGACGGCGAGCGCTACGAGCAGGGAAGCCGCATCAAGGCCGTCATCGCCGAGGTTCGCTCCGGGACGAAGGGCCCGCAGGTCATCCTCTCCCGGCGCGACCCCGAGCTCATCCGGGCGCTCTTCGAGCTCGAGGTGCCGGAGATCGCCGACGGGCTCGTCGAGATCCGCGGCGTCGCGCGCGAGCCGGGCTACCGGTCGAAGATCGCGGTCGAGTCCCACATGCAGGGCGTCGACCCCGTCGGCGCGTGCGTCGGGCCGCGCGGCTCGCGCGTGCGCATGGTCGTGTCCGAGCTGCGCGGCGAGAAGATCGACATCATCCCGTGGAACACGGAGCCTGCGCGGTTCGTCGCGAAGGCGCTCTCGCCCGCGCGCGTGCGCGAGGTCTACATCGACGACGAGACGCGCGAGGCGACCGTCGTCGTCCCGAACGACCAGCTCGCGCTCGCGATCGGCAAGGAGGGCCTGAACGCCCGGCTCGCGACGCGCCTCACCGGCTGGAAGATCGACATCCAGTCGGAGCAGGAGTTCGCGCAGGCCGAGGCGGAGCTCGCATATGCCGGCTCCGAGGACGGCGAGGAGTCGTCCGGTCGCTGCGCGGCGGTGCTCTCGAACGGCAAGCGCTGCCCGAACGCGGCGCTCCCCGGTTCGCGCTACTGCGGCGTGCCGGCGCACCAGGCGCTCGCGGCCGAGGCCGCTGCGTCGAACGGCGACGAGGCCGCCGAGCCGAGCGAGGAGGACGAGGTCGTGGCCGAGGCGGTCGAGCTCGCCGAGGCGGCTGCGGTCGTCGAGGAGGTCGAGGAGCTCGCCGAGATCGCAGGGGCCGCGGAGGCCGAGCCGGAGCTCGAGGTCGTCGCCGCGGTCGACGAGGCGCGCGGAAGGAGAGGAGGATGCCGTCGCGCGCGAGGAAGCGTGAGCGCTGCGGCTCTAGACTGAACGACGATGGCTGACGGACGCAAAGGACCAAATCGCCCGATTCGCCCGCGGGGAGGTACCGGCGGGAGGAAGCGGCGCGTCGTCATCGAGGGCGGCGGAGGGCGCAGCGCGGGTCGCCAGGCGCGCGACCGCTCGAGCGCGCCGCCGCAGCCGCGTCAGGCTCCCGCACCGCCTCCGTCCGGGCCGATCACGGTCGAGTCCGGCGTCACCGTCAAGGATCTCTCGCAGGCGCTCGGCGTCCCGATGCCGGAGCTCATCAAGATCCTCATGGGCATGGGTCAGATGCGGACGGCGACGCAGTCGCTCTCCGACGAGGAGGTCGACCTCATCGGCTCGGAGCTCGAGCGCGAGATCACGATCAAGCACGCCGCCGAGGAGGAGCTCGAGCCCGCCTCCTACGACGACGCCGAGGCCGATCTGGCCCCGCGTCCGCCGGTCGTGACGATCATGGGCCACGTCGACCACGGGAAGACGACGCTGCTCGACGCGATCCGCGAGGCGGCGGTCGTCGAGACCGAGGCCGGCGGGATCACGCAGCACATCGGCGCGTACCAGGCCGAGGTCGACGGGCGGCGGATCACGTTCCTCGACACCCCGGGCCACGAGGCGTTCACCGCCATGCGTGCGCGCGGCGCGAAGGTCACGGACATCGCGGTGCTCGTGGTCGCAGCCGACGACGGCGTGATGCCGCAGACGAAGGAGTCGATCTCGCACGCGAGGGCGGCCGAGGTGCCGATCGTCGTCGCGGTCAACAAGATGGACGTGCCGGACGCGAACCTCGACCGTGTGAAGAGCGAGCTCGCCGCCGAGGGCCTGCAGCCGGAGGACTGGGGAGGGACGACGCAGTTCTCGGCCGTCTCCGCGAAGCAGAAGGAGAACCTCGGCGACCTGCTCGAGAAGATCCTCCTCGTCGCCGACGCCGAGCTCGACCTCCGCGCGAACCCCGCCGCGGACGCGTCCGGTGTCGTGATCGAGTCACGACTCGACGTCGGCCGCGGCCCGGTCTCGACGGTGCTCGTCCACCGCGGCACGTTGCGCGTGGGCGACGCTGCGGTCGCCGGCGACGCCTCCGGCAAGGTGCGCGCGCTCTACGACTATCGCGGCGAGAAGGTGCAGCAGGCCGGGCCAGGCGAGCCCGTCGAGGTGCTCGGCTTCGACCACCCGCCGGCCGCCGGCGAGTTCGTCCGCGTCGTCGAGCACGAGCGTCAGGCGAAGCACCTCGCGAACGTGCGGGCCGAGCGGCTGCGCCGCGAGCAGCTCGCCCAGCGTCCGCGCCGTCGCGTCTCGCTCGAGACGCTCCACGACGACCTCCAGGCCGGCGAGGTGCAGGACCTCAACATCGTGCTCAAGGGCGACGTCCAGGGCTCCGTCGAGGCGCTTCTCGGCGAGATCCAGAAGATCCAGCATCCGGAGGTGCGCGTCAGCGTGATCCACACCGGCGTCGGCGGCATCACCGAGAACGACATCAATCTCGCGTCCGCCTCGGACGCGCTCGTCGTCGGCTTCAACGTACGGCCGAGCGCCGACGCGCGTGCGCTCGCCGAGCGCGAAGGCGTCGACATCCGCACCTACCGGGTCATCTACCAGCTCACGGAGGACATCCAGAAGGCGCTCGTCGGGATGCTCTCACCGGTCGAGACCGAGGAGACGCTCGGCGAGGCCGAGGTGCGGGCGCTGTTCCGCGTCTCCCGGCTCGGGACGATCGCAGGCTGCATGGTCACCTCCGGTGTCGTTCGGCGCGGCGCGCAGGTGCGCGTCGTGCGCGACGGCACGGTCATCTACGAGACGTCCATCGCCCAGCTCAAGCGCTTCAAGGACGACGCGCGCGAAGTGAGCGAGGGCTTCGAGTGCGGCATCCTCCTCGACGGCTTCAACGACGTGAAGGAGGGCGACATCCTCGAGGCGTACGAGACGCGGGAGGTGGAGCGCACCGGCTTCGACCAGGCTCCCGTCGCCGCTCCTGCCGCTGCAGCCGACGACGAGTAACGGCGGCCACGCCGTGGCGACCGGCTACGTCGGCATCCTGACCGTCGAGCTCCACTTCCCGGAGTCGGGCTCGCTCAAGGGGAAGCGGAGGCACGTGAAGTCCGCGAAGGCACAGCTCCACGAGCGCTTCGGAGCATCCGTCGCCGAGGTCGACCACCACGACCTCTGGCAGCGCTCGACCCTCGCGGTCGCGTGCGCGACGCGCGAGCACTCCGAGCTCCAGGCGCTGCTCGACGCCGTCGAGCGCTACCTCGGGTCGCAGGAGTGGGAGCTCCTGCGCGCGGACCGGGAGGTGGTCGTCCCTGGCGAGCGCTGAGAGGAGACGAAAGGTCGACGAGGCCGTGCAGAAGGTGCTCTCGGAAGCCCTCCCGTCCCTGAAGGATCCGCGGATCGGCTTCGTGACCGTGACGGGCGTCCGGACGACGAAGGATCTCTCGCTGGCGACCGTGTACGTCAGCGTCCTCGGAAGCGAGGAGGAGCAGGCGCGCACGCTCGACGGGCTCCGGTCGGCCCACGGCGTGCTCCAGGCGCAGGTCGCACGGGAGCTCGGCACCCGGCGCACACCGGTCCTGACCTTCGAATACGATCCCGCGATCGAGAGGGGCGTGCGGCTCACGAAGATCATCGACGAGCTCTCGCCGGCCGACGACCGATGGCGACCCAGGCTGACATGCAGGCGGTCACGGCCGCCCTCCGCGACAACGAGCGCTTCACCGTCACCTCGCACGAGGCGCCGGACGGCGACGCGCTCGGCTCGCTCCTCGCGATGGGCCTCGCGCTCGGCGAGCTCGGCAAGGACGTCGTGATGTTCCTCGGCGGCCCGGCGCCGCTTCCCGGCGAGTACCGGTTCCTGGAGCTGGAGCAGCGCGGGCTCCGGCGTGAGCGTCCTGCCGACTTCGGAGAGCGCGTGCTCGTGGCAGTCGACTGCGCGAGCGCGAGCCGGGTCGGCGCCGAGCCGGGCATCGTCGATGCGGCGCCGTTCGTGATCAACGTCGATCACCACCACGACAACCCGCGCTTCGGGAACGTCAACCTCGTCGTCCCCGACGCGTCCTCGACCGGCGAGGTGCTCGCCGACCTCTTCGGGGAGCTCGATCTCGCCCTCACGCCGCAGATCGCCGAGGCGCTGTACATCGCGCTCGTGACGGATACGGGCCGGTTCCAGTACGCGAACACGACGCCGAAGGCACTGCGGCTCGCGGCCGACCTCGTCGAGGCGGGGGCAGACGTCCACCGCGTCTTCCAGGGCGTCTACGAGAACGTCCAGTTCGCGAAGCTCAAGCTGCTCGCCCGGGCGCTCGAGCGTGCGCAGGTGCTCGAGGGGGGCGAGATCGTCGTGTCGCACCTCGTGCGCGGCGACTTCGAGGCGGTCGGCGCGACCGAGCCGTACTCGGAGGGGATCATCGACGTGCTCCGCTCCGTCGAGGGCTCGCTCGTATCGGCGCTCATCCGGGAGCCGCCGCGCGACGGCGCCCCGCCGCGCAAGGTGTCGCTGCGCTCCTCGGTCGACGAGGTCGACGTGAGCGCGATCGCACGCAAGTCGGGCGGGGGAGGACATCGCGAGGCCGCCGGCTTCTCGAGCGAGCTGTCGGTGGAGGAGATCACCGACTTCATCGTGCGCGAGGTCTCGGCACAGGTCGGGTCGACAGCGGACCGGTAGTGCCGCCCCGCGCGCTGCATCCGAGCGGAGTCATCCTCGTCGACAAGCCCGCCGGCCCGACGTCGTTCGCGATCGTCGCGGCGACGCGTCGGCGGACGAAGGCGCGGACGGGCCACGCGGGCACGCTCGATCCCTTCGCGACCGGGCTCCTGCTGCTTCTGTCGGGTGCCGCGACGAGGCTGCAGCCGCAGTTCGTCGGGCTGCCGAAGCGCTACGAGACCGAGATCGACCTCACCGCACGGACGTCGACCGGTGACGTCGAAGGCGAGCGGATCGACGAGCACGACCCGCCCTCCGCGGACGAGCTGGAGGCCGGGCTCGACGGCCTCCGGGGCGCGGTCGAGCTCCCGATTCCCGCCGTGTCCGCGGTGAAGATCGACGGCGAGCGCGCGTACGCCCTCCATCGACGCGGTGTCGCCGTCGAGATGCCGGTCCGCACCATGCACGTCCACGAGCTGACGCTCGTCGGCTATGCGGACGGTGTCGTCGGGCTCGAGCTGCACGTCTCCTCGGGGACGTACGTCCGCGCGATCGCCGAGGCGCTCGGGGGCCACTGCACGGCGCTCCGACGCACGGAGATCGGCCCGTTCCACGTCGAGGAGTCCGACCCCGAGCGGATCATCCCGCCCGACGAGGCGCTCGCGAGGCTCCCGTGACGGTCGTCCGGGACGCCGACGGAGCTCGCGCGGCAACCGCGCGCCGTTGCGATCGGGAGCTTCGACGGCGTCCACCGCGGCCATCGCGCCGTGGTCGATGCAGTGCGTGCGACGGGGCTCGAGCCGACCGTGATCACGTTCGACCCGCACCCGCGCATCGCGCTCGGCAACAAGGTCGAACTGCTGACGACGCTCGACCGGAGGGTCGAGCTGCTCGAGGAGGCGGGCGTCGCCGACGTGCTCGTCGCAGCGTTCACCCCGCAGCTCCAGCAGCTGACACCGGAGCAGTTCGCAGAGCGCTACCTGCGGGCGATCGGCGTCGAAGCCGTCGTCGCGGGCGAGGACTTCCGCTTCGGCATCCGCCGCTCGGGCGATCTCGCGCTTCTCGAGCGCCTCGGGTTCGAGGTGGTCGTCGTGCCCGAGCTTCCGGGCGTCTCGTCGACGGCGATTCGCGCCGCGCTCGCCGACGGCGACGTGCAGGGTGCGGCAGGAATGCTCGGGAGGCCCTTCGAGCTCGACGGGCTCGTCGTCGCGGGAGACCAGCGCGGGGGAACACTCGGCTACCCGACGGCGAACCTGCGCCTCGAGCCCGACCTCGCGTGCCCGCGGTACGGGATCTACGCCGGCTTCGGCCTCGGGCACCGCGCCGCGATCTCGATCGGGACGAACCCGCACTACGGCGGCACCGAGCGCCGGATCGAGCCGTACCTGCTCGGCTTCGACGGCGACCTGTACGGGAAGCGCCTCGTCGTCGAGCTCTGGGAGCGGCTGCGTGACGAGGCCGTGTTCGAGAGCGAGGCCGCACTCGTCGAGCAGATCGCGCTCGACGTCGAGGCGACCGAGCGCTCACGGAGGCCGTGACGCGATAACTAACGTTGTGGCGGTGTCGGGCCACAACGGACAACCTCTGATCCAGGCGCGGAACCTCGTCAAGCGCTTCGGCGACTTCGTCGCCGTCGACGGGATCGACTTCGACCTCCAGCGCGGCGAGGCATTCGGCTTCCTCGGCCCGAACGGAGCGGGGAAGACGTCGACGATGCGCATGATCGGCTGCGTCTCTCCCGTGACGGACGGCTCGCTGCGCATCCTCGGGCTCGATCCGGCGCGGGACGGGGTGAAGATCCGCGGGCGCCTCGGGGTCGTGCCCCAGCAGGACACGCTCGACATGGAGCTGACCGTCCGCGAGAACGTCATCATCTACGGGCGCTACTTCGGCATCCCGCGCAAGGAGCTCGGACGCTCGCGCCGACGAGCTCCTCGAGTTCGTCGAGCTCACCGAGCGCGCGAACGACAAGGTCGAGCCGCTGTCGGGCGGGATGAAGCGCCGCCTCACGATCGCGCGCTCGCTCGTCAACGACCCCGAGGTCATGCTGCTCGACGAGCCGACGACGGGCTCGACCCGCAGGCGCGGCACGTCGTCTGGGACCGGCTCTACCGCCTCAAGCGGCAGGGCGTGACGCTGCTCCTCACGACGCACTACATGGACGAGGCCGAGCAGCTGTGCGACCGCCTCGTCGTCATGGATCGCGGGAAGATCGTCGCCGAGGGGTCGCCGCGCGAGCTCATCGAGCGCTACTCGACGCGCGAGGTCGTCGAGCTGCGCTTCGACGACGGCAGCCGCCCGGACGACCTCACGTACTGGACGGACGGCTACGTGGATCGCGTCGAGGCGCTGCCGGATCGAGTGCTCCTGTACACGGACGACGGGGACGCCGCCTCGCATGGTCTCCACGAGCGCGGGCTCGTGCCGGAGAGCGTCATGGTTCGACGCAGCACGCTCGAGGACGTCTTCCTCCACCTGACCGGCCGGAGCCTCATCGAATGACGTCCCTCGCGCTCGCACTCAGGCCGCTCGAGTTCTTCTTCACGCAGTACAAGCGCGTCTGGCGCGGGACGGCGGTGACGAGCGTCGTGACGCCCGTCGTCTACCTGCTCGCGCTCGGCGTCGGGCTCGGCGTGTTCGTCGACCGCTCGGCGAACCTCCCGGACGGGATCTCCTACCTCGAGTTCGTCGCGCCCGGGCTGATGGCGGCGACGGCGATGCAGCTCGCCACCTTCGAGGCGAGCTGGCCCGTCCTCTCGGCGATCAAGTGGGATCGCCAGTACCACGCGATGCTCGCCACGCCGCTGCGGGTGCGGGACGTGATGCTCGGCCACCAGGCGTTCTTCGCGTTCCGGCTGTTGCTGACCGCGACCGTCTACTTCGTCGTCATCGCCGCCTTCGGCGCGGTGAGCTCGCCGCTCGGCGTGCTCGCGATCCCGGTGACGGTGCTCGTCGGCCTCTCGTTCTCGGCCCCGATCGCGGCCTGGGCCGCGCACACGCAGACCGAGGTCTCGTTCGTCGCGATCTTCCGCTTCCTGATCCTCCCGATGTTCCTCTTCTCGGGGACGTTCTTCCCGATCTCGACGCTGCCCGCGCCGCTCGAGGTCGTCGCGTGGCTCACGCCGCTGTGGCACGGCGTGACGCTCTGCCGCGACCTCACGCTCGGTGACATCTCGCTCGGACACGACCTGATGCACCTCGGCTACCTGCTCGCGTGCGTGACCGTTGGGCTCCTGCTCGCGCGGATGACGTACCGGAAGCGGCTCGTCGTCTGATGAGCGAGCTCGTCGCACGCGCGCGCCTCACCGCGCCGGCGCGGCCGGTGATCGGCGGCCTGCTGCTCATCGAGCGCAACGTCATGGTCTACCGCCGGACGTGGATGATCCTCTTCTCCGGGTTCTTCGAGCCGCTCTTCTACCTCTTCTTCTTCGTCTACCCGCTGCAGGAGTTCATCGGGGACGTCACCTTCGAGGGGGAGGCGGTCGAGTACGCGGCGTTCGTCGCTCCTGCGCTGCTCGCGTCGTCCGCGATGAACGGCGCGTTCTACGACGCGACGAACGTGTTCTGGAAGCTGCGCTACGGGAAGGTGTACGACTCGATCCTCGCGACCCCGATCGGGCCGAAGGACGTCGCGGTGGGGGAGACGATCTGGGCGGTCGTGCGGGCGATGCTCTACTCGGCGGCGTACCTGCTCGTGATCGTCGCGCTGGGCCTCGTCGAGTCGCCGTGGGCGATCCTCGCGCTGCCCGCCTGCTTCGTCATCGGCTTCGGCTTCGCCGGAGCCGGGATCGCGGCCGTCACGTGGATGCGGACGTGGAAGGACTTCGACCTGATCCAGCTGATCATGCTCCCGATGTTCATGTTCTCGGCAACCTTCTATCCCATCTCCGTCTACCCCGAGGTCCTCGAGTGGATCGTCCGCTGCCTCCCGCTGTACCACGGGATCGAGCTGATCCGCTCGCTCACGACCGGGACGGTCGGGCCGTTCCAGCTCGTCAACGTCGCCTATCTCGCTGACGATGGGGCTCGTCGGGCTGTTCGTCTCGTCGCGCCGCATCGACGCGCTGCTCCTGAAGTAGTCAGAGCAGGCGAGCGGCGCCGCTTCGCCGCGGGTCTCCTGCCGCTCCCGCGCGGCCGACGCAGCTGACGCCGCCGAAGTAGTGGTGCAGCCGGTCCCAGCGCCGCACCGTGCGACCGGTCTCCTCGAGCGCCTCGAGCGCAGCCTCGTCCACTCCCGGCTCCGCGTCGACGAGGTCGAGCGTGGGGTGGACGCGCGGCAGCGACACGGCGGTCTCGGCGTCGAGGCCCTCGTCGAGGATCGCCGCGAGAACGGTGGCCAGCGCGGTTCGCAGGCGCGTCGCTCCTGCCGAGCCGATCGCGAGCTCGAGCCCGTCCCCGTCGAACACGAGCGTCGGTGCCATCCGGCTCTCGAGGTGATCGCCCGGCTGCGGCTCGCCGTGGGCGATGTCGGACTCGCCGAGCAGGTTGTTGAGCTGTGTGTCGAACCCGGGAAGCCAGACGCCGGCACCGACGCCGAGCGAGTGCGTCAGCACGCACGCGCGACCGTGGGCGTCGACGGCGACCATGTTCGTCGTGTGCTCGCCGCCCGCCGGGACCGGCTCGAAGACGCGGACGAGCGCCAGCACCCGCTCGGTCGCGGTGAGCCCGGCGAGGCGTGGGAGGCGCGGGAGGAGCTCTGGGAGGCCCGAGAGGCCTCCGCGGGTCGCGACACGTCGACCGTAGACCTCGACGACCTCCGGATCGCGCCAGAGCGGGCGATAGGCCGCGAGGTCGTCGGCGGAGATCACGAGGCCGTCGACTCCCAGCAGCGCTTCGGCGAGGGATCCGCGATACACGCTGGCGGCGCCCTCCTCGGCGAGCGCTTCGAGGGCCTGCGCGAGCCCGGGCTGGCGCAGGATCTGGCCCTCACCGAGGATGCGGCCGTCGCGTCGTGAACAGGTCGGCGCCCGTCGGTTCGAGCGAGTACAGCTCGCCGAACATCTCGAGCGACCGGGCGTGCATCTCCGGGAGCGGAACACCGCTGCGCGCGAGCTCGAGCGCCGGCTCGCACAGCCGCGCCCAGGGAAGTCGCCCGAGTCGCTCCCAGAGCTCCCCGAGCGCAGCCGGAAGCCCGGGCACGGCGCACGACGCCGCGCCGATCGAGTACACGACGGGCTCGTCCCCGAACGGAATCGAAAGCTCGGTGAGCTCACCTTCTGCCGGACGGCACAGCGGCGAATCCGTCGAGGTTCATGACCCGAGAACCGTCGAACACGATCGCGTGGCAGCCTGCGAGGAGGCCGCTCATGACGGTCTCCGCCACGCACGACGCGAGCGCCATCGCCACGACCGCGTCGACCGCCGTTCCGCCGTCGGCGAGGACCTCCGAGCCGACCTCCGCCGTGGCGGGATGTCCTGCTGCGACGCCGGGCTTCACGGGGCCACGTTACGTGGCGGTCGAGCCGAACCGTGGACGGGTCAGCCGCAGTCGATCTTGCCCGGCGGTGCGCCCGAGCTCTGACCGAGGCGGAACGTGATGTCGCGGAGCGGCCAGAAGACGGCGAAGACCTTCGCGAAGATCGTGTCTCCGAGCACCGGTCCGAACGTGCGGCTGTCGATCGGCGGCCGAGCGGTTGTCGCCGAGGAGGAAGTACTGCTCGTTGGGAACCTCGAACTCGGGGAACGGCTCGGTCGCGATGTCGTCGAACTTCACGTCGTTGACGAAGACCGTGCCGGCCCGTCCCACGATCACGTCGCCGGGACCGGCAGCGACGCGCAGCACGAGCGTGCGGTCGTCGGCATCCTCGTCCGGAGTGACGTCTCCCTCGTCCGTCACCGCCGCGTGCACGGCGACGACGTCGCCCGGGCTCGGGTCGCTGAACCAGCGGTACGTCAGGCCCTGCGAGAGGACGCGACCGTCGCAGCCGGGGATCGTGTTCGCCATCGACGACGTGTCGTCCGGCTCGACGGGGACGAGGAGCTCGGCGAAGTCGAGCACCACGAGCGCCGCAACGACGATCACGAGGATCGCCAGCGCGCGAACGATCCAGCGGAGCATCGCTGCTACCCTTCTCCGAGCCGCAGTCGCGGCCCCGGCGTGCTTCTTCCTTCACGCGGGGCGGGGATTGCGGAGTCGTCTACCAGGAGGAGATGCATGAGCCTCACCAAGGAAGTCAAGCTGGAAATCGTCGAGAAGCACGGTCGGGGTCCAACGGACACAGGTTCGGCGGAGGTGCAGGTTGCCCTCCTCACGAGACGGATCAACGACCTGACCGAGCATCTGCGGACGCATCCGAAGGACCACTACTCGCGGCGCGGGCTCCTGAAGCTCGTCGGCCAGCGACGGCGGTTCCTCAACTACATGCAACGAAAGGACATCGAGGGCTACCGCGCCCTCATCAAGGAGCTCGGCCTGCGCCGGTAAGGCTCCGCGACATACGACAGGGAAGGTGGAAGTTTGAGCGAGCCCCCGCTCTCCGGCAGATCGGTGAGGGCTGACTCAAACCTCCACCTTCCGGACACAACGGAAAGGTGAAGGGATACCTCACATGAGTACAACCACAGCCGGGCATATCGCCTCGGTTTCCGTCGACGTGGGCGGTCACGAGATCGTCTTCGAGACGGGCAAGCTCGCCAAGCAGGCAGACGGCGCCGTCGTCGTCCGCTCGGGCGAGACCATGGTCCTCGCGACCGCGGTCGGACGCCCCGACGCGCGGCCGGACGCGGACTTCTTCCCGCTCACGATCGACGTCGAGGAGAAGATGTACGCCGCAGGGAAGATCCCGGGCGGCTTCTTCAAGCGGGAAGGCCGCGCGACCGAGCGGGCGACGCTCACCGCGCGGATGACCGACCGCCCGATCCGGCCGCTCTGGCCGAAGGGCTTCCGCAACGAGGTGCAGGTCATCTGCACCGTTCTCTCGGCAGACCTCGTCACGCCGCACGACATCCTCTGCATCAACGGCGCATCGGCGGCGCTGATGATCTCCCCGCTGCCGTTCCTCGGGCCGATCGGGGCCGTCCGCGTCGGGCGCCTGGACGACGAGTTCGTCCTCAACCCGACGCTGGAGCAGCTCGAGGAGTCGACGCTCGACCTCATCGTCGTCGGCACGAGCGAGGCGCTCACGATGGTCGAGGCCGGTGGCGACCAGATCCCCGAGGACACGATCCTCGAGGCCCTCGAGCTCGCGCACACGGAGATCCGCAAGATCTGTGCGCGCTCTCGAGGAGCTTCGCGCCGAGGTCGGCAAGCCGAAGTGGGTCGACGTCGACCTCACGGCCGAGCTCGACGCGACGCACGGCTCGACCGTCGGCAGCGCGATCGCCGAGCACGGGATCCGGGAGGCCGGCACCGTGGTCGACGCGCTGGTCGAGGAGCTCTCCCCGGCCGTGTCGATGACCTCGACCGAGGAGGACATGACGAAGCGGGCGCAGATCCGCGCGAGCTTCGCAGCGATCCTCGAGAAGGCGCGCCTGTCCGCCGTCGAAGGGCCGCTTCGCGAGCAGTTCCTCGCCGACCTCCGCGAGCTCACGGACGCCGAGCAGGACTCGAAGGAGCTCAAGTCCGCGAAGCGCGATCTCCTGTTGAACCGCATCCTCGACGAGATCGAGCTGCCGTTCCCGGTCGGCCCCGCGCCGGCCGAGGGCGAGCCGGCGGTCAAGGACTCGCAGACGAAGCAGTACGTCAAGCGCGCGTTCGAGGCCGTCTACAAGGACCTCGTCCGCAAGAAGATCGCGGTCGACAAGCGCCGTCCGGACGGTCGTTCCGAGGAGGAGATCCGGCCCGTGACGGCCGAGGTGCAGGTGAGCCCGCGGACGCACGGCTCCGCGCTCTTCACGCGCGGGCAGACGCAGATCATGACGCTGCTGACGCTCGGGACGATGAAGGAGGGCCAGCGGATCGACGACCTCTCCCTCGAGCAGAACCGCCGCTACATGCACCACTACAACTTCCCGCCCTTCTCGGTCGGGGAGACGGGCTTCATGCGGGGCCCGAAGCGGCGCGACATCGGCCACGGTGCGCTCGCGCAGAGGGCGCTCGAGGCCGTGATCCCGTCCGTCGAGGACTTCCCGTACACGATTCGGCTCGTCTCGGAGACGCTCGAGTCGAACGGCTCGTCGTCGATGGGCTCGGTCTGCGGATCGACGCTCGCGCTCATGGACGCCGGCGTCCCGATCGCGGCGCCCGTCTCGGGCATCGCGATGGGCCTGGTCAAGGAGGGCGACGACTACGTCATCCTCACCGACATCCAGGGCGCCGAGGATCACCTCGGTGACATGGACTTCAAGGTGGCCGGCACGCGGGACGGGATCACCGCCCTGCAGATGGACATCAAGATCACCGGCGTGACGCAGGAGATCATGCGCTCGGCGCTCGAGCAGGCGAAGCGGGCGCGCGTGGCGATCCTCGAGACGATGCTCGGCGCCATTCCGGAGCCCCGCTCCGAGATGGCCGACCACGCTCCGCGCATCTCGACCGTCAAGATCGATCCCGAGTTCATCGGGATGGTCATCGGCAAGGGCGGCGAGACGATTCGCGGGCTCGAGGCCGAGTACGACGTGCAGATCGACATCGAGGAGGACGGCACGATCCTCGTCTACGCGACCGAGGGCACGAAGGGCGAGGCTGCGGCCGCCGCGATCCACGCACTCACGAAGTCGCCGGAGGTCGGTGACACCTACACGGGCAAGGTCGTGAAGACGACCCAGTTCGGCGCGTTCGTCGAGCTCAAGAAGGGCACCGACGGCCTCCTCCACGTCTCGAACGTGGGCCCGGGCCGCGTCGCCCACATCGAGGACGTGATGAGCCGCGGCGACGTCGTCGACGTCCTCGTGCAGGAGGTCGACAAGGACCGTGGCCGCATCGGGCTGAAGCTCATCGCGAAGCACGAGAACGGCGGCCTCGTGATGCCCGAGGAGCTCATCGAGCGGGCGAAGGACGCTCCGCCGCGCGAGCCGAGCGAGGACCGGCCTCGCGGCGACCGCGGACGTGGCGGCGGCAGAGACCGCGGCCGCTCACGCGAACGGGCGTAGGCGAGCGGCGCGACGGCGCCTAGGGATACGAGAAGCCGCAGGGGCGGCGCGAAGCCGCCCCTCGTCATTCCGACGCGGTCAGCGCGAGCAGATGCGCGCGGACTTCCGGCTCGACCAGGCCGCGCTGGAACGCCACAGCCACGGCCTGCGCTCTCGACTGGACGCCCAGCTTCGAGAGGATGTGCTGGATGTGCG
>CAVWES010000009.1:0-200848 GCA_963754175.1 uncultured Gaiellaceae bacterium | reverse complement strand
CCCACCGAGCACGTGCCAGTGGAGATGGAAGATCGTCTGCCCGCGCCCCGCCGACGTTCACGAGGACCCTTAGTCGTCGAGCCCGAGCCGCCTTTGCCGTCTCCGCCACGAATCGGAACATGCGCCCTGCCTCCTAGTCCGGGAAATCGGCGATCTCGCTGAACGTATCGACGTGTCGCTCCGGAAGGACGAGGAGTGCGTCTCGGAGATCGGGTTGATGTCGTGGATCGCGACGAACCCGTCGGCCGCGTGCGACGTGGTCGCCCTCGGCGACGAGTCGGCAGAACAGGCAGTTGTCAGGCGGCGACGGCAAGGATTCCCTCCTTCGAGACCCCGATCGCGCGGGCGGACAGGACCTGCCCACCTCGGCATCGAGCAGCCACGGGTGTATCGGCGCCGTACCCCCGGCCCGGGCGATCGACGAGGACGCGGTCGTCGTCCCCACCCGGATGCCCAACGCCGGCGGACACTCGTCCGACAGCGCGCGCAGCCCGCACTTCGCTCCTTCTTCACCTCGACGGACGGAGTCGCGCCGCGGCGGTGGACGTGCCGGGTCGAGGCGAGTACGGGAACACGTGGACGCTTCGTGATCCCGGCCGCACGACCACCTCGAGGGTGCGAGCGAACGCCGCTCGTCCTCGCCCGGAAAGCCGACGATGACATCGGCCGTGAGATTGAAGTCGCGCGAGCGGGTCGAGCTTCGCGAGGTACTGCGCCGACGAGTAGCGGCGTCGCATCGCGCGGAGCACGCCGTCGTCGCCCGGACTGGAGCGGCACGTGGAGATGGGGAGAGGCGGTCGGGTCTCGCGGAGCGCCGCGACGAGGTCGGGCCAGAGGTGGTTCACCTCGATCGACGAGAGCCGCAGCCGCTCGACGCCCGGGATCGAGCCCGCCTCGCGGACGAGCCGCGGCAGCGTGTATCCCGCCTCGCGGTCGCGGAAGCAGCCGAGGTTGACGCCGGTCAGGACGATCTCGCGATGGCCCTGTCGACCCGCCGGCAATCTCGCGAGCACGGCTCCCGCCGAGCGGCTGCGCGTCGCTCCGCGGACGAGCGGGATGACGCAGAACGCAGCACGAGAACGAGCAGCCGTCCTGGATCTTCACGAAGGCGCGGATCCGCTCGAGGCCGCGCCGCCTGCACGCAGCCGATCGCGCCGACGTCGCCGGCGACGGCAGCGGGACCTCCTCGCTCGGTCGGGCGACCACGGACGACTTGGCCGCGCACGCTGCTCGAAGGCCGTCGAGTTCGCGGCGCACCGTGACGTAGACGCGGCCGTGCGTCCGCGCGGCGCGCGAGACGGCCTGACGCGACTTCGAGACCGCCTCGTGCGTGACGCAGCACGTGTTCACGACCGCGACGTCACCCCGCCCGGACCTCCGTGTGGCCGTCGCCGAGCAGTCGCTCGCGAACCGCCTGCGCGTCCGCGAACGACACCTTGCAGCCGAGGAAGCGCACGGAGAAGGTCGCCATCGAAGGGACTAGCTTAGTGCCGCTTGGCGAAGACGTCTGCCGCCCAGCCCTCGAGCTCGAGCCGATCGACGCCGACCCCAGCCGGGCGCGCGCGGCGCTTCGCCGGCGAGGTAGCCCGACGTGACGGCGACGTCGATGCGCTGCCGCGAGCGAGCAGCGCCTCGACGACGCCGAGCTCGATGTTGGCCACGACGACGTCCGCTCCGCGAGCTCGTCGCGCAGCACGTCGGCGCGACGAACGTCGATCTCGACGCCGTTCGACGCGCGCTGTCCGCGACGCGACCTCGACCGCGACCTCGTCGAGATCGACCGCGATGACCGGCGCGAACCCGAGCCGCGCGGCAGCGACGGAGACGACCCCCGAGCCGCAGCCCGCGTCGAGCAGGCTGCCGCGCTCGAGCCGCGCGAGGAGCTCGATGCACGCACGCGTGGTCGGATGCGCGCCGGTCCCGAACGCGCGCCCCGGGTCGACGACGACGGCCTGGCTCGTCGGCCGGTGACGACATCCACGGCGGGCCGATCCAGAGCCCACCGGCGCGCACCGGCCGATGGAACTCCTTCCAGCGGTCCTCCCAGCCGCGTCGACGGGCTCCGACGAGCGTCGGCGAACGCGTCACGCACCGCCGCCTCGCCGGCGGCGTCGGTGTACACCGCGAGCTCGATCCCGCCGTCCGCCGAGCTCCTCGAGCCCGCCGGGGAAGCGTCGAGCAGCCACGCGCGGCGATCTCGCCGTCGGCCGTCCGCACCCGCACGCGACGCGGCGGAGCCCGCTCAGCGCAGCGCGCTCTTCAGACGGCGGAAGAACCCTTCGTCCTCGTCGCTTCGCGCGCGTAGGCCTCGTCGCCGAGCTTCCCGTCGAGCTCCTCGAGGAGCCGCGCTGCTCGTCGTCGAGCGCGGTCGGCACCGCCACGTCGAGCCGGACGTAGAGGAGCCGCGCCGTGCGCCGCGCAGCGACGGCATTCCCTCGCCCTTCAGCACCCGGACCTCGCCGGGCTGCGTGCCCGGCGGTACCTCCAGCTCGAGGTCGCCCGAGAGCGACGGACACGTCGCCGTCGTCCCGAGCGCGGCGTCGGTCATCGTCAGCCGGAGCGCCGTGTGCAGGTCGTCGCCGTCCCGCACGAACCGCGGATCGGGCCGCACGCGGACGACGACGAACGCGTTGCCGCGCTCGCCGCTCCGGAATCCGGCGTGCCCCTCGCCGCGGAGCCGGATCTGCTGCCCGTCGTGGATCCCCTTCGGGAATCGTCCACGTCGAGCTGCCGCCGCGTGCACGACGCGACCCTTCTCCCTCGCAGTCGTCGCACGGCTGCTCGAGCGCCTCGCCCGCGCCGCCGCAGTCCGGGCACGCCCGCTGCTGGACGAACTGGCCGAAGATGTTCTGCGAGACGCGTCGCACGACGCCGGCGCCCGCCGCACGTCGGGCACGTACCGCGTCGACGTGCCCGGCTCGGCGCCGCTCGCGCCGCAGCGCTCGCACGGCAGCGCCGACGTCGAGCGGCGACGTCGACCGACGCACCGGCGAACGCATCCTCGAGCTCGATCTCGACGACGGCCTGGACGTCGCCTCCGCGCTGCGAGCGCTGCCTCGCCCCCCGCCGCCGAGCAAGTCCTCGCCGAAGAACGCGGCGAACACGTCCGCGAGGCTCCCGAAGTCCGCGAACACCGGCTCGAAGCCGCCGCGCTTGAGGCCGGCCTTCCCGAAGCGGTCGTACGTCGCGCGTCGCTCGGGATCGGAGAGCACCTCGTACGCCTCGGCGACGTCGCGGAAGCTGCGCGTCGGCGTCGGGCGCGCTCGAGACGTCCGGGTGGAGCTCGCGCGCGAGCGTCCGGAACGCGCGCTTGATCTCGGCGTCGCTCGCGTCGCGCGAGACGCCCAGCAGCTCGTAGTAGTCCGCTCTCCGTCGTCGCCATGGCTCAGGCCGTCCTCGTAGACGTCCTCGACGAACCGCGAGAGCTCGAACGCCGCCGCGCGAACGGTGCGGATCGCCTTCTCGTAGTCCATGCGCAGCGGGCCGACGAGGCCGACGGCACCGAGCGCCGTCGACCGGATCCCGTACGTCGCGCCGACGAGCGAGACGGCGTGCAGCTCGGCCCCCGCCACTCGGGGCCGACGTGGACGACCGGTCGCTGCGGCTCGAGCGCCTCGCTGACGAGCTCGAGGACCGCCGCGCGCCGCTCGAGCAGCTCGACGAGCCGCATCGTCGCCTCGAGCTCCTCGGACGCGCGCCCCTCGACGAGACCCGCCGTCCCGCCGACGAAGACCTGCGGGCCGGTCTCCGCACCCACCTCGAGCAGCGTCTGCCCGATGAGCGCGAGGAAGGCGCGCTCGCGCGGCGCGAGCTCCGGCGCCTCCAGGCGACGCCGGACCGTGCGCGAGCCGAGCCGCTCGCCGACGAGCTGATCCTCGAGGTACTCGCCCGCCCAGGCCACGAGCCCGGGGTCGACCGGCTCGTCGAGCCTGAACACCCGCTTCGTCACGCCTCCCGTCGACGTGATCACGACGACCATCACGCTCGTCGGCTGAAGCCTCGAGCACCTCGATGTGACGGATCGACGCGGTCTCGAGCGACGGCGCCGACACGAGCGCGAGCAGCCGCGTCGCGTCGGAGAGCATCTCGGTCGTCGTGCGCAGCGCCTGCTCGATCTCGTCGCGCATCGTGCGGAGGTCGACGCCGAGCTCGTCCGGGCGGCCTTCCAGGCCGTCCACGAGCTCCTCCGCGTAGACGCGGTAGCCGGTCTCGGTGGGCACCCGGCCTGCCGACGTGTGCGGGTGCATCAGGAGCCCGAGCGTCTCGAGCTCGGCGAGCTCGCCGCGAACGGTGGACGACGAGACGCCCAGCCCCGAGCGCTCGACGAGCACGCGCGAGCCCACCGGCTGGCCGGTCGCGACGTACTCCTCGATGACCCGCCGCAGGATCTCGCGCTTACGTGGTGTGAGCTGCATCCCGTTCCGATGGTAGCCGCGGTTCGCGGGCGCCAGCTCGTCGAGCTTCACATTTCGGCTGGAAGCGGTGCACAATGCGACACGACGTCTTCGGGGGAGGACGAATGAAGGGGGAATGGGGCAGCAGGGGGTCGCCGCCGCTTCACGCACGACGAACGCGGTCAGGTCGTCGTGCTCTTCGCGCTGCTCATGCCCATGCTGCTGCTCTTCGCTGTGGTCGTCCTCGACGTCGGAAACATGTACGTCCACAAGAGACACAGTCAGACGCTCGTCGACGCCGGAGCGTTCGCCGGTGCGACCAAGTTCGTCGGCTGCTCGTTTCAGTTCGGCGACCCTGTCGCGGCGAATGAGGCGATCGCGGCCACGGCGCTCGAGTACGCCGGCGACACGTACCGCAGCGCCCGGCACACTGCAACCAGCAGGTGCAAGAGCCCGACGACCTTCGTGTCGTCCTCAACAGCGATCGCTTCTGGGCCGACGGACGACCCGCTCAACGGTGACGGCCTCGACTACACGCTCGACCACGACAGCAACCCCATGACTGCAGGAGACCCCTGCAGCTCGACGAACGCTCGACGTCAAGGCGACGGACGACGACGTCCCGCTGGCTCATCGGCCTCCTCCCGCTCCGCGTCGACCCGAAGAGCAAGGCGCGCGTCGAGATCCAGCAGGTCGAGGAGCAGTCGGGGATGCTGCCCTGGGCGGTGCCCGAGGTCGAGCCGGCCGCCGTCGCCGCGATCTTCGTCAACGAGAACACCGGTGACGTCATCACGCCGCCTCAGCAGCTCTGCAACGTCGCGGCATGTGTCGGCCTGCCCTCGCCCGACGACAAGCTCCCCTACTGGGGCACGACTTTGGGCAACGACTCGGTCAACCTCGCGAGCGAGAACACGGGTGTCGTCATCCTCGTCTCGAAGATGGACGACACACCCTCTCTCAGCTCCGGGCCCGGCACGCTGACCGCAATCTGCGGGCAGTCGCCAGGTCTCGTCGCGTGCTACGGCGGCGACGGGAACCAGGACGGCCTGACGTTCATCCACGGCTGGTCACAGCTCCCAGGCGGCACGCCGGCCGCCCCGCGCGTCCGGGACGTCTCGGGTGCTCGACGTCACGTGCGGCGACGATCTCTCCGCCCCCTACTTCCTCCGGACCGGCGATTGCGATCTCGGCGCCGAAGCCGTCGTCGACTTCGGCGTTTCCGGCGATCCCGAGCCGGAATCCACCGGCCGGCGTCACGCGCCGAGGTCGCGCTCGAGGCACCCGGATGCGGCGGACCAGGGTTGCCGCATGTCGTACCATGGGACCGGCACCGTCCGGGTCGCGAACGAAAGCACTCTGGCGTACGACAATCAGGACCGCGATGCTCGATCCGATCCGGGTCGCCGACGGACCTTCCGCCTCGACTGGAACGACGGGCACCGCAGACGGGAGCGCGTCACTCGGGGACGCTTCGCGAGCGGTCGCGCATCCGTACGTCGGCGAACGAAGCGTCGGGCGCGGTCGAGTACCTGAAGCTCACGACCGAACGATCCGGGCGTGCTCGATCTCGAACTCGCGCAACAGCGGTCCGGATCGCGAGCGTGATCGTCACGGTGGGCTTCCGACAAGCCGCTTCCAGGTCGAGGACCCGCTCGTCGCCGCCGCGTCGTCCTTCGCGTCGCCAGCCCGTCGGGCAGCCAGAACCAGGCCTTCGACTGCGACAAGGACGTTCAACTTCCAGACGGAGATCGAGAACGGCTGCGCAGACGACGTATCGCGAGAACTACGGCGACTGGGACCCACGCCGACGGGTTCAAGGAGTGGCCGGACATCTTCTGCGCCGAGTACGCCGAACGGGCGGGCTGCCGCCCGACACGTTCACCCCGTCGCCGCCGCCCATACTGCGTCGCGGGTCGAGACCGGCGACAAGATCGGGCAGTTCCGGCAGGGCCTCACCGGCCGCTTCGAGACGCCGACCTGCGCGCCGAACAACTGGCCGACGAACGCCGTCTCCCGACGTTCGCCGAGGATCTTCTTCCGCGACATACGACTTCGCGAACGACCCGCGGTACGTCACGCTCATCATCACGGACTACGGCGGCCTTCCTGGGCCAGGGAGCAACGAGCGCGTGCCCGTCAAGTACTTCGCCGGGCTTCTACGTCACCGGCTGGGACGTCGTCGGGCACGCCCCGGCGTGTCCCGACAACGAGCCGCATCCCTGGTACGGCGTCGAGCTACCGCAAGAGCCTCGACAACGGGGACGTCTGGGGGCACTTCATCAACATCGTCGTGTTCTCCGTCGTCGGGCCGCGGGCAGACGACGAGCTCTGCAACTTCGACGAGGTCGGCACCTGCATCGCCGTCCTCGTCGAGTGAGCGCCGAGGTCAGACGACGGCGAGCGCGATGCAGCTCGGCGGTCACGCCGCCGCCGAGGAAGCGCCCGCGGCGCGTGAGCCGCAGCTCCTCGCCGCGGCCGTTCGCGCTCAGCTTCGACGAGGCCGAGCTCGACGAGGCGCGCGAGCGCGTCACGATCGAGCGCGTCCGCGACGTCCGCGACCGCGACCGGCTCGTCGAGGCGCAGACCCGAGGAGCAGCAGCTCGCGCACGTGGGTCGCGTGGTCGATCGGCTCGACCTCGCGCGGCGGCTGCGTCGCCGGCCGCGAGAGCGCTCGACGTACCGCGCGCAGGCTCGGGAGGTTCCGGCGCCGCTCGCCCGCGACCGTCGAGACGGCGCCGATCCCGAGCCCGAGGTAGTCGCGGCCCTGCCAGTAGCCGAGGTTGTGCTGCGCCCGTAGGTCGCGCCCGCCGGCGCGCAGCCCCTCGAGGCAGAAGTTCGCGGTCTCGTACCAGCGGTACCCGGCCGCGGTCAGCGTGTCGACGACCTGCTCGAAGTACCCCTCCATCGCGTCGGCCTGGCGCGCGAGCTCCTCCCCGTGCGCGTGGGTGAAGCGCGTCCCCGGCTTCGCCTCGAGCTCGTAGCAGGAGAGGTGCTCCGGCTCGAGCGCGACCGCCTCGGCGAGGTCTGCGGCGAGATCGGCCGGGCTCTGGCCCGGGATGCCGTAGACGAGATCGAGCGAGAGGTTGTCGAACCCGGCAGCGCGGAGAGTGCGCACGGCACGCCGGACGTCGTCGGGCGTGGCCTGCCGCTCGAGCACGTCGAGCAGATCGCGGCTGGAAGCTCTGCGCGCCGAGCGACACGCGCGTGACGCCGTTCGCCCGGAGAAGCGCCGCGACCTCGGCGGTCACCGTCTCCGGGATTCGCCTCGACCGTCACCTCCCGGCGCGGGCGGCAGCGCAGTCGAGGAGCCGCTCGAGCTCGCGCGGCTCGGTGAAGGTCGGCGTGCCGCCGCCGAGGAACACCGTCTCGACCTCGGTCCGCGAGCACGTCCCGCTCGAGCTCGAGCTCCGCGAGCAGCGCATCGACGTAGGCCGCGTGCTGCCCGCGCCTCCCGACGACGGTGACGAAGTCGCAGTACCCGCACCGGTGCGCGCAGAACGGCAGATGGACGTAGAGGTGGCGGACGTGGCCCATCGCTAGCGCTTCCGATCCGAGTCGAGGTTCGAGCACGGCGAGGAATGCCTCCTGCGGCACCTCGACGCCGCCGACCTGCTTCATCCGCTTCTTGCCCTTCTTCTGCTTCTCGAGCAGCTTGCGCTTGCGCGAGATGTCGCCGCCGTAGCACTTCGCGAGCACGTCCTTGCGCCGCGCCTTGATGGTCTCGCGGGCGATCACGCGCGAGCCGATCGCCGCCTGCACGGGCACGTCGATCATCTGCCGCGGGATCTCCTCCCGGAGGCGCTCGACGAGCTGGCGCCCGCGCTCGTAGGCCGAAGTCGCGATGGATGATCAGCGAGAGCGCGTCCACCTGCTCGCCGCCGACGAGGATGTCGACCCGCGCCAGATCGCCCGGCCGGAAGCCGGCGAGGTCGTAGTCGAAGCTCGCGTACCCGCGGGTCCGCGACTTCAGCTGGTCGTAGAAGTCGAGGACGATCTCGCCGAGCGGCAGCTCGTACAGGAGGAGCACGCGGCCCTCGCTCAGGTACTCCATGTGGTCGAAGCTGCCGCGGCGCTCGTTCGCGAGCTCCATGACCGCTCCGACGTAGTCCTTCGGGACGATCACGGACGCCTTCACGTACGGCTCCTCGACCTGCTCGAGCTCGCGCGGCATCTCGGCCGGGTTGTGCACCTCGACCTCCTGGCCCGTCCGCGTGATCGCTCGGTAGGCGACGGTGCGGCGCCGTGATGAGCAGGTCGAGGTCGAACTCCCGCTCGAGGCGCTCGCGGACGATCTCCATGTGCAGGAGGCCGAGGAACCCGCAGCGGAACCCGAAGCCGAGCGCCTGCGACGTCTCGGGCTCGTACGAGAGCGAGCCGTCGTTCAGCTTCAGCCGCTCGAGCGCGTCGCGGAGCTCCGGGTAGTCGTCGGAGTCGGTCGGGAAGATCCCGGCGAAGACCATCGGCTTGACGTCCTGGTAGCCGGGCAGCGGCGCGGCCGCCGGGCGACGGCGCGACGTGAGCGTGTCGCCGACGCGGAGTCGCGACACGTCCTTCAGCCCGGTGATGACGTATCCCACCTCGCCGGCCGAGAGCGACGCGATCGGCTCGCGCGCCGGGGACATGACGCCGATCTCCTCGGCGTCGAACTCGGTGCCCTGGGCCATCGCGCGCAACGGCTCGCGCGTCGAGAAGCTGCCGTCCACGACGCGGACGAACGCGACGACGCCGCGGTACTGGTCGTACGACGAGTCGAACACGAGGGCGCGCGCCGGCGCGTCCGGGTCGCCGGCCGGCGCGGGAATCCGCTCGACGATCGCGTCGAGCACCTCCGGGACGCCGACGCCGGTCTTCGCGGAGATGCGCAGCACGCGCTCGGGCGGCTCGCCGAGGAGCTCGCCCAGCTCCTTCGCGGCGCCGTCGGGATCGGCCTGCGGGAGGTCGATCTTGTTCGCGGCGGGGACGATCTCGAGACCGCCGTCGATGGCGAGATAGGCGTTCGCGAGCGTCTGCGCCTCGATCCCCTGCGCCGCGTCGACGACGAGCAGCGCGCCCTCGCACGCCTGGAGCGAGCGCGAGACCTCGTACGTGAAGTCGACGTGCCCGGGCGTGTCGATGAGGTTGAGCTGATGGCCGCGCCAGTTCACGCGCACGGCCTGTGCCTTGATCGTGATCCCCCGCTCGCGCTCGAGCTCCATCGAGTCGAGGAGCTGCTCGCGCATCTCCCGCGCCGAGACGGCGCCGGTCAGCTCGAGGATGCGGTCGGCGAGCGTCGACTTCCCGTGGTCGATGTGCGCGATGATCGCGAAGTTGCGAATGCGGTCTTGCTGCATAGGGATCAGCGCTCCTACGAGGGTTCGTCGCGCCGGGCTCGCAACAGTAGCAACGCCTCGAGCTCGCGCAGCCCGAGCGCCCGGGCGAGCCCGACGTAGGCGAGACCGCCGACGGCGAACGCGGCGCCGAGCGAGAGCACCTGGGCGAGCAGACCGTCGCCGAGCACTCGGTCGAGGCCGTACCAGGCCGCGAATGCGAGCCCCGCCGCCACCGCGCCGGCGACGGCGACCCGGGCGACGACGCCGAGCGTGCGCCGCACGTGCTCGAGCCCGATCCGGCGGCGCATCATCACGAGCAGCACGGTCGCCGCGACGACGTTCACCGTCGACGTCGCGAGCGGGATGCCCCAGATCCCGAGGCGGTAGAAGACGGTGTCGAACGCGGCGTTGAGGGCGACGGCGCCGAGCGCGATCCCGGTCGGCACTCCAGTTCGTCTGCACCGCGTAGAAGCTGCGGTTCAGGATCAGCAGCCAGCCGTTGAAGACGAGCCCGATCGAGAACGCCTGCAGGCACTGGGCGACGATCACCGTGTCCTCGGAGGTGAACTCGCCGCGCTGGTAGACGAGGCGCACGATCGGCTCGGCGAGAACGATCGAGAGCGAGCCCGGCCGGGACGAGGAGGAAGGCGATCTGGCGGAGCCCGCCGTCGAGCGCACGACGCAGTCCGGGCGTGTCGTTCCGCGCGGCGAGGCGCGCGAGCGTCGGGAAAGAGCACCGTCGTCACGGCGACCGCGAAGACACCCTGCGGGAGCATGTACAGGCGGAAGGCCTTGTCGATCGCGGCGGGCGCGAGCTCGGGGTCGAGCAGCCGCGAGGCGAAGAGCGTGTCGACGAGGAAGTTCACGTTCACGAGGCCGATCGTCAGCGTCACCGGCAACATCAGGACGAGCACGCGCTTCACCGCCGGGTCGCGCCAGTCGATGACCATCGTCAGCCGGCCGTCGAGGCGGCGCAGCCACGGAATCGGCAGGAGGAGCTGCACGAGCGTCCCGAGCACGACGACGCCGGCGTAGAGGTACAGCTGCCCGCTCTCGTCGTCGATCCGCGGGACGCCGAGGAGGAGCCCGACGATGATCACCGCGTTCCAGGCGACCGGAGCGAGCGCGGGGAGAGCGAAGTGGTTGTACGTGTTGAGGATCCCCACGACGATCCCGGACAGGCCGAGGAGGACGACGATCGGGAAGAGGACGCGGGACAGCCCGACGGCGAGGTCGTAGTCGCCGCCCGGGTCGCCGAACGGGCGCATCAGGAGCGGCGCCAGGAGGATGAACACCGCGGTGATCCCGCCGAGGATCAGCAGCGTCAGCCAGAAGAGCGTCGATGCGACGCGCCAGGCGCGCTTCCGCTCCCCCTTCTCGAGCAGCTCGCTGAAGACCGGCACGAACGCGCCCGAGAGCGCCGCGTCCGCGACGAGCGCGCGCACGAGATTCGGGATCTGGATCGCGACCGTGAACGCGTTGATCAGTCCCGAGACGCCGAAGAAGTACGCGCTGACCATCTCGCGCACGAGGCCGAGGACGCGCGAGACAGCGGTTGCGAGCGAGAAGACCGCGGTCGAGCGCGCGAGCCGGCGGTTGTGGGCGCTGCCGTCGGGAGGCGTTGCGTTCGAGATGTCTGAAGGAGTGTCCATCGGGCCGGTCTGCGCGCCGATTCTCCCAGTCGGTCCTGCTACCATCGCGCGGCCCGCGAGAGCGGGCATTTCCTCGAATGGCGAACATCAAGCAACAGAAGAAGCGCGTCGGTATCCAGGAGCGCCAGCGGACGGAGAACCTCCGCTACCGCTCGACGATCAAGACGCTGACCAAGCGCCTCGAGGCGGCCGTCGCGCGACGCCGACGCCGAGCGCGTGAGCGCCGAGCATCGCGAGCTCGTGCGGACGATCGATCGCGCCGCGACGCGCGGCGCGCTCCACCGCAACACCGCGGCGCGCAAGAAGTCGCGCGCCGCGCGGCTCGTCGCGAGCGCTTCCTAGCACCCGTTCCTCGTAGCCACGTTCCGGCGCAGCGGCTGCCTCGGGAGATCGTGCGTCAGGAACGGCGCCTGCTCAGCGCGACGAGCGTGCGCTGGACCTCGAGGTCGGGGGCGAGCCTGCTCTGCCCCTTCAGCGCACCGTCGAGCTCGGCGAGGCGCAGCACCGCATCGTCGAGCTCCTCGTCGGAGAAGGCCTCGGCCTGCCCGTACAGCTTCTGTGCGCGGAACGGGTGCAGCTTGAGCCGCTCGGCGGCCTCCTTGGGCTTGACTCCCTCGGCCGCGAGCCGCTTGAGGTCGCGCAGCCGGCCGAGATGGCTCGCGAGCGATCCCGCGAGGCGTGGCGCGACGTCGCGCCGGGGCTTCGGATCGTGCTCGAAGATCGTCTCGCACACGTCGAGCGCTCGTGCGGGATCGCGCACCGACCACGCCTCGGTGAGCTCGTAGATCGGGCACGTCGGCGTTCGAAGGCACGAGGGCCTCCACCTCGCGCTCGCCGACGGGCTCGTCGCCCGCCCAGGTGGCGATCTTGTCGACCTCGCCCTTGAGCGTGCGCGGGTCGTCGCCGACGAGCTGGATGAGCGCGGCGACGGCTTCCGGCTCCGCGCGCGCTCCTCGCTGCCGGAACTGCTCCGCGACCCACCCGTGCAGCTCCTTCTTCACGACGTCGAACGGGAGCACGGTGCCCGCCTTCGCGCACGCCTTCCAGAGCGCCGAGCTCGACTTCAGCTCCTCGGCCACGAGCGCGAGCACGGTCGCCGGCGCGGGGCTCGAGAGGTACGCCGACACGGCTTCGACGTCCGCCGCCTTCCAGCCGCCCTTGCGCCGGCCGTCCGTCTGCTTCGCACCGTCGACGTCCGCGACGACGATCAGGCGAGCGTCACCGAACAGGCTCCCGGCGTTGCAGAGCCCGACGGCCGCGTCTCCCGACGTGTCGAGCGCGGAGACCGACTCGATCGACTCGACCTCGAAGTGACCCCGCAGCCGCGCGATCGCCGTCTCGACCTTCGGGCGATCGCTCCCGGTGATGAGGTAGACGGGCTTGTCGGGCGCGTCGGCCACGTCCGCCACCTTAGACGGTGCGCCCTTCGATCCGGCGCGGTTCGCGGGCGGCACGACTAGCGGTCGCTCCGGACCGTCAGGTTCCGGCCGTCGGACTCGACGACGACGCGGCCGTCCTGGTCGGTGCGGTACACACGCGAGGCCCGGCGATCCCGCGAGCGCCGCGAGGGTCTCGGGGCGCGGATGCCCGTAGTCGTTGTTCCGGCCGCACGAGATGACCGCGACACGCGGCCGGAGTGTCCGCAGCTCGTCCGCCAGACCGGGATCCTCGGATCCGTGGTGCGCGACCTTCATGATCTCGACCGCGCCGAGCGGGAGCCGAGACGTCACGTCCGACTCGGCGTCGGCCGAGAGGAACACGTCCGTCTCCCCGTACGACGCAACGAGAACGACGGCGTTCTGGTTCGGGTCCTCGCTCGGGGTGCCCGCGTCGGCCGGCCACAGCACGTTCAGGACGAGCCCGCCGACACGGAAGGTCGTTCCGGCTCGGACGACCTCGACCCGCACGTCGCGCGCTCGCGCGGCCCCGAGCGCCTCCTCACTCTCGGGCCCGGTCGCAGCGAGGCCCGGCTCGAGCACCTCCCGCACGCGAAGCCGCCGGATCACGTCCGCCGCACCGCCCACGTGATCACGCTGCGGGTGGGTCATGACGATCGCGGAGAGCGAACGGACGCCGATTCGCGCAAGCTGGCCCGCGACGTTCGGCCTCCGGTGGCCCCTCGTCGACGAGGACGCGGGCACTCGGTGTCTCGAGCAGCGTCGAATCGCCCTGGCCGACGTCGAGGAAGGTCACGCGGAGCCCTGCCGGCGGGTCCCACGTCGGGCGCCGGCCGGGTCGAGATCCACACCGGCACGGCGAGGACGGCGGCACCCGAGACCACGCGCGGCGAGCCCGAGTCTCTGCCGAGGGATGCGCGACGTGCCGCCGCGCAGCCCGAGCCACGAACCATCCCGCGACGGCGAGCGCGCTCAGCGCCAGTGCGGTGCGCGCGCCGATCTGCGCGCCGGGAAGATCGGCGACGACTCGGGCGACCAGCTCGAGCCAGGCTGCCGCCCAGCCCGCGAGCGCAGCGAGACCGGCTGCAGCGGTCGGCGAGACCGGATCGACCACGGCGGCGAGGAGCCCGAGGCCGAGCACGAGCGGCGCCGCCGCGAACGCGAGCACGTTCGCCGGCACCGTGTAGAGCGGTGCGTTGCCGAAGTGCAGCAGGACGATCGGCGCGGTCGTGAGACCGCACGCGAGTGCGACGGCGAGCGCATCGGCCACGCCCGCCGGCAGCGGATAGCCGTCGAGCGACGTCCGCACGCGCGGGACGGCGAGGAAGATCGCGGCGACCGCGGCGAACGAGAGCTGGAAGCCCGGCTCGAGCACCGACGTCGGCATCCACGCCATGAGCACGAGCGCCCCGACCGCCAGGAAGTGCCACCGGTCGCGCGGTCTGGCGGCGAGCCAGGCGAGCGACGCCAGCGCGCCCGCGACGCCCGCGCGCACGACCGACGGCTGCCAGCCGACCGCGAGGACGTAGACGGCGATCGCGACGAGGATCGAGAGCTCGCGCCACGTCCTCCGCAGCCGCACGAGCCAGCCGAGGCCGTAGATCCCCGCGGCGAGGAAGGCGACGTTCTGGCCCGAGACCGCGAGCAGGTGGTAGAGCCCCGATGCGCGGAAGTCGTCCTGCACCTCTCGTGGGAGCCCCTCGTCCTCGCCGAGGACGACGCCGAGCACGATGCCGCGGCGGACGCCGTCCGTGCCGCGCCCGACCGCGCGCTCGATGCGGTCGCGGAGCGCGTCACCGAACCCCGCGATGCCCGCCGCGCCGCCCGATCTGGCGCCAGCTCGACGCCTCGAGCACGACGTGGATGCCCTGGCGCGCCAGCCACGCGCGCTCGTCGAATCCGTCCTCCTCGGGCCGCGGCTCGGCGACGCGGACCGTCGCCTCGAGGATGGCACCGCGCGGCGGCGAGCGGCCGACGGGGAGCACGAGGAGCACCCGCTCGCTCACCGGCTCGCGCCTGAACGCACGTGCCACCGCCAGCACGCGAGTCGCGTAGGGCGAGGAGCGAGCGGGTGCGACGGTGACGAGCTCCGCAACGCCGGACTCGCCCACGCTCGCGACGAGGACGCTCCGGCGAAGCGCGTCCATCCGGAGCGAGCCCCACCCCAGCCCGACGAGCGCGAGCGCGACGCCGACCGCCGCAAGACGCGCAGGGCCGTCGAGCACTGCGCTTCCGGCGACCGCAGCCAGCGATACGGACGACGACGAGTGCAAGCGGCACCGAGATCCAGATCGCGACCGCGAGCCCGACGCAGACCGACCCGACGAGCAGAGCCGGCCAGTGGAGCTCGACGAGATTCCTCACGGGGTCACGAGATCGCGCAGCTGCTCGATTCGCGTCGGGCCGATGCCCGGGACGGCGTCGAGGTCGTCGACCGACGCGAACGGCCCGTGCTCGGCGCGGTAGTCGACGATCTTCTGCGCGGTGATCGGTCCCACCCCGGGCAGCTCGTCGAGCTCCTCGACGGTCGCGGACGAGAGGCTGACCGTCCCGCCGGTCGCGCTTCCTCCGCTCGACGGCTCGCCGGTGCCTGCGGAGCCTGGCGCGTGCACGGCTCGGCACGAGGATCTGGATCCCGTCGACGAGCGGAGCGGCGAGATTCACCGCAGCGAGGTCGGCGCCGCGGGCCGCACCTCCCGCGCGGTGGACGGCGTCGGCGATGCGCGCACCGTCGCGCAGCCGGTAGAGCCCGGGCCGGCGCACCTCGCCGACGACGTGGACGACGAGCACGGGACGCGCCGGCGGCGCCGCGACGGGCTCGAGCTCGGCGGCGACGGGCTTCCGGCTCGCTCGCCGCGCCGGCCTGCGCGAGACGCTGGCCGACGAGCGCGAGCAGCGCCAGCGCGACGCAGACGCCGACGATCGCGGTCGAGCGGGAGACGGCGATGGGCACGAGGCCATGGTGGCGCGCGCACCGATCACACGTGGTTCACGACTCCGTCGAGAGACTGCAGAAAACGCGCCTGCGTGGCGCCGGCCGCTACGTCACGAAGTTGACGAGCTTCCCGGGGACGACGACCGTCCGTGCCGGCTCGCCGCCGTCCAGGTGCGCCTGCACCCGCTCGGACGCGCGCGCGAGCGCGACGAGCTCGTCCTCGCCGAGGCCCGGAGACACGCGGAGGCGATCGCGGATCTTCCCGTTCACCTGCACGACCACCTCGACGGTGTCGACCTCGAGCATGGCCGGATCGGCAACGGGCCACGGCGCCTCCCACAGCCGCTCGTGCCCGAGCCGCTGCCACAGCTCCTCCGCCACGTGCGGCGCGTACGGCTGGATCAGCGAGACGGCGGTCTCGGCGGCGAAGCGCGAGTCCTGCCCGCTCCGATCGCGCGAGAGCTCGTTGACGAGCTCCATCACCGCAGCGATCGCGGTGTTGAACGCGAACCGCCGGCCGATGTCGTCCGTGACCTTCGCGATCGCCCAGTGCGCCTTCCGCTCGAGCGGCCCGCCCGTCGGCTCACCCGACGGCGCGCTCGCGGCGACCTCGCTCGACCACGCTCCAGAGACGCCGCACGAACCGCGTCATCGCCTGGACGCTCGTCTCGGTCCACTCCATGTCCTCGTCGGCGGGGCCGAGGAAGAGGATGTTCAGCCGGCACGCGTCCGCGCCGTAGCGCTCGACGAAGTCGTCCGGGCCGACGACGTTCCCGGCGCGCTTGGACATCTTCGTCTTGCCGAGCGTCACCCAGCCGTTCGAGAAGAAGCGCGCGAACGGCTCGCGGAACCCGAGCATGCCGAGGTCGTTCAGCACCTTGACCCAGAAGCGCGCGTAGATCATGTGCACCGTCGCGTGGTCGACGCCGCCGATGTACAGGTCGATCGGGTTCCAGTAGTCGACCGGGGCGCGATCGAACGGCGCCGTGTCGTTGCGCGCGTCGCAGTAGCGCAGGAAGTACCAGGACGGAGTCGACGAAGGTGTCCATCGTCTCCGTCTCGCGCTTCGCAGGGCCTCCACAGCGCGGGCACGGCACATTGACCCAGTCCTCGGCCTGTGCGAGCGGCGGCTGGCCCTTGGGCTTGTAGTCCTCGATGTGGGGGAGCACGACCGGGAGCTCGTCCTCCGGCACGGGGACGATCCCGCACCCGTCGCAGTAGACGATCGGGATCGGGCAGCCCCAGTAGCGCTGCCTCGAGAAGCCCCAGTCGTGCAGACGGTAGTTGATCGCGAAGCGGCCACGACCCTCGGCCTCGAGCTTCTCCACGATCGCGGCGCCCGCCCTCCTGCGCCTCGGCACCGTCGAACTCCGCCGAGTTGACGAGGACCTCGCCCTCCGCGTGCTCGACGTACGCGGCGCTCTCGTCCACCTCCTCGCCCGGAGGACGAACGACGTGCCTGATCGGGAGCTCGAACGCCGAGGCGAAGTCGAAGTCGCGCTGGTCGTGCGCCGGGACGGCCATGATCGCCCCGGTCCCGTAGTCGGCGAGCACGTAGTCCGCCACGTACACCGGCAGCGACTCCCCGTTCACCGGGTTGATCGCGTGCAGGCCGGTAAAGACCCCGGTCTTCTCGGTTGCCGCGGCCCGCTCCGCGGTCTTCTTCGCCGAGGCGTGGCGGACGTAGTCGCGCACGTCGTCCGAGTCGATACGCGCGACGAGCTCGTGCTCGGGAGCGAGGACGAAGAAGGTCGCGCCGTAGAGCGTGTCGGGCCGGGTCGTGAAGACCGGCACGTCCTCGTCCAGCTCCTCGAAGCGGAAGAGGATCTCCGCCCCCTCGGAGCGGCCGATCCAGTTGCGCTGGCGCGCCTTGATCGACTCCGGCCAGTCGAGCGTCTCGAGGTCGTCGAGGAGCGCCTGGGCGTAGTCGGTGATCCGGAAGAACCACTGCTCCATCAGCCGCGACTCGACCTCGGCGCCGCACCGCTCGCAGCGACCGTCGATCACCTGCTCGTTCGCGAGCACGGTCTGGTCGTTCGGGCACCACTTCACGGGCGCGGCCTTGCGGTACGCCAGGTCGCGCTCGAGGAACATGAGGAACTGCCACTGCTGCCAGCGGTAGTACTCGGGCTCGTGCGTCGAGACCTCGCGCGTCCAGTCGATCGCCCACCCGATCCGGCGCATCGAGCGCGTGATGTTCGCGATGTTGCGGTCGATCGATCTCGCGCGGGTGCCCGCCCTCGCGGATCGCGGCGTTCTCGGCCGGCAGCCCGAACGCGTCGAAGCCCTGCGGATGCAGGACGCGCATTCCGTTGCGACGGCGGAAGTGCGTGACGACGTCGCCGATCGTGTAGACGAGCATGTGGCCCATGTGCAGCTCGCCCGACGGGTACGGGAGCATCTCCAGCACGTAGCTCTTCGGGAGCCGCTCGCCGTCCGAGGGCGACGGGTTCGCGACCTCGAAGGCATGCGCCTCGGCCCAGACGGCCTGCCAGCGCTCCTCGATCGTCTTCGCGTCGTATGCGTCCATCGCCAGTCTCATTCGTGTCGGGGAACAAAAAAGCCTCTCGCGCGAGAGGCCGGGTGGGATCGCCGCGGCGGCGCCGCGCTCGGTCCCTGGGCTATCGCAAGAAGCTGCTGCACGAGCCGAAAACGGTACCAGGCAGAATCCGGCGATGCTCGAGCTCTTCCCCGATTCGGCACGCATCGAGCGGGGAGCGCTCTCGCTCGGTGGCGTCGGGGCCGTCGAGCTGGCGGAACGGTTCGGCACGCCGCTCGTCGTGTACTGCGAGGAGACGATCCGTGCGCAGGCCCGAAGCCTGCGCGGCAGCCGTGCCCGACGCACAGCTCTTCTACGGTTCGAAGGCGTTCCCGAACGTGGCCCTGCTTCGGCTCCTCGCCGAGGACGGCGTCGGAGCCGACGCCTCCACGCTCGGCGAGCTCGCGCTCGCACGAGCGGCCGGGCTCGGCGGCGAGCAGCTCGTCGTGCACGGAAACGCGAAGTCGGACGAGGAGTTGCGCGCGGCGGCCGATGCAGGCGCGACCGTCGTCCTCGACGGGGAAGGAGAGGCCGGGCGAGCCGTCGCGGCGGGCATCCGGCGCGTCCTCGTCCGCGTGACCCTCGGCGTCGAGGCCGACACGCACGAGGCGATCCGGACCGGCCACCACGGATCGAAGTTCGGGCTCCCGCCCGACGCGGCTCTCGGCGTCGTCCGCGACGCGCTGGCGCTCGACCTCGACGTCGCCGGCGTGCACGTCCACGTCGGCTCGCAGCTCGCCGACGTGTCGCGCCCACGCGGCGACGATCGAGCTGCTCGCAGCGTTCGCGGCCGCTGCCGCGACGAGCTCGGCTGGACGCCGGCCGTCGTGAACGTCGGCGGCGGGTTCGGTGTCCGCCACGTGCTCGGCGAGCCCGCGGTCGATCTCGGCGCGCTCGCGGGTGCCGTCGCCGCTGCCGTCGCCGCGGCCTGGGACGCGCACGGCCTGCCGGCCGCACGGATCGCGCTCGAGCCGGGTCGTGCGCTCGTCGGCCGCGCCGGAGTCACGCTCTACCGCGTGCGCTCGGTGAAGCGGCTCGACTCCGTCACCTGGGTCGCGGTCGACGGAGGCATGTCGGACAACCCGCGCCCGCAGCTCTACGGCGCGCGGTACACGGCACTCTCGGCGACGCGCGCCGACGAGCCTGCGACGGAGACGGTCAGCGTCGCGGGCCTCCACTGCGAGTCGGGCGACGTCCTCATCGACGACGTCGCGCTTCCTCCGACGCGCGTCGGCGACCTCCTGGCCGTCCCTGCGACCGGCGCGTACACGCTCGCGATGAGCTCGAACTACAACGCGACCCCGCGTCCCGCGGCGGTGCTCGTGCGCGACGGCGACGGCACGCCTCATCCGGCGACGGGAGACCGTCGACGACCTGCTCGCCCTGGAGGAGCCCCCGGACGCGAGTTGAATCGCACGGCGCGGTCGGGCATGGTGGGGCCGCCGACAGGAAACGCGAGACGAAGGGGGACGGGATGGCTCGCACGCCGCTCATGGAGAACGTCCAGCGCGCGGTCGCGGAGATCGCGCACGAGGACGAGGGCGCGAGGACGACGCGCGCGAAGCTGCTCAAGCAGGCCGGGCTCGCCGGCCTCGGCGTCGCCGGCCTCGCTCGGCTCGGCGCTCCGGCTCGTGCGGCGACGTCTCCGGCCGTCGTCGTCGTCGGCGCCGGGCTCGCCGGCCTGACGTGCGCGTATCGCCTGAAGCAAGCGGGCTATCGCGCGCAGGTCCACGAGGCGTCGACACGGCTCGGCGGGCGCTGCTGGAGCGACCGCGGGTTCTTCGCCGACGGCCAGGTCTACGAGCACGGCGGCGAGCTGATCGACCAGGGTCACAACCAGCTCCGGAGCCTCGTGCAGGAGCTCGGGCTCGACCTCGACAACCTGCACCAGGGAGAGGCGAACGGCACCGAGGTCCTCGGCTACTTCGACGGCGCGCCGTACACGTTCGCCGAGATGACCGACGACCTGAAGAAGGTCTGGCAGAAGCTCCACTCGGACCTCTCGGCCGCGAGCTACCCGACGCTCTTCGACAGCTACACGCAGCGCGGCTACGAGCTCGACCACCTCTCGATCGTCGACTGGATCGAGGAGTCGGTGCCGGGTGGAATCGCGTCGCGGCTGGGCCAGCTCCTGGACGTCGCGTACAACATCGAGTACGGCGCGGAGTCGAGCGTGCAGAGCTCGCTCAACCTCGTCTACCTGCTCGGCTACGTCGGCCCGGGCCAGTTCCGCGTGTTCGGCAAGTCGGACGAGAAGTACCACGTGCGCGGCGGGAACGACCAGATTCCGTCGCGCCTCGGCGCGGCCCTCGACGGACAGATCACGACCGGCTCCGAGCTCGTCGCCGTGAAGCGAACCGCGGCCGGCGCCTACACGCTCACGTTCAAGCAGGGCTCGAAGACGAAGACCGTGGCGGCCGACAAGGTCGTGCTCGCGCTTCCCTTCTCGATCGTCCGTCGCTCCGTCGACGTCTCCCAGGCGGGCTTCTCGGCACGCAAGCTGCAGGCGATCGCCGAGCATGGGGATGGGGACGAACTCGAAGCTCCACCTCCAGTTCAGGCGCCGCCACTGGAACGACCTCGGGTCGAACGGCGAGACGTACTCCGACCGGGGCTACCAGAGCACGTGGGAGGTCTCACGCGCGCAGCCCGGGCAGTCGGGAATCCTCGTCGACTACACGGGCGGCACGATCGGCGCGAGCTTCGGCTCGGGGACGCCGACGACGCAGGGCACAGCAATTCCTCTCGCAGATCGAGCCCGTGCTCCCCGGCCTCTCGCAGCACTGGAACGGCAAGGCGACGGTCGACTACTGGACCGGCTACGAGTGGACGCGAGGCTCGTACTCGTACTGGAAGGTCGGTCAGTACACCGGCTTCTCCGGGATCGAGGGTCGGCAGGAGGGGAACGCCCACTTCTGCGGCGAGCACACGTCGATCGACTTCCAGGGCTACCTGAACGGCGCCGTCGAGACGGGCGAGCGGGCGGCGGGCGAGGTGATCGACGACCTCGGGTAGCTAGCGTCCGGCTCGGTGGAGCTGCGCCTCTGCGACGACTTCGGCCCCGACGGCTTCGGCTGGATCGTCGACGAGGCGATGACGCGCACGTCGCATGCGCTCGCCGCGGACGGGAAGGTCTGGTTCGTGGACGCGCTCGACTGGCCGGAGGCGGTCGACCGCGCGCTCGAGCTCGGCGAGCCGGCGGGAGTCGTCCAGCTCCTCGACCGGCACGATCGCGACTGCGCCGCGCTCGCCGCACGCCTCGGCGTCCCGCATGTCGTCGTGCCGGACGAGCTGCCGGGAAGCCCCTTCACGTTCGTCCCCGTCATGCGGCGCAGGCGCTGGCGCGAGTCGGCGCTGTGGTGGCCGGCGAGGCGGACGCTCGTCGTCGCGGATGCGCTCGCGACGAATCGGTTCTACACCGCCGGGAAGGCGCCGATCGGCGTGCACCTGCTCCTGCGGCTCACACCGCCGCGCGCGCTCACGGCGTACGAGCCGGAGCGGATCCTCGTCGGCCACGGCGAGGGAGTCCACGGCCCCGAGGCGTCGACGGCGCTCCGGGACGCGATCGACCAGAGTCGACGCCGACTCCCCGGTGTGCTCCTCCGGTTGCCGCTCGCCGGCAGGTCGTAGTCAGGCCGTAGGCGGCGCTGCGGCGATCAGGCCCGGCCGGACGAGACGCGGCGGCGCGACGAGGCCGGCGTCCTTCACCGGCGGGTTGATCGGCTCGGCGAGCGGCTCCGCGCCGAAGGACGCGCGAACGCGCTCGTCCGGCGGATCGCCGTAGAGCGTCGTCCGCTGCCGTGGAACACGTCCCGCAGATCGGATGAGCTCCTCCATCCGCTCGGGCGGGAGCTCCTGCCCGAAGGCCGCGCCCGCCGACCGTGAGATCGACTCGTTCATGAGCGTCCCGCCGAGGTCGTTCACTCCGGCCGCGAGTGCCTGTCGCGTTCCCTCCGGCCCGAGCTTCACCCACGAGGCCTGGATGTTCGTGATCTCGGGATGGAGCGCGAGCCGCGCGACCGCGTGGACGAGCAGGGTCTCGCGGAAGGTCGGTCCACGGCGTGCGCGACCCTGGAGGTAGATCGGCGCCTCCATCGGGACGAACGGCAGCGGGACGAGCTCGGTGAACCCGCCCGACCGCTGTTGCTGCTCGCGCGCGCGGAGCAGATGGCGCGCCCACGATCGCGGCGTGTCGGCGTGGCCGAACATGAGCGTGACGTTCGAGCGGAGGCCGACGCGATGCGCGGCGTCGTGGACGGCGAGCCACTGGTTCGTCGTGACCTTGTCGGGGCAGATGACCCGTCGCACCTCGTCGTCGAGGACCTCTGCAGCCGTCCCCGGGAGCGAACCGAGCCCGAGGTCGCGGAGGTGCCCGAGGTACTCCGCAAGCGAGAGGCCGAGCGTCGCGGCGCCCTGCCAGACCTCGAGCGCCGAGAACGCGTGCACGTGGATCTCGGGGACGGCCCGCTTGATCGACCGGACGACGTCCGCGTAGTACTCGCCCGTGAAGGCCGGATGGATCCCGCCCTGGAGGCAGACCTCCGTCGCCCCGCGCTGCCACGCTTCCTCGGTGCGCCGCACGATCTCCTCGAGCGGGACGAGGTAGGGCGCGCCGCGCAGGTTCGCCGCCAGCTTCCCCTTCGAGAACGCGCAGAAGCCGCAGCGGAAGTAGCAGACGTTCGTGTACTGGATGTTCCGGGTCACGACGTAGGTGACCTCGTCGCCGCAGACCTCGCGACGCAGGGCATCGGCGGAGGCGCACACACGGGCCGCCTCCGCCCCGCGAGCCTCGAGCAGCCGCGTGATCTCGTCCTCGCCGAGCTCGGCTCCGACGAGGTCGAGCGGGACTGCGTCGCGCCGGACGACGAACGGGACCGCGACCGGCTCGCCCGGTGCCCAGGCGTCGTCGCGCGCGAGGCCGGTCGCGTCGGAAGCGCGGCGGACATACGGCGCGACGGCGGGATCGACCCAGCGCTCGAGGTCGGCGACGTGCTCGGGATACAGCGGGAGCCGCGCCGCGAGCTCGAGCCCGCGCGAGCGCGTCGCCTCGGCGAGGCGCTCGATCTCCGGCCACGGCGCCTCGGGGTTCACGTGGTCGATCGTCACCGGCGAGACGCCGCCCCAGTCGTCGATCCCCGCGTCGAGGAGGCGCGGGAAGTCCTCGAAGGCGAGGTTCGGCGGCGCTTGCACGTGCCAGGAAGGCCCGAGCACGATCCGTGCGACGGCGATCGTCCAGAGGTGGTCGTCGAGCGACGGCTCCCGATGCGAGGCCATGCGCGTCCCTGGCTTCGCGCGGAAGTTCTGGACGATCACCTCCTGGACGTGCCCGTGCTCGTCGCCGAGCGCCTTCAGCGCGAGCAGCGCGTCGATCCGCTCCTCGCGTGTCTCGCCGATCCCGATGAGGATCCCGCTCGTGAACGGGATCCGGAGCTCGCCGGCGAGCCGGATCGTCTCGAGGCGGCGCGCCGGGAGCTTGTCCGGCGAGGCCCAGTGCGGGCCGCCCTTCGCGCCGAGCCGCTCCGCGGTCGTCTCGAGCATGATCCCCATCGAGGCCGAGACCGGCCGCAGCGCCTCGAGCTCGGCGCGCGTCATCACGCCGGGATTGAGGTGCGGCAGGAGTCCCGTCTCCTCGAGCACGAGCCTCGCGCAGCGCTCGAGATACTCGAGGGTCGTCGCGCAGCCGAGCGCGCGCAGCTCCTCGCGCGCCACCTTGTAGCGCAGCTCGGGCTTGTCGCCGAGCGTGAAGAGCGCTTCGCGGCAGCCCGCGGCGGCACCGGCGCGCGCGATCGCGAGCACCTCCTCCTCGGTCATGAACGCGCGCTCGCCACGCCGCGGGCGGCCGCGCGAACGTGCAGTAGCCGCAGACGTCGCGGCAGAGCGTCGTCAGCGGGATGAAGACCTTCGGCGAGTACGTGACGAGGGGGCCTGGCCGCAGGCGTCGAGCCTCGGCGAGAAGCTCCTCGAGCGGCGCGCTCAGCAGCTCGTCCACGGGGCTATCGTGTCACGCCGGTCTCGCCGCGCGTCGAACCCGCGCTCCATTCGTCTACATGGAAAGAAGGAGAGCATGCGACCTGTTCCTGATAGCCCACTCCACTGACGCCGCTGCCGTTGCGCCTCCGCGAGCAGCTCATCGAGCGGAGTGGCGAGGAGCTCCTGCACCGACCCATCGTCTCACGCACGCCGCACATGTCGACCTCGCGAGGGCCCAGACGTAACATCGGCAGCCCTTCGCTCGTCACGGACGGCCCATTCGCCGAGACGAAGGAGGGCGTCGGCGGGTTCTACGTGGTCGACTGCGGCAGCCGCGGAGGAGTCGATCGAGCGAAATGTGCGCCCTGCGACACAGCTAGCCGCGCTCGCACACCTGCTCCTCGTACGCCGAATCGCGGGAAGCGTGCTCGAGGACGTCGGGGTGCGTTCGGTTGAACACGGCCAGATCCTCGGGTGTGGCATCGAGGTAGATGTGCCGGAGGTCGTAGCCGTACCGTGCGACGACGTCACTCCAGCGAGTGCGGAACCATTCGACGTCGGCCTCGACGTCGGCAGCGATCTCGGAGGAGCCGTCGTCTTCGAGACGGTCGAGGAGCGCCGTGAAGCGAACTTCCGTGACGAGCGGTCCGCATGACCGTGGGGTCGAACTGCGAGACCGCGATCTCGTCGAACTCGCCGTTGAACGCACTCAACACCGCACAGAAGGGCGTCGACGCCGTCTTGGCGGTCGAAGACGACGTTTACCGCGGGTGGCGAGGGCTGCGTCCCGCATGCCCCGTCCTCGTAGGCGTACGCGGCGGCCTGGCCTTCAGCACATCGGCAGGAGGACCCTGAAAGACAGTCGTCTGCTCAGCCGGCGTGCCCACACTCTGCATCCGCTTCAGGTCGAAGCCGTACTTCTCCATGACGGGGGTCAGACGCGTTCGGATGAAACGCACCTTGAGCGCGACCGCAGCACGGATCTGTGATGGCGCCTGCTGAAGCAGCGACTCTTCGGAGACGAGGTACGCGTTCCAGAACCTTCGCAGAGCGGCAGGGTTGGGCTGATCGAAGCCCTCCCCGTTCTCGAGCTCGTAGACCTTCCACGCCCGGTACGTCTTGCAGTACAGGCTGTCCGAGCCTGCTGCCGGTCGGAACACGGCATCGCCGCCGCCGCTACATCCGGCCGGCACAGCAAGGCTCAGGATCAGCGCCACCAATGCCATGTGTCGAATAACCGTCATCTCTCGTCACCGGCGGCTAGCGCACCTGGGTGAAGCGGTGTGCGAGGACAGCTGCCCGCACCTGGCAGGACGAGGACTCGCGCTTGCGAACGAAGGTCACGATCTTCCCCGACCTCTTCCAGGTGTAGGTGCCCCTTCCGGTGCAGCCGCTTCCGCGCTCGCGTACGAACGTGATCGTCGTTGGAGTCGTGGAGTAGTTGCCTCGAGCGCCCGGCTGCCCGTTCACCGCGACCGTGTACGCGCCTCCCTTTGCGAGTGTGATGGCCCACGTCCCCTTGAGCTGAGCCGGGCTCTTGATCTTCGTCTCGTACGTTCCCGACAGTCCGACGGACGCGACCGCCGACGACGCGATCGCAAGTGCCGCTGCGGCGGCGACGAGGAGCGTGCGGTACTTCGATTGCATCGACTTCCTCCTTCGGTTGACGTGCACCGAGGCTAGAAAGCCACGACCCGCAGCACATCGACGCCAGCACCGGATGCGGCTCGGTGCTGGTACCGAGATCGACTACGCGACCGAGGCGCGGAGGTACGTGACGACGGCGAGCACGCGGCGGTGCGTGTCGCTGTCCTGCGGCAGGTCGAGCTTCCCGAGGATCGACCGCACGTGCGTCTCGACGGTTTTCCCCGTCAGCCAGAGCTCCTTCGCGATGCTCGCGTTCGAACGCGCCCTCGGCGACGAGAGCGAGCACCTCACGTTCGCGAGGTGTCAGCTCGGCCAGCGGGTCGTCCTCGCTTCGGGCGGCGCCAGGAGCTGCTTGACGACCTCGGGATCGAGCGCCGAGCCACCGCGGCTCACGCGCTCGGCCGCGTCGAGGAACTCCGCGACGTCGAGCACGCGGTCCTTGAGGAGGTAGCCGAAGCCGCCCTCGGAGCCGACGAGCTCGACCGCGAACCTGCTCTCGACGTGCTGGGAGAGGACGAGCACCCCGGTGTCCGGGTGCAGCTCTGCGGATCTCGACGGCCGCGCGCATGCCCTCGTCCTCGTAGGTCGGCGGCATCCGGACGTCGACGATCGCGAGATCGGGCTCGTGCTCGGCGACGGCGGCGAGGAGCGCCTCACCGTCGCCGACACGCGCGACCACGGAGTGGCCGGCGTCCTCGAGCAGTCCTGCGAGTCCCTCGCGCAGGAGCACGGCATCCTCGGCGATCACGACTCGCATGGGATCGCCACCTCCACCGTCGTGCCGCCGCCTCGCGGACTGGCGATGTCGAAGCGTGCCGCCGTGCGCTGCAACCCGGTCCCGGAGACCGGCGAGCCCGACCCGCGTCGGACGGTTGCGCCTCCCACTCCGTCGTCCGAGACGCTCACGCGCAAGGTGGCGTCGTCGCGAACGGCCCGTACAGCGACCTTCGACGCAGATCCGTGCTTGACGGCATTCGTGATCGCCTCGCATGCGACGAAATAGGCGGCCGCTTCGACGCTCGCGGTGACGCGCTCCGCTTGGCGCGTCGACCTCGACCGGGATCGGAGACGTGCGCGCGAGATCGCGAAGCGCGGCAGCGAGGCCGTCATCGAGCCGCGCCGGTCGTACGCCCGCCGCGATCTGGCGGAGATCGCCGATCGCCGCGCCGACCTCGTCCACGATCTGGTCGAGCGCGGGCGAGAGGATCTTCGCCTCCGAGGGAAGCGTGAACTGGAGTCGACGGAGCTGGACGCCGAGCGATACCAGCCGCTGCTGCGCTCCGTCGTGGAGGTCGCGTTCCAGGCGTCGGCGCTCCTCGTAGCCTGCTTCGACGATGCGCGTGCGCGATGCCTCGACTTCGGCGAGCTGGATTCTCACCTCGACCCGGAGCCGAGCCATCTCGATCGAGAGCGTTGCGGCCGCGAGGACGCCGTCGAGCAGATCACGGCGCTCGAGCAAGGTCGGATCGTGGAGCAGCATCGCCGTGCGCACGTCGTCGCGCCGGATCTCGCCGGCGAGCTCTGATGTCGACAGGAGGCTCGACGATCTCGCCGGCAGCGTCCGCGTACGCCTCCGTCTCGGGCAGCCAGAAGTAGAGGTCGGCGAGCGGGTCACCGAGCGCCTCGGCCAGGACAGCGCAGATCTCCTCGGGGGCTCGCCGACCATCGCGCACGTCGTTCTCGAAGGCGCGGACACGACGCACACCCTCGTAGCGCGCACGGCGAAAGCGGCGGTCGACGAGGTCCTGCAGTCGCGCGCGCAGCGGACGAAAGGCGAGAGCGATCACGAGCGTCGCGAGGGCGACGACCCGGGTCGAATCGCCACCCGCGACCACGCCGAGCCCGACCGTGATCACCGCGTAGACGGCCAGGAGGAGGAACGTCAGCGTCACATAGACGAGCGTGCGGTTCACGAGTCGCTCGATCGCGTACAGGCGGTACCGCACGACTGCGACCCCGATCGCGGTCACAAGAGCGCACTGGGCGACGAGGAGGAGCGAGAACGTTACGATGCCGCCGCCTCCGAACCACCTGCTCATGACGATGTCCAGCACGAGGACGAGCGGGATCAGCGCCGCGCCCCAAAGGAGCCATAGCATCTGCAAACGCTCGACCCCGACCGAGCGACGGAAGCGGAGGATGACCGCGAGAGCGCCCGCGAAGAGGGTCGCGACCACCCCGAGGCCGAAGGGGATCCAGAGGCCGGAGTCCACGATGAACTCACCGAATGCGTTGCCGAGGACCGGGTTCCGGATGTCGTCGTTCGGCGGCGCGTACGGCTCCGGGTCGAACAGCTTCAGGCCGATCGTGAGCCCGAAGCTCACGACGGCCATCCACACGACCCAGCGCCACCGTCGTGACAGCAGGTGGCCGGTCGGGAAGACGAGCGCAACGGCTACCGGCCATGCGAAGAGGAGCGGTATCGTCGCCGCTTCCGACTGGAACGCCCAGGCGGCGCCGACGAGCTGCTCGGCGGGGAGTTGGAGGCAGGGGAGGAGCGCTCCCAGCAAGAGGATCCAGGCGATCAGGTTGCGCGGCAGCTGGAAGGCGATGAGGAGCCCAATCACGGTCGGCGAGAGGAAGGCGACGGCGAGGAACGGGTAGACCGCGAGGGGTATCCAGTCCTCCTGCTCCGAAGGCACCACACCGAGGACGTGCAGGAATCCGACGGTCAGACAGCAGACGGTCGCGAGTGCTACCCCGCAAGCGAGGAGTCGAAGGTCGCGCATCCCGAGATCATTCGCCTCGACGTTCCCGACTGCAATAGGTGCCAGCACCGAGATCGAGCCCGGCGGGCGCCCGCTCGGCGCCTCTCGGCTAGTTCCGCTTCGACGTCCAGAGCCCGCCGACCGGGACGAAGCGGCCCTTCGTCCAGCGCTGCAGCTGGCCCTGCTGGATCGGGAAGTTGTCGCCCTTGCCCGTCTTCACGGACACGCCCGGGAAGCAGGAACGGGTTCTTCGCGTCGGAGATCGAGCGCGCCGCCTTCATCAGGCCGACACGGGTCGGATTCGCCCCGAGCCGCTTGAACAGCGCCGACCGTCTCGTAGGCGACCGCCATGCCGTACACGTGGTAGACGTCGTCGGGGTTCGCGCCCTTCGCGTACTTCGCGAGCAGAGCGCGGTACTGCTTCATCCCCGCGTCGTTCTTCCAGCGCGGATCGGTCGGGTCCTTGAGGACGGTCGTCGTGATCGTCCCCTCGACGAGCTTGTTCTTCCCGCCCTCGGAGGCGAGCACCATGATGTTCGAGGTGCCGGAGACGGCGTTGTTGATCGACGAGCGGCTTCCAGCCGAGGCGGTTCGCGAAGACGTAGGCCTGGATCGCGAACGTCGGCGTCGCGAAGATGCAGAGGACGTTCGCGCCCGAGGCCTTGAGCTTCGCGATCTGGGAGCCGACGTCGGGCGACGTCACCTCGTACGGCTCGGCGGCGACGACCTTCGAGCCGGAGCGGCCGAGCCCGAGCTTGAGGCTGGAGAGCAGGTCCTTGCCGTAGTCGTCGTTCTGGAAGAGCACGGCGACCTTCGCCTTCTTCTTCGTCCGCGCGATGTACTGGCCGTAGACGAGCCCCTCGGCCGCGTAGCTCGGCTGGAAGCCGATCGTCCACGGGTACTTCGCAGCGTCGCGACCCCAGGTCGTCGCGCCCGATGCGACGAAGAGCTGCGGCACCTTGATCTGGTTCAGGTAGTCGCGGATCGCGAGGTTCGCCTCGGTGCCGAGCGTGTTGAAGACGGCGAACACCTTGTCCTGCTCGACGAGCCGGCGCACCGCCTGCACGGTCTGGGCGGGGTTGTACGCGTCGTCGACGATGCGGTAGTCGATCTTCCGCTTCGCCACGCCGCCGCCGGCGTTGACGAACTCGAAGTACGCCTTCGCGCCGCGGGCGACCGACGCGTACGACGCGGCCGGGCCGGTGAGCGGCGACGTCCCGCCGATGACGATGGTCGTCGCGCTGACGCCGGGATCCGCCGACGAGCCGGCGAACGCGACCGGCAGCGCGACGGCGAGTGCCGCGCCGAACGCGGCCACGAGAACGGAACGACGCGATCTCACTTCGGCCGAGAGTAGCGACGACCCGAGATGAGCTGCCCGACCCGTCGGAACAGCCCGCCGACGCCGTTGGGCAGCACGAACATCAGCAGGATGAGGACGACGCCGTAGACGATCGCCGGGCCCGCCCGGCTTCTGCGTCTCCTCGACGATCCGGTCGGGCAGGAGCGAGCCGAGATCCTGCCCCTGTGCCCAGAGCGGGAGGAACGCGATGAAGATCGCGCCGAACACGAGCCCCGAGAGGCCGCCGAGACCACCGACGACGATCCCGACGAGGAGGTAGATCGAGAGCGCCACCGGGAACGTGTCCGGGTTCACGAACGCGCTCGCGATCGCGAAGAGCCCGCCCGCGACGCCCGCGTACGCCGCGCTGATCCCGAAGGCGAGGGTCTTGTACTTCGCCAGGCTCACGCCGGAGGAGACGGCGGCGATCTCGCTGTCACGCACTGCGCGGAAGGCGCGGCCCGGTCCGTCCGCGGAGGATGAGCCACGCGACGGCGAAGAGCACGAGCGCGATCGACCAGGCGAGGTAGTACATCCAGTCGTTGGGCGTGAGCGAGCGGCCGAGGACGTGCACGTTGGCGATCGAGCCGGTGAGCTCCGGGGTGCCGAAGAGCTGGATGCCGGTCCCGCCGCCCGAGAACTCCTCGAAGCGCTTCACCGTCGACGGCATCGCGACCGCGATCGCGAAGGTCGCGAGCGCGAGGTAGAGCCCGGACAGTCGGAGCGCCGGGAACCCGAACGCGAGCCCCACGAGGCCGGCGACGAGTCCGGCGATCGGGAAGCGTCCAGAGATCCTTCACTCCGCCCGAGATCGGCCCTCCGAACTGCTCGTTGCCGGCCATGAGGATCGCGGTCGTGTAGCCGCCGATCGCCATGAATGCGCCATGGCCGAGTGAGATCTGACCCGTGTAGCCGGTGAGGATGTTGAGGCCGAGGAGCGCGATCAGATAGATGGCGACGTACGAGTAGTCGCGCGCCTTGAAGTCGCTGATGAACGACGGCAGCACCGCGACGAAGACGACGAACGCCGCGAACGCGACGAACCCGATGATGCGTTGCGTGCGAGGCCTCAAACCCGCTTCACCTCCGGCTTGCCGAAGATCCCCTGCGGCCGCACGAGGAGCACGACGAGGATGATGAGGAGCGCCATCGGCAGCCGCAGCTCCTCGGTGAACCAGTCGAATGCGCCGTACTGGCTCAGGTAGCTGAGCATGTTCAGGAGGACGCCGATCAGGAGGCCGCCGACGACGGCGCCGATCGGGGAGTCGATCCCGCCGAGCACGGCAGCGGCGAAGGAGTAGATGAGGACCGCCGCCATCATGTTCGGATCGAGCCCGACGGTCGGCGCGGTGAGCATCCCGGCGACGGCTCCGAGCAACGCCGCGAGGCCCCAGCCGAGCGCGAGCATCCACGTGACCCGCACGCCGACGAGCCGGGCCTCCTCGGGATTCACTGCCGCTGCGCGAAGCGCGAGGCCGACCTTCGTGAACTGGAAGAGGAGCCAGAGGAGGAACACGATCCCGAGGGCGACCGCGATCGTCCCGATGTCGTGGGCGGCGACGACGACACCGCCGACGTCGTACGTGTCCGTCCCGAACGGGCTCTGCAGCTGCTGCGGCTCGCCGCCCCACTTCCAGATCACGAAGCCGTTGATCGCGACGAGGAGGCCGATCGTCACGATGACGATCCGGAGGACGCTCCCGCGCTCCACCGGACGGATCACGACGCGGTGGATCGCCGACTCCGCCGAGGAACGAGACGAGCAGCGTCACGACGAACGCCGGCCAGTAGCGCCAGCCGTGGTTCACGATGAGCGTCCACGCGATGTAGGTCGAGAGCGTCGCCATCTCGCCCTGCGCGAAGTTGATGACGCCCGTCGAGCGATGGATGATCACGAGCGCGAGCGCGAGGAGCGCGTAGATGCCCCCGGACGCGAGGCCGGACACGACCTGCTGCATGAAGTCGCGTGAAGCGCGGCGAGGACCATCGAGTCAGCACCGAGGTAGCTCCGCCGGACGGCACTCGTCGTCACGCAGCTCGGCGCTCGTGCCGGTGAGCGCGACGCGGCCGACCTCGAGGACGTACGCGCGCCGCGACGCCGCGAGCGCGATCCGCGCGTCCTGCTCGACGACGAGCACGGTGAGGCCCTCCTTCTCGTTCAGCTCGCCGACGATCCGGAAGAACTCGCGGACGACCATCGGCGCCAGTCCGAGCGACGGCTCGTCGAGGAGGAGCAGCCGCGGCCGGCTCATCAGCGCACGGCCGAGCGCGAGCATCTGCTGCTCGCCGCCCGAGAGCGTGCCGGCGCGCTGACCTCCGCGCTCCGTCATCCACGGGAAGTACTCCGCGATGCGCGCGATGTCCGCCTTCACCGAGCGGTCGCGGCGCGTGTACGCGCCGAGCTTGAGGTTCTCCGTCACGGTGAGGTCGACGAAGGTCCCGCGCCCCTCGGGCACGTGCGCGACGCCGGCCTTCGCCGCCGCCTCGGGCCCTCCCTTGAGCTGCTTCCCGTCGAGCTCGATCGTGCCCGACCGCGACACGGTGCCCGAGATCGCGCGGAGCGTCGTCGTCTTCCCGGCGCCGTTCGCGCCGAGGACGGCGACGACCTCGCCCTCGCGGACGACGAGCGACACGTCGTGCAGCGCCTGCACCGGTCCGTAGCGCGCCGCGACGCCGTCGAGCTCGAGGAGCGTCCTCATGCGCCGTCCTCGGCATCGGGGTCCGCCGGCTCGACCGGGTCGTGCGCCGGCTCTGGCTCGTGCTCGTCGTCCACGCCGAGATAGGCCTCGATGACCGCCTGATCCGCCTGCACGACCGCGGGCGTCCCGTCGGCGATCTTGCGCCCGAAGCTCAGGACGTTGACGTGGTCGGAGATGCTCATGACGAGGTTCATGTGGTGCTCGACGAGGAGCACCGTGAGCTCGAAGTCGTCGCGGATCTTCCGGATGAAGACGCCGAGATCCGCGACCTCCTCGTGGTTCAGGCCGCCGGCCGGTTCGTCGAGGAGCAGCAGGCGCGGCTTCGCGACGAGCGCGCGGGCAAGCTCGACCCGCTTCTGCGTGCCGTACGGGAGCCCCGCGGCCGGGAAGAGCGCCCGGTCACGCAGCCCGACGACGTCGAGCACCTCGAGAGCGTCCTTCTCCCCCACGTTGCGCCCGCGACCGTGCGCGCCGACGAGCACGTTCTCGAGCACGGACATCGTGCGGAACAGCTGGATGTTCTGGAACGTCCGCGCGACGCCCTTGCGGACGATCTTGTAGGCGGGCTGCCGCAGGATCGACGAGCCGTCGAGGAGCACCTGGCCGGAGTCCGGCTTGTACAGCCGGGTGATGACGTTGAAGGCGGTCGTCTTGCCCGCGCCGTTCGGCCCGATGAGCCCGGAGATCTGCCCTTCCTCGACGTCGAAGGAGACGCCGTCGAGCGCGACGATTCCGCCGAAGCGCAGGGTGACGTCCCGTACCTCGAGGAGGGCCATCCGGAGCGAGACCCTAAACGGGGCACAGCGCACCGTCGCAATGACCTGGGGCCGCGGACTGATTACGATCGGCCTGATGGATCTGCGCGACACGCCCGAGGAGGCCGCGTTCCGGGCCGAGCTGCGCTCGTGGCTCGAGGAGAACCTCCCCGAGGGGATCCAGGGCAACCGCGGCGGGGCCGCGCGCTTCGACGGGCCGGAGATGCGCGCGTGGAGCCGTGCGCTCTACGACGCCGGCTACGTGGGGCTCACGTGGCCCGAGGAGTACGGCGGCGGCGGCGCGCCGTACACGCACCAGGCGATCTTCCTCGAGGAGCTGGCGCGCGCCGAGGCACCGCCGCACATCGGCGTCATCGGGATCGGGATGGCCGGGCCGACGATCATCGCGCACGGCACCGAGGAGCAGAAGGCGCGCTACCTCGCGCCGCTCCTCTCCGCGGAGGAGATCTGGTGCCAGGGCTTCTCCGAGCCCGGCGCGGGCTCGGACCTCGCCGGCGTGCGGACGAGCTCGACGCTCGACGACGGGCACTTCGTCGTCAACGGCCAGAAGGTGTGGTCGTCGTTCGCGCACCTCGCCGACTTCTGCATCCTCCTCACGCGCTCCGACCCCGAGTCGAGCCGACACGCGGGGCTCACGTACCTCATCGTGGACATGCACGCGCCGGGCGTCGAGGTGCGGCCGCTCCGGCAGATCACCGGCGAGGCGGAGTTCAACGAGATCTTCTTCTCCGACGTGCGTGTCCCCGCGGAGAACCTCCTCGGCGAGGTCGGCGGCGGCTGGCAGGTCGCGATGACGACGCTCCTGCACGAGCGCGGCACGCTGGGCTTCGCGCTGCAGGCCGCGCTCGAGGTGCAGATCCGCAAGCTCGTCTCGCTCGCACGGGACCGCGGAGCCGATCCGCTCCAGCGCGACCGGATCGCGCGCGAGTGGATCGAGATGCAGGCGGTGCGCTTCACGAACTACCGCTCGCTCTCGGCGCTCATGAAGACCGGGATGCCGGGACCGGAGGGGTCGATCTCGAAGCTCGTCTGGTCGGAGTCGAACCAGCGCGTGACGAAGCTCGCCCTCGAGATCCTCGGCCCGGACGCCGCGCTCGGCGAGGAGAACGCGCCGTACGGCGGCTACTGGCAGTACCAGCAGCTCCGCAGCCGCGGCAACACCATCGAGGCGGGCACGTCGGAGGTGCTCCGCAACATCGTCGCCGAGCGCGTGCTCGGCCTCCCCTACTCCCGCTAGCGGCCATGGACTTCACCTTCACACCCGAGCAGGAGGCGCTTCGCGAGCAGGCACGCGAGTTCCTCGGCGCGACTCCCGAGCCGACGTGGACGCAGCTCGCCGAGCTCGGCTGGACCGGCGTCTCGATCGCGGAGGAGGACGGCGGCGCAGGGCTCTCCTTCCTCGAGGAGGCCGTCCTCTTCGAGGAGCTCGGGCGCGCGCTCTACCGCGGCCCCTACTTCGCCACGGTCGGGGTGACGTTGCCGGCACTCCCGGCCGAGGACCGTGCCGCGGTCGCGGCGGGCGAGGCGAGCTGGACGCTCGCGTTCGGTCCGCTCGTGCCCGACCTCGACACCGCGGAGCACGTCGCGATCGTCGGCGGCGACGGCATCTACGAGCTCGTCGGCGGTGAGCGCGAGATCCTCGACACGACCGACGAGTCGCGCCCGCTCGGCGTCGTCCGCGGAGGAGAGCCGGGCCGAAGGCTCGCGGACTCCGGCGTGCTTCCCGAGATCGAGGCCCGCTCGCAGACCGCACTCGCGCTCGAGGCCTGCGGGGTCGCGCGGCTCGCCCTCGAGGACGCGATCGAGTACGCCTCGTCGCGCGAGCAGTTCGGGAAGAAGATCGGCGTCTACCAGGCCGTGTCGCACCCGCTCGCCGATGCGTACACGCGCGTCGAGCTCTCGCGCTCGCTCGCGCTCTGGGCCGCGTGGTGCGTCGCGACCGGCGACGCGCAGGCGGCGATCGCAGCCGCCGCAGCGAAGTCGTACGCGGGCGAGAGCGCCGTCGCGGTCTGCGAGACCGCGATCCAGTCGCTCGGCGGCATCGGCTTCACCTGGGAGCACCGGCTCCACCGGCTGTACAAGCGCGCGCTCGGCATCCAGAGCTTCGGCGCCTCGGGCACCCGGCTCCGCGCCGAGATCGCCGCCTCGCTGCTCGACGCGCAGGACGCGCCGTCCGGCTCCGAGTCGAGTCACCCGTGACGATCGCCCAAGGAGGCTGAGGTGCTCACGGACGGCCTGATGATGGACTACCAGCTCAACGTTCCCGCGCTCCTGCGCCGGGCCGACGAGCTGTACGGCGAGAACGAGATCGCGAGCCGACTCCCCGACAAGAGCTGGCATCGCTACACGTACGCCGACTTCGTCTCGCGGACGAAGAGGCTCGTCGTCGGGCTACGCAAGCTCGGGCTCGAGGACGGCGACCGCGTCGGCACGTTCATGTGGAACCACTCGCAGCACCTCGAGACGTACATGGGCTCGCCGGTCGGCGGCTTCGTCACGCACACGCTGAACCTCCGCCTCCATCCCGACGACAACACGTACATCGCGACGCACGGCGGCGACCGCGTGCTCATCGTCGACAAGATCCTCTGGCCGCTCGCGGAGCAGTTCGTCGCCGCGGTGCGACTTCGAGCACGTCGTCGCGGTCGGCGACGGCGAGACGCCCGACGGGGCGATCGACTACGAGGACCTCATCGCGGACGCCGACGAGTCGGCGTTCTCGTACCGCGACATCCCCGAGCGGGCCGCGGCCGCGATGTGTTACACGAGCGGCACCACGGGCCGCCCCAAGGGCGTCCTCTACTCGCACCGCGCGATCGCGATCCACGCGCTGACGGTGATCGGGTGCCTCGGGATGCACGCGGACGACGTCTGCCTCCCGGTCGTCCCGATGTTCCACGCGAACGCGTGGTGCTTCCCCTACGCGTGCACGATGACGGGCGTCAAGCAGGTCTTCCCCGGGCCCCACCTCGATCCAGTGAGCCTGCTCGAGGACTTCGCAGGAGCAGAAGGTCACCGTCACGGCCGGCGTGCCGACGATCTGGATGGGGATCCTCCAGACGCTCGACGCCAACCCCGGCGTGTACGACACGTCGAGCATCCGCTTCATGACCGTCGGCGGCGCCGCGCCGCCGCGCGCGATGATCGAGGCGTTCTCGGAGCGTCACGGGCTGCACATCGTCCACGGCTGGGGGATGACCGAGATGAGCCCCGTCGGCACGCTCTCCGGGGCACCGGGACAGGAGACGGGGCTCTCGCCGCAGGAGGCGTACACGCGCCGCGCGATGCAGGGGCTCCCGCTCCCGTTCGTCGAGATCCGCGCGAGCGGCGCCGACGGGCTTCGTCCCGTGGGACGGCGAGACGATGGGCGAGCTCGAGGTGCGCGGCCCGTCGATCGCGTCCGCGTACTACGAGTCCGACGAGGGCGCGGACCGCTGGACCGAGGACGGCTGGTTCAGGACCGGCGACGTCGTCACGATCCACGCGGACGGCTTCGTCGAGGTGCAGGACCGCGCGAAGGACCTCGTGAAGTCGGGCGGCGAGTGGATCTCGACGGTCGCGCTCGAGAACGCGCTCATGGGCCACCCCGCCGTCGCCGAGGCCGCGGTCATCGCCGTCCCCGACGAGAAGTGGTCGGAGCGGCCGCTCGCCGTCGTCGTGCTCCGCGAGGGCGAGGAGGCGTCGCCCGACGAGCTGCGCGAGTTCCTCGCGCCGAGCTTCGCGAAGTGGTGGCTCCCGGAGCGCTTCGAGTTCGTCGAGGAGATCCCGAAGACCGCGGTCGGCAAGTTCCGCAAGACGGCGCTCCGCGAGCAGTTCGCGGCAGCAGCCGGCGGAGACGGGCGTAGTGGGCGACTACATCTCGTCCGAGCTCGACGGCGCGGTCGCCGTCGTCACGATCGACAACCCGCCGATGAACGCGCTCTCGGCGCCGCTCCTCGAGGAGCTCGAGGCCGAGATCGACCGGCTCGACGCCGACGACGGCGTCCGCGCGATCGTGCTCGCCGGCGCGGGCGAGCGCGCGTTCGTCGCGGGTGCGGACATCAAGGAGTTCCCGTCGCTGCGCGAGGCCGCCGCGGAGGCGCAGGAGAGCGGCTCGGCACGCGGGATCCAGAAGCTCGGTCACCGCATGGACGCAGCCGCGGACGCCGTTCGTCGCCGCCATCCACGGCTTCTGCCTCGGCGGCGGGCTCGAGCTCGCGATGTGCTGCGACATCCGCGTCGCCTCCGACGACGCACAGCTCGGGCAGCCGGAGATCAAGCTCGGCCTCATCCCGGGCGGCGGCGGAACGCAGCGGCTTCCGCGCCTCGTCGGGAGCGGGCGAGCGCAGTACCTCAACATGACGGGCGACTTCATCGACGCCGCAACCGCGTACGACTGGGGCCTCGTCGAGAAGGTCGTGCCGCGCGACGAGCTGCGCGAGACGGCGCTCGGGATCGCGCAGACGATCGCGGCGCGCTCTCCCGTCGCGATCGCGGTACTCCGCGAGCTCGCACGCACGACCCGCGACCTCCCGCTCGAGGAGGGCCTGCGCCGCGAGGCCGACGGCTTCCGCCGCTGCCTCGAGTCGGAGGACGGCGCCGAAGGCGTCGCCGCGTTCCTCGAGAAGCGCGAGCCTCAGTTCACCGGCCGTTGAGAGCCGCCGTCCTGCAGGGCGTCGGCGGGCCGGAGCAGCTCGTCGTCCAGGAGGTGCCCGAGCCCGAGGCCGTCGACGGCCAGGCGCTCGTCGACGTCCGTGCGGCCGGGATCAACTTCGCGGACGTCCTGATCCGCCTCGGCAGGTACCCGCAGATGCCGGAGCTCCCTGCCGTGCTCGGCTCGGAGATCGCCGGAGAGCTCGACGGCTCGCGCGTCATGGGCTTCGCGCTGGGCGAGGCCGGCGGGTATGCGGAGCGGGCGGCCGTCGACCGGCGCTGGCTCCTTCCGCTCCCCGACGGAGCGAGCTTCGCGGAGGGAGCCGCGTTCCCGATGGCGTTCCTCACCGCGTGGATCCCGCTCAGCGAGCTCGTTCGCATCGCGTTCGGCGCACGCGTGCTGATCACCGCGGCGGCAGGAGCGGTCGGGACGGCGGCGGTGCAGATCGTCCGCGCACTGAACGGCCACCCGGTCGCGGCGGTGGGAAGCGCCGAGAAGCTCGAGCTCGCGCGCTCGCTCGGCGCGGTCGAGGCGGTGACGTACGAGGAGATGGGCGACCTCGCTCAGGTGGAGGTCGTGTTCGACCTCGTCGGCGGCGACGTCTTCACCGCCTCGCTCGGCCTCCTGAAGCCGATGGGCACGGCGATCGCGGTCGGCTACGCAGGCGGGATGTGGCAGGAGGTGAATCCCGCCTGGCTCGTCGGACGCAACATCGGCGTCCACGGCTTCTACCTCGGACGTCTCATCGGCCGTGATCCGGAGCTCGTCGCACGCGCCGCGAGGGACGTCCTCGCGCTGTGGGAGGGCGGCGCCGTCCGGCCGATCGTCGGCGCGGAGCTCCCGCTCGAGCAGGCAGCCGAGGCGCACCGCCTCATCGAGACCCGGCAATCGACAGGAAAGGTCGTGCTCATTCCATGACTGCGCTCGTGACCGGATCGGCCGGCGGTATCGGCCGCGCGATCGTGACGAAGCTGCGCGCCGAGGGCTTCGACGTGAAGGAGCTCGACCTCGTCTCGGGCTTCGACGTCTCCGACCCCGAGGCCTGGGAGCACATCGGCTCGGTCGACCTCGCGTGCCTCAACGCAGGCGTGCTCACGGGGAGCGACGACATCGCGGCGCTCACGGACGAGCAGTACCGCCGCGCGGTCGGAGTGAACGTCGACGGCGTCGTCTACGGCGTCCGCCGGCTCGATCGCGTGATGCCGAAGGGAAGCACGATCGTCGTGACGGCTTCGCTCGCCGGCCTCGTCGGCATCCCCGACGATCCCGTCTACGGCCTGACCAAGCACGCCGTCGTGGGCTTCGTCCGCTCCGTCGCGCCGCAGCTCGCCGAGCGCGGGATCCGTATCCAGGCCGTCTGCCCCGGCTGGGCGGACACGGCGCTGACGCCACCCGAGTTCAAGCAGGAGCTCGAGTCGCGCGGCTTCCGCCTCCTCACGGCCGAGGCCGTCGCCGAGGGCGTCTGGGCCGCGTACGAGAGCGAGGGCACGGGCGAGGCGTGGATCGTCCAACCGGGCCGCGAGCCACTCCCCTACGAGTTCAAGGGCGTGCCCGGGCCGCGCTAGCTCAGTGGCAACGCGCGACGCCGGCGTCTGCGAAGAACCCGACCGCCGAGACGAAGCGCCACGCGTAGACCCCGGCACCGAGCGTCAGCTCGAGGACACCGAAGCTCGACCTGTCGCGCGCCTCGCTGTTCGGCCGCGAGCCGAGGAACCCGCGGAGGCTCTTCCCCCCGGTTCCGACCACGAACTCGCGCACTCCGCGCTCGAGGTCGAGCCGTCCGCTCGGGTCCTGCGGCGCGAAGCGCTCGTAGTCGTGGTCGTGCCCGACGAGGACGACGTCGGCACCCGCGTCGACCAGCGCCTGCCAGAACGCCGTGTACGTGCGGTCGCTCCCGTGCCAGCCGGAGGAGAAGCGCGGGTGGTGCCAGTACGCGAGCGTGCACCGCGCCCGACTCGCGGCGAGGTCGGCGCGCAGCCACTTCTCCTGCGGCGAGCCCGCTCCGCAACCGCCGACGGCGGAGCAGTTCGAGTTCAGCGCGATCAGGTGCCAGCGCCCGAGGTCGTAGCTGTAGTAGCCCTTCGCCGGGTCGCCGGCGGCCTTGCCGAAGTAGTCGTAGTACCCGGCGGCGCCGGGCGTGCGGTAGTCGTGGTTCCCGGGAACGGGTCGCGTGATCGCCTTGACCCGGCCCCACGCGGGGTCGTACGACAGATCGAAGTCGGCGCGGGCGCCGTCCTCGTACTGGATGTCGCCGAGCGCGAGCACGGCGGCGTAGCCGGCGCCGACGAGCACGTCCGACGTCGCGCGCTGACGGCACGCAAAGCCTCTTCCCCGACCGTCGTGGAACGTGCCGTCCGCGGGATCGCAGGCGATGTCTCCGGCCGCTGCGATCCGTATGCCGGAGACGTGAATCGGGCTCGGCGGTGGTGACGTCGACGCGGATCGCGTGCGGCGTCGCGAGCGCCGCGGCGACACCGAGGAGAACGCGCCGCCGCGCCGACGAGCGACGCCCGCACGAGTCGCCCGCGGCTCACGTGTCCGCGCGGCTCAGTCGAAGCGCCAGCCGTCGCCCTCGGCGAACGACCTGAGGATCCGCCGAGCGACGACCATCCGGTGCACCTCGTCCGGGCCGTCGTAGATCCGGGCGCCGCGCGCCAGCGCGAGCATCCCGGCGAGCGGCGTCTCGTCCGTCAGCCCCCGCGCGCCGTGCGTCTGCACCGCGCGATCGATGACGTCGTGCAGCACGCGCGCCGCGTAGAACTTGATCAGCGAGACCTCGACGCGCGCCTCGTCGCCCTGGTCGATCTTGTGCGCCGCATCGAGCGTCATGAGGCGGCAGGCCTGGATCTCCGCCGCCGAGTCGGCGATCCAGTTCTGAATCGTCTGCTTCTCCGCGAGCGGGCCGCCGAACGACTCCCGCTCGAGCGCGTAGCGAGCACATGAGCTCGAAGGCCCGCTGCATCTGGCCGAGCCAGCGCATGACGTGGTGGATGCGGCCCGGGCCGAGCCGCTTCTGCGCGATGCGGAAGCCGTCGCCCTCCTCGCCGAGCGTGTTCTCGACCGGAACACGGACGCCCGTGTAGCGCACCTCGCAGTGCGTCGTCCAGCCGTGTCCGCGGTGGCCCATCGTCGGGATCGCGCGCACGATCTCGACGCCGGGCGTGTCGGCCGGGACGACGATCTGCGTCGCGCGCCGGTGCGGCTCGGCGTCCGGGTCGGTGACGGCCATGACGATCCCGAACGCCGCTCCCTCGGCTCCCGACGAGAACCACTTGTGCCCGTCGATGACCCACTCGTCGCCGTCGCGCACCGCGCGTGTGCGCAGCGTCGTCGGATCCGACCCGGGAACGTCCGGCTCCGTCATCGAGAAGAACGAGCGCACCTCGCCGGCGGCGAGCGGCCGGAGCCAGCGCTCCTTCTGCTCGTCCGTGCCGAAGAGCCACAGGATCTCGCCGTTCCCGGCGTCCGGCGCCTGGCAGCCGAAGACGAGCTGGGCCCAGAGCGAGCGGCCGATCTCCTCGTTCAGGTGTGCGTAGACGAGGAAGCTCCCGCTCGAGCCGCCGGCCTCCGGCGGCAGGTGCGGAGCCCACAGCCCCTGCTCCCGTGCGAGGCGGCGGAGCTCGGCGACGAGGAGATCGGCGGCCTCGTCCTCACGGTCGAGCGCGGGCTCGTTCGGGTAGACGTGCTCCTCCATGAAGGCGCGGTAGCGGCCGCGGAGCTCGACGATCGCGTCGGTCGGGCGGAGGTCGGCGATGGTCATGGCGTTAGCATCGCACGAGGCAGATACCTATGCGGACAGGGGAGACATAGTGCGTCTCGGCTTCTACATGGGCTACGCGCCGCCGGGGACGAGCCCGCTCGAGCCCATCGCGATGGCGCAGGAGGCCGAGCGGCTCGGCTACGACTCGGCATGGGCGGCGGAGGCATGGGGAACGGACTGCGTCACCGTGCTCTCGTGGCTCGGCGCGACGACCGAGCGGATCAAGCTCGGCAGCGCGATCATGCAGATCCCCGGCCGCACGCCGTCGAACACGGCGATGACGGCGGCGACGCTCGACCTGCTCTCCGGCGGGCGCTTCCTCCTCGGCCTCGGCACCTCGGGCCCGCAGGTCGTCGAGGGCTGGCACGGCCAGCACTGGGGCAAGCCGCTCGAGAAGACGCGCGAGTACGTCGAGATCGTGCGCTCCGCGCTGCGACGGGAGCTCGTCGAGCACCACGGCGAGCACTACGACATCCCCGTCGCAGACGGGACGGGGCTCGGCAAGCCTCTGAAGCTGATGGCGCGGCCGCTCCGCTCCGACATCCCCATCTACCTCGCCGTCATGGGCCCGAAGGCGGTGGCGCAGGCCTTCGAGATCGCGGACGGATGGCTCCCGATCTTCTGGTCGCCGGAGAAGGCCCGAGACGCGTTCGGCGACGTGATCGCGAACGGGCGCGAGGGCTTCGACATCGCCGCCACCGCGCCGGTCATCCTCATCGACGACGTCGAGGCCGGGCGCGAGTTCCTCAAGCCGTACTACGCGCTGTACATCGGCGGCATGGGCGCGCGCGGGAAGAACTTCTACAACGACCTCGCGTGCCGCTACGGCTTCGAGGAGGCGGCGCGGGAGATCCAGGACCTCTACCTCGACGGCCTCAAGCGCGACGCCGCCGCCGCGGTGCCGGACGCGTTCGTGGACGAGGTCGCGCTCGTCGGGCCCAAGGAGCGCCTCGCCGAGCGCCTCGACGCGTGGCGCGAGTCGGGGGCGACGTCGCTCCTCGTCTCGACGCAGCAGCCGGAGGCGCTGCGGGCGCTCGCCGAGCTCGCCTTGTAGGCGCAGATCCCGGATCCGCGAGCGCGGATCCGGGATCGCGCAGAAGATCCCTGAAGGCGGCTGCTTCGCAGCCGCGTCGCATCGACTCACCCGTGCTCAAGACGGTCGCGCGATCGCCGCAGCCGCCGCCTCGGCGAGGTACGGAACGCCTTGCTCGAAACGCGCGGCGCGCGTGTCCTCGGCACCGAGCTCGCCGCGCACGTAGCGGCCGTAGATCGCCTCGCAGAAGACGGCCGCCTTCCAGAGCGCGAGCGCCTCGAACCAGGCGAGCGGCTCGATGTCGCGACCGCTCTCCGCGACGTAGCGCTCGACGAGCTCGGCGCGCGACGGAAAGCCGGCAAGCGCGGTGATCGGCGACGTCCCGAGGGGATTCGGCGGCCCGCCGGGCTCGCTGTAGGTCGCGAGCAGGTAGCCGACGTCCGCGCGCGGGTCGCCGATCGCGCCCATCTCCCAGTCGAGCACGGCGACGATCCGCGTCGGATCGTCGTGCGCCGACCATCGTGTTGCCCAGCCGGTAGTCGCCGTGGACGACCGTCGGCGGGAGCGGGTCGGGCACGTGCCGACCGAGCCACGCGCCGACCTCGTCCACGCGCGGGAGCTCGCGCGTCTTGTTGATCTCCCACAGCTGCGCGAACCGTCGAGCCTGGCGCTCGTTGTAGCTCCCCGGTCGCGCGAATGCCGCGAGAGCCGGCGTGCTGACGTCGGCAGCGTGGATCTCGACGAGCGCGTCGACGAGGTCGTCTCCGAGCGCACGCCTCGGCGCCCCCTCGTCGAGCCCCGGCGGCGCCTCGTCGGTCGGGACGACCCCGTCGAGGTACGACATGACGTAGAAGGGCACGCCGAGAAGGGTCTCGTCCTCGCAGACCGCGACGATCGTCGGCAGCCGGGCGAACCCGGCCTCGCGCAGCGCGAGCTGCAGCCTCGCCTCGCGCACGACGTCGTGTGCGGACGGTGGCAGCGGCGGGCGCGGCGGGCGGCGGAGGACGAAGGAGCCTGCACTCGCGCTCGAGCAGGAACGTGAAGTTCGAGCCGCCGCCCTCGCCGATCCGGCGTGCCCGCACGTCGCCCGCCCCGAGCCCGTGCTCGTCGAGGAACGCCCGCACGCGGTCGAGCACGAGCAGTGGCGGCTTCGTCGAGGCCCTCGGCGTCGGCCGCGGTATCGACGATGTCGCCCGACGGCACCGTGCGATCCTATTCGGCGCATGCGCCGCCGCCTCTACCTCATGCGCCACGCCGAGGTCTCGTACTTCGGCGACGACGGGAGCCCGGTGAACCCGGCCGAGGTCCCGCTGAACGAGGAGGGCGTCGCACAAGCGAAGGCCGTGGCACGACGCGCTGGGCGGGATCGAGATCGACCGCGTCGTCACGAGCGGCCTTCCGCGCACGCTCGAGACCGCATCCATCGTCGCCCCCGGTCGCGACGCGGAGTCCTGGCCCGAGCTCCGCGAGATCCAGGGCGGTCGCCTCTCGGAGATCCCGGCGGACGCGCTGCACCACGAGTTCGTCCACGCATTCCGGGGCGTCATCCCGAACGACGCCCGGTTCCTGCGCGGCGAGTCGATCGGCGAGCTCTTCGACCGCGTCCTCCCCGCCGTGGACGCGATCGTCGCGGCCGACGACTGGAACACGGCGCTCGCCGTCCTCCACGGCGGCGTGAACAGGGCGATCCTCTCCTACGCGCTCACCGGCGAGCGGATGTTCCTCGGCCACTTCGAGCAGGCGCCCGCGTGCGTCAACGTCCTCGACCTCGGCGAGGGCGGCGAGTGGATCGTGCGCGCCGTCAACGTCGCGGCGTACGACCTCCTCCACCTCTCACCGCCAGACGACCATGGAGCGGTACTGGGACCAGTTCCGACGCCATGAGTCGGAGACGCATAGCGGCCGCGAAGCGGCCGCCTTAGGGTCTTCGCGCGATCCGCGCGAGCGGATCCTGATCTTGCGCATTACCCGAACGAGGACGAACTAGAGGCCGGTTGCCCGGCCTCTAGTCCAGTCACACGCAGGGGAGAAGTCTGGAAGGGGTCAGACCCTGGGGTCTGACCCCTGATGGTAGGTGATGCGGCCTAGCGCGGGCGAGCCTCGATCAGCTTGCCGAAGGGCACCCAGAGCTTCGTCGTCGAGTTGAGCCGCGGAGCTGCATCTGGCTGATGACGAAGTGGTCGGTCTTCGACGTCTTCATCACCATGCCCGGAAGCAGGAACGAGCTCTTCGTGTTCAGGCTCAGGAGCGCGTTCATCAGCCCCTGGCGGGTGGGTTCTTGCCCGGCCTTGTACAGCGCCTGGACGAACGTATCGGCCTTCGCCACGCCGTAGAACACCTGCGGGTCGTTCGCGTTCGCGCCACCGCCGTACTTGGCGATGATCGTCCGGTACAGCTTCATCGCGGCGTCGTTCGTCCCACTTCGGGTCCTGCGGATCCTTGGCGTACTGCGATCGTGATGAGCCCGTTCACGTAGGCGGCCCCGGCCGCAGCGACCATGCCGTCCGTCGCCGGCTTGATCGCGGCGACGGAGTTCATGTAGATCTGGTCGAGGTTGAGGCCGAGCGCCTTGGCCGTCGCGATGGACCGGACAGTCGGGCGTCGGCAGCTGGAACACGGCGAGGATCTGGGCGCCGGCCGCCTTGATCCGCGTGATCTGCGACGCCGCGCTCGTCGCGGTCGGCTCGACCGCCTCCTGGGCGACGACGTTCGCGTCGGCGTACTTCTTGCCCGAGCGCGGCGCGGAACCCGTAGAGGTAGTCCTTGCCGTAGTCGTCGTTCTGGTAGATGACGCCGATCTTCTTGCCGCGTAGTTCGCCTTGACGTGGAGGCCGTACAGTCGGCCCTCGGCGATGTAGTCGGGCTGCCAGCCGATCGTCCACGGGAACTCACGCCACTGCGAGTCTGAACTCGGTGGCTCCGGTCGAGACGAGTACCTGCGGCACCTTCTGCTGGTTCAGGTACGAGCGAACCGCGAGCTGCGGCTCGGTGCCGAGAGCGCCGACGGTCGCGAACACCTTGTCCTGCTCGACGAGCCGCCGCGTGAGCTGAGCCGTGTTTGCGGGGTTGTAGCCGTCGTCGTAGTACTTGAAGACGATCTGACGGCCCATGACGCCGCGCTTCTTGTCGGGCCCCTTGCGGGCGTTGACGCATGCGAAGTACGCCTTCATGCCGAGCGGGATCGGCGCATACGACGCCGCGGGCCCGGTGAGCGGGAACGTCCCGCCGATGGTGATCGACTTGGCCGTACACCTGGTGTCTGGCCCGCGCCGCCGAGCGCGCCGGGCACCGTGAGCGCGAGCGCCGCGACCAGGACGATCCCGCACACGCATGAGCTTTCGCACCGACTTCCTCCTTGTTAGCCCTCCGAGTTCCTGCCTGTCAGCCGCGAGCGTACCGCGGGCACGTCGAGGCCGCTAGCTGTTGAAACGCTCGATCGGAGCTGCGGTTAGTGCCGGCCGTTACAGGCCGATGTCGCCTGCGAGTGCCTCGGCCTCGTCGAGCTCGGCGGACAGGGCGTCGATGCCCGCGTCCCAGATGCGGCGGTCGGTGAGGTCGAGGCCGACCATCTGGGCCAGCTCCTCCGGAGGCTTGGAGCTACCCGAGCGCAGGACGTCGAGGTACGGCTCGACCATCGACTCGCCCTCGAGCTCGTACTTGCGGAAGATCGAGAGCGCGAAGAGGAAGCCGTAGGAGTACGCGTACACGTAGCCGGGCGTCCCGATGAAGTGCGGGATGTAGCTCCACCAGGTGCCGTAGCCGTCGACGTCGACGGAGTCGCCGAAGAGCCTCGTCTGGCATTCGAGCCAGAGCTCCTCGAACTTCTCCGGCGAGAGCTCGCCCTCCTCGCGCCGCGAGGTGTGGACGGCGTCCTCGAAGCGGTTCATCGCGATCTGCCGGTAGACCGTGGCGATCGAGTCCTCGATTCGACCCGCGAGCAGGTTGAGCCGGCGCCGCGGATCCTCCTCGATCGCGAGGAGACGCTTGAAGGTCAACGCCTCGCCGAACACGGACGCCGTCTCGGCGGTCGTCAGCGGCGTCGAGGCATTGAAGAGCCCGAGCGGCTGCGCGAGGTAGCCGTGCAGGCCGTGGCCGAGCTCGTGCGCGAGCGTGAGCACCGAGCGGCGGTCGCCCGTGTAGTTCATGAAGACGTACGGGTGCACGCCCGGGACGTTGGTGGCGCAGAAGGCGCCGGGCCGCTTGCCGTCACGCGGCGGTGCGTCGACCCAGCTCTCCGCGAAGAACCGCTCGACGATGTCACCGGTCTCGGTCGAGAAGTCGGCGAAGGCCTCGAGTACGAGCTGCCGCGCCTCCCCCCAGGGGACCTGCGTCGTGTCCTCGGCGAGGGGCGCCATGCGGTCGTAGAAGGCGAGGCGGTCGAGGCCGAGCAGCTTCGCCTTGAGGGTGTAGTAGCGCTGGACGACGTCGTAGCGCCCGACGACCGCGTCGATGAGCGCCTGCACGGCCTCGTCGGTCGTGTCGTTCGAGAGGTTGCGCGCGCTGATCCAGGTCGCGTACCCGCGCAGCCGGTCGTCGATCGACTTGTCGACGGCGATCGTGTTGAAGATGAACGTGCGCGTGCGCAGCCCCGGGCCGAGCGAGACGGTGACGGCCTCGGAGGCGCGGCGCCGCTCGTCGCGGTCCGCCGAGTAGAGCTTCGCCATCGCCTCCTCGAACCCGATCTCGGTCCCGTCGAGGTCGACCTTGATCGCGCCGAGGAGCTCGTCGTACAGGCGGTCCCACGCGCTGAACCCGGAGACGGACTTCTCGGTGAGGATCTTCTCCTCCGGCTCGGTGAGCACGTACGGCCGGAACTTCCGGACCGTGCGCAGCCAGTGCCGCCAGTGCTCCAGCTCCTCGCTCGCGAGCAGCGCGTCGGCCTGCTCGTCCTCGAGCGCCGCGAGCTCGAGCCCGAAGAAGAGGAGCTGCGTGTCGATCGCCGCGCCCTTCTCGGTGAGCCGCGCGACGAGGGCGCCGCGCTGCGAGTCGTTCATGTCCGTCGCGAACCAGAGGTGCGCGTAGTAGATCGCGCGCGTGAAGGTCGACTCGATGCGCTCGCGCTCCTCGATCGCGTCGCGCAGCTCCGCCGCGCTCAGCTCCGCGACGCGGCCGTAGTACTGCTCACGGAAGGCGGCAGCCGCTGCCTCCGTCTGCTCGACGTCCTGCTCGATGCGTGGATCGTCACCGCCGTCGTAGAGGTCGGAGAGGTCCCACGCGACGTCCTCCGCACCGGTCAGCTCTGTGGTCGTCATGACGCGTGACGCTACCTGAGCGCTTCGACCAGTCGGCCGGCGAGCGCGACCATCTCGTCGTCGTCGTGGTTCAGGTGCTGGAGGAGGACACGTGACACGCCGAGCTCGCGGAGCTCCGCGATGCGCCCGGCCACCTCGTCGAGCGTGCCGACGAGCCAGCGGTCCTTGCGCTCGGCGACGAGCGTCGCCGGGTCGGCGTCGTCTCCGCGGATCGACACGAAGCGCGCGATCCGCTCGAGGACGTCCGCGTTCGTCTCGCCGACGAAACACGCGGTCATGACCGAGTAGCCGAGCGTCGCGGGATCGCGCCCGATCTCGGCACACGCGCGATCGAGGCCCGCCTTTCGCTCGCGCAGCTCCTCGTTCGGCGGCGCCGAGCGTGTTCACCTCGGTCGCGTAGCGCGCGGCGAGCGCGGCGAACCGCGGCTTCACCGTGCCTCCGAGGACGAGCGGCGGGTGCGGCCTCTGGACAGGCCGCGGGAGCGCCAGCTGATCCCGCAGCGTGTACGACGGCCCTTCGTGGTCGAAGCGCTCCTCCGTCCACGAGCGGACGACGACCTCGACCTGCTCGGCGAAGAGCGCGAACCGCTGCTTCCCGGTGAGGAACGGGAAGCCGTGCGCGAGATGCTCGCGCTCGTACCACCCGGAACCCATCCCGACCTCCACGCGGCCGCCGGAGATGTGGTCGACGGTGACCGCCATCCGCGCGAGGACGCTCGGATGCCGGAACGTCGCGGGCGAGACCATCGTCCCGAGGCGGATCCGCTCCGTGACCGCGGCGAGCCCGGCGAGCGTCGCCCAGGCGTCGTGGGCGGCGGCGTCGGGACGGATGATCGCCGTGTAGTGGTCGGAGCGGAAGAGGCCCTCGAGCCCGTGCTCCTCGGCGAGGCGGGCGAGACGCACCCAGTCGTCCCAGGTGACGCCCTCCTGCCCCTCGATCATGAGACAGATCCGCATCAGGCGACGACCTCCTCCGGTTCGGTGATCGGGGCGCGGCAGGCGAAGCGCTCGCAGACGTAGACCGCGGGCTGGCCCTCGACGGGCCCCTTCCCGGCGAGCAGCGGCACCTCCTCGGACGGGCCGACCGCGACGACCGTTCGCGGCTGGAACGGCGTAAGCGCGGCACGCGAGACGGGCGCCTCGACGTCGCCGACGACTGCGAGCTCGCGCGGCGGGCTGAGCCAGAGATCGAGCCCGCAGAGCAGCCAGGCGAAGAAGCCGGGAGCACGGCGCAGCGCAGGCTCGGCGATGCGGAACACCGAGACCGCGTGCCGCTCGAGCTCGTCGTCGCCCCAGATCCGCGCGAGCCGCAACAGCACGTACGCGAGCATCGAGCTCCCCGACGGGATCGGCGTGTCCTGGAGGTCCTTCGTGCGCGGGACGCGTGCGTCTCCGTCGGCGGGCGAGAGGAAGAAGCCGCCGTGCTCGTCGTCGGCGAAGAGCTCGACTGCGAGGAGCGCGAGCCGCCGCGCCTCGAGCAGCCAGCGGAGCTCGCCCGTCGCGACGTGGAGCTCCATGAGCCCGTGCGCGACGTTCGCGTAGTCGTCGAGGAACCCGAAGCCGCTCGTGCGTCCGTCGCGGATCGAGCGCAGCAGGCGTCCGTCCTCCGCGGAGAGCGGGCCGAGCAGGAACGCGCCGAGCCGCCGAGCCGCTTCGAGCCAGTCCTCGCGCTCGAGCCGGTAGCCCGCCTCGGCGAGCGCCGCCAGCGCGAGGCCGTTCCACGAGGCGAGCGCCTTGTCGTCGCGGAACGGCTGCGGCCGCGTATCGCGTTCGGCGAGGACGGCCAGCCGGAGCTCCGGCTCGAGCTCGCCACGGACGACGAAGCGTCCGTGCTCGAACTCCTCGAGCAGCTCGTTCGGGAGTCCGACGGCCGCTGCCTCCTCCGGCGTCCACGTGTACGTCAGCCCCTCGACGCCGTCGGTGTCGGCGTCGTGCGCGGACGCGAACGCACCGTCCGGCAACGCGAGCTCCCGCAGCATGTATCCGAGCGTCTCCTCGACGACCTCGCGATAGCGCTCGCGCCCGGTCACGACCCAGGCGTGGAGATAGGTCGAGACGAGGACGGCGTTGTCGTAGAGCATCTTCTCGAAGTGCGGGACGAGCCAGCGGTCGTCGACCGAGTAGCGGTGGAACCCGCCTCCGACGACGTCGTAGAACCCGCCCGCGGCCATCCCGTCGAGCGTGGCGGTCACCATCGCGAGCGACCCCTCGTCCCCGCGCCGCAGGAGGAACTCGAGGGTCGACGCGGCCGGGAACTTCGGGGCGCGGCCGAAGCCGCCGAACGCACGCTCGAACGTCGAGGCGATCCCCCGCTCCGCCTCGGCGAGAAGCGACGAGGTGAGCGGCTCGGTCGATGCCTCCGAGCCGGCCGTCGAACGCAGCGCGCCGTCGATCCGCGCGGCCTGCTGCTCGATGTCCTCGCGGCGCTCCCGCCAGGTGTCGGCGATCGCGCGCAGCAGCTCCGGGAAGCTCGGGATCCCGTGGCGCGGCTCGGGCGGGAAGTAGGTGCCGGCGTAGAACGCCTTCGCGTCGGGGGTCATGAAGACGGTCGTCGGCCAGCCGCCCGAGCCCGTCATGCCGACGGTTGCCTCCATGGTGACGGCGTCGACGTCGGGCCGCTCCTCGCGGTCGACCTTCACGTTGACGAAGAGGTCGTTCATGAGCGCCGCGGTGGTCGCGCTCTCGAACGACTCGTGCGCCATCACGTGGCACCAGTGGCACGAGCTGTAGCCGACCGAGACGAGGAGCGGCTTGTCCTCCGCCCGCGCGCGCGCAAACGCTTCGTCCCCCCACTCGTACCAGTCGACGGGGTTCTCGGCGTGCTGGAGGAGGTACGGCGAGGTGGCGCCCGCGAGACGGTTCATGCCCCGGAGCGTACGTGCCCGATCGCCGCAGTCAGGCGGCCGAGCGGCGCTGCCGGTAGTGCCTGACTGCCTCGACGGCGAGCCCGAGCGAGAGGGCGACCCCGAGGGCGATCAGCAACCCGACGAACGGATGGTTCTCGAACGTCTTGCCTCCGAAGTACCCGAGGAGAGCGGCATACGACGCCCAGATGCAGCCCGCGGCGACGTCGTAGACGATGAAGCGCCGCCAGGGGAAGGTCGGGATGTAGCCGGCCGAGAAGGTCACGGCCGTTCGCCCGCCGGGGATGAAGCGACCGATGATGATGATGTACGCGCCGCGGTCGTCGAGCATCCTCTCGGCCCACTTGAGTCGCTGCTGCGACTTCTCCCCGCTGAACCAGCGCTTGACGGTGCGCTCACCGACAAGATTGCCGATGCCGAAGCAGATGTTGTCGCCGACGACGGCGCCGGCAGCGGCCGCGACGATGACCAGCGGCAGGCTCAGGTCCCCGGACGCGGCCAGATTGCCACCGAGGATGACGACCGTCTCGCTCGGGACCAGCGGGAAGAACGCGTCGACAGCGGCGACGCCGAAGATCACGAAGTAGCTCCACCAGGCACCGGAGACCCACTCCGTGATCTGGTCGAAGTTGAGCCAGCTCGGCACCCGCGCATCCTCGCAGAGGCGCGATGATTGCCCGATGGCGCTCCGACCGCTCGACGGGACGCGTGTGATCGACGTGACGACGTCGATCGCGGGGCCGTACTGCGCCGAGATCCTGGCGGCGCTCGGCGCGGACGTCGTCAAGGTCGAGCGGCCCGACACCGGCGACGACGGTCGCGCCTGGGGCCCGCCCTTCTGGAACGGGGAGAGCACGATGTTCCTCACGGTGAACGCCGGGAAGCGCTCGCTCGCCGTCTCGCTCCGCGACGAGCGCGGACGCGACGCCGTGCTCCGGCTCGCCGACCGCGCCGACGTGTTCCTGCAGAGCCTTCGACCCGGCCTCGCCGCACGGCTCGGCCTCGGCCCCGACGTGCTCCGCGCGCGCAACCCGCGTCTCGTGTACTGCACGATCGGCGCCTACGGCCATGTCGGCCCGCTGAAGGACGAGCCCGGCTACGACGCGCTGATGCAGGCGGCCGGCGGGCTCATCAGCATGACGGGCGAGCCCGGTCGCCCCGGTGTGCGCGTCGGCTCGTCACTCATCGACATGGGCACCGGGATGTGGGCCGCGCTCGGCATCGTCGCGGCGCTGCTCGAGCGGGAGCGCACCGGCGAGGGCGCGCTCGTCGACACGTCCCTCTACGAGACCGCGCTCGGCTACATCGGCTACCACCTCGTCGGCTACCTCGCCGACGGCACCGTGCCGCATGGCCAGGGAACGACGTTCCCGATGGTCGCGCCGTACCAGGTATTCCCCACGCGCGACGGCGCGCTCATGGTCGCTGCGGGCAACGACCGCCTGTTCGGCCTCCTCTGCGACGTGCTCGACCTCCCCGAGCTCGCCGCCGACGAACGCTTCCGGACGAATCCCGACCGGGTGCGGAACCGGGAGGAGCTCGCCGCGCTCGTCGGCGCGCGGCTCGGCGAGCGCGACACGGCCGACTGGCAGGCGCGGATGACCGCGGCCGGCGTCCCCGCCGCGCCCGTGGCCGATGTCGCCGATGTCGCCCAAGCCGAGCAGACGCGGGCGCTCGGCATGCTGCAACCGCTCACGCACGCGGCCATCCCGGATCTGCAGCTCCCGGCGCTCCCGCTCTCGTTCGACGAGTCCCGCGCTGAGCACGCATCTCCGCCCCCGCTCGTCGGCGAGCATACGGCCGAGATCCTCGCCGAGCTCGGCCACTCGGAGACCGAGATCGACGCACTCGCGGCCGACGGCGTCATCCGTCTCGGCTGAGAGCTACTCGTACGCGATCGCGCGAAGCGGATCGAGCTTGGCGGCTCTGCGCGCCGGGAAGATCGCGGCCACGAGCCCGACGACGACCGCGGCGATCACGAAGACGATCACCTGTGTCGTCGGGAAGGAGAAAACGAGGAAGTCCACTCTCGCGATGAGGAGCGCGGCGAGGACGATTCCCAACGCGATCCCGAGGGCTGCGCCGATCAGCGCGGTGATGACGCTCTCGTGCCTGATCATGCGTCTCACCTGCCGGCGCGTCATGCCGATCGCGCGCAGCATCCCGATCTCGCGGGTGCGCTCGAAGACCGTGAGCACGAGCGTGTTGATGATCCCGAACAGGCTGACGATGACGGAGAGGGCAAGCAGGACGTAGAGGATGTTGAGCACCGAGCTCAGCCCCGAGATCTGGTTGTCGATGAACGCCTGCCGATTCTGCGCCTTCGCGTTCGGGAAGTCCGCCAGCGCCTTGTCGAGCGCGGCCTGGTTCGCGTCCGACTCGCCACCTTGCATCTTCAGGAACGAGTAGAGGTTCCGCGGCTGGGGCGTCTGGCTGTCCCAGGCCGCGGCCGAGATCGTCACGGGACCGAACGGCGAGCCGCCAGTCGGCGGGTTGAAGATCCCCTTGACGACGAAGGTCTGCGACGTCCCGTTCGCGAACGTCAGCTCGACGGGTGATCCGAGGTCGAGGTCGTGGTCGTCGGCGAACGAGTCGTCGACGAACACGCCGTTGTCGCCGAGCTGTGCGAACACGGCCTGCGAGCCCTTCTTCCAGTCCATGTTGATCACCTGGGCCATGCCTGGATCCACGGCCGTCACGAACTCCGAGCCCCCGTAGACGAGCGCTTCGCCGGTTCGGACGTTGCCGACGGCGATGACTCCCGGCGCCTTCGCCGCAGCCTCCGCGGCGTCGATCGGGATCGGCGAGAAGTTGTTCTGGGCCGTGATGGCGTAGTCGCCGGTGAAGAGGTCGTTCACCGCGTCCGTGAACGACGAGATGATCCCTGCGGCCAATGTCGCGACGAGGGTCACGAGCGCGAGGCCGATCATCAGCGCCGCCGCCGTCGAGGCGGTGCGCTGCGGGTTCCGACGCGCGTTCTCCGCGCCGACGCGTGTCGTCGAGCGGTCCGGCACGACGCCCGGGAATTCCATCGGCCACTCCGGTTCCCACCTGCTCACGGCCTTGCGGAGCCACATCACGAGCACGATCAGGAGGATCAGGGGGTTGAGAAGCGCGCCGCCGAGGAACGCCAGCACACGTAGCCCCGCTCCGCCCGGGCCCCACGCCCCCCACCGCAGCAGCCAGTACGGCAGCGTGAAGAACGGCCAGAAGATCACCGACAGGAGGAAGACGGACCAGCGCGCGAGCGGCGACACGAGGACGGTCAGGCGGGGAATCAGCCGCGTCGACACGCGTGCGACGCCGAAGAAGACGAGGAGTACCCCGACCCCCATCCACAGGAGCACCCGCGTCGTCCCGAGGCCCGGGACGAACAGGCCGTAGAAGAGCGCGGCGAATCCGAGCGCCATCGAGACGAGCGCACCCATCGTCCGTGACGGGAAGAGGGCGCATCCGAAGAGCGTGAGGATCAACCCGACGACGGCGAGCAGGGAGCTGACGAGGGCGTTCCCCGGCGTCGTCGTGATCGCCACGACGCCGATCGCGGCACCAACCGCGGTCCCGACGATGGCCCGGAATGTCCCACGCACGCGATCGAGCGGCTCGCCCGGAAGGACGGCGCCTTCCCGCACCGCGGCGATCGGAGGCACGGTGGTTGCGCGGAGCCCCGGGTAGACGCTCGCGAGAAGCGTGACGAGGATCCCGGCCGTAAGCGCGATCACGGCGGCGCGCGGCTCGAACACGAGGCCCGAGTTCGGAAGCGTGAAGCCGACGGCGTCGAACAGCTTGAAGAGGCCCTTCGCGAGGAGTAGTCCGAGGAACAGTCCGACGATCGACGCCACGACGCCCACGACGAGCGCTTCCACGACGACGGAACCGAGGATCTGCCGGTTCGTCGCACCGATCGTCCGCAGGGTGGCGAACTCCCGCGTGCGTTGCGCGATCGTGATGGACAGCGAGTTCGCGATGACGAAGGAGCCGACGAAGAGCGCGATCCCCGCGAACGCGAGGAGGAAGCCCCGGAGGAACGAGATGAAGTCGTTCGTGTCTGCTGCGTCCTCCGTCGCCTGCTCGCTGCCCGTCCGGACCTGCGCGGTGGGCGGCAGGATGCCCTCGATCTCGCGCACGAGCTGGGCGTCCGGTACGTCGGGCTTCGCGGCGACTGCGATCTCGTCGAGCTGACCCGCCTTCCTGAACAGCCGCTGCGCGGTGGGGAGGTCGAAGCCGGCGAGTGTCGCGCCGCCGATGGACAGGCCCGAGCTGAACTGGACGATCCCGGAGACGCGAAGGTGCGCGACCGGGCCTTCGGCCTGGACGCCGATCGTCTCCCCGACGGCGAAGTCCTCCTTCGCGGCCGTCTCCTTGTCGATCACGACCTCGTTGCTGCCAGGCCAGGCGCCATCGAGCAGCGTGAGCGGGTTGAAGATCGAATCCCCGTTCGCGATCGAGAAACCGAGGTTCGGGGCTCCACCCGAGACGACCGCCTTGCCGTCGTCGCCGATGAGCTGCGTCGCGTCCGAGTCGACGCTCCCCTCGGCCTGCGCAACACCCGGCAGCTCGCGGACCTGCGGGAGGAGCGACTCGTCGAGTGTCGGTGCGCTGACCCCCTCCTGATCGGAGAGATCGACGGCCGACTTGCCGGTGATGACGGCGTTCGACCCCTGACGGATGTCGGTGAAGATGCGATCGAAGGCCTGGTCGATCGAGTCCGTCAGGACGTAGGTCCCGCTGATCATGGCGACTCCGAGGACGATCGCGATCGCCGTCAGCGCCGTCCGGAGCTTCCGGCTCATGAGCCCGCGTATGGCGAATCGCGTCATCTCCGTGCGCTCAGGCCGCCGCGACTTCTTCCATGACCGTGAGGATCTCGTGCGAGTCGCACTCGCCGAGCTCGCGGACGATCTGGCCGTCCGCGAGGAAGAGCACACGGTGCGCGATGGCGGCGGCGCGCGACTCGTGCGTCACCATCACGATGGTCTGGCCGTACTCGTCGACGGATCTGCGGAGAAGCTCGAGAATCTCTCCGCTCGTCGACGAGTCGAGGTTGCCGGTCGGCTCGTCGGCGAAGAGGACGGTCGGCCGTGTGATGAGCGCGCGGGCGATCGCAACGCGCTGCTGCTGCCCTCCCGAGAGCTCGGCCGGGCGGTGGGAGAGGCGATCCTGCAGTCCCACGTCCTTCACGATCTGGTCGAACCACCCCTCGTCCGGCTTCTCGCCCGCGATCGTCAGCGGCAGGAGGATGTTCTCCCGTGCGTCCAGCATCGGAAGCAGGTTGAAGAACTGGAACACGAAGCCGATGTGCTCGCGGCGGAGCTTCGTGAGGTCGTTGTCGCCGAGCGTCGTGATCTCGGTACCCGCGATGCCGACGGAGCCGGACGTCGGCTTGTCGAGCCCTGCGAGGATGTGCATCAGGGTCGACTTGCCAGAGCCCGAGGGGCCCATGACCGCCGTCGCCTTCGCCGGCGCGATGTCGACGGAGACGCCGCGGAGGGCGTCGACCGCGGTGTCCCCCTCCCCGTACCGGCGCGTCACGTCCTTGGCGACCACGACCGCGCCGTTCTGGCTCTCGCTCATCCTCCCGGCTCCTCTCTGTCTCTGTCCTGAGCGAGGAAGGCTACCGACCCTCCCCCTTTGGGTACTTGGACAACAGCCGGGTGTTCGGCCACAGTGCGAGCGTGGACACACGCCTCGAGATCAGGCGCGCGCTCGAGCGCGGGCGCTCCGCGACCGACGACGTCCTCGCACACGTCTCCGACGAGGTGCTGGCCGCGCCGCTCGCGCCCGGCGTGCCGCCGCTCGTCTGGAGCTACGCGCACGTCGCACGCTTCGAGGAGCTCTGGATCCTCCGCACCATCGGCGGCGCGCGGCCGATCCCTGACGTGCACGACCACGTCTACGACGCCTTCCGGCGCGAGCGATCGAACGGCGCGAAGCTCCCCACCCTGAATCCGAACGCCGTGCGCTCCTACGTGAACGACGTGCGCGAACGCGCGCTCGACATGCTCGAGCGTGTCGACCTCGAGGCGCCCGACGTGCTCGTCCGACGCGGGTTCGTCTTCGGGCTCGTGCTCCAGAACGAGCTGCAGTCGCAGGAGGCGATGCTCGAGACGCTGCAATGCCGTACCGACGCCGAGTACCCGGTGACGGACGGGTCGTCGCCGGACCGCGCACCCGGCGGCCCCGCCGAGATCGAGGTGCCCGCCGGCGCGTTCACACTCGGAGCGACCTACGAGCCGTGGGCGTACGACAACGAGCTCGAGCCTCACGAGGTCGAGCTCCCCGCCTTCCGGATCGATCGCGCCCCGGTGACGAACGGCGAGTTCGCGGAGTTCGTCGAGAGCCACGGCTACAGCTCACGGAAGAACTGGAGCGACGCGGGCTGGGAGTGGCGCGAGCGCGAAGGCGTGACCGCGCCGCTCTACTGGGAGGGCTCGAGCTACGGCTGGGAGCGCATCCGCTTCGGACGCCGCGAGCCGATCACGCCGTGGGAGCCCGTACAGCACGTCTCGTTCCACGAGGCGGACGCGTTCGCGCACTGGGCGGGCAAGCGGCTGCCGACCGAGGTCGAGTGGGAGCGCGCCGCCGCCTGGCACGACCACGAGGGCAAGTTCCGGTACCCGTGGGGCCAGGCGTGGATGGGCTTCGAGGCGAGCCTCGACCGCCGCCGCTTCTCGCCCGCTCCCGCCGGCTCGTACGCCGGCGGCGTCAGCCCGGTCGGGTGCGTGCAGATGGCCGGCGACGTCTGGGAGTGGACGGCGTCGCCGTTCGCGCCGTACCCCGGCTTCCTCTCGTTCCCCTACCCCGAGTGCTCCGAGGTCAACTTCGGCGACGACGTCCGCGTGCTCCGCGGCGGCTCGTGGGCGACCGACGCCCTCGTCGCGCGCGCGTCGTTCCGGCGCTGGGAGAGCCCCGAGCGCCGCGAGGCCTTCACCGGCTTCCGCTGTGCCCGGGACGCCTGACGGCTACGCGCGCATGAGCGCGGCGCCCTCGGTCAGCACCTCGCCGAGGATCGACGTGATCTCGTCGAACTCGGCCTGACCCGCGACGAGCGGCGGCGAGATCTGGATGACGGGGTCGCCGCGGTCGTCGGCCCGGCAGATCATCCCCGCGTCGAAGAGCGCATTCGAGAGGAAGCCGCGCAGGAGCTTCTCGCACTCCTCGTCGGAGAACGTCTCCCGCGTGTCCTTGTCCTTGACGAGCTCGATCGCGTAGAAGAAGCCCGTTCCACGCAGGTCTCCGACGATCGGGATGTCGAGGAGCTGCGCCAGCGTCGAGCGGAAGGCGTCCTCGTTCGCACGGACGTGCTCGATGATCCCCTCTCGCTTCATGATCTCGATGTTCTTGAGCGCGATCGCGCACATGACGGGGTGGCCGCCGAACGTGATCCCGTGGGAGAACATCGACGTCGCGCCCATGAAGGGCTCCATGACCTTGTCCGTCGCGATCACTGCTCCGATCGACGCGTAGGACGACGAGAGGCCCTTCGCGCTCGTGACGATGTCCGGGCGGATGTCGTAGCGCTCGGAGCGCGAACCAGTAGCCGAGTCGCCCGAACGCGGTGATGACCTCGTCGGCCGAGAGCAGGATGTCGTAGCGGTCGCAGATCTCGCGCACGCCGCGCCAGTACCCCTCGGGCGGTGTGAAGCAGCCGCCGGCGTTCTGCACGGGCTCCATGTGCACGAGGCAGACCGTGTCCGGCCCCATGGCGAGGATCGCCTGCTCCAGCTCGTCGAGGAGGAACCGCGTGAACTGCGCCTCGCGTCTCCTCGGGCGGACGGTGGTAGCGGTTCGTGTTCGAGACGTGGCGCACCTCGGGGATGAGCGGCTCGAAGGGCGCGCGGATCGCCGGGATGCCGTTGATCGAGAGCGCACCCAGCGTCGTCCCGTGGTAGGCGATGTGACGGGCGATCGCCTTGTAGCGGCGCGGCGGCGATGCCGCCGACGCCACGATCGCGTCGTGCTCGACCTCGGGCTCCTGCGCGCCCGCGCGTGCGCCAGGGGTCACGAGCGCCTGGAGGTGCCTCTCGCCGCGTGCAGCGTAGTACTGGCGCGCGAGCTTCCAGGCCGACTCGACCGCCTCGGAGCCCCCCGAGCAGAAGAAGACGCGGTTCAGGTCTCCCGGCGCGAGCGACGCCACCTCGGCCGCCAGCTCGATCGCGCGCGGGTGGGCATACGACCAGTTGGTGTAGAACGGCAGCTCGCGCATCTGCTCGAGCGCCGCCTGGCCGATCTCCTCGCCGAACGAGTAGCCGATGTTGACCGAGAAGAGCCCGGCCAGCGCGTCGAGGTAGCGCTTCCCGTTCGAGTCCTCGAGGTAGCAGCCGTCGCCGCGGACGATGATCGGCACGTCCGCGACGTCGTACTCACCCATGCGGGTGAAGTGCATCCAGAGGTGCTCCTTCGCGAGCTTGGAGTACGCGAGCGTGTCCACCTGCTGCACGGCCATGATGGGAGGAGCATACGGTGACCAGAACTGGTGCGCCCCGAGGACGTCGACCTACCCAGAGTCGGCCGTCGGCGCGTTCCAGGACTGCGTCGTGAAGGGCTAGCGAGGCTCGCCGACGTCAGCTCCGACTACCACCTGCGGCTGGAGCAGGGGTCGGGACCACCATCCCTGCGCACGGGTGCTCGACGCGCTGGCGCGCGCATCGGGGCTCGACGAAGACTGGTGCGACGCAGGGCGAACCCGATCCGGCCGGGCGGTCGACGCGGCGTCTCAGCATTCGACCTGGTATCCCTGCGAGGCCGCGTACTCCGCGGCGACGCGCTTCGGCACGCACATCGCCCAGGCCCCCTCGACGAGGTCACGCATCTCATCGGCGTCGATGGCAGCTAGGCGCACCTGCACCCAGTTGAAGCGCATGTCCGACTGGCTCGGCCACGAGAACTTGTGCGGCTCGGACTGGACGAGCGCGTCGCGCAACTCCTTCGGGAAGCCGAAGCCCATCGTCTCCGCGTCGTGGGAGAGGGCCAGGTAGACGATCTGGCCGACCCTGAACTTCACGCGCCCGCGCACGACCGCCTCATAGCTGCGCGGAAGGCTCAGCGCGAGCTCGCGCACATCGTCGAGCGTCACGGGCACGTCGCCCTCAGGATATGAAAGGCCATGCCGCAGACGACGACAGCACACCATCTGATCGTGCGCAACGGAGATGTCTCCCTCGGCGGCACGCTGTGGCTGCCGGTCGACCCCGGTGGAGTTACGGTGCTCATGCACCCAGGATCGGGCCCATCGGACCGGGACAACGACGTCTTCTTCCCGCCGATTCGGCAGTACCTGCTGGAGTGCGGGATCACCGTTTCGTCCTTCGACAAGCGCGGGGTCGGTGACTCGACAGGACGCTGGCAGGAGGCGGCGATCGAGGAGCAAGCATCCGACGCGATCGCCTGCCTCGAAGCCCTGCGTGCGGATGCCTCCTCGAATGGACGTGTAGGCCTCTACGGCCATAGCCAGGGAGGCTGGGTCGTCGTCGAGGCTGCGGCTCGTTGTCCAGGCGCGGCGTTTGTCGTCACGAGCTCGGGGCCGGGAGTCACGCCCGCCGCTCAGGAGCGGTGGGCGACGCGCACGTACGTGGCTCGCTCGGATGTCCCGGAAGAGGAGATCGAAGAGGTCGAGCGTTACTACGACCGCGTCCTCTCGATGATGCGAGCTGGAATGCCGTTGGCACGTGCGCGCAGAGGAGCTCGAGGCAAGCGGTTTCCCGAATGCGTTCGAGACGCTCTCGCTCCCTGTGCTACCGGAGGACGACGCGGAGTGGCGCTTGCTGGCCGCTCTCATCGACTATGACCCGCGGCCCGCGCTCGAGTGCATCGACGTGCCGGTGTTGGCGCTCTTCGGCGCCGACGATCCGATCACACCGGTCGAGGAGAGCGTTGCGGTGTTCCGGGAAGCGGTACGAGCAGATCTCCTTCGGGTCGAGGTCTTCGCCGGTGCCGATCACCGGCTTCAGCAAGGCGATCCCCCCGCGCTGGTGGGCGGCTATCTCGACACGCTCGCGAGCTTCATTCTCGCCGCAGGACCTGCGAATCCGTGAGACTCGAAGCAGCGGAACCTTCCCACGTTCGCCCCTCCGAGGCCCGATTACGTCCGTCGCGGCGGCCGCTCGCGATGCAGTCCGCGGCGCTCCGCAGTCTCGGCCATCGCGCGGTCGAGCTCGGCCGACGTCGGCGGAGGGTGTGGCAGCGGCCGCGCCGCCTCGTGAACGCAGGCCGTCCAACGTGAGCGCGACGTAACGCCGCCAGAGCTCCGGCGCGCACCCGCCTGTGGTCTCGACGACTCGGCCGAGCTCCCACAGCAGGACCTGGACGTCCGCGGGCGCGAGGTCGGCCCGAAGCGTTCCCTGTGCCTGCGCCTCTCGCCACGAGCTCCTCCATCAGCGGCCGCACGCGCTCGCGCGCGGCGGCGAGCTGCGGCTCCTCGCGCAGGCGCATGCGAAGACCTCGAGGAAGGCGCGGTTCTCGAGCTGCAGCTGACCGTCCGCTCGAACAGGAGCTCGAGTCCGGCGAAGGCATCGTCCTCGGCCGTAGCGCCTCGACTGAGAACGCGTGGTAACGCTCGAGGACGTCGCCGAGGATGGCGTCCAGGAGCGCCTCCTTCGTCGCGAACCGGCGGTACAGGGTCCCGGCCCCGACGCCGGCTGCGCGCGCGACGTCGTCCATGCTCGCCTCGAGCCCGTGCTCGAAGAAGAGTCGCGCGCGCAGCGTCGAGGATCCGCTCGCGGTTCGCAGCCGCGTCGCGGCGCAGGTGCGTCTCGGTCGCCATGGCCATAGCGTAGCGCGAAACGGAGACAACTCTCCGGTTCTGTTATCCTAAGCGGAGATCTAGCTTCCACTTTGTCTGGGGATCACGCGCTGCACGCGACGCACCCGACCTCGCCAGCACTACAACGTCACCTTCGCGCTGCTGGCGCTGGCCGGCGCGGCGTTCGCCCTGCTCCAGTCGCTCGTCGTCCCGGCGCTCGGCACGATCGAGGACGACCTGAATGCATCGCCGACGGCCGGTGCCTGGATCATCACCGCGTACCTGCTGAGCGCGTCGGTCGCGACGCCGATCGCCGGCCGCATCGGCGACATGTTCGGCAAGAAGCGGACGCTCGTCGTCGTGCTCGGGGTGCTCGCCCTCGGCACGCTCGTCTCCGCGCTCGCCACGACGATCGGCGTGATGATCGCCGGCCGCGTCGTCCAGGGAATCGGCGGCGCCGTCTTCCCGCTCGCGTTCGCGATCATCCGCGACGAGTTCCCGCGCGAGAAGGTGCCCGTCGGGATCGCGATGATCTCCGCGATCCTCGGCATCGGCGGCGGCCTCGGCATCGTCCTCGCGGGGCCGATCGTCGAGCACCTCGGCTACCACTGGCTCTTCTGGCTCCCGCTGGCGCCGTCGTCGCGGCGGGGATCGGCGCGCTCGTCGCGATCCCGGAGTCGCCGGTGAAGACACCCGGCCGGATCAACTGGCTCGGCGCGCGCTGCTTTCGAGCTGGCTCGTCGCGCTGCTCGTCGCCGTCAGCCAGGGCCACGCCTGGGGCTGGACGTCGCCACGCGTCCTCGCCCTGTTCGCACTGGCAGCCGCGTCTCTGCGCCGCCTGGGTCGTGGCCGAGTCGCGCTCCGACCACCCGCTCGTCGACATGCAGATGATGCGGCAACGCACCGTCTGGACGACCAACCTGACCGCATTCCTGTTCGGCTTCGGCATGTTCGGCTCGTTCATCCTCGTGCCCGCGCTCGTCGAGCTGCCGGCGTCGAGCGGCGTCGGGTTCGGGGCATCGGTCACACAAGCCGGCCTCTACCTGCTCCCGAGCACAGCCGGGATGCTGCTCGTCAGCCCGATCGCGGGACGCCTCTCGAACCGGATCGGCTCGCGCATCCCGCTGATCGCCGGCTCGCTCGTCACGCGCTGCCTCTTTCGTCGTGCTCGTCGTCGCGCACGACCAGCCGTGGCAGATCTACGCGTCGTCGCGCACTGCTCGGAATCGGCCTCGGCCTCGCCTTCTCGTCGATGGCGAACCTGATCGTGAGGCCGTACGCCCGGACCAGACGGGCGTCGCGACCGGCATGAACACGATCATGCGCTCGATCGGCGGCGCGATCGGCGGCCAGCTCTCGGCCTCCATCCTCGCCTCCTCGGTTGCCGCGTCCGGCCTGCCCACCGACGAGCGCGCTTCACCGCTCGCATTTCTCGTCTCGGCCGTCGGCCTGCTGCTCGCGGTCGGGGCGGCCGTCCTGATTCCTCGAGCCGGGACGGCGAGCGCCGCCGTCGCGGTCAGCACCGTCGCGGACACCGCATGAACAATCGTGGCGACATCGTCGTCGGCTACGACGGCTCGACGGGTGCCAAGCGCGCGGTCGAGTTCGCTGCCGCGGAAGCCGCGGCGCACCACTCACGGCTTCGCATCGTCTCCGTCTGGAACAGCGCAACCGCCGCCGTGGGCGGCGATGTCCGGTCTGGCGGCACCGATCGTGGCGGCAGACCGTGAGCAGCTCGCCGCGCAGCGTCTCGCCGACGCCGCGGCGCTCGCGCTACGAGGTTGCGCCCGACATCGACCTCAGCACGGTCGCGCTCGAGGGTCGGCCTGGCGTCGAGCTCGTCCGAGCGGCGGCGAACAGCCGCCTCCTGGTCGTCGGATGCCGCGGACACGGCGGCGTCCACGGCCTACTCCTCGGCTCGGTCAGCCATCAATGCACACTGCACGCGCGCTGTCCGGTGCTCGTGGTCCCAGCTCTCGTGGACGACCGGCCGCCGACGTGTGCCAGCGTCGACGAGCCGGTGAGTGGACGAGGTTCCGCCGGTGTCGCCGTCGCAGGCACGTACGGCTCAGGCACCTAGTCGGCACACCGCCGCAGTGGGCCAATAGGTTCTCCGCTACGTCGTCTGCTTCGGCCTCGCGCTGCGGTACTGCCAGAGGACATTCCCGAGCGCGAGGGCGATCGCCACGAGGAAGATCGCGCTCGCGACGACGTTGACCTGGGGCGGCACGGAGACCCTGGCAATCCCCCACACGAAGATCGGGAACGTCTGCGTGCTTCCCGCATTCAGGTACGTGATGACGAAGTCGTCGATCGACAGCGCAAAGCCCAGCAACGCGGCCGCGAGCATCGCCGGCGCGATCAACGGAAGCGTCACCTTGCGGAAGGTCGTCACCTCGTTCGCGCCGAGATCCATCGCCGCCTCCTCGAGATGACGGTCGAATCCGATCAGACGGGCCTTCACGGTGACGACGACGAAGCTGACGATGAACATCACGTGCGCGATGAAGATCGTCCCGAACCCCAGCTGGAAGACGGCCGTCGTATTGAGGAACAGCGTCAGGAGCGACGCGCCGAGGACGATCTCGGGCGTCGACATCGGGAGGAAGACGAGGAGGTTCGTCGCCGACCGCGCCCGACGAAGTGGTGCCGGACGATCGCCATCGCCATGAGCGTGCCGAGAGCCGTCGCGACGAGCGTGGCGAGGAGCCCGACCTCGAGCGACGTGACCACCGCGTCACGGATGCCGAGAACGGAGTCCCACTTGCCCCAGTTGTCGAGCGTGAACCCCTGCCAGACGTAGTTGAACCGGCCCTTCGGCGCGTTGAACGAGAAGAGGATGACGACCGCGATCGGGAGCATCAGGTAGGCGACGACGAGGAGTGCGTAGACGGTCAGCGCGTGCCGCTTGACGAACCGCCATGCCCGTACACCGACGCCCACACGCGCCCGAGGTGGAAGCGCATCAGCGAGAGTCGTCATCCGGTGAGCTTCTCCGTGCCGACGACGCGGGCGTACACGAGCAGCGTGACGAGGATCAGCCCCATGAGGATGAACGAGAGCGAGGCGGCGCTCGGGTAGTCGAGCGACTCGAGGAACTTCGCCTGGATGACGTTCCCGATCATCGCCTGGTTCGGCGTGCCGAGAAGCGCCGCGTTGATGAAGTCCCCCGCTGCCGGGATGAACGTCAGCAGCGTCCCAGCCACGATCCCGGGCGCCGAGAGCGGCAGCGTCACCCGCAGGAACGCCTGCGTCGACGACGCGTACAGGTCCTTCGCCGCTTCGAGAAGCCGCGGGTCGATCTGCTCGAGCGAGACGTAGATCGGCAGCGCCATGAAGGGGAAGAAGTTGTAGGTGATCCCCGAGACCACGGCGAACGTCGTCGCGAGGAGGCGTCCGTCGGGAGCGAGAACGTGGACGTCGCGAAGCACGCTGACCACCGGCCCTTCGTCGGCCAGGATGTTGAGCCACGCGAGCGTGCGGACGAGATACGTGACGAAGAACGGCGCGACGATGACGAGCAGGAAGAGGTTCCGCCACGGCCCGGCTCTGAACGCGATCCAGTAGACGAGCGGGTACGCGAGCACGAGGCAAGCGACCGTCGCGATACCCGCATAGACGAACGAGCGGACCAGCTGCTCGTGGTAGTCGCTGGATTCCGTTCGAGAAGTTCGAGAACTCCCACGTGAACTCGAAGTTCGGGAATCGTCCCCGACTGCAGCGACTCGTAGCCGAGGAATGCGAGCGGGATGAGGAAGAAGATCCCCAGCCACAGGATCCCCGGCGCGAGGAGCAGGTACGGGGTGAGACCCCGGTGGCGATGGAGGAAGCCGCCCATCGCGCAGCCTACTTCCCCTGCACCGCCAGCCACTTCTTGTCGTACTCCGGGTTGCTAGACATCGCCGGGTCGTTCTGGTGCAGCTGTGACAGCGTGTTCGTCGTTCGGAAAGATCGAGCGGGTTCGACGCGGCGTCGGGATCCAGCTTCACCGCGTACGGCTTGACGCCCTTGACGGACGAGATGTAGCTCGTGCCGACGGCGATCTGCGCGGAGATCTCGGGGTCGTAGACGAAGTTCATGTACGTCGACGCGGTCGGCACGCTCCCGCCGAGCGGGATGAACATGTTGTCCGTCCAGATGATCCCGCCCTTCTCCGGGATGGCCCAGTGGAGCTTCGGGTTGTCTGCGACGAGCGAGGCGACGTCGCCGGACCACGCCATGCAGGCGGCGAGGTCGCCGTTCGCCAGCGGCTGCGCGTAGTCGTTGCCGGTGAAGCGGCGGATCTGGCCCGAGTCGACGCGCCGTCTGCACCTTCGCGATCGCGCGGTCGAACGCCTCGTCGGTGACCTTCGCCGGGTCGTCCCCGTTCTCGAGCATGACGAGCCCGAGCGTGTCGCCCATCGAGTTCCACACGGTGACCTTCCCCTTGAGCTTCGGATCGGTGAGCAGCTGCGTCGACGCGTCGTGACGGGCCCGGTGAGCTCCTCGTTCCACGCGATGCCGTCCATCCCCGAAAGCCAGGGCAGCGAGTACTCGCGGTTCGGGTCGAACGGCGGGTGCTGCCTGGGCGTCGAATGAGGTTCGAGATGTTCGGGATGAGGTCCTTGTCGAGCTTCTGCACCCACTCGTTGGAGACGTACTCGCCGACGAAGCGATCGTTGTCGGTCGAGACGAAGATGTCGCGACCGATGCCGTTGCCCTGCGACAGCGGCCCCTGGACCTTCGCGAAGTACTCGGGGTTCGAGTTGACGTCCTCGTAGTAGTTGACCTTGATGCCCGTCTTCTCCGTGAACTGCTGGAGCGTGGGGCGCCTTGCGCCGCTTGCCGACTGCGTGTCGATGTAGAGCTCCCAGTTCGAGAAGTTGAGGACGTCCTTCAGCTCGCCGCCCGCCTCCGCCGCCGCCACCACCGCCGCACGCGGCGAGCAGGGACGGGAACGCGAGCAACGCACCACCGGCCGCACTGCGTCGCAGGAGCTCCTGTCGGGTCAGTCGCGGGTTCATGCAGTCTCCTCCTCCTCGAGCATTCCGTTTCGATCGACGATGAACGTCGACTCCGGGCGCCCAGCTCAGCACGACGTTGGATCCGGGCGCAGGTACGCGCCCGCCTGCGTCCATGTTCTGCGCGAACACCTGCACGGTGCCCGCGGCGGTGCGGACGACGACCTGCGTCGCCACTCCGATGTACGCGGTCTCGGCGACCGTGCCGGGGAGCTCGTTCGCACCCCCGCCTGCTCCGATCGTGATCTTCTCCGGCCTCACGCCCGCGGCCACCTCGCCCGAGCGGCCGTTCACGGCCGCTCGAATGACGGTGCCGTCCTCGAGGCGGATCGCATCTGCGTGCTCCACGGTCCCGGGCAGGAGGTTCGACGCGCCGAGGAAGCCGGCGACGAACGCCGTCGCCGGCCGCTCGTACAGCTGCACGGGCGGCCCGAGCTGCTCGATACGTCCGCTGTTCATCACCGCGATCGTGTCCGCCATCGTCATCGCCTCTTCCTGGTCGTGCGTGACGTGGACGAACGTGATCCCGACCTCGTGCTGGATGCGCTTGAGCTCCATCTGCATGTTCTTGCGGAGCTTCAGGTCGAGCGCGCCGAGCGGCTCGTCGAGCAGGAGCACGCGCGGCTGGTTGACGAGCGCGCGCCCGAGCGCGACGCGCTGCTGCTGCCCGCCCGAGAGCTGCCTGGGCTTCCGCTTCGCGAACCCGGAGAGCCCGACGAGCTCGAGCATCTCGCTCACGCGGCCCTTGAGCTGACCCTTCGGAACGCCCTTTCGCTCGAGCCCGAACGCGACGTTGTCCTCGATCGTCATGTGCGGGAAGAGCGCGTAGCTCTGGAACACGGTGTTGACGTCGCGCTTGTACGGCGGGAGCCCGACGACGTCCTGGTCGCCGAGGAAGATCCGGCCCTCGGTCGGCTCTTCGAAGCCGCCGATCATCCGCAGCGTCGTGGTCTTCCCGCAGCCGGACGGGCCGAGCAGTGCGAAGAAGGAGCCCCGCGGGATCTCGACCGAGATCCCGTCCACGGCGACCGCTTCGTCGAACCGCTTGACGACCTTCTCGAGCCTGACGTCCGGAGCCGTCTCGGTGCTCGTCATTCGGCGAGCTTCACGCAGACGTGCTTGATCCGCGTGTACTCCTCCATCGAGTAGATGGACATGTCCTTTCCGTAGCCCGACTCCTTGAAGCCGCCGTGCGGCATCTCCGAGGTGAGCGGGAACAGGTGCTCGTTGACCCAGACGGTGCCGAAGTCGAGCTTCGCCGCGACCTTCAGCGCACGGCCGACGTTCTCCGAGAACACCGACGCCGCGAGCCCGTAGCGGACGTCGTTCGCCATCTCGATCGCAGCGTCGTCCGAGGCAGCGCGCTGCACCGTCACGACCGGGCCGAAGACCTCGTTCTGGACGATCTCGGCGCTCTGGTCGACGTCGGTGACGATGGTCGGCTTCACGAAGAAGCCACGGTCGCCGAGCGACTCCCCGCCCGTGACGATCGTTGCCTTCGCGTCCGTCGCGCGCTCGAGGAACCCGAGGACGCGCTCCTGCTGCTCGGCCGAGATGACCGGGCCCATGCCGATGTCGTCGTCCGTTCCCGGATCGCCGACGGTCAGCGACTCGACCGCCTCGACGGTCGCCGAGAGGACGTCGTCGTAGATCTTCTCGCTGACGAGGATGCGCGAGGACGCGGTGCAGTCCTGCCCCGAGTTGAAGTAGCCGCCGATCTTGATCGCCTCGGCGACCGTCGCCGGATCGGCGTCGTCGAGCACGACCATCGGCGCTTTCCCGCCGAGCTCGAGGTGAAGCCGCTTGACGGTGTCCGCGGCGTTCTTCGCGATGATCTTCCCGGTCGCGGTGTCGCCGGTGAGTGAGACGAGCCTGACGTCGGCGTTGCGCACGAGCGCGTCGCCGACGGGGATCCCGTCGCCGGTCACGACCTGCAGCACGCCGGGCGGGATGACCTCCTGCGCGAGCTCGACGAAGCGGAGCATCGTGAGCGGCGTCTGCTCGGCGGGCTTGATGATCTGGACGTTCCCGGCGGCGAGCGCCGGCCCGATCTTCCACATCGCCATGAAGAGCGGGTAGTTCCAGGGGCAGATGCCCGCGACGATGCCGAGCGGCTCGCGGCGGATCATCGACGTGTAGCCCTCGACGTACTCGGTCGCGGCCTTGCCCTCGAGGTTGCGGGCCGCGCCGGCGAAGAAGCGCAGGTTGTCGGACATCACGCCGGGCTCGTCGACCGCGACCCACCACGGCTTGCCGACGTTGAGCGATTCGAGCCGCGCGAGCTCCTCCGCGTTCTCGTCGATGACGTCGGCCAGCTTCAGGAGCAGCTCCATGCGGTCCTTCGGCGTCTTCCCCTGCCAGTCGCCCCAGGCCTTCTTCGCCGCGTCGACCGCCCGATCGACATCCTCGGCCGTCCCGCGCGGGACCTCGGCGATGACCTCGCCGGTCGCCGGGTTCAGCACCTCCATCGTCTCGCCCGACGTCGAGTCCACGAACTCGCCGCCGATGAACTGCTTCTGCTGGGTGACCGCAACGCTCACGTCCGACCTCCGTTCGGTGAAATCGCGTGGAGCGTATCGCCGCAGGACGGGGCGCCACAACCGAGGTCGTTCGTGTAGAACCCCGGCGCCGTGCGGATTCTCGTCGTCGGAACAGGCGGTGTCGGCTCCGCCTTCGCCCAGATCGCGAAGCGCCGCTCGTTCTTCGAGCACTGCGCGCTCGCGGACTACGACCGCGCGCGGCCGCGAGCAGGTCGTCGGCGAGCTCGACGACGGCCGCTTCAGCGCGCACGCGATCGACGCGTCGAGCAAGGAGGCCGTCGTCGCGCTGATCCGCGAGACGCGAGCCGACGCGGTCCTCAACTCGGTCGACCCGCTCTTCAACGTCCCGATCTTCGACGCGTGCTTCGAGGCGGGCGTGACGTACCTCGACATGGCGATGACGCTCTCCGAGCCGCACCCGACGAACCCGTACGAGGAGGTCGGGGTCAAGCTCGGCGACTACCAGTTCGAGCGCGCGGAGGCGTGGGCGGAGAAAGGGCTGCTCGCCCTCGTCGGCATCGGGGTCGAGCCGGGCGCCGCCGACGTCTTCGCCCGCTACGCGGCGGACGAGCTCTTCTCCGAGATCGACGAGGTCGGCGTCCGCGACGGCGCGAACCTCACGGTCGAGGGCTACGACTTCGCGCCGACCTTCTCCATCTGGACGACGATCGAGGAGTGCCTGAACCCGCCCGTCGTCTGGGAGAAGGAGCGCGGCTGGTTCACGACGGAGCCGTTCTCCGAGCCGGAGGTCTTCGACTTCCCCGAGGGCATCGGGCCGGTCGAGTGCGTGAACGTCGAGCACGAGGAGGTGCTCCTCGTCCCGCGCTGGATCGAGTGCAAGCGCGTCACGTTCAAGTACGGGCTCGGCGACGAGTTCATCGAGGTGCTGAAGACGCTCCGCAAGCTCGGACTCGACTCGAAGGAGAAGATCCTCGTGAAGGGCGTCGAGGTCGCGCCCCGCGACGTCGTCGCGGCCGCACTGCCGGACCCGGCGACGCTCGGCGACCGGATGACCGGCAAGACGTGCGCCGGGACGCTCGTCACCGGCCTCGGCAAGGACGGCCGGCCGCGGAAGACCTACCTGTACCACGTCGCCGACAACGAGACGACGATGCGCGAGTACGGATCGCAGGCGGTCGTCTGGCAGACGGCGATCAACCCGGTGATCGCGCTCGAGCTCCTCGCGAGCGGCGCGTGGGACGGTGTCGGCGTCCTCGGCCCCGAGGCGTTCCCTGCGCAGCCGTTCCTCGACAAGCTGGCCGAGTACGGCGCGCCGCACGGCGTCCTGGAGCTTGCTGTGTGAATCGACGCGACGACTGTCGATGAGTTCCGTCGTCGTTCGTCGTCTACACAGTGATGCGATCTAGGATCGACGCGTGCCAGTCGTGAGGCTCAGGGCTCCGCTCTCGGAGCTCGCAGGCGGAAAGCGCGAGCTCGAGCTCGAGGGAGCGACCGTCGGTGAGGTGCTGCAGGCGCTGGAGCGCGAGCACCCCGACGTCAAGGGCTGGATCCTCGACGAGCGCGGGGCGATCCGCGAGCACATCAACGTCTTCGTGAACAAGGAATACGGACGGGAGGACACGTCGGTCGGCGCTCAGGACCGCCTGCACGTCCTCCCCGCGATCTCGGGAGGATGAGATGACCCAGCTGCTCGTAGGAACGAAGAAGGGCCTGTTCGCGCTCGAGGGGGAGGCGGGCACGCCGTTCGAGGTGACGTCGCGCGCGTTCGCCGGCGAGCCGGTCGAGTTCGCGACGCGCGACCCGCGGAGCGGCCGCTACCTCGCGTGCGTGACGTCGGCGTTCTACGGGCCGAAGGTCTTCTACACCGACGATCTGTCCGCCGAGTGGCAGCAGGCCGAGGGGCTCGAGCTCCCGGAGGATGCGGAGAAGCCGCTCGAGCGGCTCTGGACGATCGTGCCCGCCGAGGACGACGGTCATCTCTACGCCGGCGGCGCCCCGGGAGTCCTCTTCGAGAGCACGGACGGCGGCACGACGTGGGAGCTGAACAAGCCGTTCTGGGACCAGCCGACGCGCCCGGACTGGAGCCCCGGCGCGGGTGGCATGTGCATGCACTCGATCGCGACCTGGCCCGGCGATCCGTCGCGCGTCGCGCTCGCCATCTCGGCGGTGGGCGTGTGGCTCACGGACGACGGCGGCCAGACGTGGCGGCACGGGAACAAGGGGATGTACCCCCGCTACATGCCGGAGGAGGCGCGCGAGGACACGATCACGCTCTGTGTCCACAACATGCACCGCGCACCCAAGCGGCCGGAGCGGCTCTTCATGCAGTTCCACGGCGGCGTCTACCGCTCGGACGACGCCGGCGAGAGCTGGACGTCGATCGCCGACGGCCTGCCCTCCGACTTCGGCTTCCCGATGGTCGTCGACCCGGACGACCCGGACAGCGCCTACGTCATCCCGCTCGTCGCGGACCTGGATCGCACGACGCCCGAGGGCCGCGTGCGCGTCTACGAGACGCGCGACGCGGGCGCGAGCTGGATCGAGCGCGGCGACGGCCTCCCGTCGGACGACGCGTACCTCACGATCCTGCGCCAGGCCTTCTGCGGCGAGGGATCGGGGTCGAGCATGGGGCTCTACTTCGGCGCGACGTCGGGCGACGTCTTCGGCTCGGGGGACGCAGGGAAGACCTGGTTCACGGCGGCGACGAAGCTGCCGCCCGTGCACTCGGTGCGCAGCGGCCTAGTCGTCGATACCGCGGCTCAGGATCCGGTCCGGCGTGATCCGGACGGAGACCCGCTGCTCGCCCGGCTGCCGACTGGCGTAGACGTCCCGGCCCGTGTACTTCTTCGACAGCCGGTCGATCTGCGCGTCCGCACCCTCGTCGACGAGCGTCGCGGTTCCGGCGAGCTTGAACCAGCGGTACGGGTCTTCGGGATCGACGACGACGAGCGAGATGCGCGGGTCGCGGGCGAGGTTGCGCGGCTTCACGCGGCCGTAGGCCGTGTTGACGGAGACGCCGTCGTCGTCGACGTCGACCCAGACGACGGTCGACTGCGGCGAGCCGTCGCGCTGCAGCGTGGTCACGACGCCGACGAACGGGTTCTCGAGGAACGCACGCTCGTTGGCCGTGAGGTCTCTCACGAGATGGCGACCATGCGGTCGATCGCGCCGCGCGCCCGCTCGGCGATCTCGTCGGGCACGGTGACCACGTACTTCCAGTCGCGCAGCGAGTCGCGGAGCTTCGGGAGCGTGATCATCTTCATGTAGCGGCAGATCGCCTTCTCGGAGACCGCCTCGAAGCGCTTCTCGGGCGCCTCCTTGTTCAGGCGGTGGATGATCCCGGTCTCGGTCGCGACGAGGAAGCGCTCCTTCGGCGACGACTTCGCGAAGTTGATCATCCCCTCGGTCGAGAGGATGTGCGTCTTCTCGTTCCCGAACGCCATGCACTGGCTCGCGCAGCCGCACTCGGGGTGGACGAGGAACTCCGCGTCCGGCGCCTCGGCCTGCCAGCGCGTGATGTCCTGCGGACGGATCCCGGCGTGGACGTGGCACTCGCCCATCCAGATCCGGAGCTTCCGGCCCGTGACCTTCTCGAGCCAGAGCCCGAGGAACATGTCGGGGAGGAAGAGGATCTCGGTGTCCTCCGGGATCGACTCGATGACGCCCTTCGCGTTCCCGGACGTGCAGCAGTAGTCGCTCTCCGCCTTCACCTCGGCCGTCGTGTTCACGTAGGAGACGACGACCGCGCCCGGGTTCTCCGCCTTCCACGCGCGAAGCTGATCCGCCGAGATCGACGCGGCGAGCGAGCAGCCCGCGTCGAGGTCCGGGATGAGCACGGTCTTCTGCGGGCTGAGGATCGCGGCGGTCTCGGCCATGAAGTGGACGCCGCAGAAGACGATCGCGTCGGCGTCCGTCGCCGCGGCCTCGCGTGAGAGCCCGAGCGAGTCGCCGACGTAGTCCGCGACGTCCTGCACCTCGGGCACCTGGTAGTTGTGGGCGAGGATCACCGCGTCCCGCTCGGCGGCGAGCGCGCGGATCTCCTCCTGCATCGTGGTGATCTCTGCTGTTGTCATGTGAGCTCCAGTGAGACGTCGAGTGAGCGGGCCGAGTGCGTGAGCGCGCCGACGGAAATCTCGTCGACGCCGGTCTCCGCGATGGCGCGGATGGTGTCGAGGGTGACGCCGCCCGACGCTTCGAGCCGCGCGCGCCCCTCGACGAGGGCGGCTGCGGCGCGAAGCTGTTCGAGCGACATGTTGTCGAGGAGGATCGCGTCGACGCCGACGGCGAGCGCCTCGCCGACCTGCTCGCAGCGTGTCGCACTCGACCTCGACGGGCAGGTCGGAGGCGGCACGCACGAGCTCGACAGCGGCCGCGATCGAGCCTGCCGCGCGAAGGTGGTTGTCCTTGATCAGGACGGCGTCGTCGAGGCCGAAGCGGTGGTTCCGGCCGCCCCCGCAGGCGACGGCGTGCTTCTCGAGCGCACGAAGCCCCGGCGTCGTCTTCCGCGTGTCCAGCACTGCCACGCCGGTTCCCGCCACCGCGTCGACGTAGCGACGCGTCAGCGTCGCGATCCCGGACAGACGGCCGAGGAAGTTCAGCGCGACGCGCTCTCCGGTCAGGATCGCGCGCTCCGATCCGGTGACGCGCGCGACCACGGCCGGCGGTTCGACGGCGTCGCCGTCGCTCGCGAGCGCCTCGAAGCTGACATCCGGGTCGAGCGCGCGAAACGTCGCTTCCGCGGCGCGCAGACCGCAGACGACGCCGGCCTCCTTCACGAGCAGCTCGGCGGTCCCGACGGCCTCGGCGTCGACGGTCGCCTCCGTCGTGACGTCTCCCGCGCCGATGTCCTCGGCGAGCGCCGCGTGGACGATCCGCTCGAGGGTGTCGGTGGCTACTGCCATGTCTCGAGCACGGGCACGCGAGCCCGGTCGCAGGACGACGTGCCGCTCGAACGCCTCGCTCTCGGTCGGGAAGTCCACGCGGAAGTGCGAGCCCCGGCTCTCCTCGCGCGCGAGCGCCGTCTCGGCGACGAGGCGCGTGAGCAGATGTGGCACGTCGAGGAGGTGGCGCGAGGCCGGCTGCGTCGCGGATCAGGCCGCAGTCGCGCCAGAGCGCCGACCGCAGCTCGGGCGTGACGGGCTCGGCGGGCCGGAGCCTCCGGAATCTCGGGCAGGCTGCTCGGGAGCCCTGGCTCGGCGAGCGCGGCGAGCGCGGCCCGGCGCCCGAAGACGAGGCACTCGAGGAGCGAGTTCGACGCGAGCCGGTTCGCACCGTGCACGCCGGTCGCCGCGCACTCACCCGCCGCGTACAGGCCGGCGAGCTCGCTCCGCCCGTCGAGGTCCGTGGCGACACCGCCGACGGTGTAGTGCGCTGCGGGCGCGACCGGGATCGGCGTCTCCGCCGGGTCGTAGCCCTCCTCGACGAGGCTGCCCATGAGCGACGGGAAGCGACCGCGGTCGATCGCCCTCAGGTCGAGCAGCACCGTGCCGCGCGCGGCGATCTCGCGGGCGACGACGTCGCGCGGAGCGAGCTCGTCGGTGAAGCGGTTGCCCTGGTCGTCGAGGAGCAGGGCGCCCTCGCCGCGCAGCGCCTCGGAGAGGAGGAGCGACGAGTCGACGAGCGTCGTCGGATGGAACTGGACGAACTCGAGGTCGGCGAGCGCGGCGCCGGCACGGTACGCGGCCGCCATGCCCTCGCCGACTGCTCCTGCCGGGTTCGTCGTCCGCTCCCACAGCGCCGCCGCGCCTCCCGTCGAGAGCAGCGTCGCGCGTGCCGCGACCGCGCGGCGGTCGGTCACGACCCCGACGCAGCGCTCGTCGTCGCGCCAGATGGACAGCATCCGCTCGCCCTCCGACGACCCGAATACGCGGGTGCGCGAGCACGCGCTCGGCGAGCTTCCGCGCGACCCGGTCCCCGGTCGCGGCTCCGCCCGCGTGCACGACGCGCCTTCGGCTGTGGCCACCCTCGAGGCCGAGACCCTCGTCGAACTCGACGCCGAGCTCGACGAGGTCGCGGATGCGCGCGGGCGCCTCCTCCGTCAGCACGGAGACGGCGCTCGGGCGGCAGAGCCCGCGACCGGTGCGCAGCGTGTCCTCCGCGTGCAGCGCCGGAGAGTCGTCGTCGCCCGACCGCGGCGGCGATCCCACCCTGGGCGAGGAGGCTCGTCGACGAGAGGAGCGGCCCCTTCGTGAGCACGAGCACGTCGCCTTCCGTGGCCGCGCACAGCGCCGCGAAGAGGCCGGCGACGCCGCCGCCCACGACGACGAGCGCAAGCTCGGTGTCGCGGGCCGATATCTCCGGGTTCGCTCATGATAGTTTTAGCCTCTGAGTCGATAACCTCGTGGCTGAGTCTAGCACCCCACCTCTCTCTCCCGCGCACGTCGCCCTCGCCGCCGTGTTCCAGGTGCGCGACGGAGCGCTCACCGTTCTCCTCTGGGAGCGGGCCCGTGAGCCGTATTCGGGGGCATGGGCGCTCCCCGGCGGCACGCTCGCCGGCGACGAGACGCTCGAGAGCTCGATCCTGCGCCACCTCGCGACGAAGGTGGACGTGCGCGACGTGTCGCACCTCGAGCAGCTCGGCACGTGGAGCGACCCCGCGCGCCATCCCGAGCGCTGGGAGCTCGCGACCGCCTACCTCGGGCTCGTCCCGCTCGGCATCGATCCGCGCGTGCCCGCCGACACGCACTGGCACCGCGTCGACGCGCTGCCGGCGACCGCCTTCGACCACGGCGCGATCGTCCTCGCCGGACGCGATCGACTCCGCGGCAAGCTCTCGTACTCGAACATCGGCTTCGCGCTCGCACCCGAGACGTTCACCCTCGCCGAGCTCCGCGACGTCTACGAGGCGGCACTCGGCTACGAGGTCTCGGCGACGAACCTCAAGCGCGTGCTGCTGCGTCGCGGTGCGATCGAGGCGGTCGGCAAGCGCCGCGCGCACGGCCCGGCGGGCGGGCGACCCGCAGAGCTCTACCGGTTCCGGGCCCGGCTCCTCGAGGTGACGGACCCGTTCGCCGTTCTCCGCCCGCCTGAGTAGTCCGCGTCAGCTGCGGCTGCCGCAGGTTGTCGTCTGCCGCAGCTCAAGTCGGCACGCTCGGACTCCGATCAGTGACCCATGCGGCACTTTCGAACATGGCTCGTCCTCATCGGGCTCGCGAGCCTCGTGGCAGAGGCGGCTGCGGCGGCGGCCGTCTTCTGGCACGGCGGCACACCGCTCCGGCGCCCGTAGGGCTACACCGCGAGTCGCACGAGCGCGGTGACGAGCGCGGCGATCGCCATCGCCACGATGACGTGCGCGCGAAGCGCGATCGCCACGACTGCGGCTCCCACCCCGACGACGCGCGCGTCGACCTCGATCTCCTGATCGCCGCCGAAGGTCTGGGTCACGACGAGCGCGATCAACATGACGGGTGCGAGCAGCTCGACGAGCGACTGGATGCGAGGCGGAAGCTCACGCCGGCCGATCACGACCGGCCCCGCCGCCTTGAACGCGATCGTCGCGATGCCGACGACCGCGACCACGATCCAGACGCCGCTCATCGCCGCAGCCCCACGAGGCACGCCGCGGAGGCCGCGATGATCGGCACGCCTGCGGGCGCGAACGGGAGCAGCACGAGCGTGATGACCGCTGCGAGCGCGGCAGCCTCGCGCGACCGGCGCTCACGGAGGTACGGCACGGCGAGGGCGAGGAACAGCGCCGCGAAGGCCGCGTCGAGCCCGAGTGCGTTCGGATCGCCGAGCACGCCGCCGATGAGCGTCCCCGCGGCGGTGCTCCCGACCCAGAGCACGTAGAACACGAGGCCCGACCCCACCAGGATCGGCCACTCGAAGCGCCCGCGTCGACCCGAGAGCGCCCAGGACTCGTCGACGATCGCCTGCGACTCGACGAGTCGACGGAGCTTCCCGCCGGGAAAGATGGACGCGACGGTCACGCTGATCGCCATGTAGCGCGCGTTGAGGAAGATCGCCGCGAGAATCGCAGCGGCGACGGTCCCACCCGCGTCGAGCACCGACACGGCTGCGAACTGCGCCGCTCCCGCGAACGTCGTCGCCGACATGACGACGGCGGCGGCGCTCCCGAACCCCGTCGCGTCCGCGAGGACGCCGTACGAGAGGCCGAAGAGAATCGGACTGGGCGCGAGCGGGAGCGCCGCCCGCACGCCGTCGCGGATCCGCGGGCCTCCTGCGCGTTGCGTGGCCACGCGCCAACACTAGACAGCCGGCACGCGCCGACCGGCTGCCAGAATCCGGGCGTGAAGATCGTCGTCAGCGGCGCGTCCGGGATCATCGGGTCCGCGCTCGTACCCGCTCTCCGCGGCGCCGGGCACGACGTGCTCCGTCTCGTTCGGCGCGAGGAGGCGGCGCCGGACGAGATCCGCTGGGACCCCGCCGCCGGCGAGCTCGACGGGCTCGGCTCCAGGGCGTCGATGCGGTCGTGAGCCTCAGCGGGGCAAACCTCGGGCAAACGGTGGACCGACGCCCGCAAGCGAGAGATCCTCGACTCGCGCGTTCGGCCGAACGAGCTGCTGGCGAGGACCGCGGCGGCGCTCGATCCCCGGCCGACGGTGTTCGTGTCCGCCGGCGGAGCCGGCATCTACGGCAATCGCGGGGACGAGATCCTGACCGAGGACTCGGCGCTCGGAACGCGGCTTCCTCGCCGACGTCGGAAGGGCCTGGGCAGCAGCCGCCGACCCTGCCGGCGACGCAGGTATCCGGGTCGTGACGTTTCGACAGGGCGTCGTCCTCACCCGACGCGGCGGCGCACTCGCGCGCATGCTCAGGCCCTTCAAGCTCGGCGTGGCGGGACGCATCGGATCGGGCAAGCAGTGGTTGACCGTGGGTGACCGTCGACGATCTCGTCGCCGCGTACGCGTTCGTGCTGGAGAGCGACCTCGCCGGCGCGGTGAACCTCACCGCACCGAACCCCGTGACGAACGGGCAGTTCGCGAACGCGCTCGGCAAGGCGCTTCGGCGGCCGACGGTCATCCCCACTCCCGCACTCGCGATTCGAACGCTCTACGGCGAGATGGGCGAGGCGGTGCTCCTCGACGGCCAGCGCGTGCTTCCTGCTCGCCTCACGGACGCCGGGTTCGAGTTCTCCGCGCCGACGATCGACGTCGGGCTCGCGCGCGCTCTGCGCCTGAGCCCGACCCGTTCGGCGACAATGGACGCGTGCCCGACCTCGCGACGCTCGGCTGGGACGACGCCTGGAGCGCCGCGTTCGAGCCGTATCGCGACGAAGGCCTCGAGCCGGGGCGCGTCGCGGTCCAGCACCGCGGCGCCTACGACGTCCTGACGGAGGCGGGCGAGCAGCGCGGGCGCATCACGAGTCGCCTGCGCAGGGAGGCGGCGCGCATCGATCTCCCCGTGGTCGGTGACTGGGTCGCGCTCGACGACACGGGCTCGATCGCCGCAGTCGTGCCGCGCCGGACGACGATCTCTCGTCGCGCCGCCCACGAGCCCGCGTCCGGCGTCTCCCGCGAGCAGGTCATCGCCGCGAACGTCGACATCGTCCTCGTCGTCCAGGCGCTCGGCCAGGAGCTCGACCGCCGCCTGCTCGAGCGCTACCTCGCGCTCGCGCTCGAGAGCGGCGCGCGACCCGCCGTCTTGCTCACGAAGGCCGACCTCGAGGCCGATCCGGAAGGGGTCGCAGCTGCGATCGCCGACGTCGGTGGCGAGGTTCCGGTCCTCACCGTCTCAGCGCGAGCGGGGCTCGGGCTCGACGGAGTGCGAGCGCTCCTCGACGCGGGCAAGACGGGCGTGCTGCTCGGACCGTCCGGCGTCGGGAAGTCCACGCTCGTGAACGCGCTGATCGGCGACGAGTCGCGCCTCGCGACCGGCACGCTCGGCGCAGATGGAGCCGGACGCCATACGACGACGCGCCGCGAGCTCGTGCTCCTGCCGGGCGGGGGCGTCATCATCGACAACCCCGGCATGCGAGAGGTGCATCTCTGGATCGGCGAGGGAAGCCTCGCGGATGCATTCGACGACATCGCCGAGCTCGCAGCGTCGTGTCGGTTCTCCGACTGCCGGCACGAGACGGAGCCGGGATGTGCCGTCCTGGCCGCCGTTGCCGACGGCCGGCTTCCGAAGAAGCGATTGGAGAGCTACCACGCGCTCGAGCGCGAGGTGGCCGAGCTCGCCGAACGCCTGCAGCGCCGCGAGCGCTCGGGCACCGGTCGGAGACCGGCCACGCCGTAGCGCCGCGACCTGCCCGCCGCCGCGAGGGTTGGGCGCCTTCGGCGAGAATCTCGACGCATGTCCTGGGAGCCGATCAGCCCCGAGCTCGCTCTCGTCGACCCGGATCTCGGCGCTCGGGCGCGCGCGGCACTCGCTGATCCCGCTCCGGTCGTACGGGCGACGCGACCGCTGCCTCCCTCCACCGCGGCTCCCCAGCCGCACCGGGCGTATCCCTTCTGGGCGCGCGTGACGGCAGCCCTCTGGCTCGTCGTCCTCGGCATCCTCGTCGGCGGCGCAGCGATCCCGCACGCGCAGGACATGCCTCGCGTCGTCCCGCCCAGCGAGGACGCGCGCTTCTGCAAAGCGCCGAACGAGACGCCGGCGCAGCCCGACGAACCGGTCAGATAGACGGAGGCCGCCGAGACGACCGCGGCTACAATCGGGCGTCCGCGGGGCTATAGCTCAGTTGGGAGAGCGCCTGGATCGCACCCAGGAGGTCGGGAGTTCGAGTCTCCCTAGCTCCATCTCGGAAAGGCCCGCAAACGCGGCTTTTTGCGTTTTCGCGTTCGGGCCAGGAGATCGCTGGTGCCAGCTACCTGCGGATCAAGGAGCGGTGAGCTAGAGGCGGGCAATCAGAACTCGGAGGGCTTGAGAGCGGCCGTGATCTCACAAAGTGCTGGAGCCTCGGTGAGGTTCGCACCGCTGGACTGGCGGTCCGGTCGGCGTACGGTAGCTTCCCCCACGCATCTTGACCCACCCGATGGATGAACAGCTTTCGATCACAGTCAGCCAGGCTCCGAATGGCGTGACGCTGATCGCACTGTCCGGCGATCTCGATATAGCCACAACCGATCAGCTGCGGTCGACGCTAGATCGGATAGGAAGCGCATCCAGGATCGTGATCGACGCATCCGGCCTGCAGTTCATAGACTCGACCGGGTTAAACGAGTTGGCGTTACGCTCCCGCAGGGCGGCGACGCGCGGTGGGCTCCTGATGCTCGCCGGGGTATCCGCACATTTGGCAAGGGTGTTCGACGTCGTCCGGCTCCAGGACTCCGTCCGAATTGAAGGTTCGGTGGAGAAGGCAGTGTCCGGGGCTGGAGCCCACACGGCGGCGGACTAGGTCGCGACGCCACACATGGCTGATCCCACGAGCACGACTCCTTCCGAAGAAGCGCTTACCCAGGATCTGCGCAGGCTGCGAAGGCCGCTTCTTGCCGGTGCGCTCGCCACGCTCGCAATCCTCATATCACTTGTGCTCGTGCTGTTCTGGCGGCAATACCAGGATGCCAAAGGCGAAGCCGCTGGCGAACTCCGGTCGAGAGCGATTCTCGCAGCGGCGGTCTTCGACACTTACTTCACGGGGCAGCTCAGTTCTCTTAGCGCTATCGCGGCGTCGCCGACCGTTACGGCTGGTGATATCGACGCAATGACGAATTACTTTGCGCACTTCCGAAACCCGCGGACAAGCACATTCACAGCTGGTGTCGGTTGGATCGATCTCGATGGATTTCAGCGAGCAACAAGCGACCCACAGGGACCCATCAAGGTGAGCCTCAGGGACCGGACCTACTTCTCGAAAGTAGTCTCAACTGGCAAGCCCTTTGTCAGCGAGGCAATTGTCGCTAGGAACACCAAACGGCGGCTCGTTGTCATGGCAGTTCCGACTCGTGACGTGACGGGCCGGGTGACGGGTGTGCTCGCCGGCGGAATCGTGCTGGCGCAGTCGGCCTCCAACTCACGTGCCTCCGACCTCGGCTACACCGGGCTCGAGGTAATCGATCGTGAAGGGCAGCAGATCACCCGTCGCGATCTTGCGAAATCTCGCAATGCCGCGCTGGTTGCGCGGATCAGGAAAGAACGGGAGGGGGTGCTCGTCGACACACGCGGATTAGCCGGTTCCGATGGGCGCGTGGTCGCCTATGGCTTCTCTGCTGCTCCGGGCTGGACCACGGTGATCGATCAGCCCACGTCCACGGTGTTCGCAGGCGCTCGCGCGACATTACTGCGCGAGGGCCTGCTGCTTGCCGCAGTAGCGCTCACCGCTCTCGTGCTTATCGCCTGGGGAATCTTGCGTACGCGTCGTGAGCTCCGCGTTGGACGAGCTCGCGTCGCGCGCTGGGTCGAACTAACGCGCGCGCTCAACGATGCCGTGGATGCCGGCCAGATTCAGGCGATTCTTGCATCTTCGCTCTCCGATGAGTTTCCTGGCGGGTTGGCCGCGGTTGTGTGTGGCTCAGAAGGAGAGACGGGCCGTCGAACGACGATTCGCACCGGGCGTGACTCGCCACTACGTCTTGTCGACGACCATGATGCGCCCTGGGTCGACGACATCTTGGCTCAGGAGTTGCCGCTGAATCTTCAAACGCAGCTTGAGCTAACGCCGGGAAGTCAGGATTCAGCCTCAACTACCGCGCGCTCGGTCTACGCGTTCTCACTGAGCGAGGGAGGAAGCATCGTTGACGCAGCAGCCCTGTGTTTCGCCTCCAATGACGCACTCGCGACTGACGAGCTTGCGCTTTTCCAGGCGTATACAGAACAGGCTGCTCAGGCGCTTTCTCGCGTACGCCGTCATGAGCAAGAGCACGATGTTGCGGTCATCCTGCAGCAAAGCCTCTTGCCAATCCAACTTCCCGACGCAGACGGGGTTGAGGTCGGGGCCTACTACAGGTCCGGGGTACCCAACACTTCGGTCGGCGGAGACTGGTACGACATGGTCTGCCGACCAGATGGAATTCTTCATTTCACAGTTGGAGACGTCGCTGGGAGAGGCATAGATGCAGCGGTCGCGATGGGGCAGCTCAGGAGCGCCTTTCGCGCATATGCGCTCGACTACGCATCGCCCGAGGAGGTCATCCGTCGCGTCAATCGCCATGTCGCACCGGATGGAATGGCGACGATGGTGTGCGTCACGTACGACACCTACACGGGGGAGCTCACCTATGCGTCTGCCGGGCACGTTCCACCGTTGCTGTTGGATTCTCACACGGGTTCGCTAGAGCGCCTGCACGTCGGGCACGGAGCGCCGCTCGGTTGGCTTGGATTGAACTCACCGGAAGAGGCAGTGGCTCACGTCTCTGCGGGTGCGGTGTTGGCGCTGTACACCGACGGTTTGGTAGAGCGTCGCGGATCCGACCTCGATCTACGTATCGCAACTCTCGGAGCGGCGATCCTCGAGGAAGCCAAAGACGGTGCAGCTGGGATCGCGGAGCGCGTTGTCGATCGGATGGTAGAGACGCAAAGCGAAGACGACATCGCGCTTCTCATCGTGCATTTTCACGAAACGCCTAGTCTGCTTCACCTGGAGCTACCTTCTGACGGTCGCCTTCTTCGCGATGTTCGTCGGCGCGTTGAAGTGTGGCTCGGGCACCACGGAGTTGAAGAGGGTGCGCGCGCGGCTGCATTGCTCGCGCTGCACGAGGCGTGCGCGAACGTGATCGAGCATGCATATGGCGACTCTTCTGGGACTCTCCTGATCGAGGCAGTTCATGGTGGGGACACACTCAGCATCCGGGTGACCGACCATGGCACTTGGCGGGAGCCAGTCGATGGCACGGATCGCGGCCGCGGCGTCATGCTGATGCGCGGACTCATGGATAGCGCCACCATCGTGCAGCACGCTGAGGGAACCGACGTACTGATGGAGCTGCGCGTCTGAGGCCCGCAGAGGCGGGCTTTTCTGTGTCAACGCGCGAACGGGCGCGGCTTCCGCGCGCCGCGCTTGCGGCGTCAGGGAACCTTGACGTAGTCGTCGAGGAACATGCGCGCGTCGTCGGTGTCGAGACGGTAGTAGCCGCCTGCGCTCCTGCAGAACTGGCTCGCACCGAAACTCGTGTCACCGACGAGGAGACCCTGATGGAACACCGGACCGCCGGAGTCCCCGAAGCAAGAGCCGCCGTCGGCGCGCGAGTCCTTCTGGTTCTCGGCGAGCTTCAGGACCTGCGAGGAGATGTTCTGGCCGACCGCGTCGGCGACGCGGCGTGTCCGGTCCGCGACGGCGGTCGGCTTCTGCGGGCCCTCGGTCGGCTTCTCGAAGAAGACGCCGTAGCCGACGACGGTGAACGTCTGCTTGCTCAAGCCACCGTTGCCGCTCGCGAGCCCCTCGAGATAGTTGCGCGGCGGGAGTGCCGCGGGAGCCGCCCCGTAGGGAGCGTCGAGCACCACGACGCCGACGTCGTGGAGATCGTTCAGCTTCAGCTTGCCGGCCCAGAGCGGATGCGCGTGCGGTGTGCCCGTCACCCAACCGGTGACCGGGCCGCTGTAGCCGACGGACGACGTGCCGTCGCCCGGATCGTCGGCCGCGCGTGGCGTCGGGGTCGGCGCGACCGAGTCGAACGTCGCGATGACCTTCCCGCGTACGCCATCCGTGCAGTGGGCGGCGGTCACGAGCACCGTCGGGGAAACGAGCGTCGCCGAGCACCGGAAGCGACCATCGGGTTGGTAGAAGACGATCATCGCCACGTTCGGGTGCCCGTTCCCGTCCAGCTGTCCGCCGGTGATGGCTCCCGAGCTGCCCACGAGTGTGAGCAAGGCCGCGACTGTTGCGAGCAGGACTGCAGCGAGACGCCTCATGATCCACCTCTTTCGTGTCCGGTTGTGCTCACCCTCCCTGAAGGGGAGTATCCAAGCAGATCGTGGACGAATGCCTAGCAGCCGACGTCGAGGAGAACGCAAGCCCCCGAACGTGCGGCTTCCGACACGGGTGGATCCTGGGCGCGTTTCAGTGCAGACTGCGTACGTGCTCAGGGGGAAGCGCACGGTCGTGACGGCGCTGGCAGTCGTACTGGCCGCAGTGTGTGTGTCCGTCGGCGGAGCGGCGCGCTCCGGCGACTTCCGCGACGAGTTCACGTCGTTCGACGTGCGGCAGTGGGTGAAGATCGACCGCCCGTTCGGGCACGGGACGCTCGAGTCGGCCAATGTCGGCGTTGCCAACGGGCTCCTCGGCGTCGAGCTCCCGGCCGGGACCCTCAACGGCGGCGAGATGCGATCGACGAGCGCTGAATCGGTTCGGCACGTACCGCGTGCGGATGAAGGTGGCGAATGCGCCGACGTCGCTGACGGCGTTCTTCCTCTACAAGCGCCCCGACTTCGCCCAGGAGCTCGACATCGAGATCTTCAACGACACGAGCCGCCGCGTGTGGTTCTCGACGTACTCCGGCGGTGCCCAGACGCACACGATCGAGAAGCAGCTTCCCTTCGACGCGACCGCCGACTTCCACGAGTACGCAATCGAGTACGACCCCGGCGCGGTTCGCTTCCTCGTCGACGGCGTGGAGATGCAGAGCTGGTCGACGGGCGTGCCGCGCTCCGCGATGTACCTGTACGTGAACGCGTGGTTCCCGTTCTGGCTGGCGGGCGAGAGGCCGTCGACGGACCGCTTCACGTACGTCGACTGGATCGAGCACGTAGCCCGGTAGCTCAGCTCGCGGGTACTCCGACCGCCGCGCGGAGCCGCGCGACGTCGGCGTACCGCGACGCGATGTCGTCGCGCGGCGCGGCCAGGCGAAGGTCGCGCAGCACCTCGAGCGCCGACAGCAGCACCGGCAGCGGAGGCCCGCTCGCCGTCACCTGCGCGAGATGGCTCTCGTCGAGCGCCTTCGACGGCCCTTCGATGAACCGTGCGACGAGCTGGTCGTGGTGCTGTGCCGCCACCCTGCCGTGTGCCTCGCAGACGCGGAGGAATGCGGCCGCACTCCGCTGGAACCACTCGCGCTCGCGGCTCGTCTCGAGCGCGTCGAGGAGCTGGTCGAGGAAGCTCCGCCGCCGCATGCAGTCGCGCAGGCTCGCCTGGTCGGCCGGGAGCATGAAGAGCATCTTCTCGACGAGCAGCTGCGAGTAGTAGGGGTCGTTCCCGCGACAGAGGCCGAGGAGCAGGTCGATCTCGTTGATACCCGAGAAGTCGCCCGCGTTCGCGCCGCGGTATTCCTGGCGGCCGACGCGGTACGGCTTGTAGTAGGGGCGCACGCTGTAGAAGAAGCGGTCGACGTCGAGCTCGGCGAAGAGGACGTCGTTGAACGCTCCGACGTCCTCGAGGGCGCGGTGCGCGTCCTCGAAGAGGGTCTCGGCGACCGCGTGCGAGATGCCGAGGGGCGAGATGCGGGTCAACGCGTCCGCAGCCCGCATGTAGGCGAGGATCCCGCGTGTGTTGTAGTCGAGGAAGAGGAACTCGTCGGCGAGCGACGTGAAGCTCTTCTGACGTCCGTCACGTGCGAGGTTGTGCGTGGCGAGGTGGCTCGTCGCGAAGCGCGGCACGACGCCCACCGAGGCGCCGATGTGCAGTCCGAGTGCCGTCGCCTCCTCGTGCGGCGAGCGCTCCTCGCGCGCGGGGTTCGTCAGCTCGTGACGGCGGAGGGAGGCCATGTACAGGCCGAGATCGCCGAGGACGTCGAAGGCCTGGTCGAACCCCTCGTCGGTGTTCCCCTCGTCCGCGAGTGCTCGAACGAAGACTCGCCCCTCCTCCAGGATCTGCGTCTTCAGCTCGTCGCCGACGCCGTCGACGTTCGCGCGATCGTCCTGGGCGAAATAGGTGTCCTCGAGCGCCGTGTTGAGCTCGACGAACGTCGAGCGGATCCACGCGTCGAACGCTTCGACGTTCTTGCTCATCGCCGACGCGCCAGCCTAACAACGACTCGCCGTCGGACTGGGAGAGTTACCGTTTGGAGGCGTGATCACGGGTCTTCGTGTCGTGCTCGGGTCGGCTCTCGTGCTGGCAGCCGGATTCGCGGCGGCTGCGAGCGGCTCGCCGAACACACCGACGACGAACGGTGCGACCTTCCTCGACGGCCGAGGGGAGGACCCGGGGTCGCCCGACATCACGGCGGTCCTGGTCTCGAACGACGACACCGGCCGCCTGACCTTCCGCGTCGAGACCCCGAGTCATCAGGCGCTCACCGAGGACATGCGCATCCGTATGTGGCTCTCCGACGCCGACCCCACCACCGGTCTCAGCGAGGGCGGCGCCGACTACTTCATCCTCGTCGACGCCTACCTGCTCGGGCTCGGGAGGGCCGCGCTGTACCAGTGCGAGGGCATGGTGTGCTCGCCGGTCTTGCCGGGCCGTCCCGCTGCGACCTCGCTGCGGTTCTCGTACGCGAGCGGGGCTCGGTTCACGCTCGACGCCACCGAGCTGGGCGTCGACACCAGGCTCGGCAGTGCGACACGGCTCGACGTCTCCGTCTCCGCCTACTCGGACGTCGCGTACGACCCCGCACTCGGATTCGACCTCTCGCAAGCCCACTTCGACTTCGCACCCGAGGGCAACACGTACTTCACGTACCTCGTCCGCTTCGGGCCGTCACGCCTGACGGTACGCAGCGTCGCGCTCGAGCCGTCCCCGCCGCGAGCGGGGCGACCGTTCGTCGTGCGACTGGCGGCGACGCGCGACGACACGGGAGCGGCTGTGACCTCCGGCACGGTCGCGTGCACGGCGAGGATCGGAAGCCGTGCCATTCGCGTGCGGTCGCAGGCTTCGCAGGCAGGTACGCCGTGTGCCGGTACGCCCTTCCAGTGGCGGCAAGTGGCGCCAGGATCAGCGGGACGATTGCGGTCACGTTCGCGGGAAGAACGGTCACCCGCCCGTTCGCGCGGCCGATTCATTGAGCGCGACGAGTCGCCAGGTCTCGACCTCGCCCTTGCCCTTCACGTCGACGAGCCCGTACGGCTCGGTGACGAAGTCGTCACGGAGGAGCTCCCAGGTGGAGCGCGTGATCTGGATCGCATCCGGAGTGCCGTGCGACTCCATGCGGCTCGCCATGTTCACCGTGTCTCCCCAGAGGTCGTAGAGAAACCGTCGACGCCCGATCACCCCGGCGACGACCGGGCCCGAGCTGATGCCGATCCGGAGCCTCAGATCGTTCCCGTCGCCCTCGGGGAGGCACGTCCGCGCGCACTCGCGCATCTCCAGCGCGAGGCCCGCGAGCGCCTGCGCGTGGTCGGCTCGGCGTCGCGGCACCCCTGCGGCCACCATGTAGCAGTCGCCGATCGTCTTGATCTTCTCGACGTCATAGCGGTCGACGAGCTCGTCGAAGGCCGTGAAGAGCCGGTCCAGGAGCCCGACCACCTCGCGGGCGTCGAGACTGCTCGCGAGCGGCGTGAAGTCGACGACGTCCGCGAACAGGATGCTGGCGTCGTCGAAGTGGTCGGCGATCGAGTTCGGGTCGGACTGCAGGCGCTCGGCGATCTCGCCCGGCAGGACGTTGAGTAGGAGCGCCTCGACGCGCCCCTGCGCCGCGTCCCGGCCTCGTGCGAACGTCACGAGCAACAGCATCGCGACGAACGAGACGAAGACGATGTTGAGCACGTCGAACGTTCGGACGAAGGCGTTGGGCAGGTCGGCGCCCTCCGGCCGGACGACTTCGGAGAGGGCGAGCGCGAGCAGCATCGTGACGACGAAAGCTGCAAACCACGGCCAGGCGCGGCTTGGCCGGTCGAAGGCGACTGCCCCGAGCGGCGCGAGCAGCGACCACAGGATCACCGAGCTCGACTCCTCGAGACCGCCGAGCATGATCATCCCGAGCGCGGGGGCGACGAGAATCAGGAGCAGCTGCGCCGTACGCAGGAACGCGAAGTTTCGGGTCCGCGCGAAGACGACGAGGCTGATCACCGATCCGGCGACGTACGCCCACGGCGTGAGCGCCACCGCGTGCTCACCGATGACCCAGTACAGGCAGCCCCAGACGAAGCCGATCGGGAGGATGAGGACCGCGACCCCGACGAGGAGCCGCTTGCGGAAGCGCTCGTCCGTCGAGTCGGCGGGATCGGCGCCGAGCGCGAGCGCACGATCGACGAGGTGCCGCGCCTGACCCGTGCTCACAGCGAGCGAGCGTAGTCGATCAGCGCTCGCCCGCACGACGGGCGAGCTCGTCCTCCACGGCGGAAGGGTCGAGGCCGCGGGCCGCGAGCAGCACGTACGAGTGGAACCAGAGATCCGCGATCTCCGAGACGAGCCGCTCGTCGCTCTCCCCCGCTCCCGCCAGCGCCACCTCGACTCCCTCCTCCCCGACCTTGCGTGCGGCGGCGGCCGGCCCGGCGGCGACGAGAGCGCCCACGTACGAGCCTTCCGGCTGCGTCGCGGCACGCTCGGCGATGCGGCGCCAGAGCCACGGCGCGAAGCAGGAGACGGCCCCGGTGTGGCAGACCGGCCCGTCCGGGCGGACGCGCAGGAGGATCGCGTCGCCGTCGCAGTCGTCGCGCAGATCCTCGACGGCGAGCGTGTTGCCCGAGGTCTCGCCCTTGCGCCAGAGCCGGCCGCGCGAGCGGCTGAAGAAGTGGGCCTCGCCCGTCTCACGGGTCAGACGAAGGGCCTCGTCGTCCATCCAGGCCAGCATGAGCACGCGGTTCGTCCCCGCGTCCTGGACGACCGCGGCGCGGAGGTCAGGCGGCATCGCGAAGCGACACGCCGAGCTCGCGGAGCTCGTCGCGCAGGGTCACGAGCCGCGCCGGGCTCTCGTGGAGGATCGACGCGAGCAGCGCCGCCTGCGCGACGTCCAGCACCTCGGCGATGTGCCGTGCCGAGCCGGCGCCTCCCGACGCGATCACCGGAAGCGACACCGCCTCGGACACCGAGCGCGTGAGCTCGAGGTCGTAGCCGTCTCGCGTGCCGTCCGCATCGATCGACGTGAGGAGGATCTCTCCCGCTCCCGCTCCCCTCGACCTCCCGCGCCCACTCGGCGGCCGCGCGTCCGGTCGCTTGCGACCCGGCGTGCGAGCGCACCTCTCCACCGGTCGCGTCGATCGCGACGACGACGGCCTGGGAGCCGAGGCGCGCCGCGAGCTCGCTCACGAGCTCGGGTCGGTCGAGGGCAGCGCTGTTGACGGAGACCTTGTCCGCTCCGGCCTCCAGAAGCGACTCGGCGTCCGCGACCGAGCGAACGCCGCCCCCGACGGTGAACGGGATCGCCAGCCGGTCGGCGATTCGAGCCACCAGGCCGGGCAGCGCCGCCCGCTCGTCGACCGTCGCCTTCACGTCGAGGTAGACGAGCTCGTCGGCGCCCGCCTCGGAGTAGAGCGCTCCGAGCTCGACCGGGTCGCCGACCTCGGCGAGCCCCTGGAAGCGAACTCCCTTGACGACGCAGCCGCCGGCCACGTCGAGGCATGGGATCAGCCGCGGGAGAGGCATCGCTCGAGCATGCGGGCACCGGCTGCTCCGCTCTTCTCCGGGTGGAACTGGACGCCGAGGAAGCTCCCGGTCTCGGCGATCGCCACGATGCCTTCCGAGGAGGCCGTGGCAGCGGGCGTCTCGGCAGCGTACGAGTGTGCGAAGTAGAACGCCTCGCCGCCCGGCTCGACCCGCGCCCAGCCGATCCGCGGGACGCGGCCCTCGCCGATCCGGACCGCACGCCCGGGAAGGATCCCGAGACCGGCCACTCCTCCGTCCTCCTCCGACTCCTCGAGTGCAAGCTGGAGCCCGAGGCAGATGCCGAGCGTCTGCCCACCTGCCGCCACCCGGTCGCGCAGCGCGTCGTCGAGGCCCCGCTCGCGCAGCCCCGTCATCGCGCTCGCCGCGGAGCCGACGCCAGGGAGCACGGCGAGGTCCGCGGCGGCGACCTCCGCCGGGCTCGACGTTACCCGCGCGTCGGCGCCGAGTCGCCCGAAGGCGGCCACGACCGAACGCACGTTGCCCGCGCCGTACGCGCACACGGCGACGTTCACACGACTCCCTTCGTCGACGGGACGCCGGTGCTCTCGACGCGGACGGCCGCGCGAAGCGCCCGGCCAACAGCTTTGAACGCGGCCTCGGCGACGTGATGCTCGTCGCGGCCGCTCGAGTCGACGTTGATCGCGAGCCGCCCGGCCTGCGCGAGGCTCCGCAGCATGTGCTCGGCGAGGCCCGGGTCGACCTCGAGCCGCACCTCGGCTGCCGGCCTGCCTCCGAGATCGACCGCTGCGCGGGCGAGGGCGTCGTCCATGGGCACGACCGCATCCCCGTAGCGGGCGATCCCGCGACGGTCTCCGAGAACCGTGTCGAGAGCCTCTCCGAGTGCGAGCGCCGCGTCCTCGGCGGTGTGATGCTCGCCGGTCTCGAGATCGCCGACTCCATCGAGGACGAGGTCGAACCCGGCGTGGAAGGCGAGCTGCTCGAGCAGATGGTCGTACAGGCCGGCGCCGGTCGCGACCCGGACACGCCCCGCGCCGTCGAGGCCGAGCCGCACGCGGATCCGGGTCTCCGCCGTGGCGCGCAGGTGCCGGCCTCGTCGCCTCGGCGCCTCGGCGACGGGTGACGGTCGGTCGAGCGCACGGGCGAGCGCATCGAGCAGGAGGTCGTCGTCCTCACGGTCCCGCACGTTGAAGCGAAGGCCGTCTGCGTACACACGGACGACGATCCCGGAGCGCAGGAGGGCGGCCGCGAGCGCCTCGGGCTCCTCGACCGGGACGAACAGGAAGTTCGTCGCCGACGAAAGGGGGTCAAGACCGAGTGCATGGAGCGCCCGCGCGCAGCGCTCGCGCTCCTCGATCTGCCAGCCGACGTCGGGCGGGTCGGCCAACCCCGCGAGGGCCAGCGCCGCCGAGACGTTCGAGATCGGCTGCGGCGCCTGGCGGCGGTTGAGCTCGGCGGCGGTCTCCCGGTCGGCCACGGCATATCCGACGCGAGCTCCCGCGAGCCCGAACGACTTCGAGAACGTCCGGAGGACGACGACGCCGTCGTCGACGAGCCCCGCGGCGGTGACGCCCGCGTACTCGAAGTACGCCTCGTCCACCACGAGCGGGCGCGCGGCCGGGAGCTCACCGAGCTCACCGGTCGGGTTGTTCGGGCGACAGCAGAACGTCACTACCGGATCGGAGGCGCCGACCTCGGCGCCGGCGAGCTGCGAGCCGATCCGGTACAGCGGATACGTCGGCTCCGCTGCGATCGCGACGACGTCTCCCGGCCCGGCGAACGTGCGCGCGCACAGGAGGATGAGATCGTCGGCGCCTGCTCCGAGCACGACGTTCTCGGGCTCGACGCCCGCATACCGCGCGATGCCCTGCACGAGCTCCGGAAAGCCACCGTGCGCGTAGCCGTTCACCTCGGCGAGCGCGCCCGCGATCGTCCCCGGGCGGGCGAACGGCGAAGGCTGCGCCGGGACGTTGCCATCGAAGCGGACGATCTGGGACACGTCGAGCTCCACCGAGCGCGCGATCTCCTCGGTCGACGGCGCCCACACGTACTCGGAGAACGACGCCGGCAGCGCCCTCACCGCTGCACCGCCGCCGCGTGCGCCGGCATGTTCTCCGCGGCCGCGAGCGCTTCGACCGTCGGCCGCAGCGCAGCCAATCCTTCCGCCGTCAGCCGCTGAGTGGTGACCGGCTTCAGGAACGTCTCGAGCCCGATGCCTCCCACCGCACGTGCCCAGCCGCCGGTTGGCAGCACGTGGTTGCCGCCGGTGGCGTAGTCGCCGGCCGCGACCGACGACCACGGCCCGACGAACACGGCGCCTGCATTGCGCACACCCGCGGCGAGGGCCTCAGCGTCGTCCCCGAGCACGACGAGGTGCTCCGGCGCGATCCGATCGACCTCGGCGAGAGCGACCGCCCGATTGCCGTTCGTCGAGACGACCCGGCACATCGAGTCTGAACCGTGCTCGGCCTGCGCCGCGAGCTCCAGCGCCGCGATCCGCTCGTCGGCGCCGGCCCCCGCGAGGACGACCACCTCGGACGGCCCCGCGGGAAGATCGATCGCCACGTCGCGCGAGACGAGAAGCTTCGCTTCGTTCACGTACGCACCTCCAGGCCCGCAGATCTTGTCCACGCGCGGGATCGTCTCCGTCCCGTACGCGAAGGCGGCGATCGCCGGCGGCCCGCCGAGCGACCACACGTCGTCGATACCGCCCAGCAGGTGCGCGGCCGCGGCGACGAGCCCCGCACCGTCGGGAGGCGTCGCGACGACGATCCGCTCCACGCCGGCGACGAGGGCGGGAACCGCGCACATCACCAGCGTCGAGACGAGCCCACGCGGCACATAGATGCCGACCGAGCCGAGCGGAAGCCAGCGGCGCTCGAGCTCGACTCCGGGACGAACCTCGAGCCGGACGTCGGACGGTCGCTGCGCTTCGTGCCAGCGTCGGACGTTGTCCGCGAGCGCGAGGACCGCCTCCCCGGGAAGGCCTGAGCCAGGGGTCGCACGGGCCGGCTCGACGCCGTCGAGGCGAAGCGCCCACTCCCGCAACGCCACGTCACCGCGCGCACGCACATCCGAGACGATCGCGGCGACGTCGCTCACAACAGCATGCGCTCGACGGGGACGAGCAGGATCGAAGACCCGCCCGCGGCCTCCAGCTGTGGAAGGAGACGCCACACGTCTGCCGCCGGCACGAGCGCCTGCACGGCGACCATCCCCGGCTCCGCGAGCGGCACGATGCTCGGCGAGCGCGAGCCGGGCACGAGGCGGGTGATCTCGTCGAGCGCGCTCTCCGGAGCGTTCAGCATGAGGTAGCGCGCGCCACGCGCCTCGACGACGCTGCGCAGAACCGTCGCGAGCTCCCGGGCTCGCGCGTCTTCCCCTGCGCGTCCGACGAGGACGGCCTCCGACTCGTAGAGGGCGCCGAGCGAGCGCAGGCCGTTCGTCCGCAGCGTGCTGCCGCTCGAGACGAGATCGACGATGGCATCGGCAAGGCCGAGTCGCGGCGTCACTTCGACCGAGCCCGTGACCCGCACGAGCTCGACCGCGAGCCCCCGCTCGGCGAGGAGACGCTCGGCGAGACGCGGGTAGACCGTCGCGACGCGCGCGCTGCCGAGCTCGTCGAGCGACACGATCGGCGACTCGGCCGAGACGGCGGCCTCGAGCGTGCAGGAACCGAAGCCGAGACGGAGGAGCTCCGACACCGAGGCGCCGCTCTCCTCGACGAGGTCGGCGCCCGTGATCCCACAGTCGACGACGCCGTCCTGGACGTACTCGGGCACGTCGGCGGCGCGCACGAGCAGGACGTCGACCGGGGCGTTGCGGCACGGGAAGGCGAGTGTGCGCTCGCCGGGCTGCTCCGGGCCGAGGCCCGCATCGGCGAGCAGCGCAACCGCCGGCTCGCGGAGCCTGCCCTTGGCGGGGATCGCGATCGTCAGGCGGTCCGACCGGAGGTGCGCTTCCGCCGGTCGAGCACCAGCCGGTAGCCGTCGGCGCCCCGCTTCAGCCACTGCGCCACGCGGGTCACGGTCGTCGTCGAGGCGCCCGTTCTCGCCGCCACCTCGTGGTACGGCAGGCCCTGGTCCAGCAGCTGTGCCGCCTGCCAGCGATGCGTCAGCGCCTCGATCTCCGGAAGCGTGCAGAGGTCCCGGAAGAATCGCTCCGCCTCGTCTTGCGTTCGCAGGCTCAGAATCGCCGCGAACAGATCGCGCGTCTCGGCCGTCCGCCACTCGTGCGGAAGCCCCTCGCTCATCGCTGCCGGGCATGGTCGGGATCGGCGTCCTTCATTGCGATCGGCATACTACCATACTACTATGCTAGCTCGACAGGATCGATTCGCGGTCGTTCCGGCACTCGACGTGCTCGACGGCGAAGCCGTTCGGCTCGAGCGCGGCGCGTTCGACCGCGTCGTCACGCGGCGCTCCGACCCGCTGGCGCTCGCGCGAGAGCTCGCGGCGAGTGGCGCTGAGCTGATCCATCTCGTCGACCTCGGTGCGGCCCGCTCGGGTCGGATCGACGCGACGCTCGTCGAGGCCGTCGTGGCCGCGGTCGATCCGGTCGCGGTTCAGGCGGCGGGAGGCATCCGCTCGCTTGCGGACGCCGAGGCGTTGCTCGCCGCGGGAGCCCGGCGCGTCGTGGTCGGCACCGCCGCGTTCGCCGACGACGGCGCGCTCGAGCGGTACGCGTCGGCCCTCGGCGAACAGCTCGTCGTGGCGATCGACGTCCGCGACGGCGCGGTCGCCGTGGACGGCTGGGAACGGAGCACGACCCTCGACGTCCTGGATGCCGTCGATCGCTGCCGCGCCGCCGGCGTCCACCGGATCGCCTGCACCGCGATCGAGCGCGACGGCACGCTGACGGGGCCCGACGTCGAGCTGCTCGCGCGCGTCTGTGCGCGGGCACGCATCCCGGTGCTCGCCGCCGGTGGCATCCGCTCGCCGGAGGACCTCGAGGCAGTGGCGGCCGCCGGGTGCGAGGGCGCTATCGTCGGTCGCGCGCTCCTCGAGGGCCGGCTCCCGCTCTCCGTGCTCGCCGGCGACAGCCACGCTGAACGAGTGCGACAGCGTGTCGTCCGCGACACTGGCTGTCGTGACCGGACGACTCCGCTCCGCTCTCGCCGGCTCGGTCGCGGCACTCGTCTGGGCGGCACAGGAGCCCCTCGACCGAGGCTGCTTCGGTGCGACTACTCGGACGTCGCGGTGCTCGGCAAGGGCGTGACCCGGGGGGACGGCTGGCGCACGGCCGGTCTCGCGATCCATGCGCTGAACGGTGCGCTCTTCGGGCTCGCGTTCCACGAGGCCCGCCGACGCGTCCCGGTGGAACCGAGGAAGCTCGCCGTCGGCATGGCGGTCGGCGAGCACGTTGCGCTCTATCCGCTCTGCTTCTTCGTCGACCGCTACCACCCCGCACGCGGAGAGCCCGGCGTGCCTCCCCTCCTGACGAACGGCCGCGCCTTTGCGCAGGCGACGTGGCGACACGCGCTCTTCGGCGTCGTGCTCGGCCGCCTGGCGTAGCACCTGTCGCACACCGCGAGGCGAACGAAGCTGAGCGTCGGCTCAGCTAGCGTCCGCCGGACGTGCCCGCCGACGCACTGAGCCATCTGACGCGCGCGCCCGTGGGTGACCCCGAGGGGCTGCTTGTCCTCTTCCACGGCCGCGGAGCCGACGAGCGCGACCTCTTCCCGCTCCTCGACGTGCTCGATCCCGAGCGCCGCCTTCTCGGGGTGGCGCCGCGGGGACCGCTCCGGCTGCCTCCGGGCGGCGCGCACTGGTACGCCGTCCACGAGATCGGCTATCCGGACCCGGAGACGTTCACGAACACGTACGGACTCGCGTCGTCCTGGCTCGACGACCTCGCCGCGGATGCGGACATCCCGGCCGAGCGGACCGTTCTCGGCGGGTTCTCGCAAGGCGCGGTGATGACGTACGCACTCGGGCTCGGCGCAGGCCGGCCGCGCCCGGCAGGGCTCATCGCGCTGTCCGGGCTTCATCCCGACCGTACCCGGCTTCTCGCTCGATCTGGAGCCGCCGCTTCCGCGCATCGCCATCGGGCACGGAGCGCTCGATCCCGTGATCTCGGTCGAGTGGAGCCGACGTGCGCGCGAGCAGCTGGGCGCTGCCGGCGCGGACCTGACGTACGCGGAGTCGCCCGATTTGGCGCACTCGATCGACCCGACGTTCTTTCGCCAGCTGCCGGCGTGGCTCGCCACCACCCTCGACGGCGCCGCGTGAAGCTCGCGAGCGGGGCGGAGCTGCGCGTGACCGGCCCGACGGCCACTGCGCCGTCGTGTGCGTGAACGGCGGTCAGGCGCGCGAGGTGGAGGGAACGTGGAGCGCGTCGGTCGAGTGGCTCGTGCGCAGGCTCGCGGCTCGCCTGCCCGAGCTCGGTTTCGCGGAGGTGCGCTATCGGGTCAAGTCCTGGCGTCGGCTCGAATGGTGCGTCGACGACGCACGCGCTGCCGTCGACGAGCTCGGCGCGGAGCGAACCGTGCTCATGGGCTTCTCGATGGGCGGTGCCGTCTCGGTCGCGGTCGCGAACGAGCCGACGGTCGAGGAGGTGATCGGCCTCGCGCCCTGGATTCCCGATCAGCTCGACGTGTCCACGCTGCGCGGGAAGCGGCTCGCCGTGTTCCACGGCGCGCTCGATCGCTGGCTCCCCGGCATCCCCGGCGTGTCCGCATCCCATTCGCGGAACGGATTCGACCGCGCGCGCGAGCGCGGCGCCGAGGGCCGCTACGTCCTGATTCCCGGCGCCCTGCACGGGATCGCGCTGCGCTCGCCGTGGGGGAAGCTCGTCGCGTTGCCGAAGGCGGACCGCTGGGCGGAGCTCGTGGAGGAGGAGCTCCGCCGCTTCGTGGACGGCTCCCCGTAGGGCCGCATTGTCGACCCTACGCGTGAAATGCGGCAAGGCGCTCGGCTTCTTCGGCGACCTCGCGCGTCGACGCGCGGTCGAGCCGACCGAAGGCTTCCCAGGTCACACGCCCGTCGTAGCGCCACGTTCCGGCGACGACGCCGTCGACGAGAAAGGTGCCGACCGACTGAGGCATGGTTGTCGGGAAGATCCGCGACCGGTACTGCTCGGGGAGGACGCCCGTGCGCCGCGCGTGGACGAGGAGAACTCCGTCCCACGTCGGCAGGAAACGCACCGGCGCGGGCGTCTCCGGGTGCGGGAGCGGAGCGCGTGGGAGATCGAGCAACTCGCCACCTGTCTCGTCGTGGAAACGGCGTAGCGACAGGCGCTCGAGCGCCGGCGCGACGTCGCGCGGCTTCATTCCCGCCCAGCGCGCGATGTCCGCGGCGGCGGCCGGCCCGAACCCGCCCAGGTACCGGCGGACCAGCTGGTCCAGCGCCTCGTCCAGGCCGACGTCCTCAGGTCCGAGCCAGTGCTCGGCCGTCTGGAAGAGGTTCGCGCGCCGCGCGTCCCACGTGCCCGAGGGCGGAACGCGCACGAGCTCGAGCCACGGCCCGACCATCCCCCAGTTGCGGCCGACGACCTCGACGAGCTCCTCCTGCCGACGCGGTCCGTCCTGCATCAGCCCACGCAGCGCATCGGCCTGGCGCTCGAGGTCGCGCTCCTTCGGTCGCGGCTTCCGTGTGCGGAGCCACCAGTCGCGCTGCGGAGCGCGGATCGCAACCGCGAAGGGCCAGTAGTCGCCGCGCGAGACGACGTGGATCGTCGAGCGCATGAGCGTCGCCTGGACGACCGAGCGTCGCTCGAGCGCCCGCGTGAGGTCGTCGCGGCGAAAGCCCTCGAGGCACGACCAGAGGCGGATGTATGCGTTCGGGGCGTACTGGTCCTGGATGCCTCCGATCCGCTCGAGCGCACGCGGGATCGGCAGCCGGGCCCGCTCGAGGAGGAGCTGACGCGCGAGCAGCGCGCGGTTCAGCTCGCGCTGCGAGAGAGTGCGCTCCGCCACCGGGCGACCGTACCCGACGGCTGCGCGAGCGAGACACCCTGCGCCGCGGCGATTCCGCCGACGACGAGAAGCGCGCCGAGAGCGAGCCAGACCGTGACGGGCTCGTCGAGGAAGATCGCACCGAACGTGACGGCGAGCGGGGAGATCGCGTACGTATACGAGACCGCACGGGTCGGGCCGAGGCCCTTGAGACCGACGTTCCAGAAGATGTACCCGAGCAGCGTCGCGAGGACGCCGAGGTACAGGAGGAGCACGGCTTCGCTCGCTGTTCCGTCGACGAGCGTGTCCACCGTCGAGCCGCGAACGATCGGGACGAGACCCACCATGCCGACGAGGCTCGAGGCCGCGGTCAACGCAAGCAAGTCGTAGCGCGAGAAGAGCGGCTTGAGGATCACGTTGTAGAGCGCGAAGGCAAGCGGAGCCCCGAGGACGATGAGTGGGCCCTTGGCGCTCTCGAACGAGAGATCGCTTCCCGTGCCGAATGCGACCACGATCGCGACACCGACGAACGCGACGGCGAGGCCGACGACGCGCTTGAGGGTGATGCGGTCGAGCCCGAGCGCGAACGCGAAGATCATCGTCATCCCGGGTGCGAGGGCGACGACGAGCGCCGCGATGCCCGAGGTCGTGTACCGCTCCCCGACGTTCAGGAACATGTGGTAGCCGACGACGACCAGGAGGCCGGCGGACGCGACGCGGGCGGCATCGCCCCGGGTGAGCCCCGGAAGCCCTCGCGCCCGCCACAGGATGTACGCGAACCCGGGTGCGGCGATCGCATAGCGCAGGATCGCGATGTCACCCGCAGCCACACCGTCGTCGAGCAGCTTCTTGATCACGGAGAACGACCCCGCCCAGACGACGACGACCGCGAGCAGCGAAAGATGCGCTCTCCTGTTCACTGCACCGGACAACGCCCGAGCGGGCTGCATTGTGAGGTGTCAACGCCGTCGCGCAGCGCCATACTTCCTCGATGTTCCACGATCTCGGGGCGTTCGTACTCGTCGCGGTCGTCGTGATCTGCACGCCGGGGCCGGATACGGCGCTGATCATCCGGAACACGCTCGCAGGCGGGCGCCGCACCGGCCTCGGCACCGCACTCGGGATCGTTTGCGGGATCGCGATCTGGACACTCGCCGCGAGCGTCGGCCTGGCCGCGCTCCTCAGCGCGTCCGAGCCGGTCTTTCGCGTCCTCCAGCTCGCAGGAGCCGGATACCTCGTCTACCTCGGCCTGCAGTCGATCGTCTGGGCGCTCTCGGGACGCGCGCACGCCGCGCGACGTCTCGGCACCGCCACGCGACTCACGCCGAGACGGGGATATCGCCAGGGGCTCCTCAGCAACCTCGGCAATCCCAAGATCGCGATCTTCTTCGTCAGCCTCCTGCCACAGTTCGTCCCGGCGGGCAGTGGATCGTTCCTGGCGCTGGCCGGGTTGGGCCTCCTCTTCTCGCTCATGGGGCTCGTGTGGCTCGCCCTGTACGTGGTCGTCGTGGCCAGGGCCGAGGCGCTTCTCGGCGGACGCGTGCGCCGGGCGCATCGACGCGGTCACGGGCGCCGTGCTGATTGCGCTCGGGATCCGCCTCGCGACGGACGAGCGCTAGCGCACTCGCGCGAAGCGGTGCACGGCGTCGAGGAGCTCCTTGCTCTTCGTCTCCGCCTCGAGGGGATCGCCGGACGCGAGGGCACCGGCAACGCAGTGGTTCACATGGTCGTCCAGGATCTTGAACGCGAGGCTCTCGAGCGCGGTGTTGACGGCGGCGATCTGGGTGAGCACGTCGATGCAGTAGCGATCCTCGTCGATCATCCGCTCGATCCCGCGTACCTGGCCCTCGATGCGGTGGAGACGCCGTACGAGCGACTCCTTGTCCGCGGCGTATCCGTGCTCGTGGGGCTGCACGTCGGTCTGGCTCATGTCGTCGCTCCTTCCCGCATCGAGTGGAAGCGCCGCAGCCGGAGCGAGTTCGTGACGACGAACAGGCTCGAGAACGCCATCGCAGCTGCGGCAACGATCGGACTCAGAAGGCCCGCCACCGCGAGCGGGATCGCGGCGACGTTGTAGGCGAACGCCCAGAAGAGGTTCCCCTTGATCGTCCGCAGCGTCCGCCGGGCGAGCGCGATCGCATCCGCGGCCGCACGCAGATCGCCCGAGACGAGGGTGATGTCCGAGGCCTCGATCGCCACGTCCGTGCCGGTGCCGATCGCGAGCCCGAGATCCGCCTGCGCGAGGGCGGGAGCGTCGTTGATGCCGTCGCCGACCATCGCGACCACCGAGCCGTCGTCTTGCAGGCGGCGCACTTCGGCGACCTTGTCCGCCGGAGAGACCTCGGCGAGCACACGCTCGATGCCGACCTCGCCGGCGATGCGCTCCGCCGCATCGCGACCGTCACCCGTGAGCAGAACGGGCGTCAAGCCGAGCCGCTTCAGCTCGGCGATCGCCTCGGCGCTCGTCGGCTTGACCGTGTCTCGTACGGCGAGCGTCGCGCGCGGTGCGCCGTCCCACGAGACGGTGATCGTCCCGTCGCGGCGCCCGACCTCGACGTCGTGTCCTTCGACCCTGCCGAGGACGCCGACACCGGGAACGTTCCGAAAGCCGGTCACCGGAGGCAGCTCGCCGACCTCGCGCCGTGCGGCGGCGGCCACCGCTTGCGCGATCGGATGCTCGGACGCGGACTCGACGGCGCCGGCGAGACGCAGGATCTCGGGTCGCAGTGCGCCGTCGACGGGTGTCACCTCTACGAGCTCCATGCGGCCTTCCGTGATCGTGCCCGTCTTGTCGAGCACGATCGCGCCGATCTTGCGCGTCTGCTCGAGAATCTCCGGGCCCTTGATGACGATGCCGAGCTGAGCACCGCGACCGGTGCCGACCATGAGCGCCGTCGGCGTCGCCAGCCCGAGCGCGCACGGGCACGCGATGATCAGCACCGCCACCGCGGCCGTGAACGCCTCCGCCGGCCGAGGCGCCGAGCAGCAACCACCCGGCGAGCGTCGCGAGCGAGATCCCGATCACGACCGGGACGAAGACGGCCGAGACGCGGTCGGCGAGCCGCTGCACCGGAGCCTTCCCCGACTGCGCGGTCTCGACGAGCCGCGCGATCTGCGCGAGCGCCGTGTCCGCGCCCACCTTCGTCGCCCGCACGACGAGGCGACCGAACGTGTTGATCGTCGCCCCGGCGACGTCGGAGCCCGGTCCGACCTCGACCGGCAACGACTCGCCGGTGAGCAGCGACTGGTCGAGTGCTGACTCCCCCTCGACGACGATGCCGTCGGTGGGGATCTTCTCGCCAGGCCGTACGACCATCAGATCGCCGGGAACGACCTGCTCGATCGGAACGGAGACCTCGACGCCGTCTCGGAGCAGTGCGCGCCTCCTTCGCTCCCAGCTCGAGCAGCATGCGAATCGCCTCGCTCGAGCGGCTCTTGGCGCGCGCCTCGAGGTAGCGGCCGAGGAGGATCAGCGTCGTGATCACCGCGGCGACCTCGAAGTACGTGTCCGCGTCGATGCCGCCGACGAGCACGACCGCCGACCAGAGGTAGGCAGCGAGCGTGCCGAGGGAGATCAGGGTGTCCATCGTCGCGGCGAGATGGCGCGCGCTCTGCAAGCGCCGCGCGGTGGAAGCCGCTCCGCTCCAGAACACGACGGGTGTCGCGAGGACGAGCGCGACCCACTCCCAGCCCGCGAACTGAAGCGACGGGACCATGGCGAGCGCCGCAAGCGGTGCAGTCAGCGCGACGGCGACGACGAGGCGCCGCCGAAGAACCGCCGCCGACTCGTCGTGGTGGTGATGCGCGCCCGAGTCGTCAACAGGATGGGCGTGGTACCCGGCGCCCTCGACCGCCGACACGAGGTCGTCGACCCTCACCGACTCGTCGCAGTGGATCGTCGCCTGCTCGGTGGCGAAGTTGACGGTCGCCTCGACGCCGTCGAGCTTGTTGAGCTTGCGCTCGATCCGGCTCACGCACGAGGCGCAGGTCATCCCGTCGAGATCGAGGCGGACCTCCTTCAGGGCGCCGGGCCCTCACGCGTGGCGGTCGTCACGCCGCCTCGTACCCGGCTTCCACGATCGCAGCCCGAAGCGCCGCGTCGTCGAGGTCGCTGCCGGTGACGGCCACGACCTTCGTCTCGAGATCGACGGCGACGTCGTCGACGCCCTCGACCTCGGACACCTCCTCGCGGATCGACATGGCGCAGTGCGCGCAGTGGATCGCGGGAACGCTGTAGATGACCGTCTCGCTCAAGGGAACCTCCTCGGGAACGACTCCCGAGGATGATACCCCCAGCGGGTATCTAGGTCATCTGGATACGAGATGCGCCGACGATCGCCTCGGAGCCGTCGCCGAACCGGACGAGCGCCTTGCCCTTGCCGTCGTAGTCGGGAGACCAGACGACGATCGTCGCCGCGTCGCCCTGCACGGTGCACGCGCGCCCGTCCTCCCCGTCGACGCCGCGCCAGAAGCGGACGAATGGGTTCTCCTCCCACTCGCGCCCGATCGTCGTCTCGTCGGTGTGCCCCGGGAAGACGCGCGTCTCCGGCGGAGAGCTTCATGAGCACGTCCATCACCGACCGCCGCATCTCGTCCGCCGGCCCGCCGCCCACCGCGTCGCGGAAGAGCGTGTCCCCCGAGAAGCACGCGTCGCCCACGACGAAGGAGACGCCGTCGTCCGAGTGCCCCGGGGTCGCAAGCGCCTCGATCCGAAGCCCGCCCGTCTCGACGGCCGTCGACGTGACTTCCAGGCCGTAGCGCTCGACGAGCTCGTCGTTGCCGGCGACGTGATCTGCGTGCCCGTGAGTGACGAGCAGATGGGTCGGTGTGACCCCCTCACGCTCCACCGCAGCGAGGAGCGGCTCGAGCGGCGCGCCGCTGTCGACGAAGACGGCGGTCCCGCCGGGCTCGTCCGCGAGCAGGAACGCGTTCGAGAGCCAGGACGGGTGCATGCTCCGCTCGACGATCATCGCGGGCAGATCCTACGGGAGGAGTCCGCGAAACCTGGGAGAATCGCGGCGCCGACCGCCACATTCTTCGAGGGAGGAACGATGAACGACATGTTCGGGCCACGCGAGATCCTCGAGGAGGCCGCCGATCGCTGGTGGATCTTCCTCCTCACCGGAATCGCCTGGCTCGTCTTCGCGCTGATCGTGTTCCAGTGGGACTACACGACGGTCGTCGCGATCTCATACCTGTTCGGCATCGTCGCCGTCATCGCCGGAGTGAACGAGTTCATGGCGATCACGATCTCGACGACCGGCTGGAAGTGGGTTCACGGCGTGCTCGGCGTGCTGTTCGTGCTCGTCGGGATCTACGCCCTGTGGAACCCCTACGACACGTTCGCGACGCTCGCCGCGCTCGTTGGCCTGTTCCTGCTCTTCAGGGGGATCTTCGACATCATGGTCGCGTTCATCACGAAGGACGAATTCGAGCTCTGGTGGCTCCAGCTCGTGCTCGGCCTGGTCGAGATCCTGCTCGCCTTTTGGATCGCCGGGGACTTCCGCGAGAAGGCGATCCTGCTCGTGATCTACGTCGGGATCATCGCGCTCGCGCGAGGCATCAGCGAGATCTTCGTCGCGTTCAAGCTCAAGGGACTGCGACGACGGCTGGCGCAGCTCGCCTGATCGAACGTCGGGCCGTGCGGCGTGTATAGGATCGGCGCGATGCGCCGCACGGCTCTCCTCCTCGTTCTCCTGGTCGCAGCGCTCGGTCTCGCTGCGGCGGGTTGCGGAGGTGAGGAACAGCAGTCGGCGACGCCGGAGACCGTCGAGGGCCAGGTCACGACGACGACCACGGAAACGCAGACGACCGAGTCGGAGTCCACCACGACCGAGACCACGGAGACGACCCAGACGACCGAGACGACGACGACCGAGACGACACCGCGCAGCCCAAGGCGATCCCGTCGCGGGCAAGCAGGTCTTCCTCGGCTCCGCGGCGTGCGGCGGGTGCCACACGCTCGTCGGACGCGGGCTCGAGCGGAAACGTCGGGCCGAACCTCGACGACGCGAAGCCGACCTACGACAAGGTCGTCACGCAGGTGACCAACGGCGGCGGCGTCATGCCGCCGTTCAAGGGCACACTGACGGAGCAGCAGATCGCCGACGTGGCGGCCTACGTGTCGTCCGTCGCCGGCAAGTAGCGCCAGGCGCTTCATAGACTCCACCTCGTGATCGACCTGAAGGCCGCACGCAGCGACCCGGACGCCTGGCGCGCTGCGCTCGCGCGAAAAGGTGCGGCCGAGGAGTTCGACGCCTTGCTCGAGGCGGACGAGCGCTGGCGATCCCTGATCCCACGGGTCGACGAGCTCCGCGGCCAGACGAAGCTGAAGGGCAAGCCGACGCCGGAGGAGCTCGAAGCCCTCCGTCCCGTCAAGGCGGCGCTCAAGGAGGCCGAGGAGGAGCTCGCCGCGGCCGAAGCAGCGCGTGACGCCGTCCTCGCCCTCGTACCCAACCCGCCGCACGACTCGGTGCCGGACGGAGACACCGAGGACGACGCCGAGGAGCTGCGTCGTGTCGGCGAGCCGCCGAAGCTCTCGGAGCCGCGCGAGCACACGGAGATCGGCCGCTTCGACATGGAACGCGCCGCACGGGTCTCGGGCGCTCGCTTCGGCTACGTCATCGGCGACGCCGCACGGGTCGCGATGGCCCTCTACCGGTTCGCGCTCGACCACCTCGCGCAGTCCGGCTTCACGCCCGTGATCCCACCCGTCCTCGTGCGCGAGGAGGCGATGTACGGCACGGGCTTCTTCCCCACGGACCGTTCGAACATCTACGCGCTCGAGGCCGACGGCCTCTTCCTCACCGGGACGTCGGAGGTCGCGCTCGCGGCGCTGCACACGGGCGAGATCCTCGACGCGCTCCCCCTGCGCTACACCGGATTCTCGACCTGCTTCCGCCGCGAGGCGGGCGCCGCGGGCAAGGACACGCGCGGGATGTTCCGCGTCCACCAGTTCAACAAGGTGGAGATGTTCGTCTTCGTCGAGCCGGAGACGTCATGGGACGAGCACGAGCGGATGCTCGACCTCGAGGAGCGGTTCCTGCAGGCCCTCGAGCTTCCGTACCGCGTCGTGAACGTGGCGGCCGGCGACCTCGGCGCGTCGGCCGCGAAGAAGTACGACATCGAGGCCTGGTTCCCGTTCCAGGAGCGCTACCGCGAGGTCACCTCCTGCTCGAACACCACCGACTACCAGTCACGCCGCCTCGGGATCCGCTACCGCGCCGAGCACGGCCTCGAGAACCCGCACACGCTGAACGGGACGATGGTCACCGACCGGGTGCTGCTCGCGATTCTCGAGAACTTCCAGGGCGACGTCCCGGACGTGCTGACGCGCTACGGCGCGCCGGCCGCCGTCAGTCCCGGGTAGCGGTCACAATGCGCGCCGGCGGGGTGCCGGAGCGGTCGAACGGGGCGGTCTTGAAAACCGTTGGGCGTGCAAGCGCCTCGTGGGTTCGAATCCCACCCCCGCCGCTTTATTCAGGCGGGTCTCCGGCCTCCGCCGTCGCGGGTGCCGACGGTCTCCGCCTTTCGCGGTTCCACTCCGGCGCGCGCCCGAGCGTTTCCATGAGTTGCTTTCCGCTGGCGTCTCGGAACCTGACTCGCCAAACGGTGACCGCGCTTGCCTTCGTAGTTCACGACGGCTGCGCCGCTACGATTGCCCTCACCTCCGGTGAGTGCCCCCGGGTCGCCAGGCGATCGAGCCGCCCGCGTTCCCGAGGGGCGGACGGCCTTTAGGCCGCTCTGTGTCCCAACAGCAGAAACAGCGCAGCTCCGCCTAGCTCGAGCAGCACCCACGCGACGGCCATGTGCCGCCACCTCAGTGTCCAGCCGAACAGCCCACGGAGGATGTGCCCTCCGTCGGTGATCGGTGTCGGCAGCAGGTTGATGACGGCGACCGCCAGGTTGATCCCGGCGAGCGCCCCCAGTACCCCGCCGCCGTCCGGCAGTGGCTCGATGCTCCAGAAGACCCCCGCCGCGAAGAACGAGGCGACCGGACCGGCCACTGCGACCGGGCCGATGTGCCAGTCGACCGGGTCGGTCGAGCGGTGCCCCATCCTCACGCCGATGCCGAGGGCCGCAGGCTTGAAGTAGAAGCCGGCGACCTCCCAGCCGTGGCGCACTCCCACGATGACGTGACCGGCTTCGTGAGCGGCCAGCGAGAGCCAGAAGCCGACCCCGAACACCGCCAGCCAAAGCATGATCTCCACAGTTCCTCCTCCCTAGCCAAGTGTGCCACGGCAGAGCTACGGCCTGAGCCGGGGGAGGGGCCAGGCGGCGGGGGCCGCGTAGGCGCCCGGCGCCGCCTGATCGCGGGTCGGACGCCGCTAGGACGCCGAGCGCTTCCTCGCGGAGGTGCGCCGTGACAACCCGACCTCGCGAGCTACTGCGGATCGAGGAGCGGGAGCTAGAGGCGGGCGAGCCGCAGCTCATCCCGCGTGCGAGGGATAGATACCCCTAGTGGGGGGCGCCACGGCCAGCAGCACAGCCGATCGCAATTTCGGCCAATGTGGAAAGCCGCCGCCACCACGGGTCGTCGGCGCGATGTGCTCCGAACTGCCTCGACTGCCCTCATTGGACTTGCCCTGATCGTGCCGGGGGTGGGCCGCTCGAATGTGAATCACGACGGTCCCAACCCTCCGACTGCCGTCGCGATCGTGGGCGCGTCGCCGACGACGGTCACAATGACCTGGGAAGCAGGCCGTGGTCGCCCCGCCCACGAGTTCGCGCTCTTCAAGGACGGGCAGAGCGTGGCATCGACCGCCGAGAGGAGCTACACGTTCAGCGGGCTTTCCTGCGGCACGTCCTACACGCTCAGGATCCAGGCGCTCGACTCGGCCGGTAACCGCTCCGACCTCGTCTCCGTCATCGCCGCGCCGCGTGCGTGTCCGGCACCTGCGCCGTCCCCACCTCAGGCCGCGCCGCCAGCTCCCGTGCCGCCAGAGCCCTCCACCCAGCCGCCGCCAGAGCCCTCTGCGCCCACGCAACCAGCCCGGCTTCTCCAACCGCGCCCGAACCGGAGCCCGCAAACACACAACAAGTAGAACCGGCCACGCCATCTGCCGAACTGCCGTGGGCGGGAGCCGGAGCGTTCATCTGGCACGAGACCGACGTCGCACCCGAGGCTCTCGGTTTGCAGCTCCGTGCAAACGGGTTTTCGTGGGTGGCGCTCCGCATCCACGACGGTCTCGACATTGACCCAATCGAGGGAGACTGGGTGCGCCGCTTCCGCGCCGCGAGTGGTTTGTCGGTCGGAGGTTGGGGAGTCTTGCGCACGGAACCCGAACGGGAGGCCGACCTGGCGCATCGGCTACTCGACCAGGACGAACTCGACTTCTACATCGCGAATGCCGAGGCGGAGTACAAGTTCAGCAACGACGACGGTCAGAGCAACGAGCGCTTTGGACGCTCGCAGCGATTTGTCGAGCGGTTCCGGGCGCTCGAGCCTGAGACGCCCGCCGCAGTCTCCTCCTACTGTCGGGCGGATAGGGCAGACATCGACTGGAAAGTTTGGCGTGGTTCCGGATTCGCATTTCTTCCCCAGGCCTACGTGAATGACCTCGGAAGCGCTATCTCACCCGCGGCGTGCCTTGAGGGAGCCGCAGCCTTCTTCCCCCCAGACGTGGTGCATCCGACGATCGGGGTCTACACGAGCCAGGGAGAAGCCACTGCTCCGGAACGCTACGCAGCCCTGCTCCATGACGCGGGGACTGTCGGATTCTCGGTCTACCTCGCAGAAACTCACATGTACCCCAGCGACTGGAACACGTTCGGCGAGGCGATCGCCGAACTCAAGATTGCACGTGTGCCACACGCGCCGGTGGACATTGGCGATCCCGACGAAGATCTAGCCCCCCGGTAGCTACTCAGTAGTTAGTAGGTAACGGGCGCGGCGAGAACGCCTTCGTGTGCCGCTGCGAGAGGGACCTCGGAGCCGATGGCGAGCGCAACGCTTAGAGGGCGCCTTTGAGGCGCAACCCGACAATCATCATCCCTGCGATGGCGGCTCCGCCAACGGCGAAGGTGACGGCCGCGACAGCAAGCAGTCGTCGAGCCCTCCCAACCTCGGCTCGCTCGACCCCCGCAAGAGCCTCGCCCACCCAATCCCTCGCATCCTTCTCGGCGCGCTTGCGACTTGTTGTCGTGTAGAGGTAGCGGCGCGTGCCGCCTTCTTCGTCCTCGATGAATACCAAGTACTTCTTGTTTCCTCTGAAGCTCATCGCAACCAAGTCGATGATCGGCAAGGACGCCAGTGGAGTTGAGGCTTCCCTCGCTCCGACACCGGCGTCCGCCCTCTGCCAGAGTGCGACGCCCGGACGGAGGCCTCGGTGACCAGCGGAGGACAGCCCACCGACGAGCCGTGTCCGAAGGGGACGTTTGCGCGGATAGCGTACCCGCCATCGCTCACGGCTCGAACTCCTCCACGTCAATCCCGCAGCGACCGAGAGGCGGTTATTCGGCGCCCGAGCCGCCTCCGCCGGGGCCAAACCCTTCGTTCAGATCCGCAGCAGCGTCTCCAGAAGATCTGGACGGGTTTCCCTCCCCCAAGAGGAGGGCCGGGCTGGGCGCGGCCCCCGGACACCTCGGGAGGATCGAACTTCTACCCGATCAAGGAACGGTCCGACAGGTTGGGGTGTTGCGGTTGAGGCTAGGGCTGAACCGTGCTGTCCCTGAGCGTGATCGTGCCGCCGTCGTTGTAGATGCCGGGGCCTATCGGTGCGGTGTTGCCGGTCACCGTGCTCTTGGTCAGCGTCCCGCTGCCAGTAGCGCCGTTGTAGATACCGCCGCCGCGGTCAACCGCGTCGTTGCCGCTGACGGTCGTGTCTCTCAACGACAACGTGCCGAGGTTCAAGATGCCGCCGCCGTCGGCGGGAGCCCCCCGAAAAGCGCACGGTTGCCGCTGACCATGCTGTTGCTCATCGTCGTAGTGCCAGCAGCACCGTTGTAGATGCCCCCGCCGCCGTCGGATACAGCGAGGTTGTCGCTGACCGTGCTGTCCCGCAGGATCATGGTGCCGCCGTTGGAGATGCCGCCGCCGGAACTGAACGCGGCGTTGTTGCTCACTGCGCTGCCCTGCAGGAGCAAGGTGCCACTATTGAATATTCCTCCCCCTGAGCCAAACGTCACGTTCTCGCTGACCGTGCTATCCCGCAGGATCATGGTGCCGAGGTTGTAGATGCCGCCGCCGCTGCCAAGGAACGCGCCGTTGCCAGTCACGGTGCTGTCCTGCAGAGTCACGGTGCCCGTGCTCTCGTTGAAGATGCCAGCGGCGCCGTCCGCGAAGTTGCCTGTCACTACAGAGTTCTTCAGCGTCAAATCACCGGCATTCCTCACACCGCGGTCATCCCCTGGGCCGCCGCTGACGTTAGTGATCGTGACGTCCTTGATCGTGACGGATACCCCAGCGTCCACAATCACGCCTCCGATTGTCGTCTGCCCGGCTCCGGCACCGATCAGGCTGACGTTCGTCGAGACGGTGAAAGCACTCGGCGGATAGCTCCCCGCCTCGATCTGGATGGTTTCGTGGCCGTTCTGTGCGGCGGCGGCGGCGAGTGCCGCCGAGATGTCCGTGTAGGTACAGGTTGCACAGACCTTGAGCGGTCCGCCCGCGGTTGCCGCTCCGACCGACGCAACCAGCGCGACGGCCCCAAGCGCCGCGAGTACGACCAAGCCGTGTCTTCGGGACGCGCCTGCGCGTGTCGGTCCAGGCGCAGCGCCTCGCAATCCTGTCGCGTGATACATGACTCCTCCCATCTCCCTTGCTGCTCCCTTGACTGTAACGCTCTGATACACGCCTTTCCACCGGCGGACGGGCGGCGCCGACTGCCTGCCTGATCCCTACGCGCAGGATGGGGCGGTCGGCCTTCGAGCAGAGGAGCGACTGCGGTGTCGTCTCCAACGCGTGGACGCGTACTGACTCATGACACGCTTCGCGAAGTCGGAGAAGAAAATCTCCCGCCGCGAGCCTCGCATCGGGCTACAAGCCGAAGTGAGCCATGAGCAAGCTCACGAAGAGCGCCAGCGCCAGACCCACGAACACCTGACTCCTCCCGACTTTGCGCACTCGACGACGGACGTGTCTAACGAGTCGGCGCCCTCTCCCATAGCGAGCGCGCCAGAGCCCAGCCCCGCCGGCGATCGGTTTGTACCGCCGCAGCATCCCACCCCTCTGATCGGATGACTAGGTACAGAAATGCTACGCCAACTGTGGAGCCGATGAAAGTCTGCTCCGAGGGGAGAGATGGCTGTGACTCCAAGCCCTGTTTCTTTAGAAGCCAACGCGTCCTCCTACCCCGCATGGTCGATTCCGAGTCTCGTGATGAAAGACGCGCACACAGCATCGTGACGTCTTCCGATCCATACGCCGCGTTGCCGCGTCATGGGACGACCTGCATCAGCCGCAAGTGTCGAGCCCAGCGTCGACGTGCCGGCTGGCGCCCGGCCCCGGTCGAGCGCTGCCACTCGGACCAGGCGAGCAAGCACATCAAGCGGCTCGTTGTCGCTCGCGCATGGCACGATTCCATCTGACGGTGGCTCGGGAGGCGAGTCCCTCGCCTCCAACGTCTAGTCATCTCGGTCAAGCTCCAGATTCAGACCGGTGAAGCTGTAGACGGCGATGTAGCCGACGAGGAGAAAGGCCAGCAAGGCGAGTACCGCCTCGCCCGTGCGTCCCGGCACCGCGGAGAGCTGCTCGCGGACGACGTCGGCCACGCGTACTGGGTGCACGATTGCATCCCAGCTGTTCAACCTGATGAAGCGCCCTACGTACACACCCACGCTGGCGAGGCCCAACGCGGCGACGACTCCCAGCCACGAGATCGTCTCCCCGAAGGCACTGCGAATGATCATCTGAACGAGGTACAGCGATCCGAAACCCAGCAGCAGGCCCGTCCACGCAAACGCCGAGAGCATCAGCGCGTCGTACCAGAGTGGTGCCGGCCCTTCTCCGAGGTGGATGAAGTCGGTAAGCAGGTACGGAGCGTTCGGGAAGAAGATCAGCCAGGGAACGAGCAGCACCGCAACAAGCAGGTCGATACTGCCCCGCGCACGCGAGTAGGCAGCGATCGCGAATGCCAGCGGCACCCATGCCAGGATCAGGTTCCAGACGAGGAAACGGTAGTAGGCGTCGCCCGTCTCGTATGTCCTGATCTCGACCGTTGCGACACACAATACGGATGCTGCGAACAGGGCGACGATCGCGAGCGTGCGCTGTCCGGTCATGGCTCGGACTGTACGGAACCGGCGCTGTCCGGTGATCGGTTCAGCCGCGAGGGTAAGAAGGACGCGGCTCGCCATCCTGAGGCGACGCGTGACTCACGTAGTTCCTGAGCCTTGTACCGCAACTCACGCCGAGTTAGCCGCTCCTAGGCGTCGGTCGCAAGGCGCTCGAGCGTCATGCCGGAGCGGTCGAGCGGTCCGAAAAACCGTCGGGCGTGCAAGCGCCTCGTGAGTTCGAATCCCGCCCCCGCCGCTCATCCGACAGCGCGGCGGCTAGTACGCGGAGCGGGCCCGCGTCAGCGCGGGCAGTGTGAGCAAGATCAGCCGAAGATCCTCGCGCAGCGACCAGTTCGTGACGTACAGGTAGTCGAGCTTTGTCATCTCCTCGAACGGGATGTCGCTCGCTCCGAGCACCTGCCAGAGACCAGTGATTCCAGGCTTGAGATCCAGCCGTCGCCGTGCCCAGCTCGAGACGTGCTGATCCTCGTCGAGGATGAGCGGCCGCGGACCGACGATCGACATCGTTCCGGCCAAGACGTTGAGCAGCTGCGGCAGCTCATCGATCCGCCACCGACGCAGCAACCGCCCGAGCCGCGTCACTCTCGGATCGTCAGGCACCTTGAACATTCGAGCATCGCCACCGTTGTGCATGTTCAGGTGCGCAACGTCGAGCTTCATGCTCTCCGCGTTCGCGACCATCGTTCGGAACTTGAAGACACGGAACGTCCGGCCCCCGGCTCCCATCCGGACCTGGCGGAAGAACACCGGCCCTCTGGAGTCGAGCTTGATCATCACCGCGACGGCGATGAACACCGGCGACAGGAGCAACATCCCGGTCGCAGCGGCGACGAGGTCGAACGACCGCTTGAGGAACCGCGATGAGCCGGACAGGTGCGGGCGCGGGAGACCGACCAGCGGCATCCCCTCGATCGTGTGGAGCTGCGCGTTGGTTCCGAGCACTTCGAACATTCGCGGAACGATGTCGATCTGAACGTCCGTGTCCTGCATCGAGCGAATCACGCCGAGCGTCTGGTTGTGGGAGTCGGTGGAGAATGCGATCGCGACGCGATGGACTCCGTGCTCACGAACGAGCCGGGGCAGGTCTTCGGTCGTTCCGAGCAAAGCCCTCTTTCCGTTGCCGGACACCACCGCGCGATCGTCACGGTCGACGAATCCCGCGACGCGCAGGCCGTACTCGGGATGGTTCGCGATCTTGTCGGCAAGCAGGTGCGCCACCTGACCCGAGCCGACGATGATCATGTTCTGGAGGTACGCGGCCTGGCGTCGTCCGACCGCCCGACTCGCCGCTCGGAGCAGGGGCACGAGAGCGACCGCGAGAAGCCAGAACACGACCAGCCGACCCAGGTTCGGGTATGGAAGTTCGAGAACGTGCGTGATGACGAGGAAGCCCCATGTCCCGAGCGTCACGACCTGGAACACGCCGACGACGTCGTCGACCGTCGAGTGATCGGTGCGCTCTTCGTCGCGATCGTAGAGCCCGTAAACGCGGGCCAGCAGGACCCAGAGCGGGAGGGTTGCGACGAAGAGCGCGACCTCCCAGGTCGGCGCGACGCTGTCGGGCGTCGGCCCGGGAGGAACGAGTGCGAGCGCCGCGAGATACGCGGCGAGGAGCCCGATGACGTCGGCGCAGAGCAGCAGCCGCCGCATGAGCCAACCGCGCCGCCGTGACGGGGGCGACATGCGATCGATCTCGTACACGACGGTATCGCCTTGCGAAACGGCGATCGCGTCTTGCGATACAACGCTCAAACCGAACTCCTCCCCCAGCACGAGGCCTCCCGCACCTCGCGTTCGGCCTTCCCCAAGTACCCACAGGATAGTCATCGCACCCGCTCATTCCTAGAGTCGGGGCCTTATCCCATACCTTCGGCTAGATAATCCATCCTCTGCGGTTCTAGAACTGCAGGCCCTCCCCTTTTGCCATGACCAGAACCGTGCGTCGGAGGATCTCGAGATCTCGACGAACGATTTGCCTCGCGCCTGAGTTCCGGCACGCGTCCACGTATTCGAGGTCGAGCTGCGCGTATCCGGCCGACTCGACCAGGCCCTTCGCTACCTGTGCCGGGCCAGTCCAGCCGGCGACGAACTCGTTCCGGTAGACGAGCCCTTTCGCGACCTGGTTCGCAACCATCGATGGCGGCCACGGTCGCGGACCGACGAGGCTCATGTTCCCGCGGATGACGTTCCAGATTTGCGGCAGCTCGTCGAGGTACCACGGCTTCAGCACGCGCCGCCCGGCCCACGTGAGGTTCTGCTCGTCGCCCTCGTGCAAGCGCGCGTGCGACTCCTCCGACCGCACGCGCTCGAGGACGTCACGGCGCAGCGTCCGGAACTTCAGAAGGTCGAATTCGCGTCCGCGCGAGACGCGGCGTTCGCGATACAGCCAGCGCCCGCGATCGCGCCGGGAGACGAGCATGTCGATACCCATCGCGGCGAGCACGATCGCGAAGACCGGCACGAGGACGACGAGCAGCAGCAGCGAGACACCCTTGTCGAGAATCTGCTTCGGCACGGGATAGCTCGACATGGCCGTTCGATTCTCACGGCGCCGCGGTTAGGGTGCATGCATGTCCGTCGGCATCGGGCGCGAGCGACAGTTCGAGATCTACGTCGGCGGCGCGCGGGGCACGTATCCGGCCGTTCCCGTCTCGTTCGAGCGTCTCGAACAGGCGGCGCGAAAGGCCATGTCGCCGGAGGGGTTCGCCTACGTCGCGGGCGGCGCGGGAACCGAGGAGACGATGCGCGAGAACCGCGCGGCGTTCGAGCGTTGGCGCATCGTCCCGCGGATGCTCCGCGACGTCTCGGTCCGGGCAACTGCGACCGAGGTGCTCGGCACTGCGCTGCCGAGCCCGTTCGTCCTCTGTCCGATCGGCGTCCTGGAGATGGCCCACCGGGACGCGGACGTGGCGGTAGCGCGCGCAGCCGCCACGGAGGGCATCCCGTTCGTCTTCTCCAACCAAGCCTCTCGCCCGATGGAGGAAGCAGCACTTGCTATGGGCGACGCACCGCGCTGGTTCCAGCTCTACTGGAGCACGTCGAACGAGCTCGTCGCGAGCCTCGTCTCGCGGGCTGAGCGGTGCGGGTGCAGCGCGATCGTCCTCACGCTCGATACGACGATGCTCGGCTGGCGGATCCGCGACCTCGATCTCGCGTACCTGCCGTTCCTCCGCGGAAAGGGGATCGCTCAGTACACGAGCGACCCCGTGTTCGTCGAAGCGCTCCAGGAGACACTGCGGCAAGAGGCACCTGCAACAGGTCGGATCACACTCGCGGCGGTCGGAACGCTGCTCGGTCAGGCCGGGTCGTATCCCGGGTCGCGGCTCGCGAACGTCCGCTCCGGCCTCGCGCGGGCCGCGGTGCGCCGGTTCGTCGAGACGTATTCACGCCCGTCGCTGTCCTGGGACGACCTCGCATTCCTGCGAGACCGAACACGACTGCCGATCCTCCTCAAGGGGATCCTGCATCCCGCCGACGCTGTAGCCGCGGTCGAGCACGGCATGGACGGAATCGTCGTTTCCAACCACGGCGGCCGCCAGGTCGACGGCGCGATCGCGACGATGGACGCGCTTCCGGCGGTCGTCGAGGCCGTCGGCGGACGCGTTCCGGTTCTTCTCGACAGCGGGGTTCGCTCCGGGGCCGACGTCTTCCGTGCACTGGCACTGGGGGCGTCCGCGGTCGGGCTCGGACGCCCCTACGTGTGGGCGCTCGCCGCCGGCGGAGAGGACGGCGTTCGAGAGGTCGTCCGCAACCTGCGCGCCGACTTCGACCTCACCATGGGCCTCGCCGGGGTTGCTTCCGTGCGCGACATCGGGCCCGACAACGTCACGCGCGTTTGAGCGCGATCGAGGCGGTCGTCTTCGACCTCGACGGCGTGCTCGTCGACTCCGAGCACGTGTGGGACGAGGTGCGAGAGGAGCTGGCGCGCGAGCGCGGCGGGCGCTGGCACGAGCGCGCGCAGGCCGACATGATGGGTATGAGCTCGACGGAGTGGTCCCGCTACATGCACGACGTCGTCGGTCTGTCGGCGTCTCCGGAAGAGATCAACGACGAGGTCGTCCAGCGAATGCGGGCGCGGTATACGGACGACCTCCCGCTCATCGACGGTGCGGTGGAGGCAGTCGAACGGCTCGCCGGCTCGTTCCGCCTGGCGCTCGCGTCCTCGTCCAACCGCCCGCTGATCGACGCCGTGTTGGTCGAAGCTGGGCTCGAGCGGTTCTTCGAGGCGACGGTCTCGTCGGAGGAGGTCGCCCGGGGCAAGCCCGCGCCCGACGTCTTCCTCGAGGCGGCGCGGCGCCTCGGGGTCGCGGCCGAGCGATGCGCAGCGATCGAGGACTCGGGCAACGGCCTGCGCGCCGCCCACGCAGCGGGAATGCGCGTGATCGCGATCCCGAATCGCCGCTATCCCCCACCGGCGGAAGCACTCGCACTCGCCAACGTACGGCTCGATTCGCTGGACGATCTCTCTCCCGAGGTCGTGGACGGCTAGGGAACCCGCCCGAGGAGAACACACGCGTTGTGCCCTCCGAGGCCCATCGCGTTCGACAGCGCGACGCCGACCTGCACCTCGCGTGCCTCGTTCGGGACGTAGTCGAGGTCGCACTCCGGATCCGGGTTGCGGTAGTTGATCGTCGGCGGAAGAACGCCCTCGTGGAGCGCGCGGACGCACATCATCGCCTCGACGGCGCCGGCCGCTCCGAACAGGTGGCCGAGCACCGACTTCGTCGAGGAGACGGCGAGCTCGTAGGCGTGCTCGCCGAAGACGGCCTTGACCGCCTTCGTCTCCGCGAGGTCCCCCTGCGGCGTTGACGTCCCGTGGGCGTTGATGTAGCCGACCTGCTCGGGCTCGACGCCAGAGCGAGCCAGCGCCGACCGCATCATCTCGGCGACCCCGACCGACTCGGGATCCGGCTGGGCCATGTGGTGCGCGTCGTTCGAGGTGCCGTACCCGAGCACCTCCGCGTAGATCCGCGCTCCGCGCGCTACCGCCCGGTCCAGGTTCTCCAGGAGCAGCACACACGCGCCCTCGCCCATGACGAAGCCCGCCCTCGTGGCGTCGAAGGGGCGTGAGGCGAGGGCCGGGTCCTTCTCCTCGGCGACGAGCCCGCGCATCGCGCAGAAGCCCGCGAGGATCACCGGGTGCATGCACGACTCGGTGCCTCCTGCGAGAACGACGTCGGCGTCGCCCCGGCGAATCGTCTCCGCGCCCTCCCCCATCGCGTGCGAGCCGGTCGCGCAGGCCGACACGGGCGCGTAGTTCGGGCCGCGTAGGCCGAGGTCGATCGCGATCTGGCCGCTGGCCGAGTCGACGAGGACGTTCGGCAGGAACCACGGCGAGACCCGAGTGTGGCCACGCTCGCGTCGCACCTCGTCCTGCTCGAGCACGCCGATCACGCCGCCGATCGCGGAGCCGACGAGGACGCCTGCGCGCGCAGGGTCGATCTCCCCGACCGCGGCGTCGGCCCAGGCTTCACGTGCTGCCGCGACGGCGAGCACGACGTTCCGCTCGAGGCGCCGCGCGTCCTTCGACCCGACGACCGACTCGGGTTCGAAGCCCTTCACCTCCGAGGCGATGCGCACCGGGTAGTCGCTCGCGTCGAAGGAGCGAATCCAGTCGACACCGCTTCGTCCGGCGACTGCCGCGTCCCAGGTCGACTGCGCATCGAGCCCGAGCGGGGTGACCGCTCCGAGACCGGTGACGACGACGCGACGCACGAGGCTGAGAGCGTAGTAGCTTCAGGCCATGGCCCGGACGCGCATGGGACCCCGCGAGCCGGTCGAGCGGCCCGTCGACCTGCTCCCGTCGATCCCGTTCCCGCCGATGGAGGCGGAGCTCGTCCGCGACCTGCCCGACGGGGACGGGTGGCAGTACGAGCCGAAGTGGGACGGCTTCCGCGGTCTCCTCGAGAACGGAACCGGCGAGCTGCGCCTGTGGTCGCGCAACGCGCGCCCCCTCCTGCGCTACTTCCCGGAGCTACGCGCGCTCGAGAAGCTCCTGCCGCCACTTTCGGCACTCGACGGCGAGATCGTCATCGAGCGCGACGGCGTCCTCGACTTCGACGCCATGCAAATGCGTCTCCATCCAGCCGAGAGCCGGGTCAACAAACTGTCGGCGGAGATCCCTGCGCGCTTCATCGCCTTCGACATCCTCGTCTGGAAAGGCGCTGAGACCTGGCACGAGCCGCTCTCGAAGCGGCGGACGCGGCTGCAGCGAAGCGCGCACCGCTTCGAGCTCTCCCCAGCCACCCGAGACCGTGACGAGGCCCTGGACTGGCTCGACCGCTTCGAGGCGATCGGCCTCGACGGGGTCATCGCGAAACGCCGCGACGTCGCATACCTCCCCGGTTCGCGCGACGGAGTGGTGAAGGTGAAGCCTGAGAAAACGGCCGACTGCGTCGTCGTCGGAGTGCGTTGGAAGTCGAAGCCCGACCGCATCGCGACGCTGCTCCTCGGCCTGTATCGCGACGACGGCGAGGTCGACTACGTCGGCTCCGCGGCCGTCGCTGCCGGCTCGGCACGAGGAGATCGCCAGACGCATCCTCCCGCTGCTCGAGAACGCACCCGAGCGACGGTTCTCGGAGCCGAACCGCTGGGGCGGTGGAGAGCTCGAGGAGTCGCCGGTGCGGCCCGAGCTCGTCGTCGAAGTCCGCTACGACAAGGTGCAGTCGAACCGCTTCCGGCACGGCACGAAGCTCATCCGCTTCCGCGACGACAAGGACGCCGCTCAGTGCACGTGGCGCGGACTGCACGAGGATCGGGCACCCGGCGTGACGCTCGGTTCCTTGCTCGGGTCACAAAGCGGTGGCTGACCCGGTCGGCCAGGCCCCCGTCAGGATCGCGCGGCAGGCTCCGTGCGTCCCTCGGCCCCGTACAGCTCGGGGACGTGTGGCCTGCGAAAACGTCCGTGGTAGTCGGTAGCACCTCGCCCGGGAAGAACGCTTTCGATCACGCCGAGCAGCGTCCAAATCCTTTCCAGGAACGGCGGCAGGTTTCCACTCTGGCGCCATCTTTCGACGAAGACGACCTCGAGCCCCGCACCCAGGATCTCATGCTCCAGCTGCCGAGGAGTGATCCTCAGCCGCGTTGGGAACGGAGCATATCCTTCCTGGCCCGCGGTCTCGACACCCATCAGCACTCGGTAGTACCAGATGTGGAAGCGATGTGGCGTGAGCCTCGTCACGATCCCTTTCGTCGACCAGACGAGAGGCATGCGCACGTCGAACTCACCGCCCGGCTTCAAGGCACGCACGAGGCGCCGAACGGCCGCCACGGGATCGTCCAGATGCTCGAGAACATCGTGGCATATGACCAGATCGAAGCTCTCGCTCGGGAGAGTGGTCTTTTGGATGTCGCCGACGATACGTTCGTCGAGGGCGGGGTTCTTGGCCAGAGCGGCCTCGGAGATGTCAATACCGACGACGTACGCGTTCGAAGGAAGTTCGACGCCCACGCGCATACCGCATCCCGCATCGAGGACTCGGTACTCACCGACCGACGGAGGGACTGCCGGCATCCGCAAATTAGCTTAGTGGCCCCGCCTGGGACGCTGGGGACGTGGTCACCGTCTCACCGGACGCCGCAGAAGTGAGCGATAAGGGCGCAGTGCACGGTACAGGCGACGAGCCGTGCGAATCTGCGCGATCCCCCGTCGTGCTCCGCTCAGATGCTCTACGAGCTCGGGCATCGGATCGTCGAGGCGAAACACGTCGGAATGGACTCCCGGCCTGAAGCCGGAGACGTAGTCGACGACGGCTCGCAGCCGCCCGGGTCCGGCCTCAGTCGGCACGTCCCGGCCCGCAAGGCATCCGACGAGCGCCTCCAGATCGCCGAAGTGCCATCGTGATCGACTTCCCAGACGAAACGACGGAGGCGGGGCATTGGGCCGCTCACCACGTGCGAAGTACTGGTACGTCCAGTACGGAAAGTCCCATCCGGCCCCGATCGGGCCTGCGATCGACGCCCAGAAGCGCCCGTTCGTCTCCATGTAGCGGACGTCTCCGTCCTCTCTCACGAAGAACTCGAGGTGCGCGGCGCCGTTCCAGTCGAGCTCGCGCAGCATGGACTCGGCGTGATGGCGAAGTCTCGGGGACACGAGGGTCACCTCCCGAAAGACCGACAGACCGCCCAGCCGTCGAATGTCTCGGTACTCGTGGACGGCGGCGAGCGCCCCTTCGACGCCGAAGCAACACACGTTTCGCACTTCGCCTGTGACGAAGCGCTGAAACATCGGGAACGCGCCCGGAGGACAGCGCTCGTGCAGGTACCGATTCAGCTCGCGCACGTCACGGGCCACGAGCCACGTGAAGTCGAACGGAGATGGCTGGCCATCCGCCGTTGGGCCTGGATCCTTGAGAACCATCGGGAACTGCAGGCGATCGACGAGACTGGGAACGTCTTCGAGTCTCGTCAGCTCGAACTGATCTGGACACGGAATGCCGAGTCGCCGCGCCGTTTGGAGATTCAGCCTCTTGTCGTTCACGTTTCGAACGGCGTGAGACGGCGGCGCGGCGAGGCGAGCCTCGGCCTCGATGGCCAGGCGATGGCGATCGCACGCCAACAGCGTGCGATCGGTCAGAGGAACCACGAGCTCGACCTCGTAACGGCGCATGACGTCGAGAAGAAACTCGACGTATGCGCCGGAATCCCCCGCGCTCGGTCCTCGCCCCACGACGTGCGGCCCAACGAGCCTGGAAGCGGCCACCATGGTTCGCGGTGGCACTCCGACCGCCACGAACGAGATGCCGCGCCGGCTGAGCGACCGGCCGGCCGCCAGCATCGACCGGTCGTTTCCTCCGGCCAGTAGCACGCTGGCCCGATGCCTCGAGCGACTCACCACGCGAGCGGACGACACCGGTAGGACGCGCCAAAGCAGGCCAGCCCCGAATATTCGGCGGGACACTCAGCCGGGATTCGCCAACCACAAGCGTGCCCCACCGTCTCGAGTATACGGGCCGTGCTGCGGAAAGCCGCGATCCGAGGCGCGCAACGACGAGCCAATTCGACCCGGTACCCTCATCGCGACAAGCGAACGGCAAGGAGGAAACGGCGTCGCGTGAGTGGTTCTCGAGTGCTAGTCACAGGGGGTTACGGCTTCGTGGGGTCACGGCTCTGCCGAGACCTGGTAGGGCGCGGCTACGTGGTTGGCGTCCTCGACGATTTGTCACTGGGACGCCAGGAGAATCTGGCTCGCTCGGTGGCCAGCGAAGTACGTCCGCTCATCGCGGACGTCCGCGATGCCGACACAGTCGTGCGCCACCTGCGGGAGTTCGAGCCCACGACCGTCTATCACCTCGCCGCCGTCCACTTCATCCCGACGTGCGAACAGCAGCCCTCTCTCGCGATCAGCGCCAACGTGGCGGGGACACAGGCGCTCCTCGACGCGTGCAGGCGTACGAATTCTGTCGAGGCGGTCGTGGTGGCCTCGTCCGGCGCGGTCTACGAGCCGGCCTCCGAGGCCCATTCGGAAGAGGATACGGTCGCCCCCACCGACATCTACGGCTACAGCAAGGAGTGGACCGAGAAGCTCTCGGCGTACTTCCACCGCAGCACGGGCATCCCGGTCGGAGTCGCGCGGATCTTCAACGTCATCGGCCCGGGCGAAACGAACCCGCATCTCCTACCGGCGATCATCGCGCAGGTTCTCCGCGGTGACGAGCTCCGGCTCGGCAATTTGTCGACTCGCCGCGACTACGTCTTCTCGGACGACGTGGCCGACGGGCTCGTGCGGCTTGCCGAGGGCTGCCGCGCCCAAGGGCTCCTCACGTGCAACCTCGGCAGTGAAGCCTCTATCACCGGCGCCGAACTGGTCGACCTGGTGGCGCAGGTTGCCGACCGCGACGTCTCGATCACACCCGACCCGGCCCTGTTCCGCGAGTCCGATCGGCCCATCTTGTTGAGTGACTGCAGTCGAGCGCACGACCTACTCGGCTGGGGGGCCCGGACCCCCATCGAAGACGCGGTGGCCGCTGCGCTCGATCAACCCTTCGCGGCAGGGTTCGACTCCCGTAACGTCGCTGCGCCGCGCGTGTAAAGGACTCTGCTATCCGCGTGCAGGGTGGGCGAGCTGCGAGGCCCGTCACCCCCGCCAGCGTTCCGCGTCGTCGATTGGGGCATATCCGATGGCGGTGCGCGCACTTTCGAGGTCCCAGATGCGCCACGTGTTGGCCGAGACGCCGTAGTAGATCCCGAAGCCGAGATCCGACGGTGCTTCGATGCACGACCGGACGAGCTGGACGAGATCTCGGTGCGTAAGCAGAGTCGCGAAGTGACGGGGGGAAGCGGGCCGGTCGCTCGGCCTAACCGTCCCGATCCGCAAGCAGATCACGGAAAGATCGAACGCATCGGCGTGATACCGGCAGGCGGCTTCCCCGAGCGCCTTGCCGACGCCGTAGGGCCCGTCCGGACGGATGGGAACGGACGTGTCGAGTTGTCGAAACGAACCCGGCTGGAGACCGCCGTACTCGCCCGCCACGATCGCTGCGTACGGCTCGTCCCGCTCATACATTCCGGTGACGTGGTTCGAGCTCGCAAATACGAATCGCCTGACACCAGCGAGCCGCGCGCACTCCAGCGCGTTCAGGGTCGCCGGAACGTTCGTGCGCTGGACGTCACGCCACGAGGCCGACGCGCTCGAGATCGCAGCGAGGTCGATCACCGTGTCCACGTCCTCGAAAAGTGCGCGCACGCGTCGTATCTTGCGCATGTCCCGAACCCAATCGACGCCGTCCCCGCGGCGGAGGTCGACGCCGACGAGCGGGTAGTCACCGCCGAGTCCCTCGCGCAGCACTGCACCGATGAGGCCGGCTGCCCCCGTCACGAGCACCCTCCTGTCGCCAGGGGTCTCCGACCGTCTCACTCGTAACACCATCGACTGGCGCGTCAGACTAATCGTGGGAGAAGACTCCGTCGACGCTCGTCCGACTTACGCTGCCCTTCGTCCTCGAAGCCGGCGGACACCGAGCAGTCGCGTGACGACCCGCCGAAGCGCGCCGCTCGACGGGGATGCGCGAGTGCCGAGAGCGACGAACAGGACCTCGCGCGTCTTCCCGTCCGAGTCGGCCCAATCGAGGCGAAATCCTGTCCGCCCGATGTCGCCGACGCTCGCAGTCGCGTGGATTCCTCCCCTGCTGGTGTCGGTGACCATGAGGACGCGATCGGTCGACGACACGACGTGGGTTCCGGTTCGAGGCTCCGTCGTGTTTCGGTCGTCCCACCCCCCGCAGACGACGACGTCGCCGGCAGACGCCGCACCGATGCACACCCGCCCGATCCGCTTCGTCTCCATGGCTTCTCCGAGACCCCACGAAAGGAAGAGGATCGCGTCCGGACGGAATCCGATGCGACTGCGCCGTTTGCCCGGTTCGGTTGGCGAAAGAGCCACACCCACGTGCGCCCGGATGCCCTCGAGCGTGAGGTGGCACAAGCGGTGAGCCTGCGCGGGACGTGTCGACCAGCCTATTCTCACCGAACCGCCCGGGTCCCTCTCGAGGCTCCCCGAGCACGTCGTACCGTCGGCCTGCGGGATGGTGATCAGCGCATCGTGACGTTGCGCTCCCGCGACGGCCCCGGGCGCGTCGCCCGAGCTGACCGAATATGCGCAAGCGGCTCGACCGCTCGTCGTCTGGGCGCCCAAGCCGACGATCGCCCCGTCCTGCATCGCGCCTTCGGACGAGGCGAGCGCCGGGGCGACGAGGACGAGCGAGCCTGCGGCGTCCAGATCGCCCAAGACCGTGTCAGTCGTCCCGGCGTCGACCGAGGTCCAGCCGGCACGTGCATCGACCAGAGCGTCCCCGCCGAGCGCCAGGAAGTGGATGATCCACGTCTCGGTCGGTGCAACCGTCCACGCGATCGTCAGGCCGTCCGCGTCGAAGGAGGCGAGCCTGCCCTCGAGTGCCAGCATCGAGCTGTCCGCGGAGAGCCCTACGAGCGCTGCATCGGCGGTCACCTGACTCGCGCGCGCTTCGGGTACGCCGTCTTCGGAGCTCCAGCCGACGGCGACCGTGCTGTCAGAAGCCCAGAAGCCGAGGCCACCGCGGTTCCCCGCCGCGACCCCGTGCTCGGCCTGGCAGGTCCACCATGCGATCACCGCACGCGGCCGGAAACCGAGGCCACTCAGCTCGTGTGTCTCACTGCTCCCCGGTTCGGCGACCGTCACCCCCGCGCGTGCTTCGAGAGTGCTCACGCGTCATCCGAGCCGACATACGACCACTGCACGATGTCCGGATCGACGCCGAGCAGGTGCGCGAGCACCGGGATCGCGACCCGCGTTGCGCGGGCCCGATCGGCGACGTCGTAGTGATGGGCGAGACCGGGGAGCGGGTTGACCTCCAGGATGACGCCCCCGTTCGCCTGCAGTTCCCGCGAAGGATCGGTCGTGATGATGTCGACGCCGGCGAGCCTGACCCCGAGCAGCGCCGCTGCCCGTCTCGCCGGGTCGACGAGAGCGTCGACGTCGCGTGGGTCGACGGTCTCCGCCTCTTCAGGGCCGCTGTAGTTCGTCGCTGAGCGAACCGCGAAGGACTCGCCCGCGGAAGGAACCGAGCGCAGCTCCAGACGAGCGCTCTCGAGCGCGACGAGGATGTCCACGTCGACGTTGAACGGCTTGTACCCGGCGCGCTCGCCGCCCGCCGCGATGCGGCGCTCGTACTCGCCGACGAGCAGCCGCTCGACACTCGACCGGCCATCTCCGGTCACCCGGTGCGGACGGCGACGGACGACGTCGAGCAGCTTCCCCTCGAGGAAGAGCAATCGGAACATGTCACCGTCGACTTGCTGCTCGATAAGAACGCGCTCGTGGTAGGAGCCCGCCTCGCGGGCGGCGCGTCGCAGCTGGGACATCGTGCGGACGCCGCCGACGACGCCGCGACCGGCGGACCCGACGACCGGCTTCACGACCACGGGAGGCACGACGCTGCGGAGGAACCACTCGGCGGTCGCGACCTCCTTCGCGGACGACGGTGGTGTGAGCAGGGACCGGCAGTCCGGCCTCGGAGAGCACCTGATATGCGACAGGTTTGTCGCCGGCGAGTTCCAGGGCGACACTGTCGGTAAGGGGGGTGGTCGCACGGAAGGCCACGCGCGTTCGTGACCTCACCGAGCCGAAACTCGAGAATCGTCGGGGGAAAGACGTACGGCCGTCGCCCCGAGAGCAGTCGCTGCCTCGACCCACATCTCCTCAGCCTGGCGTTCGGCGTGGCCGACGCTGACCTGTTTGAAGCGCGCTCCAAGCCTGCGCTGGCGAAGAATGCCGCGCGGGCCGAGGGCGCGCGTCAGCTCGACGCGACCTCCCCACGACGTCACGGCGGTGCCGCGTCCAGGAGCGCCGAGGCCGTCACGCACCGAAGACCCCTATCCTCGAGCCGGGGTACGACCATCTGGACGGCGTCCACAGTGGCTTGCTGGGTTGCGGTCGAGCCGACTTTCTTGGGCGGCACGCCGTCGTGAAGGCCGATGACGGTGCCCGGACGGGCCTGCTGCAGGACGAACGCCGTGATGAACCTGGTCGTGCAGCGCGGATCCCAGTCGGGTGGCGTCACGTCGCCGTGGGTATGCCGGAGTCCCAGACGCGCAGCGATCTTCATGACCCGAGCGTCGACATCGTATTGCGGCGCCCGGAAGCGGGTCGGCGGCGCGCCGCAGATTGCGGCGATGATGTCGCTGGTCAGTGCGAGCTCGTCTCGTACTCGGTCGTCGTCGCACGAGCTCGCCAGTCGTGGGTGCGACCAGCTGTGGTTACCGACCTCGTGCCCCTCGGCGAGCATGCGACGAACGAGATCGGCCCGTTCCTCGACCAGGCTGCCGATGACGAAGAACGTCGCGTGCGCACCGTGTGCGGCCAGAGTGTCGAGGACGGCGCTCGTCCACTGAGCGGGGCCGTCGTCGAACGTCAGCGCGACCCGGGTCACCTCTGCGTCGCCTGTCTGCGGCCTACGAGCGACACGAGCGCCCGGCGTCCGGCGGCAAACGGCACTCTCCACGTGCGGTCGAGCTCCCAGCGGTCGCGTAGCCGGGACGGGAACGTATGCAGCGTCCTGCTCGTCGACTCGCCTGTCGTCTCGGCGACGTGCTGTGCGACTATCTCCGGGAACGCCCCAAGCCGACCGTGGCGAGCCGTCGTGCACCGGTACACGATGCGTTCACGACGCGTCGGTCGAGCCCCGGACAGCTCCCGCCTCACGGCAGGCGGCAGTTGCACGGCTCCGAGGTCCGAGAGCGCGTCCAGCGCGTCGCGCACACGTTCGACCTGTCCGGAGTCCGCCACGAGGTCTACGAGCCGTCTCCAGTCGATATCAGCCGAGCGCGCGACCATCGCGGCGTCGGCGATCCACTGGATGTTCGGGGCCGCGGTCGTCCTGGCTCCCGAGACGATCGTCACGAGCAGTGCGTCCGTGGGGGAAGGTACGTCGGCTCGGCCTTCGCCGATCGGCTGGCGCTCGGCGTACTCCCACAGGCGGCTGCTGACGTTCTCGCCCGATCTGGCGACGAAGTCGAACTCCACGGTCGGCTGGAGTACACACGCGCTCCCCTCGTCGTCGAACAGGTACCGGCGCCCGTCCGGGCCGTCCGACACGTCTGCTCGGGTTCTCCAGCCGACCCGGAACGCACGCCAAACGGCGGTCTGGAGCCGATCGCGACTCGACGAGCACGTGCGAGGCTGAGGTCGGCCGGAGCCCGAGATCGCGGTAGAACCGCTCGGCGAACGTGGCCCCATGGAGAAAGAGCGCGGGGACCGCCGCCTCCTCGAGGATGGCGGCGGTCACGCGGGCGCGCTCGAGCTGCAACGTGTTGCGCACCCACGCACGTCGGTAGATTCCCTTCAGGCGCGGGAAGAGCGGCTCTTCGACGCCCGCATCGGAGAGTGCTCGATACACGAGCGGCAGCAGCTCGAAGGTGCCCGGTTCAAGCACGTCGAGGACGAACTGCGGACGCAGCTCGTTCCACGTCCGGCCGGAGTCTTCGGGTGGCCCGAGAGCGACCCGAAGGAGGTCTCGCTGCAACGGCGTCGGCAGGAAATTTCGTGGTGACTGTCTCATGGCATGACGCTCCCCGCGTTCGCAACCCGGCCGGCGTAGGCGGCGGGCGGCAAAGCTGCCACAAACGGTACGCGAAGCGGGCCGACGGTCAACGCGGGGCGATACAGCGCACATGTGTGACCGCGAGATCACCCGAGCGCGGTTCCCAGGCTATCGTCGGAGAGTGACCGCCGCGACGCGAGATGCCGACAGCGCCCGCTTCGAGGTCGACCACGGGGAGGCTCCGTCCAACCTGACGGGCGTCGTCGTCACCGGCCTCAAATGGACGACGCTGCGCCACGTCGTCGCGGAGGGGACGCGAATCGGGCTGACGCTGGTGCTGGCGCGCCTCCTCACTCCGACTGACTACGGCATCGCCAGCATGGCGCTTGTCACTACGGCCTTCGTGATGATCTTCGCCGACCCCGCGCTCGGGTCGGCGTTGATTCAGCGGCCCGTGATAGACGAGCGGGACCGTTCGACCGTCTTCTGGACTTCCGCCGCGCTCGGCGTGCTCCTCACGGCCGTCGGCGTCGCCTGCGCGGGCCTCGTCGCCGATCTGTTCGGCGAGCCCGAGGTGAAGAACCTCTTCGTCGTGACCTCGTCTCACGTTCACAGTCGTCGCGCTCGCGACCGTGCCCCGCTCGCTCCTCGCCCGTCGGCTCGCGTATCGCGCGCTCGAGCTGCGCGAGATGGTGTCGATCGTGATCGGTGCGCTGGTCGCGGTCATCGTCGCGCTCGCCGGGTACGGGCCGTGGGCGATCGTCGCCAACCTTGTGACGTACTCGATCATCTCCACGCTGCTCAGTTGGTCTCTCGCGCGTTGGTGGCCGCGCTTGACGTACTCGAAGGCGAGCCTCAGAAACCTCGGTGGCTTCAGCGCCAAGGTCTTCACTGCCTCGCTCATCTCCTGGGGGAACGTCAACCTCGACAAGGTGCTCGTCGGTCGCGTCCTGGGAGCAGCGTCACTCGGCGCGTACTCGCTCGCCTTCAACGTCATGTTCATGCCGATGACCCGGATCACACGGCCTATCCAGCAAGTGCTGTCCCCCGCGTACTCGCGCATACAGCATGACGTCGCGCGACTTCAGACGGCATGGCTCCGGTCGAAGCGACTCTCGGTCGCCATCACGTCGCCGATGTTCCTCGGACTGCTCGTGGGCGCACCCGACCTGGTGCCGTTCGCGTTCGGCTCCAAGTGGAATGCGGCGATCGTGCCGCTGCAACTGCTGTGCATCGGCGGCGTCGCCGTGTCAATCGGGACGTTCAACTGGCCGGTGCTGCAGGCGACGGGGGCAACCGGGACGCTGCTGCGCCTGAACATCCTTACGTCAGCCGTTACCTGGACTTCCATCGTGCTCGGTTTGCATTGGGGCATCACCGGGGTCGCGGCGTTCTACGCAGCGGCGCGGTGGCTACTGGTCGTACCCGAGACGTGGATCACTGCGCGAGCGGTCCGCTTCGATTTCTGGATGTCACTCCGTGCTGGATTCGAGAGCGTGCCCTTCGCGACGGCGGCGGCAATTGCCGCGCTCGGCGTTCGCCTGGGCCTGGCGGACATCGGCGTAGCTCCTGTGTTCCGGCTCCTTGCCGTCGGCGCTGTCACCGTCGCGGTGTACGTCGGCCTCCTCGCGCTCGTGCGACGGTCACTTCTGGTCGAGGTCCGCGTCGCCCTCAGCCGGCGCAATCGTGGCGACGAGAATGCAGCAGCGGCGGACTACTCGAGCGGTACGGCGAGCAGCGTCAGCCCCGAGAGCGCCTGATTGCCTCTCGGGGCACCCTCTTCCGGATCTACGTCGACACAGAGCCGACCCAGGCGGGGCCGCGACCGAGCTAGACGCGGCGTCCAGCCTCGACTAGACTCGCACTGGACGTGAGAACTCTGCTTGCGGCAGCCTCCCTGGCGGTAGCTGTAACGGCTTTCGCCGCAGTTGCCACAGCAGCATCGAGCTCTTCGGCCGAGCGTGCGTCTTCGCAGCAGTATGGCCCGGCGACGGTGCAGGTCTGCGGCCGGACGAACTCGAGAACGAGGCCGTACGTGACGCTGAGGATTCCGCGCGAGTCACTCGCCGGCTACCTTCGCCGCGGCGCGACCGTCGGTCCATGCGTGTATGGCTCGGTCACGCGGGCGGGAGCGGTGTCTCTACGAACCTGGACCGGCCAGCTGATCACGAGACTCGAAGCCCGGAGGTTGTACTCCGTCGTCGTGAAGGACGTGTCACGAACAGAGAACTTCCACGTCTTCGGACCGGGCGTCGACAAGCGCACCCGGCTCGTATTTCGGGGCACGGTGCGGTGGAAGCTCAGGTTTGCGACCGGTCGCTATCACTACCGCTCGGACGCACACCCGCAGCTCCAACGCTTTTTCACCGCGCGGGTGCAGGGCTCGACGTACTAGAAGGCGAGGAGCGCGGCCTCGAGCCTGGCGAGCGCCTGCTCGCGGTCGAAATTCTCCTCCGCGTAGGCACGTCCGCGAGCGCCGAGCTCCCGACCGAGCCCCGGATTGGCGCTGAGGGTCCGCATGGCGTCGGCGAGCTCCGGGGAGCATCGGGACGGACGACGAGTGCGGAACCCGAATCGATGAGCACTGACGATGCAGTGCTATCGGGGGAGATCGAAGCGACGATCGGCCGGCCGCTCGCCATGGAAGAGGCGATCTTCGACGGGAAGTTCGCGTTCGCGCTGACTCCGCGCTGCATGACGACGTGGACGTCGGCCGAGGCGAGCAGGTCCGGGTACTCGCTGCTGGTCACGGGAGGGGAGAGCCGGACGTTCGTCGTCCCGTCCACGAGCCTTCGCACTTCCGAGGCGACGTTCCCCGCTCCGACGATCTCGAGTTCGATGTCGTCGCCCACGAGCGGCACGCCTCGATCAGGGTGTCGAATCCTTGCGAGTAGCCCAGGTTTCCTGCGTACAGGAAACGCGTCGGCCTCGTGTGCTCGCGAGGTGGTCGTGCCGTGACACGTTCCAGATCGACCCAGTTGTAGATGGTCTCGATCCGGGTCGGCTCCACGCCCAGGCTGGCGGCATATTCGGAGAACGCCGGGCTGCAGACCACCACTCGGTCGGCCGCGCGCAAGGTCGCGGCTTCGATCCCTCCCGTCAGCCGGATCAGCCCCCGAGCCGCGGTCCCGTAGTCCGGAACGGTAGAGGCCGCACGCAAGACGAGGTCCTGTACCCACAGGACGAAGCGGGTTCTCGGACGAGCTGTCCGCACGAGGATGGCACCGGCAACCGCAGCGCTGAGACACGGTACGACGCACAGCACTACGTCGGCGCGCCGCACCCGGCGCGCAGCTGCAGGCGCCGAGAACGCCGCGAACGACAGCTCGTAGAGCACTTTGTCGACGAAGCGCTCGCAGAGTCGCACGCGCAGCCAGGAACGGTGGACGCGAACCGCCCCTCTCTGCTCGGTGAGCGACAGTCGTCCGCGGTAGCCGGGGAAGATCTCTCGCTCCGGATAGTTCGGCACCGCCGTTACCACCTCGACCGCGTGGCCCCGGGCGGCGAGCCAGTCGCAGGCGTCGGTGACGAGCGGCGGGAGGCCGATGAGCTCGGGCGCGTAGTTAGGCGACCAGACGAGAATCCGACTCACGGACGCACCGCGACGACTGCTAGCTTGTTTCCGAAGCGACCCCCGACCGCGTTCGCCAGTCGGAATGAGGCAGTCGCAGCCACGAACCGACCGCGGTGCGAAAGACGCCTCACCGAGGCGGCTCCCGGCGTCCTCGCGCTCGAGTTGTAGCGGAGGCCGCATCGGGACCGGGCGCCCGCGAAGTGGTCGCGAGATTCCTGGCCGGCCGAGCAGCCCGGCGCGAGGACGCGAGGTCGCCCCCGGAAGATGCTCCGTCGGCCTCACCGCGCTTGCTCCGTCCGACGTCGCTCTCGCATCTTCAGACCGATCTGCCAATAGTAGAAGCTGCGGGACACGGCGTAGTGGAAACCGGCGCGCCCATCCAGGAACCCGCCCGTCAAGACGTACGAGTAGACGAAGATCCCGAGAGACCGAAACGGCATCTTCGCAAACGCCTGCTTCAGTCGTGAGCGCCGAGCGGTCTGAGTCTCGTCGTCTCGTCCGATGCCGCCTCGAGAGCGAACTGCCGCTTCCCAGTCCGAATATCGGTTGTGGCGCTCGAAGTAGTGGTACAGACCGACCTCGTCGCGATGGATCATCCGCGCCTGCAGGCTGCCGACCTGCCCGTCGATTCTCGGCTGATAGTGCCCCTCGACCTCCCACATGTTCTCCACGTCCAGGTCGTCGCGCTCGACATACCGCGCGCGACGCCGATCGAAGAGAAGGAGCTTGTATACGCGAAGGCCGTGCCGAAGCCGCCGTCCGAGAAAGACGTAGTCGAGGGCGACGAAGTAGCCCACCCGGTCGAAGCCGCGAGCCGCGAGGCCGGCCACCTCGTCGACAAGCGGTGTGGTGAGTTCCTCGTCCGCGTCGAGATAGAGGACGAAGTCGTGACGGAACGGTAGATTCTCGAGGCACCATTGCTTCTTTTTCGGATAGCGGCGGTCCATACGAACTCGACCACCTCGACGCCGGCGGCGCGTGCGATCTCCTGAGTGCGGTCTTCACTTCGTGAGTCGACGACGAACACCTCGTCCAACTCCTCGACGGAGGCGAGGCACTTCGGGAGATTCTCCTCCTCGTTCTTCGTCATCACGACGACGGAGACCGGAATTCTCGAGGTGGATTCCGCGCTCATGACTTATTGACCCAGACAATAGTGTCGGCCGAGAGCTGCCGAGGCGAGTGAATTCCCGACCTCGAACCCGTTTGCTCGCGATCTGACAAGTGAGATCTCGGTCCGTGGAGAAGCGGGTGTGGCCTGCAGTCGACGGCGCCGTGAGTCTCAAACCGAAATGATGCGACGGCCAGACTCTTCACGGGCGTGGCGACGACAGAGGCCCCCAGACGACGTCCGCGCGTCCATAGGCGCACGCCTTTCCGACGAGACCATCGTCCCCGGCTCCGCAGTCGAACAGCCTGAGCTCCCCGCGCCGACGAGGCCCCCGCGTTTCAAGAGGAACCCGCGCCACCTCGGCGTGCGTGGATCCGTCAGCGGGGACAGTACCGCCTCCATCCGGTGGTCCTCGTAGCGCTGGGAGCCCATTCGTCGAAAAACCAGGTTGACTACAGCTCCGTCGCCCTCGGTCCGGCAACGCGCGCTCCGGTCACGTCGACGAAGCGGGCGCCTTCTCCGCCTGACCATCTCGCCGGTCCGACGGCAGCCGCATGGCTGCGACCAGACCGTTGGCTGCAGCGTCGTAGTTCCACGGAGCGATCGTCTCCGCCGCGCATCGGCCGAACGACTTCCGACACGATTCGTCCTCGACGAGCTGCGCTAGATACCCGGCGAGCTCCTCCGGCCTGTCGTGCGAGAAGATGTAGCCGTTCTCTCCGTGCATGACGAGGTCTGCGGCGCAGCCGACTTTGTCCGAGACAACCACAGGCAAGCCGAAATTCATCGCCTCGTTGACGACGAGCCCCCACGGCTCGGAGCGCGATGCGAGTACGGCAACGTCGGACGCCGCATACGCGTTCGCGATCTGAGTCTGGCCAAGAAAGCCTGCAAAGTAGACATCCGGAATGGAGCGCTTGGCGACGTGATCACGCAGCTCGCCTTCGCATGGACCGGAGCCGACGATAAGCAGCGCGCATCGATGGGAGGCGTGTACGCGAGAGAAGGCGTCGAGCACGAGGAGCGGTTGTTTCTCGGGGGCTATGCGGGCGACGCTCGCGATCACCGGGCCGGATTCGGCCGGGATACAGAATGCGGCCCGGAGCTCGGATCGCCGTAGGCGCAGACGAGAGGCTTCTGCGCGGAAGCGATCGTTGTCGACGCAGAAGGGGACGTGGAACAACCTCGCGCTCGGCATACCGTGATGATGGAACCACTCCTGGTTCCTCGTTCCGATATAGAGCCCGAATGATCGCGAGAAGAGCAGTCTGAGCAGCGGCCACTTCAACATTTGCTTCCAAATCGGCCTCGAGTTCAGGAGTGTTTGTTCCTCCCGCAGGAGAACCTGACCGCCGCGCAAGAGTTGTGTTGCCGCAGCGATGAGGTGTGTCGCCGAGTAGTACCCGTGGATCCAGAGCACCTCGAAGCGTCGCCTGAGGAGCAAGCTGACGATGTCGAGGTCGAACAGGCTCAGAAAAGCGCCGTCCGTTTCGGTGCGATCAGCGCGGCGCAGGAAGGTGCTGTCGAAGCCCGCCAGCGGGTCGACGTCATACATCACAGGCTCTCCGTAGCCGAACTCGCCAGATCTGACACCTGCGGATGAGGAGAAGATCGCCGAAAAGTCGACTCGCGGATCTGCTGCGATCCGCCGGTACAACCCCGATCTGTAGTAAACCGGGGACCCGGCATATGCTCCGAGACGGATCGGCCTCGAGCAAGATCGGCCTGTCGCCGAAGCCCTCACGTCGGTCCGTGTTCGCTGCGACCGCGCCGTAGCTGGATACCCCTCAGGGCTAGGACGAGCGCCACGGGTACCCAACCGTACCGGACGTAAAGCGCCGGCTCGCCGAGCCCGAAGACCAGGTAGCTGACGAACGCTCCAACAAGCGAGCCTGCCAGCACGAGCTCGTCCGGATCCGTGGCTTCTCGTGCCGTTCGTAGGCCGACGCGGAGGCTGGTGAGGCAGATCATCGCAAGGCCAACCAGGGCCAGGAGTCCGCCTTGGTACCAGGCTCCCAGATAGGCGTTGTGGATCAAATCGGGCAGCCGTGCGCCAGCCGTCGCCGGGTCGAGACCAAAGCCCGTGCCGATGAACGGCTGGTCCGCGATCCGCGCCCACGCGAGTCTGAACACTTCGAACCTCGCGTTCAGCGACCCGTCCGACGCGCTGACCGTGTTGATGCGTCGAACTATGGTCTCGGCGCCGTTCGAAGCCTGAGCATGCCAGGTGGCGAGCGTTGCCAATCCCACCACCGCTGCAGCGATCCACAACGACCGAACGCGTCTAGCGACTACTGCGAATGATGACATTCCGACAGCGGCGGCCAGCATTCCGCCGACCGAGCCGGACAGCAGTAGGCCGCCCGCGATTGCGACGGTTCCTACAGCCCCCACAAGGCGTACCGAACGGCCCGCCTGACTCAGAAGCAGGAGTCCCGCGGCGGCGGAAGTGCGACTGCACCAGATCCACCAAAGTCGTTGAAGTGCTGAGCAGTTCCCGTCATGCGACCGAAAGCCGCGTCCGTATTAGGAATGACGTCTCCCAGTAAGAGCTGTGCGAAGCCGGCGGTGCCGCTCACAGCCAGTGAGATCACCCACAAGCAGACGCCGAGTCGGACATCGCGTACGCGTCGCAGAAGAACCGTCGCAAGCCAGAACCAGATCAGCGTGATGTAGAGGACGCGAAGAGCGACGCTGAGTGAGGCGCTGGGCGCCACGCTCGAAAACGCGGACGCACACGCGCCGACAGCAAACATGCCCGAACCGATCGCGATCCCGCCGGGAATGAATCCTGACTCGCGGTTGGAGAACAGTAGTCCACCCAGTGTCATCACTAACGCTGCGAGAAAGAAGTAGTCGGACGCGGTCGTTGAGTAGACCGGTCGCAGTACGAGCTGACCGATCAGCAAGAGGCCGATCAGAAACGCAGCGCGTGGCGCCGAGAGGACCCGCGACTCGGTGCCGATAGAATCCATCACTGTGGACCGCGTTTCAGCCCGCGTCGTAGTGAGCAACCATGTTGTCGCGGCAACGGCGATGACGAGTGCACCGCTAGCAGCGAATCCTGCTTCGCTCCGGGCGACTGCATAGCCCCCGAGCGACGAGAGCACTATGAGAGCGAGGAACGACCAAGAGCTTTGCGATCGGCTAGCTCGCGCCATGACGGCTCCCCTCATGACGTCCCATCTCCTCCTAGCGCGATCGCGTTGATTGGGGGCCGATCAACGCGACTCGCGCTATCGATTCGATCGCGTGCTGCGACCCTTTGCCTCCGAAGCACCATGAGTGCCAGAACGACGAGACTTACAATGGCACCGAGGGTGAGTGCTATCGCAGCGCCCTCGATACCGTATAGAGGCGCCGCGACCACGACGAGAGGAAGCGCTATCGCGATTTCACAACCTCGGCGACTGTGCCGCCGATTGGATAACCAAGGCCCTGAGCGATGTCCGAGAGGATCCGCCGCATGGCAAGACATAGCGATGCGATCAGAAGAATCTGGGCCGTATGGACCGCGCCTGCGAACGCAGCTCCGAAGAGCACCGGGATTAGCCATGCCACGGTGACCTCCAGGACCGCGACGACAGTACCTGCGATGAGGAGAACGAGCAGGATAGTGTTGGACAAGTCTGTGCGTCTCGGCACCTACGCCCGCCGCGACCCTGGGAAATGCGACGATCCCAACGCTCTGGCTGATGAACCGCGGTAGATTCGTAAAGGCGACCGCTACTACGTACAGGCCGAGCGTGTATCGGGACAGCGCCAGGGCGATGATGGCCTGATCGAGCCGTAGGATCTCGGCGGGTGAGCTTGAGCCGAGCACCGCACTCACGCCATATCGAAACGCCCTCCTGCGCGAGGGCGTCGGTGACGAACCCCCGCGAGGTGCTGGAACCTGATGGCAACCACAGCGAGTGGTATGCCGGCCATGATGTTGGCTGCCGTCCATACGAGCACTATGTCGACAAGGCTCGTCGCGCCGAGCGCGAAGGTAGCGACGAGTGTGACGACCAGAAGGGTGATAGGGAGGACGCTAAGCGCGTTGAACGTCGGAATCGTTGCTGCCCCTGAAGTACCGCAAGTCCGTACTGCTGGGCGATCAAAGCCGGCATGGCCGGAATCGCGGCGAACATGGCGATCTGCTCGTCGTCCGTCACGAGGAGCCAGAAGACTGCGACCTGCAACAGAGAGAGCGCTACAACCTGAAGAGCGATCGTGCCAGCCAGGGATCGGAGTAGACGGCTTCCGCCCCTGGGATCTCTCGCGACGTAGTAGGTAATCGCCAAGGGAATCCCCAGCGTGCCGAGCTGGCTCAGCACCGACGGGACAAGCACGATGATCGCCAGTTGGCCTCGACCTTCGACGCCGAGTGCTCGGGCCAACAGAACCCCGCTTGCGGCCAAGATAGTTGGCCGAACAGGGCGGTAGCGAGCGAGAGCGCGACTCCGCGATCTGGCCCTCCGTTCGGGCGGCCTCTCCGCCGCGGAGTGGTCGATCGAATCGAGCGCCCTCTTCCGCGCCGAAAGACTTCAGCTGAAAAGGGCACGCCTCAGATTGTCGCGCGCCTACAGCTAGATATCCACACCGTGCGCGATCGATCGCGACGCAGCACTCTCAAGAAACGCTCGGGAAGTCCAGGTCTCTCCGAGAGGAAGAAACCATCCTCGCTTTCTGGGAACGCACCGTGGCTCGTCGACTGACATAGGGTTCGCAGTGTGCTACGCATCAACAGGGTGCGGCGGATCTCCGACGCCTGGGTGGGTAAACATCGACAACTCACCGTCTGTCCTGCTTCGCTTACTGCCTGTTGGACGTCTGCTCGGCGAAACACGGCGAGAAGTGTGGCGCGCTGCCCGGGCGCATGGTGTCCGCTATGGGTCTGCGAGCCGACTTCCATTCCCGGCTGGGTCGGCGGATGTGGTGTACTCGTCGCATATGATCGAGCACCTATCGAGAAAGAATTTGATCCGTTTTCTCCGTGAGTGCTATCGCATACTCGCACCCGAGGGGGTTCTACGAATTGTCTTTCCCGATCTGGGTGTATTTGCATCGGATTATCTTGTCGATCGTGATGCCAACCGATTTATTGAGCGCCTCATGCTGGTCGACGAACGTCAAGGTGTGGACGGATCTCAAGATTCGCCGGTCATCGTTGGATGTACGACGAGGAATCGATGAAGCTGTGCTTAGCAGCGGCAGGATTCAGAGAAGTTATCGTTCTTCCGGCAGGTACAACGACGATCCCAGACTCTGGCGAGCTCAATCTTCGCGAGCGTGAAAACGAGAGCCTCTATTTGGAAGCGCGGCGTTGAGCGTCCCTGATCGACACCGCGCGGCAACGGTCGACAGCATTCAGCGCGTCAGAGCCTTCAGGAGCCCATCTCAGGCGACCGCTCTCTCGCTGCCGGATTCGGTCGCATATGCACCGTGCGTTTCGGGGCGAATCCCAGAGGACCCGTACGCGGTCGGTGAGCAGCTCGTCATCGTGGTACCCCTCGAGTTCGCCTGCCTGCCTCGCACGTGCAAGTTCCGCGACGAAGCGGTTGTCGTCCTCGACGGAGGATGTGTCGATGTGGCATCCCGGCCATACACGTGAAAAAAGAGCCCGCCAGTCGCCAACCCGAAGGTGGTTGACGTACGCGCCCTGCTGAACCGAATCTCGCGCCGACTCTCTTAGATGAGCCCACAGCGGGAAGTCCTCTACGGGCCCGGTGATAAGTCGTAGGTCGTGCAAGGCGTTGTACCAGCCATAGTGAACGAAGCTCAGTGCCGCCGCTCCCCCTGGCCTGAGCACGCGCGCGATCTCGCGCGCCGCGAGCTCAGGGTATCCGACGTGCTCGAACACCTCCACCAGCAGACAAAGTGGAAAGATGGTCCTCGAAAGTCATCGCCGTTGTGTCCATTTGGAGAAGCTCGATACTCGGTAAGTCGCTCAGCGCTAGTTGGCGGCAAAGCTCCCGTTCGAACGCACCGCGATAGCCGAACAACTCGTTTCCAAGCGTCTTGACGGTACGATCCAGACCGTTGGGCCGCCACAATCGAAAGTAGTCAATCGGGCTCAGGCCCCTGGGAACGTAGTCAAGGTCGATGCCGGTTGCACTGTTTCCTTGGGAGGCCGGGTAGAGGAGACGCCCGGGGAGTTGGCCGTGTCCGACGTCGAGGACACGTCGGCCCGCGAGGCTTATCCGGAGGGTCCTTTCGACGTGTTCGACATCCTGGCGGATGTCGTCGATGCTGGCGGCGACGATCAGGTAGGTCATGCCGAATACTTCGGGCATGCTTGTATTGCGCATAGCGATCGCGCGTCCATCTACGCGGCGACCGTGTTGTGGACGTGTATGACGTCCTTCCAGCGGGTGGCGTCCGTCACTCATCGGGGCTGCTCCGGTCACACATGAACGGACTAGCCGACGAGTTCTGTCGCGCGCCGTTGTTCAGCCTGAAAGGCGGTCGTGGCTCGGAGAGTGACGTATTTGGGTTGACGCGTGCTCGTGGTCACCTTCGGAGATGAGTCCAAATACTGTCCATTCACCAAGCCCACACCCACCGGCCGAGAGGAGCACCGTGTTAAACGCCGAAGCTGCCGAGCGGCTCGAGGGAACCTCTGGCCGGCGACGAAGCAGCCATCCGGAGCGCCGGCCTGCGCCGACGACTCAGCATCTCGCTGAGCTTCGCGCGGGGTTGCGCACCGGCTGAGCCTGCGTGCCCGGGTTGGCGTCGAAGCACGTGATCGATCAGGCTCAGCGGCTGCAGATCACCGCCGCTTGCGCGCTCTGAACGGGTTGGGGGGCCAAGCCCGTCACCCCAAGTCAGCCGCGCGCCCGGCCCTAACCCTCACCTAGCACCCCCCACCGGTCGGGAGCAGCACGTACAGCGCGTGCGGGAGGGGTAGTGGGATGTCGCAGCGCCCGCCCCAGATCTGCAGCGACTGGCCCTGGATCGACCACTCCCCGTACTGCGCGCCACGATGGAAGACGGCGAGCTCGCTGGCGGGGTCGCTGTCGTAGTTGCCGGGCTCGGGGATGTCGTTGGCAAGGCCCCACAGCTGCGGGTAGGGCGGCTGGTCCTTGACGCTCCACTCCCCGTACACCGCGCCGGGATGGAAGACGGCGATGTCGGTGTCGCCGTCGCCGTCGTAGTCGGAGGGGACGGGGATGTAGTTTGGCAAGGCCCCAGAACTGCAGGGGCTGGTCCTGGATCGACCACTCCCCGTACACCGACCCGGGGTGGAAGGTGGCGAACTCGAAGAGCAGGGTCGCTGTCGTAGTTGCCCGGGGACGGGGTGTCGTCTGGCAAGGCCCCAGATCTTCAGCGGCTGGCCCTGGATCGACCACTCCCCGTACACCGACCCGCGGTGGAAGACGGCGAGTCGCTGTCGCCGTCGCCGTCGTAGTCGCCGGGCACGGGGACGTCGTCGGCATGGCCTCCCCAGAGCGGGGGGGGTCGTCGGTGTGCGGGAGGGGTGCTGCCTGTTGCGGGTAGGGAGGCTGGCCCTTGATGTACCACTCCCCGTCTGCGCGCCGCGGTGGAAGACGGCGAGTCGGTCGCGCGGTTTCGCGTCGTAGTCGCCGGGAACGGGGATGGTCGTCCGGTAGGTCCCCAGAAGCTGCGGGTAGGCGGCTGGGCCTGGACGTACCAGCCGCCGAACTGGGCGCCGCGGCGGAAGACCGAGACGTCGGTGTCCCCGTCGCCGTTGAAGTCGGTCAGAGAGGGGGTGTCCCGACGGTGGCGTCCGCCGTGATGAAACCGGTGTAAGCGGTGGAAGCGCTCGACGCCATCACCGGGATCCTTCCGGTCCAGTTCTGCTTGGTGCTGGTGGCGTCGTTCACCCCACCGGTGATGACGTTGGTGCGTGGCCCGAACGCGATCGACGACGTTGACGACTTCTTCATGACGATGTCGTTGAAGCCCTCGCTCGAGGTGTAGACGACCCGCACGGTGTGGTCCTGCTCGTTCAGCAGCACGATGCCCCGAGTGCCGGATTGATCGACCTCGTACAAGGGGTCCCAGGTTCCGTTCGGACGTCGGATCAACAAGGCGATCTTGGGATACCCCGCCGTGTCATAGCTGGTCTTGACGGCTGCATAGAGGGTGCCGTCGGTGGCGACCTTCACGTTCATGTGGTCGTCGGCCATGCCGAGGCCGACGGGGAGAGCGGACCCAGATGCCGGCACCTCGTCGGCGGACCACGTCCCGGGCGCCTGGCCGTCGACGTGCACCTTGAAGCCGAACCGCTGGGTGGTCTGGTTCGACCACAGCACGCCGATCGTGTTGTTCGGCAAGGCCTTCACGACGCCGATGTCGTCGTCGTTGATGTTGTTCGCCAGCGTGATCGGTCCCGTGAACGAGGTGTAGGGCGAATCGCTGTAGTAGACGTTGAGGTTCGCGCCGTTCTCGGTCGCCAGCCACATCCGGCCGCCTGGAGTCAAGATCGATGGTCGCGATCTCACTGTTGGGCAAGGAGACCGGGGTCGCGGTGGGTCTCGGCGACCACGGCTGGTACGTGTTCCCGCCCGCGTCGTACTGCACAGAGACGAGCTCGGGTGATGGCCCGTGGAGGAGGATGTGGGTCACGCCACCGACCGACTTCGCGTCGGCCTGGACGTTGGTGTTGTCCGAGATCTTGAGGACGTTGCTCCAGGTGTCGTCAGGGTTGAGGCGCAAGATCCATGTCCCGGCCGGCGACACGGCGGTCGTGGGCAGCACGGCCCACCAGGTCCCCGCGTGCTGCCACAGCTTCGACTGTGGCTTCTCGCCTGTGGAGTCCGTGACAGGGATCGTGGTGAACGTCCCGGGCGTGACTGACCGGGGCGCCGTGGACGGATGCGGTTCCCGAGTCGGTGAACGTCTGGCCGGCGATCGGGATGAACTGCCAGTCGTAGCTCGAGGCGTGCAGGGTGAACTTCATCACGCCGTAGGTGCTCGAGTTGCGCACCTCGCTCGTCGGCAGGACCGTGCCGAAGCCCGTAAGCGCGGCGCCGCCGGTGCCGACCACGAACTGGCGGACCCCGAAAGCCGGATCGGCGTTCCGCTCGCGTCCACCGGCGCCAAACGCTCGTAGTTGTGCCAGTGGCCGCCGAGCATGATGTCTGCACCGCCCTCGTACAGGTCCTGCCAGAGCTGCTGCATGTGCGTCTGGCCTGCCGACGAGAAACGCGGCTTGTGCCACATGGCGATGATGTTGTTCGTCGGCGCGGTCGCGAGATCGTCCTTCAGCCACAGATCCTGAGCCGAGCCGGCGGCACAGCCACCGGGCAGCCAGTACCCGGTGCCGGGCTCGCACTCGGAGTTCAGGACCACCACATGCCAGGTGCTCGCCCCGTTCCGATGTTGTAGCTGTAGTAGCCGAGAGCCCGGTCACCGGCCGGACCGGTCTGGTTGCCGACCCCGTTGAAGTAGTCGAAGTAGGGGGTCGCGTTCGGCGTCGCCCCGTTGCCGAAGTCGTGGTTGCCCGCCGTCGGCCGGGTGCGCGCCTTGAAGGCGCCCCAGGTCGGGTTGTACCAGTTCGTGAACTCGGCAGCGGTTCCGGTCTGGTACGCGTTGTCGCCGATCGTGAACACGTTGCCCTGGATCCCGGAGACGAGCGCGGCCGTGGCCTATCCTGCGTCCGCTCGCAACTCGGCGATGTCACCCGCGCCGACGAGCACGGGATCGGCCCCGGCTGCGCTGTCCGTGACTGATCGTCCCATGTCGGGCCGGTCGTCACCGTCGATCCGTCGACGGTCGCGTACCACGATCTGGCCGGCCCCCGGTTCGCCCACGGTGGCGGGGCCCCCGATCGTGACGAGGAGCCCGCGGGCACCGAACCGCCGCTGCCGGGGGAGGCGAGAAGGTCACGGTCAACGCCCCCGTCCGGGTCGGAGGCAATCACGTCAAGGCGAGCGGGTGCCAACCTGGGCGCTCCTGTTCGCCGACGAGTTCAGGGTCGGCGTTCGGTGGGTTGGACGGTGGACGCGCGGCCAGCGCCGCGACCTCCGAGGCCGTGAGGGCTGAGTTGTAGAGGAGGACGTCGTCCATCGCGCCCTGGAGGGTCGAAACGCCGTCGGATTGCGCTCCGATGCCCAGCGCGAGGTTGTTCGTCGTGATCGCTGCCGGGCCGGCGCTTCGCCGCCCTCCTGGCCCCGTTCACGTACAGCCGGATCGTCGTGCCGTCGGAGGTGGCCGCGAGGTGCATCCACGTCGTGCCGTTGTTCGGATAGGCCGTGGGTGAGTCGACCCTGAGGTGGTACCGCTGGCGGTGGTTGAAGCGGACGAAGGGGAACCTCCGTCGTCGCGAGCGAGAGCTCGTACCCGTCGGCGCCACCCTGCGTCGCCTTCTTGATCAGGTACTGGGTTGCCGTCTTCTCGGGCTTAACCCAGGTCGCCATCGTGATGGCGCCGGAGATGTCGAGGGAGGCGTTGTCGGCGACGGTCGCGTAGTCCCCGGTCCCGTCGAACCTGATCGCCTGGCCGTGCTGGCCCGCGACCCACGTCGGGTTGCCGAGGAGGGCCCCGTTGTTCGTGGCGCCGAAGAATCGACGAGGGTCGTGCCGCTCCCTTCGTTCGCCTTCCAGTCCCCGACCGGAGGCGCCGCCGCGCCCGCGGCGCCGGACAGCACCAGGGCGAGCAGAGCGCCCGCGAGACCGAAGGTCAGCACATTCGACGGATCCGGTTCATGGACTGCTCACTTCTCCGCGATCTTTGGGGTTTCTGTGGTGCGCTTGCGCGGGCGGGCGTCGCCGGCCCTAATCCTCACATATAGCACTCACCGGCCCCCTAGCAGCTCGAACAGCGCGTGCGGGAGGGGTAGTGGGGTGTCGCAGCGCCCGCCCCAGATCTGCAGGGACTGGCCTTGGATGCTCCACTCCCCGTACACCGGCCCGCGGTGGAAGGTGGCGAGCTCGATGGCGGGGTCGCTGTCGGTGCCGTTGCCCGGCACGGGGATGTCGTCCGCAAGGCCCCACAGCCGCAGAGAAGGGTTCCTGGTCATGGATGTTTTCCACTCCCCGTACACCGCGCCGGGATGGAGGAAGACGGCGATGTCAGTGTCGCCGTCGCCGTCGTAGTCGGCGGGAACGGGGATGTCGTCCGCATAGCCCCAGATCTGCAGGGGCTGGCCCTGGATCGACCACTCCCCGTACACCGGCCCGCGGTGGAAGACGGCGAGCTCGCTGTCGCCGTCGCCGATGCGTGATCGCCGGGAACGGGGATGTCGTCCGCAAGGCCCCAGATCTGCAGGTCCTGACCCTCGATCGACCACTCCCCCGTACACCGAGCCGCGGTGGAAGGTGGCGAGCTCGCTGGCGGGGTCGCTGTCGTAGTTGCCCGGGGACGGGGTGTCATCAGAAGGCCCCAGATCTGCAGATCCTCGCCCTGGATCGACCACTCCCCGTACACCGGCCCGCGGTGGAAGGTGGCGAGCTCGACTGGCGGAGGTCGCTGTCGTAGTTGCCCGAGACGGGGATGTCGTTGGCAAGGCCCCACAGCCGCGCGAACGGTGGCTGCGCCTGGATGTCCCATTCGCCGTACGTCGCGCCCTCGACGGAGCCGAGCGTCGGTGTCCCAGTCGCCATCGAAGTCGGCGACCGGCGGCTGCGGAAAGCCACCGGGCGCCGTCACGGTGACGGCGATCGTCTCGCAGTCGGAGAGTCGCCGTCGGAGACGCGCACGTCGAAGGTGTGGCGGTCCGATCTGGGCGCCGCTCGGCGTCCAGGTGAAGTCCCCGTCGTCAGTGATCACCGCACCCGCGGGCACCGTGCCGGGGTGCCGTCGGCGAGCGAGGAGGTGAGGTGTCCGGGTCGGGATCGCTCGCGGTCGCGGTGAAGGCGAGCTCGCTGTCGGCGGTGGCGTTCTTGTCGCCGATCGTGTCGAGCGTGGGCGCAGTGTTGGCCGCGGCCACGGTGACGGTGATCGTCTCGCAGTCGGAGGCGGTCCCCGTCGGAGACGCACACGTCGAAGGTGTGGCGGGCCGACCTGGGCGCCGCTCGGCGTCCAGCTGAAGTCGCCCGCGCTCGGTGATCGTGGCGCCCGCGGGCACCGACCGGAGGTGCCGTTGGCGAGCGAGAAGGTGAGCGTGTGCCGGCGTCGGGATCGCTCGCGGTGGCGGTGAAGGCGAGCTCGCTGCCGGCGGTGGCGTTCTTGTCGCCGATCGGGTCGAGCGTGGGCGCGGTGTTGGCCGCGGCCACGGTGACGGTGATCGTCTCGCAGTCGGAGGCGGCGCCGTCGGAGACGCACACGTCGAAGGTGTGGGCGCCGACCTGGGCGCCGCTCGGCGTCCAGCTGAAGGCGCCCGCGCTCGGTGATCGAGGCGCCCGCGGGCACCGCCGGGGTGCCGTGGCGAGCGAGAAGGTGAGCGTGTCGCCCGCGTCGGGATCGCTGGCGGTGGCGGTGAAGGCGAGCTCGCTGCCGGCGGTGGCGTTCTTGTCGCCGATTGGGTCGAGCGTGGGCGCGGGTTGGCCGCGGCCACGGTGACGGTGATCGTCTCGCAGTCGGAGAGGTCGCCGTCGGAGACGCACACGTCGAAGGTGTGCGCGCCGACCTGGGCGCCGCTCGGCGTCCAGCTGAAGGCGCCCGCGCCGGTGATCGAGGCGCCCGCGGGCACCGCCGGTGCCGGCGGCGAGCGAGAAGGTGAGCGTGTGCCGGCGTCGGGATCGCTGGCGGTGGCGGTGAAGGCGAGCTCGCTGCCGGCGGTGGCGTTCTTGTCGCCGATCGGGTCGAGCGTGGGCGCGGAGTTGGCCGCGGCCACGGTGACGGTGATCGTCTCGCAGTCGGAGGGGTCGCCGTCGGAGACGCACACGTCGAAGGTGTGGCGGGCCGACCTGGGCGCCGCTCGGCGTCCAGGTGAAGTCCCCGCCGCTCGGTGATCGCGGCGCCCGCGGGCACCGGCCGGAGGTGCCGTCGGCGAGCGAGAAGGTGAGCGTGTCGCCCGCGTCGGGATCGCTCGCGGTGGCGGTGAAGGCGAGCTCGCTGCCGGCGGTGGCGTTCTTGTCGCCGATCGGGTTCAGGGTGGGCGGCGGTGTTGGGGGAGCGATCGTCGCCAGCGCCAGGATCTCCGAGGCCGACAGCGCCCTGTTGTAGAGGAGGACGTCGTCCATCGCACCCTGCAGCATGCGAGACACCGTCCGGCTGCGCACCGATGCCGAGCGCCAGGTTGTTGGTCGCGATCGCGGCCGGCCCGGCGACGTTCCCGCCCTCCTGGACGCCGTTCACGTACAGCTTGATCGTCGTCCCGTCGTAGGTGGCCGCGACGTGCATCCAGGTCGTGCCGTTGATCGGATACGCGGTGGTGCCAGTTGACCCGGTACGTGTTGGTGCTCGCCTGCTCGGTTGAAGCGCACGAACGGTTTCTGTGCGGGCGCGGTCGAGGCGACAGCGAGAGCTCGTACCCGTTGGTGCCGCCCTGTGATCGACTTCTTGATCAGGTTCTGGGTCGCCGCCGTCTCCGGCTTCACCCAGGCGGCCATCGTGATGGCGCCGGAGATGTCGAGCGAGGCGTTGTCGGCCACGGTCGCGTAGTCGCCGGTGCCGTCGAAGCGGATCGCCTGGCCGTGCTGGCCGGCGACCCAGGTCGGGTTGCCCAGGATCGTCCCGTTGTTCGTGGCGCCGAGCGACGAGGAGTTGACAAGGGTGGTGCCGCTGCCTTCGTCCGCCTTCCAGTCGCCGACGAGCGTCACCGTGGACGTCACCGTGACGGTGATCGTCTCGCAGTCCGAGGCGGTGCCGTCGGAGACGCACACGTCGAAGGTGTGGTCCCCGACCTGGCCCGCGGTCGGCGTCCAGGTGAAGGCGCCCCCGGCTCGTGATCGAGGCGCCGCGGGCACCGCGCCGCGGTGCCGGTGGCGAGCGAGAAGGTGAGCGTCGTCCGGGTCGGGATCGCTCGCGGTGGCGGTGAAGGCGAGCTGCGTGCCCGCCTGCGCGCTCTTGTTCCCGATCGGGTTCAGCGTGGGCGGCGTGTTCGGCGGCGGGATGCCCGCCAAGCGCTGCGATCTCGGCCGCGGTCAGCGCCGTGTTGTAGACGAGGACGTCGTCGAGCGCGCCCTGCAGCTGCGTGGAACGCCGTCGGGCTGGGCGCCGATGCCGAGAGCCAGAGTTGTTCGTGACGATGGCGGCCGGCCCAGCGACGTTCCCGCCCTCCTGGACGCCGTTCACGTACAGCCGCATCGTCGTCCCGTCATACGTGGCGGCGACGTGCATCCAGGTGGTCCCGGTGATCGGGTAGTTGGTCGCGGAATTGACCCGGAAGATGTCGCCACTGGCTGCTTGGTTGAGCCGGACGAAGACCTTCCTCGTGCGCTCGACAGCGACAGCTCGTAGCCGTTGACCGTGGTGCCCGGTGGTGACAGCCTTCTTGATCAGGTTCTGAGTGGCCGAGCTTCTCCGGCTTCACCCAGGCGGCCATCGTGATCGCGGCGGAAATGTCGAGCGAAGCGCTGTCGGGAACCGTCGCGTACTCGCTGGTCCCGTCGAGCCGGAGTGCGTGACCGTGCTGGCCCGCGACCCAGGTCGGGTTCCCCAGAATCGTGCCGTTGTTCCCGGATGCCGAGGAATCGACGAGGACCGTGCCGCTCCCCTTGTTCATCCTCCAGTCCCCGACGGGCGGCGACGCGGCCGGCGCGGCGCCGGCCAGCGTCACGGCGAGCAGAGCTCCCGCCAGGCCAAGAGCCGGGACAACTCGACGGATCCGGTTCATCAACATGCCTGCGCGCCCCGGCCCTAACCCTCACCTAGCACCCACCCACCGGTCGGGAGCAGCGCGTACAGCGCGTGCGGGAGGGGTAGTGGGATGTCGCAGCGCCCGCCCCAGATCTGCAGCGACTGGCCCTGGATCGACCACTCCCCGTACTGCCGGCGCCGCGGTGGAAGACGGCGAGCTCGCTGGCGGGGTCGCTGTCGTAGTTGCCGGGCACGGGGATGTCGTTGGCAAGGCCCCACAGCTGCGGGAAGGGCGGCTGGCCCTTGACGCTCCACTCCCCGTACACCGCGCCGGGATGGAAGACGGCGATGTCGGTGTCGCCGTCGCCGTCGTAGTCGGCGGGGACGGGGATGTCGTTGGCAAGGCCCCAGAACTGCAGGTGAACAGGTCCTGCGACGACCAGCTCCCCGTACGACGGCGCCGGGTGGAAGATGGCGATGCTCGGTGGCAGCCGTCGCCGTCGTAGTCGCCCGGGACGGGGATGTCGTTGGCACAGGCCCCAGATCTGCAGCGTGAACTGGCCGCTGGATCGACCACTCCCCGTACACCGACGCGGTGGAAGACGGCGACGTCGCTGTCGCCGTCGCCGTCGTAGTCGCCGGGAACGGGGACGTCGGTGGCAAGGCCCCGCAGCTGCGGGTAGGGCGACTGGCCCTGGATGTGCCACTCCCCGTACTGCGGGCCGCGGTGGAAGACCGCGACCTCGGTGGCGCGGTCGCCGTCGTAGTTGCCGGGGACGGGGATGTCGGTGGTAAGGCCCCAGAAGCGCGGGAGGGCGGCTGGGCCTGGATGTCCCATTCGCCGAACTGGGCGCCTCGGCGGAAGACCGAGACGTCGGTGTCGCCGTCGCCGTCGAAGTCGGCGACCGGTCGCGCGTTCCCCGCTCCGGGCGCTCCATGGGTCGAATAGGTGCCCGAGTCGGTGAACGTCTGGCCGGCGATCGGGATGAACTGCCAGTCGTAGCTCGAGGCGTGGAGCGTGAACTTCATCACGCCGTGGGTGCGCGTTGTCCCGGACCTCGCTCGTCGGCAGGATCGTGCCGAAGCCGGACAGGCTAGCGCCACCGGTGCCGACCACGAACTGGCGTACGCCGAAGCTCGCATCGGCTGCGCCGCTCGCATCCATCGGCGCTAGGCGTTCGTAGTTGTGCCAGTGGCCGCCGAGCAGGATGTCGGCCCCGCCGTCATAGAGGTCCTGCCAGAGCGCCTGCATGTGCGTGTGGTTTCCGGCCGACGCCCAGCGCGGCTTGTGCCAGATCGCGATGATGTTGTTCGTCGGCGCGGTCGCCAGGTCGTTCTTGAGCCACAGGTCCTGCGCCGAGCCGGCGGCGCAGCCCCCCGGCAGCCAGTACCCGGTGCCGGGCTCGCACTCGGAGTTCAGCACGACCACGTGCCACGTGCTCGGCCCGCTGCCGATGTTGTAGCTGTAGTAGCCGAGAGCCCGATCGCCGGCCGGCCCGGTCTGGTTCCCGACGCCGTTGAAATAGTCGAAGTACGGCGTCGCGCCCGGCGTAGCGCCGTTGCCGTAGTCGTGGTTGCCCGCAGCCGGCCTCGTGCGTGCCTTGAAGCCGCCCCACGTGTTGTTGTACTCGACGAACTCGGCGGCTGTCCCGGTCTCGTACGCGTTGTCTCCGATCGTAAACACGTTGCCGGGAATACCGGAGACGAGCTGGCCCGTGGCCGTATCGTCCGGCCAAGTACCCGCGATGTCGCCCGCGCCCACGAACACCGGGTCACCGGGGGGATCGCCGCCAACGCCGCGATCTCGGCCCCGGTCAGAGCCGTGTTGTAGACGAGGACGTCGTCCATCGCGCCTTGCAGCACGCCGAACAAACCGTCCGGCTGCGCCGCGATGCCCAGCGCCACGTTGTTGGTCGGGATCGGGATCGAGGCGGCCAACTGGCCCTCCTGCACGCCGTTCACGTACAGCCGGATCGTCGTCCCGTCATATGTCGCCGCGACATGCATCCAGGTCGTGCCGTGGGTCGGATAGTTGGTCGTCGAGTTGATCCGGTACGTGTCGCCGCTCGTGGCCTGGTTGAAGCGCACGAACGCCTTCTGCGGACGGGCCGCGACAGCGAGAGCTCGTAGCCGTTGGTGCGCGCCAGTTGGTCGCCTTCTTGATCAGGTTCTGGGTGGCCACCCTCTCCGGCTTCACCCAGGCGGCCATCGTGATCGCGGCGGAGATGTCGAGCGAGGCACTGTCGGGCACGGTCGCGTAGTCGCCGGTGCCGTCGAACCTGATCGCCTGGCCGTGCTGGCCGGTGACCCAGGTCGGGTTCCCGAGAATCGTCCCGTTGTTCCCGGAGGCCGAGGAATCGACGAGCGATCGTCCCGCTCCCCTCGTTCATCCGCCAGTCGCCGACGGGCGGCGACGCCGCGCCCGCGGCGCCGGCCAGCATGACGGCGAGCAGAGCGCCCGCCAGGACGAAGGTCGGGACGACTCGACGGGTCCGGTTCAACAACATGCTCTACTCCTCACGATCTTCGCGGTCAGTTGCTGCGGGCGACTGGCGCCGGACATCCTGGTCATGGCCGCACCAGCCACCGCGAGTGGCACGGCCGCGGAGAAGCAGGACGACCGCCACCGCGCTCAGGCCGAGCGTCGCCAGTGAACCTTGCCGCAGCACCATCCCCATATCCCCGTTAGCTCCCCTGATCGCGCGCCTCGTAAACGCAGCGGCGCTTGTGCGGATCCTGACACAGCCACCAGTCCAAGTCAATCATCACACTGCCACGACGTAACGTCCAGGCTTCAGCCCGTGCGGCTGGAGACTGATCCTGCGCATGTCAGCGCTGCCACTTCTAGTAGACCGCGGGGTATCCCCCATAGCCCGCGGTCTCGCCTGGACGAGACCCCGTCAGGACGAAGCCGAGGGCGTCCACCTGCGTGCTCGTCAGGGCGCGGCTGAGCTCGTGCAACTGGTCGCGGCTGGCGACGTCTGCGCGCACGACGAGCAGCACCGCATCGACCGCGGCGCTCAGCGTCACTGCGTCTCCGACCTGGAGTAGCGGTGGTGCGTCGACGAGGACGACATCGGCTCTGGAGCGCAGCCGGTGCAGGAGCTGATGGATGCTGTCACGCCCGACCAGCTCGCCCGGATCAGGAGTGGCGGCTCCGGCAGGCAGAACCTCGAGGCGTCCGCCGTATGCCGTACGACCGTTCTGTGACCCGTCGATCTGGAGCAGTGCAGGGACGAGTGCTTCCTCGAGGGTCGCGTCTCCGGAAGCCACCTCGCTCACTCCTGGCGACGACGGGACGCCGAACAGGCTGCTCAGCGAGGGTCGTCGCAGGTCCAGGTCGACCGCGACGACATGACGGCCAGCGAGCGCGAGAGCGACCGCGAGGTTCGAGAGCGTCAAGCTCTTCCCCTCGACTGCGCGAGCGCTCGTCACCATGATGATTCGGCGATCCGTGTTCCGGAGAAGAAGTTCGAGGTTCGCCCTTACGATGCGAAACGCCTCTCCCTCGGGGCCTGACGGTGCTCGCAGCATGGCGAGCGGAGCGCGCTTTCGTCGCTTGAAGGCCGACTCCGGGACGCGGCCGATGAGCGGAAGCCGCAGTGCAGCCGCGATCTCACCGCTCGAGCGAGTGCGAGTGTCCAGCGCCTCGGCGACGCCGACCGCAACGCCTCCGAGCAGCAAACCGAGTAGGCCCGCCAGGATTCCGTTTCTCAGAGGGCGCGGCTGCACACGTGTCGCCTCGTCGGCTGCTCGGAGGAGCACGGCATCCTGCGTACCGAGCGTTGCCACCGTGCGAAGCTGCTCGCGCCTCTCCAGAAGACTCTCGTATAGCCGCGTATCGCCGTCACCGGACGCCTTCAGCTGCGTGAGACGTCTCTGGACACCGCGCAACGCGCGTGCGTACGCGGTCGACGCGACCTCACTCCGGTATCTGGTGAACGCGACGGCGTACGCGGTCGCGAGCGTTTCGGCTACCTCGGGATGGGAAGCCGTGACACTGAACTCGAGGATGTCCGCATTCGCCGCCGCCACGACGCGCGAGTCGTCGAGGAACGACTCGGCGGTCTCTCCCTGGAGCCCGTTCTGGCGGATCACTCGCTGCGCGAGCTCGGGCACGCGTGCTATCTCGAGCTGTGTCTGAGCGAGCCGGTTGGGATCCTGGTAGACCTGCGACGCGGTCCCGCCCAACGCAGCCGCGACGTCTTGCCGGCTCAGGAGGACCTTCGCCGTCGCTTCGTAGCGGTCCGGCTGCGTCAGCGAGTACGCAACCGCGACGGCGGGGGTGACCACGACCGCGACCACCATGTACCACCACCGCCGACGGACGGCCGCGAGGTACCCGCGGAGCGGCGAGTACGCCAAATCGGGCTCATACGCCAAATCGCGCTCATGCGCCGTTGTCACACCCACCACCTTTCCCCTGATCGTCCCGCGGCTCACCTAAGAATGAGCCTTCGCCGGAGCGAGGTCAACACGGGCCGTTTCCCACCTCTGGCGTGCCGCGCTCGAGAGACGCGGAGGAGTGATGCGCGACGAGCGCGTCCAGTCCGGTCTCCGGAGCTTGCAATAGACCCCGTAGCTCCTATCGTTGAGATCTGTTGCGGCAAGACTTGCTCGAGGCGGAACCTGGGACGGTGGGATGAGCAGCTCGGGTCGGCCACAGTCACCGAGAGGGGGGAGCGTGCGTGATGAGTCGGGCGGACGTGAGCCTCCCCGGCGGGACCCCCGAGCGCGACCTCTACGGCACGTGAGACTGGTTCGGCCCGATGGTCTCTTCGTGGCCATTCTCGGGGCCGTCGCGGTGGTCTGCGCCGCGTTCAGCCACGGCGCCTATTACCCGACGGCCTGGGGATTGTTCACGATCGTCGCGGTCTGGGTGATCGCGGCCCGGGTCGTCCTGGGCGAGGTTCGGCTGAGCCCGTTCGAAGTCGCAGCGGTTGTCGGACTTGCCGCTCTCGCGGGCTGGATTGCAGCGTCGAGCATCTGGGGCATTCCGGAGCGTGCGATCCTGGAGGCCGAACGGACCGCCCTCTACGTTTCCGTCCTCGCGGCGGCATGCGTCGTTCTCACCCGCAGGGCGCTGCCCGCACTCCTCACGGGGGTCTGGGCCGCAGTCTCCGTAGCGTGCGGGTACGGGTTGCTCACACGACTCGTTCCCGAGCGCCTGGGCGTCTTCGATCCGATCGGCGGATCTCGACTCTCCGAGCCGCTGGGTTACTGGAACGGCCTCGGCGTGTTTGCCGCCCTCGGGGCTCTTCTTGCCGTTGGCCTGGCCGCGCGGGCCTCGACGCGCAGCGGTCCGCATCGCCGCCGCGGCTTCGCTGCCTCTGCTCGTCACGACGCTCTACTTCACCTTCAGCCGGGGCGGGTGGATCGCGCTCGCGGCTGGACTGCTTGCTGCGATCGCCCTCGACGTGCGCCGCCTCCAGCTCGTGACGACCGCGCTCGCGCTGGCGCCGGCCGTGGCCGTCGCACTCGTCGCCGCGTACAGATCTCCGGCGCTGAACGTGTTCGGCGCCTCGCCGGCGGACGCAGCCCGAGACGGGCATCGATTGGCGCTCGTCGTTGGCGCAGCCATGGTGCTGTGCGCGCTCGTCGAGTTCGTCCTGCAGCTCGCTGGAGCGACGGGCGTCGGTCGATCCACGGCTTCGGCGAGGATACGCAATCGGTCTCGTTGCCACGGGCCTCGTGGCGTTACTCCTCGTCTTCGTGCGGTTCGGGAGCCCGCCGACACTCGTCTCACGGGCGTACGAAGCCTTCGCCGCCCCGCCTCCAGCGCTTCACGAGCGGGTGAGCGAGCGGCTCTTCAGCTTCTCGGGAAGCGGCAGGGTTCCGCAGTGGCGGGTGGCGTGGCGTGCCTATGAGCGCGAGCCCGTCCTGGGGTCCGGAGCGGGTACGTACGAGCAGTCCTGGAACGAGCTCCGGCCAGCGGCATACAAACTCCGAAACGCGCACAGCCTCTACCTCGAGATGCTCAGCGAGGTCGGTCCCGTCGGTCTCGCGCTGCTTCTCGCAGCACTTGCGATTCCCGTGCTTGCCGCGATCCGTGCGCGGCGGCAACCCCTGGTCTCGGCCACGCTCGGCGCGTATACGGCGTTCGTCGTCCATGCGGGCGTCGACTGGGACTGGGAGCTACCGGCCGTGACGTTCGTGGGATTGCTTTGTGCAGCAACTCTGCTCGTCGCCGCACGGGAGGAACGCGGTCGGCCGCTGTCGCAGGCCACGCGCGTCGGCGTCGTGGTGTCGTCGCTCGCAGTCGCCGCATTCTCCGTCGTCGGTGTCGTGGGCAACAGAGCCTTGGCCAACGGTGAGGCGGCGCTCGACGCCGGCCGGGAGGCGCTCGCAGCCGAGCACGCGCGGGAAGCGTTGCAGTGGGCCCCCTGGTCGGCGCAGGCCCATCGGCTGCTCGCGGAGGCGCAGCTCGCGGGCGGAAATGCCGGGGCTGCTCGCGACAATCTGCGGCAGGCGATCGCCTCCGATCCACGCGATTGGACGCTGTGGTTCGCGCTCGCGCAGACGACGTCCGGCCCGGAAGGTGCGCATGCACTCGCAGAGGCGAGACGGCTCAATCCACGAAGCCCCGACATCGAGGCCTATGTCTCCGCGAATGGCCAACCGATGATCCGTCGACGGCGTGACCCGCTCGCCGATCCCGAGCCGCTGATCAGGCGTGTCTACGCTTACGTGGCCTATCGTCTCGGCGAGGGTGCGGAAGCCGAGGACGTCACGTCGGACGTGTTCGAGCGGGCAGTCCGCTACCGGGCGAGCTATGACCCGGAGAGAGGCGATCCGATTGCATGGGTGATCGGAATCGCACGGCGCTCCATCGAGGACGGCCGTGCACGGTCGGCCGCCGTGGTGGGTCCGTTGCCCCGGAGACGCCGGCAGCGGGGAATCTCGAAGAAGAGGTGATTCAGCGGATCTCCGTCGCCGATGCGGTCGGGCGACTCGACAGCCGGGACCGCGAGCTCATCGCCCTTCGCTACGGCGCCGACCTCTCGGCTGCGCAGATCGGTGTGCTCCTGGATCTGACGACGAACGCCGTCGACGTCGCGCTCCACCGCGCGCGGGAGCGTCTCCGCTCGACCATCGAGGCGGAGGAGGCGTAAGGATTCGACAGCCGTCGTGGTAGTAGGGGTAGAGAAGAAGCGCGCAACAAGGGGGAGGAGCACAAGATGATCTTTCGGAAACGAGACCAAATGAAGGCGCTCGAGACGGAGCTCCTTGCGGGCCGGCCGCAGCCCAGCGAGAGCCTGGTGAATGCGCTGCGCGCTCGCGTGACCGAAGATGGGCCGCAATCACGGCTCCATGTGTACGCGCGCTTCTCGTTCGCATGCGCGATAAGCGTCTTGATGCTCGGCGTCCTTGCTTCGTTCGGCGGTATCGGGTACGCGGCCTCGAGCACGGTCGATGTGGCGAAGGTGGCGAAGCGCGTCGTGACGCCGGCCAAGCCCAAGCCCGCGCCCGTCGTCGTCGCGAGCCCGTCACACGACCAGTACAAGCCCGAGAAAGTGACGATCTGTCATCGGACGGGCTCGGGTCACGACGTGACGATCACGATTTCCCGCTCCGCTCTTCCCGCGCATCTCGCCCACGGCGACACGATCGGGCCTTGCGCGGGGAACGAGAACTGAACGGTCAGACGGACTCTTCGCCCGCAGCCTGAGCCCGCCGGCGGTCCAGGGCCGCCTTGAGCACATGCGCGTACTGGGTCCGGGACGCGGCCTCGCGGAGCCCGTTGTTCGTGAGGTGGAGTCGGCGCTCGAGCACGATCTGCGGCAGCATCACGCTCCGTAGGCCCGCCTCCACCGAGCGCGCGTACCAATCGACGGTCACACCGACCCGCAGAGACTCGGAGAATGGCCCCACCCGCTCGAACGCCTCGCGTCGGACGAGCATGAGGTTCGGCGCCGTCCACGGCATGGGATCCGGCTGGGGAGCGCGGACGGACGCCCGCTGCTCCTCCGTCAACTCGGGGCTGACGAACTCCCGGACGTGGCCGAAAACGATATCGACCGATGGATCGCGGTCCAGCTCCGACCATTGCCACTCGAGCTTTCCGGGGGCGAAACGGTCGTCGGCGTCGAGGAAGGCGAAGAGCTCACCCTTCGCAAGCCGGACGGCATGGTTACGGGCCGATCCGTTTCCGGCGTTGTCCTGTCGGGCGACGCGGACCCTGCTGCCATACCCGCGCGCGACGTCTCCGCTTCGGTCCTCCGACCCGTCGTCGACGACGATCACCTCGAGTGGCCGGTACGTCTGGGCGAAGACGCTGTCGATCGTCTCGCCCAGGTATTGCTCGGCGTTGTAGACGCCGATCATCACGCTGATCAGGGGCGTCGTCATGACGCTTCCTTCCGGTGCGAGGCCGCGCCTCGCTCGCGGTCCAGTTTCGCCTTCAACGAGCGCAGCAGCGGGTGGCTCTCGGGTGGGCTGAGGGTCATGTTGGCCCCGTGCATGCGGCGACGGAGCACGATGTCCGGCAGCACCTCGATTCCGACGCCATGCTCGCGGAGCCGCACGAAGAGGTCGCGGTCCTCTGCGTAGCGGTAAGAGGGATCGAAGCCGCCAAGCTCGGCGAGGATCGAGCGACGGATCATCGCAGTGCCCATCGCGATCCCTCCCAGCTCGCCGAAGATCGGGTCGCGCTGCAAGTTGGCAGGCTCTTGACCCTCCTCGAAGATCCATTCCTGACGGCCGAGCACACATCCAGTCTCCGGGTGCGCTTCGAGATAGCTCGACTGGACTCGGAGCTTTTCGGGCGGCAACAGATCGTCGTCGTCGAGGAACGCCAGGTAGTTCCCCCGAGCGACCGCCAGACCCGCGTTTCTCGCGCTCGGCAGTCCGGCGTTCTCTTGATGGATGTAGCGCACGGGATACGAGCGCGCGATCGCGGCGGTTCCATCGGTCGACCCGTCGTCGACGAACACGACCTCGTACGAGTCCATGTCCTGTGCAAACGCGCTCTCGAGGGTCTCGCGCAAGAACCGCTCGCCGTTCAACGAGGCGACGATCAGCGTGACCAGTAAGCCACTCATCGACGGTCGCTCGTGAGCTCGTCGAGGAACGAGCCGATCGCCCGCGGGATCGCCGAGATGTCCGAGCCGAGCTCGAGGCCATAGCACGGCACCCGGGCGACCAGCTGCGACATGATCGACAGCGCCTCCGAGCCGGCGGTGTGGAGCTGGAAGATCGTGCTCGGAGCCAGCGCGGCGAACGCGCTGGCTCGTGTTGCTTCGACGATCCTCGACTCTCGCGGCCCTACGCAAACCTTCGGCACGAGCACTGCGCGCAGCGGGAAGCCGTGCGTCGTCTGCTCCGGGTAGTGGTCCTGGACGTACATGACGGCCTTCTCCACCTCCAGCCGCTCGGCGTTCGAGAGGAGCGGCAAGAACTCGGGCAGCAGCGAATTCAGATGGTGCGGATCGAGCTTGCCGGTGTTGTACAGGCTCTGGACGCGAGGCTCGGGGTGCGTTGTCACGGCGACGTAGTCGTCACCCGCATACAGCATGTCCGTTCCGAGGGTCGAGAGCGCGGTCGTCGACTTTCCCGAGCCGCCTCGGCCAACGAGCAGCACACCCCCGTCGGCCCGTCCGACCGCGGCGCCGTGAACCTGGAGGTAACCTCGACCCGCAAGCCACCAGAACAGGATCTGGCGAATCGGCGAGGCCTTGTCCCAGTACGGCTGGGCCGAGGCATCCTCGACCCAGTGCCACGCTTGGCCGACGTCGGCCTTGTACACGCTCAGGGTCGAGAGGCCAGGCTGGTACGCAGCGCGCAGCGGAGGCTCGTCGAAGTGGAACAGTGCCCCCGGCGCGTACTCACTGGGCACGGAGGGTCGCGGCGGTGGCTCGGCGCCGGTCGACGCAGAATCCCAAAACGCAACCGTCAGGGCAGGTTCGGAGTCGTCCTCGTGCACCTCGAGATGCGCGAACGCCCGCGCCAGACTGTCGAGCACCGCTCTCCCGGCGAATCTGAGCCTCACAGTCGTGCCGGCGAGAGCGTATCGTCGGACAACCACGCCTCCGGCTCTCTCCGCCGCGGACAGACTGTCCTGGATCCCGACTAGGACATCGGGGCCGAGCGAGAGTCCACGCTGCGGCGTGGGAAGCACATCGGTCATGTCGGTCAGGCCAGAGAGTCGTCGGCGAGGTCAGTCATCCGCTTCGCGCGTGGCTGCCCCAGGCTGACGCTCGGGCCAGCCCGCGCTGTCGACCTGGTGGACCGGGTCGATCAGTACGAGATCCTTCATGTCCGTGTACTTCTCGAGCATGGGCGGCTCGAACGGCACAGACGAGGTGCCGTTGCGCTCGATCGAGCCGGTGGCGACATCGCCACCCCGATCCTCGGCGACGACGATACCTTCACTCAGAAGCTCGGATACGAAGGCTTGAACCTCTCCGGACACGGCGTCGGCCGGCAAATCGTACGCATTTGCAACCGCTGTTGCGAGTGACTCCGCGCTCGCACCCGGGTTGCGATCGATCGCATCCCACACTTCCGCGGCGGAGCCCTTGGCACTGAAGTACGTGCCGGTACCCAGATCGATGATGATCACTTCGCCCTCGATGGACTCATGAATCACTTGTGGTGCGTTCACCCGCAGACCTACGTTTGACATCTGTTCCCCTGTTTCCCCGTTTGCGCCCGGACGCGTCAGCGACGACTGTCCGAAGAGTTCTCGAATCATGTTAGCCAGGTCCGGGCGGATTGCCACGCCTGAATCCATGGGCGCGGTCCGTCACCTCTACGGGCGTCATGAGTATGGTCAGGCGCGTGATGCCGAACTCCCCAGGCACGCAGCCGTCTGTCGCGGCAATGCGCCCCCCCGACACCGAACGCCTCTGGGAAGCCGTCGAAACGTTGCTGGCTCCGGCAAGCGTGCCGGACGTACTCGCGCACAAGGTCGGCGCGCTCGCCGCGAAGTACGCGCGGCGGCGAGGGTCGCCGGTGCCACCGCCACTCGTCGAAGAGGAGCGATCCGCGAGTACCTCCATGCTCTCCGCCCCGCCCCTCGTAGCGCGCATCCGGGACCTGTGCGACCCACCGCTGATCCTCCTCAAAGGCCCGGAGGTTGCGAAACTCTATCCGCTCGGCGGACGACGGTTCATCGACGTCGATGTCCTGACCACGGACGCAGACGCCGTCCAGCGGAGCCTCGTGGAGGCGGGGTTCGTGGAGGCGATCGGTGACGAGGATGCCCTCGACGATCCCCATCATCTCCAGCCCCTTCAATGGCCGGTGCTTCCCTTGGCCGTCGAGGTTCACTCGCACCTGAACTGGCTCGTGGGAATGCAACGCCCCGCCTTGGAAGAAATCCTGGAGGCGAGCGTAGCCTGCTCGATCGACGTGCCGGGCGTGTTGGCCCCCCACCCGCGCCACCACGCGATCATCCTCGCAGTTCATGCATGGCGTCATAGACCGCTCCTCTGCATGCGCGATCTCGTCGACGTCGCAGCGGTGTCGTCGCTCGTGGCGGATTCCGATCTCGACCGGCAGGCTCGGGACTGGGGAGTGGAGCGCGTGTGGAAGACGACATCCGGAGCGATCGATGCGCTCTTCTTCGGCGGTCACGCGACGATTCCGCTGCGCACGTGGGCGCGACATCTGGTGTCCGTTCGCGAGCAGACCGTCCTCGAACGACACGTCGCGCACTTCGGCTGCGGCTACTGGGAGGTCGGCCCCGCCGAGGCAACGTCGAGACTCGGCACCGTCCTCAAGGAGGAATTGTCGCCTGCAGAAGGGGAGACCTGGCGACAAAAGCTTCGACGCATCCTGGGCGCCTTGCGCGACGCACGCGTGCCGAGATCTCGTCGCGACAATACCGCCGCAGACAGATAGGAAACGCGGTTCACCCCTGAGTCCGGAAAGGCAAATTCGACCGCGGATCTATTTCCGAGCCGTGGCATTCGTTCCGCATATTTCGTCGTAAACGGCTCTGACGCGCGCCGCGACCGCGGCGGTACGAAAGCCGCCCTCGGCCTTGGCGCGGCCTGCGGCTCCGAGTGCGTCTCCTCGCGCCGGGTCGCCGAGGATGTCGGAAACGGCCGCTGCGAGAGAATCGACGTCTCCGGGGTCGACGATCAATCCCGTAACCCCGTGATCGACGAGATACGAGACACCGCCGACCCGGGTGGCGACCACGGGTACCCCTGTTGCCATCGCCTCGCCGATTACCATCGGACTCGTCTCCTCACCCGATGGAAGAACGAGCACGGAAGCTCGCCGGAACTCTTCCAGCAGACCTCCGAAATCCACGCTTCCGATGAGCTCCACTCGCCCCCCGAGGTCGAGATCGCATATCCGAGCGCGCACTTTCCTCGCGTACGGTTCGTCGAGCCCCCCTCCGGTGACGCGGAGGTGTGCTCGAGGAACGTGCGCCACGACAGCCGGCATCGCTTCGACGAGATCGAGCAGCCGCTTCCGTGGGATGAGGGAGCCTGCGTACAGCATCCTCCCTTGCTCCGGCGTCGGGTCGACTTCGAAGAACCGGTCGGAAATGGCGTTTCCGACATCCCAGATGCGGCCGTGAATCTCGCTTCCGAAGTAGGCTTCCGGATAACGAGTCGGTTGTACGAGGTATTGGGCGTGGCGAATGCAGTAGCGCTCGACTGCCACGCCGAAAACCCTGGACCTCAGCCGCTCCGCGCCCGTCTTGTACTTCGCCTCCTCGCGTGTGATCCCGTGTATCGAGACGAGAACAGGGACTCCCTGCGCTGCTCGCAGACACACGTATCCGGCTCCGAGCGCGTCCTGGGCATGAACGACATCCGGACGGCGAGCTCGTATGACCTCGGAGAGTGCCTCTCGCTCTCGTGCGTGACGGGTCGCGAACGACAGTCGGGGAGAGCCCGGAAGCTGGTCGATGCGAACGGTCCCGACGTGGCGCTCGATGGGTCGATCGAGCCCCGGGACGAACGAGACGACGTGACACGTCGAGATCGGACATCTCGGCGAGTCCGGAGACAAGGTTCGCAAACGACGCCTGAACGCCGCCCGTGACGGCGGAGTCGAGGGGGTACGGGCCAACGAGGAGGACACGCATCGCTCGGCGCATCGTATGGACGACACGGCGGTTCGCACGGGTTCGGCGGAGGCACTCGACTCAGCGGTCCGAAGTCCGCGCAATGGCTCGAAATGGCAGCAGAAGAGTGCCTACCTATACTGAAATCTGTGTCGATGGTGCTGGTACGTCATCAAACCGCTGTGTTCTACATCGGCGCTGCGGTGATGAGTATTGGCGCGGGAATCGTCGTCGCCCGGAGCGAAGCGGGCGTTTCACTGGCGATCGTGGGGATGCTGGGTCTGGCAGCACTCATCATCCTCCTCAGCATTCCACCGACCGCGCTCTTCCTCGGCTGGCTCGCGCTGGCTCCGATCTTCGCCGACTCGACCCAGGTTTCAGCGGTAGGAAGAGCGGGAGTCTGGGTCGTCTACACGGCACCGTTGCTTCTACTAGGCGGGCTCACTGTCGTCCGTGCTCGCACCGGCACACCAATGACGCTGGTCGAGTTCCTGCCAGGCGCGTTCGTCGCGTACGTGCTCGTCTCGATGGCGGTCGCGTCCGGCGTGTTTCAGGACAACCCGACGGCGGCGCTGAAGGTGGTCTTCTTGACGGTTGCCGTCGGCCCGCTCATCTACTATTTCCTGACGATCGGCCCGGGCATCGGCTGTCTCTCGCGAGACCATCCTGAAGATCGTGATAGCAGGCGCTGCCGTGCAGGGCGTCCTGGCGCTCGTCGAATTCGCGACGCACTGGAACCTATGGGGTTTCGACTATTGGCAGCGAACGACGGGTGGTGGAGCACGGTCGGTCTCGACACTTGCCAATCCTGGCATCCTCGGCACATTTCTCGGAATCGGGATCGTGCTCGCCCTGGCCGTTCTGACCTGGGGCGGGCCGCGCTCGCTGCGCCGCCTGTCGATCCTGATGCTCGTCGTAGGGGTCCCGGGCCTCTTCGCAACGCTCACCCGCGGTCCGATCGTGGCCGTCATCGTTGCGGCGCTTGGCCTCCTCGTCGTTGGGAAGAAGTGGCTCCTCGTCACGTTCGCGATCGGATTGACTGTCGCTGCGCTCGCCGCGTTCTGGCCCAGCATTCAAGCTTCGAAGCTGTACCACGAGCGCGCGGCAGTGTCCGAGACGCTTAGGGCACGGGAGGGCATCCAGGACTGGTCGCTTCAGCTCGCGATGAAGCGGCCCGTGTTCGGCTGGGGATACGGCTCCTTCGATCGCGTGAAGAACACCTCCAATCTCCCTGGACTCAGCGGAGTACCGATCGCGTTTCTGCTCGACAACACGAGTCACAACAGCTATCTCACGATCCTCGTCGAGCTCGGGGCATTCGGCCTGCTCCTCTACGCCCTTCCGTTCCTCGTGATCACTGCCCGAGCGATCGTTCGCACGCGTGCGACGGCCGGGCGCGACGCCTGGATCGTCGCCGGCTCGATCGCTTCGCTGGTCGTCATCGTGTTGTCCGCGTCTACGCTCGACTTCCGGTTCTTCTCAATCGCAACCATGCTCCCTTGGCTGTTCCTGGCCATCCTGCAACGAGGAGCGGTCGAGCAGCGTACCGACCACCAGGCACTATCGTCGGCCAATGGCCAGACGCAGGCGTGACGCCACCGCGGGTTCTGACCCTGTACTCGACGCTGGCCGTAGGCGGAGCTGAACGGCAGCTCGAGCTCCTCGCTACGGGTTTGCAAGATCGGGGCTTCGAACTGGTTGTCGCCACACTTCGCCATCGAGGAAGACACTTCGAGTCGCTTCGAGACTCCGGATTCGTAACCGCACATGCGAACATGCAGTCACGCACCGATGTCGCCGGCGCAGTCCGCGGGTTTCGTCTCTGGCGGTACCGCCCCGTGCTGGTGCTGACGCAGAGCGTGATTGCACACGTCATCGGCCACGCAATCGCCCGACGTGCCGGCGCGGCACACGTTGCAGTCGAGCAGGGCCCGGGAACCCACCTCGGCCTGCAACAACGCGGCTTGACCAGGCTCGTCGCCCGACGGGTGGATCGCGTAGTGGCCGTGAGCCGCGCGCAGATACCCGAGCTTCGGCGCCTTGGTTACCGAGCCGAGGCGATCGAGATCATTCCAAACGGGTCGACGGAGCCCGTTCCCTCACGATCGTCCGCCGAGGTCCGACGCGAACTCGGACTGGGCGAGCACGACATCGTCGTGCTGCTCGTGGCTGCGCTCCGACCGGAGAAACGTCCAGACGTGTTCGTCGAAGCCATCAAACGCGCACATGCCCGCGAGCCACGAGTCCGCGGCGTGATCGCGGGAGGCGGCCCTCTACTCGACGCCACCCGGAGCAGCGGATCGGCCGGACGACGGCCTGCATATCCTCGGCGAGCGTTCCGATGTACCGGACCTCATGAACTGCGCCGATGTCGTGTCGCTGTCGAGCGACGTCGAGGGGATACCGCTTGCGGCGATCGAGGCCATGGCGTCGAGTCGACCAGTCATCGCAACGGACGTCGGTGGCATGCGAGAGGTCGTCGGCACGGCGACCGGAGTTCTCGTGCCGCCAGCGGACCCGGAGTCGTTCTCGCAGGCCATCCTCGAGCTCGCCGCGGCCCCCGAAGCCCGAATCTCAATGGGGCTCGAGGGGCGAGCACGGTTCGTGGCGGAGTTCACCGCCGAGCTGATGGTCGAGCGTTACGCGCGGTTGCTCGACGAGGTGCTGTCTGCCAGGCAGCGAGCGCCGTCTGATGCTGTCACCAGCTCCGGCTGATCGCGGCGTTACCGTGAACGCCTCAAGCGGGAACTCGGTGAGGTCGGGCAGTACTCACGATTGAGCGCCCGTGGCGAGCTGCCGATGACGAGCTTGATGAACCCGCTCGAACGAAGCCAGCCCACTCGAGCCACGGAAGTCGTCTCCCCGGAGCTCGTCCTCGTGGACCCTCAGCTCGCGCTTCGAGCACGCGCTTCGCTCGCAACGCCTGTGCGCGCGGTGCACTCTCGCTCGAGCGCGTTCGCGGTGCGACCGCAGATGTCCCTCGTGATCGCCGCCGAGCCCAGCCGGGAACGAGCCCCGTATGACGACCTCGTCGCCCGGCGACGAAAGCAGTCGGCGTGGCTGACGGTTTGTGTGGCTCTTGGAATCGTCGTCGCGATCCTCCTGTCGGATGTTCGGGTCGAGCTGGGACATCCGTCCGAGGCGGCGGACCGCAACGCGGAACGCGCCGACCGGGTCATGCCCGTGCGACCGTCGAAGCCCAGGTCTCGAGACAGCCAACGCCCGGTCTCTCAGGCGCCCTCGGCGGCAACCGTTCGTCGATTCGCGTGGGCTCCGGCGGACGGAGCGTCCGGCTACCGGTTCGAGCTCTTTCGCGGATCATCCATGATCTTCACCGCCGAGACGTCTCGCCCCGAGCTTCTCCTTCCTGCGAGCTGGCGTATCGCGGGAGAGAGGCAGACGTTAAGAGGAGGCGAGTACCGCTGGTACGTCTGGCCGCTCGTAGCCGGAGCGCGCTCGCCCGCGGCGATCGTGCAAGCGAGTCTCGTCATTCCTGCCCGCTGACGACTCTCGCTAGGCATCGCTTCGAGGCGTCGCAAAACCCCCTGAGCGGGGGAAATCCCTTCGGCCCACGCTGTCTCGCACCACTAGACGACCGGGGGGTTCTCACCCATTCAGGGGTCTAGGAAGCGGAGAGCTGGCCGAAAACGTGGGCTGTGCCCGCCGCCAAGCACGCGACTGTTGCAATTGCTTCAGCCGCCTCCGTCGTCGTCCTCGCCGTCGCGACCTCCGCAGGCGGTGTCTGGTCGCCTGAAAAGCACGACCGCGAGGCGCCGACGGCGCCCGCCAACGTGCATGTCATGCAGGCCACGCCTTCATCCGTGACCGTGGCCTGGGAAGCATCGACGGACAACGTCGGCGTGGCCGGCTACTACGTGTACGTGAACGGACAGCGTGTGCGCACGACGGTACGTCGTATACGGCGCAGGGTCTGGAGTGCGGTTCAAGCGCTGGGGTCAAGGTCGTGGCATTCGACCGCGCAGGGAACCGTTCGCCGCAGACTGATGCCATCGTGTCGACAGCGGCATGTGTGGACAGCGACGCGCCGACCGCACCTCGCCGGATGCATCAGGAGGCGACCACGCAGACCGCCGTTGTGCTCGCATGGGACGCCTCGACCGACAACGTCGGCGTCGTGAGCTACGGCATCTACGCCAACGGTCTGCCTATTGATTCCGTGACGACGCCGAGCGCGACGCTCAGCGATCTCACGTGTGGCAGGACGTTCCGATTCGATATCGACGCGGCTGACGCGGCAGGCAACCGCTCCCAACGCAGGACGCGCATGGGTGGCGACGGCCGAGTGCTCCGACGTGCGACCCCCGACGGCTCCTACGGGTCTCGCCGTTACCTCACGAACAGCAACGGGATTCACCCTCTCGTGGTCTCCCTCGAGCGACGACGTTGGTGTCGCCGGCTACCTCGTTTCGGTCGGCGGGCTGTACTCCACCGATGTCACGGGCACGAGTGTGACGCTGTCCGGACTGACCTGCAACACGACGTACACCCTCCGGGTCAGCGCCCACGACGCCGCAGGAAACAGCTCATCCGCATCCACGGCGAGCGGGACCACGGACGTCTGTGCTCCCTCATCTCCGCCACCCCCCAGCCCGCCCCCGCCCGGTGACACGTCACCACCGTCGCAGCCGGCCAATCTGGGCGTCACTTCCGCGACTCAGGTGAGTGTCTCGCTGATGTGGACGGCGTCAGAAGACAACACAGGCGTCACGGGTTACCAGGTGTACGTGGACGGCGTGCCGACGAAGACGACCGCGCAGCCTGGTGCAACCGTCGCCGGACTCGCATGCGGACGGGGCTACACCTTCGCGGTCGACGCGTACGACAGCGCCCACAATCACTCTCTGCGCGCGTCGGCGATCGCGACGACGTCGGCCTGCGCCGATACGCAGGCGCCGACGCCACCCGCAAACGTGATCGCGTCCTCGCGAACGCCCGACAGCATCACGCTCTCGTGGTCTCCGTCCACCGATTCGGGCAGCGGCGTCACCGGCTACGGCCTCTATCGCGAGGGTACGTCCGTCGGAACGAGCACGATCACGACCGCCATCTTCTCGAGCCTGAGCTGCAACACGAACTACACGCTCGCGGTCGATGCCGTCGATGCCGCTGCGAACCGTTCGGCGAAGACAACGGTCATGGTCGCGACGACGGCCTGCCCCGACACCACGGCGCCGTCCGCACCCACCGCCCTCGCCGCCTCGAACGTCTCGCAGACCGGACTCACGTTGACGTGGAACGCCTCGAGCGACAACGTCAAAGTCACCGGCTACGACATCCTCCGCAACGGAGTCAAGATGGCGTCGACGTCGTCCACCTCCTCCACCCAAACCGGTCTCGCGTGTAATACCTCGTACTCGTTCGCCGTTACGGCGAGCGACGCTGCCGGCAACACCTCACCTCGGACGCAGCTCAACGCCTCGACTGCCGCGTGCGCACCATCGCCGCCGCCGCCTCCGCCTCCTCCTCCGCCCCCGCCTCCTCCGCCGACCCCCGCCGGGTCAGCGATCGACAGCCTCTCCGACCTCACCGGAGCATTCGTCCCCGGATGGATAGCCCCCGTCGTTGCCGGAGGCACGGGAGGCGGCGGCCTCTGGGACATCGCGACGCCGAGCGGTCCCGGCTTCAAGTTCGTAGCCACGGATCAGAACACCGCGATCTGGAACTCCTCGACGAAGGACATCCTCGCGCAGAAGAGGGACGACATCGCCGTCGTCGGCTCGACCGAGGACTGGTCCTTCTCGTTCATGCTCCCCGCGGCGGGAAACCCGTCGGGAGTCCCCAACCGCTGGCACGCAGGAGTGCTCTGGGAGTTCCACACGCAGTCAGACTCAGGCCATCATCTGGCGATCGACGGCCGCCAGAGCGACGGTGGGCCGCGGCTCCACTTCGCGCGCTACGAGCCGCCCTGGACGCCGGGCTCGAGTTACAAGCACTCCTATGATTCGGCTCCTCTGAAGTTCGATCACTGGTACCAATGCCGGATGCAGATCAAGTGGTCGTCCGGGGACGACGGCTTCCTGAAGTTCTCGCTCGACGGCGCGGTGCTCGACGACTATTCAGGACCGACCGTCAAGCCAGGCGAACGCGGATACCTCCAGTTCGGGTACTACTCGGTCGCTGAGCTTCGCAACGAGGTGTGGTTCGCCGGGATCCACAGGAACTGACGGCCGCAAGCCAGCCTCCATCCGAACCGCCGCCCACACCCCCGATTGCCGTGAGCGTTGACTCTGCCTACGGGCCGTGGCACGCTCGCCGCTCTCGGCGAACTCGATGTCTGTCGGGTACGGTGTCTCACTCGGACGCATGACCATCGCGAACAACACGTACGTTGCGCTACGACGGGGACTCGTCGCCCGTAGGGGGGATCGCAAGGTTGATGTCTCGACGAACCACTGCCAGAGCGCTCGCCCTCTCGTCGCTCGCCCTCGCGTCGCTCGCCTTCCTCTTGCCGGCCCGCGCAGCCCCGCATGCGACCCCGGTGCCCGCGCCGTCCGGTTCCGTCATCGACCAGTTCCGGGATCTCAGAACACCCTGGGGCCGCGTGACCGTAAATCGCTACCGACCCTACGCTGCACCCGGCGAGGAAGCGAACGCCTGGCAGTGGGCGGGCGCGACCAGTCCGCCATTCGAGCGCTGGGAAAGCGGCGGTGGGATCTGGGAGGTCAAGACTCGATACGGACCGGGCTTCAAGCTTGTGTGCACACCCGAGATGACTAGTCCATGGGAGGGGGAACACGACACGAAGGTCGCGTTTCTCGCCGACGCCGATCATCTCGTTCAAGGCGCCGGCTACACGGAGGACTGGTCAGGCAAGGTCATGTTCCCATCTCGCGGAAATCCGGCGGGCTTTCCGAAGGAGTGGCACGCAGGCGTCCTCGTCGAGTTCCATACTGAGACCGCCAGCGGGATGCATCTCGCGATCGACGGACGTGGTCGTGCCCCACGCTTCCGGTTCGCGGTGCACGATCCCGCGACCGACGGCTATCGGTTTGCGTACGCTCCCAATCGCATTCGGTTCGGCCACTGGTACTCGTGGCGCATGAAGATCAAGTGGAGCTATGAGCGTGATGGGTACTTTCGAGGATGGCTGAACGGTCGACTCGTGGCTGCCTCCGACGGGGCGACGTTGAAGCCGGGCGAGCAACCCAAACTACAGTTCGGCTACTACTCGGTCGCGGAACTACGCAACGAGGTCTGGTACTCGCAGATCCAGAAGCGCTGATCGACGAAGCACGACCTTCTCCGCGACATTTTCCTCTGCGCGGAACTCGCGTCTCGACCCGCAGCGCCATGCCCGCGTCGTCTGGGCGCTCTCAGCCCTGACGACCTGGCGCGGGCGAGACGTGAGCGCCCGGCTCATTTCGCTCGAAGACGTCTTTCGCGCGCACGGTCGTAGGCGGCGAGAAGCTGTACTTCGGAAGACCGCCACGAGATTTCCCGCTCGAAGCGCATACGGCCGGCTTGCCCCATCCGCGCGCGGTCTTCGGGCGAGTCCAGCAGGTCATCGATGCACCGCGCGAAGTCCACGTCATCATTGGGAGTCGCATAGAGTGCTGCCTCACCGGCCGACACTCGCGTCTCACGAAGCTCGAACGAGACGACCGGCCGCCCAAGAGCCATGTATTCGACAACCTTGTTCATGGTGGATACGTCGTTGAGGGGGTTCCTGGGATCGGGAGAGAGGCAGACGTCTGCGGTGGAGAGAATGCGAACGACGTCGTCGTCGGGGATTCGGCCCGTGAACTCGACATCGTCACCAAGCCCGAGCTTCTCTGTCAGAGCTTTCATTTCGCCGATGACATCGCCGGAGCCGATGAAGATCGCGTGCCAATCGCATCGCCGGCGTCTCAGGACTTCGAGCGCGCGAAGCGCGTGGTCCACGCCGTCCTGGGGCCCCATGACTCCCAGGTAGGCAAGAAGGTGGCGCTTTCCACGTCGTAGCGTCGCATCGGGCGCCGCCGGCCGGAACAGCTCCTCTGAAGGCGCACTCCGCACCACGAAGACGTCCTCGGGACGCTTGCCTCCGCGGTCGATAGCCACCCGGCGATAGGACTCGTTCGTGCTCAGCACGACATCTGCGAGGCGGAAGGCAAGACGCTCCGCGAGGAGCGTGGCACGATACAAGACCCCCTCCCCACCGAAGCGGGAGACGTAAAGCTCAGGGACGAGGTCGTGGTGGTCGAAGATGAACGCCGCCCCACGCCGTCGGAGGGAGAGAGCCGTGAGAATAAGCACGTCCGGCGGATTGCAAGCATGGACGACATCGAACCTGGCCGTTCGATCGATCTCCCTGACCAACGCGGCGGTCCGAATCAGTGCCGAGCCATACTCCCGCGCGTACGAAAGCGCCCCGCCGTCGGCACCGTGAAGGCTATAGCGATGGATGTCGATTCCCTCGAGGACGACGTGCCGTTCTCGATCGCGCTCGGCCCCCTGCGGGCAGACAACCGTAACGGCGTAGCCGGCTGCTGACAGCGACAGCGCTTCCTGCCAGACGCGTCGATCAAAGGGAACCGAGAGATTCTCGACGAGGATGAGTGTCCTACCAGGCGACGCCGACATAGCGCTCCCCGCCCCGACGCTCCGCCGCGTCGGGAAGGCGGATGAGATCGACGATGTGCCGACCGTCCGCAGCCGCAATGGCGTCGACTGCGTCGGGTGACGCGGCGCCCACGATGCACACTTCTGCGTGATCGAGGACCTCCGCGAGGCTCTCGACGAGCAGCTCCGACAGGTGGGGCAAGTGCTCGACCATGTACGCGCGGTTGGCACCGACCAGCCGCGACACCGAGACAGCTGGATCGTAGATTCGAAGGTCGTACCCTTTCCCGATCAGCCGCTCAGCGACCTCGACGAGCGGACTCTCCCTGAGGTCATCGATTCCCGGCTTGAACGCCAAACCGAGCATCCCCACCCGTCGCCGACCGAGCGCGAGCACGACCTCGATCGTTCGTGAGAGATGACGGTCGTTCGAAGGCAGAACGCTCTCGAGCAGCGGCAGCTCGAGGTCTGCGCGACGGGCTATATGGACGAGCGCACGCAGGTCCTTCGGCAAGCACGAACCGCCGAATGCGAATCCGGGACGAAGGTACGCCTCAGAGATGTTCAGGCTGCGATCAGACAGAAAGGAGGGCATCAGCTCGTACGGATCGATTCCCGAAGCACGACAAAGCACTCCTATCTCGTTCGCGAACGCGATCTTGACGGCGTGAAACGCGTTGTCCACGTACTTCACCATCTCGGCAACCCGCAGCGGAACCCGGAAGACGGGCGCCGGAAGTCCTTCGTAGAGGACAGCAACGGCATCGCCGCTCGCCCTATCGAGCTCGCCGATGACCGTCTTCGGCGGGTTGTCGAAATCGGCGATGGCCGAGCCCTCCCGAAGGAACTCGGGGTTTACCGCAACGCCGAACTCGTCGCCAGCCCTTAAGCCGGACGACCGCTCTATCGTCGGGACGACAAGCTCGCCGGTCGTACCGGGGACGACAGTTGACCGAACCACGACCGTCTTGCCGCGCTCGGACGTGGCCAATGCCCGACCGATGGACTCCGCCACGCGCTCGAGCGCCTCGAAGTTCGGGCTGCCGTTGCTCGTCGACGGAGTCCCGACGCACACCATCGCCATGTCCGTGGTCGTGACCGCATGCAAGGGGTCCACCGTGGCCGAGAGACGTCCCGATGACGTTTGCTCGCGTACGAGCTCGGCAAGGCCGGGTTCGAGGACGGGCGTCTGCCCGGCATTGACCAGGTCCACCTTGACGGGGTCGACGTCGACACCCACGACCTCGTGCCCGCGCCGGGCGAGGCACGTGGCCGAAACGCACCCGACGTAGCCGAGGCCGAAGACTGCGATCTTCATACGGCGCTCGTCGCTCCCCAGCGCACGCGCGGAATCCGGGAACTCAGATCGACCTCGGCGACGCACCCACCGGCGACGCCGGTCAACTCTACGAATGTCCCGGACGCTCTCGCGCTTAGTTCGATGCCCGCCTCGGGCACTTCGTCCAATTCGAAGGGGGCGAGCAGCGTTGCGACCTCAACCGCATCGGACCCCGAGAGCTCAGCCGTCACGAGCCAACTCGGGACCGCCGACTCAAGTCGCTCTGACCACCAACCCTCGAGCGGATCGTCGTTCCCCCGAACGGCGCTGAGCGACAAGGAGCGGGACGAGGATATCGCGACGAGCATGCCGGCCTTCCTACCCTTCGCGATGAAGCGATCGGAGCATATTTCGTCAAGTTCGAGCGCCGGGTGGAGTGGCCACCGCTGACGGTACTCATGGCGGCCCCTCGCCTCCATGCGATCGACGACGAGGATCGACTCGCTGTCGCCGACGGCAAGAACAGCCCGCCGGTGCGAGACCGGATCCTCGAGACGACGGTAGCCGTCGTGTTCGGCGACAACCACGCCTCGCTCCACGTCCGCAACCAGCACCCGCGCCACGGCATGACGCGTCCAGAGGAAGAGGCCTCCCACTTCGGAGCTGTCGCGTCCGTCGACGAGCACTGTGGCGTGGAATCCGGTGCCACGGAAGGCCTCTCGCAAACCCGGCCGCGCGAAATAGCTACCCACACCGGGATCCACGACGAGGGCCTCGCCTCCGAGCGAGAGGTCGAGGCAGAGAGCGTCAGCATGTGCGTGCGCCGCGAGAGTGAGGTATCCGTGCGGACCGTGGTCGAAGATCGCGCGGCGCCGACCCGAGCGCAGGATCGTGAGACCACCGTCCGGAAGACGTAACGCTTTCCGGCGCATCGGCAGGATGCGTACGAGCGAATCTGGTGGCTCCGTCATGACCAAAGAGCCACCACGCAGTCGAATCGAGGCGGTGCGCCACACGGGCCGCTTTTGCGTGACCCAGACGTGCGGCGATGGCCGAAGCAACACCGCGCGGATCCCTGAGATCGGTGCTGTCCAATACGAGGGCTCGCCCATCGTCCGTGTCGCCGTACGAGGGCGCAGGCTCATCGTCACCGAGCTGTGCCCATAATGCGTCTCCTGAGCGCGTGAGCGCCCCGGCCAGGCCCGAGGGCAGTGATCGCCCGATGCTGTCGAGCGACGCCACCGAAACGAGCAGAAGATCGAGTACGAAGACGTGGTATGAGAACGCTTGCTCAGCGCTCGTTCCATCGGCTCGGATCTGAAGGTCGACTTCCTCCTCGAGGGCCTCGACCGCGTCGTCCAACCACCTGCTCGAGTCGCGAAGCTCGGGCGTCATCGCCGCGAGCACGAGGAGTCCCGCGAGCTCGCCGATCCTGTGGTTGTTGGCAGAGCTTCCGAGAGACGGGTCGCGCTTCAGCCACTTTGCGTGCTGCCACAACGAGACGAGCGCGATCGCCTGTCGCTCGACGTCGAGGAACTCCGATCCGCGCAGGGCATCCACGGCGATCGCGAGCGAGATCGCACGCATGCCTGCCTCAAATCCGTTGCTCCAGGCGATCCCTCGTCCCGGAGGATGGCGGGAGATCCACGACACCAGGCGATCACTCGCCGCCTGTCCGTATCGTGAGTCTCCTGCCACCAGATAGGCCGCGGCGAGGACCGGAAGGTCCTGGCAACGATTGAGCTCCCATATCCACTTGGGATCGCCGATATCCCCGCGACCGTAGTGAATCCGCTTCCCGTAGCGACGAGGCCAACGTCGGCCCGTGAATGGGTCGGTCTCGTCCGACTCGGCGGAGAGCGTGACCTCGGGATAACCGAAGAAGCGGACCCGCCCGGCGAGGACGGCGTCTGCTCGGGCAAGCAAGGCCTCGGCCTCCGAAGGGAACTGGTCTCGCAAGCCCTCGGCTCGTTCGGACGTGAGGATGCCGATGGGCGCAGAAAGCGGATCTCGTCCAAGCACGCTGCTGACCTCAGGCTGCCACCGAATCCGCCATGCGTCGCGGATCACGTGGAAGGCGAACAAATCGCCGGCATGTGCGACCGATCGCCCCGAACGAAAGGCGATCTCTGCAGGCGTCATCGCACGGGCGCGCCGCCAATACCACGCGAGTTGCTGGGCGAACGGGATAGCGGTCACCTTTCCGAGGATGCTCCAACCGTACTCGCGGTCCTCGCTGTTGCGTCGGGTCGGGCGCGCGGATCGATCGAGCTCTTCCGACTACTGTGTGCCCGGAGAACTGGATATGTGCGGAATCGTCGGCTTTGTGTGCGCTCGAGGGGCTTCACCGCCGGACCGTGGCGGTCTGCACGACGCTGTTGCCGCGCTCGCCCACCGAGGGCCGGACCAGTCCGGCACGTATGAGGCAGAGGGGGTCGGACTCGGCTTCACTCGACTGAGCATCATCGACCTCGACGGCGGCGGCCAGCCTATGAAGAACGAGGACGGGAGCGTTGTCGCCGTGTACAACGGCGAGATCTGGAACCACAACGCGCTTCGCGACGATCTCACTCGGTGCGGTCATCGGTTCTCGTCTCGCTCGGACACCGAAGTACTCGTTCACGGCTACGAGGAGTGGGGGGCCGACCTGACGCAGCACCTCGACGGGATGTTCGCGTTCGCGATCTGGGATGTGCGGAGCGAGGTTCTGCTCTTGGCGCGAGACCGGTTCGGGAAGAAGCCGCTCTACATCCAGCAGAACGAGAATGGCGTCGCGTTCGGATCAGACGCGCGATCGGTCTTCCTCGTGACAGGTGAGCGGCCGCAGATCGACGAGACGATGGTCGCCGAATACCTCTTTCAACGATACGTCGTCTCGCCGCAAACGCTCTTTGCGGGCGTCAACCGGCTTCCTCCTGCGCATCGCGCCGTCTACGACCGCTCCCACGTCGCACATCTCTCGGTATTGGCAGGTCGACGCCGCCGAGGAGACGCGCGAGCTGGAACCGGACGAACTTCGAGACCTTCTGTTTTCTGCCACCGCTCGACGCCTGATGAGCGACGTTCCCATCGGGGTTCTCCTGAGCGGCGGAGTTGACTCCATCGCCGTCCTCGCGCTTGCACGAGAGGCCGGCGCCCGGTCCCTCGCGACGTTCACGGTGGGATTCGAAGATCCCGTATACGACGAGCGCGCGCGAGCACGTCTCGCTGCGCAGCATTTCTCGACCGACCACCATGAACTCGTCATGGGCCCGCGAGACTTCCGGGAAGCGCTGCCACGGCTCTCGTGGTATCGCGACGAGCCGATCGCGGAGGCCTCGGAGATCCCACTCCTCCTCCTCGCCGAGTTCGCGGGTCACCATGTGCGGGTCGCGCTCTCAGGCGACGGTGGCGACGAGGTCTTCGGCGGCTACCCGAAGTACCGTGCCGATGCGCTCTTACGGTCAGGCGGCCCGGCGGCGGCGCTCGCCCTCCGAGTCGCCTTTCGCCTGATGGAGACGCGGCGGACGCACCGGCAGCTCGACCGTGCCGCCGACACGCTGTCCGTGAGGGATCCTCTCGTCCGATGGGTTTCTTGGTTTCGCACCACGAGCTCCGGCGTGATCGATGGGTTGTTGGAGCCGGCGCTCGTTGTCGACGCGCTACCCGAGCGTCTTGCGGCGCGTCTCTCGACGATGCTCGCTGCGTACGAAGATGTCGACCCCGGCCGTCGCATGCTCCTGGGAGATCTCTTCACGTACCTTCCCGACAACATGCTTCTGCGCTCCGACAAGGTTCTGATGGCGGGCTCACTCGAAGGCCGAATGCCCCTGCTGGACGTCGCGCTCGTCGAACGTGCCACCTCGGCGCCTGCGGGCTCGCGAGCGTCGCTTCTGCAGTCGAAGCGCATCCTCCGAGAAGCGACCGCGAAGATCGTCCCGACCGAGCTACGTGGGGGTCCGAAGCGCGGATTTGCCGTACCTGTGGAGCAGTTCCTCATGGGAGCGGACAGCGACCCGCTCAGGCGGCTTCTTGTTTCGGACAGGACGTTGAGCCGAGGGATCTTTCGTCCGGACAGCCTCCGGAGAGCTGTGCTCGGCTCGCCGAACGAGCGCCTCGGGAACCGAATACTGTTCGTTTTGGCTTCGCTCGAGCTCTGGGCACGCGCCAATGTCGACCGGGTTACGACTAGTCCTCCCGGCATTCATGACCTCTTCGAAGAGGAAGCGCCCGCCCCGTTGGTGCGTTAATGCAACGCCCAGCACCGGAATCGTTCCCGAAGAACTTGTAGACACGCCGCACGTTCATGGTGCTGCTCGCGACCGATGGCGCGCGTTATGGCCGTGACAGAGGCTGATCGAGGTACGACGGCACGTCGTCCACCTCGATCGGCGAGCGCGACGCGGGCCGCGGCTCCTGCGCCTGCTGTTCCACGCCTCGCGTCGGCCCAGGTACCCGTATCCATACGCTCTCGAGTCGTAGCCCTCCGTGGCCTCCGCGCCCGTGAGAACGAATCCGAGCTTGCGCACCGAGCTCGCGTCGAGCTCGCGGGCAAGATCGCGAAGCATCGGTCGATTCACGATCCCGATTCGCACGATCAGGAATAACGCATCGACACGCTTGAAGAGGGTCGATGCGTCGCTGACCGTAAGCAGAGGCGGCGCGTCGACGAGAACGAAGTCCATCTGTTCACGCAGCGTGGCCAGGATGCTGGCCACAGCCTGTGTGCCGACAAGCTCCCCTGGGCTGGCGGGCAAGAAGCCTGCTGGGAGTACGAATAGCTGTCCTTCCGGAACGCCTCGCTTTCGTTCCGGCTCCTCTCCGGCGACCTGAGTTGCGCCTACGGGCAAACGCGCGAGTTTGATTGGCTCGGATGAGACGAGGCGCGCTCTGGATGAGTGCCTGTGACAACTCCACGCGCTCGATCGCAACGTCAGCGAGCCCAGGCCGAAACTCGACACCGAACAGATGTCCGATCATCGGCTTCCGCAGGTCGAGATCAACGAGAGCGACGCGATGGCCTCCCCTTGCGAGTGCCACGGCGAGATTCGAAATCGTTGTCGTCTTTCCCTCTTCGCCCACGCAGCTTGTGACCATGATCACTTTGGCGTTGACGTCGAGATTCGCGAACTCGACGCTCGACCGAAGGCGACGGACGGCCTCCGCATCGACGTCAGAGGGATCGTCGAGCATTGCAAGGCCCGCGCGTCGTGGCGTCGGGAGCCTCGCGAGCAATGGAGTCTGCAACGTGCGGTGGATCTCCTCCTCATCTCTCACACGCCTGTCGAGGGCCTCCCACAGGAACAGCGTGGCGAGGCCTACGAGAAGACCGAACGCGAGGGCGAGCACGCCGTTGCGCATCGGGGTCGGAGCGACCTGCGTTCCTAGCTTCGCGATCTTGACGACCTCGGCACGCGCTTGCAGCAACTCCATCGTGCGCAGCTCCTGGGCCTTCTGCGCGAGGTCCCCGTAAAGCGCGGTCCGCGTCGAGCCCGAAGCGCGGAGGGAAGCAAGTCTCCGCTCGAGATCCCTTCGCGCGCTGGCGAAAGCCGCCGTGTCGAGCTCGAGCCGATAGTCGGTGTATGACCGTGCGTATGCCGTTGCGAGTTGTCCGGCGCTTGCTGCATCGCCGTTTTTCACACTGAAGCGCAGAAGATCGGCGTTTCCGCGTGGCGCCACGGTCGAGCTGCCGAGCAAGGCTGCCGACGTGACCCCCGGAACCTTGGCGCGTTCTACCGCTCGCTCCGTCACTTCTGGCACGCGGGCGATTGCCGCTTGAGTTTGGGCGAAGCGGTCCGGATCCGTGAAGACGTCTGCGTTGGTCCGGCCCCGACAGGACGGAGCCGAGATCCTGACGGTTCAGGAGCACCTCGGACGACGCCTCGAACACCGGCGACTGTTGAAACGAATAGGCGACGGCGACGAGCGGCACGACGAGCAGTGGGATGATCGCTACCCACTTGCGACGCCGAATGATCGCCAGGTACTCCGGGAGTGTTCGCCCCCGATGAATGTGGTCGGTCGTCGTCATCCGCTCAGCATGAAATGGGTTCGTGTCACTCTACGTCTCGAGACGGCGGCTAGGGTTCGAATCGGGTTGAGACGTCGCAGGAGATACACCAAGTATCAACCGCCGGGCGCGATGCGCAAGTGGCTCGATACGTAGCGCGACACCGGTCGACTAGCGTACACGCAGAGAAAGGTGCTACGGATTCGTCCAGAAGGCGCAGATCCGGGAGACCCGTTTGCCGTCGTGTTCGTGTGCACGGCCAACCGCGCTCGTAGCCCTCTCGCGGAGGTGCTCTTTCGCCACTATACGACTGGGATCGAGACGGTCGTTTCGTCCGCCGGGATTCTCGACCTCGGGCCGCTGCCGGCACTGCCGGAAAGCATCGAGGCCGCTCGCCGCCTGGGTGTCGACCTCACCGCACACCGGGCACGAACGCTTCGTGAAGTCGACCTTGCCTCGGCCGATCTCGTCGCAGGATTCGAGCTCGCGCATATCTCAGCAGCCGTCGTCGACGGCAACGCTGACGCACGTCGGACCTTCCTGCTCGGAGAACTCATCACGCTTGTTGATGCGCCCAGAACAACGAGTGATCCATCCGTCGGCGCCCGCGCGGTAGTCGAAATCGCGGATTCCCGGCGCATTCGGACGCGTCCGGCGTTGGCACACGAGATCGCGGATCCTTTCGGCAGGCCAGCCAGGACGATGACGCGTACGGCATTGGAGATAGACCGATGTGTCCGGGAGCTCGTGCTCGGGCTTTTCGGAACGAACGGTGCAGGAGGTTGGAACATCGAATGAGCGATCGCGGTTGCGGGTGGCGCTCCGCGACGACAAGGACGCGAAGCGGTGCACGTGGCGCGAGCTCCACCCGCCAGTCCGCGCCTCGGACTCGAACGCGTCTCCGCTCGGGTAGCGAATGACCGTCATCGAGGAGTCCGCGAACGGTCGTTAGTCGTCCGCCTCCCGAGCGCGAGACGGCTGCACGCGCGGCGGCTCCCCCGGCATCTTGGGGAAGTTCGGCGGATACGGCGCCTCGCCAACACCCTGCGCCTCTTCGCGCTCGACCCACTCGAGCAGGACGCGAAGGTCGTTCACCGCGTCGTCGATGCCGGCGTGCACGTCTCCGAGCGCCGCGAACCGGGCCGGCATGGTCGCCATCGAGAAGTCCTCGGTCTCGACGTCGGGGAGTTCGTCCCACGTGACGGGCGCCGAGACCGTCGCGTCGGGCCTCCCGCGGACCGAGTACGCGGAGGCCACCGTTCGGTCACGCGCGTTCTGGTTGTAGTCGATGAACACCCGCTTTCCTCGCTCCTCCTTCCACCACGCCGTCGTCACTTTCCTCGGCAGGCGTCGCTCGATCTCGCGCGCGAACGCGAGGGCAGCGCGACGAACGACCGGGAACTCCCAGTTCGGCTCGATGCGGCAGAAGACGTGGATCCCTCGGTTGCCGGATGTCTTCGGCCAGCCGGTGTAGCCCATCTCGGCGAGCACATCGCGGACGAGCGCGGCGACCCGCTTCCCGTCGCGGAACGTCGTTCCGGGCTGCGGGTCGATGTCGATCCTGAGCTCGTCCGGGTGCTCCGTGTCCCGCCGTCTCGACGGCCACGGATGGAAGTCGACGACCGCGAGGTTCGCCGCCCAGATGACCTGGGCCAGCTCGGTGACGCACAGTTCGTCCGCGTGCCGTCCGGAGGGGAACGTCACGCGCGCGGCCTCGACCCAGTCCGGGCGCTTCTCCGGGACCCGCTTCTGGTAGATCGCCTCGCCGGTGACGCCGTCGGGAAATCTCCGCAGCTGCGTCGGCCGCTCGTACAGCGCGCGAACGATCCCCTCGCCGACCGCGATGTAGTACTCAGCGAGATCTCGCTTCGTCTTCTTCGCTTTCGGGAAGAGCACCTTGTCCGGGTTCGTCAGCTTGACGACGCGCTCCCCCACCTCGAGCTCGATGAACGGGCTCGCCATGGCAGCAAGCTATCCGGCCGGTGGTAGGCTCGCGCGGCCAGACCACTTTCGAGGGAGGATTCGCGATGCGTCTTGCTGGGGTCGGACTAGCTCTGGTCGTTCTCGTTCTCGGCCTCGCCGCGACAGCCTCGAGCGATCCGACGACTCCGGCAGCGATCCCGGGCTGCCCGACGGCGAGCCTCGACCTGGTCAAGGGCGGGCAGCTCAGCCTGGCTACGGACAATCCGGCCTTCCCGCCCTGGTGGGGCGGTGCGCCCAAGAAGCCGTGGCAAGTGAGCAACCCGGCGAGCGGCAAGGGGTACGAGTCGGCCGTCGCCTACGCGGTCGCGAAGCAGCTCGGCTTCTCGAAAGGCCAGGTCAAGTGGAGCGCCGTGCCGTTCAACAACTCGTTCCGACCGGGCAAGAAGCCGTTCGACTTCTACATGGCCCAGGTCTCGTACGCGCCCGAGCGGGCGAAGAACGTCTCCTTCTCGAACTCGTACTACTTCGTCAACCAGGCGGTTGTCGCGAACGCAGGGACCGCTATCTCGCGCGTGAAGACGGTCGCAGGGCTGCGGCCGTACAAGCTCGGAGCTCAGGTCGGAACGACGAGCTACGCCTACATCAAGAACTTCATCCGCCCGTCCCAAACCACTTCCGTCTACGACTCGAACAACGACGCGATCTCGGCCCTGAACGCCGGGCAGATCGACGGGATCGTCGTCGACCTGCCGACCGCGTTCTACGTCGTGGCCGTCCAGCTCGACGAGGGAACGATCGTCGGGAAGCTGCCGCAGCGGGGGCCACGCGAGCACTTCGGCATGGTCTTCGAGAAGGGGAGCACGCTCGTCAGGTGCGTGAACAGGGCGCTCAACCGGTTGTGGGCGAACGGCACCATCAAGGGCATCCAGCGGAAGTACCTCGCCCAAGCCGGCGCTCCCGACCTGAAGTAGCCCGGAGCTGAACGAGAACCGCGGCTCGAAGATCCTCGGCAGCCTGACGAGGGGCGGCGGCAGCAGGGGCGTCGCCGTCGCTCTCGTCTCGACTGCGCTGTTCGTCGCGGTCATCGTCGTCGTCGTTGTCACCTCGTCGGGCTGGGACGACGTCAAGCAGGCGTTCTTCAGCCGGGAGGAGTTCGAGAGCGCCTTCCCGGACATCCTCTCCGCCTTCTGGATCAACGTGAAAATCTTCCTCATCGCGGAGGTGTTCATCCTCGTCTTCGCTCTTGCGGTCGCGGTGCTGCGAGGCCTCCCCGGTCCGGTGTTCTTCCCCATCAGAGCGCTTGCCGTGGTCTACGTCGATCTGTTCCGTAGCGTCCCTACCATCCTCGTCATCTACATCCTCGGCTTCGGCGTTCCGGCACTGGCCCTGCCCGGTGTCCCGATCGGCCCGCTGTTCTGGGGCATCGTCTCGCTCGTGCTCGTCTACTCGGCCTACGTGTCCGAGGTGTACCGCGCGGGCATCGAGTCCGTGCACCCAAGCCAGGCGGCGGCCGCGCGATCGCTCGGGCTCTCGCACGGGCAGGCGCTTCGCTTCGTCGTGATCCCGCAGGCCGTCCGGCGCGTCATCCCGCCGCTCCTGAACGACTTCATCGGGCTGCAGAAGGACACGGCCCTCGTCGGCCTCCTCGGCGTCGTGGAGGCGTTCCGGCAGTCGCAGATCGACGTCGCAGGGTCGTTCAACTACACGCCATATATCGCCACGGCGATCATCTTCATCGCGCTCACCGTCCCGATGGCGCGATTCACGGACTGGCTCGTCGCGCGTGACAAGCGGCGCCAGCAGGCAGGACGACCGGCATGAGCACTCAGAACGGACGCGCCCTCGAGATCGAAGACCTGCACAAGTCCTTCGACAAGCTCGAGGTCCTCCGCGGGATCGACCTCGGCCTCGCCGAGCACGAGGTCGTGTGCCTCATCGGCGCCTCCGGCTCGGGCAAGTCGACGCTCCTGCGCTGCGTCAACCTGCTCGAGCCCATCGACTCGGGTCGGATCGTCGTCCACGGCGTGGAGATCACCGCGCCCGGTGTCGACGTCAACGCGCTGCGCCGTGGGATCGGGATCGTCTTCCAGTCGTTCAACCTTTTCCCGCACATGTCGGTGCTCGCGAACATCACGCTGGCGCCGCGCAAGGCGCTCGGCCTGCCAAGGGCCGAAGCGGAGGGCCGGGCCGACGAGCTGCTCGCGCGCTTCGGGCTCGCGGACAAGCGCGCCGAGTATCCGGACCGGCTGTCGGGCGGTCAGCAGCAGCGTGTCGCGATCGTCCGCGCGCTTGCGATGCAGCCGGGGCTGCTCTTGCTCGACGAGGTGACGAGTGCGCTCGACCCGGAGCTCGTGGCCGAGGTCCTCGAGGTCATCCGCGAGCTTGCGGCGGAGGGGATGACGATGCTGATCGCGACGCACGAGATGAACTTCGCCCGCGACGTCGCCCACCGGGTCTGCTTCCTCGACGCTGGCGTGATCCTCGAGCAGGGCACGCCGGCAGAGATCTTCGGTGCACCGCGCGAGCCACGCACGCAGCAGTTCCTCCAGCGGATCGTCGACGCCGGGCGTCTCTAGAAGGGCGTACAGTTCGATCGTGATCGAGGAGTCGCGAAGCGTGGACGTCACGCTCGAGCCGCTCGACGAGTTCGTCGTGATCCAGCCGGTCTCGGACGAGACGGAGACCCTGCTCCGGGCTGATCCTCCCCGCGTCGGCGGCAGCCGCCGTCGCCTGCCGCACCGGGATCGTGACAGCGATCGGCAGCGACGTGACCGGCGTCGACGCAGGCGACAAGGTGCTTTACCCGCGCGACGCGGGCTTCGAGGTGCGGCTCGGCGGCATCGAGGTGCGCGTGCTGAAGCGCGACGACCTCATCGCTCGCATCCACGACTGACGTCGGGCTCAGCGCCCGCTTCGGTCGGTGACGATCCGCTCGAGGGCGTCGAGATACTCGCGTGCGACCGGGTCCGCGTCGAACTCCGTGACCTTCGCGCGGTTCGCCTCGCCCATCGAGCGACGGAGCTCGTCGTCGGCGAGCAATCGCGCGAGCGCCTCGGCGAGCGCTGCCGGGTCCTTCGCCGGCACGAAGAGAGCGTTGCCGCCCTCCTCGAGGTGATCCGCAGAACCACGAGCGGAAGTCGTCACGATCGGCAGCCCTGCAGCCATCGCCTCGAGGATCACGGTCGGAAAGCCTTCGTCGTGATATGTGGGTAGGGCGAAGACAGCCGCATCGGAGTACAGGCGCCAGAGCTGGGCTCCGGAGACATAGCCGGGGAGCTCGAGCGAATCGCCGACGCCGAGGTCGTCGGCGAGCGCCCGCAGGGAAGCGGTCTCCGGACCGTCGCCCGCGAGAACGAGCCGAGCCGGGACCCGGCTCAGGACGACCGGGAGCGCTCGCACCAGGTCGTGCACCCCCTTGCTCGCCATCAAGCGCGAGACGCAGAGGATCGTGGGCGGGCCGTCCTGCCGTCCGTCGTGCTCCGCGATCGCCGGAGCAGGCGGCCTCACGTTGCGGACGACGAGCACCTTCGCGCGGGGGTCGAACTGCTGCCATTGGCGCTGCTCCTCCCGCGAGAGGACGAGCACCCCGTCAGCTCTCCGGAGAAGGGCCTTCGTCGCATGCTTGAACATCGTCGAGCCGCGCTCGACCAGCCTCGTCGACTGGCTCCCATGGAACTGGACGACGACGGTCCGACTGCGATCGAGCGCGTACAGCAACGCGAGGTCGCGCGTGAGCGTCTTCCAGTCGTGGGCGGTCTTCACCACGACGACCGGGAGGTCCCCTGACGCGATCGAGCGTCGAGCGTCGAGCACGTCGCGAATGCGGCCGGTCACCTTCGCATGCATGGGCTCGCCCTCCACGCGGCGGCCCCATGGACGGAGCTCGACTTCGCAGCCGAGTCGCTGGAGAGCGTCGACGAGGAGCGGCGTGTGCTTGGGTAGCGGCCCGGCGACGGTGCCGCGCGGCGCGAGCATCGTGAGGCGCATCAGTCGAGAAGCTGCCGGCACCATAGCTCGAAGATCAGAAGCGACCAGATCACCGAGCCGTAGTCGCGCGTGCCGGACACGTGCGCAGCCAGGGCGCTCTCGACGGCCCTGGCGTCGAAGAACCCGCGTCGCGCAGTCGCGGAATCGAGAAGTATCTCGCGGGCGAAGACGTCGAGGTCGCCGCGAAACCACCTCGTAACCGGGACCGTGAAACCATGCTTCCGCTGATCGAGGATCTCGGGCGGAAGAATTCCGCGCACCGAGTCACGGAGAAGGCCCTTGAGCCTCCAGCGCGGGAACCTCCTGCGCACGGGTAGCGAGAGGACGGTCTCGGCGAAGACGTGGTCGAGCATCGGGACGCGCACCTCGAGCGAGCGGGCCATGCTCATGCGATCGACCTTCACGAGCATGTCCGACGGCAGCGACACGTCGAGGTTCGCTCGCAGGAAGCGCTCGAGAGGATCGGCGCCGTTGAGGTCCACGGCCAGGCTGGCGTTGATCGCGCGGAACGGGTCGAGCGCAGCGAGGTCGGCGCGCAGCCCCGGGCTCAGGAGCACAGCCACCGCAGACGGGTCCGTGAGCGCGACCTTGCTTCGATACGCATCGGCCGGGTCGGCGAGGCTGTCGAGGGCGCGCTTGCTCGCGCGGCCCAGGCGATCGTTCCACGTCGGCCACGGAAGCCGGGGCGGAGAGCCGGCGACTGCGGCCAGGGAGCGCTTCACGACCTTCGGCAGAGGTTTGAACGCCCTCGCGAGCTCGACCCCCTGGAACGTCGTATACCCGACGAAGAGCTCGTCACCACCGTCGCCGGACAGCGCGACCTTGACGGAGTCCGCGGCGAGCCCGGAGACGAAGTAGGTCGGCAGCGCGGAGGCGTCGGCGAACGGCTCGGCGAAGTGCTCGACGATCGTCGGCAGGAGGTCGACTGCGGCGGGCTCCACGACGAGCTCGTGATGATCCGTTCCGAAGCGCGACGCAACGATGCGAGCCTTGTCGAGCTCGTCATGCTCGGAATCGTCGAATCCGATCGAGAACGTCCGCACCGGTTGCGACGACACCTCGGCCATGAGCGCGACGATCGTGCTCGAGTCGATCCCTCCGCTCAGAAACGCACCGAGCGGCACGTCGCTGATCAGGTGGCTGCGCACGGCGTCCCTCAGCCCTTCGAGCACAGTGGCGCGGAGCTCCTCCGTGCCGGCTTCTGATGGGCGCGCGAGCGGTGGTCGCCAGTATGTCGTCACCTCCGGCTCGGAGCCGGGCCTCCAGGTCAGCTGCGTGGCAGGCAGCAACTTCCGGACACCACCGAGGATGCTTCGCGGCGCAGGGACGTATCCGAGCGCGAGGTACTCGGCGAGGGACTGCCGGTCGAGCTCTCTGCGAGACCAGACCTGCACGCAGCAGGCTCGGGAGCTCCGACGCGAACGCCAGGCCCTCCGGTCCGTGCGCCCAGTAGAGCGGCTTGATGCCGAACCGGTCGACGGCGACGAACAGCTCCTCAAGGCGTGCGTCCCACAGCGCGAACGCGAACATCCCGCGCAGGCGATGCACGACGTCGTGGCCGAACTCCTCGTAGCCGTGGACGATGACCTCGGTGTCGGAGCGTGTCGAGAAGACATGCCCCCGCTCGGCGAGCTCCGTACGAAGCTCGCCGAAGTTGTAGATCTCGCCGTTGAAGACGACAGTCGCCGTGCCGTCCTCGTTGGAAATCGGCTGGTGACCGCCCGCCAGATCGATGATGCTCAGCCGGCGGATGCCGAGGCCGACGTTCCCCTCCACGAACACGCCTTCGTCATCGGGCCCGCGATGCGCGATCGCCGCGCACATCGATCGCAGCGTCGCTTCCTCGACGCCGCGCGACTGCGTCATGACGACGCCGCAGACCCCACACATGCTCTCAGTATGGCGACGCATCGGCCGCACTACGCGCGAGCCTTGCGCGGATTAGGCTACGCGCGTGCTGCTCGCGATCGCCGCAGTCGCGGCCTGGATCTTCGTCTGGTTCCTCGTGGCCATCAGGGTCATGCGTCGGGACGACATCGGCGGCGGTGGCAAGGCCCTCTGGATCGTGGCGATCCTGATCTTCCCGATCGTGGGCCTCTTCATCTACTTCCTCTGGGACGCCGCGCGACCACGGACGACGTAGAGGGAACGAGGCGGAGGGGGAGGGATTTGAACCCTCGAGAGGCTTGCACCCCTAACGGTTTTCGAGACCGCCCCGTTCGACCGCTCCGGCACCCCTCCGCGGGAGGCATAGGGTAGCCGCGGCCTCGGAGCCGGGCTTGAAGAGCCGAACTGCGCGTCCGATATCCTGAGCGACCCTGGAGAGGTGGCCGAGTGGCTGAAGGCGGCGCCCTGCTAAGGCGTTACGGGTGGTAATCCGCTCGTCGAGGGTTCGAATCCCTCCCTCTCCGCTGAACCGGCGCTCGGCTGGCATCGCGGGCACCAGTACGCCGTCCGGTTCGCATCTCCGAGACCGCGTGAGCGCACGGGCTCCCCGCACCTGCGACATCCCCGTCCGGCGCGGCGATAGACGGCTCGCCCGGGTCTGACGCCGGCGACCGCTGCGCGCATCGCCTGCTGCGCCCAGCAGAGTGCCGACTCGAGTGCCTCGTCGTCGACGTCGGCGAGCTGCGACCACGGCGACACACGGGCGTGCCACAGGGTCTCCGCGAGCCACATGTTCCCGATCCCCGCGACGATGCGCTGATCGACGAGCGCGTCCCCGACGAGGCGCGACTCGTCGATGCGGCGGAGTCGCGAGACGACGTCTGCAGGAATCGTCTCCGGCGCGAGCAGGTCGGGCCCGAGTCCGCGGGCAGCACGGTCCCCGAGCGCGAGCACCGGGCCGTTCCACTGCGTCGCCTCCCATTCGCGCCCGCGGAGGACGAGCCACGGCGAGCCGCGCCAGCCCGCGTCCGTGTGCCGACGAACACGCCAGCGACCGTTCATGCGCAGATGGCTCCGTAGGACGACGTCGCCGTCGAAGCGCAGGAGCAGGTTCTTCCCCACGGCGTCCACTGCCTCGAGCACGCGGCCGTCGACTGCGCTCGCCACCCCGCTCACGCGGCCATTCGGGCTCTCGGCCTCGAGCCGCTCACCGACGAGGACGCGGAGGCGCGCAGCGATGCGGTGGAGCGAGTCGCCCTCGGGCATGCGCACCTAGCGTGCCAGAGGACGGACGATCAGCCGGCGCGGCGAAGCGGCACGACGTCCGCGCTCACATCCGGCACCCAGGCGGCCCGCAGCGCGTGCGCCGCCGACACGATCTCGTCGCCGGGCAGTGGGCGTCCGAGCAGATGCCCCTGCCCGATGTCGCAGCCGGCCGCGCGCAGGCGCGCGAGGTGGGCCGGCGTCTCGACACCTTCTGCGACGACCCGAAGGCCGAGGCGGTGAGCGAGCTCGATCGTCGACGAGACGATCGCCTCGTCGTGTCGATCGGTCTCCATGCTGGAGACGAACGAGCGGTCGATCTTGAGCACCTCGGCCGGCAGGGTCTTGAGCTGACCGAGCGACGAGTACCCCACGCCGAAGTCGTCGATCGCGATGCGCACGCCCTGGTCGACGAGGCGCTCCAGCATGCGGCTCGTCCGGAGCCGATCGGAGAGGAGGACGCTCTCGGTCACCTCGAGCTCGAGCCAGGAAGGCTCGACGCCGTGCTCGGCGAGCGCCCGCGCGACCTCGTCCGGGAACCGCGCGTCGGCGAGGTCGCGCGCCGACACGTTGATCGCCAGGTCGATCTCCATTCCGGTCGTTCGCCACTCCCGAAGCTGGCGGAGCGACTCCCCGAGCACGTACCGCGTGAGGTTGCGCATCAATCCACCATGCTCGGCGGCCTGGAGAAAGGCTTCTGGCCCGAGAAAGCCGCGCGTCGGATGGCGCCAGCGAACGAGCGCCTCGGCACCACGCACGACCCCTTCGCGGAGATCGACCTGCGGCTGGTACTGCACGACGAGCTCGCCGCCCTCGATCGCCCGCCGGAGCTCGCCGGTCATCGCCAGCCGCAGCGGCGAGTTGTCGTCGAGCCCGGGCGAGAACACCTGCGGAGCGCCGGCGCGCTTCGCGGCGTACATCGCGATGTCCGCTCGGCGAAGGAGCTCGTCTCGCGTCGTCCCGTGCTGCGGTGCGATTGCGATGCCGATGCTCCCCTGTACCTCGAGCGAGACGCCGGCGATCTCGCAGGGCAGCGCGATCGCGGTGCGGAGCCGCTCGGCGAGCTCGAGCGCGCTGCGTTCGTCGATTGCGCGCTCGCTCAGCACACCGAACTCGTCGCCCCCGAGGCGGGCCACGACCTCGTTCTCGGCGACGACGTCGTCCAGCCGTGCCGCGACGACCGTGAGGAGCTCGTTCCCCCAGTCGTGGCCCAGCGCGTCGTTGACCTCCTTGAAGCGCTCGAGATCGATGAAGAACACGGCGAGTGCCGTCTCATCTTCGTTTCCGGAGGCGAGCGCCTCGTCGAGCCTGGTGCCGAACTGCGTCCGGTTGGCGAGCCCGGTCAGGTCGTCGTGCAGCGCCTGGTGCGCGATCGTGTCGAGCTGTCGGCTCATGCGCCTCGTGACACTGCGCATGATCGGGAGGAGGCAGAGCCAGAGGGACAGGAGCACGAGCTCGAGGACGACTGCGACGGTGATTGCTGCTCGACGCGCGGCCGCGGCGATCGGCCCGTAGTCCTTGTCGACGACGAGGACGCCCGTCGCGCCGTTCCGGAAGCGGAACGGCGCGTAGGCCCTGAACACCTTCGTCGAGGCGCCCGCGACCTGCGTCGTGACGAGCTCGCTCGCGACGGTTCCGCCGAGCGCCTCACCGAGGAGCTCGCGCGACAGGACCGTCGCACCTGAGTCGGCGTCGGTCGCGTAGACGAGACGCCCGTCGGCGGCTGCGATGGCCGACCCCAGCGTCTCGTCGTCGAGTACCCGTGCGTCGAAGAGTCGGTCCAGCTCGTCGCGCCGCTCGCGGGAGATCCCGCCCTTCACGTCGGACGGACGCAGCCCGTCGACCACGGCCTGGGCGGCGACGCTCGCCTGCAGTGTCGCCGTCTGCTCGGCGCGACTCCGCTCGAAGTGACGGATGAAGACGAGGAGCGTGGCAGCGCCGATCCCGAGCGTCAGTGCCGAGAAGAGCGCAACGCGGAACACGAGGCGAGGGGGGCGCTGCCCGAGGCTGGCCGCGCCCCCCTTCCGCGCCTGTTGCGTCGCGCTCACGAGGCCTGGCTGCCGTGGTCGTGGCCGGGAGCGTTCCCGAGTTGCCGGAGCCTCGTCGTCGTGACCGGGCGTGTTTCCGGAGTTGCCCGGAGCCTCGTCGTCCTTGTTGTGACCCGGCGCGTTCTCCGAGTTGCCCGGGCCGCCGTCCTCGTCGTTCTCGTCCTTGTTGTGCCCAGGAGCGTTGCCCGAGTTCCCCGGAGAGCCGTCGTCGTCGTGGTCGTGGCCCGGCGCGTTCCCGGAGTTGCCGGGTGCTCCACCGTCATCATCGTCGTCGTCCTTGTTGTGGCCGGGAGCGTTGCCCGAGTTGCCCGGAGAGCCGTCGTCGTGGCCGGGCGTGTCGCCCGGGTCGCCCGGGACATCGGAGTCGGTCCCGCTCGAGCCGTCATCCGATCCCGTGCCATCCGACGTGTCGCCGCCGACGGTGCTCTCGGAGCCTCCGGTGCCCGTGTCGTTCGCACCGCCGGCGTAGCTCGACTGGTCGGTCGCGGTCGGTTGCCCACCCCCACCGTTGCCGCCTCCACCGTTCCCGCTGCCACCGCCGCCGGGGGACTCCGCCGGAGGACGCGTCGACGGGTCGCTGCTCGGCTCGTCTGTTCCGGATCCCGTTCCGAGGTCGCCGCCCGAGCCGTCGGCGTCGTCGGAGCCCGTGCCACCGGGTGAGCTGGTGTCGCCCACGGGGGCATCCGCCGCTGCTCCATCGTCGTAGGCGCCCGGCCCTGGCGGAGTCGTCGTGCCGCTTCCGCCGTTTCCACCCTGGTCGCCGCTCGCCGGGGTGTCCGCTCGCACCGCCGCCCGGATCGCCGTCGCCCTCGGGGAAGCCCGGCCGCGGAGAATCCATCGGCGTGTCGCTCCAGTCGTCCACCCACGGGGTCGCACCGACCTCCGGTGCCTCTCCGAGGGGGTGGTGCTCGGCTACACGCGCTCCGACGGCGTCGCCCGAGAGTGCGCTGGGCCGTACGGCACCCGCGACCACGAGCTCGTCCGCTGTTACGTACGGGCGCTGAGTGTCACCGATCGCGCTGTGCGCGGAAGGCGGCCTGAAGAGACTCGCGACCTGACTCGAGCGCCCGAGAAGGGGCGCCGCGATCCGATCGATGGCCGCGGCCGGGAGCTCCAGCGCCGTCACTGCCAGGATCGGGACGATGAGCGAGGCGCATCCCGGGAGGATGACGCCTGAAAGCGATGGTCCAACCCCCCCGTCCGGGTTCTTGAAGATGCGCCGCAGCATCCGGTGACTCCCATCCGCCCGTTTCGGGCGACCGCAGTTGACGCTACGGACCGTACGGGCGCCTGCCGCTCGAGCCTCCCCCGCCGGGGTCACTTCGATCCCTGAGTCGGGGTAAACACGACTCCCGAACGAGTGATTTCACCTCACCGGAACGGGTGCGTGTCAGCGCAGACGCTGGTCGAGCTCGAGCAACGCGTTGAAGATCGACTCGGAGAACGTGGGGTACGGCTGGATCGTGTCGAGGAGGACGTCGACCGGAACCTCGGCACGAACCGCGAGCGTGAGCTGGCCGAGCCACTCACCCGCCTCCGGCCCCACGGCCACCGCCCCGACGAGCACGCGGCGGTCAGCGTCCGCGGCGAGCTTGACGAAGCCCGGCCGTCGGGGGCGCTCGTATGTGGAGAGACGGCCGCCGGTGATCTCGTACCGCGCGGACACGACGCCGTCGCCCTCCATCGCGCCGACCGAGGCCACCTGAGGATCGGTGAAGACCGCCGCGGGGATTGCCCGGTAATCGGCGCGCAGATCCTGTCCTGCGATGTTCGCGGCGGCGACGCGGGCCTGGTACTTGCCGAGATGCGTGAGGAGACCGATCACCGGCGGCGTCACCGATCGCCCAGACTCCGTCGGCGGCGCTGAGCCGATCGTCGACCTTTACGCCTCGCTCCGTCACCTCGACGCCAAGCTGTTCCAGCCCGAGCTCATCCACGCTCGGACGCCGGCCCGTCGCGACGAGCAGGCGCTCAGCGTCGAGGATCTCCCCTGATGCGAGCTCGACTCGAACGCCGGCACTCGACCGCTCGACCCGCTTCGCGTCGGCCTGCACGAGGATGCGGATCCCGTCCTGTTCGAGACGCTCGGCGAGAAGCGTGCCCGCGTCCGGATCGAGCCGTGCGAGCAGATGCTCGTTGGACTCCACGAGCACGACCTCCACGCCCATCCGCCGAAAGAACTGCGCGAGCTCGACGCCGACGGGCCCGCCGCCGAGCACGACGAGGCTCTCGGGAAGGCTGGTCGCCCAGATCGCCTCCCGATTCGTCCAGAAGTCGACCTCCTGGATGCCGTCGAGCGCAGGCACTGACGGCTGCGATCCGGTGGCGACGACGAGCTGGTCGTAGGCAAGCTCCCGCTCGCCGACGGCGACCACCCCGGGCCGCACCACGCGCGCGGCTCCGCGTACGAGCTCCGCGCCCTGCTCCTCGAGCCACCCGGCGTGCCACGAGTCGTCGCGCCCGTCCGTGACCTGATCGCGCCACCAGAGGACGCGCTCGAGGTCGATCTCGCCGGTGACCGCCTCGGCCGCTCCCGGAGCAATCCGGGCCGCGGCGAGCGCCTCGGTCGAGCGGAGGAGCGTCTTCGTCGGGAGACACGCGTAGTACGAGCACTCGCCGCCGGCCAGCCCCTGCTCGGCGATCACGATCTCGACGTCAGGATCGCGACGACGCAGCGCGCCGACGAAGTGCTCGCCGGCCGACCCGGCGCCGAGCACGACCACCCGCTGCGTCGTCATGAAACGGAGAGGGCGGGATTTGAACCCGCGACGCACCTTTCAGCACGTACGCGATTTCCAGTCGCGCTCCTTAGGCCGCTCGGACACCTCTCCAAGAGGCGACAGCCTAGCGAGGCACCGTACGGTCTAGCCCTGGGTCGCCGACGACACGTAGGCGGCGACGTCCTGGATCTGCTGCTCGCTGAGCGTGCCTTTGAACGGAGGCATTCCTCCGCCGCCGTTCGTCACCTGGGTCACGACGGCGTCGTACGAAGGCTTGAGGGCGTCGAGGTTCGGGCCGACGTTGCCGGTCGATCCGGCGTCGGCGAGCGTGTGACAGCTCGAGCAGCCGGCGGTGCCGAGGAAGACCTCCTTGCCCGCGGTCGCATCCCCGGCAGCCTGGGTCGGCTCGGTGGGAGGAGGCGTCGTCTCGCCACCCGCGGACTCCCCCTTCGCCGGCTCGTCGGCCTCGCCGACCTCCGCGAGAACGAGAACGGCGGTCAGCTGCGCGACGAAGAAGCAGCCGCAGATCGCAAGGAAGATCCCGAGCCGGTTGCCGGGAAACGCGGGACGCGATCGCGGGACGACGAGCGCGGCGACGAGGGCGAACACGATGAACGACCCAGCCACGACCACGAGCGCGAGCTCGTACCCGGTCAGCGCCAGCAGCACGCGCGGGACGCTACCACGGTGCCCGGCGGCGGGATCCCGCTACTGCTCGAGCGGCGCCATCGTGAGGCCGAAGTCGCGGAGCTGCGACCAGTAGAGCTCAGCGGTCTCCTTCTCTCCGGACCACACGATCGCCTGACCGGTGGAGTGGATCCGGTTCGCGAGCGTCATGCCCTTCTCGTAGCTGACCCCGGGCAGCACGTTCGAGAGCGCGTACGCGACGCCCTGGAACGTGTTGTGGTCGTCATTCAGCACGATGACCCGCCACGGCCTCCCGAGCCCGCTGCCGGTGCCGCGTCGCGCACGCTCGCGCGGCGGAGTGAGCGTCGCGGGAGACACGAGACGGAACGTACCAAGGGCCTCCGATACCCTTCGCCACGCCCGGGCGCATAGCTCAGCGGGAGAGCGCTCGCTTCACACGCGAGAGGTCCCTGGTTCGATCCCAGGTGCGCCCATTAACGCCTCCTTAGCCTCGGCCGACCGCATGAAATGGAGGGTCAGACGTGCGTCGAGCACCTGATCTCGCTTGGTCACCGCCGCATCGGCTTCATCGCCGAATCCGACGAAGTTTCGACTGCGCGCGACCGTCGCCGAAGCTACGAAACCGCCCTGGCGAACGCAGGGATCCGGTTCGATCCGGCGCTCGTCGCAAACGTAACGGTTGACCCGCGCGGGGGTTTCGAGGGCATGCGCCGCCTTCTCGAGTTCGCGGATCCGCCCACCGCGGTATTCGCCGTCAACAACCTTGAGCGCCTGCACGGTTCCTTCGACCACCCCCGAGGAGACGATCGGCCGCGTAGTCGCCTTCTTCGAGCGGGAGGGGCCGGTCGAAGCGATCGGGATCGGCTCTTTCGGGCCCCGTCCGCACCGGGAAGCCTCCGTCGCCGACCTGGGGTCACATCACAACGACGCCAAAGCCGGGCTGGACGCACACGGACGTCGGCCAGGAGATCCGCCGGAGGCTTTCCGGTACCGGTGGCCTTCGATACAGACGTCAATGCCGCCCCCCGCGCTCGGTGAACACCGCGGCTGGGGTGCAGCGCAGGGGCTCGACAGCTTCTGTTCTACATCACCGTCGGCACCGGGATTGGTGGGGGCGCCATGGTCGGCGGAACTCGTGCACGGACTCGTGCATCCCGAATTCGGCCATATGCGCATCCCACACGACCGCGACGCGAATCCGTTTCCGGGTGTTCTGCCCGTACCACGGCGACTGCTGGGAAGGGCTCGCGTCGGGGCGTGCGGTCGAAGCGCGCTGGGGACGGCCCGCTGCCGAGCTCGCCGCTACGAGGCGGTCTGGGCGCTCGAGGCCCGGTATCTCGCACTCGGCCTCCCTATGCGTGATCTGCGGCCCTCCCCCGAGCGCATCGTGATCGGCGGAGTCGTGATGCTGCAGCCGGCAGCCTCATGCCCCTCGTCCAACGCGAGGTCATGGGGCTCGATGAACGGATACCTCGCCGAGACCGCGATAAGCGACGGGATCGCCGACTACATCGACGTTGCCCGCGCTCGGCTCGCAAGGCGGCGTGCTGGGAGCGATCGCCCTCGCAGAGGCCGCATAGCCCTCACCTGCGGCGACAGTCTCGGCTTACGTCGCGCTCCGCTGCTCACGCCGAGGCCTCTCAGCGCCCGAGAGTGCCCTCCCCGGCACCCGACTACCGAAACGAGACCTTGCACCTTTCGGGTGATCCCGCTCAGCGAGTGGTGCGCTCAGCGCTAAAGGGCATACACCCACCCCCACGCGCATGTCATCGGTCGAAGTCGGACGGCGGGCTCGGGCCGCCGCGCGAGACTCCGAAGCTTTCCTCGCGCGCACGCGCCGCACGCGGAATAGAAAGGCGTGACGCCCCTACCCACCCCCGCGAACATGGTCGTTGGGTCGGGGCCCGGTCGGGGCCGGGGACGCTCGGGCCTGCCCGCCACTTACCCTCGCGCGCACGCGCGCGCACGTGCTCGGTTGGTGCGGGGCCTTGTTCCCGGGCTTCGCGTCTTCCGCGGAAGCCTGACGGATTCCCTCGCGCCCACGCGCGCGCACGCGTGGAAGAAGGTGTCGAGGACCGGCGGGAGTAGGACCGTTAGGGACCTCGCCGCCGCGTCCGACGCGGGCGCTAGGCCTTCAGCTCCGGGAAGTCGGACTCCGACCAGCCGCCGGCGTCGCGTCCTGTCCTCGCGGGCGCGCAGCTCGACGCGGCGGATCTTGCCGGAGATCGTCTTCGGCAGCTCGGCGAACTCGATCCGGCGGATGCGCTTGTAGGGCGCGAGGTGCTCGCGCGCGTGGCGCAGGATCGAGAGCGCGGTCTCGCGCGTCGGCTCGAAGCCCGCCGGCCAGCACGACGAACGCCTTCGGCACCGCGAGCCGCAGCGGGTCCGGGGACGGGACGACGGCCGCCTCGGCGACCGCCTCGTGCTCGATCAGCACGCTCTCCAGCTCGAACGGGGAGATGCGGTAGTCGGAGGCCTTGAAGACGTCGTCGGTGCGGCCGACGTAGGTGATGTAGCCGTCCGCGTCGCGCGAGGCGACGTCGCCCGTGTGGTAGTAGCCGTCGCGCATCGCCTCCGACGTGCGCTCGTCGTCGTCGCGGTAGCCGACCATCAGCCCGAGCGGGCGGTTGGCCAGCGGCGAGGCAGATCTCGCCCTCGTCGGCGGGCTCGCCGGTCACGCGGGTCGAGCAGCGCGACCGTCGTAGCCGGGCAGCGGCCGGCCCATCGAGCCGGGCTTCACCGGCTGGCCGGGCGAGTTGCCGATCTGCAGCGTCGTCTCGGTCTGGCCGTAGCCGTCGCGGATCGTCAGGCCCCAGGCCTGCTGCACCTGCTCGATGACCTCGGGGTTGAGCGGCTCGCCGGCGCCGACGACCTCGCGCAGCTGCGTCTGCACCGACGCCGAGGTCGGCCTGGATGAGCATGCGCCAGACGGTCGGCGGCGCGCAGAACGTCGTGACGCCGTGCGTGGCGATCACGTCCAGCAGCGCGGCCGCGTCGAAGCGCTCGTAGTTGAAGATCGCGACCGTCGCCTCGGCGTTCCACGGCGCGAAGAAGTTCGACCAGGCGTGCTTGGCCCAGCCGGGCGAGCTCAGGTTCAGGTGCACGTCGCCGGGCTTGCAGGCCGATCCAGTACATCGTCGACAGGTGGCCGACCGGATAGGTCGCGTGCGTGTGCTCGACGAGCTTCGGCCGCGCGGTCGTGCCGGAGGTGAAGTACAGGAGCAGCGGGTCGGTCGGCGCGCGTCGGCGCCGTCGGGCGCGAACTCGGCGGGCGCGTGGTCGGCGAGCGCGTAGTCGAGCCAGCCGTCCGGACGCGCGTCGCCGACCGCGATCCGCGTGTAGTCGCCGGGCACGCCGTCGAACTTGCCCGCGTCCGCGGCGCGCACGACGACGTGGCGTGGCGTTGCCGCGGTCGATGCGGTCGCGCAGGTCGGCTCTCGGCCAGCAGCGTCGTCGCCGGGATCACGACCGCGCCGAGCTTCATCGCGGCGAGCATCGTCTCCCACAGCTCGACCTGGTTGCCGAGCATCAGCACGATCCGGTCGCCGCGCGCCGACGCCCTGCGCGCGCAGCCAGTTCGCGAGCTGGTCCGAGCGCGTCGCCAGCTCGTCGAACGTCAGCGAGCCGCGCGACGCCGTCGCGCCTCGACGACCAGCAGCCCGACGCGCGTCGTTGCCGCGCGCGAACGGCGTCGAACCAGTCGAGCGCCCAGTTGAACTCGTCCAGCGCCGGCCACGCGAACGACGCGCACGCCGCCTCCCAGTCCTCGCGGTGCTCCAGCAGTCCGTCCCGCAGAGCCCTGAGCGCGTCCATGCGCGCGGACATTACGCCACGTTCGCGGGCCGTCGCCTGACCAACAGCACCGCACCCTCAGCGACCCGCCGCCGTCGTCTCCGGCCGGGGAGTAGGTTGTGGCCGTTCGGGGGAGCATGGTCAGCGTGAGCGATGTCCAGCCGCGGCCGCTTATTGCCGGCGTGCTGTGGCGCTCGCTGGGCACGGCGGCCGCGTTGGCCGACGGGCTCTCTGAGCGGCGCGGGCCCGCCGTGGCGCGGCGGCTGTCCGCCCGCGAGCTGCGCACGGAGATCGCGGCGGCGGCCGGGTTCGTGCTCGCGGCCGCTCGTGCTGCCGTTCGTCCTGGAGGTCGGCGTCGCGGACGGGTTGACGGTGGGCCTGCTGGTCATCGGGTATGCGCTGATGCGGCGGGTGCGCTTCCAGCTCGGGCCCGGGCTGATCCGTCCGACGCAGCTCGTGTTCGTGCCGCTGCTGCTGCTCACGCCGGCGCCGTGGGTGCCGGCGCTGGTGGCGCTCGGCCTCGCTGCTCGGGGAGCTGCCGGACGTCGCGCGGCGCACGGCGCACCCGGAGCGGCTGCTCGTGAGCATGGCGGACGGTTGGTACTCGGTCGGGCCGGCGCTGGTCATCGGACTGTTCGCCGCGGGCGACGGGTCGCGGGTGGCCGTCGCGGTGTTGTTGGCCGCGCTGGCGGCGCAGTTCGCCACCGATCTGGCCGCGTCGTCGCTGCGCGAGTGGTTCGGGTCCGGGATCCGGCCCGGCGAGCTGCTGCCGGTGCTGGGGCTGGTCTATCTGGTCGACGCGCTGCTGTCTCCGCTCGGCTATCTCGCCGTGCTGGCCAGCCGACACGTACGAGCACGCGTATCTGTTGGCGATCGCGCCCGGCGCCGTGTTGGGGCTGCTGGCCGGCGAACGCAGCGGCCGGATCATGCGCGAGCTGGAGCTGGAGCGTGCGTTCCGGCGCTCTGCCCGTGCGCTCGAGGCGCGCACGCAGGACCTGCGCCGGCAGGCCGGTGGCTGCGAGCGGCCGGATCGGCGGATGGGCGAGGCCGTGCCCGCGCCGGAGGACCGCGCGGCGCTCGAGCCGCTGCTGCTCGCCGACCGTGACCGACGCCGTCCACGCCGACTGCGGACGGCTGAGCGCCCCGGACGGCGAGGCGTGCCGCGCCGCCGCGTGGTGATCGGCGACGCCGACGCGTCTGCAGGCGGCGCTCGACGCGGCCGAGCGGGCGCCCGGGCAGCGTGACGGGTCCGGCGCTGGCGCTCGCGTCTGAGCTCCGAGCACGTGCTCGCGATCGCGCGCCATGGCGCCGCCGTTCTCGCCGGTGGAACGCGAGCTGGTCGAGCAACTGGCCGCCCAGTCTGGCGCTGGCGCTCGAGAACCGGCGGCTCGAGCGAGCTGATGCGGCAGACCGACGACGAGCTGCGCGGCATCCTCGAGGGTGTCGCGGAGGCGGTGGTCGTGGAGGATCCGTCGGGGCGCATCGTGTATCGCAATCCTGCCGCCGACGCGCTGCTGGGCGAGCTGCCCGACCTCGCCGGCGCGCTGGGCGTCTCGGCCGACGTGCTGCCCAGCCGGCGCGTGTTCGCCGGGGAACCGTCCGCGACCGCTCGTCGTCCGGCATGCCGACGGCCGGCGGTGGTCGCGGGTGAACTCGACCGCCGTGGCCGAGCGCGGCCGGCCGCGACTGGCGATCAGCTCGATCGAGGACATCACCGACATCAAGCGCGCCGAGGAGGCCCAGCGCTTCCTGGCCGAGAGCTCGCGCGTGCTGGCCAGCTCGCTCGATCTCGACGAGACGCTGCCGCGGGTCGAGCGCCTTGCCGCCAGCTGGATCGGCGGCCGACTGGACGATCGATGTCCGACCGGTGTCCGCCGCGCCACCGCGCCGTCCACCGACGCGCTGCACGTGCCGATCCGGGTGCGCGCAGGCGTGGCCGGCGAGATCAGCTGTCGGGCGCGCCGGTCGGCCCGCTGGAGACGGCCGTGGCCGAGGACCTCGGCCTGCGCGTGGGCGCGGCGGTCGACCTGGCACGCGTCTATCGCACGCGCGCCGGTGATCGCGCAGACGCTGCAGGCCACGCTGCTGCCGCCCGTCCCGCCGCAGATCGCGGGCCTGGAGACCGCCGGCGCTGTACCGGCCGGCCGCGGCGCGGGCACGAGCTCGGCGGCGACTTCTACGACGTGTTCTCGACCGGGCCGCACGCGTGGTTCTGGTCATCGGCGACGTCCGCGGCTGAGGGCGCCGAGGCGGCGGCCGTGAGCGCGCTGGCGCGCCAGCACGATCCGCGCGGCGGCGATGCAGCACCGCTCCCCGGCCAAGGTCCTGCGCCGGCTCAACGACGTGATGCTGGGCCGGGGCGAGCGCGGCGCTTTCGTCGGGGTCGCCTGCGTCCGGCTCGACCTCGAGCCCGGGTCGTGGCCGCCGCCACCGTGGCCTGCGGCGGCCACCCGGCCCCGCGCATTCTGCGCGCCACCGGCGCGGTCGAGGCGTTCGGGGCACGAGGGCACGCTGCTCGGCGTGCGCGGCGCCGTCGCGCTGGAGGACCGCACGACCCGCCTGCGCGAAGGCGACGCGCTGATCCTCTACACCGACGGACTGACTCAAGGCCGCAGCGCCCGCGGAGTTGGACACCCGAGCAACTCCACACGATCCTCGCCGCCGCCGTCGGCCAAACCGCCGAAGGCATCGTCGAGCACATCGCCGCGACCGTCGAAGGACCGGTGCGCGACGACCTCGCGCTCCTGGCCGTCCGGGTCACCCCGACGGACTGAAACCCCTTCCGCCCGGACGGCTGGATCACTTCGGCACTGCGTTTTCCGGAATGTCGGCATGTCTGACCCGGGTAAGCATGCACCTATGCCAAACGTTGCGTCATCTTCGTCCGTCGAAGCGGACACCGCCCACTGGGTGAAACCGCAGAGGCCCGGATCGCCAAAGCCCTCGCGCATCCACTGCGGGCACGGATCCTCCAGCGGCTCGGCGAACGCGAAGCCAGTCCCGGTGAACTCGCCGACGAGCTGGGCGAACCCCTGGGCGTCGTCAGCTATCACGTTCGCATGCTGCGCGAGTATCAGTGCATCGAGCTCGTGCGCACGGTGCCGCGGCGCGGCGCACTGCAGCACTACTACCGGGCGACCGCGCGACCGCAACTCGACGACGATCAATGGCGCAACCTGCCGTCAGGACTGCGCCGCGAGCTCGCCGGGGCCACGATCAGCACGCTCGTCGAAGACCTCGCCGCACGCCGCCGACGCCGGGACCCTCGACGACGCGGACACCCGACTGACGCGCGTGCCCTTGGAACTCGACGCGCGCGGCTGGCAAAAGCTCAACCGACTCCTCGCCCGCACGCTCGAACAGGCACTGGCCATCGCGCATGACAGCTCCGCCCGCGCAGACAACAGCGGTGACCGGTTCGCGACCGAGCTCGCCGTGCTGCACTTCAAGCGCGCGGATCCGCCCGCCGGCGAATAGCGCCCGCTGACCTGGCTACCCGGCGGCCAGCCGGCCCTCCGCCTGCGCCCGCTCGAGGAACCCGGGCGGGAGCGGCACCGCCGGCGGGCGCCCGTCGATCAGGTGGTGGACGAAGACGTAGAGCAACGGCGTCCACGGCGAGCCGAGCCGCATCAGCGGCATCCCGGACGGCTGGAACTGGACCACGGGCGCCCCGCCCGGCCCCACCAACAGCTGGAGCGGGCCCGTCTCGGCGTAGGGGAACGACTCCAGCTTCGCGCCGATGATGGCGACGAGGCGCTGGTTGGTCGCCACGACGGTCGCGTTGCCCAGCGGGTGCCAGCGCGGGATCGCAGCGCGCTGCGCCTCGGCCTTCTTGCTGGCGTTGTGGGCGAGGCTGGCCGCGCCCGTGAGCGCCAGCCCGACCGGGCCGCCGACCAGCAGGAACGACCGGCGGTACTGACCGCTCTCGCCGAAGTGGCCGCTGACGGACACGGGCGCCAGACGCGCGTGCGCGATCTCCCCCGGTCCGAGTGCGACGGGCGAGGCCTCGCTGGGAAGCGCCGCTCCGCCCGCCAGTGCCTGAACCCACTGGTGGGCTCGCAGATAGCCATCGTCATAAGCGGTCCACGTCATGCGCGGAGTCCAACGCGCCGCCCCGGCGAGGACATCACCCCTTGCGGGTGATGGCGCCGGGGACTCCGCCACCGCTTCCTCGCGGGTCTCGCTCAGCGTCTTCTCGAACCGGGACTTCACGCTGCCGACGTGGGCCGCGGTCCGGCTTCTCAGCCGGCGGGCGAGCTCGTGTTCACCGGCTGGTAGGACGCAGCAGGTCCGCGCGCATCGGCACGACGTAGTCGCCGGGCGTGAACTGGGCGCGCAGCTCGCCCTCGACCTCGGCGAAGCGCTCGGCCCGCGTCGGATCGGCGGCGAGCACCCGCTCGCGCAGCGCGTCGAACGTCGGGATGGGCAGCGTGACGTCGTACTCGATCGTCTCGACGCGGTCGAAGCCGTCCTGCTCGGCGATCGCGCGCTGGGCCCGGCGCGCACCCCGGTCTCGTCGTCGACGGGGCGCAGCAGCTCGAAGAACTCGCCCTCCGGGAGCGGCTCGGCGATCCACACGTACTCGCGCACGACCCTGCGCAGCTCCGGGAAGGCGCTGCTCGGATCGGGCACGTGGTGCAGGCTGCGCATCAGCGTGGCCACGTCGACCGACTGGTCCTCGAGCGGCAGCCGCTCAGCGCCGCCGAGCTCGTAGCGGTGCTCGGGGTCCGTCTCGCGGGCGCGCGCGACCGCGTCCTCGGAGACCTCGATGCCGATCGCGGTGGCTCCGGCGCGCGCGAGGGCGCGCACGAACGCGCCGTCGCCACAGCCGATGTCGACGACGGTCTTGTCGCGCAGGTCGATCGCGTTCGCCAGCTGCTCGAAGTCGCTCATCCCTGGAGCGTAGGCTGAGGGCGTGAGGAGGCCGCTGGAGGATGTGCGCGTGCTGGCGATCGAGCAGTTCGGCGCGGGCCCGTGGGCGACGCTGCAGCTCGCCGACCTGGGCGCCGAGGTGATCAAGATCGAGGATCCCGGCGTCGGGGGCGACGTCGGCCGCTACGTGCCGCCGTTCCGCGACGGCGAGGACTCGCTGTACTTCGAGACGTTCAACCGCGGCAAGCGCAGCGTGTCGCTCGACCTGCGCGCGCCCGCCGGGCGGGCGTGTTCGAGGACCTCGTGCGGGTCTCGGACGCGGTCTACTCGAACCTGCGCGGCGACCAGCCCGCCAAGCTCGGGCTCACGTTACGAGGACCTGCGGGCGTCAATCCGCGGATCGTCTGCTGCTCGCTGTCCGGCTTCGGGATCACCGGGCCGCGGCGGCCGAGCCCGCCTACGACTACGTGCTGCAGGGCTGGCGGGCTGGATGGCGCTGACCGGCGAGCCCGACGGCCCGCCGGCGAAGTCCGGCCTCTCGCTGGTCGACTTCTCGGGCGGCTACGTCGCGGCGCTCGCGCTGCTGGCCGGCGTGTGGCGCGCGCGGCGTGACGGCGTCGGCTGCGACTGCGACACCTCGCTGTTCGAGACGGCCTCTCGCTGCTGACCTACGTGGGCACCTGGGCCGCGTCGCGCGGGACGCACCGAGCGGCGCGCCGAGTCCGCGCACCCGTCGATCGTGCCCTTCCAGGCGTTTCAGACCGCCGACGGCTGGATCACGGTCGCGGCGCGAAGCAGAAGTTCTGGCTGGGCGTGTGCGCGGCGCTGGCCCCCGAGCTCGCCTCCGACGAGCGGTTCGCGGGCTTCGACGAGCGCGCCCGGCACCGCGAGGCGCTGCTCGCGATCCTGCGCCCGCGGTTCGCGGAGTTGACGACGGAGGAGCTCGATCGCGCGGCTCTCGGCAGCACGGCGTCCCGTGCGGCGCGGTCAACGACGTCTCGGGGCGCTCGACGACCCGCAGGTGGCGGCGCGCGACTCGGTCGTCGCCTACGCGCACCCGCGGCTCGGCGAGGTGCGGCTGTTCGCCTCGCCGTTGCGGATGGGGACGTCCTACAAGCCGCGCGCCGGCCCGCGGCGAGGGCACCGAGGCGCTGCTGCGCGAGCTGTGCGGCTACGACGATGCGCGCCTCGCGGGCGGCGCGCGAGGAAGGGGCATTCGGGTGACGGTCAAACCGGGCTGGAACGGCCGGTTCTTCGAGGACTTCGCGGTCGGCGACGTCTACGAGCACCCGCTCGGGCGCACCGTGCTGCCCGTCGACAATTCGTGGTTCACGCTGCTGACGCAGAACACCGCCGACTGCACTTCGACGCCCACTACGCGTCGCAGACCGAGTGGGGCAAGCCGCTCGTGGACTCGACCTTCACGCTCGCGCTGGTCACCGGCCAGTCCGTCACCGACGTCTCCCAGAACGTGATGGCCAACCTCGGCTGGGACGAGGTCCGGCTGCCGAATCCGGTCTTCGAGGGCGACACGATCTACTCGCGAGTCCGAGGTGCTCGAGGTGCGCGAATCGCAAGTCGCGGCCGAACGTCGGCATCGTCACCGTGCCGCACGCAGGGCTACAACCAGGACGGCACGTGGTGATCACGTTCAAGCGCACCCTGCTCGTCTACAAGCGCGACCACGCGCCGCCGCGCTCCCGTCCGCGCCCGGCTGATGCCGACCTGGGAGGACGTCGTCGAGATCGGCTCGCGGTTCCCCGGGGTCGAGGAGTCGACCTCCTACGGGACGCCGTCGCTGAAGGTGCGCGGGAAGTTCATGTGCCGGCTGCGGACCAATCCGGACGCGCTGGTCGTGCGCACGATCGACCTCGCCGACGCGCGAGGCGCTGCTGAAGGGCGGCCCGACGTGTTCTTCATCACGCCGCACTACGACGGCTATCCGGCCGTGCTCGTGCGGCTGGAGACGATCGATCCGCGAGCAGCTCGCCGAGCTGATCGAGGACGCGTGGCGGCTGCAGGCGCCCAAGCGCGTGGTCGCGGCGTTCGACGCGGGTGGGTGAGGCGACGCTCGCGCGGCGCGCGCGGCCAGTGGCTGCACGCGCCGGGCGGCGACGTCGTGCGCGCACCTGCTCGCGCGTCCAGGCCCAGGACGCGCGCTCGCTGCCGCACGCGCTCCGCGGCGCGCGGCGGCGCGCTTCCGCGACGGCCTGCTCGTCACCTGGCTGATGCGCAGGACGCTGCACCTCGTCGACGCCGAGGACCTCGCGTGGCTGCACCCGCTGTTCGCGCCGCGGATGGTCGCGGCCAACGAGCGGCAGCCTGCGCCAGCTCGGCGTGACCGAGGCCCGGCACCCGCGCGGTCGAGCCGATCGCGGGCGCGCTCCCGGCGACCCGCGCGCGAGCTCGCGGCGCAGCCGCGGCCGGCCTCCGGTCGAGGGCCAGGCGCTCGCCGCACCTGCTCGCGCGCGCGGCGATCGCAGGGCCGCGCTCGCGCATGACGTCGAGCGCGTCTACGTCCCGCTCGCGCTCCGCCCGCCGCCGACCGCGACGCGTCGCTGGACCAGCTCGCCCGCCGCTACTACGCCTGCCACGCGGGCGCCGACCGAGCGCCGACCTCGCCTACTGGTCCGGCCTGCCCGCTGCGCGACTGCCGCCCGCCTGCGGCCGTCGCCGATCGAGGACGGCCCCGTCCCCCGCGTCCAGCTCCCGATCTACGACGAGCTCCTGCTCGGCTGGCGCGACCGCTCACCCACCGTCCCGCCCGCGCTGGCCAAGCCCGTCCATCCGGGCGGCGGCATCCTGCGCGCGGTCACACCTCGACGGCGTCGGACCGGCACCTGGCGGCGACCCGCTTTCTCCCCGTCGACGGCGTTTGGTCGCCCTCAGGTGGCCGGCTCCTCGCGCAGTCCGAAAGCGTGCGTGAAGGCGCGTCAGCGGCCGCGGCGACCACCAGTTCCAGCGCCCGAGCAGGCCCATCAGCGATGGCACCAGCAGTGCGCGCACGATGAAGGCGTCGATCACGACGCCGGCCGCGGTGGCGACGCCGATCTGCTGGATGAAGGAGATCGAGGACGCGACGAACGCGCCGATCGCCACCGCGAGCAGGATCGCCGCCGCGGTCACCACCGCGCCGGTGCGCTCGACGCTGACGGCCACCGCCTCGCGATCGGTGAGCCCGCCGTCGCGCGCCTCCTTGATGCGCCCGAGCAGGAAGACGCCGTAGTCGGTCGAGAGCGCGAACACCAGTGCGGCGGCGACCAGGAAGTCCGTCGGCCCGACGCCGCCGTTGCCGGTGTAGCCGAGCAGGCCCTCGAACCGCCCGTCCTGGAAGACGAGCGTGAGGATCCCCGAGCGAAGCGCCGACGGTCAGCGCGTTCATGACGATCGCCTTGATCGGCAGCACGATCGAGCCCGTCATCAGCCACAGGACGAGCATCGTCAGCCCGACGAGCAGCCCGACACGCGAGCGGGAGGCTCGACCCGATCGCCGCCTGCTGGTCGACGAACTCCGCGGCGCGCGCCGCCGATCAGCGTCGGCTACGGCGCCCGACGTCGCGATTCTCGCCACCAGGTCCCGGGCCGTCTGGCGCGCCGCCTCACCCTTGGCCAGCACGTCGATCTGCGCCGCGCCTCGCCGTTCAGCGCGTGCGGTTCAGCTGCACCGCGCGCACGCCCGGGCGGGGTCTTCAGAATCGCGGCGTCGCCGCTCCACACCGGCGGCTCGGATCCCCGGCGTCGGTGACCACGCGCGCGAGCGGGCCGAGCCCGGCCGCCGGGGAAGTCACGATCGACGGTGTCGGCCACGGTGCGCGCGCTCTGGCCCTTCGGGATCACGCTGGAGTCGACCGGGCGTCCACTCGGCGCGCAGCGCACGGCAGGGCGATGATCAGCATCAGCGCGCCCGTGGCGAGCGCGATCGGCAACGGGCGCCGCATGACCGCCGTGCGCCAGCCGGTACCAGCCG
>CAVWES010000008.1:0-55100 GCA_963754175.1 uncultured Gaiellaceae bacterium | reverse complement strand
ACTACACGCCGACCGCGGGCGCCGGGGTGCACACGGTCAAGGGCGCCTACGGCGGCACGGCTCTGCACGACGCGAGCGACGACACCGACGACATCAACGTCACCAAGCGGGCGACCTCGACCACGGTCACCTGCCAGTCGCCGCGGGTCATCAACCAGGCCTCGACCTGCACCGCCACGGTCTACGACACCTCCCCGGGCGGGGCCTCCAACCCGGGCGGGACCTTCGACTGGACGCGCTCGGGCGCCGGCACGGGCACCTTCTCGGCCGCCAGCTGCACGCTGGCGCCGGTTCCCGCCGATCCCGACAGCTCGCGCTGCTCGGTCGACTACACGCCGACCGCGGGCGCCGGCGCGCACACGGTCAAGGGCGCCTACCAGGGCACGGCACTGCACGAGGCGAGCGACGACACCGACGACATCACCGTCACCAAGCGGGCGACCACGACCACCGTCACCTGCAGTCGCCGCGGGTCATCGACGAGGCCTCGACCTGCACCGCCACGGTCTCCGACACCTGCCCCGGGCGGAGCCTCCAACCCGGGCGGGACGGTCGACTTGACGGCTCGGTCGCGGGCACGGGCACCTTCTCGGCCGCGAGCTGCACGCTGGCGCCGGTTCCCGCCGATCCCGACAGCTCGAGCTGCTCGGTCGACTACACGCCGACCGCGGGCGCCGGGGGCACACGGTCAAGGGCGCCTACCAGGGCACGGCACTGCACGAGGCGAGCGACGACACCGACGACATCACCGTCACCAAGCGCGCGACCCCGACCACCGTCACCTGCCAGTCGCCGCGCGTCGATCAACCAGGCCTCGACCTGCACCGCCACGGTCGACGACACCTCCCCGGGCGGAGCCTCCAACCCGGGCGGGACGGTCGACTGACGCGCTCGGGCCTGCCGGCACGGGCACCTTCTCGGCCGCGAGCTGCACGCTGGCGGCGTTCCCGCCGATCCCGACAGCTCGCGCTGCTCGGTCGACTACACGCCGACCGCGGGCGCCGGCGTGCACACGGTCAAGGGCGCCTACCAGGGCTCGGCCTGCACGAGGCGAGCGACGACACCGACGACATCACCGTCACCAAGCGCACGACCACGACCACGGTCACCTGCCAGTCGCCGCGGGTCGATCAACCAGGCCTCGACCTGCACCGCCACGGTCGACGACACCGCCCCGGGCGGAGCCTCCAACCCGGGCGGGACGGTCGACTGACGCGCTCGGCCCGGCACGGGCACCTTCTCGGCCGCGAGCTGCACGCTGGCGCCGGTTCCCGCCGACCCGACAGCTCCCGCTGCTCGGTCGACTACACGCCGACCGCGGGCGCCGGGTGCACACGGTCAAGGGCGCCTACCAGGGCACGGCACTGCACGAGGCGAGCGACGACACCGACGACATCACCGTCACCAAGCGCGCGACCACGACCACGGTCGCCTGCCAGTCGCCGCGGGTCGATCAACCAGGCCTCGACCTGCACCGCGACCGTCGACGACACCTCCCCGGGCGGAGCCTCCAACCCGGGCGGGACGGTCGACTGGACGCGCTCGGGCGCCGGCACGGGCACCTTCTCGGCCGCGAGCTGCACGCTCGCGCCGGTTCCCGCCGATCCCGACAGCTCCCGCTGCTCGGTCGACTACACGCCGACCGCGGGCGCCGGCGTGCACACGGTCAAGGGCGCCTACCAGGGCTCGGCCTGCACGAGGCGAGCGACGACACCGACGACATCACCGTCACCAAGCGCGCGACCTCGACCACCGTCACCTGCCAGTCGCCGCGGCGTCATCAACCAGGGCTCGACCTGCACCGCCACGGTCGACGACACCTCCCCGGGCGGAGCCTCCACCCCGGGCGGGACCGTCGACTTGACGCGCTCGGGCCCCGGCACGGGCACCTTCTCGGCCGCGAGCTGCACGCTCGCGCCGGTTCCCGCCGATCCCGACAGCTCGCGCTGCTCGGTCGACTACACGCCGACCGCGGGCGCCGGGCGCGCACACGGTCAAGGGCGCCTACCAGGGCACGGCCTGCACGAGGCGAGCGACGACACCGACGACATCACCGTCACCAAGCGGGCGACCACGACCACGGTCACCTGCCAGTCGCCGCGGGTCATCAACGAGGCCTCGACCTGCACCGCGACGGTCGACGACACCTCCCCGGGCGGAGCCTCCAACCCGGGCGGGACCGTCGACTGGACGCGCTCGGGCGCGGGCACGGGCACCTTCTCGGCCGCGAGCTGCACGCTCGCGCCGGTTCCCGCCGATCCCGACAGCTCCAGCTGCTCGGTCGACTACACGCCGACCGCGGGCGCCGGCGTGCACACGGTCAAGGGCGCCTACCAGGGCACGGCCTGCACGAGGCGAGCGACGACACCGACGACATCACCGTCACCAAGCGCGCGACCTCGACCACGGTCACCTGCCAGTCGCCGCGGGTCATCAACCAGGCCTCGACCTGCACCGCCACGGTCGACGACACCGCCCCGGGCGGAGCCTCCATCCCGGGCGGGACGGTCGACTGGACGCGCTCGGGCGCCGGCACGGGCACCTTCTCGGCCGCGAGCTGCACGCTGGCGCCGGTTCCCGCCGATCCCGACAGCTCCCGCTGCTCGGTCGACTACACGCCGACCGCGGGCGCCGGCGCGCACACGGTCAAGGGCGCCTACCAGGGCACGGCCTGCACGAGGCGAGCGACGACACCGACGACATCACCGTCACCAAGCGCGCGACCACGACCACGGTCACCTGCCAGTCGCCGGCGCGGTCCTCAACAGGGCCTCGACCTGCACGCGCGACCGTCGCCGACACCGCCCCGGGCGGCACCGTCCAACCCGGGCGGGACCGTCGACTTGACGCGCTCGGGCGCCGGGCACGGGCACCTTCCTCGGCCGCGAGCTGCACGCTCGCGCCGGTTGCCGCGATCCCGACAGCTCGAGCTGCTCGGTCGACTACACGCCCGACCGCGGGCGCCGGCGTGCACACGGTCAAGGGCGCCTACCAGGGCACGGCACTGCACGAGGCGAGCGACGACACCGACGACATCAACGTCACCAAGCGCACGACCACGACCACGGTCACCTGCCAGTCGCCGCGGGTCGATCAACCAGGCCTCGACCTGCACCGCCACGGTCGACGACACCTCCCCGGGCGGAAGCTCCAACCCGGGCGGGACGGTCGACTTGACGCGCTCGGGCGCCGGCACGGGCACCTTCTCGGCCGCGAGCTGCACGCTGGCGGCGGTTCCCGCCGATCCCGACAGCTCCCGCTGCTCGGTCGACTACACGCCGACCGCGGGCGCCGGCGTGCACACGGTCAAGGGCGCCTACCAGGGCACGGCACTGCACGAGGCGAGCGACGACAGCGACGACATCAACGTCACCAAGCGCGCGACCTCGACCACGGTCTCCTGCCAGTCGCCGCGCGTGCACCAACCAGGCCTCGACTGCACCGCCACCGTCTCCGACACCGCCCGCGGGCGGAGCCTCCCCCCCGGGCGGGACGCTCGACCCGACGCTCGGGCGCCGGGCACGGGCACCTTCTCGGCGGCGAGCTGCACGCTCGCGCCGGTTCCCGCCATCCCGACAGCTCGAGCTGCTCGGTCAACTACCGCCCGACCGCGGGCGCCGGGCGCACACGGTCAAGGGCGCCTACCAGGGCACGGCACTGCACGACGCGAGCGACGGCAGCGACGCCATCACCGTCACCAAGCGCTCGACCTCGACCACGCGTGACCTGCGCCCCGGCGTCAATCGTCGTGAGCCAGAACACGACCTGCACTGCCACCGTCAGCCGACACCGACGCCGGAGGCAAGTCCGCGCCGAGCGGCAACGTGACCTTCTCGAGCACCGGCGCGGGCACTTCACTGCCGGCACTGGCACCTTCACCGCGCCGAGCACCTGCACGTTGGCGCCCGCAGGCCCGGCAAGCTCGACCTGTTCCGTCACCTACACGCCGAGCAATGCGAGTTCCACCACGCACACGATCACCGGCGCCTACCAGGGGTCGGCGGTGCACACGACCAGCTCTGGCACGTTCGACGTCGCTGTCGGCAAGCGCAGCACGACGACGTCCGTTGCCTGCAGCCCGCTCCTGACCGTCATCAACACCTCATCCACCTGCACGGCCACTGTCACGGATACCGAAGTCGCGGGTACGAAATCGGCGCCCGCTGGGACGGTCACGTTCAGCTTCTACAACGCGACGACGACCGCGACGACGATCTCGAGTTGCACGCTTTCGCCGCAGACTGCCTCTTCGAGCTCGTGCAGCGTGACGTACTCGTCCGCCGTCCCGGCGGTCGTCACGGTCACCGCGGCATACGGCGGCAGTAACGTCCACAAGCCGAGCACCTCGACCGCCGAGCCCGTGTACGTCGTCGTCTACGACCCGAACGGCGGCTTCGTGACCGGCGGCGGCTGGATCAACTCGCCGGCCGGGCGCCTACCGCGGCCGATACCTGCAGCCGCTGACCGGGAAGGCGAACTTCGGCTTCGTCTCGAAGTACAAGAAGGGCGCGACACGTGCCCGACGGCAAGACCGAGTTCCAGTTCCAGGCGGCAACCTGAACTTCAACAGCACGGCGTACGAGTGGCTCGTGGTCGCGGGCTCGCAAGGCCCAGTTCAAGGGCACGCGGCACGATCAACGGCGCCGGCAACTACGACGTTCCATGCTCACGCCTACGACGGCTCGCCGGCGCGGACAAGTTCCGGATCAAGATCATGGGAGACGAGCAGCGGCAACAGTTGATCTTCGACGACATCGACGCGCGATCCGCAGGCGATCGCCGGCGGAAGCATCGTCGTCCACAAGGCCTGACCCGAGACACGTCCTTGCATCGAGAGGGGCGCCGCGAGGCGCCCCTTACTCGTTCAGCCCGCCGGTTCGGGAACCACGCGCGGGCGGCCGGCGGGCGAACAGGATCGCCAGCCGCGGGCACGACCACCGCGAGCGTCGCGCCGACCGCCACCGCGCCGACGCCCCACTCCGTGTAGGCGACGCCGCCGAGCAGCGCGAGCGCGGCCGCGAGGAGCCCCGCCGCCAGATCCGTGAAGCCCACCAGGCGACCGCGCTCGACCGGAGTGGCGTGCGTCACGAGCTCGGCCGTGGCCGAGATGTAGGCGAGGTTCCAGCCGAGCCCGAGCAGGAAGAGCGAGACGGACATCCACGCGATCGAGTCGACGAAGCCGAGCAGCACGGTCGAGACAGCCATGATCGCCATGCCCCAGAGCAGCGTCGGTCGCCGTCCGACCCGGTCGACGAGAGCGCCGATGACGAGGACGAGCGCGTACATGCCGACGATGTGGAGGCTGATCACGGTGAAGACGTCCGCCTGGGCGTGGTGGTGGCCCACGACGATGTACCCGGTGAGGTTCATCACGCCCGCCATGACGGCGAAGCTCGCCAGCGCGGCGATGACGGCGGACGGCACGCCCGGCCGGCGCAGGATCTCGCGGAGCGGAGCCGCCGGAGCGGCTCGCCCGCGACGCCGCTCGCGCGGTCGGCTGCCTGGAGCTCGAGGGCGATCGTTCTCGGATCGGGGCGGATGTTGAGCGCGAGGATGAGACCGACGAGCGCCATCGCCGCCGCGACGAACCACGGGAATGACGAGCGTGTCGAGCTCGAAGTCCTTTCCTGCGAACAAGGGTCGGAACACGAGCGGCCCGAGCGCCGCGCCGAACAGCGCGCCGAAGAGGACGTACGAGATCGCCCGCGCCTTCCTCTCCGGCGGATACATGTCCGCGGCGGCGGTGCGCGCGAGCAGGACGCCGCCGTTCATGGCGCCGATGCCGATGAAGCCGAAGATGACGAGGGGCGCGTTGTCCGCCAGGCAGCCCAGGGCCGTGAGGGAGCAGCCGACCGCCCCGACGACGAACGCGCCCGCGATCACCGGCACGCGGCCGAATCGGTCCATCAGGCGCCCGGCGGGAAGCGCCGCGAGTGCGCCGGCAGTCAGGAAGATCGCCGGCCCGAGCCCGAGGATCGACTCGATCCCCGTGACGAGCACGAGCGTGATCGTCGCGACCGCGACGGCGAGCTGGAGGACACCCGAGAGCGTCAGCAGGCAGAGGCTCAGGAGGATCGTGTTACGACGGATCTGCGTCGCGCTCGCCACAGCCGGCGAATTCAAGCAGCCCCGGCCGGAACGACCGTGCGACGCAGGACGCACCGGTCCACGAATGCCCGAGGCGCTACGATGGCCCGAGCGTAACGGGGAGCTCGGGACAGCCGGGCTGAGAGGGCGGACGAGAGCGCCGCCGACCCGCAGAACCTGATCTGGGTAATGCCAGCGGAGGAAGGCGTGTCTGAAGAGGTCGTCGTGGTGGTGTCAGGGGGAGACCTCCCCGCTCCGCGTGCCGCCCTCGAGGTGCCGCTCGGGGCGCCGGTGATCGCCGCCGACAAGGGCCTCGAGCACGCGCTCGCGCTCGGCCTCGACGTGACCGTGGCGGTAGGCGACTTCGACTCGGCCTCCCCCGAGGCCGTCGCTGTCGCAGAGGCAGCGGGGGTGCGCATCGAGCGCCATCCGCAGGAGAAGGACGCGACCGACCTCGAGCTCGCTCTCGACCTCGCACTCACCTTGAGCCCCGCTCGCATCCTCGTGCTCGCCTCCGAGGGCGGCCGGCTCGACCACCTGCTGTCCGCCGCGCTCCTCCTCGCGTCGGAGCGATACGCACGCTCGCAGATCGACGCGTTCGTCGGGCGAGGCGCGCGTTCACGTGCTTCGCGGCGAGCGGGAGCTGGAGGGAGAGCCGGGCGAGCTCCTGACGCTGCTCGCAGTGAACGGACCGGCCGAGGGCGTCACGACGGAGGGGCTCGCCTATCCGCTCCGCGGCGAGACGCTCGAGCCGGGGTCGAGTCGCGGAGTCTCGAACGTGTTCGCGGCCGAGTCGCGCTCGCGTCACGGTCGAGCGCGGCGTGGTTCTCGCCGTCCGACCGGGAGCGGCCGGGTGACTGCTGTGTCACAAGGCGCTCCTTGCGCTCGTGCTCGCGGTGACCGTTGGCAGCCGCGGGCTGCGGCGGGAGCGGCGAGAAGCCGACCGACGTCGTCCTCGTCACGCACGACTCGTTCGCGATCTCCGACGACGTGAAGCAGGCGTTCGAGGACGAGAGCGGCCTGAAGCTGCGGATCCTGAAGGCCGGAGACGCCGGCGAGGTCGTCACGCGGGCGCTGCTGACCGCCGGGAATCCCGAAGGAGACGTGCTGTTCGGCGTCGACAACAACCTCCTCGCACGGGCCCTCGCGGGCGACGTCTTCGAGCCGTACGAGTCGCCCGAGCTCGCCGAGGTCGACCCGGCGCTCGTCCTCGACCCGGAGCATCGCGTGACACCGATCGACCGTGGCGACGTGTGCCTGAACGTCGACAAGGGCTGGTTCGCGAGCCACGGCCTGGCGCCACCGACGAATCTCGTCCAGCTCACACTCCCGCGCTACCGCGGGCAGCTCGTGGTGGAGAATCCCGCGACCTCGACCCCCGGCCTCGCGTTCATGCTGGCGACGATCGCGCAGTTCGGCGACCGCTGGCAGGGCTACTGGCGCAAGCTGCGCGCGAACGACGTCCTCGTCGTGGACGGCTGGGAGGACGCCTACTTCGCGCGCTTCTCGGGCGCAGCGGGAAGCCACGGGACGCGCCCGATCGTCGTCTCCTACGCGTCGAGCCCGCCCGCCGAGGTGCTCGGTCGGAAGCCACGGCCGGCGGCAGCGCCGACAGCTGTGGTGGAGGACAGCTGCTTCCGGCAGGTCGAGCTCGCCGGCGTCCTGCGGGGGGCGAAGAACGAGGACGGCGCGCGCGAGCTCGTCGACTTCATGCTCTCGAAGCGCTTCCAGGAGGACATCCCGCTGCAGATGTACGTCTTCCCGGCGCGCCGCGACGCGGCCCTCCCGGCGGTGTTCGCCCGGTACGCCGTCGTGCCGGCGCGCCCGCTCGAGCTGCCGCCCGAGGAGATCGACGCGAACCGGGAACGGTGGGTGGACGAGTGGACGAGCATCGTGATTCGCTGAGCGGCAGCGCCTGGCGGACGCTCACGTACGGGGTCCCGCTCGCGTTCCTTGCGCTCTTCTTCCTCTATCCGCTCGCCTCCATCGTCGACCGCGGCCTGCGGGGCGCCGGCGACTCGCCGCTCGACGTCCTGACCGATCCGGTCACGCGCGAGGTGGTGTGGTTCACCGTCTGGCAGGCACTGGCGTCGACCGTGCTCACGATCGCGATCGCCCTCCCGGCCGCGTACGTCCTCGGCCGGTATCGGTTCCGCGGGCGGAGCCTCGTGAGCGCGCTCGTCGTCGTCCCGTTCGTTCTTCCGACGGTCGTCGTCGCGCTCGCGTTCCTCGCGATCCTGCCGGACGGGGTCGAACGAGGATGGGCGCCGATCCTCGTGGCGCACGCGTTCTTCAACGTCGCGGTCGTCGTGCGGATCGTCGGCACGTTCTGGGCGAGCCTCGATCCCGGAGTGTCCGAAGCCGCGGCGACGCTCGGTGCGTCGCCGTTCGCGCGGTTCCGCGAGATCACGGTGCCGCTCCTCGCTCCCGCGCTCGCAGCCGCAGCCGCGATCGTCTTCCTCTTCTCGTTCACGTCGTTCGGGATCGTCCTGATCCTCGGTGGGCCGCGGTACGCGACGCTCGAAGCCGAGATCTACAACCAGGCGATCCGCCTGTTCGACCTGCGAGCGGCCGCCGTCCTCTCGCTCGTCCAGCTGGCGTGCGTCGTGGCCGCCGTCTTCGTCGCGACCCGGCTCGAGCGCCGGCTCACGGCGACCGGTCGGCTGCGTCCGGAGCGCGAGACCCTGCGTCGGCCCCGGACGGCGCGCGACAAGATCGTCGTCGCGGTGAGCCTCGGCACGCTCGCGCTCTTCCTCGGGCTTCCGCTCGGCGTCCTCGTGGAGCGCTCGCTCGCGGTCGGAGGAGGGCACGGTCTCGACGCCGTACGACGCCCTCGGCCGAGCCGACGAGCGTCCTTCTCGTCGCTCCGTGGGAGGCGATCGTGAACTCGATCGTCTACGCGGCGGCGGCAACGGCCATCGCGCTCGTCGTCGGCGGGCTCGCCGCGTTCGCCGTGACTGCACGCCGGGGATCACGGCTTCTCGACGGGCTCGTGCTGCTGCCGCTCGGCGCCTCTGCGGTGATGCTCGGCCTCGGCTTCCTCATCGCGTTCGACACCGCGCCGCTCGACTTCCGCGCCGCCCCCTGGATCGTTCCGGTCGTGCAGGCGCTCGTCGCCATCCCGTTCGTCGTGCGGATCGTCGCGCCGACGTTGCGGTCGATCGACCCGCGCCAGCGCGAGGCGGCGGCGCTCCTCGGCGCGTCGCCGGGCCGCGTTCGTCGCGAGGTCGACCTGCCGATCGTGTCGCGCGGCCTGGCCGTCGCGGCCGGCTTCGCGTTCGCGATCTCGCTCGGCGAGTTCGGCGCCACGGTCTTCCTCGCGCGGCCGGATCGCCCGACGCTGCCCGTCGCGATCTTCCGCTTTCTCGGCCGGCCCGGCGAGCTCAACGTCGCGCAGGCCTACGCGCTGGCGGTCGTGCTCATGGCGGTGACGATCGTCGCCGTGCTCATGGTCGAGCGCCTGCGCATGCGGCGCGGCGGGTGGTTCTAGCGATGCTTCGCGCCGAGGACATCGTCGTGCGGTTCGACGACGAGGCCGTTCTCGACGGTGCGTCGCTCGACGTCGCCGACGGAGAGGTCGTCACCGTGCTGGGGCCGAGCGGCTCCGGCAAGACGACGCTACTGCGGGTGATCGCCGGCCTCCAGCGTGCCCGACGCAGGGCGCGTCCTCCTGGACGGAGTCGACCTCGCCGGGACGCCGCCGCATCGCAGGGGGATCGGGCTCGTCTTCCAGGATCATGCGCTCTTCCCGCACCGCGACGTGTTCGGGAACGTCGCGTTCGGCCTGCGCATGCGCGGTGACACGAACGACGCGATCGCGGCGCGCACGACCGAGCTCCTCGAGCTCGTCGGGCTCACGGGCTTCGAGCGACGCTCCGTCGGGACGCTCTCGGGTGGCGAGCAGCAACGGGTCGCGCTCGCACGCGCGCTCGCACCCGAGCCGCGTGTGCTCCTCCTCGACGAGCCGCTCGGATCGCTCGATCGGCGCCTCCGCGATCGCCTGCTCGAGGATCTCGCGGCGCTGTTCGACCGGCTCGCCCTGACTGCCGTGTACGTGACGCACGACCAGACCGAGGCGTTCGCCCTCGGCGATCGCATTGCGGTCATGCGCTCGGGGCGGGTCGTTCAGGTCGCGACCCCGGACGAGCTCTGGGCACGACCTCTCGACGCCGACGTCGCGCGCTTCCTCGGCATCGGCAACGTCGCGGGCGGCGAGGTCGTCCGGCCCGAGGCCGTGACCGTCACGCGCGCGACGAACGGGGGCGTGGGCGTCGTCGAGAGCGCCGTGCGCACGGGTCCGATCGTCCGGCTTCGCGTGCGCCTGGACGACGGGCGCATGCTGGAGGCTGCCGAAGCCTCGATCGACCACCCCGCGAGAGGCGATCGGGTCGACGTCGAGGTCGACCCGAACGGCATCGTTCGGCTGACGTGATCCGTCGCCGTGTCATCGTCCGCGGGCTCGTACAGGGCGTCTTCTTTCGCGACTCCGTTCGCCGCCGGGCGGCGACCGCGGGCGTGTCCGGCTGGGTTCGGAACACCGGCGACGGGGCGGTCGAAGCGGTCTTCGAAGGCGAGCCGGATGCCGTCTCGCAACTCGTCGCGTTCTGCCGCGAAGGGCCGCGCGGTGCTCGGGTGGACGCGGTCGAGGTGACGGACGAGGCGCCGGAAGGGCTCCGCGGCTTCGCGATCCGCTAGCCGGCGGACTCCTCCTCGCCGTCGTCCCCCAGGCCGTCGTCCTCGAGCTCCTCGGGATCGTCGAAGCCGTCCTCGAGCGTCGTGTCGAGGCTCTCGTCTCCCTCGTCCCAGTCGTCGTCGCCGTCGGCGTCCCCGACCGCACCGACCCCGCCGAATCCCTCGTCCTGCCACAGGTCGCCCATGACCCTCCTGAAGCCGTCGTGAACGCGCCGAGCCTACCGCTCTGCCGGCGCAGGACTTGTCGCCGCTCGATCATCGCGTCGAAGACGGCGTTGAACTCGTCGTCGGCGTTCACGGTCGTATGCGCCAAGCGCCGCGCCTTCCCACATGACGTCGGGCATCACGCCGGGGCCCACCGCGCGTGACTCGATGCCGCTCGCCGCGGCCGCGGGGCGCAGTCGGGACGTAGGGATAGCCGGGCGGACGGCCGCTGCGGGGAGCGAAGCTGTAGCAGAACCCCCCGTGACCCGGGATGCGTCACCTTGGCGCCGTCGCGCTTCCAGCCCGGTCCGTACGGCGAGTTGAAGGTGTCGATGTAGAGGTTCCGCGCATTGCGGTCCTTCGGCACGCCCTTCGCGTTCGGCGTCTTGAAGCCGAACACCGGCTGTCCGCGGTACGAGCAGCCGCCCGAAGAGACCCTGCCAGCGTCCCGCCGTACGTCCAGTTCGGGAAGACCTCGAGCTTCGGCGAGCGCGTCGTCCAGTGCGACGACGTGGAGCTCCCAGGCCATGTGCTCCGGAAGCCAAGGGTCGAAGCCGCGGAGCGGCTGGTCGCGCTGCCAGCTCTGCACCGCCCAGTACGACCCGTCCGGTGCGGTGCACGCGGCGACCCGTAGACGAGCGCCGGGCCGTCGTACGGCTCGGCAGCACGTTCTTGAACTCCGCCAGTACCGGCCCTTGCGGTACTTGCCCCAGCCGCCCGCGTAGTCCGAGCTGAACCGTTGTCTGAGGCACGTCTGCGGACGGGCGCGACGGCGTCAACGGCTCCCCACGCCAGCACGTGCCGGCGTCGCCCGTTCGGGCGGCGTGTACGTGAAGAGCGCCTCGCCCTTCGCGTTGACATTCAGCGAGACGAACGCCGTTCACGTTCCTGCGAGCGTCTGACTTGCGTGCGCCGGCGCGCCCGACAGCGCGAGCCCGCAGGCGAGCAGCAGTGCAAGAAGCGCGAGTCTCATCGAACTCGAGAATCGACCGTCCGGCTCAGAACTCGACCCTCGAACGTTGAAATCGGATCCACAGGTCGCAACCGATGACCGCCGGCGGCGAGCGCCGCGCGATCATCACTCCCACTCGATCGTCGCCGGCGGCTTCGACGAGATGTCGTAGACGACCCGGTTCACCCCGGGGATCTCGTTGATGACGCGGTTCGAGATGGCCTCCAGCACCTCGTACGGGATGCGCGCCCAGTCAGCTGTCATCGCGTCCTCGGACGTCACCGCACGGATGACGACGGGGTACGCGTACGTGCGCTCGTCGCCCTGGACGCCGACCGAGCGGATCGCCGGTAGCACGGCGAAGCTCTGCCACAGCTCGCGGTAGAGATCGGCCCGACGGATCTCCTCGAGCAGGATCGCGTCCGCGCGCCGCAGGATGGCGAGCCGCTCCTCGGTCACGTCGCCGATGATCCGGATCGCGAGGCCGGGGCCGGGGAAGGGCTGGCGCCAGACCATGCGCTCGGGCAGGCCGAGCTCCTCGCCGACGCGGCGGACCTCGTCCTTGAAGAGGAGCCGCAGCGGCTCGACCAGCTCCATGCGCATGTCGGCCGGCAGCCCACCGACGTTGTGGTGCGACTTGATGAGCGCGGCGACACCGTCCTCCCCGCCGCCCGACTCGATGACGTCCGAGTAGAGCGTCCCCTGGACGAGGAAGCGCACGTCTCCGAGCTTCCGTGCCTCCTCCTCGAAGACGCGGATGAACTCCTCGCCGACGATCTTGCGCTTCTCCTCCGGGTCGGAGACGCCGGCGAGCCGCGTCAGGAAACGCTTCTGCGCCTGCACGTGGACGAGCGGCACGTGGAAGTGGCCGCCGAACGTCTCGACGACCTGCTCGGCCTCGTTCTCGCGCAGGAGCCCGTGGTCGACGAAGACGCACGTGAGCTGGTCGCCGACCGCCTTGTGCACGAGCAGCGCGGCGACGGCGGAGTCGACGCCGCCGGAGAGCGCGCACAGAACCCGCTCGGACCCGACCGCCGCCCTGATCCGCGCGACCTGCTCCTCGATGACGGCAGCGGGCGTCCACGTCGGCGGCGTGCCGGCGACCTCGTAGAGGAAGTTCTTCAGGATCTCCTGCCCGTGCGGCGTGTGCACGACCTCGGGATGGAACTGGACGCCGTAGAGCCGCCGCGCGCGATCCTCGAACGCGGCGATCGGGGTCGACGGGGAGCTGGCGGTGACCTCGGCGCCCGTCGGCGGCGCCGTCACCGAGTCGCGATGGCTCATCCACACGGTCTGCTCCGGCGGGAGGTCGTTGAAGAGCTCGGACTCGCCGGTCTCGAGCTCGGCCTTGCCGAACTCGGACGCCCCGGTGCGCTCGACGACGCCGCCGAGATCCCGCGCCATGAGCTGCATGCCGTAGCAGATGCCGAGGGTGGGGATCCCGAGCGAGAAGATCTCCGTGTCGAGGTCGGGCGCGCCCTCCGCGTAGACCGACGCGGGACCGCCCGAGAGGATGAGCGCGGCCGGGTTGCGCGCCGCGACCTGGGCGGCGGAGAGGCGATGCCCGACGAGCTCGGAGTAGACACGCGCTTCGCGCACCCGCCGCGCGATGAGCTGGCTGTACTGCCCGCCGAGGTCGACGACGAGCACCGGGCGCTCCTCGGGCGGGGCCTCGGGTGTCGGGAGCGCGACGACCTCGGCCATCAGCGCCGGTAGTTCGGAGCGTCCTTCGTGATCGTCACGCCGTGCGGATGGCTCTCGAGCAGGCCGGCGGGCGTGATGCGCGTGAACCGCGTCCGGGTCTTCATGTCCTCGATCGTCTCCGCGCCGCAGTAGCCCATCGACTGACGGAGCCCGCCGACGACCTGGTGGACGATCGGCGCGAGCGGGCCCTTGTACGGGACGCGGCCCTCGATCCCCTCCGGGATGAGCTTCTCGACGTCCTCGACGTCGCCCTGGAAGTAGCGGTCCTTCGAGAACGAGCGCGCCTTCATCGCGCCCAGGGAGCCCATGCCGCGGTACTCCTTGAAGCGCTCGCCCTGCGCGACGATGACCTCGCCCGGCGCCTCGTCGGTGCCGGCGAGCATCGATCCGAGCATGACGACGTCCGCCCCGGCCGCGATCGCCTTCGCGATGTCGCCCGAGTTCCGCACGCCGCCGTCCGCGATCACCGGGATGCCCTGCCCGGCGAGCGCCTGCACCGCGTCGTACACGGCCGTGACCTGCGGTACGCCGACGCCGGCCACCACGCGGGTCGTGCAGATGCTCCCCGGCCCCTGGCCCACCTTGACCGCGTCAGCCCCTGCATCGGCGAGAGCGAGCGCCCCGTCGCCGGTCGAGATGTTCCCCGCGATCAGCTCGATGTCGTGCTCGACCTTCAGCTTGCGCACGACGTCGAGAACCCCGTGCGAATGGCCGTGCGCGGTGTCGACGACGAGGACGTCGACCTCGGCGGCGACGAGCGCGGCAGCGCGCTCGAGCGCGTCCGATCCGACGCCGACCGCGGCACCGACCCGCAGGCGGCCCTGGTCGTCCTTCGTCGCATCCGGGTACTTGATGCGCTTCGAGATGTCCTTGACGGTGATGAGCCCCTTGAGCTGGCCGTCGGCGTCGACCACCGGGAGCTTCTCGATCTTGTTGCGGTGGAGGATCGCCTCGGCCTCCTGCCAGCGTCGTCCCCACCGGGGCCGTGACGAGGTTGCGGTTCGTCATCAGCGCGGAGACGGGCTGCGACGCGTCGGTCTCGAAGCGGAGGTCGCGGTTCGTGAGGATGCCGACGAGGACGCCGTCGTCGTCCGTGATCGGGACGCCCGAGATGCGGTAGCGCTCCATGAGCTCGAGCGCCTCGGCGACGGAGTTGTCGGCGCGCAGCGTGACCGGCTCGACGATCATCCCCGACTCCGAGCGCTTCACCTTGTCGACCTCCGCGACCTGATCCTCGATCGAGAGGTTGCGGTGGACGATGCCGAGACCCCCCTCCCGCGCCAGCGCGATGGCAAGGCGCGCCTCGGTCACCGTGTCCATCGCGGCCGAGACGATCGGGATGTTCAGCGAGATCGACGGTGTCAGTCGCGTGATCGTCGAGACGTCGTTCGGGAGGACGTGCGACTCGGCCGGAAGGAGGAGGACGTCGTCGAACGTGAGCCCCTCCTTGCCGAACTTCCGCTCGAGCGCGACGAGGCGTTCGATCTGATCCTGGTGGAACTCGGTCTCCATCACGCGACGTTAGCAGCGTCCGCCGACGACGATCTCAGCTGGTGACCCCGACCGTGCTCCAGCACCGCGAGCGCCCACGTGCGTCCGGTCTCGTCGCCCTTGGCCTCGAGCACCCCGAGTCCGTCGGCAGCACGTTGAGCCGCCTCGGCATCCTTCCCGCTCGAGCGAGGACGACCGCGAGGTACAGGCGCGACTCGTGCGCGGGCGAAGAAGAAATCGGTCGTGTCCGCGAGCTCGAGCGCGCGACGTGCCTCCTGCTCCGCCTCGAGCAACCTGCCGTCTTCGCGCCAGCAGGCACCCCTCGATCGAGTGCAGCGTAGACGAAGTTGATGAGGTCGTCCGCGGCGGTCGCCTCGCCGGACGAGCTCGCACAGTCGCCGCGTCTCGTCGAGATCGCCTCGGAGGTACGCAAAGAGCGCGATGCTCGCGGCGACGGTCGAGCAGAAGCCGCGGTCGTTCAGCCGCTCGAGCTCCTCGAGGCCGTCGCGAAGAACCTGCTCCGCCGCGCGCGAAGTCTCCTGCTCGCTCCTCGATCCAGTAGCGACCCAACGACATACTGGCGGCCGTCGTGTGGCAGGCCGGCCTCTCGGAACGTCTCCCGGGCACGTTGTGCATCTCGCGTCCCCGCTCGACGTCGCCGCTCATCGCCAGAAGCCGGCCGAGCGCGTTCGTCGCGCCGGCCTGGAGGAGGATGTCGTCCCCCAGCGCCTTCTGAAGCGTCACGAGGCGTTCGATGCCTTCCTCCACCGGGGTGCGGCCCGTTCACGTACGCCGCGCAGATCCACCAGTCAGATCCTCGGTGCGGCCGGACTGCGCGACTTCGCGCGGTGTGGAACAGTCCCCGCTCACAGGCCGCGACCGCATCCTCCGCGCGACACAGGTTCCAGCGCTCGCCGGCCACCGACCACCAGTACAGGGCGAGGCCTTCGATGGTCCTCGGCCGCTTCGACGACGGCGCGCGCCTCCTCACGACGCGCGGTTCGTTCTTCGGCGCTGAGCGATGCCGACGGTCAGCACGTCGATGTGCCTCCGACGATGGTCGCTTTCGCACTGACGACGGGGTCCGACGCTTTCGTCGCCGCCTCGAGCGAGGTTCGCAGAGCCTCGTCGAGCTCGCCCGGACTCCCACATCGCGATGGCGAGATCGGGCACCAGGGCGAGGCCTTCGGATCGTCCCCGGCAGGAAGGATCGCGATAGCGCGCCTGAGCAGGCTGCGGCCCGCGTTGTAGTCTCCGCGCCCGAGAGCGGTCTGTCCGCCCGCTGCGAGATGCCGGCCGGCCCGGCTCCCAGGCTCTCGAGAGACGGATCCGCCGGATCCAGCTCGGAGCGGTATCGATGCGCCTGCTCGAGGTGGTACCCGACGATCTCGTCGCGCTCGACGAGATCGTGAGTCGGAGAGCCACCCGGCGAATCGCTCGTGCAGCTCTGCTCGCGTCGCCTTCGGCAGCGACTCGTAAGCGGCGTCGCGGATGAGGAGATGGCGGAAGCGGAAGCCCTCGTCCTCGGGGAACGTCGGCGACGTCGAGCGGATCAGCTCCTTGCGCACGAGCGTCGCGAGGTGGGACTCGACTCCGTCGCGCACGATGGCGGGCGAGAGCTCGGCGACCGCACCGCGATGGAAGACCTCGCCCTCGACCGCGCCGCGCTCCATCACGACCCGCACGTCGCCGTCGAGCGAGTCGATGCGCGCCTGCAGGAGCGCCTGGATCGTCGGCGGGACGACGACCTCCCCGTCTCCGTGCTCGCGGACCATCGCGAGCATCTCCTCGACGTAGAGCGGGTTCCCGGCCGAGGCGACGGTGATCCGCTCGCGGAGATCGGCGTCGAGCGGGGCGTCCAGCACGAGGCGCTCCATGAGCGTGCCGCACTGCTCGGCGTCCAGCGGTTCGAGCAGGAGCGACGTGGCATTGAGCTTGCCCCCGCCCCAGCCGGGTCTGACGTCGAGCAGTTCTGTGCGCGCCACACAAAGCAGGAAGATCGGGCGCATCGCGCGTGAAGTCAGCGACATGCTCGACGAGGTCGACGAAGACGGGCTCGGCCCATTGCAGGTCGTCGATGACGACCACCTGCGGCCGCTCCACAGCCCGGGACTCGAGCAGGCGCCGGAAGGCGAGCTGCGTCTCGGGAGGCGACGTCCCGATGACGGAGTCGGGCTCGACGCCGATCGCGATCAGGATCTCGACGAGCGGCCAGTAGGTGATCCCTTCGCCGTAGGAGAGGCAGCGGCCGCGGAGGACGTCCGCCGAGTCGCCTACCCGCTCGAGGAAGTCCGCGACGAGCCGCGACTTGCCGATCCCGGCCGGGCCGAGCAGCGTGAAGAGCCGACACGTGCGGTCCGCGACCGCGTCCTCGTAGTCGCGCCAGAGCCGCTGGCGCTCTCGCTCGCGTCCGACGAGCGGTGTCTCGGGGTGACGCGCGATGGACGCGGCGTCGGTGAGCACCTCGAGGAGCCGGTACGCCTCCACCGGCTCCGACTTGCCCTTGAGAGTGAGCGGCTCGACCGCTTCGACGCGGACGGCGTCGCGGACGAGGATCTCGCGTCTCGGACCGATCATGATCTCGCCGGCCGCTGCCGCCTGCTCGAGACGGGCGGCGACGTTGACGGCGTCGCCGGTGACGAGCGTCTCGGAGTCCCCTCCGACGACGACCTCGCCGGTGTTGACGCCGATTCGCGCCTCGAGCCCGTGCTCCGCGATGGCCGCTGCGCATCTCGGCCGCAGCGCGAACCGCACGCAGCGCGTCGTCCTCGTGCGAGACGGGGATGCCGAAGACGGCCATGACCGCGTCGCCGACGAACTTCTCGACGGTGCCGCCGTGGCGTTCGAGGATCGCGCGCAGATCCTCGAAGTAGCGCCGCATCCGTGCCCGCAGCGCCTCTGGATCCGTCGACTCACCGAGCGCGGTCGAGCCGACGAGGTCGCAGAAGAGGACGGTGACGACCTTGCGCTGCTCGCGTGCGGGCTCCGACGCCAACGGCGCCGCGCAGGACATGCAGAAGCGCGCCTCGGCCGGGTTCTCGACCCCGCAGTTCGAGCACACCGCCACGGGGATGAGTCTACGAGGGTCGCGCGGCGCGAAGCTCGTCCAGCACGGAGCGGGAGCGCTCGGCCGAGACGACGTTGCCCTTCTGCTCGTGCAGCGTCATCGCCTGCTCGACGGCTGCGACCGCCTCGTCGATCCGACCTGCGGCCGCGTGCACCTCTCCGAGCGAGTCGTAGACGACGGCCTTCAGCGGGAGGAGGTCGACGGGCTCCACGAGGGCGACGGCGTCGAGAGCGTGCTCCAACGCCGCGTCGTGGGAGCCCTGCGACGCGAGGACCCGAGCGAGTGCAGCGCGCCACCGCGGCTGGGCGTCGAGGTCGTCGGGAGCTGCGATCGCACGGCTCTCCTCTGCGAACACGAGCGGCCTCGTCGAGGCGACCCTGGCGCTGGAGAACATCGGCGAGCATCGCGTCGACCGTGCATCTGGCTCCGGTGTCGCCGACGCCGGCGAGCAGATCGTGGCCGCGACGCAGCTCGCGCTCCGCCTGCTCGAGGTCGCCGGCGAGCAGGAGTGCGAAGCCGACGTCCATCGAGTAGATGCCTCCGCTCGAGCGTGAGACCGAACTCCTCGATGAGCGCCCGTGCGTCTGCAGCGGACGCGCCGGCCCCCGCGAAGTCGCCGCGCATGGCGAGCAGCAGTGCACGAACGTGGAGCGCGAGCGCCTTGTTCGCGACGTTGGTGGCGTCGCCGCTGAGAAGGACGTCGCAGAAGGCAATCCCGGCCTCGGCAGGCGTGGGCCCCCAGGCGACCGGACGCAGCCGCGCGACGAGGGCCGAGCGCTCGAGAGCCGAGTCGCCGGCTTGCCGCGCGAACTGCGGCCGACCGCTCGAGGTCGGCCTCGCCCTCGCCGGCCCGGCCGAGCATGAAGCGGGCCATCCCGACCTCCCGGTACGCCCGTGCGAGATTGGGAAAGTCACCGGTGAGCTCGAGTGCCGCGGCGATCTCGAGTGCCTCGCTCAGCTCGTCCTCGACCTTCGACGCCGGGTCGACCCTGCGTGCGGAGGCGGATGAGATCGAGGCGCGCGTGCGCCTCGACCGCGTCGTTTCCGACTCTCCGCGCTTCGTCGATCGCGGAGCGCAGGATCGCCTGCGCTCGCTCGAGCTCGCCGCGCCGGTGAGAGCATGAGCGAGATCGGGCAGCACCTCGAGCCGCCGCGGGTCGTCGGCCGGGAGGAGGTCGACGCCGCGCTCCAGGAGGCGAACGGCTGCGGGGAAGTCGGCACGTCCCATGGCACCCGCTCCCGCGGCCAGCAGCTTGACCGCCGCCTGCGCTCCGAGCTCGTCGGCGCCCGACTGTCCGAGCTCGCGCCGGAGCACGGACGCCTGCTCGAGGTGGTAGCCGAGGATCTCGTTGCGCTCGAAGCTCGCCTCTTCCGTCGACCGCTCGAGCCAGCCGGCAAACGCCTCGTGGAGCTGCGCTCGCAGCTCTTTCGGCATCGCGCCGTACGCCGCCTCGCGGATCAGCAGATGACGGAAGCATGTACGCGTCTTCGCCGGGGAGAAGTGACGACTCGGGCCGGATCAGCTCCTTGCGAACGAGGCTCGAGAGCTGCACCTCGAGCGCAGGACGCATGGTCGGAGGCACCAGCTCTGCGACCGCGCCGCGATGGAACACCTGCCCCTCGACCGACGCGCGCCCGATGACGAGCCGCTCCTCGTCGGCGAGGAGGTCCAGGCGTGCCTGGAGCAGTGCGTGGATCGACGGCGGCGCGACGAGATCGCCACCGCCCGGACGCTCGCGGAGCATCGCCACCATCTCCTCGACGTAGAGCGCGTTCCCTCCCGACGCCGCCGCGATGCGATCGCGCGTGTCCGCGTCCAGCTCGATTTCGCCGAGCAGGTTCCCGATGAGGTCGTCGCATGCGTCCGGGCTCAGCGGCTCGAGCAGGAGCGACGTCGCGTTCAGCTTCCCGCCACCCCAGTCGGGTCGGACGTCGAGCAGCTCGGTGCGCGCGACGCAGAGGAAGAAGATCGGCGCGTTGCGCGAGAGGTCGGCGACGTGCTCGACGAGATCGACGAACACCGGCTCGGCCCACTGGAGATCGTCGATCACCACCACCTGCGGCCGCTCGGCGGCGCGAGCTCTCGAGCAGCCTGCGAAACGCGACGCGCGTCTCCTCGGGCATGGACGCGACGACGCTCTCGGGATCGATGCCGAGCGGAACGAGCATCTCGACGAGCGGCCAGTAGGTGATGCCCTCGCCGTAGGAGAGGCAGCGGCCGCGAAGGACGTCGGCAGCCCCCCCGACACGCTCGAGGAAGTCGGCGACGAGGCGCGACTTGCCGATGCCGGCCGGACCGAGGAGCGTGAAGAGCTGACAGGTGCGATCGGCGACCGCATCCTCGAAGGCGCGCCAGAGACGTTGCCGTTCCCGCTCGCGGCCCACGAGCGTCGCGGTGAGGTTGCGTGCGATCGGCAACGCGTCACCGACGACGTCGACGAGCCGATATGCGTCGACCGGCGCGGACTTTCCCTTCAGCTCCAGAGGCGCGAGCGGCTCGACGACGACCGCATCGCGGACGAGAAGTCGCGTCTCGGCCCCGATGAGAACCTCGCCGTCGGGGGCGCTCTGCTCGAGCCGCGCGGCGACGTTGACCGCGTCGCCGGTGACGAGCGTCTCTCCCTCTCCGCCCACGACGACCTCGCCCGTGTTGATCCCGATCCGTGCCTCCAGCTCGTGCTCGGCGATCGCCTCGCGCATCTCCCACGCCGCGCGCACGGCGCGAAGCGCGTCGTCCTCGTGCGCCGTCGGGATCCCGAAGACGGCCATCACCGCATCGCCGACGAACTTCTCCACCGTGCCGCCGTGACGCTCGAGGATCACGCGCAGATCCTCGAAGTAGCGGCGCATGCGCGCGCGCACCACCTCGGGGTCCGCCGACTCGCCGAGAGCCGTCGAGCCGACGAGGTCGCAGAACAGCACCGTGACCACCTTGCGCTGCTCGCGCATGGAGTGAGTCTACGAGCGGACGGGCTGGAGCTCGGCGAGCTCGATGTCCGCCGCGAGCGTCGCGGCGTAGGCGGGATCGAAGCGACCCGCTCCGACCTCGCGCACCGAGGCTGCACCCGCGGCAACCGCAGCCCGGATCGAGTCGTCGGTCGACCGCTCGTCGCCGATCGCGGCGAGGAACTGCGCGAGGAGCACGTCGCCCGAGCCGACGCCGGACACCGGGTCCACGTGCGGCGCGAATGCGCGGATGCGCCGCGTCTTCCGACCGATGCGCAGGAGCGCGAAGCATCCGTTCTCGAGCGTGATGAGGACGTTGCGCGGGCCCATCTCCGCGATCGCGTCGAGCGCCATGAGGAAGTCGTCGTCGTCCTCGAGCTCCTGGCCGACGAGCTGCTCGGCCTCGCGCTGATTCGGGGAGACGAGGAACGGCCCCGCCTCGACGGCAAGGCGCAGCGGCTCGCCTTCGCTGTCGAGCACGACGCGCACGTCTCGACGGGAGAGGTCGCGCACGGCATCGGCGTAGAAGGTCGTCGCCACCTTGCGCGGGAGCGAGCCGGACAGGACGACGAAGTCGGCGCCGCGCGAGAGGTAGTGGAGCTTCTCCGTGAGCATCTCGAGCTCGACCGCGCTCACCTCGGGCCCCCACTCGTTGATCTCCGTGTGGGTGCCGGCCGTCGGATCGACGACGGCGGTCGACGTTCGCGACTCGGCGGAGATCCGCACGAAGTCGTTGAGGATCGCCTCGGAGGTGAGCTCCTCGATGATGCGCGTTCCGGTTCGCCCGCCCGCGAGGCCCGTCGCGACCACCGGCACTTCGAGGATCTTGAGCGCGCGCGCGACGTTGATGCCCTTGCCACCGGCGAGGGTGAGCACGTCGCTCGAGCGGTGGCGGAAGCCGATCTGGAACACCGGAACCGTGAGCGTGCGGTCGAGCGCCGCGTTCGTCGTCACCGTGACGATCACGTGACCAGCCCCAACAGATTCCTCGCGGTCTGCGTCGCATACCACTTCGCCTTCGCCCACAGCCCTGCATCCGCGACCGCGTCGGCTGCGACGAGGTTCGACGACGCGACGAGCCGGTTCCCGTCGTAGACCTCGACGCGGCCCAGGCGCTCCCCCTTCGCAACGGGCAGCGCGAGCGCCGAAGGCGCGACGACTCGCTCGACGAGCGGAGTCCCCAGGCGCACGGCTCGCACGAGCGTGCGCGGGGCGACGAGCTCGACCGCAGGCTGCCCGTACCCCGTCTTCGCCCGCGCGTACGCGCGCGCGCCGTCGACGACCTGGACCCGGCGGTACTGATCCAGGCCGAACGAGAGGAGCTCCCGCAGCGCGTCGTTCCGCGAGCTGCGCGTGTCGCTGCCGAGCACCGCGCCGTAGACGGTCACACCGCCACGGCTCGCCGCGGCCGTCTCCGACCAGCCTGCGTCCTGCGTATGCCCGGTCTTCCCTCCGACGAGCGGCGCCCAGCTCTGGAGCAGGTCGTCGGTGGTCGGGAACGCGCGGCCTCCCGGGAGCACGACGCTCGAACGCTGGAGCGCGTCGCGGATGAACGAGACACCGAGCGCATATCGCAGCAGCGTCGTCACGTCGCGCGCGCTGGACACGTGGCCGCGCTGGTCGAGTCCGTGGGGATTCTCGAAGTGCGTGTCTCTCAGGCCGAGCTCTGCGGCTTTGGCGTTCATGAGATCGACGAAGCGATCGGCAGATCCGCCGCCGACGTGAAGCGCGAGTGCTTCCGCGGCGTCGTTCGCGCTCGGGACGAGCGTCGCCCGCAGGAGGTCCGCGACCGTCAGCTCCTCGCCCGCGCGCAGGTAGACCGTCGACTCGCCGACGTCCGCCGCCAGTGGGCTGACGCGGACGACGTCGTCCAACCGTGCGTGCTCCAGCACGACGACGGCCGTCATGAGCTTCGTGATGCTCGCGATCGCGCGGGCGCGCGCGGCGTCGCGGCGCGCGAGGACGGCGCCGTCCTCGCCCACGAGGTACCACGAGGCGGCCGCGATCGGCGGCGCGGCGGGAGCATCGGCGCTCGAAGCCTGAACGGGGGTCGCGAGGACGGCGACGAGAGCGACGACGGCGAGCAGTGCTCTGCGCATCAGCGGTCGCGAACTATAGGGGTCGCTCTCACCAGCCGGCCGCCGCCCACACCTCAGCGGCGAGCCGCTGCGCCTCGGCCGCCGCTGCCGCGCGCCAGTCGGCCTCGGTGTCGCGGTACGCGTAGATCACCGAGCGGGACGACGTCACGAGAGCGCTCGCCGGGCCGGCGGTGAACGCGCGGGCGACGTCGGCGGGAGTCGCTCCCTGCGCACCGACACCGGGGAGGAGCATCGGCGTCTGCGGGCAGCAGCCGGCGCGCCTCCGAGACCGCACGCGGGTGCGTCGCCCCGACGACGGCGCCGACGCTCGACATCCCGCTCTCGCCGACGAGCGGCTCGCCCCACTCGCGAACGAGCTCGGCGACGTGGTGCCACAGCGGCCGGCCGTCGGAGAGCGCGAGGTCCTGGACGTCCGCGGCGCCGGCGTTGGACGTGCGAACGAGGAAGAAGACGCCGGAGCCGTCGCGTCGGCAGGCGGCGAGGAACGGCTCGACCGAGTCCAGCCCGAGGTAGGGGCTCGCGGTCATCGCGTCCGCGAGCGGCGCGCCGTCGTCGCGCGGCTCGAGGTACGCCGCCGCGTACGCGCGCGACGTCGAGCCGATGTCGCCGCGCTTCGCGTCGAGCAGGACGAGGAGCCCGGCGGACACGCGCGTAGTCGCAGACCTCCTCGAGCGCGCGCAAGCCGTCCGAGCCGAGCGCCTCGAAGAACGCGGACTGCGGCTTCACGGCGACGACGTACGGCCCGACCGCGTCGACGATCCCCTTGCAGAAGCGCGCGACCGACGACGCCGCAGCAGCTCGTCCGAGCACCGCCTCGCCGCGAAGCTCCATCGGCAGCAGATCGAGGCGCGGGTCGAGCCCGACGACGAGCTGGCTCCGCTTGCGCGTGACGGCCTCGGCGAGGCGGTCGGCGAAGTTGGCGGTCCACGACGTCAAGGCTACGCACCTCGTGAAGGCTACGCGGCGAGGATCTCGGCCGCCAGGAGCTCGCACGTCCCGAGACGATCGCGGAGCCTCGGGCGCGCAGGCTCGGCGCGAGGACGCCCGCGACGACGAGGAGCTCGGCGGCGTCCTCGGGCGCGAGCGAGACGGCTCCGCGACGAGCGCCGCCTCCGCGAGGCCCGCCTCCAGCTCGAGCCGGCCCGGCCGGCACCGCGCGGAACCGTCCGCGCGACGACCCTGTCCGCGCGCGACGACGAACGCGCGCCAGAAGCGCGCGCTCGCGCGCGGGGGCGAGGATGCAGAGCTCCCGCGCGCGCAGCCGGTCGAGCTCGTCGACCCGCGCGGCGACCTCCTCCAGCGCGGCGACGCGGTCGCGGAGCCGCGCCGCGTCCTCGAAGCGGAGGTCGCGCGCGAGGCGCCTCAGCCTCGCGCGGAGCGGCGGCAGCGCGCTCGACGAGGTCGTCGCCGTCGAAGTCGTCGAGCGCGCGCGCCGCGAGCTGCGCGCGGCGCTTGCTCGGGATCGGCCCGAAGCGGGTCGGCGTCGCGGTGACGACCCACCGGTCGCCGCGCCGTACGAGGTACGAGGCTCGATCCGGCCGCACCGCCCGGGCGTTCGCCGGCGGCCGGAGCTCGCGGATGAGGCGAAGCTCCTCGAGCGCTGCCTCGAGCTCCGAGCCGAGCTCGCGCCACTCGACCCGCTCGAGCGCGCCGAGCGCGGCCTCCACCGACGGGCGCTGGCGATCGCCCGAGAAGTACGAGCGGAGCCTCGCGCGCAGGTCGCGGGCCTTGCCGACGTACAGCACCGTCTCGTTGCGGTCGCGGAAGAGGTAGACGCCCGGCGTCGTCGGCGCGCCCGCGACGAGCGACCGTCGTCGCGTGCAGCCTGCGCGCCCTGCGGCGCCGCGAGCTCGACGACCTCGGCCAGTGTCCGGGCGCCGCGCTCCTGCGCGAGCCCGAGCAGCGCGATGAGGATCTCGGCGGTCGCGAGCGCATCGGGCAAGCGCCCGGTGGCACGGCTCGCACGACGTGCCGAAGAAGTGCGCGAGCTGGCTCAAGCGAGAACCGCTCGCTCCTCCGCTGCAGCAGCCGCCGCGCGAGCCAGACGGTGTCGACGACGGGCGCCGCGACTCGCCGGCCGGTCAGCCGCTCGACGGCGCGGTCGAGGAAGCCGACGTCGAAGCGCGCGTTGTGCGCGGCGAGCGGCGCATCGCCCGCGAACCCGAGGAAGCGCCGGACCGCCAGCTCGGGACGGGGCGCGCGGCGCAGCTCGGCGTCGCGGATCCCGGTCAGGCGCGCGATCGTCGGCGGCAGCGCGACGCCCGGGCTGGACGAGCGTCTCGAAGGTCTCCGCGATCTCGAGCGCCTGCACCCGCACCGCGCCGATCTCGCACATGCGATCGCGGCTCGCCGAGAGCCCCGTCGTCTCGAGGTCGAAGACGACGAGCTCGGCGTCCTCGATGAGGACCTCGGTGCTGCGCGCCGCCCGCGAGACCGACGCGCGCCGCCGAGCCAGGCGAGCCGTGCGTCTCCGTCGACGACGTCGGCGAGGAGCGAGTGGGCGAGCGTCGCAGGCGCGCGCTCGAGCGCGAAGAGCACGCGCGCTGCCTCCTCCGGCGACACCGCACCCCGCCGCGCCTGGACGAGCTCGACGAGGCGGTCGGCGGCGTCGAACGAGAGCTGCATCGCCCGCCACCGTAGTCGAACATATGTTCGTGTTCAAGGGCAAACGAAAGGCCGCCTCGACGGACCGAGGCGGCCTTTCGCAAGCTTCCGTCCGGATCGCGCTAGGCGCCGGCCTTGACCGCCGCCTTGAGCGCGCTCCCTGCCTGGAACTTCGGAACCGTCGTCGCCGCGATGTGCACCTTCTCGCCCGTCCGCGGGTTGACGCCCATGCGCGCCGCGCGCGCCGAGGTCGAGAACTTGCCGAAGCCGGTGAACGTGATGGTGTCACCCTTCTTCAACGCGTCCGTGATCGTGTCCAGCATGGCGTCGACCGCAGCGCCAGCCTCACGCTTGGACATGCCGGCCGAATCGGCTACGGCGTCCACGAAATCCTGCTTGGTCACTGTTCTCCTCCTGACGTCGGATTCGGGTTCACGGAACCGGGGGAGCCTAACACTCCTCCGGATAATTTGGCTCAACCATGCCGCTTTCCGGGGACTTTTCGCATCTCCAGCAGCTCGCTCGCACGAAAGAGCGGCCGGAGACGCACGCCGAGGCGGGCGAGAGCGTCCGAGCCGCCCTCCTCCCGGTCGACCACACAGACGGCGTTGCGGACGACGAGCCCCTCCTCGCGAACGGCCGACACTGCCTCCGCGAGTGCGCCGCCGGACGTGACGACGTCCTCGAGGAGGCACACCAGCTCGCCCGACTCGAATGGGCCCTCGATCCGTTTGGCCGTGCCGTATTCCTTGGTTTCACCGCGCACGATGATGAACGGCAGTCCGGACGCCATCGCTGCCGAAGCAGCCAACGCGACCGCGCCGAGGGCCGGACCGGCGAGCCGGACGGCCTCCGGCTCGCACTCCTCGACGGCCTCGGCGAGAGCCTCGCCGAGCGCGCGAAGGATCTCGGGCTCGGTCTCGAAGCGGTACTTGTCGAGGTACCACGACGAGCGGCGGCCGGACCGAAGGACGAAGTCGCCCTCGAGCAGCGCGCGCTCGACGAGCAGCGCGCCGAGCTCGTCGCGCGTCACCGTCGAAGCGCCGAGCGGGCGATCGTCGCAAGCCGGTCGAAGCCCGGCGACCCCGGCTCGAGGACGACCGTCGAGCCGTCGGCATACGAGACGCCGGCTCGCTCCTCCGGTCCCGAGGGTCCGAAGAAGGTGCGCCAGGCCCAGACGGCGATGCCCACGAGGACGGCGAGGCGGATGAGCTTCCTCACGCGGGGTCCTCCTTCGCCTTCCTGGTCGACCGCCGCTTCTTCGGCTGCTCCGCCGGCTGGATCGACTGCGCGCACGTCCGCAGGTCGTAGATGACGAGCCCGGAGGTCGGCTTCGGCCCGGTGGTCGCTCCGACGGTGACATCGCCCTCGCGGACGACGAAGACCGCGCCCTCCTCGAGCTCGACCTCGACCCGCGTGACGTCACTGCCGTCCGTTCCCAGATCTGCAGCGGCCCCGACGAGCTCCGGCATCGACGCGGCGAGCGCTGCCGAGGCGGCGGGGTCGTCCGGCGCGGTCGCGAGGACGTTCCCCTCGGCGTCGACGACGATCGCCGCGGTGATCTGGGACGAGAGCTCCATGAGCTCCCGAAGCGCCTGCGCCGCGTCCATCGACGCTCGACGCTACCAATGTTCAGGCCGCGACGAGTTTCCCGGCGAGCGCGCGTGCCGCCTGCGCACGGTGCGAGTGCTCCGCTTTCCATGCATCCCCCAGCTCGGCGACCGTGCGGGACTCGCCCGCGGGAACGAAGATCGGGTCGTAGCCGAACCCCTCGCTCGCCCCGGGGTGCGTCCGCGATCTCGCCTGCGAGCGTCCCCGTCGCTCGGAGCTCGGCCCCATCGGGCGACAGCGCGACGAGCTCGCAGACGTACCGTGCCCTGCGGTCGCGCGCGCCGTCGAGCTCGACGAGCAGCTGCCCGACGCCGTCGGCGGCCCAGCGCGCGGACTCGACCCCGGGTCGGCCACCGAGCGCGGCGACCTCGATCCCGGAGTCCTCCCCTGCGACCCAGGCCTCGGACGGAGCACGCCCACGCCCGTGCCGGGCCTTGATGCGCGCGTTGTCGAGGAACGTCGCCCCGTCCTCGACCGGCTCGTCGGGCGCGTCGAGCAGGGCGATCTCCCAGTCGGGCAGCGCGGCGCGCAACTCACGCAGCTTGTTCTCGTTGCGGGACGCGAGGAGCAGCTCTCACGCTGTGGGCGCAGACGCCGCTTCGGCCTGCGCGGCGGTCAGCGCCTCGATGCCGCCGGCCGCGAGGTCGAGCAGCGAGTCGAGCAGCTCGCGCGAGAACGGGTCGCGCTCGGCCGTCGCCTGCACCTCGACGAGGCGCCCGTCGCCGGTCATGACGACGTTCATGTCCGTCTCGGCTCCCGAGTCCTCCTCGTAGTCGAGGTCGAGGACGGCCTCGCCGGCGACGATCCCGACCGAGACGGCGGCGATCGAGCCCGTCAGCGCCTTCGAGAGCCCGAAGCGATCGAGCGCGCGGCGCGCCGCGATCCACGCGCCCGTGATCGAGGCGCAGCGCGTTCCGCCGTCGGCCTGGAGGACGTCGCAGTCGAGCCAGAGCGTTCGCTCGCCGAGCGCCTCGAAGTCGCAGACGGAGCGGAGCGCGCGGCCGATGAGGCGCTGGATCTCGACGGTGCGCCCGTCCGGGCGGCCGCGCGAGACTGCGCGCTGCGTGCGCTCGCCGGTCGACGCGGGGAGCATCGCGTACTCCGCCGTCATCCACCCGCGGCCCGACTTGGAGAGCCAGCGCGGAACGCCCTCCTCGACCGTTGCCGTGCAGAGCACGATCGTCTTCCCCTGCGCGTAGAGCACGGAGCCGTGCGGCTGCTCGAGGTAGTCCGGCTCGATGTCGAGCTCGCGCAGCTGGTCCGGCTTCCGGCCGTCGTGCCTCATGCGACGGCTTCCAGCGTCGCGACCTCGACGTGCTCGGCGGTCTCGATCGGGAGCTGGAGGAAGCGCTGCCCCATCTCCGCGGAAGAGCTCCGGATCGCCCGTGGTCAGGAAGCGGTACGAGCCTTCGCGTTCGGCGGCGTTCTCGATGCCCTTCCGCTCGAGCGTCTCCGCCACCTCGCGCGCCGTCTCTTCCGCCGAGAAGACGAGCGTCACGCCGCGCCCGAAGACGCGCTGCAGGATCGGCCGGATGAGCGGGTAGTGGGTGCACCCGAGGATCACCGTGTCCACGTCCGCCGCCTTGAGCGGTGCGGCGTACTCACGGACGGCGGCGGTGATCTCCTCGCCGAACAGGTCGTCGCCCTCGATCAGCGGGACGAGCTTGGGGCACGCGACCGGGACGACCTCCGCGCCTGCATCGAGTGCGCGAACGAGGTCGGCGTACCTCCCGCTCGCCACCGTCGCCTCGGTCGCGAGAAGGCCGATGCGGCGGTTCCTCGTGGCGAGAACGGCTGCGTGGGCCTCCGGTGCGAGCACCCCGATGACGGGGACCGCGAGCTGCCGCTGGAGATCGGGCAGCGCGGCCGCCGTTGCCGAGTTGCACGCGGCGACGATGAGCTTCACGCCGTGTCCCTCGAGGTACCCCGCGATCTCGGCGGCGAAGCGACGGATCTCCTCGAGCGGCCGCGGCCCGTACGGCAGCCGTGCGCCGTCTCCGAGGTACACGAAATCCTCGTGCGGAAGCGTGACCAGGCATTCGTGCAGGACGGTGAGTCCGCCCATGCCCGAGTCGAAGACGCCGATGGGGCGGGGATCCATCCGCGGGATTCTAGGAGTCCGCTCCGTTGGCGCTACCCTTGCGCCCCGTGGTGAAGGTCGTCCTCGCGGCGCTGGCGGCCGCACTCGTCCTCGCCGGCGGCGAGGCCGCCGGCTCCCCCGCTGCGAAGCAGGACCTCTCGATCCCGATGGACGACGGCACGTCGATCGCCGCGACGCTCTACCTCCCCGACGGCTCGGCGCCCTCCGGAGGCTGGCCGGCGCTCGTGTTCCTCCACGGGCTCTCGGGCAACCGCCAGCAGATGAACGCGCTGGTCGAGGGCTACGGGCTGACGGGACAGAGCTACGCCGTCCTCACCTTCGACGCGCGAGGGCACGGGGAGTCCGGCGGCCTCGTCGGGATCGACGGCCCGCGCGAGGTCGCGGACACGCGAGCGGTCCACGACTGGCTGGCCGCACGGCCGGACGTCTCCGACACGAAGATCGGCGCCTGGGGCATCTCCTACGGTGGCGGCGCGGTCTTCAACTCGCTCGTCGCAGGCGTTCCGTGGACCGCGGTGGTCACCGTCGAGACGTGGACGGATCTCTTCACCGCGCTCGCGCCGCAGGGTCTCGTGAAGTCCGGCCTCGTCGCCGGGCTCGCGAGCTCGATCCCCGACGCGCGCCGAGATCCCACGCTCGCTGCGCTGACACTGGCCGCCTTCGCGGGCGACACGACGTCGGTGAGGCCGTGGGCCGCAGCGCGCTCGAGCATCTCGAAGCTCGGGTCGGTCACGACCCCGGTCTTCATGGCGCAGGGGCGCCGCGACTTCCTGTTCGGCATCGACCAAGGCACGCGGGCGTTCCAGCGGCTCAAGGGGCCGAAGGTGCTCTACGTCGGCCTCCACGGGCATGCGCCCTCGACGTTCCCGGCCGCCGACACGGGCTTCCTCATGACGAAGGTGCGCGCATGGTTCGACTGCTACCTCGCGAGCGACCGGCTGCGACGGCGCGCAAGCCTCGGTGTACGTCGCGCCGGAGAGCTTCGGCGGCCAGGTCGCGCGCCGTGGGACGCTGCCACCGGTGTCGCCGACCTTCGTCTCGTTCCCCGGCGTCACGACCTTCGCACGGAGCGGGAAGGCCGTCCGCACCTCTGCTCCGCTGCGCAAGGCGATCGAGATCTACGGCGCGCCGACCGTGCAGACGACGATCGCCGCGAGCGGCGGCTGGTCGAGGCTCGTGGCCGTGCTCACGGCCCGCACGCCGGCGGGGAAGGAGATCGTCGTGAGCGCGGGAGGCGTCCCGACGAAGAACGGAGCTCGCAAGGTCACGATCCAGCTCCTCAACCAGGCGACGTTCGTCCCGAAGGGCTCGCGGCTGACACTCACCCTCGCGTCCTCCTCGACCGCGCAGTCGACCTCCAACCTGCTCTACCTCGACCTCCCGATGCCGCCGAGCGCCCGCGCGCGCGTCGGCACCGCCGTCCTGAAGCTGCCCGGTCTGCGCACACCGGTCACGAAGTGACGGGACGCGCTGCGGCGGTCGCTCTCGTCGCGCTGGCGCTCGCCGCGAGCGCGGGCGCGGCACCTGCGGCGGATCCGGGCGTCAGCCCGACCAGCGTGCTCCTCGGCGGAACGGTGCCGCTGACGGGGGAAGCGGCGGCGTTCGGGACCGTCGGGCCCGGAGCCAAGGCGTACTTCGACTACGTCAACGCGAAGGGTGGTGTCAACGGCCGCCGTATCGAGTACCGCTACTACGACGACGCCTACAACCCCGCGCAGACGGTGCAGCTCACGCGCCGCCTCGTCGAGCAGGACAAGGTCTTCGCGATCTTCAACTCCATCGGGACGGCGAACAACCTCGCGGTCCGGGAGTACCTGAACGCGCAGAAGGTGCCGCAGCTGTTCGCAGCCGACGGCTCGCAGTCGATCGGCCGCAGCTTCGCGCGGTACCCGTGGACGATGGGCTTCCTCCAGAGCTATCGCGGCGAGGGCAACGTCTACGGCAAGACCATCGTGACGGCGAAGCCGAAGGCGCGCGTCGCCGTCCTCTACGAGAACACCGAGCTCGGCCTCGACATGCTCACCGGCCTGACGCGTGCGATCGCGGGCAAGGGCCCGCGCATCGTCGCGAAGCAGTCGTACGAGTTCACGGGCGCCGACGTCGTCGTCGCAGGTGGGCGTGCTCAAGGCGTCCGGCGCCGACACGCTCATGCTCTTCGCGACGCCGAAGTTCTTCCTCAACGCCATCCGCGCGGCGCACAACCTCGGCTGGAAGCCGCAGGTCTACATCGCGTCGGTCTCGATCGAGCCGACGATCATGGGCATCGCGCGCTACAACGCGCCCGAGCTGACGAAGGGCGCGCTCTCGATCGCGTTCCTCAAGAATCCCGAACGACCCGGTCTGGGCGAAGGACCGGGCAGTCGGCCTCTACCGCTCGATCATGCGCACGCACAACCCGAGCGGGAAGCCGACCGACGTCTACAACTGGTACGGCATGGCAGTCGCGTGGACGATGGTCGAGACGCTCCGGAAGGCGGGGAAGAACCTCACGCGGGCGGGCGTGCTGAGAGCCGCGCAGAGCCTCGACACCCGCGCGAACCCGTTCATGCTCCCCGGCATCCGCCTCCAGACCGGGCGAACGGACTACCGCCCGCTGGAGCAGGTGTACCTCTACCGCTACGACAACAAGCAGTGGGTGAAGGCGAGCGGAATCCTCCAGGCGAGGGGATGACCGCCATGCATGCCCTGTGACAGACTCGCCGCAGGTCTCACGTCGAAGAGGAGGGCTGATGAAAGGACGAATCTGGACCGTTTCCGTCGGGCTGGCGGCGCTCGCGGCGCTCGTCGCGGTACCCGCCGCGATGGCCGCGTACACGTCGCCGAAGCTCGAGGTGACGCAGACGGCGACCGGCGTCGTCGTCAAGGCGTCGCTCGACCCGAACGACGACCCGACGGCAGCGGTCGTGATCTTCGCACCGAGCGGAACGCAGCTGACGACGACCCAGGCGCCTGGTACGGTTCTCGGGCCGGTCCGCGCGATCGTCAAGGCGCTCGACCTCGCCGGCGCCGATCTTCCGCTCGAGGGCCAGCTCGTCGTCGCTGCTCCCGGCCAGGTGCCGGCGGCGACCCAGACGGCGTGCATCGGGGCCGCGCACGCCGCTCGCCACGTGGGTCATGGTGCTCACGGCGGCAGGACAGACGCTGTCCGTTCCCACGTACCTCGTCGCCACGGCAGGCACGCAGCTGCGCTCGGCCCGGCGTTCATCGGGATCTGCCTCCCGCCGCCCGACGTGCCCGTCGGGACTCCCGGGCGAGCGACGTTCGGCGCGAAGGTCTACAGCGCCGAGCTCACCATCAACGGCGTCTTCAGCCGTGTGGCCACCGGCGCGTGGATCTCCTCGTGGATGCCCTACAGGCCCGGCAGCGGGCACGCCGAATCCGGCGCGGGTCGTCGTCGCGCCGGCCGCGATCGCACCCGGTGCGGTGAGCATCGCGGCGAAGATCTCGGGCGCGCGGCGCGATCGTCAGCGGCACCGTGACGCAGGCGGCCAGCCGCGTGCCGGAGCGACCGTCACGGTCTTCGGTGGTTCGGCGAAGGCGAAGGCTCAAGCGACGCGGCAAGCGCGTCAGGGTCGGGGCGAACGGCAGGTTCACGTTCAAATTCGCGGTCGGGACGTTCTTCCGCGCTGACGCGGCCGCGACGCGGCGGAGCGGCGCCGGCCGTGTGCACGCAGCTACAGCCGCTGATCGGGCCGACGCCGTGCGTCAACCCGACGGTCGAACGGCTTCGCCGCGCAAGAGCAAGGTCGTTCGCAAGAAGTAACGTCGGGCCGTTCGTAGGGGGCCGGCCTCGCCCGGCCCCTACGCCTCTCCCGCATGCCTGCGACCGTCCGGCTCGGCACGTGCAGCTTCGCGGACGAGGGGCTGCTCAAGACCTGGTACCCGCGAGGCGTCTCGACGTCGAAGGCCCGGCTCGGCTACTACGCCGAGCGGTTCGACACCGTCGAGGTCGACTCGCCCTACTACCACCTCCCCGACCCGGCCGTGACCGGCCGCTGGGCGCAGCGAACGCCGCCGGAGTTCACGTTCCACGTCAAGGCGCACGCGTCGATGACGGGGCACGAGCCGGCGGAGCAGGCGCAGGCGTTCGCCGAGTTCCGCGCCTCGCTCGAGCCGCTCGAGCTCTCGGGGAAGCTGCGCGGGATCCTCCTCCAGTACCACCCCCGCTTCAAGAAGTCGCCCGAGGCGAAGGCCGAGCTCGAGCCCGTGGCCGGGCTCCTCGAGCCGCTCGTCCCGCTCGTCGAGTTCCGGCACCGCTCGTGGCTCGAGGAGGACGAGCGTGCGGACACCTTCGCGTTCCTCGAGCGGTACGGGCTCGCGTACGTGTCGGTGGACGCGCCGCGGACGCGGGCGTCGAACGTCGTCCCGCCGGTCGCGGCCGCGACGCACTCGGTCGCGTACGTCCGCTTCCACGGTCGCAACGCGAAGACGTGGAACATCCGCTCCGAGAAGTCGTCCGACCGGTTCGACTGGATGTACTCGGCGGAGGAGCTCGCCGAGTGGGTCGACGATCTCGGTCGACTGGCGAGCGAGGCCGACGAGGTCTACGCGCTCTTCAACAACAACCGCGACGACTTCGCGCCGCGAAGCGCGGTCATCCTCCGCGGGCTTCTCGACGAGGCCGGCATTCCGGCTATCGGTGGCGTGGAGCCGCCACCGGTCGCTCCGACGCTGTTCTGAGGCTCGGCGCGTACGGCGTGATCGCGCTCGCCGCGGGCGCCGCGGCCGACGACACGCGGACGAGCGGCCGGCTGCCGACGAAGAGTCGCTCGGACAGCTGCTCGTGCTCGATGCACAGAGGCCCCATCGTCAGCGTCTCGCACCCGGGTGCCGTGCACTGCGTGACGATCGGCATGAGCGTTCGAGTACCCGCCGTGCGGCAACTCCTAACGCGCGCCCGTGGTGCCAGCGTCTGACAGTGGACCCGTCCACAGGGCCGTCGCTAGAGTCGCCGCGGTGCGCGTCCTCTCCGTCACCCACGGCCCGAGCGTGCCCGGCGGGGTGTTCGACGAAGCCGTCGAGGCCGCCGGCCACGCGCTCGAACGCTGGCAGGTGCCCGACGGCGGCATGCCCGACCCCGCGACGAGCTACGACGCCGTCATGGTGTTCGGCGGCTCGCAGCACCCGGATCAGGACGACCGCTTCGAGTGGCTCGCACGCGAGGAGGAGTTCCTGCGCGACGTGCTCGCAGCCGAGGTCCCGGTGTTCGGGGTGTGCCTCGGAGCGCAGATGCTCGCGCGCGCGGCCGGCGCGACGGTCGGACCGGCAAGCGCGCCGGAGATCGGATGGCTCGACGTCTCGGTCACACCCGCGGGCGCCGCCGACCCGGTTCTCGGCGTCCTCCAGCCCACGGCCACGGTGTTCCAGTGGCACCACTACACCTTCGAGGTGCCGCCCGGAGGCGACGAGCTCGCGCGAAGCGCGATCTGCCCGCAGGCGTTCCGCCTGCCGCAGCCCGCGTGGGGAATCCAGTTCCACGCGGAGGTCACGCAGGCCATGATCGCCGCCTGGGTCGAGGAGGATCCGGACGACCTCCCCATGCCGGCCGCCGACCTGCGCGCCGAGTCGGAGGCGCGCATGGACGACGTCGAACGAGCAGGGACGGGCGCTCGCCGAGGCGTTCCTCGGCGTCGCCGCGTCGCGCTAGCCGCTACTCGGACACGGCCCGCGACCACTCGTGCCAGGAGCCGACGTAGTTCCGCGCGCGATACCCCGCGCCCTCGAGCACCTGTGCCGCGAACGCGGAGCGGCTACCGACGTGGCAGTAGGCGACGACCTCGACTCCCTCGGGGATGCCGACGACCTCGCGCACCTCGCTCGCGCTCGTGCACGCGAGGATGCGCTCGAGCGGGACGTTCACCGCCCCGGGGATGTGACCCTGGCGCGGATCGCAGTGGGCTCCCGCAGCACCCGAGAACTCGAGCGGTGTCCGGACGTCGACCACGGTGAGATCCTCGTCGCCGAGCCGGTCGCGCAACTCGGCGAGCGTTACGTCTTCCACTGGCTCAGGAAGTCGAGAAGGACGGCGTTGAACTCCTCTGGCTGGTCGACCGCGACGAAGTGCCCGGCGCCCGGGAACACCACGAGCTTGCCGTCGAGGGCGCCGTCGGCGAGCTCCCGCGCCTCGTCGACGGACACGATCCCGTCCCGGTCGCCGACGCACACGAGCAACGGGCCGCCGAACGACGCCGCGACGCCCGTGAGGTCGAGCCGGTCGCGCATCGCCTCCTGCGCGACGGCGAGATGCTCGAGATTCGCGTCCTCGTCGGCCAGGTCGGGAACCTCGCCCACCCGCAGCTCGACGATCTGCTCCTGTCGGAGACGACGGCGCTCGAACGAGTCGGCGTCGGCCCTGGAGCCGACGAGTGCCATGCCGACGATCGCGCTCGGGCGCTCGGCGCGCCAGAGCGAGCGCGCAGTACCCGCCCATCGACGCACCGACCGGAACGAGCGGCCCGTCGATCTCACGGAGGAGCTGCGCCGCCCAGTCGTCGATCGAGGGCCCGCGCCCGTACAGGTGCGGCGCGATCGGGTCGAAGCCCGCATCGCGGAGCGCGCTGACCTGCGAGACCCAGACGCGCTCGGAGACCGGCCACCCGTGGAGCAGCACGACCTTCACCGGCGCTCGACCCTCACCGATCCCTCCAGCTCGGGCGCGTCGGCCCACCCCGTCTCGGAGCCCTCGATGTGCATGACCGCGGCGAGCTCGGCGAGGAGCTCGCGGGCGGGCGGAAGATCCGCGGGCGACGGCGCGGTGCGCGCGACTCGCCGAACGGCCTCCGGTTCGGCGCCCGTCAGGCGAGAGACGACGGTCGGGTTCGCCGCCAAGCCCACGACGTCGCCGGGCGGGAGCGGCCCGTAGAACTCCGGGACCGAGAGGTACTCGTCGACGATCCTTCCTCGCTCGAAGAGGATCATCCGCACGAGCTCCTCGCGCTCGACGCCGAGCAGCAAGGTCACGGCCCCCATCCTGTCGCAAAGCTCGCGCGCGAGTCGCCGGAGCATCTCCGGGTTCCGGTCGCAGACGTCGTCGTACACGGCGATCCAGCCAGCGCGAGGCGGGGCCACGAGCGAGCCGCGCGAGCCGCCGGGAAGGCGCGGGACGAACTGCCGCACCGCCTGCTCGACCGCGCTCAGGTCGTCGGACTGGATGTGGATCGATCCGAACGACGAGGCCTCCTGGCTGCCGAGCTTGGCTTCGAGATCGGCGATCGACCCCGTCATGATCACGACCTCGTCCTTGAGACCCCAGCGCGCGTAGAGCGAGCGCGCGACGTTGTTGGACGCCAGGACGTCGAGGTCGAGGTGCCCGATCCCGAGCGAGCGGAAGGCGGCCAGCACCTCGCGCATGAGCTCGGTGGCGATGCCGCTCCGGCGCGCATCCTGCGCGACGTAGAGATCGGTCAGCGTCCCGAAGCCGGGCGCGCGCCGGCGCGCGAGCGCGAAGCCGACCGGCGTGCCCTCGTCCTCGGCCACGAAGGCGATCTCGGACGCGATGATCTCCCGCACCTCCCCGAGCTCCTGCTCGACGTCGGCAGGCCCCTCGTGGGTCGGTGGGGGGAGCTCGTGGTCGAACTGCTTCCAGAGCTCGGCGATCGCGTCGAAATCCTCGGCTGCCGCACGCCGCACGTTCATCTGCTCAGCCCGCCATCCGGGCGCCCGCGAGCAGGAACTGCGCTGACAGGTTCTCGAACGGCGCGAACCGCTCGCTCATGCGTCGGACCTCCTCGATCGTGAGAGAACGACCGGCAGCGTAGAACGTCGAGACCGCCTTGCGCACGCCGAGGTCGCCTGCCGGCCACGCGTGCGGGCGGGCGAGGTGGCGCGCGAGGAACCAGTCCGCGGTCCAGCGGCCGAGCCCTCGGACCGACGTCAGTGCGGCGATCACCTCATCGTCGTCCAGCGAGGCGAGCGCGTCGAGATCGAGATCCGAGTGCGCGAGCTCGAGCACGTACTCGGCCTTCGCGCGCGAGAAGCCGAGCGGCGTGAAGTGCCTCGGACGGAGCTCCTTGATCCGCTCTCGCGTCGGGAACTCCCAGGCGAGGTCGTGGCGGACGCCGTAGCGTCGGACGAGGTTGCCTCGGATCGCCGCCGCCGCGCGGAGCGAGATCTGCTGCGTCGTGATCGCGACGACGAGTGCCTCGAAGGGCTGCGGATTCAGCGTCGGACGGAAGCCGGCGGAGCGCGGCGACGATAGGGCCGAGCACCGTGTCGTCCACGGCCCAGGCGCCGAACGCTGCCGAGGTCGAAGGGGAGCCCGAGCAGGCGGCCCGACCTCGTCCGCCGCCGCCTCGGCTCCACGGCTCGACGCGACGCCTCCGGTCGCAGCTTCGATCCGCACCTCGCGCCCGCCGACGACACGGTGGAGTCCGCCCTCGTGCAGACGGTCGCTCCGTCCGAGCCGAAGTCGCGAAAACGCGCAGTCGAGAGCTCGAAGTCGTACGGCTCGGGGATCCGCAGAACCATCGGCCGAGACGTTAGACCGCGGCGCACTCGGGCCATCGTGCCCAGCAGGGTGCTTGGCTACGTCCTCCGGCTGCGGCCAGGCGGGACGGCGGCGCCGGCGTCGAGCGCCCTCGCGACGTCGTGGAAGTCGTCGAAGCGCTCGAAAGCCACGCTCTCCGCGGCCAGGTACTCGGCCAGGCCGTCGCGCGCGAAGACACGTGTCGCTGCCTGCGCGACGCACCGATCGGAGAACCCGTCTCCGACGTAGACGAACCCGTTCGCACCCGCGAGATCCGAGCGCTTGCACGGCTCACCGCACACGGCGCACGTCGCCTGCTGCCTGAAGACGGCTCCCCACCCTTCGGGCCGCGGGTCGAGCCGGTTCGCGACGACGCGAACGCCGATCCCGTCGCGCTCGAGCAGCGGGGCGATCAGCTCGTGGAACCCCATCGAGACGACGAGCGGGTCGTAGCGCTCCACGATCTCGGGGAACCCGGCGCGGAGTGACACCGTGTCGAGCAGGAACGCGACCACCTCGTCGACGGGCGCGCTGATCGTCGCCATCTCCACCGCGATGACCTCCTGCAGCGTGAGGCGCCGCCCGATCTCGTCCTCCATCGCGCGAAAGACGTCGACGTCGCCGAACTCCGCGATCGCCGCGTGCAGCGTGTCGCCGTCGGTGACGGTGCCGTCCCAGTCGAGCACGAGCGTCGTGCGCATGGGAGTCTCATACCACCTCGCCGCCTCGTCGAGCCAGGTTGGTCGCTCGAACGGCCGCGGCGTCTGACGGCCGCGTCACGCCCGGCTACGGCGCGATGCGGAGCTCGAGCGCACCGATGCCGTCGACGCCGACCTCGACGACGCTGCCCGGGGCGATGCCGTCGACGAGCCCGCACGAGGGGCCGGCGAGAAGGTCGCCCGGGTAGAGCCGCGTGCGCTCCGCGGCGAGCGCGGTCGCGGCCGCCCAGTCGAACACGGCGACCGGCAGGCGGGCGACCTCGGCTCCGTCCACGAGCACGACCTGGACGCAGGCACCCGGTTCGAACGCGTCGGTCGTCACCACCACCGGCCCGAGGCCGAGGGCGAAGTCGCGGTCCTTCGGAGGCCGCCGCGCCGGATCGCGCCACTCCGCGAGGATCGTGAACCCTGCGACCGCACCTTCGGCACCGATCAGCGCCGCGATCCTCGGCGCGAGCACGAGCGCGACGTCGCCGGCGATCTCCGAGCCCGGTGCCCGAATCGCCGCCGGGTTCGCAAATGCGAAGGACGACTCGTCGTCGAAGACGCGGATCGACGGAGGGTGCAGCACCGGCGCGAGGAGCTGGACCTCGGCGAGGGGGTACTCGGCGTGCTCGCGGGCCGAGCCTCCGCCGGAGAAGAACGACTGCAGGGTCTGGGCGGCGAGGTGGACGACGCGGTCGCCGTCGACGCGGCCGACCCAACCGCGCTCCAGCGGATGCCCGACGGGGTGGAACATGCAGAGCCGCTCACGGCTCGGTGTGCACCACGACGTCGGCGATCGCCGGGACGGCGCTCGCGCACGCGCTCCTCGATCGCGCTCGCCCGGCCGTGCGCGTCGGCAAGGGAGCCCGCGCTTCCGAGCCCGAGCGTCAGGAAGGCGACGATGCCGTCGTCGGTGCGGACGAAGCGAAGCTCGCGTGGTCGGCACCGGTCTCCTCGCGTACCGCGGCCTCGATGGCGGCGGTGTCGATGTCGACCTCCTCTCCGGACGCCGGCTCGCTCGATCGGCTCGATGATGGGTCTGGACGGTCCGCACCTCGGGCGACCTGAGCGAGGATCGCGGCCTCGACCTGCTCCGCGATGTCGTGCGCCTCGTCGAGCGGGAGGTCGCCCGGGAGCTTCAGGTGGAGCGAGACCTCGATGCTCCCGTCGACGTCGAGCACGGTGAGGTTGTGGATCTCGCGCACGTGCGAGACCGTGAGCGCAGCCGCGAGAGCGCGTTCGCGGATCCCACCGTCGCCCTGCGCGGCTCGACGTGGACGACGACGTCGATCCCCGGAAGGGCGTCGTGCAGGGCGTCGCTCGACGCGGTCGGCCGCGGCGTGGCCCTGGCCGATGGCGGCGCCGGGGGCGACGCCGATGACGACGTCGGCGAAGTGCTCGCCGCCCGCTCGGCGGAGGCGGAGCCGACGCAGCTCCACGGGCGGATCGAGCGCGCGCGATCGCCTGGCGCGCGATCCTGGCGTCTCGTCCTCCGGAGACCGATCCATGAGCACGTCGACGTTCCGGCTCGCGAGCCGCACTGCGGCGGCGACGACGAGCCCCGACACGAACAGCGCTGCGATCGAGTCCCCGGCGGGGACGTCGAGCGCCGCCGCGATGAGGCCGGCGAGAACGGCGATCGTCCCCGCGAAGTCGCTCCCGAAGTGGAGCGCGTTGGCGAACAGCGCGTCGCTGCGGTAGAGCCGGGCGCCGCGGAGCGAGACCATCGTCCGCGACGCGTCGATCGCGAGCACGAGCGCGACCGCCGCGAACGTCCACCAGGTCGGGTCGACGTCGAACTCGACGACACCGGCCAGGCGCAGGATCGCGGTGACGGCGATGCCGACGCTGACGAGGATGAGGAAGCCGGCCTCGGCGAGCGCGGCGAGGTTCTGCGCCTTCGCGTGTCCGTAGGGATGGCCGCGGTCCGCGGGGCGCACGGCCACCGAGACGGCGAAGAACGTGAGCAGCGCCGCAGCGAGGTCCGTCCCCGAATGCGCGGCCTCGGCGAGCAGGCCGAGGCTCGAGCTCGCGAGGCCGGCGACGAGCTTGATGACGACGAGGAGACACGCGGCCCCGACCGAGACGAGCGCGGTGCGCCGCTGCGGCGACATTCCGGAAGGCTACGGCGTCGGCCAGAACCCGCGCCCGCCGAGGATGGGCGCGGTTGGCTAGAGGTTGCCGCGAAGGGCCTGCTCGCGCTCGATCGCCTCGAAGAGCGACTTGAAGTTGCCGATCCCGAAGCCGCGCGAGCCGTGGCGCTCGATGACCTCGAAGAAGAGCGTCGGGCGGTCCTGGACGATCTTCGTGAACAGCTGCAGCAGGTAGCCCTCCTCGTCGCGATCGGCGAGGATCCCCATGGAGCGCAGGTCGTCCCAGCTCTGCTCGATCTCGCCCACGCGCTCCTGGACGATGTCGTAGTACGTGTCCGGCGTCGCGATGAAGAGGACGCCGTGCTCGCGAAGCGCCGCGACCGTCTTCACGATGTCCTCCGACTGCATCGCGACGTGCTGGACTCCGGGACCGCCGTGGAACTCGAGGTACTCCTCGATCTGGCTCTTCCGCTTCCCTTCGGCCGGCTCGTTGATCGGGAACTTGATCTTCCCCTCGCCGTCCGTCATGACCTTCGACATGAGCGCGGAGTACTCGGTCGAGATGTCCTCGTCCGAGAAGTGCGTGAGCTGCGTGAAGCCGAGGACGCGCGCGTAGAACTCGACCCACTCGTCCATGCGGCCGAGCTCGACGTTGCCGACGACGTGGTCGATGGAGACGAGGCCGACGCCGCGCGCCGGGCTGCCGTTCGGCGAGACCGACTGATAGCCGGGCAGGTACGCGCCCGCGTAGTCCGAGCGATTGACGAACGTGTGGACGTTGTCGCCGTAGGTCGCGATCGCGGCGAGCTCGACGCGACCGGCGTCGTCCTCGACCCAGTGCGGCTCGACCACGCCGCGCGCGCCTCGCTGAACGGCCTGCCGATACGCGTTCGACGCGTCGGGAACGGCGAGCGCGACGTCGCGGACGCTGTCGCCCTTCGTCGCCGCCCACCTGCAGATGTCGCTGTCGGCGCGGAGCCCGCTCGTGAGGACGAAGCGGATGTCGCCCTGCTCGAGCACGTAGGAGGCGCGGTCGCGCACGCCCGTCTCCGGTCCGGCATAGGCCGTGCACGTGAAGCCGTAGGCGTTCTCGTAGAAGTAGGCCGACTGCTTCGCGTTCCCGACCCAGATCTCGAGGTGGTCCCAACCGTCGATCGGCATGAAGTCGTGTTCGCTCATGGGCCTGATTCTAGGACTTGGGTCGCCTGCGGCCCGGGCGCGCGCCTGCGCGCGACGAAGATGCCCGCCGCGATCAGGATCCCGCCGAGCACCTGGAGCAGGCCGAGTGGCTCGGAGAGGAGAACGACGGCGAGCAGCGCGGCGACGAACGGCTGCAGGTTCGCCGCGAGCGTCGCCCGGGCCGGTCCGATGCGGTGGAGCGAGCGGAACCAGAACACGTTCGTGAGCACGAGCGGCCCGAGCGTCGCGAACACGAGCAGGAGCCAGATCTCCCACCCGATCGACCAGTCCTGCCCGCGTGTGGTCGGGAGACCGACGAGGGCGATGAGCACCCACGCGAGCGGGATGACCACAGCGCTCACCCGCGACGGCGAGTAGGTCTGCATGAGCGGCGTGACGGCGACGGAGTAGGCGGCCCACGTCGCACTGGTCGCGAGGCCGAGCAGGACACCCTCGTACCCACCGGAGACGTCCCCGCCCGAGCCGAGCGCGACGAGCGCGACACCCGCGAACGAGATCGCCGCGGCGACCCAGAACCTGCCCGTCAGCCGCTCCCTCCCGAGCGCGAGCCCGAAGAGCGCCGCGAAGATCGGAATCGCCCCGAGCAGCAGGCCGATCGTCGACGCCGTCGTCACGTCGAGCGCGTAGACGAACGACAGCTGGTTGAGCCAGAGCGTCACGGCGGCGAATGCGAGGACCCCGACGTGGCGCCGCTCGATGCGCAGCGAGCGCTCGGCGACGAGTGTGAGCACGACGAAGATCGCTCCTGCGAGCCCGTAGCGGATCGTCGCGTACGAGAGCGGCTCGAGCCCGTGGTCGAGGATGACCTTCGTCACGCTGAGGTTGAGCGCCCAGAGGAGGATCGTCGCGAGCAGCATCAGCTCGACGGTCGTCGGCCGGCGCATCGCTCGACGCTACCGGCGCGTCGTGGCTAGGACGGCTCGAAGCCGAGCGCGCGGAGCTGCGCGTCGACGAGCCCCGCCCAGTCGCGGTTCGCCGCAGGGCTCGCCGGGCTCGGGTGGAGAATCCCGCCGATCGCGACCTCGGACCCGAGCGCCGTCCTGGCGCGCTGCTCGGCGAACCGCCCGATGCCGACGACGAGCCTCGGACGGAGAGCCTCCACGACCCTCGACAGGGCGTCGTCACATGCGCGGAAGAGCTCGGCGCGCTCGGCCGCGGGGAGCTTGTCCGGAGGGCGGTTCCTGCCGGAGTCCTCCATGAACACGAGCGGGCACCAGTTCGCGACGAACACCTTCTCGAAGAACCGCTCGGCGCTTCCGAAGCGGTCGCGTGCCCAGCCCCAGAACCGCGTCCCGCTCACCTCCGAACGGGTGCAGTCGAAGCCCTTCACGGGTCGCCGCGGGTGCTCACGAGCGGGCCGCCCGACCTGTCCGGTCACCCCGACGAAGTCGCGCACCATCGCGACGTCGCCGAACGGAACGCCCGTCTGCGCCATGCCGAACGGCCCCGGGTTCATGCCGACCATCACCACCTCCCGCGGCGTCTTCGACCCCCAGCGCTCGAGGTATGCCTCGTGGGGCGCACGTGCGTAGACGAGCGGGTTGTAGACGAACGGGACCGACGGGAACCGAAGCGCGTCGACCTGGTCCGACAGCTCGCGGCTGATCGCGACAAGCGGTGTCATCCAGGTGGGTTCCTAGCGGATTTGGGCCGACTCGGCGGTTAGGCTGTCTCGAATGGTCGAGCCGACGCGAGACGACATCGACGCCCTCGTCGGGCCTGCCACGCCGCACTTCGCGTACCAGCTCCGCGCGCGCGTGCGGGAGCTCATCGAGGACCTCGCCGGACGATCACCCCGTCCGCAAGTACGGCGAGGAGAAGATGGAGCTCCTCGACCGCCTCGGGCACGCGTCGTCGCTCGCCGAGAGCGGCGAACGTGAGCCGTTGAGCCGCATCGGCTGGGAGACGATCCCGTCGTCGGCTCCGGCCTACGACCCGCTGCCGAAGGCCGAATGACGTTCGAGGGCGCCTCCGTCCTCGTCACGGGCGGGTCGCGCGGCATCGGGAAGGCGATCGCGCTCCGCTTCGCCTCGCTCGGCGCGACGCGGGTCGCGATCGGCTACATGCGCGGCGACGCGCCGGCGGAGGAGACGGCATCGGAGCTGCGTGCGCTCGGCGCCGAGCCGATCCTCGTGCGCGGAAACGTCGCCTCGACGCGCGTTGCAGAGGAGGTCGCCGAGCTCGGGCCGCTCGACGTGCTCGTCCATGCGGCCGCGACCGGCGTCATCCGCCCGGCGCTCGAGACCGAGGACAAGCACTGGGACTGGACGCTCTCCGCGAACGCCCGCGCGCTCCTCTCGCTCGACCCGCGCCGCCGCGCCCTCGATGCCGAGCGGCTCCTCGATCGTCGGCATCTCGAGCCTCGGCTCGGCACGCGTGCTCGACAACTACGCGCTCGTCGGCGCGTCGAAGGCCGCCCTCGAGGCGCTCGTGCGCTACCTCGCGGTCGAGCTCGCGCCGCGCGGGATCCGCGTCAACGCCGTCTCCGCGGGAGTCGTCGAGACGGGCGCGCTCGAGCACTTCCCGAACAAGGAGGCGATGCTCGAGATGGGCGTCCGCAACCCGGTCGGCCGGATCGTCTCGCCCGAGGACGTCGCCAGGCTCGTCACTTCCTCTGCTCGCCGGACGCGGAGATGATCCGCGGCCAGACCGTGGTCGTCGACGGCGGCTGGTCGCTGCTGGCGTCGCTCGGCGCTACTGGCGCATGAAGCCCTGACGGGCTGCCGAGACGAGCGCGACCGCCTCGGGGAAGAGCACGCGCATCGCGTCGCGGAGCGCGAGCGCCTGCGCGTCCGACGGGCCGTCGACCTGCATCTGGCCGAGCGCAGCCGCGGTCAGCTCGACCGCGGTGTTCAGCGTGAGCGTCGCGAACTGCTCGCGCTGCGCCTCCTGCACCGACTCGGCCTGCTGCTCGGCGAACTCGCGTAGCGCGCCGAGGAGATCCTCGGGATCGCCGCCGCCGAACGGGAAGAATCCGCCGCTGCCTTCCATCGCCGCAGCAGGTTACGTGAGGTCGACCAGGTAGCCGGCCTCGACCTCGCGCTGGAGCTCGGAGACGGCGCCCTGCGCGCCCTTCAGCGCCGCCGCGAACGGCGACGCGCCACCGGGATCGAGCTCGCGCTCGAGCCGGCGCGTCGCCACGCCGATCTCGTCGAGTCGCGCCGGGGTCGAGAGCTGCGGCGGCTCGCCGAGGACGTCGCGCAGCGCCCGAGCCGCCGCCTCCGCGTCCTCGATCCCCTCCGGCGCCTCGCGCTCGCGCAGCTCGGCGAGGCTGGCGATGAGACCGTCGAGATCGCCCCCGCCGGCCGTGTCCACGGCGACCTCGCACAGCGCGGCGATCGACACCGCCGCGCGAACCTCCGCACGGCTCGTCACGACCGAGCCGTCGTCGCGGACGCCGAGCCAGCCACGCGTTCCGTCCGCGCCGTCGATCGAGCAGAGGTAGACGCGCTCGCCCGGCTCGGGCTCGGTCGCGAGCACTCCGGACACGACGCCGCCCGTCCGCGTGCGCAGCCGCAAGCGCACGCCACGCGCTCCAACTCGTCGGCGAGGCTCACGTCGCCACAATAGGCGTCATGCCGTCGGTCGACGCCCGGGAGCTGTTCGCGCCGCTCGGCCCGTCGTACGACCGTGTGGGCGCAGCCCTCTCCTTCGGACAGGATCCGCGCTGGCGCCGCTTCCTCGTCTCGCGGCTCCCGCGGGACGGCGGTCACGTGCTCGACGTCGCCACCGGAACCGGGTTGGTCGCAGCCGAGCTCGTGCGGCGCGGCTTCCGCGTGACCGGCGTCGATCAGAGCCCCGAGATGCTCGCGAGCGCGCGTCGCCGGTTCGGCGAGCGCGTCGAGCTCGTCGAGGCGTCCGCCGAGGCGCTGCCGTTCGACGACGCCTCCTTCGACCACCTCACGGTCACGTACCTCCTGCGCTACGTCGAGGACCCGGCCGCGACGCTCGTCGAGCTCGCGCGCGTCGTACGACCGGGCGGTGTCGTCGCGTCGCTCGAGTTCGGTGTCCCCGGCGGCCTCGCGCGTCCTGCGTGGGAGGCCTACGTGCGAGCGGGCCTCCCCCTCGCGGGCCGTGTCCTCCGCAACGGCTGGAGCGAGGTCGGCGACTTCCTCGGCGACTCGATCCGCGCGTACTGGGAGGCGTATCCGCTCGAGCGGCAGCTCGAGCTCTGGGACGCTGCGGGCATCCGCGACGTCGCGGTGCGGCGCATGAGCCTCGGCGGAGGCGTCGTCCTGTGGGGCCGGCGCCGATGAGCGCGCCGTCGGCACGGCCGTCCTGGTACGCGCTCGAGACCGGCGGCTGGCGCGACTACGTCACGCTCCTCCATCCGCCGTACACGGCGTGGCATCTCTCCTACGTCGTGATCGGCGGCTGCCTCGCGCCCATCGTCGCGTGGGGACGGCTCACCGCGGCGGTCGTGGCCTTCGGCCTCGCCGTCGGGATCGGCGCGCACGCCCTCGACGAGTTGCGCGGCCGACCTCTGCGGACGAGCATCCCGAGCTCGATTCTCGTCGGGCTGGCGGCCCTCTCGATCGGCGCCGCGTGCGCGATCGGCATCGTGGGTGCGATCGCGTTCGAGCCGTGGCTCGTCGTGCTCGTGCCCGCTCGGCGTGTTCCTCGTCCTCGCGTACAACCTCGAGCTCCTCGGCGGCCGCTTCCACTCCGACCTCTGGTTCGGGCTCGCCTGGGGAGGCTTCCCGGTGATCTGCGGCTATGCGGCGGTCGCGGGAGATCTCAGCGTTGCCGCGCTCCTCGCGGCGGCGTTCGCCGTGCTCCTCTCGCTCGCACAACGCGCGCTCTCGAACCACGTGCGCTTCGTGCGCCGGCGCGTCGCTGCGGTCGACGGCGAGCTCGAGCTCCGGGACGGCTCGCGGGAGCGGCTCGACGCGGATCGCCTCATCGCAGCCGAGGAGCGCGGGCTCCGCCTCCTCGCCGCGGCATCGGTCGTGCTCGCAGCCGCTCTCGTTGCGTTCCGACTCTAGAGTGGCTTCGTGTCGACGCTCGCCTGGATCCTCGTCGCAGCGCTCGCGGCGGTTCTCGTCCTCTGCGCCGGCCTCGTCCTCGCGCTGAGGCGCTCGCGGGCGCGTACCGCGCGCACCGAGCAGCTCGTGACCGAGGCGCGTCGCGCGGTCCGGGCGGCCGCGGAGGAGGAGTCGGCGGCGCAGGCGCGAGCAGCTCCGGATCGCGATCGCTCGCGCGCAGGCGGACTCGCTGTCCGCGTACGTCGCCGAGGAGCGCCGCCTGTCCGACCAGCGCCGCGGCGAGCTCAGCGTGCGCGAGCGCGACCTCTCCGACCGGATGGCCGAGCTGGTCGCGGCCGTCGAGCAGCGGGTCGAGGAAAGGCTGCGCGCGTGGGAGTCCGATCTCGAGCGCGCCCAGAACGCGCTCCAGGGAGCCGTGTCGACGCTCGAGCAGCGCATGCGCCAGCGCATCGCCGACGTCGAGTCGAAGGTCGCCGCCGAGTCCGACGAGCTCGACGCGACGATCGACCGAGCAGCGCGCGTCCGCGCTTCGGCTCCGCGAGGAGCTCGAGACGAGCGCACGCGACGCGCTCTCACACGCGCTCGAGGAGCTCCAGACGCAGGCCGACGACCGCCGCCGGACGATCGACGAGCTGAACGAGCGCCTGCGCCAGCACGAGCACGCGGTGACCGAGCAGGTCGACCGCGCCGAGAGCGAGGCGCGCACGCGGATCGAGCTCGCGTTCGCGGAGCTCGAGCGTAGGCAGGTCGAGCATCTCGAGCGCGCGACGGCACGCGAGATCGACGCGAGGAGCGAAGCAGGGGCGCTCGAGTTCGAGAACCGGATGCGCGCGATCCGCGAGGAGGCGGCGGACCGCCTCCGCGAGGAGCTCGATCGCATCGCGGAGTCGTTCCTTCGCCGCGCGGACGGGCTCATCGCGGCGGAGCTGCAGCAGGCGGTGAGCACCGCATCCCGTCTCCTCGACGACCGAATCATCGAGCTCGTGCGCCAGCAGGACACCGCGCACGCCTCCGCGGACATCGAGAAAACTGGCTGATCGTCCGGGAGGGAACGAGACCACGGCCGCGAATCTCGCGCGGATGGCCGAGACGACCGAGGCCCCTCTCTGGCACGAGAACGAGCCCGCGAAGGTCGAGAGCTGGCGGCTCCACATCCTCCTCGAGGCCGGGTACCCGGTGCCTCTCGCGGAGCGAATCGCCGTGAGCGAGGTCGATCTCCACGACGCGGTCCAGCTCCTCACGCGCGGCTGCGACCCCGTGACGGCGACCGAGATCCTGCTGTAGCAGCCGCCCGCAGGCTCCTCGAGGGAGGTGTCGCTCGCACACGCCGAGGTTGTCTCACCAGAACGTGCGCACTAGGGTCGAGCCGTCGTGCAGCGCGATCTCGACGGCAGGAGGCACCGATGGCGCACGATCAGGCTCGGATACGTGAGTTCGCCCGCAGCTACACCGACGCGTGGTGCAGCCACGACCCCAAAAGGGTCGCCGATCACTTCGTGAGCGGCGGGACGATCGCGATCAACGGCGGCGAACCGACCGAGGTCACGGAGGTCGCTCGTTCGTTCATCGAGGCTTTCCCGGACATTCAGGTCTTCATGGACGACGTCGTCTTCAACGACGAGACGGTCGAGTATCACTGGACGTTCACGGGCACGAACACAGGGCCGGGCGGTACCGGACAGGCCGTCCGGATCACCGGCTCCGAGGAGTGGACCTTCGGAGACGATGGCCTCGTCGCCGTGTCGCGCGGCAGTTACGACCAGGACGAGTACGACCGCCAGCTCCGGCACGGCGCGCCCGAGACGTAGCCACTTTCGTCACTCGGCGCACCTAGCTCAAGCGACATTCCAGCACGCTCACGCACCGTGGAGACCTTCTGAGGGGCCCGCGAGCCTGTTGACGACCGCAAGGTCGACTGTAAGACTCGCGCGACTTCGCACACTGAAGGAGGAGTGATGTTTGGAGTCATCGTCACCATCGGTCCAGGCGAGGGTCTCGATCGCCAGCGCGCGAAAGCCGCAGCTGAGCAAGCGGTACCGCTGTTCGATGGTATGGATGGCCTCGCAAGCAAGGTGTTCATGTGGGACGACGAGACCGGGACCGTCATCAACACGTACGTATGGGATTCAGAGGAAGCCGCCCGCGCATTCTTCACCCCGGAAGTCAAAGCGCTGGTCGTCGAGCACTACGGCGTGGAGCCGCAGGTGCGCTTTACCGAAGTGACCGCGCTCGTCGACAACAGGGTCGGTGTCGGGTAGGCGGTAGTTACGCAAGATCGCTCACCGGAGGCTCAACGACCCTGCCCAATCCGTAGACGCTGACGGGCTCGGCGCTTGATCGTGAATCGCTGAACGAAGACGCGGCACCGCCGCGACGCGCCAGGCGGTCAAGCGACATTCCCGCACGCTGGGGCAAGCCAGCGTCGCTCTCCATGTCGGCTTCGCGTCGACGCTAGGCGACGCGTACTAGCCGATCAGTGCGAACAGGCGCCACGGCTCAGGTACGCCTTTGAGGTCGTGCTCGCCGCGATCCTCGAACCGAAGGTCCGAGCCTGCGACGAGATCCTTGACCGTGCTCGAACTCTCTGGTTCAGGCAACGTGAGCTCTTGTGGCCTTTCGTCGCTCAAGAGACATTCCCGTACGCTCGGGCACTCGAATGACTTCTCGTCGGAGCGAAGTCTCTGCTGCCCGGTTAATCGAGAGCGTGCCCGGAGCTAGTCCTCGCCTTCCCAGTATTCGGCGGTGGCTCCCGGCCTAGCGAACATGATGTCTTCGTCCTCGACGTCCTTGGCGAGAACCTTTCCGGTGTCGAGGTACTCGATGATCTCGCCGCGGGTCATCGAGGAGAGCATCAGTACGCGAGTAGGCGAGTCCGTTCGGTTGATGATCTGATGCGCACCCTCCTTGCCGCGCGGAAAGCAGACGACGTCGCCCTCCCTCAACGCCTGCTCGCCTTCGGGAGTACGCAGCGTCGGCTCGCCGCGGAGCACGATCACCCATTCCTCGTTCAGGTAATGCGTGTGGTACGGCCAGAGCTTGCTGCCAGGCTCGACCTCGGACATGGTCGCGCCGATTAGCTCACCGCCGATACGTTGGCCGACAAGCACGCCCTTGACGCGCCAGCCCTCGCGGTCCCTCGTCCCGTCCCACTCGTCGCTGTTGAGGTTGAAGGTCTTCATTCGGCAAACCATAGCCTCGCCTCACGGGACATTCCCGATCACTCGCGCACGCTGGAGTCACGTCGTCGGAACTCCCTTCGGCATTCGGTCGTAGACGGGCACATCTGACAGGATCGACGCGAGGTGCGTGCGCTCGATCTCGATCCGACCAGACTCGAAGAACTGGCGCACGATGTCCTCGGGGCCGCACTCGCCTGGACACAGGCGCTCGACGAGCGCTCGGTAAAGCCCGATTCGTCGGGATCGGCGTTGCTCGCTCTCTTCGGGGACGTACTTCCGGAGAATGGACTGGAGCCGAGGAGTCGTTCGGACTCGCAGCGTTGCTCGATCACTCACGCGCTCAGAACCGTCGCTTCTTCGGTTATGTCATGGGCTCGGCAGAACCGGTGGGCGTCCTCGGAGACTTCCTTTCGCTGCCTTGAACCAGAACGTCACGTCGTGGCGATCGGGGCCGGCTGCGACAACGATCGAGCGAGCACTCGTTGAACGGTTCGCCTACGAGCTCGGTTGTGACGGATTCTCGGGGAGCTTCTGCGGCGGCGGTTCATCCGGGAACCTCATGGGACTGGCGATGGCTCGCGAATCGAAGTCCCCCGCGAACGAGGTCGGCGCTCGGCCAGCGACCGTCTACGCCTCGAGTGAAGTGCACATGTCCATTCCCAAAGCCGTTGCGCTACTCGGGCTTGGTCGAGACAACTTCCGACTCGTGGCCGTCGACGAGGCGTTCAAGATGAGGACTGACGCGCTACGAGCGGCGATCATCGACGACATCGACTCAGGCAGGACGCCGATCGCCGTCGTGGCGAATGCTGGAACCATCAGTACCGGTGCGGTCGATCCTCTCGAGGAGATCGCAGCGATCGCTCGTGAGCATGACCTTCACCTCCACGTGGACGGTGCCTACGGGGGCCTGGCTGCGCTCGCCGCGCCCGACAGGATCGGACCGCTCGGCCTGGCAGATTCGGTATCGCTCGACCTCCACAAATGGCTGTACCAGCCCATCGACTGCGGGCTGCTGCTCTACCGCGATCGCGATCTCGCCCGTCGCACCTTCGCCCACACCGACGACTACGTCGCATCGTTTGCGGACGATCCACTCGAGGCGTTCATGTTCTTCGAGGAGTCGATCGAGCTCTCGCGGCGGTTCCGCGCCCTGAAGGTATGGATGTCGGTGCGCTTCCACGGGCTCGGGGCCTATCGCGCTTCGATTCGCGAAGACCTCGCGCTCGCCGAGAGGCTCGCGCAGGCGATCGACGACAGTGAGGAGCTCGAGCTCCTCGCCCCCGTCGAGCTATCGGCCGTCTGCTTTCGCGCGTGTCAGACGCCGACCGCGAATCTCGACGCGTTCAACCGCGCGGTACTTGCCCGGGTGAACGAGCGTGGCCGCGTGTACATCTCCAATGCCACCATCAATGGCAGCTTCGCTCTCCGGGCCTGCATCACGAACCACCGAACAACTGAAGAGGATCTCGACATGTTGATCGACGAAGTCGAGACCGTCGCAGCCTCTCTGGCCTAAGACACGCGCCGCGGACTATCGCCGCCCTTCAAGGGACATTCCCGCACACTCGGGCAGGGCGGCGTGCTCTTCGCTGGGCAAGACACCACGTCGCGATGCCTACGACGTAAGAAGTCCGCCCTGAAAGCTTCGGTGAAGTACTCGGCGTCCTCGTCCGGCGCTTCGACCACCGAGCCTTCGCGGGCGGCGCGCTCGGCGAGTTGAATCTTCTCGAAGAGTTCCTCCATCGCCATTCGGGAAGAGACAGAGTCGTGATGTCCCTCGATGTAGTGCTTCGCCGCGGACCCGAGAATCACCTCGCGCAGCCGGGACGCTGACTCCGAGGTCATCACGCCCTCGGGCGAGGCAGAAAGGCAATCGCCCATGAAGAGAACTCTGTCGGGCTCGACGTAGATCACGCACGAGTCGGCGCTGTGGTCTCCGCCAATATGACGGACCCGGACGGTGACCCCGCCGAGGTCGAGCTCTATCTCGTCGTGAAAGATGACGTCGGCCGGTGCGACCTCGACTGCTCGCGGCGACGGCATCTCCGCCTTGACATCCGCAGCGTGCTCCGCGGACGAACGTCCATCGGCAACGCGCCGTGCGAGGCCTTCGTCGCTCCAGTCTCTGTCCGCCAGCTCGATCAGCCCCTCGGCGGTCAGCGCATGCGCGATGACGATCCCACCCAGTTCGACTCCGCCGAGGACGTGATCCCAGTGTGAGTGGGTGTAGACGACCGCGCTCGGGCGTACACCGCTCGCGACCAGGAGCGCGTCCAGGAAGGAACGTGTGTGCGCCGCCGACGAACCGGCGTCCAGCATGAGCGTGCGCCGTTCACCCACGACCCCGCAAAGAGACGGGCGGTCGGGCGGCCCCGGCGGCATCCAATAGACGCGGTCAGTGATCTTCGTGAGGGCGCTCATCCTCGGAGCGGAGTATCTCGCGTACGCCGCGAGCTCCTCCGCGCTCAGGGGACATTCCCGCACGCTCGCGCACCCGGCGTACTTGTCGCCTGAGGTGCTTCAGTCGCCGGCGACTGCATACAGCCGCCATTCCCCGGGAATTCCCTTCAGCTCCTCAAGCCCGTGCTCCCGGAAGTCCATGCCGGAGCCGGCGACGAGGTCCTTGACCGTGCTCGATACGAGCACCTCGCCAGGCGCCGCCAGCGACGCGATGCGCGCTCCCGTGTGCACGGCGATTCCTGCCACTTTCCCATCGACGAGTTCGCACTCCCCAGTGTGCAACCCGGCCCGCACCTCGAGTTGGAGCTCGCGCACCCCCTCGACGATGGCGCTCGCACACCGAATGGCCCGCGCTGGCCCGTCGAAACTGGCGAAGAAGCCATCGCCTGCGGCGTCCATCTCCCGGCCGCGGAAGCGCACGAGCTGGCTGCGCACGAGCGCATGATGCTTCTCGAGCAGCTGACGCCAAGCGCGATCGCCAAGCGAGGCAGCACGCTCACTCGAGCCGACGATGTCGGTGAAGAGCACGGTCGAAAGGACGCGCTCCGGTTCGGGTTCCTCCCATCCACCTCCCTGCCAGATCCCAGTCAAGAACCGCTCGATCTCCCCGACGATCGCTTCGCTATCTCCCACCCACGGAAGGTGGTCGTCGCCAGAGAGCTCGACGTAGCGGGCGCCTGGGATCTGGTCTGCTGCAACCCGGGCGCCCCTGACGTCACAGTTACGGTCGCCGACGCGGTGCACGATCAAGGACGGCACGTGAATCGACGGCAGGATCGTCCGAGCGTCGGTCTCCATGACCATTCTCATCAAAGTGACGGCCGCCGCTGGGCTCGCGCCAAGGCGCAGCCTGGTTGCATACCAGCGGCGGAAGTCCGCGTCATCAGCCTTGGATGGCGCGTCGGTTCGGAGCAACTCGTCGCAGTACTCGGATGTTCCCCAGCGCCTCGCCATCTCGTCGAGTTGCTGCTCGGCGGTCAGCTGGCGGTACGTCCCGCTCCAGGACAGCCAGTCCGGCGACAGGAAGGTCCCGTAGAGAACGAGCGCCGGCGTCCGCTCCGGATACGTGGCCGCGAACAGCGCGGCCATTGCCGCGCCCTCCGAGTAGCCGAGCAAGGCAGCCCGCTCCGAGCCGACGGCATCCATGATCGCTCGAATGTCGTCCATCCTCGTCTCCAGATCCGGTACGCCGTTCACCCGATCGGAAAGCCCGGTTCCGCGCTTGTCGAAGATGATCAGACGGCAGAACGACGCAAGCCGGCCGTAAAAGTGCTCCAACGTCGGCTCTTCCCAGCCGTACTCGACATTCGAGACGAAGCCCGGCGCGAAGATGAGGTCAAACGGCCCATCACCAAGAACCTGATAGGCAAGCGAAACGTCGCCACTGCGGGCGTAACGCGTATCCGGCCGCATGCCGCCATCATCGGGCCCAATCCTGGGTCGTGCAAGGAGCCTCCAACCCCCACGAGACACGAAGTCCACCGCGCTCATGCGATATTCCGGCACAGCTCAAGAGACATTCCCGCACACTCGCCCATCGCGGCGTGTTGCTCCTGGGATGAGTTGCCCGGGTCCCCGCGTTCGGTTTTCGAGTCCCTGAGGCAGCCGTGGTCGCGGTCGCGCGCGTCGGCGGTCACGCGCTTTCCCCGGCTCGCTTCGTGCTCGCCGGCACGATGAACATGTGCCCCAATCCGACAACGATGGGGGTTCGGGGCTGCTTTCTACCCAAGACCTCCGGCGGCTTGAGCTCTCCCGAGTCTGCTGCTGCGTGCGAGGGTGCGACGGTCGCTGCGCATCCCGAGATCGGCAGTATGGCTATTGCCGAAGCTGCCGGAGCAGCCAGGGCGCGATTCGCGGAGGCGGTGGCGTTCAGCTCGTGGCCTGCCGGGTAGAAGCGAAGTTCTTTTGTTCCGGGGCCGCCGTGTAGAGAGCGAGTACATCGCTCCTCGGGTTCCACGGGTCGCGTGTCCCGTCCTGGAGGAGAAAAGGACGAGTCGGAGGCGGCTCGGGATCCAGTTGATTGGGTTGACCGCGGCGAGCTTCTCGACGTAGTCGTCGAGCTTGTGCCGGCCAAGGCGCGCGCAGGCGAGGCGCATGAAGCCGGTGTGATGCGCCCGCCCGGATTTGAGCGCGAATGCGCGGATCCGGGGCTCGACGCCTGCCAGGTCGGCGGTGACGGAGGCGCCGAAGCTGAAGCCGGCGGCGGCGAGCCGTTGTCCGTCGACGTTTGGGAGTGTCTGTGCCAGATCGACGGCACGCCGCCGCCCGATCACGTAGCGAACGAAGATGGCGAAGTCCTTGGCAGGATTGCAGGTGACGACCTCTGGCCGGGGAGGATCGACGAGGAGCGACGCGACGCCGTTGCGCGCAAGTGCGGTCGCGTCGGGAAGCTCCTCGGTCCGGTCACCGCCTCTGCCCGGCGTCCAGAGAACGAGCGGCCACCGCGCGGCGGCC
>CAVWES010000007.1:0-14804 GCA_963754175.1 uncultured Gaiellaceae bacterium | reverse complement strand
CCGGCTCGGCACCTCGCTCGGCGAGGCCAGGCGCATCACGATGGAGGCGGCGTCGAAGGTCCCGCAGGGAGACGACCTCGCGATCTACGTGCAGATCGGCGAGATGACGGAGAAGACGGCCTGGCTCCACATCGTCGCGTACGCGCCCTTCGGGGCCGACGTCTCGCACGTCGCGAGCGAGATCCGCGAGCAGACCGTCATGGCGCTCGCCGCCGCCGACCTGCTCCCGGCCTAGAGCTCTGCGCTCTCGCCGGGGCGCAGCACGCGCACCTCGACCTCCGGCGCCGTCTCCTTCATGCGCCGCGACGAACTCGAGCGGGGGCAGGTCGACGAACGCCGGGCGGCCCGTGAGACCGAGGTGGATCGGGAAGTACGTGCCCCAGTGGATCGGGATGACGAGACCGGGCTTGATGCGGGCGACGGCCTCCGCGGCCCCCTTCGGATCGAGGTGGCCACCGCCCAGCCCGGGCCCCCACCCCCAGATCGGAACGAGCCCGACGTCGACCGGCCCGAGCTCGCGCATCCCGTCGAAGAGGTCGGTGTCGCCGGCGAAGTAGATGGACTTCGAGCCCTCGATGACGTAGCCGACCGGATCGGCGGACGCTCCGAACGGCCCCCGGCTGCGGTCGTGCTCGGCCGGCACGACGCCGAATCTGGAGCGACCCGATGGAGAACGTCTCGCCAACCTCGACCTCGAGAACGCTCTCGAACTTCCGCTTGCGAAGGAGACCGCCGAGCCCGCGGGGCAGCACGACCGGGAGCTTCTTCCCGAGCCGTTCGAGCGAAGGCAGGTCGAGATGGTCGTAGTGCGCATGGGAGACGAGCACCGCATCGACGCCGCGCAGCGACCGGGCCGCGACGGGCGTCGAGCGCCGGAGATGCGCGACGCGATTCCGCAGCAGCGGGTCGGTCAGGAGGCGAACGCCGTCGAGATCGACGAAGACCGTGGCGTGGCCGACGTACTCGATGCGTGCCAAGCAACGAACGCTACTGCGGCGGGCTCAAGACAGTCGGCCTGACCGCGAAAGCGTCCGTTAGACGCAGTCCTTGAGCCCCTGGGCCTCCGGAAGCGACTCGAGCTTCTTCAGCGTGTTGTTCTCGATCTGACGGATGCGCTCGCGCGTCACGCCGAAGGCCTGCCCGACCTCCTCGAGCGTGCACGGCTGCGAGCCGTCGAGCCCGTAGCGGAGCTCGATCACGCGCCGCTCGCGGTCGGGGAGCGCGGACAGCGCGAGCTCGACGTCCTCGCGGCGGAGCGAGAGCGACGCCGTGTCGAACGGCGACTCGGCCGCCTCGTCGGGCACGAAGTCGCCGAGCGAGGAGTCCTCCTCCTCGCCGATCGGCTTCTCGAGCGAGATGGGGAGCTGCGACATGCGCAGGATCTCGCGCACCTCCTCGACGTCGATCTCGAGCTCCTCGGCGATCTCCTCGGGCAGCGGCTCGCGACCGAGCCGCTGGACGAGCTGGCGCTCGATGTGCACGACCTTGTTGAGCTTCTCGACCATGTGCACCGGGATCCGGATCGTCCGCGCCTTGTCCGCGATCGCGCGCGTCACGGCCTGGCGGATCCACCACGTCGCGTACGTCGAGAACTTGAAGCCGCGGCGGTAGTCGAACTTCTCGACCGCGCGGATGAGGCCGAGCGACCCCTCCTGGATGAGGTCGAGGAAGGAGAGCCCGCGCCCGAGGTAGCCCTTCGCGATCGAGACGACGAGCCGGAGATTCGCCTCGATCATGTGCTGCTTCGCTCGCATGTCCCCCCGCTCGATGAGCTTCGCGAGCGACACCTCCTGATCGGCCGTGAGGAGCGGCACCTTCCCGATCTCGCGCAGATAGAGCCTCAGGGAGTCGAGCGACGGCTCGACCGAGAGATCGAGCTTCGGCTCGACCTTCTCCTCCTCCTGGGGGACCGGGCTCTGCCAGCGGGAGGTCCTTGTGGTCGACCCCTTCGTGGAGCTCGATCGCGTGGTCGATGAGATACGCGTAGAAGTCCTCGACCTGCTCCTTCGTGAGCTCGACGTCGTCGAGCCCGGCGACGATCTCGTCGTACGTGAGGAAGCCCTTCTCGAGCCCTTGCTCGACCAGGCGTTGGAGCTCCTCGACCTCGGGGAGGGCGATATCGACAGACAGCATGGGCTGGGCTTTCTCCTCTCGCGCTCGAACGGATACTGACCTTCCGACATGCATGAGCCGGCCCGCCTGCCGCCCCGGCTCCACCACCAAAGCGCGCGGATACTAGTCCGGAAAAGACGGTCTGTGAAGAGGACCACTTTGTTAACGCGCAGTGCCGGTCCGGTGAACGCGGAGCTCGCCGACCACTCTCGCCGCGCGAGTTCTCCACCGGCGCGTCCGCCAGATCGCCCGTCGCGAACCCGAGACGGGCGAGGAAGGACGCGAGCCCGGGGCGGATCGGCCGCTGCGCGCCGTCTTCCACCTTGAGTGCGATGCCGAGCCCGTCGCGACCCGCGCAGAGGAGCCCTTCGGCTCCGCCCTTCGCCACCCAGCCGTCGCCGAGGCGCATGAGCTCGGTGTCGGCCGCGCCGTCTCCACGGATCAGCTCAGGGTGGGACCGCATCGCGTCGGCTGCGCGAGCGCCGCCGTCGAGCGCCTCGAGCCGCGAGAAGGCGTGAGCCGTTCGCTCGAGGCGTCAGGGCGTGGGTCACGACGCCGCAGCCGTCGATCGCGGTCGGCAACGAGGACGGGTCGGCCTCCGCAGCGGCAGCGATCTCGGCGAGCATCTCCTCCTGGCACGGATGCGTCGCCAGCCGATAGCCGTGCGTGGGCCAGCCGCGCTCGCGGCACAGCAGCAGCATCGCCGCGTGCTTCCCCGAGCAGTTGTGCTCGAGCCGTGTGGGCTCAGGCCCGCATTCGAGGTCGTCCTCCGTCGCGCCCGCCTTCGTCAGCAGGCGCCGGACGGGCTCGAGCTGATCGGGTCGATGGAGGTGGGACGCGCATGCGATCGCGATCTCCGCGTCGTCGAGGTCCGGCCGCGCCCGCACGACCGGAAGCGCCTGGATCGGCTTCGCAGAGCTCCGGAAGAAAGTGACCAGCATCGGGTCGCCGCACGACTCGACGATCCTTCCGTCGGAGACGGCCACCGCATGGATTCGATGTGACGCTTCGACGACGTCACCACGGGTTGCCTCGACCACGATCGGCGTCACGGCGCGCCAGCCTACTTCGCCTTGCGAATGGTCGGGAAATGTCGTATGTTCCGGAATTATCGCCCGATACCCCGACTACGAGCTCGACGACGTCCTCGTCGTGGAGGATCCGAAGCAGCACCGCGCCCTGGCTGACGCGCTCCGCGCGCGGATCGTCATGCTGCTCCGCGAGCGCGCCGCGAGCACGACCGAGCTCGCCACGGTGCTCGAGACGCCGAAGGGGACCGTCGGGCACCACCTCAAAGTCCTCGAGAGCGCCGGGCTCATACGCGTCGTGCGGACGAGGCAGGTCCGCGCCCTCACCGAGAAGTTCTACGGACGCGTCGCACGCCTCTTCGTCCTGAAGGGCGACGACGCGCTGCCCGAGGAGCTTCGAGGCGGCGTGCTCGCAGCCATGATGCTGCGCCAGGCCGCGGACGAGCTGGTGGCCGGGGGTGACGAGGAGGACACGTCCGCCCTGCTCCACGTCCGTCTCGATCCCGCCGCACGGCGCCGCTTCGAGCAGCGGCTGAACCGCCTCACCGCGGATCTCCAGCGCGCGGACGATCCCGAAGGCGGGAGCTACGCGCTCGCCTACGCCCTCTTCCGCGCACCGACGCCCCTGCCGCCGCGAGCCGACGATGCCTAGGTTCTGGCCCAGCGGCGGTCTCTGGCGCCACGGCGACTTCCTCAAGCTGTGGTCCGCCGAGACGATCAGCCAGTTCGGCTCGCAGGCGGGTCAGCTGGCGCTGCCGCTCGTCGCGATCCTCGTCCTCGACGCCAGCGCGTTCGAGGTCGCGGTGCTCGGAACGGTGCAGTTCCTCCCGTTCATCATCTTCACGCTGCCCGCCGGTGTGTGGGTCGACCGACTTCCGCGACGACCGATCCTCATCGTCGGCGACTTCGGACGGGCCGCGCTCCTGACGACGATCCCGATCGCGTACGTCGCCGACGTCCTCTCCCTCGGCCAGCTCTTCGTGGTCGGGTTCCTCGTCGGCGTCTTCCAGGTCTTCTTCGACGTCGCGTACCAGTCGTATCTGCCGTCACTCGTCGAGCGCGAGCAGATCATCGAGGGCAACTCGAAACTCGAGATCAGCCGCTCCGCCGCGCAGGTCGCGGGGCCGGGGTTCGGCGGAGCGCTGGTCCAGATCCTCACCGCGCCGTGGGCCGTCTTCGCCGACGCGCTGAGCTTCGTCGGCTCGGGCCTCTTCGTGCTTCGCATCCGCAAGGTCGAGGACGCCGTCGAGGTGGCGACGGTCGACGGTCGCAAGGTCAGCCTGTGGACCGATCTGAAGGAGGGTCTCCGCTTCGTCCTCGGGAACCCGAACCTCCGCGCGCAGGCCGGGTGCACCGCCACCTCGAACTTCTTCTCCAGCCTCGCGTTCTCGATCTTCCTCGTGTTCGCGGTCCGCGAGCTGCACCTGTCCGCCGGGACGATCGGGCTTGATCTTCTCCGTCGGTGCCGCAGGTTCGCTCGTGGCTGCCTTCACCTCGATGCGCATCTCCGCCCGGTTCGGGATCGGGCCGACCTCGATCGTGATGGCGGTGCTCTTCGGGCCGACGTTCGTGCTCGTCGCGATAGCGCCGGCAGGGAACGCGGCGATTCCGTTCCTCGTGGCCGCTCAGCTCGTCTTCGGGTTCACGGTCGTCGTCTACAACATCGTGCAGGTGAGCTACCGGCAGGCGATCTGCCCGCCGCGTCTCCAGGGGCGGATGAACTCCGTCATGCGCTTCATGGTCTGGGGGACGATCCCCCTGGGCACGCTCGCGGGTGGCGCGCTCGCGACCTGGATCGGCCTGCGCGAGACGATCCTCGTCGGCGCGGTCGGCGGCGCGTCGGCGTTCCTCTGGCTGCTCTTCTCGCCACAGCGGCACCTGCGCGACATGCCCGAGCCGGTCGACGACTCGGCGAGCCTCGGACCGGCCGACAACGTGCTGCCCGAGCCCGCCTCCGTCTAGGCGCTACCGTCACGGAATGCCCGAGCTGCCCGAGGTGGAGGCGTGGGTGCGCGAGCTCGATCCACTGGTGTCGCGTGCCCCGATCGAGAAGGCCGGCCCTGCCCACATCGCGACGCTGAAGACGTTCGAGCCGCCGCTTTCCGCTCTCGACGGCGGCCGCTTCGAGGGCTCGCGGAGGCGAGGAAAGAACCTCCTCTTTCCGGTCGAGGACGAGGATCTCGTCCTGCGCGTCCACCTGATGAGCGCCGGAAGACTGCGCTACCTCACGCCCGGCGCGAAGGGGCCGAAGACGCCGATGTTCCGCGTGCGTTTCACCGACGGCGGCGAGCTCATCCTGACCGAGGCGGGCAAGAAGAAGCGTGCCGGCGTCTGGCTCGTGTCGCAGGCGCAACTCGACGAGGACCTCTCGCACCTCGGCCCCGACGCGCTCGACCTCGACGCAGCCGGGCTCGGCGAGATCCTCCACCGCGAGCGACGGCAGCTCCACCCGCTCCTCCGCGACCAGCGCGCGATCGCGGGGATCGGGCGCGCGCATGCGAACGAGATCCTCCTCCGCGCGCGCCTCTCGCCGTTCAAGGCGTCGACCGAGCTCTCACCGGACGAGGCGGACCGTCTGAGCGCGGCGCTGCACGAGGATCTGATGCGCGCCCTCGAGCTGCGCGAGCAGGGCAAGGGTGACGCGGTGGTCTACCTCGTCCACAACCGGCTCGGCGAGCCATGCCCGCAGTGCGGGACACCGATCGCGCGCGTGGACTTCGAGGAGCACACGATCTACTACTGCCCGAGCTGCCAGACGGGGGGCCGACTGCTGAAGGATCGCCGGCTCTCGCGTCTGCTGCGCTGAGCGGCGAAATCCGGACGAGTCGTGCACCGACCCGGTGCTACGGTGGCCGCGTGCCGAACGGCGTGAAGCTCGAGGATGACCTCCAGGCCTCGCCACCCGAGATCGCTCTCGCGCTCTCGCGCGCCGGTGTGTCCGGAGTGCAGAAGGCGGTTCGCATCCGCCGCGGCGACGCCGAGACGGTCATGGCGGCAGTCATCGACTGCACGGTCGATCTCGCCGCCGACCAGAAGGGCGTCCACATGTCGCGCTTCCCGGAGCTGTTCGAGGAGGCGATCGAGCTCGTCGTCGAACGCGAGGCCCTCCTCGTCGAGGTGCTGGCGGAGCACATCGCGAGCCGCGTCGTCGAGCGCCAGGGAGCGCTCCTCGCCGAAGTCTGGATTCGGGCCCAGTGGCCGATCCACCGCCGAACGCCCGTGACCGGGCTCGCAACGCAGGAGATGGTCACGCTCTGCGGGATCGCCGCCGCGTCCGAGTCGGGGACACGCCGAGCCGTGGGCGTCGAGGCGGCCGGGATCAACGCGTGCCCGTGCGCACAGGGCCTCGTTCGCAACCGCGCATCGGAGCGGCTGCTCGAGGCCGGCTTCGAGACGGACGACGTCGCGAAGATCCTCGAGCTGGTGCCGATCGCGACGCACAACCAGCGCGGCCGTCAGACCCTGTTCGTCGGAACGGAGCAGGACCTCGACGCGGAGGTCCTCGTGGACATCGCGGAACGATCGATGAGCGCGCCCATCTACGACCTCCTCAAGCGCCCGGACGAGCTGTTCGTGGTCGAGCACGCGCACCTGCAGCCGCGCTTCGTCGAGGACTCCGTGCGCCACGCACTCCGCGACGCGCTCGACACGCTCCCGCAGCTCGACGACGACGACTTCCTGCTCTCGAAGCAGGTCAACTTCGAGACGATCCACGTGCACGACGTCGTCGCGGAGCGCTTCGGCACGGTCGGCGAGCTGCGCGGCGAGCTGGCGACGGGAGAGCCGAGCCCGCGCCAGACGACGCTCTCCGGCTGGCTCGCCGGCTAGCGCCCGAGCTCGAACCGGTGCTCGGTCCGGCCGCGAAGGCGGCGGATGTTCTGGCGATGCAGCACGATGACCGCTGCCGCCCCTGCGATCCCGAACGCGATGATCGGCCACGGGTAGTCGAGGACGACGACGAGGACCACGAGTGCGAGCGCGGTCACGATCGAGGCGAGTGACGCATAGCGGGTCACGACGAAGACGACGAGCCACACCGCGATGCAGATGAACGCGGCGAGCGGCGCAAGCGCGACGAGCGCACCACCCGCAGTCGCAACCATCTTCCCGCCCTTCTCGAACCGGAGGAAGACGGGCCGCGCATGGCCCAGCATCGCAGCAGCCGCAGCGAGCACGCCGAACAGCGCACCGCCGAGCCACAGCCCCAGAGATGCAGCAGCGAAGCCCTTCGCGAGATCGAGGAGCGCGACCGGGATGCCGAGCGAGCGTCCGTAGACGCGGAAGACGTTCGATGCCCCGACGTTGCCGCTCCCTTTCGTGCGGATGTCCTCGCCCCGAACGAGCTTCGGCACCCAGTACCCGAACGGGAGCGAGCCCAGGAGATACCCGCCCAGGACGGCGAGTGCTTCCTTCATCCCCTACTCGGTCGGGATGCGGTAGCTCGCGACCCAGCCGTTCACGACGCCCCAGTCGAGGTTCCGGAGGAATGCCTCGATGTACGCGGCGCGATCGGTCTGGTAGTCGAGGAAGTACGCGTGCTCGTAGACGTCGAGCGCGACGAGCGGCGTCGCGTTCCAGACCGGGAAGGTGTTCTGCGCGTCACCGACGTAGTTGAAGAGCTTGCCCTCGTCCCAGTCGAAGGCCGTCCAGGCCCAGCCGCGCCCGGCCATCCCGGTCGCGCGGAGGTCGGCCCGCCAGGCATCCGCCGAGCCGAAGTCGCGTTCGACGAGCGCGGCGATCGCTCCTTCGGGATCGCCCCCGGCGCCGCCGAGGTGCTCGAAGTAGAGCTCGTGGTTCTTGATGCCCCCGACCGCGAACGTGAGGTCGACCTTGAGCGCACGCACCTCCGAGTAGACCTGGTTCGCCGCGGCGAGATCGACCGTCGCGAGCCTCCCGAGGATCTCGTTGCGCTTCGCCACGTAGCCCTGGTAGAGGCGGTAGTGCGCCTCGATCGTCGTCCGCGAGATGCCGTCCAGCTCCAGGAGCGCCGGCTTCAGCTCGCGAGGCCTGATCTCGACGAAGTTCGACATCGTTTCCTCCAGAGGCGGTGCGGGAACGCGCGGAGCATATCCTTGCCCGGAACCGACCCGTACCGAGAGGAGAGCAGGCAATGGCGTACAGCGTTCCCGACCTTGCGTATGCATTCGACGCGCTCGAGCCGCACATCGACGCGCGCACGATGGAGATCCATCACGACAAGCACCACGCCGCGTACGTGAACAATCTCAACGCGGCACTCGAGGGCACCGAGTGGATGGACAGGCCGATCGACTCGGTGCTCACGAGCCTCGAGATCATTCCCGAGGACAAGCGCGCGGCCGTCCGCAACAACGGCGGCGGTCATGCGAACCACACGTTGTTCTGGGAGATCATGGGGCCGAACGGCGGAGGCGAGCCGTCGGGCTCGCTGGGCGATGCGATCGCCGACACGTTCGGCAGCGTCGCGGACCTGAAGACCGCCGTGAACGACGCTGGCGTGAAGCGCTTCGGATCGGGCTGGACCTGGCTCGTGTGGGACGGAACGGGCCTCGCGGTCAAGTCCACGCCCAACCAGGACACGCCGGTCATGGACGGCGACGTGCCTCTCCTCGGCATCGACGTCTGGGAGCACGCCTACTACCTCAACTACCAGAACCGCCGCCCCGACTACCTCGAGGCGTGGTGGAACGTCGTCGACTGGAGCGCAGTCGCAGCGAGATTCGACGCCCGCGGATGAGGAACCGGCCTCGTGACACTGCGTCACGAGGCAATCCGCCTCGGTCGCGAGCGCGTAGCAATCCACACGTGACTGCGTCGCTCGCGATCCGGGTCGGTTCACGCCGTCCGGGACCGGCAATCATGCAGCGCGTGGAGCTTCCCCAGCCGACAGACGGGCAGCTGATCGTCCGCATCGCCCGCGGCGACCGCGGTGCGTTCGACCAGCTGTACGGCCGCTACGCACGCGCCGTCCTCGGGCTCGCGCTCCGGCGCCTCGGCGATCGCGGCCGTGCGGAGGACGCGACCCAGGACGCCTTCGTCGCGATCTGGCGCTCCGCGCGCACGTACGACCCGTCCCGCGGTCGCGGCGCGCCCTGGCTGTATGCGGTGGCGCGCAACGCGATCACCGACGGGCTCAGGCGCACGCCCGAACCGGTCGCCGAGCTCGAGGACGGTCCCGGTCGCGAGCCGGATCCGTCGGACGAGGCAGAGGCCGCGTGGACGGCGTGGCGCGTCCACCGGGCACTCGAGGTCCTGCCCGCGCACGAGCGGCCGGTGATCGAGCTCGCGTACTGGGGCGGGCTCTCGCAGAGCGAGATCGCCCACCGGCTCGAGGTGCCGCTCGGCACCGTGAAGACGCGCACGCGGAGCGCGCTCGCTCGCCTCGCCGACGCGCTCGACGAGGAGCTGGGATGAGCCCGGAGTTCGACGACCTCGTCGGCGGCGACATCGAGCAGGGCGAGCGGGCGCGCCTGGAGCGCGTCCACGACCTCCTCGTCGCAGCCGGTCCGCCCCCCGAGTCCGTCGTCGCCGCGCCGGTGCAGCTGCGCCCTCGGAGGCGGCGCGGCGCGTTGCTCGCGATCGCCGCAGCGCTCGCGGTCGCCTCGTTCGCGGTCGGCGCGGCCGTGGTCGACCACTGGGGCGGCCCGAACGTCGACTTCACGCAGACGATGACGGGCACCGCATCCGCGACGAATGCGACCGGCTCGCTGGTCGTGTTCGACATCGACGCCGCCGGAAACTGGCCGATGAAGCTGATCGTCGACGGGCTCCCCCCGGCGACCGGGGGCAAGACCTTCGAGCTCTGGCTGACGCGAGACGGCAAGCTCGAGGCGCTCTGCGGGAGCTTCCTCACCGCCGCCGACGGGTCGGCGGTCGTCCCGCTCAACGCGCCGTACCGCTTCGACGAGTACGACGGCTGGGTCGTCGTCCGAGGAGGGCTCGGACACGCCGCTCCTGACGACCTGAGCCCGCCGGGCGAGCGGCTATCGTCGAGCTCGTGAGCGAGCGTCCGGTACGCACCCAGTACGAGGACTTCGTGCGCCACGTCTTCACCGCGCGGCGTCCCGAAATCGGACCGCACCGGCACCGGCACGGTCAGCGTCTTCGGCCACCAGATGCGCTTCGACCTGTCCGAGGGGTTCCCGCTGGTGACCACGAAGAAGGTGCACTTCCCCTCGGTCGCGTACGAGCTCCTCTGGTTTCTGCGCGGCGACTCGAACGTCCGCTGGCTGCAGGAGCACGGCGTGACGATCTGGGACGAGTGGGCGGACGCCGACGGCGAGCTCGGGCCGGTCTACGGCGTCCAGTGGCGCAGCTGGCCGACGCCCGACGGCGGCCACGTCGACCAGATCGCGGAGGTCGTGCGGCTGCTTCGCGAGGACCCGGACTCCCGCCGGATCATCGTGAGCGCCTGGAACGTCGCGGACATCCCGCGCATGGCCCTCGCGCCGTGCCATGCGTTCTTCCAGTTCCACGTGTCCGGCGGCGCGCGGCTGAGCTGCCAGATCTACCAGCGCAGCGCCGACGTCTTCCTGGGCGTGCCGTTCAACATCGCGAGCTACGCGCTGCTGACGCACATGCTCGCGCAGCAGTGCGACCTCGAGCCGGGCGACCTCGTCTGGACCGGAGGCGACTGCCACATCTACGACAACCATCGCGAGCAGGTCGAGACGCTGCTCGCGCGCGATCCGTTCCCGTATCCGTCGCTTCGGCTGCTGCGCCGCGCGCCGTCGATCTTCGACTATGCGTTCGAGGACTTCGAGGTCGTCGGCTACGAGCACCATCCGGCGATCCGCGCGCCGGTCGCGGTGTGACGGTCGCTCTCGTCGCCGCCATCGCTCGCAACGGCGTGATCGGCCGCGACGGAGCGATCCCGTGGCGAATCCCCAAGGACGTCGCGTACTTCAAGGAGCTCACGACGGGACACGCCGTGGTGATGGGGCGGCGGACGTGGGACTCGCTTCCCGATCGCTTCCGCCCGCTGCCGGACCGCCGCAACGTGGTCGTCACCCGGAACGCCCTCTGGCGCGCCGAGGGAGCGGAGCGCGCCGGCTCGGTCGAGGAGGCCGTCGAGCTCCTCCGCGACGTCGACCGCGTCTTCGTGATCGGCGGCGCGGAGATCTACGCAGAGGCGCTTCCGCTCGCCGACGAGCTGTTCCTCACGGAGATCGACGACGACGTCGCCGGCGACACGTTCTTCCCGGAGCTGGGATCGCAGCGCCTTCGTGCAGGCCTCCCGGGACGAGCACGTCTCGGACGACGGCGTGCCCTTCGCGTTCGTCACCTACCGTCGCCACTCGGCGTCGCGCCAGCTCGCTGCGCTCGCCGCGGTCGACGCGCTCCTCGAGAGGGCGGCCATCGCATACTGGCTGTTCGGCGGCTGGGCGGTCGACTTCCACGCCGGCTCGACCACGCGACCGCACTCGGACGTCGACATCGCGGTCTGGCTCGAGGACCTTCCGCGGATCGCGGCCCTGCTCGAGGAGGACGGTTGGCATCACGCTCCGGAGCCCGACGAGGACGGCGGGACCGGGTACGAACGCGCGGGTGTCCGGCTCGAGCTCACGTTCCTCGTCCGCGGCGAGAGCGGACGCGTCGTGACGCCGCTGAGGACCTTCGAAGCCGTCTGGCCCGACGACGCGTTCGGCGACGCGATCGGTGAGCTCGAGGGCGTCCGCGCGCGCCTCATCGGGCTCGAGGCGCTCATGCAAGGGAAGTCGAGCCCGCGCGAGGATCCCGTCGAGGGAGCCCGCGATCGTGCCGACTTCGAGGTCCTGTCCGGTCTCTGAGGCAGTGGCTAGCATGCGCGCATCGTGAGCACCGACCTGCACGCGACACGCGAGACCCTCGACGCCCGACTGCCGGACCTTCGTGCGCTCGGGACCGACGAGGGCACGCTCGAGCTGATCGTCGTCCGGCCGAGCGAAGGTGAGCGCGAGACGCCGGACACGGCCGAGCTGACCATCGAGGACGGCCTGGTCGGCGATCGGTGGCATCCGCACGATCGACGGAAGCGGGCGCGTGTTCCGCGACAACCAGCTCACGATTGCGTCGATCCACGTCCTCGGGCTCATCGCCGACGAGGAGCGCTGGCCGCTCGCCGGCGACAACCTGCTCGTGAGCATGGGGCTCGACAAGGAGGGCCTTCCGACGGGCAGCAGGCTCGCGATCGGAGACACGGTGGTCGTCCAGATCTCCGAGGAGCCTCACACGGGCTGCGCGAAGTACTCCGCGCGCTTCGGCAGCGACGCGCTGAAGTTCGTCAACTCGCCCGAAGGCCGCGAGCTGCGGCTCCGGGGCGTGAACGCGCACGTGATCGTGCCGGGAACGATCGCGGCCGGCGACGCCGTGCGCCGCATCCGGCTCTAGCGAGCCCGTTCAGGCGTCGCGCAGCGCCTCCAGGCCGTGGGGCGTGACGACCACGCTCGCCTGCGACCCGTTCCGGACGATCTCGATCAGCTGCTCGCCGAGCGCGTCCTCCCACACCGAGTGCTGCGGGCAGGTCGTCTTCCACACCTCGATCGCGTCCGGATACGAGCGCGGCTCCCGCGCCACCCACGAGAGAAGCTCGACGATCTCCGGTCTCATCCCCGCCGGATCGCGCAGCACGCGGGCCTTCCACGACCCGCTCGGCGCCTGTACGTCCACCTCGTCCCCGACCGCCGCGCCCATCAGGGCCGAGCCGAGCGGCGAATCCGGCGAGACGCCGCCGACCGCGGAGATCTCGACCTCCATCGCGTCGCCGTCGCCGTCTTCGATCTCGACGATCGAGCCGACGCCGACGTGCTCGTCCGTGTCGTGCTCGACCGTGACCGCATGGTTGAGGCGCTCGCGCAGCGTCCGGATGCGCGCTTCGAGGAGACCCTGCTCGTTCTTCGCGGCGTGGTACTCGAAGTTCTCGGAGAGGTCGCCGAACTCACGGGCGGTCTTGATCGCCTGCACCGCCTCCTTGCGCCGCGGGCCCTCGAGCTCGGCGAGCTCGGCCTCCAGCGCCTGGCGCTGCTCCGCGGTCAGATACTCGGTTCTCGGCTCGCTCACGTGCTCAGAGCCTAGTCGTCTCTCCGTCGCCCCGACTGCATTACGCTCCCGCTCGACAACGCGGGAGAGCAAAGGAGGAAGCGGTGGCGACGGACCTGGAGCGCTTCGTCGAGGCTGAAGGACGTGCCGAACGGGTGAAGGAGGTGCGGCAGAAGATCGACGCCGAGGGCGTCACCTACGTCTACTACCAGTTCGCCTCCGTGACTGGCCGCATCATGGGCAAGGGCGTTCCGGCACCGCACTGGGAGACGATCGCCCAGAAGGGCTTCCAGCTCGTCTACGGCTCGACCGCGAACCTCTTCGTCGACCGCCACGGAAACTACATCGGCTACGGCCCCGAAGCCTGGGAGCTCGTCGGGATTCCGGAGCCGGAGACGTTCCAGGTCCTGCCCTGGGATTCACGAATCGCCCGCGTCTGGTGCACGTGCTTCCGCAACCGTGAAGACCGCGAAGGGCCGGGCGACGTGCTCACGTCGGACTGCCGCGGGAATCTGCGCCGCATCCAGGAGGAGTTCGAAGGCACGGACGGGCATGCATCTTCGAGCAGGGATGGAGCCCGAGATGATGTGGCTCAAGCTGGACGCGGACGGCGCGCCTTCTGTCGAAGGCGTCACCAAGCCCTACTGCTACCACATCGACCAGTTCTCCGAGCTCCAGCCGATCATCCACAAGATGGTCGAGTACGGGCAGAAGCTCGGGCTCGACATGATCCAGGGTGACCACGAGGACGCGCCCGGACAGATCGAGCTCAACTTCGGCTTCGACCGCGCGGAGCGGACGGCGGACAACCTCTCGACGTTCCGTCAGATCGCGAAACAGGTCGGCCGCGAGCTCGGCGTCTTCCCCTGCTTCATGCCGAAGCCGTTCATGGGCGTCTCGGCGAACGGCTGCCATACGAACATCTCACTCTGGAGGGGCGACGAAAACGCGTTCCTGCCCGACACCGACGACGTTCACAAGCCGAGCGAGACGGCCTCCATGCGATCGGAGGCATCCTCGAGCACCTCCGCGCGCTCACCTGCGTCACGGCCCCGACCGTCAACTCGTACCGTCGGTTCTGGGACACCGGCTTCTGGGCACCGGTCTTCGCCGACTGGGGCTACCAGAACCGCACGACCGCCCTCCGGATCTCGTCGCCGGACCGCTTCGAGTACCGCTCGGTCGACTCCGCGGTGAACCCGTACCTCGCACTCGCCGGACTGATCAAGGTGATGGACGACGGCATCGAGCGGAAGCTCGACCCCGGCGAGCCGGAGGAAGGGAACATCTACGAGGCGATCGAGGCCGGCAAGCAGGTCCGGCGCGTACCGATGACGCTCGGCGAGGCACTCGAGGCGCTCGACGCCGACGAGGTCGTGAAAAGCGCCCTGCCAGGCGAGATGTACCGTGTCTTCATGCACTACAAGCGGGACGAGTGGGAGCGCTATTGCGCAACCGTCACCGACTTCGACAGGGACGAGTACCTGGATGTCCTTCCCTAAGCCATGTGCGGAATAGCGGGGATCATCTACCGGGACGGGTCGCAGCACGCCATCGGCGACGAGATGACGCGGATGCTCCAGTCGATGAAGCACCGCGGCCCGGATTCCACCGGCTATGCGCTGTACGGGAGCCCCGAGAACGGCAACCTCGTCATGCGCTACAAGC
>CAVWES010000006.1:0-78821 GCA_963754175.1 uncultured Gaiellaceae bacterium | reverse complement strand
CGCTCGAGGAGATCGTCGGCGTGGGCCGTGAACCGCACCTGGAGCGGCCCGATCGCACGCTCCTCGCCGACGCCGTCGAACACGAGGACACCCCGCGCACCCGCGCCCGGCGACGAAGCTCGCGAGCGTGTCCACGAGCTCGTCGCGATCGGCGAACGACCCTGCGTGGAGCAGGTTGTAGCCGTCGAAGAGGTAGAGGGTCGGCTCAGCCATCGCGAACGCGTGCGTTGACGCCGTGCTTCGAAGAGCAGTACCGCCGCGGCGACCGAGACGTTGAGCGAGCCGACCTTCCCGCCGAGCGGGATCGCGACGGTCGCGTCGCACGTCCGTCGGACGAGCGGCCGCACCCCCTTCCCCTCCGCGCCGAAGACGAGCGCGACCCCGCCGGTGAGATCCGCGTCCCACATCGAGACCGAGCCCTCGGAGTCGGCGGCGTACGCCCAGAGGTCGTTGCTCTTCACGTCCGCGAGGTAGCGCGCGAGGTTCGGCACGACCGCGACGGGGACGTGCTCGACGGCACCCGCCGACGCGCGGCACACCGCAGGCGTGACGCGCACGGAGCCGTGGGCCGGGATGACGACGCCCGTCGCCCCCACGCCCTCGGCGCTCCGCACGACCGCCCCGAGGTTGTGCGGATCGGTCACCTGGTCGAGGCAGACGAGGAGCGGCGACTCCTGCTTCGCCAGCTCGTATGCGTCCGCGTAGCGAAAGGGCTCGCACCAGGCGACGACGCCCTGGTGATCGCGCGTACCCGCCTCCTCCGAGAGCATCGCGCTCCGGCTTGACCTGCGGCCGCGGCCCGGAGTCGAGCCACGGGATCTGCGTCGCCGCACGCTCCGTCACCCAGGTCTCGAGCACCTGTCGTGGCCCACGGTAGAGCTCGCGCACGGCGTTCCGGCCGTAGACGAGTTCGCGCGTGAGCGTCATCGACGCCGCACGAGCCGGAACGTGTCGGCCTCGTCCCGCACGTCCCAGCCGGCGGACTCGATCTCGGCGCGCAGGCGATCCGCCTCGTCGAAGTCGCGTGTGGCACGCGCCAGCATCCGCTGCACTGCGAGCGCGACGACCTCGTCCGGGGCCTCGTCCTCCTCCGCGAGCGACTCGAGCCCGAAGATCGCAGAGCGCGCGGCGTAGGAGGCCGTGGTCACGCCACTCGTGCATGACGGCGAGAGCCGCCGGCGTGGAGAAGTCGTCGTCGAGAGCCGCCGCGAAGCGATTCCACGCGTCCTCCGGAGCAGGCTCGCTCGGGCCGCGGAACACGTCGCGGAAGCCCTCCGCGCGCGCGGCGGCCGCCTCCATCGCCTCGTCGGAGAAGTCGACCGGCTTGCTCCAGTGTCCCGTGAGGTGGAACACGAGCAGCGCCTCGCGACCCCACGTGTCGAGGACGTTGCGGAGCGTGACGACGTTGCCGAGCGACTTCGACATCTTCTCGGCGTCGAGCTCGAGCATCCCGTTGTGCATCCAGACGTGCGCGAAGCGATGGCCGAGCGCGCTCGACTGCGCCAGCTCGTTCTCGTGGTGGGGAAAGCGGAGATCGAGCCCGCCTCCGTGAATCTCGAACTCGGTTCCCAGGTGCTTCTCGGCCATCGCCGAGCACTCGATGTGCCAGCCCGGACGGCCAGGCCCCCAGGGCGAGTCCCATGCTGCGTCCTCGTGCGGCTTCTGCGACTTCCAGAGTGCGAAGTCGCGCTGGTCGCGCTTCAGCGTGCTCGACTCCTGCGAGACCATGTCCTCGAGGCGGGCGCCGGAGAGGCGGCCGTATTCGGGAGCGTCCGCCACGCTGAAGTACACGTCGCCGCCGGCCTCGTACGCGCGCCCGCGGTCGATCAGCTCGCCGATGAACGCGACGATCTCCGGGATCGTCTCGGTCGCGCGCGGCTCGACGTCGGGCCGTCCGAGACCGAGGTCGTTCGTGTCCTCGAAGAACCACTCGGTCGCGCGCTCGGAGAGCTCACGGCTCCCGATTCCCTCGCGCGTGGCCTCGGCGTAGACCTTGTCGTCGACGTCCGTGATGTTGTGGACGAGCGTGACCTGGTAGCCGGTCTCGCGCAGCCAGCTGCGCAGCCACATCCCGAGGACGAACGGGCGAGAGTTCCCGACGTGGACGCGCTGGTAGACGGTCGAGCCGCAGACGTACATGCGGATCGGCCCCGGAGGCGACGGGAGCTCGACGAGACCGCGCGTGAGCGTGTCGGACAGGCGCATCGCGCGATCGTAGTCAGGCCGTGCGCCTGAGCGCCTCGTCGCGCGAGAGCGCAGCGAGAACCGCGCCGAGCTCGGGCCCGCGATCCGCCCCCGTCAGCGCGAGGCGCAGCGATCGCAGGTCTCCGCCGACGGCCTTGAGCTCGCGGACGATCGCCTTCCCCTCCTCCGGCGACAGCTGCTCCGGCGCCGAAGCGCGCAGCTCCGCGAACCGCTCGAGCGTGGGCCGGGCGTCGTCGTCGAGCGCAGCCTTCTCCGGCGAGACGACGAGGCGCGCGTACTCGCGAGCCTCCACGAGGCTCCGCGCCCCGCGGAGCGCCGGCACCACCTCGAACGGGCGCGTCCGCGGCGGCGGCGAGCTCCTCGTCCGGCATGGCGGCGATCGCGTCGACCGCGAGCCGCCGCAGCCGCGCGAGATCGAGCTGGACGTCGTGCTGGGGAAGGTCGAGCTCGTCGAGGTAGGCACGCACCGCCTGTGGCGGAAAGCCCTCCTCGCGCAGCTCCTCGATCGAGGAGTGCCCGTGGCGCTTCGAGAGCTTCTTCCCGTCCGGGCCGAGCACGAGGCCGTGGTGGATCACCTCGGGCAGCTCACCTCCGAGCGCCCGGGCGATGCGCTGCTGCACCGGGAGGTTCGGCCGGTGGTCGGAGCCGCGGATGACGTGCGTGATCCCGAGGTCGAGGTCGTCGGCCACCGAGGCGAGCTGGTACGTCGCCGTCCCGTCCGGGCGAAGCAGTGTCGTTCCGTTCGAGCCCAACCGCACCGAGCCGTCCTCGTCGCGCCGGGCGGCGCCTGACGCCAGCGCGCTGTCCGCAGCCCGGAGATACACCGCTCCGCGCTCGCTCTGCCGAAGCGGCCCCTCGTCGAAGTCGACGCCGAGCCATGCGAGATCGTCGAGGATCGCCTCCTCCCCACCGTCCACGTTGCGTGCCGGATCGGTGTCGTCGATTCGCAGGACCAGCACCCCGTCGCGACCATCCGCGAAGCGGCGATTCGCAACTGCCGTCAGCGCGTTTCCGAGATGGAGCGAGCCGGTCGGGCTCGGCGCGAAGCGGACGCGTACCGTCACGGTCTACGCGTCGATCGGGACATGGCCCGGCTGCGCCGCGACTCTCTCGAGCCAGCCTCGGATCGCCGGGTACGGGTCGAGGTCGAATCCGCCCTCGTGCGCGACGTGCGTGTATGCGTAGAGGGAGATGTCCGCGAGCGAGTAGCGGTCGCCGACGATGAACGCACGCCCGTCGAGATGTCGCTCCATCGCGTCGAGGGCCGCGTAGCCGCCCTTCATCCGAGACGGAAGCTCCGCCTCGAAGCGCTCGGGCGTGCCCGAGTACGCGAGCCAGAAGCGCGCGACCGCGATGTTCGGCTCGTGGCTGTACTGCTCGAAGAACTGCCACTGCAGCACCTGAGCGCGCTCGTACGGATCCGTCGGGGACGTACTGCAGTGCCGTCGCCGAAGTACCAGAGGATCGCGTTCGACTCGCCGAGCGGACGGCCGTCGTCGAGCACGAGGGTCGGCACGCGAAGCCCGGGATTGAGCTCGCCGAGCACCTCCGCCCGATTCGATCTGTCGACCACGGACAGTCTCGACCGTCTCGTACCTCGAGGCCGAGGTGCGCCAGCAGGAGGCGCACCTTGTAGCAGTTGCCCGAGACCTGCGAGTTGTAGAGGAGCACGTTCGACAGCGTAGTCGGGCGTGACTACGCTCTGGTGATGGCCACCGCCCCGGACGCCTGTCGGACGAGGAGCTCGTGGACCTGCTCGAGCTCGCGCGAAAGTCCGACAGCGTCGAGCTCAAACTGACCGTTCCCGCGTCCGACCACCGCGCGGCCATCTCCGAGCTCGGCCTCGACCCGCTCGAGGCGCAGATCCGGCAGGTCTTCTTCTTCGACACCCCCGATCTCCACCTCAATGCCGTGGGGGTGGTCGCACGCGCGCGAAGGATCCAGGGCCGAGTCGGGGACACGGCCGTCAAGCTCCGTCCGGTCGACCCGGACAGTCTTCCGTCCGAGCTGCGCCTCGTCGCCGAACGTCGTGGTCGAGGTCGACGCGATGCCCGGCGGCTACGTGTGCTCGGCGTCACTGAAGGCGCGGGTGGATGCGCCGTCGGTGCGCGATGTCGCGCTCGGGAAGCAGATCTGCTCGGAAGCTCTTCTCCAAGGAGCAGCGGGCGTTCTTCGACGCTCATGCTCCCGACGGGCTCACGCTCAAGGACCTGTCGATCCTCGGGCCGATCTTCGTGCTGAAGCAGAACTTCGCGCCGAAGGAGCTGGGGCGGCGCATGGTCGCCGAGCTGTGGTTCTACCCCGACGGCTCGAGGATCCTCGAGCTGTCGACGAAGTGCACCGCCACCGACGCGTTCCAGGTGGCAGCCGAGGCGCGGTCGTACCTCACGGAAAAGGGCGTGAGCCTGCAGGGGCGGCAGGAGACGAAGACGAAGGCCGCGCTGACCTTCTTCTCGAAGCAGCTCCGCGACGCGTCGACCGCCTGACGGCTCGTCCGGGGAAGTCCTCAGACCGGGGCTCACGTACGCTCGCCGCGTGGAGCGCACTCTGCTCGAGTGGTTCGCGGCGAACGGCCGCGACCTCCCGTGGCGGTGGACGCGCGATCCCTACGCGATCCTCGTGACCGAGGTGATGCTGCAGCAGACGCAGGTCGACCGCGTCGTGCCGCGCTACCGCGCGTGGCTCGAGCGCTGGCCGACGGTCGAGTCGCTCGCCGCTGCGCTCGCCGGCCGACGTGATCCGCGAATGGCAAGGGCTGGGCTACAACCGGCGCGCAGTGAACCTCCACCGTGCCGCGCAGATCGTCGCACGCGAGGGCTGGCCCGACGACCTCACCTCGCTTCCCGGCGTCGGTCCGTACACCGCGGCGGCGATCCGCTGCTTCGCTCTCGGCGAGGACGTGCTCCCGGTGGACGTGAACGTCGACCGGGTGCAGCGCCGAACCGGCCACGCGTTCTCGGCAGAGCCGCACAGGCGCTCATGGATCTCGGCGCGACGATCTGCCTCGCACGGATCCCGCGCTGCGAAGCGTGCCCGCTCGCCGCACGCAGTGCCCCTCGCGCGGGGTTCGCGACGAGCCGGCACGCAAGCAAGGCGCCGTTCGAAGGCTCGTTCCGGCAGCGCCGCGCGGCGACGCTTCGCGTCGTCGCGGCCGACGCCGCGCGAGCATCGACGCTCTCGACGACGAGGCCGTCCGCTCGCTCGAGCGCGACGGCCTCGTCGTCGTCGAGGAGGGGCTCGTCGGCCTGCCCGCATAGCTCTGAGCGCATCAGACGCGGTGCAGCATCCAGACGTTCGGCTCGACGTGCGTGCCGATGCCGTCCTCGACGAGGAGCGTCGCGAGACCGCCCGGGAAGACGTACTCGCCGTCCGACGGGAACTCGAAGCCCGTCCACTCGTGCCAGTCGGAGGCCGGCGCGCGGATGACCATCGACCTCGGCGCGGCGCCGATGATCTCGCCGCCGACGCGCTCGTGGATCCTCATCCAGGGGTCGAAGTGCGTGCCGTCCGCGCGGCGCCAGTCGATGTACCTCTCGATCGGAATGAGCGGGTAGCGCTCCTTCCACGTCGGCCGCACCGGAGCGATCACGCCGTTCGAGAGACCCGCAGCTCGCGCGTTGTCGGTGAACGTCTGGATCATCCGGCTCGAGAGCTGCCGCCCCTGCTGGCTCGGCGCGACGCTGATCGCGATCGCCATCAGGGCGGTGTGCGGCCGGTCCGAGGTCATCCCCCGCACGAACCCTTCGTCCCAGCCCGAGGGCAGATCCTCGAGCGTTCCGTCCCACGGGCAGCGGAACGGCGTGGGCCTCGGCGAGGAGGTCGTCGCCGTCGACGAGAGCGACCTGGAAGTCGGGGAAGTCCGTGTACAGGCGACCCCAGTAGAGATTCCCCGGCTCGTTGTTGTTCATGTACTCCGGGAAGGTCGGCTGCGTGAGCTCCTCGTAGCGACGCTCCATGAGGTCGGGCCGATCGGCGTACCTCACGACGTTCATCGCGCGAGAAGGGCAACGGCCTGTGCGGCGAGACCTTCGCCGCGGCCCGTGAAGCCGAGGCGGTCGGTCGTGGTGGCGCGCACGGACACACGCGAGGGCTCGACACCGAGCGCGGTTGCGAGCCGCTCGCACATCTCGTCGCGCACGTCGCCGATCCGGGGCTCCTCGGCGATCAGGACGCAGTCGGCGTTCACGAGCTCCCAGCCGGCCTCGCGCACCTCGCGGTACGCCTCCCACAGGAGATCGAGCGACGACGCGCCCCGGTACTGCTCGTCGCCCGAGGGGAAGAGCGAGCCGATGTCCCCGAGATTTGCCGCTCCGAGGATCGCGTCGATGAGCGCGTGCGCGACGACGTCGCCGTCCGAGTGGCCGGCGAGACCGCGCGGATGGTCGATGGACACGCCACCGAGCACGAGCGGCACGCCCTCCTCGAGCGCGTGCGCGTCGACTCCGATCCCCACACGCAGGTCGGTCATCCGAGCGAGGCTAACGCCTCGGGCAGCGACGCGAGATCGTCGAGGCCGAGCGCCGCTTCGGGCGGAGTCGCCTGCAACCGTCCCCACGGACCGCGGCGAACGTGCACTGCGAGGAGTCCGGCCGCCGCAGCTGGGAGGACGTCGTTGTCGACGCGATCGCCGACGTAGGCGACCTCCGCCGCCCTGCACTCCATCAGCTCGACGACCCTGGCGAAGAACGCGGGCTCGGGCTTGCGCACGCCCAGGCTCGCCGACGACGAGATGACGTCGGCGGGAAGAGCCGCGTCACGCGCCCACGCCTCGAGCGCCTCGGTCTGGTTCCCGACGATCCCGGTGCGGAGCCCGAGCTCGCGAGTCCGGCGGAGGCAGTCGAGCGCGTCCGGGTACAGATCCTCCAGCGAGTAGGGCTCCTCGTACCAGCCCGTCGGCTGGTCGATCCCGAGATGGCCCCAGAGCGCCGTGTGCTCTTCCCCTCGCGCGATCGTCACGCCCAGCGCGGCCCAGACGACATGCGGTTGCAACCCGCCATGATCCGCAAGCCGGCGCCACCAGCGCTCCTCGTCGACGAGCGTCTCGCCGACGTCGAAGACGACGGCCTTCAGAGCCACGACTCGACGAGCGCGAGGTCGGCAGGCGTCGTCACCTTCAGCAGCCTGGGATCGCCGTCGACCACCGCCACTCGCCCACCCGACCGCTCGACCAGTGACGCGCAGTCGGTGGCGCCACCGAGGTCCCCCGAGAACGCCCTTCGAAGCACGGGAGCAAGGAACGCCTGCGGTGTCTGAGCGGCGACGAGGCCCTCACGATCGACGGTCTGCTCGACAGCCCGGTCGCGAATCCGCTTCAGCGTGTCGGAGACGGCCAGTGCCGGCACCGCGCCGTCGAAGCCCTCGCCGAGCGGGCCGAGCACTCGCTCGATGACGGAGTCGTCGACGAGCGGCCGCGCCGCATCGTGCACGATCACGACGAGCGCCTCCTCCGGCACCTCCGCGAGGGCTGCCGCGACCGACGCTGCGCGAGTCGCACCACCGGTGACGCAGGCGACGACCTTCGACGCGACGAGCTCCTCGGCGAGCAGGATCGACGGCTCCTCCCACCCTGGAGGAGCAGCGACGACGATCGCGTCGACGAGCGGGCAGCGGTCGAGGCGGTCGATGCTCTCCGCGAGCAGCGGACGCTCACCGAGAACGGCGAACGCCTTCGGGCGGTCGATTCCGAGCCGCTCGCCCGAGCCGGCAGCGGCGATCAGCGCCCAGGTTGCCCCGACCTCGCCGGAGCCGCCCAAGGCCTACGCGCTCGCGGTTGCGGCCTTCGGCTTCGCCCGCGACTTCGGCTTCGGCTGCCCGGCGCGCGAGAGGACCTCGTCGAGCCAGGATGCCGCCTCGTCCTCGTCCATGCCCTTCGCGTACATGAGCTCCGAGGCGAGGATCTTCTTCGCCTTGACGAACATCTGCTTCTCGCCCGTCGAGAGGCCCTTCTCGTTGTTGCGGACCGCGAGGTTCCGCACGACTTCGGCGAGCTCGAAGATGTTGCCCGTCTTCATCTTGTCGCGGTTGTGCTTGAAGCGACGGTTCCAGTTCTTCGGCATCTCGGTCGACCCGCCCGAGAGCGTCCTGACGACCATCGCGACGGTGCGCTGGTCGATGACGGTTCGCAGACCCACCCGCTCCGCGTTCTCACACGGCACGTTGACGGTCATGTCGTTGTGGAGGATCTGGATCGTGAGGTACTCCTTCACCTCGCCGAGAACCTCCCGCTTCTCCTTCCGCACGACTGTGCCTGCGCCGTGGTGCGGATAGACGACCTTGTCGCCGATGTCGAACAAGAGGGCCTCCCCGATGTCGGTGTCCGTCGCCTTCACGAAAAAGTGCCGGCAGCGTCTTCCCCTGCCGGCGTCCAGGCACATCATAGCGTGTTCTTCACAGGCGATTAACGGAACCGCAACGGCTTTCAGGAGCTACGCAGCAGCCTCCTCGACCCGGCGCTCCTGCTCGAGACCGGCCGTTATCGCCGCACGCAGCGTCTCCGCCGAGACGACCCGGATGCTCGTCCGCTCCGCAGCGCCCGGAGGCGCGACCACGGCGACGATGCCGAGCTTCGCGCACTCGTCCAGACGCCGCTCGACCTGCGACGGCTGGCGCAGGCGACCCGTGAGCCCGATCTCGCCGAATGCCGCCAGCCCCTCGCGTACCGGTACGCCGCGCGCCGCCGACGAGATCGCGAGCGCGACCGCGAGGTCGGCGCCGGGCTCCTCGATGCGAACGCCACCCGCGACGTTCACGAACACATCCGCGCTGGCGAGCGGGACTCCAGCGTGCCGCCCGAGAACCGCGACGATCATCGCGAGCCGCTTCGGGTCGACCCCGGTTGCCGACGCGCCGCGGCATCGCGAGATCGGTGGGCGCGACCAGCGCCTGGATCTCGAGCAGGAGCGGCCGCGTCCCCTCGAGCGCGCACCCGACGGCAGCGCCGACCTCTCCCGGATGGGTCGTCCCGAAGAGCTCCGACGGATCCGGCACGCCCACGAGGCCGGCCGACGTCATCTCGAAGACGCCGAGCTCGTTCGTCGAGCCGAAGCGGTTCTTCGTCGCCCGCAGCACGCGATGCTCGCGGTAGCGGTCGCCCTCGAACTGGAGGACGCAGTCGACCAGGTGCTCGAGCACCCGTGGACCCGCAACCGCCCCGTCCTTCGTCACGTGGCCGACGAGCACCGTGGCCACTCCTGCCTCCTTCGCGACACGCAACAGTCTTCCCGCTGCCTCGCGCACCTGCGCGACCGATCCCGGCGCGGAGCCGAGCGCCGAGGCGTGCAGCGTCTGCACCGAGTCGATGACGCAGACGTCCGGCCGCTCCGCCTCGAGCGTGGCGCATACCGTGTCGAGCTCGGTCTCCGCGAGGATCTCGACCGCCTCCGCACCGCCCAGACGCGCCGCCCGGAGCGACACCTGAGCAGCCGACTCCTCGCCGGTCACGAGCAGCGCTCGCCTCCCGCTCCGCGCGATCGCGCCGAGCGCGGTGAGCAGGAGCGTGGACTTCCCGACCCCGGGCTCACCCCCGACGAGCACGAGCGAGGCCGGCACGAGGCCGCCTCCGAGCACGCGGTCGAGCTCCGAGACGCCCGTCGGGATGCGCGCCGCCTCTTCCGTCGGCACGGCGCCGATCGCGACCGGTTTCGACGGGGACGGCGGACGAGCTCGACGTGGCGGAGCCGTGGAGCTCCTCGACGAGGCTGCCGAACGCGCCGCAGCCCGGGACACTTCCCGAGCCAGCGCCCGGACGTCGTCCCGCACTCGGCGCAGGTGAACTGAACGGTGACCTTCGCCACCCGGCCAGTCTAGGAGCGGCGTCCGACGCCGCCGGTCACAAATATGCGTCGATTCGCTTGCAACTCGGACGCGAGTGGATAAGAGTCCCGGAGACCGCCGCAGACGAACTCGGAAAGGACGGGCAGGTAATGGACCGATTCAACGCTCTTGGACGCGGAGCGCAGTTGATGCTGATTGGAGGAGTACTCCTCCTGATCGACCTCTTCCTGCCGTGGCAGGACTTCGGCAATGAGTTCTCCGACGCCGTTGGCGTCGATGCGAGCTTCAGCGGCTGGCGAGGCGTTGGAGGTGTATTGGTCGGACTGCTCACCATCGTCCTGCTCGCCTGGCTCATCGTGCGCTTGGCGTCCGTGAACATCCCGCTGCCCGTGTCGACTGCGATGACCGCCGCGATCATCGGCACGCTCATCCTCATCTTCACGGTCATCAAGCTTCTGACGATTCTTGGCGACGAGGCGACGATCTGGGCATGGGTCGGGCTGGCGCTGGCGATCGTCATAGCCGTGGGCTCCTTCATGACAGTGCAGGAGGCGGGCGGGGTCGAGACGCTCCGGCAGGAAGCGACCAGCTTGAGCTCGTCGGTCGGAGCGCGAGCCGCAGCCGGCCGCAGCAGCGCCCGGCAGCGGCGGAGCCGACAACCCCGCCGCCCCCGCCGCCGCCCGCGCCACCGCACAGCAGCACAGAGAGTGCGGCGAGCGAGGCGCCAGCCGCAGCCTCCGACGCGGCGGATGGGGCCGCGGACGCAGCGAGCGACGAGCCGTCGAAGGAGCAGGGCAGCTAGTCCGCTCACGGCACGCAACTCCGCTACGGCGCGCGACGCGCCGTAGCGGAGTTGCCGTCTGGCTCGCGCGAATACGCCTGGAAATACCCCACTTGGCGCATTCGCGAGTACCCTTTGGCGAGTAGGGATCGGACAGCGGCCGTCCGAGGCTGATCCCAACCGCGAAAGGGAATGCAGATGGCGAAGTTCAAGGCCCTCTCACGAGGCACGCAGCTCGTCCTCGTTGCCGGTCCGCTCCTCTTCCTCAGCCTCTTCTTCACGTGGCAGAACGTCCCGGTCGACTACGGTCGCTCGGGAATCGCGGACGTGCCGCTGGACGGCTGGGACGCCTGGGGCCTTCTTCTCGGTCTCCTCGTGATCGCGACGGTCACGCTCGTCGTCCTCCTGCAGCTGACCGACATGGAGATGTCCGAGGACGTGCCCTGGTCGACGATCGATGCTCGGCCTCGGAGCCGCCGTGTTCGCTGTAGCCGTCGTCAAGAGCCTCACCGACGCGGGCTCGTCGTGGGAGAGCTACGCCTTCGTCGGGCTCGCCGCGGCGGTCGCGGCCGGTGCCTATCTCGACTGGGCCGCAGCACGCAGGGCGCCCGAGCCGCTGCTCGCGCAGCAAGCGCCGCGGAATCAGCTCAGCCGCTTGACGAGAAGCACACGGTCCTCGCCGGGGCCGTCGTAGTCGGGAACCACCTGCTCGACCTCGAAGCCGAGCGACTCGTGGAACGCGACCGACCGCTCGTTGAGCGGTGAGGTGACGCAGCGCACCAGCGTGCGCCCGTTCGTCCGCGCTTCCTCGAAGAAGCGCTCGTACAGCTCTCGTCCGAGCCCCTCCCCCCGCCGCTCGGGGTCGACTCCGACGAAGTGGATGTAGGCCTCGTCCTCCGCCGCCTGCGAGAGGAACCCGCATACGAAGCCGGCGAGCTCACCGTCGTCGGCCTCGGCCACGAAGCTCGTGCCCTCGAAGTGGATGAAGAAGAGCTTGGGGAGCATCGGCGCCATCTCGCGCCCGCCCCACCAGACGTTGATGCGCCCGATGATCCGGCCGTAATCGGACGGCTTCGCATGCCTGACCGCGACGCCCATGCGAGCGGATTGTAGGAGCGATTCGCCAAGCCCTCGTCGCAAGGGCGGCGCGAATCCGCGTCTACAGCTCGTCGGCCGTGTCGTCGACGATGTCTTCGAGCTCGGGCTCGTCCGCGGGCCCGCCGACGGCGGCCGGAACGGGAGTGCCCTCGATGACGCGGATCTCCACCGGCGGCTCGTTCTCGACGACCTCCTCGCGGCGGTCGACGATGAGCGTCGAGCCGGGTGCGAGGTCGCGGCCGAGGATGAAGTCCGCGAGCGGGTCCTCGATCATCCGCTGGATGGCGCGCCGGAGCGGCCGCGCCCCCATCGCCGGGTCGTAGCCCTGCTCGACGAGGAGCTCGCGCGCGTCGTCCGTGAGCTCGATGACGACGTCGTGCTTCGCCATCTCCTCGCGGACGCGCTTCATCATCAGGTCGACGACCTCGAGGATCTCGATCTTCTCGAGCTTGTGGAAGACGATCACCTCGTCGATGCGGTTCAGGAGCTCGGGCCGGAACACCTTCTTGAGCTCCGACATCACGCGCTCCTTCATCTCGTCGTACGAGAGGCCCTGCTCGTCGCCGATCGAGAAGCCGAGCGTCTGGTTCTTCGAGATCTGGGCGGCGCCGAGGTTCGAGGTCATGATCACGATCGTGTTGCGGAAGTCGACCTTCCGCCCCTGCGAGTCGGTGAGCTTCCCGTCCTCGAGGATCTGCAGGAGGATGTTGAAGACGTCCGGGTGCGCCTTCTCGATCTCGTCGAGCAGCACGACGGAATACGGCTTGCGGCGCACGGCCTCCGTGAGCTGGCCGCCCTCGTCGTACCCGACGTAGCCGGGCGGAGAGCCGACGAGCCGCGACACGGAGTGCTTCTCCATGTACTCGGACATGTCGACCTGGATGAGCGCGTCCTCGTCGCCGAAGAGGAACTCGGCGAGTGTGCGCGCGAGCTCCGTCTTCCCGACGCCCGAGGGGCCGAGGAAGATGAACGAGCCGGTCGGGCGCTTCGGGTCCTTGATCCCGGCGCGTGCGCGTCGGATGGACTTCGCGACCGCGACGATCGCCTGGTGCTGGCCGATGACGCGCTTGTGCAGCTCGTCCTCCATGCGGATGAGCCGCGCGGACTCGGCCTCGGTCAGCTTGAAGACCGGGATGCCCGTCCACATCGAGACGATGTCCGCGATCTCGTCCTCGCCGATCTCCGGCTGCTCCTCGTCGGCCTGGTTGCGCCACTCCTCCTCGAGCTCCTTCTTCTTCTGCGAGAGCTTGCGCTCCTTGTCGCGGAGCTGCGCGGCCTTCTCGAACTCCTGGGCCTCGATCGCGCCTTCCTTGTCGGCGCGGACCTTGTCGATCTCCTCCTCGAGCTCGCGATAGCGCGGTGGCGCGGCCATCGTCGCGATGCGGACGCGCGAGCCCGCCTCGTCGATGAGGTCGATCGCCTTGTCGGGGAGGTGGCGGTCCTGGATGTAGCGGTCGGCGAGGACGGCTGCGGCCTGCAGTGCCTCGTCGGAGATCTTGCAGCGGTGGTGCGCCTCGTAGCGGTCGCGCAGGCCGCGCAGGATCTGGACGGTCTCGTCGATCGTCGGCTCCTCGACGCGCACCTGCTGGAAGCGGCGCTCGAGCGCGGCGTCGCGCTCGAGGTACTTGCGGTACTCGTCGAGCGTCGTCGCGCCGATCGTCTGGATCTCGCCGCGCGCGAGCGCCGGCTTGAGGATCGAGGCGGCGTCGATCGCGCCCTCGGCCGCGCCGGCGCCGACGAGGTTGTGGAGCTCGTCGATGAACAGGATGATGTCGCCGCGCTGGGTGATCTCCTTCATCACCTTCTTCAGGCGCTCCTCGAACTCTCCGCGGTACTTCGACCCTGCGACGAGCGCGGCGAGGTCGAGCGTGTAGATCTGCTTGCCCTTGAGGATCTCCGGCACCTGGCTCGACGAGATCCGCGTGGCGAGCCCCTCGACGACGGCGGTCTTGCCGACGCCCGGCTCGCCGATGAGGACGGGGTTGTTCTTCTGGCGGCGCGACAGGATCTGCATGACGCGCTCGATCTCGGTCTGCCGGCCGACGACGGGGTCGAGCTTGCCCTCGACGGCGGCCTTCGTCAGGTTCCGGCCGAACTGGTCGAGGAGCTTCGAGCTCTTCGTCTTCTCGCCGGGGGCGACGCTCGCGCCGGACTGACGGCGGCCGGGCCCGGAGAGCATGCGGATGATCTCGTTGCGGATCTTCTCCGCATCCGCGTCGAAGTCGAGGAGGATCCTCGCGGCGACGCCCTCGTTCTCGCGCACGAGCCCGAGGAGGATGTGCTCCGTCCCGATGTAGTTGTGGCCCAGCGAAAGGGCCTCGCGCAGCGCCAGCTCGAGCACCTTCTTGGCGCGCGGCGTGAACGGGATCTGGCCGGTGGTGACCTCGTCACCCTGGCCGACGATGCGCGCGACCTGGGCGCGCACCTCTTCCACCGTGATGTCGAGCGACTCGAGCACGCGCGCAGCAAGACCCTCCTCCTCGCGCAGGAGGCCGAGCAGGATGTGCTCCGTGCCGATGTAGTTGTGCTTGAGGGCCCTCGCCTCGTCCTGTGCCAGAACGACGACCTGCCGTGCCCGCTCCGTGAATCGCTCGAACAACTCCCTCGACGCTCCTTTCGGTCGGTTACCGGAGGAGTCGCCTCTCCCCCGGGTCGAAGGGACGGGTCTGATCGTAGCCGACTGGTCTCGTGTGGAGTCTGATACGCCGGGTTCGCCCGGCGTCCTCGGTACCCTTCTCGGCCGTTGCGCTGCATAGCCTTAATCGGGAGCGAACGCGGAATGAAGATCCTCGTCACCGGATCCTCGGGCCAGATCGGGACGAACCTCGCCCTCCGGCTGCAGGCGCGACGGGCACGAGGTGTTCGGCGTCGACAAGCGCCAGAACACGTGGACGGACGAGTTTCCCTATCTCCTGCAGGACCTCGCCGGCCACTACGCCGCGTTCCGCGGGGGGATCAACGGCGTCGAGTACCCGGAGGTCGACCTCGTCGTCCACCTCGCCGCGCACGCGAAGGTGCACCAGCTCGTCCGGCAGCCGCACCGGGCGCTCGAGAACGCGGTCATGACGTTCAACGTGCTCGAGTACGCGCGACTACGGAACGTGCCGATCGTGTTCTCGTCGAGCCGCGAGGTGTACGGCGACGTGCATCGTTTCGAGGAGTACGGCGAGCAGGTCGCCGACTTCGCCTACGCGGAGAGCACGTACTCGGCGTCGAAGATCTCCGGCGAGGCGTTCGTCTACTCCTACGCGCGCTGCTACGGGCTTCCGTATCTCGTATTCCGCTTCTCGAACGTCTACGGGCGGTTCGACAACGACCTCCACCGGATGGTTCGCGTGATCCCGCTCTTCATCCATTCGATGCTGCGCGGCGAGCCGATCACGATCTACGGCGGAAACGACAAGACGCTCGACTTCACGTACGTCGACGACTGCATCGACGGCATCGTGGCGGGGATCGAGGCACTCGGCGGAGCGGCGCGTCGTGAACCAGACGATCAACCTCGCCTACGGGCAGGGCAACACGCTCGTGCGCTGCGCAGAGCTGATCGCAGGGGAGCTGGGAACCGCGCCCGACATGACGCTCGCGCCGTCGCTCCTCGGCGAGGTGACGCACTACGTCGCCGACCTGTCGAAGGCGCGTGAGCTGCTCGGCTACACGCCGAAGGTGTCGCTGGACGAGGGCATCGCGCGTGCCGTCGCGTGGTTCAGGGAGCACCGGGCCGCACATCCGGAGGAGGACGTTCCCGTTCTGGCCGATCACGAGGGGACGTCACGAGAGACCGGTCCGGTCTGGAAGACCGCCGCGGCGACGTAGCGCCGCGCGCCTCGAGCGCGGCGACCCGGCTTTAGGCAGCTGCCGCGCGGGAGCCGCGACGTGCGAGCGCGTTCTCGAGGCTCGCACACGCTCCCGCCGACAGGAGCTCGCGGAGCTCGACGGGATCGAGTGGAGGCGCGAAGTGGAAGCCCTGTCCAGCGCGGCACCCGAGACGACGGAGCTCCGTCGTCTGCGCGAGCGTCTCCATCCCCTCGGCGACGAGTGAGACGTCGAGCGTCTCCGCGAGGTCGACGATCGCCCGGACGAACCCCGGCCGCGAGCGATCGTTGTCGAGCTCCGTGACGAACGAGCGGTCGACCTTGAGGGTGTGTACCGGGAGATCCTGCAGGAGGGACAGCGACGAGTACCCGGTGCCGAAGTCGTCGAGAGCGAGGCGCACACCGAGCGCAGCGACCTCCTCGAGGACGGACCGGAGCTCCTCGTGCCTCCGCGCGAGCACGCTCTCCGTGAGCTCCAGCGTCAGGGCATCCGGTGGAAGTCCCGAGCTGCGAGCGCCGACTCGACGTCCTCGACCAGCACCCCGTTGCGCACCTGACGAGTCGAGACGTTCACGTTCAGCGAGAGCGCCTCGCGCCGGGATTCTCGGAGCGCCACGCAGCGACCTGACGGCACGCCTCGTGGAGCACCCAGCGGCCGAGCTCCACGATCTTGCCGGTCTCCTCCGCGAGCGGGATGAACGCAGCCGGCTCGAGCAGGCCGCGGGTCGGATGCGCCCAGCGAACGAGCGCCTCGACTCCGACCAGAGCTCCGCTCTCGAGGTCGACGACGGGCTGGTAGTGGAGCACGAACTCCTCGTCACAGCGCGCACGGCGTAGCTCGGCGACGAGCTCCAGCCGGCCGACGAGCTCCTCACCCATGTTCGGCGCGTAGACGACGTACTGCGCCTTGCCGGCCGCCTTGGCCCGGTACATGGCGACATCGGCCGATCGAAGCAACTCGTCGGCCACGCGTTCCCAACGCGATCCCGACGCTCGCGGTGACGAAGACCTCGCGACCCTCGACGTCGAACGGCGCCTGCAGAGCAGCCACGAGGCGCTCCGCAGCATCCACGGCAGTCGCGACGCCCGCAACCTCCTCGATGAGGATCGCGAACTCGTCACCTCCGAGCCTCGCGACCGTATGGCTGGGCGACTGCGCATCACGCAGTCGAGCACCGACACCGCGCAGGAGCGCATCGCCCGCGGCATGACCGAGGCTGTCGTTCACGGCCTTGAAGTCGTCGAGGTCGAGGAACAGCACGGCGACGCCTCGCGTGCCCTCCTTGCGGAGGACGAGCGCATGCTCGACTCGGTCCGCGAAGAGCGCGCGATTCGCGAGCCCGGTGAGCGCATCGTGGAACGCCTGGTGGCGCAGTTGCTCCTCGGCCTCCATGCGAGCCGTGACGTCGAGCAGGTAGCCCTGGAGAACGGGTTCGCCGTCGTCCGAGACGACACGCGCCTCGTCCTGCACCCACACGACACGGCCGTCGCGCGTGCGCAGCCGGTACTCGATGAGGAGCGGCTCGCCGGTGGCGTGCGTCCGCTGGTGCGCGGCCAGCACGCGCTCGCGATCCTCTGGATGGAGGAGCTCGACGAAGAGGTCGCGGTTCTCGACCCACTCGTCGACCGAGTATCCGAGCAACGACTCGATCTGGGGGCTCGTGTAGACGTTCGAGCTCACCTCGTCGAGACGATCGATGTAGACGGAGAGCGGCAGTCGTTCGACCAGCATCCGGTAGCGCAGCTCGGTGCTTCGAACCCGCGCCTCTGCGTCGCGCCTGTCGCTGATGTCCCTGATCGATGCGGTGAAGACCGGAGGACCTGGCAGGTCGACACGGCCGATGGCGAGCTCGGCCGGGAAGACCGAGCCGTCCGAGCGCATCGCCTCCAACTCGATGCGGCGGCCGAGCAGGGCACCGGCACCGGGCTGTGGGCCCTCCTCCGTCCAGCGCGCGAGCGCACGTCTGTGAGCTTCGCGGTACTCGGGCGGTACGACGAGCTCGGCCAGCTCGCGCCCGACGATCTCCTCCCGGGTGTAGCCGAACGTCGCCTGGGCGGCCTGGTTGAACTCGAGCACGAGGCCGTTGTGATCGATGATGACGACGCTGTCGAGCGCCGCATCGAGGATTGCCTGCGTGTGCGCCGGACCGAAGTCGAGCGACGCGGTCGAGGTTGCCGCGCGAGGATTTCGCTTGTTCAACACCGCTCGTACACGATCGTCCTCGACCCCGGCCGCATCGACCCCCCGAACGCGGTACGCCGTTCGAGGTCGCCCGTTACGATCGGCCATGGTGAGTGCCGAGCGCGAACGACTCTCCTGGGCCGAGTTCGGCGATGCGAGCCGAGATCTCGCCCGTCAGGTCGCGGACGACGGGCTACGAGCCCGACCTCATCCTCTCGGTCGCCCGCGGAGGACTCCTCGTCGGAGCCGCCCTCGGGTACGCGCTCGACGTGAAGAACACGTGGACGATGAACGTCGAGTTCTACACGGGGGTCGACGAGCGCCTCGACGTTCCCATGATCCTTCCGCCCGTCCCCGAGCTCGTCGACCTCGAGTCGGCGCGAATGCTCATCGCGGACGACGTCGCCGACACCGGCGAGACGCTCAGGCTCGTCAAGGACTTCTGCGCGGGCAAGGTCGCCGAGGTGCGCTGCGCGGTGCTCTACGAGAAGTCGCCGTCGGTCGTGAAGTGCGAGTACGTCTGGCGGCGCACGGATCTCTGGATCGACTTCCCGTGGAGCGCGCAGGCGCCCGTCACGCAGGAGCGCCTAGCTCCGGTCGGGCCGTAGCGCGGGAAACAGGATCACGTCGCGGATCGTCTCGCGGCCGGACAGCAGCATGACGAGCCGGTCGATCCCGAGGCCGAGCCCGCCCGTGGGCGGCATGCCGTAGGAGAGCGCCTCGACGTAGTCGGGATCCCCGCGTACCCCCGCCACGTGCTCGGACTGCTCGTCGAAGCGGCGCTGCTGCTCCTCGGCGTCGTTGATCTCGGTGTAGGCGTTGCCGAGCTCCATGCCCGCGGCGAAGTACTCGAAGCGCTCGGTGATCGTCTCGTCGTCGTCGGTGACGCCGCGCGAAGGGCGACAGCTCGACCGGATGGCCGTAGACGATCGTCGGCTCGACGAGGCTCGGCTCGACGAAGTGGCCGAACGCGTGGTCGACGAGCTGCGCCCAGTCCTTGTCGGCGTCCGTGTCGACGCCGCGCTCGGTGAGCCACGCGCGGAGCTCGTCCTCGTCGCGCGTCCACAGCTCGTGCGCTTCGAGCGACTCGACGAACCCGGCGCGCCGCCACGGGCGCTTCAGGTCTATCTCGTGCCCTCGGAACGCGGGCGACCGTCGTTCCGAGGGCGTCGAGCGCGACCTGCTCGAGCATCGTCTCGATCCGGTCCATCGTGTCGCGGAAGTCGGCGTACGCCTCGTACCACTCGAGCATCGTGAACTCGGGCTGGTGCTTGTACGAGACGCTCTCGTTGCGGAAGTCCTTGCCGATCTCGTAGACGCGCTCGAGCCCGCCGACGATGAGACGCTTCAGGTAGAGCTCGGTCGCGATCCGGAGAAAGAGGTCGGCCTCGAGCTCGTTCGAGTGCGTCACGAAGGGATGCGCGAACGCGCCGCCGTAGCGGGGCTGCAGCACCGGCGTCTCCACCTCGACGAAGCCTTCGGCGTCGAGATAGCGCCGGATCGACGAGACGACCTTCGTGCGCAGGAGGAACAGCTCTCGCGACTCCTCGTTCATCAGGAGGTCGAGGTAGCGCTTGCGGTAGCGCGTCTCCGTGTCGGTCAGACCGTGGAACGTGTCCGGGAGCGACCTCGAGTTGCGCGCGAGCACCGTCAGCTCGTCGACGGCGAGCGAGGGCTCGCCGCGCCGCGACTTCGCCGGACGTCCGCCGGCTCCGACGACGTCGCCGAGGTGAACGTCGACGTCGCCCGTGCGTCCCGTATCGCACATGAGCTGGATGCGCCCGGAGCGGTCGACGAGGTCGAGGAAGACGAGCTTCCCCATCTCGCGCCGCGCCATGACGCGGCCCGCGAGCCTCATCGTCCCGTCGAGCTCGGAGCCGGCCTCGAGATCCTCGGTCGCGGCGCGAACGTCGGCGATCGCGACGCGATCGGGAAAGCGCTTCGCCGCCATCAGGGCGAGACCCTATCCGGCTGTGCCGGGCGAAGCCCGCGAGTCAGGTCGGCCCGGAGGACGTCTCGGCGGGGATCACCCAGCGGACGCAGCGCAGGTTGCGCGTGAGGCGCGCCGTGATCACCTGACCCTGCTCGAGACCCTCGTAGCGCGCCGGCTTCACCCGCAACGCACGAATCGCGTTCGACGTGCCGTCGTCGACGGCGATGTAGTAGCGGAGGTCGTCGTCGTCACCGAACGTGCGCAGGCGGAGGATCGGTCCCGTGACCTCCGCGGCGGTACGCCAGTCCGAGGCCGCCATCAGGACGACGGCCACGCCCACCACCACGCCGACGCACGCAATCGTCAACGGGACCGCGCCGAACGCGCCGGCGTCGAGAAGCGCCGGAGCCCCGAGGTACAGCAGGAGCCCGCAGCCGACCACGACCGCGAGACCGGCGATGAGCGCGACGACGGGATCGGTGCCCCATCCAGGCGGCCAGTAGCGAGGGTACGAGACGCGGACGCGCCGCCATGCGCCGCCGTACGCACTCCAGGCGTCCGTATCCGACTCGACCCCCATCGGAAGCGGCCGGCTGGCGCCGGACGCGACACCGAGAGCGGCACCGTACGCGAGCAGCCGATCCCACAGCTCGACGGTCAGCGGCGAGTGGGTCGCGAAGACCGGGTTCTCGGCGAGCTCGGCGCGGACGCCGAGCCAGCGCGACGCCGCCTCCATCCCCTCGGGCGTCTCCCGCTGCGGGTTCCGTCCCTTGATCCAGCCCAGCGATGCGATCGCGCCGGCGACCACGACTGCGCCCGCGCCGAGCTCCCAGGCCGCAGCGACGAGCACAGCCGGGATCGCAGACGCGGCGGTGAGCACGCCGAAGGCGGGGCTGCCGACGGCGTCTCGCGACAGGCCGCGCGCCTGGGCGTCGGCGACGACCTCCGCGACGAATCCGCGCCGCCAGCGCGCCGACTCGTGCTGCGGCCCGGTCGTCAGCGCGCCCGCAGGGACGACGCCGTCGCGAGCGTTCTCGCGGAGATGATCGAGAACACGCCGCTCGTACGCGGTGAGAGGCACGTCGCCCGGCGCACGAAGCCGAACGTAGAACACGCCGGGGCCGCGCTCTTCGATGTCGACGACGTTGCGCGCGGCGAGGTCGATCAGGGTCGCCGGCACCGCATCGTCGGTGACGCGGAAGCCGTGGACGAGGAAGCTCGCGACGGCCGGCGGCTCGGCGCCGAGGTCGAGCGTCCTCGGCCCGACCGGGGGCACCGGCGGCATGCGAGAGAGGAGCAGGAGCCCCGCAGCGACGAGCCATCCGGCGCAGGCCGCGACGGCGGCGATGACGAGCAGGAGATCGGAGTCGACGGGCAGACCCGAATGGTGTCCGCGTCGGCGGACGCGCCAGCTACGCGGCCTTGATCTCCATGATCTTGAACTTCACCTTCGAGCCGCGCGGCGTGACGACCTCGACGGTCTCGCCCTTCTTGCGGCCCATGATCGCCTTGCCGACCGGGCGACTCGTTCGAGAGCTTCCGCTCGGCCGGGTTCGCCTCGGCGGACCCGACGATGAAGTACTCGGTCGTCTCCTTCGCATCGACGTCGCGGAGGCGGACGACTGCGCCGACCGAGACGACGCTCGTGTCCACGCGCTTCTTGTCGATGACCTGCGCGTTCGAGAGGCGCTCCTCGAGCTGCGAGATGCGATGCTCGAGCATCATCTGCTCGTTCTTCGCGTCGTCGTACTCGGCGTTCTCCGCGATCTCGCCGAACTCGCGAGCAGCGGCGATGCGCTCCGCTACCTCCCGGCGCCTGGACGTTCGCAGCACGTCGAGCTCGCTCGTCAGCTGCTTGTAGCCCTCGGGAGTGAGGATCACGTCCTTCACGAAACGCCTCCAGAGACGAGATCGGGGGCCTGCCGGCCCCGACAACGGTCGGGAATGGTAGCTACCCCCCGCGACGACCGTCAAACGCCTCCCGAGTACCATCCGACGGCCGTGATCGACCTTCGCGAAACCTGGCGAATCGGCCCCGTCGAAGTGCCGACGCGGCTCGTCCTCGCGCCGATGGCAGGCGTCAGCGTGCAGGCATTCCGTCGCCAGGGACGACGCTACGGCGCCGGCCTCGTCTGCTCGGAGATGGTCAGCTGTGCCGGGATCGAGCACCGCAACGAGAAGACGCTCGGCTACCTCCGCGTCGCGTCCGACGAGCATCCGCTCGCGATCCAGCTCTTCGGCTCCGAGCCCGGGCCGATGGCCGACGCGGCACGGATGGTCGAGGCGGTCGGCGCCGACATCGTCGACGTCAACTTCGGCTGCCCGGTGAAGAAGGTGACGAAGACGGGTGCCGGCGCGCACCTGCTCGCGGACCAGGATCGCGCGTGCCGGATCGTGCACGCGATCGCCGGCGCGGTCGACGTCCCCGTGACCGTGAAGCTCCGTCGCGGCGTCCAGAACGGCTCACGTGCGGCACTCGAGCTCGGACCGAGGCTCGTCGAGTCGGGCGCGGCCTCGCTGACGCTGCATCCACGGTCCGCGCAGCAGATGTACACGGGGACGGCGGATCACGCGCTGACCGCGGAGCTCGTCTCGCTCGTCGACGTCCCCGTCGTCGCGTCCGGCGACGTGACGTCACGCGCTCGCGCGCAGAGCGTCCTCGCGACGACCGGAGCGGAGGCGGTCATGGTCGGCCGTGGAGCGCAGGGGAACCCGTGGGCGCTGCGCGAGATCGTCGACGGGGAGACGGCCGAGCCCACGCGCGAGGAGGTCGCCGCCGAGCTCGTGCTGTTCGTCCGCGAGACGGTCCGCGAGCTCGGCGAGCGCCGCGCGTCGGGCTTTCTCAAGAAGTTCTACGGCTGGTACCTCGGCCGCGGTCGCTTTCCGAAGGAGTTCAAGCAGGAGCTCCTTCAGCTCGACTCGAGCGAGGAGGTCGAGCGGCGACTGCTCGCCGCCGCTCCGGGCGCCTTCGAGATCGTCGAGCGCCTCGAGGCGGAGGTCCCGTCGGGCGCAGAGCTCACGCTCGAGCTGCCCGTCTCGATCTACGGCGGCGGCTAGTCCTCGACCGAGCCGGCGAGCGCCGTCGCGACGCCGAGCCCGACGTACACCGAGCCCGTCACGTAGCGCTGCGTCCGCACGAACCGACGTGAGCGACGCAGCATTCCTCCGGCCGTGCCCGCAGCGAGCGCCCACAGCGAGTCCGTGACCAGGCCGAGCAGCGCGAACAGAACCCCGAGGAAGGCGATCTGCACCGCCGGGTGCGGCGCGTTCGGATCGACGAACTGCGGCAGGAAGGCGAGGAAGAAGAGCGCCGTCTTCGGGTTGAGGACGTTCACGACGATCCCCTGCGCGAACGCACGCCGGAGGTTCCGCTCCCCGCCGAGCGCGATCTCCGGCTCGGCGCGGCTCGAGAACAGCGTCCAGAGACCGAGGCCGATGAGGTACGCGGCACCGGCGATCTTCACGGCGGTGAACGCGACCGCGGACGAGAGCACGAGCGCGGAGAGGCCGAGGGTCGCGGCGGCGATGTGCGCGAGCGTGCCGACGTGGATGCCGAGCACGGAGACGAGCCCCGCTCGCCGGCCATGCTGGATCGACCGCGCGACGACGTACAGGACGGCCGGCCCCGGCACGAGCAGGAGCGCGAGCGCGGCGAGGACGAAGACGCCGATGGCAGGCGGATCGGGAATCACGCGTTCAGCTCCCAGACGAGCCGCAGGCCCTCGAGCGTGAGGAAGGCATCGACGCGCTCGATCGTCTTCGAGTGCGGAGCGACGAGATCGGCGAGGCCGCCCGTCGCGATCGCCGGAGCATCCGCATCGAGCTCGCCGCGGATCCTGCCCACGATGCCGTCGACCTGTCCCGCGAAGCCGTAGACGAGCCCCGACTGGAGCCCGGCGACGGTCGTCTTCCCGATGACCGTGGCGGGCGCCGCGTAGTCCACCCTCACGAGACGGGCGGCTCGCGCGAAGAGCGCGTCCATCGAGATCTCGATGCCTGGCGCGATGACACCGCCCACGTACTCGCCCTCCGGCGAGACGACGTCGAAGTTCGTCGACGTCCCGAAGTCGACGACGATCACGGGAGCGCCGTAGCGCTCCTTCGCCGCGACCGCGTTCACGATGCGGTCGGCACCGACCTCGCGTGGGTCGTCGTAGCGAATCGGTATCCCCGTCTTGACCCCTGGCCCGACGACGAGCAGCGGCGCATGCGCCCACTTGCCCGCCAGCGCCTCCCACTCGCGGACGAGCACGGGCACGGTCGAGCCGAGGCAGATCCCGTCGACGCGCTCGAAGTCGAGGAGCCCGCCGAGCAGGACGCCGAGCTCGTCGGCCGTGCTCGACCGCTCGGTGGCGAGCCTCCAGTGCTCGACGAGCTCGCCGTCGCGGTAGAGACCGAGGGCGGTCTGCGTGTTGCCGACGTCGACGGCGAGCAGCATCGCGCTAGTGAATCAGAGCAATCCGTCGAGGAGAAGTCCAGCGCCGCGCGGTAGCGGAGAGCTCAGTCGTCGTCGCGTCGAGAGCGGCTGGCCGATGCGCTCGGCGAGCGCCTCGGCGGTGAGCCTCGGCTCCTCGCCCTCGCCGCGGAGCTCCTCGACGGTCACGTCGCCCGAGGTGTAGACCTCGGCCCGCGGGATGATGCGGCTCGGCCGGTTCTTGTCCCACACCCACACGTCCTCCATCCGGACGTGGAAGAACGGGTAGCTCACCTGCGGAAGCGCCTCGAGGTCGAGCTTGTTGCAGAGGTACGTCGCGTCCTGCGTCAGGACGCAGTACCGGAACAGCGAGAAGACGGCCGAGTACTCGCGCTTCAGCGAGATCTCGAGCTCGGCTTCGAACTCGTCGAGGTCGTCGAGGTGCGACATCGGCTCAGTCTAGCTCCGCGAGGAGCGCCGACACGCTCGCGCGCCCCGGGATCTCCAGCTCCGGGTCCAGCTCCGCGAGCGGCTCGAGTGCGAACCGGCGCTCGTGCAGCCGGGGATGAGGGATGCGGAGCCCCGGCTCGTCGACGATCTCGCCCCCGTACAGGAGCAGGTCGAGGTCGACGAGCCGCGGTCCCCAGCGGGCTCCGCGCACGCGGCCGAGCGAGCGCTCGATCGCGAGCAACAGGTCGAGCAGCTCGCGTGGCGGCAGGGACGTCTCGAGCTGGACCGCTCCGTTCAGGAACGGCGGCTGGTCCACGACGCCGACAGGCTCGGTCTCGCGGAGAGACGAAACTGCGAGCACGTCTACCCCCTCGGCTTCTCCCAGCTGCTCGACGGCGTGGCGCAGCGTCTCCTCGCGCGCTCCGAGATTGGCGCCGAGGCCGACGTAGGCAAGCGTCACCCGCGCGTGCGCTCGACGATGACCGCCGCGTGGTCCACGGGTGGATCGAGCACGACGTCGGGCTTGCGGACGCGCACACGCGCACGCTCGACCGACGGGAACCGCTCGACGATCCCGTCGACGACCGCGCCGGCGAGCCCCTCGAGCAAGAGCCGCTCCGGGCCTGCGAACACCTCGCGGACGAGTGCGGCGAGACGTCGGTAGTCCACGGTCTCGTCGATCCGGTCGGTCTCGGTCGCGTCGCCGGCGACGTCGACCCAGAGGTCGACGAGGAAGCGCTGCCCGAGGCGTCGCTCCTCCTCGAGGTACCCGTGATGCCCGAACACGACGAGCCCCTGGAGCTCGATGGTCATGCGGTGATCTTCCCACGCTCGACCGCGGCCGCGACGGCGAGCGCGTCGACCGTCTCGCGCACGTCGTGGGCGCGGATCATCGCCGCGCCCCGCTCGAAGGCTGCCACCGCTGCCGCGAGCGACGCCGAGAGACCGCCTCGGGTCGAACGGGCATCACCGAGGATCTTCCCGAGCGTGCTCTTTCGCGAGACGCCCGACGAGCACGGGCCGACCGAGCGCGCGCAGCGCGTCGAGGCGGCGCAGCAGCTCGAGGTTCTGGTCCGGCGTCTTGCCGAATCCGATCCCGGGATCGACGCAAATCCGCTCCTCGCCGATCCCGCGCTCGACCGCGAACGCGATGCGCTCCTCGAGGAAGGCCAACACATCCGAGACGACATCGTCGTAGTGAGGGGCCGCTTGCATCGTTCGCGGCTCGCCCTGCATGTGCATGAGACAGACGAACGCGTCTCCGTCCGCAACGACCTCGGCCATCGCAGGGTCGCCGCGCAGCGCGGTGACGTCGTTGACGAGCTCCGCGCCGAGCTCGAGCGCGCGCCGAGCGACGACGGCCTTCGACGTGTCGATCGAGACCGGGAGCCCGGACAGGCCCTCGAGCACGGGCTCGACTCGCTCGAGCTCCTCGTCCTCCGAGACGGGTGCAGCCCCCGGGCGCGTCGACTCTCCACCGACGTCGACGAGCGCCGCGCCCTCCTCCACGAGCCGCCGTCCGTGCGCGATCGCGTCCGTGGGGTCGACGAACAGGCCACCGTCCGAGAAGCTGTCGGGCGTGACGTTGAGGACCCCCATCACCGACGGCCTCGGCCAGCGCTCCTCGAACGACACGTCGCGAGCCCATGCGGCGCAGCGTAGCTCCGTCTGACAGGAGCCCCAGAATCGTCCCTCATGGACACACCTGCGTCGAACACCGGCCCGCTGGGCCAGCCGAGAGGCATCGGCTTCGCGATCCTGATGGCCATCATCACGCTCGGGATCTACACGCTGTACTGGGTCTTCAAGACCCAGGAAGAGGTCAAGAACCACTCCGGACAAGGTGTCGGGGGCGTCCTCGGCCTCGTGATCTACATCGTGGTCGGCGTCGTCACGTGGTTCCTCATCCCGTCCGAGGTCGGGAAGATGTACCAGCGGGACGGGCGGCCGGCACCGTTCAGCGGCTGGACGGGGCTCTGGCTCCTGCTGCCGATCATCGGGGCGTTCGTCTGGTTCATCAAGATCCAGGGCGCCCTGAACCGGTACTGGGAGAGCAAGAGCGTGGACAGGAGCTCGTTGCCGATGAACGAGCCGGGCGTCGCCTAGCGTCGAGCGCACATGCGCGGTAGGGCCATCACCGTGGCCCTACCGGCGCTCGTCGTGCTGGCGCTCGTCGCCGTCGTCGCGGTCGCGGCGACCGGATCGACACCGAGTGGCTCGGGCGCGTCGCGCCCACCCTCGAAGTCGCTGCTCGACACGCTCTTCACGCTCTATCTCGTCGCGATCGTGGCCGGAGGCGTGCTCCTCGTCTACGGCCTCATGCAGCGGAAGGCGATCGCGCGCGAGATCGCGACCGGACGCTACCGGCGCTTCTCGCTGATCTCGCTGCTCTTCCTGCTCGGCGTCTTCACGGCTCTCACGTACCGGGGTCTCACGCACTGGAAGCCTCCCGCGGCGCCGGACGAGGTGGGCGATCCTGCGTTTCCCGGACCGACGCCCTTCCCGACGACGCCGGACCAGGAGCAGCCCGTGCCGTATCAGCCCAGCGTGACGTGGCTCCCGATCGCCCTGGTCGTCGGCCTCGTCGTCGCGGCCGTCGTCGCGTACGTCGTCGCGGGCCGTCGCGCGCGCGCCGGGCAGCCCGAGCGCGGCGCTCGCCGAGCAGCTCGCGCTCGTCCTCGACGACACGCTCGACGACCTACGGGCGGAGGCGGATCCGCGCCGCGCGATCATCGCCGCGTACGCCCGGCTCGAACGCGTGCTCGCAGCGAACGGTGTCGGCCGAAGGCCCGCAGAGACCTCGGCGGAGTACCTTCAGCGCGTCCTGACCGGCCTGACCCTCCATTCCGGCGCCGTCGAGCGCCTGACGGCGCTGTTCGTGCAGGCTAAGTTCTCGCACCACGACGTGGACGCGGACGATGAAGGAGGATGCGATCGACGCGCTCGAGCAGGTGCGGGACGAGCTCCGGGAAGGAAGCGATGGTGCGCCGCTCCTCGCTCCGCTGCCGACCTCGGCGGGGTCGACACCGTGAGGCGCGATCTCATCGGCGCACTGCGGCTCGCAGCGGTGCTCGACGCTCGCCCTCGGCGCCGTCGCGATCTTCGCGCCGGGCCGTTTGGGCCTCGCCGTGCGGATCTACGCGCTCATCGTGTGCGCGGAGGTGCTCGTCCTCGCGCTGACCGCACTTCGGCGCGCGTATCCCGGCAGAGGCGCCCATGCGTCGAGCGGTGCAGCGAGCATCGTCGCGACGCCAGCCCCCGCCGAGCCTCGCGCGGATCGAGCTCGAGGCTGCGCTCGGCGTGGCGGGCTCGTTCGACCTGCACTACCGACTCGTGCCGCGGCTGCGGTCGATCGCCGCCGGGCTGCTCGCCTCCCGCCGGCGGGTCTCGCTCGACGCGAATCCTTCGACGGCGCGAGGCGATCCTCGGGGAGAGGACGTGGGAGCTCGTCCGTCCCGACCGGCCCGCACCGGAGGACCGGCTCGCACGCGGGATCGCGCCGGCGGAGCTCGCCGACGTCGTCGACGCGCTGGAGAGCGCATAGGCATGGAGCTCGCAGCAGGTCCAGGCAGCTCTCGAGCGACGTCCTCGACGAGGTCGAGCAGGCGGTCGTCGGAAAGCGCGAGTCGCTCGAGCTCGTGCTGCTCGGATTCCTCGCGGACGGGCACGTCCTGCTCGAGGACTACCCCGGCCTCGCGAAGACGCTCGCGGCCCGCTCGTTCGCGCAGGTCCTGAGCATGCGCTTCTCGCGCATCCAGTTCACCCCCGACCTCATGCCCTCGGACGTCACCGGCTCCTCGATCTGGAACCAGCGCGACGGCGACTTCGAGTTCCGGCCGGGGCCGATCTTCACCAACCTCCTCCTCGCGGACGAGATCAACCGCGCTCCGCCGAAGACCCAGGCGGCGCTCCTCGAGGCGATGCAGGAGCGCCAGGCGACGATCGAGGGCACCACGCATCGGTTCGAGCCGCCGTTCCTCGTGATCGCGACGCAGAACCCGATCGAGTACGAGGGGACGTACCCGCTCCCCGAGGCGCAGCTCGACCGCTTCCTCCTGCGCACGGCGTTCGGCTATCCGAGCCGCGAGGGAGAGGTCGACGTGCTCGCCCGTCGCATCGACCGCGCATCGGACGACGTCGAGCTGCGCGCCGTCGTCGACCGCGAGACGCTGCTGGCGATGCAGGGTGCCGTCGAGCGCGTGCACGTCGCCGAGAGCGTCCGCGAGTACTGCGTCGATCTCGTGATCGCGACGCGCGCGGCGCCGAGCTGCGCGGTGGGCGCGAGCCCGCGCGGGAGCCTCGCGCTCCTCAAGCTCGCACGCTGTCGAGCCGCGCTCCAGGGACGCGACTTCGTCCTCCCGGACGACGTCAAGGCCGTCGCCGTGCCGGCGCTCGCGCACCGGCTCGTGCTCCGCCCGGAGCTGTGGGTGCAGCGCATCTCGGCCGAGGACGTCGTCCGGGAGGTGCTCGAGACCGTGCCGACGCCACGCGCGGAGGACGTCTCAGCCGACGCTCCGCTCGTGACGCGCACCGGGAGCCCGCGGCTCATCGGGTACGCGGCGCTCGCCGCCCTCGGGCTCGTCGGTGCGCTCGCGCTCCGCCGGCCCGAGCTCGCGATCGTCGCCGCACCGTTCGCGCTCCTCGTCGTCGTCGGCACGCGGGCAGCGCGCGATCCCGAGGTCGAGCTCGAGCTGGCGATCGCCGACGAGAGGACCCTCGAGGGCAGCCGATCTCGACGTGCTGGTCACGATCCGAGCCCGAAGGCCGGTCGATCGGCTCGAGCTGCTCCTCGAGCTCCCACGACACGTCGAGGTCGTGACGGGCGACACCGTCCGCAGCGTCGGTCTTCGCGCGGGCGAGGAGCGCGAGCTCGAGTACACGCTCCGCTGCACGACGTGGGGCGTGCACGAGCTCGGGACGCACGAGGATCCGAGCCCGCGATCCGTTCCGGATCGTCGGCTGGGAAGCGCGGGGCGCCGAGACGAAAGCAGGTCAAGGCGTACCCGAGCCCGCTGACGCTTCGTCGCCTCGTCGCCGCCCGTCGAGACGCAGGCATTCGCCGGCAGCGAAGTCGCGCGCGTGAAGGGCGAGGGCGTCGAGTACGCAGACATCCGCGACTTCGTGCCGGGCGATCGGGTTCGGTCGATCAACTGGCGCGCTTCCGCGCGGAGGCAGAGCCTCGTCGTGAACGAGCGCCATCCGGAGCGGAACGCGGACGTCGTCCTCTTCGTCGACAGCTTCGTCGACGTGCGCAGCGGCGGACGGAGCGTGCTCGAGGACGCCGTGAGGGCGGCCGGAGCGCTTGCGACCCACTACCTCGCCCGCCGCGATCGCGTGGGTCTCGTCGGCTTCGGGGGCGTGCTCCGCTGGCTGCAGCCCGGGATGGGCTCGACGCAGCGCTACCGGCTCGTCGAGACGATGATCGAGACGGGCGTCGAGCCGACGTACACCTGGCGCGACGTGAACGTGATCCCGGCTCGGGTCCTCCCGCCCGCCTCGCTCGTGCTCGCGCTCAGCCCGCTCGTCGATCCGCGGTTCGTCGCCGCGCTCGAGGATCTCCGCGGCCGCCGCTTCGACGTGGCCGTGGTCGAGGTCGACCCGATTCCCCACGTCGAGCCCGGCCGGACCGACGTCGAGCGCAGCGCGTACCGGCTGTGGCTCCTCGAGCGCGAGGTGCTGCGATCTCGGCTCGAGCGGCTCGGGGTCGGGATCGCGACGTGGGGCGACCGCGACCTCGAGACGGTGCTCGAGGAGGTGAGGACATTCCGGCGCTCGACCAGGCTGGCACGCGCATAGCGACGGGCGCCGGAAGCGTCGCGTGCCTGCTCGCGGTGGCAGCCGTTCCGCTCGCGCGCGGTGACGCGACGTTCCAGGCGGCTGGAGCTCGCGTCGACGCGGTCGCGTTCCTCGTTCTCGTGGCTGCGCTCGTCCTCGGCTGGCCCTCGCTCGTTCCCGTGGCAGTCGCGCTCGCCGGAGGGGTCTACGCGCTCGAGCTCGCGATCGACGACGCGCCGCTGGACGTCGCGGCTCCCGTGGTCGCCGCCGGCCTGCTGCTCGCCGCGGAGCTCGCGTACTGGTCGCTCGACGAGCGGGAGCGAGCGGCCGGAGATCCCGGCCAGGGGCTCCGTCGCGCAGCGTTCGTGGCGCTGCTCGGCGTCGCCTCGCTCCTCGTCGCCGGCGTGCTGCTCGCGCTCGTCGACGACGTGCGAGCACGGGGCCTTGCACTCGACCTCGTCGGCGCAGTCGCTGCCGCCGCCGTCCTCGTGACCGTCCTCGTCACGGCGCGGCGCGAGCCGCCGCAGGGCTAGCTGGTCGCCGGATCCGGGGGCGGTGGCTGCATCGCCGTGCCCGGGATCGGGCGCGGCTGCGGGCTGAGCTTCGGCTTCTTCTCGGCCTCGGGCTCCTCGATCGCCGGGGCCGGGGTCTCCTCCGGGAAGACCGACTCCTCGGCCTCGCCGGCGAGCAGGCGCTCGAACTGGTCCTTGTCGATCGTCTCGCGCTCGATGAGGATCGCCGCGAGGCGGTGCAGCTCGTCCATGTGCGCGCGCAGCACCGTCGTCGCCGACGCGTGCGCCTCCTCGATCACGCGCCGGATCTCGTCGTCGATCTCCTTCGCGATCTCGTCCGAGTAGTCGGGCTCGGAGCCCATGTCGCGGCCGAGGAAGGGGAGGTCGTGGTTGCGTCCGAGCACGCGCGGGCCCGAGCTTCTCGGACATCCCGAAGCGCATGATCATCTGCTTCGACGTCGCCGTGACGCGCTCGAGGTCGTTCGCCGCGCCCGGTCGTCACCTCGTGGAAGACGAGCTCCTCGGCCGCGCGTCCGCCGAGCGTCATCGCGAGCTCGTCCATGAGCGCCGACTTCGTCGTCAGGTACTTGTCCTCGGTCGGCAGCGAGATCGTGAGCCCGAGAGCCTGGCCGCGCGAGACGATCGTGATCTTGTGGACGGGGTTCGTGTTCTCGAGGTAGTGCCCGACGAGCGCGTGCCCCATCTCGTGGTACGCGGTGATCTTGCGCTCCTTCTCGGAGAGCAGCCGCGCCTTCTTCTCCGGCCCGGCGATCACGCGCATGATCCCTTCCTCGAGCTCGTCCTGCTCGATCATCTTCTTGCCGTTGCGGGCCGCGAGGAGGGCTGCCTCGTTGATGAGGTTGGAGAGGTCGGCGCCCGTGAAGCCGGGCGTGCCGGCGGCGAGCGTGTCGAGGTCGATGTCGCGCGAGAGCGGCTTGCCGCGCGAGTGCACCTCGAGGATCTTGCGGCGCCCGAGCCGGTCGGGGCGGTCGACGACGATCTGGCGGTCGAAGCGACCCGGCCGGAGAAGGGCGGGATCGAGGATGTCCGGCCGGTTCGTGGCCGCGATCAGGATGATGTTGTCCTTCATCTCGAAGCCGTCCATCTCGACCAGGAGCTGGTTCAGCGTCTGCTCGCGCTCGTCGTGGCCGCCGCCGAGACCCGCGCCGCGATGGCGGCCGACGGCGTCGATCTCGTCCATGAAGATGATGCAGGGCGACGCCTGCTTCGCCTGCTCGAAGAGGTCGCGCACGCGCGAGGCGCCGACGCCGACGAACATCTCGACGAAGTCGGAGCCCGAGATGGAGAAGAACGGAACGCCGGCCTCACCGGCGACGGCACGTGCGAGCAGCGTCTTGCCCGTTCCTGGCGGCCCGTACAGCAGCACACCCTTCGGGATGCGCGCGCCGAGCGCCTGGAACTTCTTCGGATTCTCGAGGAACTCCTTGATCTCGTGGAGCTCCTCCACCGCCTCGTCCGCGCCGGCCACGTCCTTGAAGGTGACCTTCGGCGAGTCCGGCGACATGCGCTTGGCACGGCTCTTTCCGAAGCTCATGACCTTCGAGCCGCCGCCCTGCACCTGGTTCATGAGGAAGATCCAGAACGCGATCAAGATCACGAACGGCAGCACGTTGATGAGCAAGGCCCACCACGCCGACGAGCCCGTGCCCTTCGAGTCGAACTTGATGTTGTTGTCCTCGAGGAGGTTCTGGAACTGGGTCGCGGACTGCGCCGTCGGGTAGTTGACCTTGACCTTCCCGCCCTCGACGAGCGACGCCGTGATCTGCTGCCGGTTCGGGTTGAACTCGACGTCGTTGACCGCGCCTTCCTTCACCTTCGAGATCAGCTGCGAGTACGTGATCTTCTGCTGCGCGGAGCGGCCCGGCAACAGCGTCTGACTCGCCAGATAGACGAGCAGCACGATGATGATGAGCGGGAAAAGCGCGCTGCGGAAGAAGCGGTTCACGTCAGTCGTCGCAGGGTAGCACCGTCCTTCTTCGGCACCCAGAGCGGGATCCCCGCTCCCCCGTTATGGGCTGATTGCGAGCCTACGTGTCGATCGCTACGTAGCTCGGCGGTATCAGGTCCGCATGGAGCACGGCGACGTACGGGAGATTGCGGTAGCGCTCGGCGAAGTCGAGTCCGTAGCCGATCACGAAGCGGTTCGGGATCTCGAACCCGACGTAACGCACCGGCACGTCGATCTCGCGGCGCTCGGGCTTCGTCAGGAGCGTCACGACCTCGAGCGACGCCGGCTTGCGGGCGCGGAGGTTCCGCATGAGGTACGACAGCGTCAGGCCCGAGTCGATGATGTCCTCGACGACGAGGACGTCTCGCCCGGAGACGTTGATGTCCAGGTCCTTGAGGATCCGGACGACGCCCGACGAGTCGGTCGCGGCGCCGTAGCTCGAGATCGCCATGAAGTCGATCTCGCACGGGACCGTGAGCTCGCGCATGAGGTCGGCCATGAAGAAGACCGCACCCTTGAGGACGCCGACGAGGAGAAGGTCGCGCCCCGCGTAGTCCGCCGAGATCTCCGCGCCGAGCTCGCCGATCCGCGCCTGGATCGCGTCGCCCTCGATGAGGATCTCGCCAACGGCCTTCTCGAGCTCCGTCTGGGTCATTGCCCTGCATCTTTCCATGCGCGCACGGTGTCTTCCCAGCCAGGTGCGACGGCGACTCCCGGAACGGCGACGACGTCGTCGCCGGAGACGACGAGCGGCCAGCTCGCGCGCGCAGCGCGCGGCACCTTCGCGTCGACGAAGAGGTCTTGCACCTTCTTGCTCCTGCCCGCGAGGCGATCGCCCGGCCGCCGCGTGCGCACGACGAGCCCGGGCCGCGAGCTCTCGATCCTCCACGGCCCGAAGCGGACCCGGCCCTCGAGACGCACCTCGCCGTACTCGCGCACCGCGCGCACGCCGCCTCCGAGATCGGCCGACTTCGTCCCGTCCCTCGAGGCGAGCAGCTCGACGAGCGTTCGTTCGAGCTCTCTCGGGAGACGCGGGCGCTCGTCCGCGAGCGCGAGGAGGTTCCGCTCGGCGCCGGGATGGAGCCGTCGCAGGAGCGGGAGGATCTCGTCACGGATGAGGCCGCGCTTCGTGGACGCGTTCGAGGAGTCGATGCGGTAGTCGAGCCCGTGCTCCTCGCAGTAGCGGACGGTGTCCTCGCGCCAGATCTCGAGGAGCGGCCTGACGACCCCGTCCTCGCGCTTCGGCTTGATGCCCTTCGCGTTGCCGGAGGAGACGAGGCGGTACAGGATCGTCTCGACCTGGTCCGACGCCGTGTGGCCCGTCGCCCGCAAGCCGTGGCCCGCCGTCGCGCGGTACCGGAGCTCGCGCAGGTCAGCCTCGGTCGAGCCTTGCGACGCAGTGGCACTCGGCGCGACGACCTCGGCGCCCATTCGCTCGGCGCAGAACGCGGCGTCGGCATCCGACTCCGCGCCGCGGAGCCCGTGGTCCACGTGCACGGCGGAGACGCGGTAGCCGAGGCTGCCGAGGACGTGCCAGAGACACGTCGAGTCGGCTCCGCCGGAGACGAGGCACGTGATCTCGCCACCGTGCGGGATCAAGTCATGGCGCCGGATCGTCGCCTCGACGCGCTCTGCGAGGGCACTCACAACGCGCCCATTCTGGCGCAAGACCGGGATCCGCTCGCGCAGATCCCGGTCGCGCAAGATCCCTGAAGGCGTCCGCTCCGCGGCCGCTGTGCCGTGCCAGCCTCTTCGTTGCGGGCTGGCTAGCTGTGGAGGGAGGATGCGTCGACGACCTGAGACGCGGGCGGGAGCTCGATGTCGACCGCCCGGCCGTAGTCCCAGAGCTCGAACGACATCGACACCTCGCTCGACCGCGACGTGCTCGGCTCCGTGGCCTCGACCGACAACGAGAGCTTGCGAACGAGCCCCGACGCGTCGAGCCACACGTCGACCGGGAACGGGCCGACGCCCGCCTGGGTGCTGAGCTGATCGACGAGCGACTGGGTCCCTGTCCGATCCTTGCCGCTCGCGAGCTTCGCGAGCTCCGCCGGGTCGACCGTCGCGCGGTAGTGCGTCGTCTCGACGCCCCGCAGCTGCTCCGAGCCGACGGTCTCGACCTCGCTCGTCACCGCGCGGAGCGCGCCGAGGACGTCGCGCGGATCGCTCTTGGCGAACTGCTCGAGCTCACCGAAGTCGAACCCGCTCGTGGACGGGCCGTCCGCGTCTCCGCGGATCCAGGTCTTCCCGGCCGGCAGCTGGCCGTCGAGCGCGGGGAACCGCACGTAGCCGACCGTCCCGTCCTGGACCACGTCGATCTTCCAGCCCGCCGGGTCGTCGAAGTCGGGAAGGCCCGAAGCGCTTCGCCCCACCGAGCCCTGCGACGAAGCCGCCGAGCAGCTTCGCGAACGAGGACATGTCGACCGCGAAGGACGCTCGCCCCGAGGGCTCGTCGAACGCTCCCTCGCCGGAGAACGCGAACGGCTCGTCGGCGCCGGGGAACGTCAGCGACAGGTCGAAGGAGAACCGGCCGCTCGTCGCGTCCGCGCTCGTCGAGGCCGACTGCGCGAGCTGCTCGAAGCTGATCGGCTCGAGGCCCGCGGTCGGGCTCGAGCTTCCACCACAGCCGGCTGCGACGAGGGCGAGCACGGCGAGGAGGCAGGCGCCGCAGAGACGGAGGCTCATCACGGTGGAGGTCGGCCGTGCGGTCACCCGCCTCGTCCTTCGTTCGAGTGATCGCGAAAGCGCGGTGTGCGGCTCCAGGCCTCGAGGAGCGCCGCCGCACGCTCCACGTCGGCGCGGCCGAGGCGGTACGGGAAGGCGTGCTCCACCGGGGTCATCACCGCCGCCGGTGGGAGCCCCTCCGCTGCATCGAGGACGTACCGCAGCGCGAGGGCGTGACCGACGAGGAGGATCGTCGCCTCGTCGCGCGCGAGCACGACGCGCAGCCCGCGGGCGAACCTCGCGGCTGCGTCGGCGCGACTCTCGCCACCCCCCGGTGCGCGCCGGTCGGGCGGATGCGCTGCCGCCCATGCGCGGTACGTGTCGAGCGGCCCTTCGGTGAAGGAGCCGAAGTCGATCTCGTCGAGCTCGGGTACGACCACGACCGGGACCTCGCGCCCGTCCAATGCGAGCGCCAGCGTCTCCTGCGTGCGCGCGAGGCGCGAGGTCACCGCGACGGCGATCTCCTCCGCCGAGAGGGCGCCAACGAGCGAGCGGGCCTGTTCGATGCCCTCGGGCGTGAGCCCTTCGCCGGGCACCGCGCAGGACGCGTTTCCGTCCCGGTTCGAGCCGGCGAAGGCGTGCCTGACGAGGAGCAGCGTGTCCATCGCGTCAGAAGAGGAGCGAGCGGTAGTCGAGCACGTGCTCCATCCCGATCGCCTCGTAGAGCCTGATCGCCGCGTCGTTCTCCGCCCGGACGAACAGGCACACCGCCGGGACCTTCTCGAGCAGGAGCCGGCAGACATCCGCGAGGCCACGAGCCCCGTACCCTCGCCGACGGACCTGAGGGTCGACCCACACCTGCTGGAGCTGGACCGCCCCGGGGGTCCAGGCCGACGCCTCGGCCTTGAAGAGGATCACGCCGTCCTCGACCCACAGCCACGAGCGCTCCTCCTCGATCTGGCTGCGCGTGCGCCAGCGAAAGCCCTCGGCGTCCCGTCGCAGCGGATCGATGCCGAGCTCCTGCTCGTGGGCCGCCGCGCACGCCGGCATGAGGAGCTCGAGGTCGTCGAGCGACGCGGGGCGAAGCCCCGTGTCACCGGAGGCAGGCGGCTCGCGGATGACGAACACCGGCTGGCCGGGTCGATCCTCGCGCGGACGCGGAAGCTCGCTCCGTGCGGCCTCCCAGAGCTCGGACACTGCGCGCGCCTCGCCGATGAGCATCCGCGGAGCCGCTCTCGACGCCTCGCGCGCGAACACGCCGCAGCCGTCACCTGAGGGGACGACGTTGACGCCGAGGTGGCACAGCGCGCGCAGATCGCCGTCCTCCGCGGCTCGCGACGAACCTGCCCAAGCCGACGGCGCGCGACGTCCTCGAGGAACACGCGCTCCACGGGATCCCGCGCGCAGAACCGGAGGATCTGCTCGCGCTTGGGCTCGATCAGCTTCCCGGACAAGCCCGGGAACTCTAGACGCGAGGTCCGCGCATCCTTCCGTCGCCGAACCCGTAGGGTTCCGCCATGCCGATCCACCTGCGCGCGAACGCCGGCGACTACGCCGAGGCCTGCCTCCTCCCGGGAGACCCGCTCCGCGCGCAGTACATCGCCGAGACGTTCCTCACCGACGTCACGCAGGTGAACGGCGAGCGCGGGCTCCTCGGCTTCACGGGGCAGTGGGAGGGGAAGCCCGTGTCGGTGCAGGGAACGGGGATGGGCTGCCCGGGCGCGACGATCGTCTTCGAGGAGCTGATCCAGCTGGGCGTGAAGCGCCTGCTGCGCGTCGGCACGTGCGGCGGGCTCCAGCCCGATCACGCCCTCGGCGACCTCATCGTCGCCATCTCGGCGGTGCCGGCCGACTCGACCGCGACACACCTCGTCGGCGGCGAGCCTCACTGCCCGACGGCGAGCTGGGAGCTCGTCCACGAGGCCGTGCACGTCGCGAAGCATGCGGACGAGCCGGTGCGCGTCGGCCCGATCGTCTCGAGCGACCTCTTCTACAACCCGGACGAGGGCCAGTACGAGCGCTGGTCGAAGCGCGGCGTGCTCGCCGTCGAGATGGAGGCCGCGGCGCTCTTCACGCTGGCCGCGATCCGCGGTGTCCACGGCGGTTGTCTCCTGACCGTGAGCGACATCGTGGTCGAGGGCGAGTTCGTGCGGATCTCCGACGACGAGCTCCGTGCAGCGGTCGACCGCATGACGCGGATCGCGCTCGACACGGCAACGGCGTCGCGCAACGGCCATTAGCGGGCGAACCGTTCTTCCTCGTCAACCCCGCCGCCGCGGGCGGCTCGACGGGCAAGCGGTGGCCGGAGATCGCGCATCGCGCCGCGGCTCGCGGGCTCGAGGGCGACGCGCTGATCTCCGAGCGCGCGGGGCAGCTCTCGGCGCTCGCGGCCGACGCCGTATCCCGCGGCGCAACGCGCCTCGTCGTCGTCGGCGGCGATGGCTCGGTGAACGAGGTCGTGAACGGCATCGGCGAGTCGGGCGGCGTCGAGCTGGCGGTGATCCCGCGCGGCACGGGCTGGGACTTCGTGCGCACCTTCGACATCCCGCGCGACCTCGACCGGGCGATCGACGTCGCGCTGAACGGCACGCTGCGTGAGATCGACGTCGGCGTCGCCTCGTATCGCACGTGGGCGGGCGAGCGAGGGGCGCTCGCTGTTCGCGAACGTCGCGAGCGCCGGCATCTCCGGCGCGATCGCGCAGCGCGCGAACGAGTCGTCGAAGGCGCTCGGCGGGAAGGTCTCGTACTACTGGGCGACCCTGTCCGTCTTCTTCGGCTGGCAGACCGGGGAGATGCGCGTCACCGTCGACGGCGAGTCCCGCACCGGCCGGATGATCGACGCGATGATCTGCAACGGCCGCTACCTCGGCGGCGGGATGATGATGTGCCCGGAGGCCGAGCCCGACGACGGCCTGTTCGACGTCCTCCTCATCGGCGACGTCACGAAGCGCGACCTCGCGTTCGTGCTGCCGAAGACCTACAAGGGCAAGCACCTCCCCCACCCGCGCCTCGAGCTCCTGCGAGGCAGCACCGTCACCGTGGACGCCGAGGAGCCGCTCCCGATCGAGCTCGACGGCGAGCAGCCGGGAACGACGCCCGTGCGCTTCGAGATCCGCCCGCGCGCGCTGCGACTGCGCGTCCCCGCGAGCGTCCTAGGGGGCCGGCTTGCGCTGGCTACGGGCGGGCGCCTTCGCCTTCTTGAGCGCTGCGACCTCTTTCTCGAGCTTCGCGATGCGCTCTTCGAGCGCGTCGATCCCGCGCACCTTCTTCCCGAGGTCGTCGACGCGCGTGCGCAGGTCGTTGACCGCGGTGAGCGCCTTCTGACCGCCCGGAAGGTCGGCGATTCGCTGGAGCGCTTCCTCGCCCGGCGTCGGCGAGACGGGTCACGAAGTCCTTCTCGGCGGCCGGCTTCGGCTTGTCCGTCGTGGATGTCGTCATGACGCACAGTCATACCACTCACGGCGGAATCCGCTCGTCACAGCGCGTCGACGACCGCGGCGAGCGTCTCGCCCGCAGCAGCGTCGACCGTGAGAAGCGCGTGCTCGTCGAGCGCCGTCGGCCCGCGGTTGACGATCGCGAACGCGCGCGCCTCGAGCGGCAGTCCGGCGACGGGCCAAACCTCGAGCGACGACCCGACGACGAGCATGAGCCGCGCACCGCGGGCGAGCTGCATCGCCCGCTCGATCGCGCCTGCGGGCAGCAGCTCGCCGAAGAGGACGACTCCGGGCTTGAGCACCTCGCCGCACTGCGAGCAGCTCGGAAGCGGGCTCTCGTCGAGCTGCGCGAGCACCGCGTCGATCGGCTCCGTCCACAGGCACCCGAGACACTGCGCGGAGCGGATCGATCCATGCACCTCGACGACGTCCCGGCTGCCGGCGCGCGTGTGCAGCAGGTCGATGTTCTGCGTGATCACCGCCTCGACGAGACCGCGCTGCTCGAGCTCTGCGAGCGCGAGGTGCGCCGCGTTCGGCTGCGCGTCACGCAGCACGTGGACGCGCTCGCGATAGAAGCTCCAGACGCGAGCCGGGTCGCGCCGGAACGCCTGGATCGACGCGACCTCGAACGGATCGACCTCGGCCCAGATCCCGGTGTCGGAGCGGAAGTCCGGGATCCCCGACTCCGTCGACACGCCCGCACCGGTGAGCACGACGCACGGCTGCCGGTCGCGGATGAGCGCTGCTAGCTCGGCAGCGGACACCCTCGGATCCTAGGGTTCACGTCGTGGAGGGCTTCTCGTTCTCGACCGACGTGCGTATCCGCTTCGCCGAGACGGACGCGCAGGGCATCGCGCACCACGCGTCGTTCGTCGTCTGGCTCGAGGTCGCCCGCGTCGCCTACCTCGCGGAACGGGCAGGCGGCTACCAGTCGATCCGGGAGCGGGGTCTCGAGGCGCTCACGACCGAGGTCCGTCTCCGCTACCACCGGGCGGCGTACTTCGACGAGACGTTGACCGTCTGGGCTCGCTGCGTCGACGTGCGCGGCGCCCGCTTCACCTACGAGTACCGCATCGAGCGCGGTACCGAGCTGGTCGCGGACGGCTACACCCGTCACGCGACGGTCGACCGCGAGACCTATCGTCCGACCCGCGTGCCGAGCTGGCTCGCCGACGCGATCGCTACGGGCGATTCTTCGGCTCGGTAGCGGGCGGCGCGTGTCCGTGGTGGTCGTGCCGTCCGCGGCCTTCTTCGGGCTTCGGCTCGGCGACCTTGGTGCCGATGCGGACGACTCGCTTCTCGCCCTCGTACGACGTCGTCCACGTCTCGGAACGGATGAGCTCGCCGTCGGCGGCGTAGATCTCCCGGGTCGCGGACGTGCGCGTCGGCGCCGTGCCCTCCTCGTCGACCGCCCGTCTTGCCCTTCGCGAGCGTCGGGATCCTCGATCCGCTCGACCGGAACCGGGCCCGTGACCACCAGCGGGGTCGCGGAGCTCTCGATCCGGCGGCTCTCTCCCCCGTAGATCGCGATGCTGATCCCGTCGCTCTCGGCGAACCCCTTCACCAGCACCCACTTCGTCCGTGTCGTTCACGAACTTGAGATCGAGCGACGGCCAGTAGACCGTGGCATCGCGACCGAGCTGGTACCGGCTGATGTAGAGCGAGTGCGGGTGTCGCTCGGTGATGCGGAGGCCCGCCTCCCACGCGGCGTTGAACGCGGTCGTCGCCACCTGCGAGGTGCCTCCCCCGACCTCCTCGGCGTACTCGTTCCCGATGATCACCGGCGCCGACCTGAAGCCGCGCTCGGCCGTTCGCTCGCCGATGGCATCGTTGAGCGAGAACGTCCCTCCCGGCGGCACGAGTGTCCCGTCGAGCGCGCGGACGCCGAGCTGGAGGTTCGTGATCCGGTCGGTGGTTCCCGAGTAGTACGTCTTGTACGACGACATCCGCCGGTCGATGCCCATCGCGAGCGCCTCGGCGGTCGTCCGCTCGGGAGCCGCTCGCGCGATCGTGAGCCGAGCGATGCGGTTGGTCGGCCGGGTCGCGGCCTGCAGGATCGCGCGCGCCGCGTGCGGGACGTTGAGCTCGAGGCCGGTGCGCGCCGGGATCACCTGGACCGCGTCACCGTAGACGGCGAAGTCGGCGTCGCGTGCGGGTCGGCCGATCCGATCCGAGAGCGACCTGAAGTACGCGTCGGCGGCGGCTCCACCGATGCTGAGCTTGGTCGTCCCGCCGCGCGGCAGGCGGAGAAGCTCCGCGACCCGCCCGCGATGGCACGCGGAAGCTCCGGCCGGTGGCGCGCAGGACGACGGGGGCGGAAACGGCGACACGCGCACGCTCCGCCGCTCCGGCCAGCATCTCCGCGCTCACCGCAGGTGGCGTCACCCGAACCGGGAGCGCGGTCGCGCCCGGCACGCGCTCGAGCTGCCCGAGCGAGCGGACGATGACCTCCGCCGCTGCGTCCCGATCGAGGCGCGCTCCGGTCCGCTCCGGCACGACCTCGAACCTGAGACCACGTCGCACGAGCGCCGCGCTCTTCGGCTCGCGATCCACGTCCTCGCCGATCTGGTCGAGCGCGTACTCGAGCGCGGCGTTCGAGACGGCGAGCTGCGGGAGCACCTCGGCGCCGAACACACGCGCGCGCAGGCGCCGGAAGCCGCGCAGGGGGCCGAACCCGTCGCCCGCTCTGCTCGCCGCCGCGACCGCTGCGTCCCAATCCGGCTGCGACCGCGAGCTGGGTGGGCGCGAGCCGATAGCTCTCGGTCCCCGCGACGAACTCGACCGGATCGTCCGAGCGCCGCTCGAAGAGGGCGTCGAGCTTCGCCACCGCTTCCCGCTTCGTCAGGCCGCCGACGTCGACGCCCGCCACCTGTGTTCCGGCGGCGAGCTCGCTCCGCGAGCCGGCGAAGGCGAGGCCGACGAGGATCGCGAGGACCACACCGATGCCGGCGACGACCGCGATCGCAGCCGGAGTCGAGAGCGAGCGCCGACGACGACGTGCGCGAGGTGCGTAGATAGGCGAATCGGTGCTGCACGGGAGGGCGAATTCTAGTGACGACGCGGTCCCGGGGCTGGTAAGGAATTGGGGAAGAATCGGCGCTGCTTTGTTATCCGTTCGGTCAACACGCGTGCGCAGTTCCGGACTAGAATTGGCAGTGGGTGGTGGGATGGGGTGCCCCGTGAGAGGCTCACCTAGAAGACGAAGAGCTCGATCCCGCCCGACACGTAGAGCTCCACTCCGGTGATGTACGCGGCGAGGTCCGAGCAGAGGAACGCGATCGCGTTCGCGATGTCCTGGGGCTCGCCGGGACGCTTGAAGACCGTCCGCGCTGCGATCCGCTCGTTCATCGCGGCATTCGCCATGTGGAACGCCTCCGTGCCGATGATCCCCGGCACGATCGCGTTGCACGTGATCCCGTGACGGCCGCCCTCCATTGCGAGTGTCTTGGTCAGCCCGAGGATCCCCGACTTCGTCGTCGAGTAGCTCGCCTGGCCGAAGCCGCCGAGCGTGCCCGCCACCGACGCCATGTTCACGATCCGGCCCCAGCCGCGGTCCTTCATGTGCGGCCACACGGCCTGGGCGCAGTTGAAGCCTCCACTCAGGTTGACGCGCAGGTCGCGCTCCCAGAGCTCCGGGCTCTGGTCGTGGAACTGCCCGACGTGGTCGAGCGTCCCCGCGTTGTTGACGAGGATGTCGACCGAGCCGAGCTCGTCCACGGCCCGCGCCACCGACGCGGCGACCTGCTCGCGATCCGTCACGTCGCACCGAACCGCGAGCGAGCGACGGCCGAGGGAGCGGATCTCCTCGACCGTCTCCTCGGTGTGCACCATCCCCTGCGCGCGTGCAGCCGTGGCGAGCGCGCCCCAGCTGTCGGTCTCCTCGGAGAGCTCCGACTCGACCAGGATGTCCGCGATCACGACGTCCGCCCCCGCTCGAGCCAGCGTCAGCGCGTCGGCCCGCCCGAGCCCCCGGGAGCCCCCGGTGACGAATGCGACCCTGCCGCCGAGGTCGATCTCGAGAGACATGACGAGACCCTAGACGCCTAGTCGCCGCGCGGGAGGAAGATCTCCTTGGCGATCACGAGGCGCTGGATCTGCGACGTGCCCTCGTAGATCTGGAACAGCTTCGCGTCGCGCATCAGCTTCTCGACCGGGTACTCCTTGATGTACCCGTAGCCGCCGAAGACCTGCACGGCATCGGTCGTCACCTTCATCGCCGTGTCGGCCGCGAACCGCTTCGCGAACGACGACTGCAGCGTCGCGCGCTCGCCCTGGTCGTGCAGCCACGCCGACTGCCAGACGAGGAGGCGTGCCGCCTCGATCTCGGTCGCCATGTCCGCGATGAGGAAGTTGACCCCCTGGTGCATCGCGATCGGCACGTCGAACGTGACGCGCTCCTTCGCGTACTCGACGGCCAGCTCGAACGCCGCCTGCGCGACTCCGACGGCCCCGGCAGCCGTTCCCGGCCGCGTGAAGTCGAGCGTCTTCATCGCGATCTTGAACCCGTCGCCCTCCTCGCCGATGCGGTTCTCGGCGGGCACGACGACGTCGGTCAGGGCGAAGGCCGAGGTGTCGGTCGACCGCTGCCCCATCTTGTCGAGGTGCTTCTCGATCTGGACGCCGGGCGTGTCCATCGGGACGACGAACGCCGAGATCCCGCGGTGCCCCTTGCTCGGATCGGTCTTCGCGAAGACGACCGTCCAGGTCGCCCGGCCGGCGTTCGTGATGAAGGTCTTCGATCCGTTCAGGACGTACTCGTCGCCACGACGCTCCGCCGTCGTCTTCATGCGCGCGACATCCGAGCCGGCGTCGGGCTCGCTGAGGCCGAACGAGCACAGGATCGGCGCCTCGAGCAGCGGCGGCAGCCAGGTCTCCTTCTGCTCGTCCGAGCCCGCGATGAGGACGGGGCCGGCGCCGAGGCCGTTCGCGAGGATCGACGTCGCGATGCCCGAGCAGCCCCAGTTGAGCTCTTCGCCGACGAGCATGCCGTCGAAGGCAGGGAGGCCGAGCCCGCCGAGCGACTCGGGAACATGGAGGTTCATGAGGCCGAGCTCGTGCGCCTTGGCGATGACGTCGGCCGGATGCGTCGAGTGCTCGTCGTACTCCGCGGCCTTCGGCCGGATCTCCTTCTCGGCGAACTCGCGCGCGAGCGCGCGGAGCTCTCGCTGCTCCGGCGTCAGCGCGAACGAGACGCCGCCGGCGACGCCGGTCTCCACCTGGGTCATGATGCGTGCTCCCGGTTCGATTGACTAGTCAGTCAATCAAGTCTACGCGCCGCCGCGAGACGCGGTCAAGAGGCGAGGCGCCGCGCGTAGGATGTCGGGCGCATGGCGACGACGACCGAGCGGCCGACGGCCATCGACCCCCTCGACTACCTCGCGATCGACGCGCCTCCTCGACGACGAGGAGCGCGCGATCCGCGACACGGTCCGACAGTTCGTCCGCGACAACGTCCTCGACGAGGTGGGCGACTGGTTCGAGAAGGGCATCTTCCCGCGCGAGCTCTTCGGGAGCTCGCGAAGCTCGGCCTCCTCGGAATGCACCTCGAGGGCTACGGCCTCCCGGGCGCGAGCTCCGTCGCCTACGGGCTCACGTGCATGGAGCTCGAGGCCGGCGACGCCGGCGTGCGAAGCGCCGTGTCGGTGCAGGGCTCGCTCGCGATGTTCCCGATCTGGCGCTGGGGCTCGGAGGAGCAGAAGGAGCGCTGGCTGCCGCCGATGCACACCGGCGAGGTGATCGGCTGCTTCGGCCTGACCGAGCCCGATGCCGGGTCCGACCCCGGGTCGATGCGGACGCACGCTCGCCGCGACGGGTCGGACTGGGTCCTGAACGGCGCGAAGATGTGGATCACGAACGGCACGATCGCGGACATCGCCATCGTCTGGGCGCGCACCGACGAGGGCGCGATCCGCGGCTTCATCGTCGAGAAGCGGCATGCCCGGCTTCTCGGCGCCCGGAGATCCACAAGAAGCTCTCCCTGCGCGCGTCGGTGACGTCCGAGCTCGTGCTCCAGGACGTCCGCGTGCCCGACGAGAACCGTCCTGCCCGGGGCCACCACTCTCCGCGGCCCGCTCTCGTGCCTCAACGAGGCGCGCTTCGGCATCGTCTTCGGCGCGGTGGGCTCCGGCGCGCGCGTGCTTCGAGTGCGCGCTCGAGTACGCGAAGGAGCGAATCGTGTTCGGCAAGCCGATCGCCGGCTACCAGCTCACGCAGCAGAAGCTCGCGGAGATGGCGCTCGAGCTCAACCGTGGCTTCGCTCGTCGCCCTCCACCTCGGGCGCATGAAGGACGCCGGGACGCTCCGCCCCGAGCACGTCAGCCTCGGGAAGATGGGGAACGTGCGCGGCGCGCATCGAGGTCGCCCGCTCGGCACGCACGATCCTCGGTGCGAACGGCGTCACGCTCGAGTACCCCGTGATCCGCCACGTGAACAACCTCGAGTCCGTCCTCACCTACGAGGGCACGCACGAGGTGCACACACTCGTCGTCGGCCAGGCGCTGACCGGCGAGAACGCGTTCCGCTAGGACTCGCCCTCCCAGTACTCGGCGTCGGGCCCGCGAAACTCGCGGAACAGTCGCTCTCCCTTCGCATCGACCACCGAGACCTTCGCCGAGTCGGGGTACTCGACCACGTCCGGCGCGACGAGGGTCGAGAGCATCAGCACGCGGATCGGCTCGTCGGTTGCGTTCCGGACCTGGTGCAACCCTTCCCGGCCGCGCCTGAAGCAGACGACGTCGCCCTCCTCCAGCTCCTGCTCGCCCTCGGGTGTGCGCAGCGTGGCGCGACCACGGAGGACGATCATCCACTCCTCGTTCGCGTGGTGCGCGTGGTACGGCCAGAGCCGGTCACCGGCCTCGAGCTCGTACATGCTGCCGCCGATCAGCTCGGCGTCGACATGCGCTCCCACCCACGCGTCCTTGCTTCGCCAGCCCGACCGGTCCTCCACGCGATCCCACACGTCCGCGTTCAGGTTGAACACCTTCACGAGCCCGACCCTAGTAGATCGTGAGACCGCGAAGCGCGAGCTCGATCGCAGTCCGTTCCGCGCGTGCGACATCGTCCTCGCTGTCCGGGAGCTGGCCGAGGACCCAGCCGGTCAGCACCTCCTCGAGCCCGCCGTAGAAGATCCAGCTCGCGAGTCGCGCGTCGACGTCGGCGCGAAACGTTCCCTGCGCCTGACCCTGCTCGATGACGCGTTGCACGATCGCGAACGCCTCGCGCACCTCCGTCGACCTGCGCCTGCAGCTGCTGGCTGCGCGCGACCTCACGCACCATCACCGTGACGAGCGCCGGGTCGTTCCGCCAGGTTCGGAGCAGGATCTTCGCGATGCCTTCGAGCTTCTCGGACGCCGATTCGTCGGCGTCCTCGACAGCGCGGAAGCGCCCGATGAGCTCACCCCAGTTCTCGACGAAGATCGTGCGCAGCACCTCGTCCTTCGACGCGAAGTAGTGGTAGAGCAGGCCGTGCGCGACGCCCGCGTCCTCGGCGATGTCGCCGACGCGCGCGCCGTGGTAGCCGTGCTCGGCGAAGACGCGGATCGCGGCGTCGAGGATGAGCGTGCGCTTGTCCGTCTGGGCGATTGAACGGTCAGTCAACGGCGCCGAGGATAGAGGTACGCTCCGCCTCCGTGCAACCGCTCGCGGGAACGCTCGTCGTCGACTTCACGCGCTACCTGCCGGGCGCGTACGCGAGCCGCGAGCTCACACGCCTCGGAGCTCGCGTCGTGCGGGTCGAGCCGCCGGGCGGCGATCCGATGCGGCCGACGGCGACGGCATGGGACACCGCGCTTCGCGCCGGGAGCGAGTCCGTCGTCTGCGACCTGCCCGCCGAAGCTGCGTTCGCGCAGGCGCTCTGTTCGCGGGCCGACGTCGTCCTCGAGGGCTTTCGCCCCGGTGTCGCCGAACGGCTCGGCGTCGGCCCCGACGACGTCCCGGAGACGACCGTCTACTGCTCGATCACCGGTTTCGGCCACGACGATCGGCATCGCCTGCGAGCCGGGCACGACGTCAACTACCTCGGCTGGGCCGGCGTCCTCGAGGACTCCGCACCCGAGCTGCCGCCGCTCCAGATCGCGGACCTCGCTGCAGGAGCGCTCGGCGCCGTGACGCAGGTCCTCGCAGGACTGCTCGAGCGCGAGCGAACCGGGCGCGGCGGCCGGTTCGTGGTCTCCATGACGCATCGGTCCCACGACCTCGTCGCGCACCGTCTCGGCGGCGAGCCCGTGCCGCGGCTCCTCACGGGAGGGCTCGCCTGCTATCGCATCTACGCGACGGCTGACGGGCGCCACCTCACCGTCGGCGCGCTCGAGCCGAAGTTCTTCCGGCGGCTCTGCGAGCTCCTCGATCGCGCCGACCTCGCGGATCGGCAGTACGACGAGGATCAGGAGGAGCTCGGCACGGAGCTCGCGGCGATCTTCGCGACTCGCCCCCTCGACGCCTGGCTCGCCCACTTCGGCGACGAGGACGTCTGCGTCGGGCCGGTCCGGACGCGCGCGGAGGCGGCCGGCGAGCTCGGCTCGACCGAGGCGCCCGCCGAGGTGCCGCTCGGCGCCCACACCGGAGGCCTGGCGCGCCGAGCTAGGTGTGCGTGGCTAGCCCGAGCGCCGCGGGCAGCGCGAGCAGCGTGTCGATCCGGTCGGGCGCGTCGGGTTGCAGGCCGTCGCGATCGAGCAGGATCGCACGGATTCCGAGCGCGCGAGCGCCTTCGATGTCGTCCTCGTAGGAGTCGCCGACCATCGCGGTCTCGTCCGGCGAGGCGTCGAGCGCACGCAGGGCCGCGACGAAGATCGACGCGTGCGGCTTGACGCGCCCGTGCGCCTTCGAGCCCACGACCGCGTCGACGTCGAGCCGATGGTGCGCCGTGAACTCGTCGAGATCGCGCTGGCCGTTCGATACGAGCCCGATCTTGACTCCGTGGCGACGGAGCTCGTCGAGCACGGGCAGCGCGTCCTCGTAGAGCGAGAAGTTCTCGTGCCGCTCCCACTCGCGCACCATGTCGATGGCGCACGCGCGCGCTCCACCCGGATCGCCGCCCATCCGGAGGACGATCTGCTCGGTGAACGCGATCCAGATCTCCTCGTCGTGCACGAGCTCGTGGTTGCGCTGCAGCGTCTCGATCGCCGCCAACCGCGCGCCGGCGTAGAGGTCGGGCTCGAGCGCGAGCCCGTGCCGCTCCCCCACGCGCCGGTACCCCTCGGGCCCCAACTCGGGCCCGGGCCGAAACAGCGTGAAGTCGACGTCGAACAGGACGGCCTTCAACATGCGGTCGAGGATAGATCGACGCTGAGTCGACGGCTCGCCTCGGTCGATCGCCGGAGGCGGGCTCGGCCCGCCGGGAGGCCACGCGGCGGCCGATCAGTCCGCAGCGAAGAGGAAGGGGGCACGGCGGGGGAAACATCGTTTCCCCCCGCCAATAATCGGGGTGCCCAGATTTGAACTGGGGGCCTCTCCGACCCGAACGGAGCGCGCTACCAGGCTGCGCCACACCCCGAGCGCGGAAAGGGTACCGGCTGGCCGAGCGACCAGCCTCGCGGCCCGCCGGAGGCGTTGCGCGGCCCCGTCGGCGCGCAGTATGCTCAGTCCGATGACTGTCGCTCTCGAGAGGCGGGCCACGTGACCCGCCCCGGCAGCGAATGACCCGGAGCCCGACGTGCGCGCGAATGCGCCGGCGGGCTTTTTCTTTGCCGTTGTTCTCGACCCGAAGGAGGCAGCATGGCCAACCACCTGACGCCCGAAGAGCTCGCCAAGGAGATGGGGATGGACCGCGACGAGGTCATCCGCATCTGCATCGAGGAAGGCGTGCCGATCTACCACGGCAAGATCGACAAGACGCTCTTCCAGGCCTCGCTCGAGTCCGTCGGGACGGCAGCGGGGGCCTCGGCCTCGGCCTAGTGACGCAGCGCTGACGCACGGCCGCGGGGCCGTGCAACTCGACCACGTCCTGTTCGCGGTCGCGCCTGCGAGCGCGCCGCGCCTGCCGCGGCAGTACGGTCTCGAGCCGTACGAGGGCGGTCGACATCCTGGCTGGGGGACGGCCAACTGGATCGTTCCGCTCGGTGAGGCCTACGTCGAGCTCGTGGCCGTCGTGGACGAGGGCGAAGCCCGCGGGAGCGCGTTCGGTCGCTGGGTGGCCGAGACCGTGCGCGCCGGTGGCGGGCCGCTCGGGTGGGCCGTTCGCCCGGACGATCTCGATGCCAGTGCGGCGCGGCTGGGTCTCGACATCGCCGACGGATCGCGAACGATGCCCGCCGGCGAGCGGATCGAGTGGCGGAGCGCCGGCATCGAGGAGGCGGCGCGTCGTCCGTGGCTTCCCTTCTTCATCGAATGGGCGCGACCCGGCGTCGTTCCCGGGCAAGACTGCTTCGCCGGACGCGGCCATCGTGCGCGTCGAGCTCGAAGGAGACGCCGACGAGCTGTCCGACTGGCTCGGCGTCCACTCCCTTCCGATCGAGGTGCGGCCCGGTGCCGCAGGAGTGACGGCGCTCGTGCTCGAGGGTGCGAGCGGCGTCGTGACGCTCGCGCGTCCGCTCGGGTCTCTAGCTCGCCTTGGTGCGCGCCCTGCGCGTGCGCGCGGGCTTCTCCGCGGGCTCGGGCTGCTTCTTCGCGGCCGCGACGCTCGCCTTGAGCGCCTCCATGAGGTCGATGACGGGTGCGACCTCGACCGGCTCGGGTGCGACGATCTCCTCGCCGCGCATCTTCGCCTCGAGCAGCGCACGAAGGTCGCGGCGGTACTCGCTCGCGAGCTCCGTAGGCTCGAACTCGCCGGCGAGGCTGTCGATCACCTGGCGCGCGAGGTCGAGCTCCGACTTCTTCACCTTCGTCTCCTCCACGGCTTCCGCGATCTCGGCCTGCGAGTAGACGTCCTCGGCGAGGAAGAGCGTCTCGAGCGCGAGCGCGCCGTCCTTCGCGCGAACGAGGCACAGGCTCTCGCGGCCCGCGCGCACGAACCGGCCGAGCGCCGCGGTCTCGGTCTGCCGCATCGCCTCCAGGAGGAGCACGTACGGTCGGCGCTGCGCCGTGGCCGCCGCGGGGACGAGGAAATACGTCCGGTCGAAGAAGATCGGGTCGACGTCGTCCTGCTTCACGAAGCGCGTGATCTCGATGGAGCGGGAGTCGTCGGCGCGCTCGATCGCCTCGAGGTCGGCGTCCTCGACGATCAGGAACTGGCCCTTCGTCACCTCGAAGCCGCGGACGATCTCGTCCTGCGTGACCTCGCGGTCGTGGGTCGGGCACCAGCGCTTCTGCTTGATCGGCGTCGCGCACTCGCGATGCAGGAGCCGGAACGAGACGTCGGACTGCCGCGCGGCAGGCTTCGTGGCCGGAGCGAGGCCCACGGGGATCGACACGAGGCCGAAGCTGAGTGATCCGTTCCAGGTTGTGCGCATGAGTCAGGGTCGAACTCTAGAGGGGACCACCAAGATTCGCCTTCCGCAGCCGAACCCCTCTCACTAAGCTGAACGCAGTGACCGAGACGGTTTCGGCCTCCTCCGAGGCGAGCGCGCCAGCGAGGCGCCGGACGATCGCGCAGCTCTGGCGTGACGCCGTCGCCGCGCACCGCCCGGGGCCTGCCTACCTCGTCGAAGGCGACGACGGTTGGTCGGAGGTGTCGTGGGACGACGCGGACGAGCGCGTGCGCGCGTACGCGAACGGGCTCCTGGCGCGCGGCGTCCGGAAGGGCGACAACGTCGCGCTGCTCGCGCGCAACAGCCTCGACTGGGCGCTCGTCGACTTCGCGCTCGCGCAGATCGGCGCGGTGGGCGTCCCCGTGTACGCCTCGAGCTCGCCGCGGGACGTCGGCTACCTCCTCGCGCACTCCGAAGCGGTCGCGATCGTCTGCGAGGACGCGACGCAGCTCGCCAAGGTCGAGGCGGTTGCCGACGAGCTCGCGGCGCTGCAGCACGTCCTCACGTACCACGACCTCGAAGGGCTCGCGGCGCACGGGAGGGACTTCGCTGCGACGAACCCGAACGCCCTCGACCAGGCCGCGGCGGCCATCGAGGAGGACGACCTCTTCACGATCATCTACACGTCCGGGACGACCGGCCCCCCGAAGGGCTGCATGCTCAGCCACCGCAACTACTACGAGATGGCGACCGTCGTCGACCGGATGGAGGCGACCTACTACCACCCGGACGACGTGATGCTCCTGTACCTCCCGCTCGCGCACAACTACGGCAGGCTGATGCTGCTCCTGGGCGCGCACGTGGGCTTCACGATCGCGTTCCTCGCCGATCCGCTCCGCGTGGCCGAGGCGCTGCCGCAGGTGCGCCCGACCCTGCTGCCGAGCGTCCCTCGCGTCTACGAGAAGGTGCACACCGCCGTCCTCGCCCGCTTCGACGCAGCCACCGGCGCGAAGAAGCGCCTCATCGAGTGGGCGCTCCCGGTCGGCCGCGAGGTCAGCCGTCTCGAGGGCGAGGGCAAGCCGGTCCCGGCCGGCCTCCGAGCGAAGCACCGCCTCGCCGACCGCCTCGTGTTCGCGAAGGTCCGCGAGCCGTTCGGCGGAAGGCTGCGCATGCCGGGCTCGGGCGGCGCGCCGCTCTCGAAGGAGATCATCGAGTTCTTCGACGCGGTGGGCCTGCGCATCGCGGAGGGCTACGGCCTCACCGAGTGCACGACGGCCTGCAGCACGAACCGGCCCGACTCTACCGGTTCGGCTCGGTCGGGCAGCCGCTGCCCGGGCTTCGAGGTCAGGATCGCCGCGGACGGCGAGATCGAGGTGCGCAGCGAGACGGTCTTCCAGGGCTACTACAAGGACCCCGAGGCGACCGCCGCGGTGCTGGGGCCGGACGGCTGGCTCAAGACCGGCGACATCGGCGAGCTCGACGCGGACGGCTTCCTGCACATCACCGATCGCAAGAAGGACATCCTCGTCACCGCAGGCGGCAAGAACGTCGCGCCGCAGAACATCGAGAACGACCTGAAGACGTCGAAGTACGTCTCACAGGCGCTCGTCGTGGGCGACGCGCGGCCCTACGTCTCGGCGCTGATCACCCTCGACCCGGTCGAGATCGGGCGCTGGGCCGCCGAGCAGGGCATCGAGGGCGACCAGGCGACGCTCGCTGCCGACGAGCGCGTCCGCGAGCTCCTCCAGGGCGTCGTCGACGACGCCAACCGCGACCGCTCGCGCTTCGAGCAGGTCAAGCGCTTCGCGATCCTCCCGCGCGACTTCACGATGGAGGACGGCGAGATCACGCCGACGCTGAAGCTCAGGCGCCGTGCCGTGCAGGAGCACTTCGCGGACGACATCGAGGCGCTCTACGCCGAGCCGCGCGACGGCGTGGCTCGAGACGGAGGAGATCGCCGGGTAGGCCTAGAGCCGGCGCGCGCCGACGTACGAGCCGTGGTCGGCGAGGCTCGAGATCCTCACGACGTCGCCGGTGTGCGGCGCGTGGACGAACTGGCCGTCGCCGATGTAGATGCCCACGTGGCCGAGCCCGCTGAAGAAGACGAGGTCGCCGGGTGCGAGCTGGTCGTAGGGCACCGGCGTTCCGTAGCCGTACTGCGAGGCGGCGTGGTGCGGCAGCGACACGCCGACCTGCGCGAAGACGTAGGCCACGAAGCCCGGAGCAGTCGAATCCGGTCGACGGGCTCGAGCCGCCCCAGACGTACGGCACGCCGAGGTACTGGAGCGCGATCGCCGACGACGCCGCCGTAGCGAGCGGCGGGGAGGTTCGGGTCGTAGGTGGGCGTGACGACGGCCGTGTCGTAGGTCTGCTGCGTGACGTCGAGCTGCGCTTGCGCGGCGAGCTGCGCCGCTGCCTGCGGCGCGCGCACGCGCCTGCGCCGCGAGCGCGGCCTGCTGCCGCTGCTCCTCCGCGCGCATCCTGGCGATCTCGTCCTTGACGGACGCGAGAAGCTGGTTCTGCTCGGCGAGCTGCGACTCGATGGACTGCTTCTGCGCGGCCTGCTCGGCGACGATCCGCGCCTGGTCGGCTCGCGTGTCCTGCAGCGTCTGCGCGCCGCGTCTCGACCTCCTTCCGGTACTGTCTTGACCGTCCGGAGGATCTGCGAGTCCTGGCTCGAGACGCGCTCGATCGCGTCGAGCCGCGCGATGATGTCGTCGAGGCTCGACGACCCGAGGATCACCTCGAGCGTGGAGTCGCCCTCGCCGTTGATGTAGAGGTCGCGGAGCCGCTACCGCGATGCGCCGCTGCGCGACGACGAGGCTCTTCTTCGCGGCGACGAGGTGCTTCGCGTTCGACGCGAGGTCGCGATCGATGTTCGCGAGCTGGAGATTCGCGTAGTTGTACGCCTCGATCGGTCTGCTCGAGGTTCCCGTTCAGGCTGCTCGACCTCGGCCATGATCGCCTCGGCCTGCGCGCGCTTCGACGTGATCGTCTGCGCGGACGCCGAACCGACGGCAAGCAGCAGCCCGGCGGCGGCCGCCGCAGCGAAAACGACTATCGGCGCCCATCCGGTTCGCGAGCCTCTCAAGATGGCTCGTCGTCGTCCCCGGACAGACCCGCCGGTGGCGGTCTGGCCCGTCACAAGTCGGAGACCCTAGCAGCCTCACCGGACGCCTGCAACCGACAACAGAGCCAAAATATCTGCAAAGAGGGCCCTTGCAGGCGTGCCCGGCCGCGACACTGTGTTAGGGTCGCGCCCTCGTGCGTAGGGGAACGCGCAGGTGGGGATCGGCGCTCGTCGCGGTCCTCGCCGGAACGCTCGTCGGCGCCGGAGGCTCGGCCTTCGGTCAGCCGCAGGCTCCAGCAGGCGTACCGGCTCAAGGTCGACGCGGTCGCGTACTACCTCCCGGGCAAGACCGCGCTCGGGGTTCCCGTCCGCAAGGGCGTCGTCGCGGTCGACCCGAAGCTGATCCCGCTCGGCACGAAGCTGCACGTCCCCGGCTACGGGCCGGGGCTCGCGGCCGACGTCGGGACGGCGATCAAGGGCCGCATCATCGACCTCTGGTTCCCGACCACGGCCAAGGCGCGAAGCTGGGGCCGGCGCACCGTCACGATCACGATCTACCGGTAGCGTCCCGCCGTCGTCGGCGGCCTCCGGTACACAGTTCCTCGATGAGACGCGCTCGTGCAGCCTTCGTCGCCCTGGCCGTCGCGCTGGCCCTTCCCGGCGGCCTCCGCCTCGACGGCTCCTGCGGCAGCTCCCGGCCTCGACGGCAGCGCTCGCGCAGGCGCTTCGCGCACCGGGCGTCGCCCCGGACCGAACGGCGGCGATCGCGGTCGACCTGCGGACGGGCGAGACGGTCTACGGGACGAACGCCGGCCGCTCGCTCCTTCCGGCATCGGCCGAGAAGCTCGCAGTCTCGTTCGCCGCCCTCCGGGTTCTCGGGCCGCGCTTCCGCTTCCGCACCGAGGTCGTCGGCGTCGGCGCGCGCTCGGGGCGCGTCTGGCACGGCAACCTCGGCCTCGTCGGCTACGGCGACCCGACGCTCGCTCGCGCCGACCTCGACCGCGCTCGCCCGCGAGTTCGCCGCGACGGGGATCCGGCGCATCGCGGGCCGCGTCTTCGGCGACGACACGCACTTCGACGCGCGCCGCGACGGGCTCGGCTGGAAGCCGTCGTACCTCGGCATCGAGTCGCCGCCGCTCTCGGCGCTCGTCCGTCGCCGGCGCGCGCTTCGCCGGCGCGAACGGCTCGGCCGCCGCCGCTGCTCGCGCGTTCACGGACGCTCTCGAGCGGCGCGGCATCGCCGTCAGCGGGCGCGCCGGGCTCGGGCCGGCACCGGCCCACGTCGCTCACCATCGCCTTCGACCTCTCGGAGCCGCTGTCGCGGATCGTGCGGCAGATGAACGCGCGAGAGCGACAACTTCGTCGCCGAGATGGTGCTGAAGGAGCTCGGAGCGACCGTCGACTCGCGCGGCTCGACGCGCGGCCGGCGCGCGCGTCGTCCGCGCGACGCTCGGCCGACGCAGGCGTGCCGCTCGCCGGCGTGCGCATCGCCGACGGCTCGGGGCTCTCGCGGTTCGACCGCTCACCGTCCAGCGCGCTCGCCGCGATCCTGCGTGCAGGCGCCGCCGATCCGTCCATTCGCGACGCCTTCGTCTCCTCGCTCGCCGTCGCCGGCGTCTCCGGGACGCTGAAGGCACGGCTCGACGTGCAGGCCGACGCGCGGCCGGGTCCGTCGCGAAGACGGGGACGACGAACCGCGCGTCCGCGCTCGCCGGCTTCGTCGGCGGCCGCTACGTCTTCGCGATCCTGCAGAACGGATCGCCGGTGCCGTACTGGACGGCGCGCGCCGCGCAGGATCGGTTCGTGACGGTCCTGGCGCGCTCCTAGGGCGGCCTAGGCCTCGAGCAGCGCGCGGAGGTCGGCCTCCGCAGAGCACCGGCACGCCGAGCTTCTCGGCCTTCTGCGCCTTCGAGCCGGGGCTCTCGCCGACGACGACGCCGGTCGTCTTCTTCGAGACCGAGTCCGTGACCTTCGCGCCGAGCGCCTCGAGCGCGGCCTTCGCCTCCTCCCTCGTCCAGCCCTCGAGCGTCCCGGTGATGACGTACTGGCTCCCGGTGAGCGCCCCTCCGGCGGGCGCTCGTCCTCCGCGAGCGCCAGCTGCAGCCCGAGCTCGCGCAGCTCCCCGACGAGCGCGAGGTTCTCCGCGTCGGCGAACCACTCCGCGATCAGCTCGGCCCGCTCGGGCCCGATCCCCTCGACCTCCTCGAGCTGCTCCAGCGTCGCGCGCGGCGAGCGCCTCGACCGTCCGGAAGTGGAGGGCGAGGCTGCGGGCGATCACCCAGCCGACCTTCGGGATGTTGAGGCCGAAGAGGACGCGCGAGAACGGCTGCTCCTTCGAGCGCTGGATCGACTCGTGCGCGCGTGCCGCCGAGATCTCCGCGAAGCCCTCGAGCTCGGCCAGCTGCTCGGCGGTCAGCCGGTAGAGGTCGGGCAGCGAGCGCACGATGCCCTCGTCCCAGAGCTTCTTGATCGTGCTCGCGCCGACGTTCTCGATGTCGAGCGCCGCTCCGACCCAGTGGTAGAGCGTCTCCAGGCCGCGAGACGGGCACGCGCGGTTCGGGCAGCGGTGCATGACCTCGCCCTCGGGCCGCACGACCTCGGTCTTGCAGAGCGGGCAGCGCTTCGGCATCCGCCACGGCTTCGTTCCCGGCTCGTGCTCGCCGGCCGGGCCGACGACCTGCGGGATCACGTCGCCGGCGCGCTGGACGATCACGCGGTCGCCGACGCGGATGTCCTTGCGCCGGATGTCGTCCTCGTTGTGCAGCGTCGCGCTCGACACCGTGACGCCGCCGACGTGCACCGGCTCGAGCTCGGCCAGCGGGTTGAGCACGCCGGTGCGACCGACGCGGACGTGGATCTCGACGAGCCGCGTGACCGCCGACGTCGGCGCCCACTTGAACGCGCGCGCGAAGCGCGGACGGCCGTGCAGCGAGCCGAGGCGCGCGCTGCTGGTCGAACGAGTCGACCTTGATGACGATGCCGTCGATCTCGTAGCCGAGCTCGGCGCGACGCGCCTCCCACGCGACGCACGCGTCCGCGACCTCCGCGATCGACTCGAGGCGCTCGGCGTCCGGGTTCGTCCGGAAGCCGCTGCGCGCGGAGCCACTCGAGCGCCTCCCACTGGCTCGCGAGCTCGGCGCCCTCGAGCACGCCGACGCCGTAGACGAAGATCGAGAGCGGCCGCTCGGCGGTCACCGCGGGGTTGAGCTGCCGGAGCGAGCCGGCCGCCGCGTTGCGCGCGTTCGGGCGCGGGCTTGCGACCCGCGGCGAGCTGCGCCTCGTTGAAGCGGGCGAAGCCGGCGAGCGGGAAGTAGATCTCGCCGCGCACCTCGACGCGCGCGGGTGGCGCGTCGCCGTCCGGGATCCGCATGCGCAGCGGGATCGCCTCGATCGTGCGGAGGTTCGCGGTGACGTCCTCCCCGCGCAACCCGTCGCCGCGCGTCGCGCCGCGCACGAGCGCGCCGTCCCTCGTACACGAGCGACACCGCCGAGCCGTCGATCTTCGGCTCGAGGACGTAGGCGACCGCCTCGTCGGTGCCGAGGCGCTTGCGGACGTCGTCCGCCCACTTCTCGAGCGCCTCGCGCGTCGTCACCTTCTCGAGCGACCCCATCGGCGAGAGGTGCTCCACCTTGCGGAACCCGTCCGCGGGCGCCGCGCCGACGCGCTGCGTCGGCGAGTCGGGCGTGACGAGCTCGGGGTGCTCCGCTCTCGAGCGCCTGGAGCTCGTCGAAGAGCGCGTCGTAGGCGCTGTCGTCGAGCTCGGGGTCGTCGAGGACGTGGTAGCGGTAGTTGTGGTGCTCGACCAGCCGCCGCAGCTCGGCCGCGCGGTCCGCGGCCGCGCGGCTGTCCTAGAGGACATCGAGGAGCTCCTCCGGAGTCCGCACGAACGCGTCCGGCTCCTCGGCCAGCAGGCGCTCGTCGGGGTGGATCCCACCCCAGCCGACCGCGACGGCAAACACGCCGGCAGCCTTCGCGGCGCCGATGTCGAACGGCGAGTCGCCGACGTAGACCGCCTCGGCCGGCGTGCCCCCGAGCTTCTCGACCGCGAGCAGGACGGGCTCGGGATCGGGCTTGTGCCGGCTCGGTGTCCTCGTGCGCGACGACGACGTCGAGCACGCTCGCGAGCGCGGGAAAGCGATCGAGCGCGAGCCCGACCGTGCGGTGCCGCTTCGCCGTGACGATCCCGAGCTTCCGTCCCTCCGCCTTGAGCGCGGGGAGCAGCGCGAGCAGCTCGTCGAACGCCTCGAGCGTCTCGTGCAGGCCGTCGTTGTGCTCCTTGTAGGCCTCGAGGAGCTCGTCGGCGTGCTCGGCGTCGATCGCCTGCATCTGCGCGACGATCCCCTGGCCGCCGATCGTCATGCCGAGCTCGTCGGGCGGGATCTCGCGGCCGAGCACGGTGCGCACCGCGTGCTGCATCGAGGCGAGGATGATCGGCCCGGAGTCGATCAGCGTGCCGTCGAGGTCGAAGAGGACGATCCGGAAGCGCACGCGGCGATCGTAGCCAGCGCTCCCGCGAGCGGGAGAGCGCTAGTAGTCGACCCGCTCGAGGTACAGACCCCAGGGCGGGGCGGTGAGCCCCGCCTCCGTCGCGCGGCCGGCCCTCGAGCAGCTCCGCCATGCGCTGCGGGCGCCTCGGACCCGCCTCGAGCATCGTGCCGACGAGCGTTCGCACCATGTGCCGGAGGAAGCTGTCGGCGGTGATCGTGAAGTCGAGACGATCGCCGTCCTGCTGCCACGCGGCCGCGTGCACGTCACGCGATGAAGACCTCGTGCTGCGTCTCGGTCGGCGTGAACGCACGGAAGTCGTGCTCGCCGCCGAGAAGCGCGGCTGCCGCCTGCGAGGGCGGCGGCGTCGACGGGCCGCGGCCACCAGAGCTCTCGGCGCGCCTCGAGCGGCGACGCGCGCGCCCCGACGCGGACGCGGTAGCGGTACGAGCGCGAGCGAGCCGAGAAGCGCGCGTGGAAGTCGTCGAGCGCGACCTCGGCCGCGACCACGGCCACGTCCTCCGGCAGTGCCGCGGTCAGCGCCTCGGCGACGCGATCCGGCGGCGGCCCGCCCTCGACCGTCGACGCTCGCGACCTGTCCCGTCGCGTGTACGCCCGTGTCGGTACGGCCGGCCACGGCGAGCCCGTCCCAGCGCGGGAACACGGCAGCGAGCGCCTCGCGCACGACGCCTTCGACGGTTCGCAGGCCGGGCTGACGCGCCCAGCCGTGGAACCCGGTGCCGTCGTACTCGAGCGTGAGCTTGACGTTCACGACGTGACATCATGGCGTGGCGATGACGAGCGCTCCGCGCTAGGGCGACACGCGAAGCGCTTCGTTCGCCGAGCTCACAGTGAGCCCCGGCGCGGGCCCGCCGCCGATCACGAAGACCCGTCCGCCGAACGCGGCGACGCCCGACGCCGTGACGCGGCGTCGGCAGGTCCTGCAGCCGCACCCAGCGCCTCTCCGCGATGCGGTACGCGAGCACCTCGCGCGATCGTCCCTCCGGGCTCCTCGCCGCCGACCGACACGACCTGCCCGGCGAGCGCGGCGGCTCCGGTTCCGCCACGCGGATCCGGGACGGGCTGGAGCCGGCGCCATCCGCGATCCCCGGGCCGGTAGCTCTCGAAGTGGAGGAGGTTGGTGTCGAGGCCCGCCGTGCGACCGCCGACCGCGTAGACCGTGCCGGCGAAGGACGTCACGCCGAGGTGCTCGCGCGGCGTCGGACCGGCGACGACCGACCAGCGCCGCGTGGCGAGGTCGAAGGAGAGCGCGTTCCTCGCGAGGCGGCGCCCCTCGCCGATTCCTCCCGCGACCACGATGCGACGTCCTGCGACAGCCGCGCCGGCTGCCGCGCGCGGGAACGGCATGCGCGCCAGGCGGCGCCACGCGCCGCGCTCGAGCACGAACGCGGATCTGCAGCGTCGCGCCGCGCGGCCGTGTACCCGCCGAGGACGTACAGCTTCCCGTTCGCGCCGACCGCAGTCGAGTGGTGGACGCCGACGCGGGAGATCGGGAAGCCGTCGCCACGTGTCGCGCGCCGGCGAGTACGCGTCGACCCGTCGCGAAGCTCCGCCGTCGTCCGTCAGCCCGCCCAGAACGACGATCTCGCTCCCGACGACGGCGGCGCTCACCTCGGTCCGCGGCAGCGGTAGCGGTGCCCGCGTCCTCCCACGCGCGACGTCGCCCCGCCCGCCGGCCGTGGCGAGCGCGAGCGCGGCCGCCGCGCCGACGAGGACACGCCTGCGCGCCCGACATCTCAGGCCGGCTCCACCTCGAGCGTCAGCCCGTCGACCGCCCGCACGACGACCGACGTGCCCGCGTCGCAACCCGCCGTCGCAGCGCGCACCCCAGATCTCGCCGTTGACCTTCACCTGACCGTCGGGCCAGAGCTCGCCGACGGCGACACCGGTCGCGCCGACGAGCGTGTCGACGCCCACCGTGGCCTTCCGGCGCTTCGACCACCAGAGACCGACGCCGATCTCGATGATGTCGAGCGCGGCAGCCCCCACGACCGCGACGATGCCCCACGGCGAGGGCAGCACGAAGATCGCGAGCAGGAGCGCGATGAGGAAGAGCACGCCGCTGAGGGTACTCCGCGGCTCTGCTCGGTGACCTACTGCGCTCGGGTCGGGTAGCCGGAGCGCCTCGTCCGCCGCGTCCTCGCGGCGCTCGCGCGACGCGAGCGGCGACACGACCGGCTCGTGGTCGACGAGCTCGAGGTAGACCATCTCGGCCGCGTCACCCTGACGCGGGCCGAGCCGGACGATGCGCGTGTAGCCGCCGGGCCGGTCCGCGAAGCGCGGAGCGACGTCGGCGAAGAGCGCGTGGACGACGTGTTCGAGCGAAGCGCGGCGAGCGCCTGCCGGCGGGCGTGGAGGTCGCCGCGCTTGCCCAACGTGATCATCTTCTCGGCGAACGGCTTGACCGCCTTCGCCTTGGCCTCGGTCGTCTGGATCCGGCCGTGCTCGATCAGGGCGCCCGCGAGATTCGAGTAGAGCGCCTTGCGGTGGGCGGAGTCCCGCCCGAGCTTCTTGCCGGATCGCTGGTGCCGCATCGGGCTAGACGAGCTCCTCGCCCTTGAGCGTCAGCCCGTGCGCGCCGAGCGCCGCGCGAACCTCCTCGATCGACTTGCGACCGAAGTTGGGGATCGCGACGAGCTCGTTCTCGGACTTCGACGTGAGATCGCCGATCGTCTCGATGCCGACGCGCTTCAGGCAGTTGTAGGAGCGGACGCCGAGCTCGAGCTCCTCGATCGGGAAGTTCTCCATCCCGTGCATGACCGGCGCCTCGGCGACGGTCTCCGCCGCGGTCTCGCCGAAGCCCTCGATCGCGTCGAGGTCGGTGAAGATCGCGAGCTGGCGGATGAGGATCTCGGCGGCCTGACCGATCGCGTCGCGCGGGTCGAGCGAGCCGTCGGTCGTGACGTCGAGGACGAGCTTGTCGTAGTCCGTCCGCTGACCGACGCGAGCGGCCTCGACCTCGTACGCGACGCGGCGCACCGGCGAGAAGATCGAGTCGATCGGGATGACGCCGATGGTGGTCTCCGGCCCGCGGTTCAGCTCGGCCGGGACGTAGCCGCGCCCGCGACCGACCGTCAGGGTCATCTCGAGCTTGCCCTTGTCGGAGACGTGCGCGATCTCGAGCTCCGGGTTCAGGATCTCGAGGTCGGCAGGAGCCTCGATGTCGGCGGCGGTGACGACGCCTGCGCCCTTCTTCGCGATGTACACCTCGATCTCGGGAGAGGCGCCGTGGAGCAGGACGATGAGGTTCTTGAGGTTGAGGATGATGTCGGTGACGTCCTCGCGTACGCCCGGAAGCGTCGTGAACTCGTGGGCGACGCCCTCGATCTTCACGGCGGTGACGGCGGCGCCCTCGAGCGACGAGAGCAGCACGCGGCGAAGCGAGTTCCCGAACGTGTGTCCGAAGCCGCGGTCGAGCGGCTCGATCGCGAACACGCCGCGGTGCGCGTCGGCGTCCTCGTGGACGATCTTCGGGATCTGGAAGTCCATCAGGCTGGTTCGTGTGGCCAAGGTGGTTCCTTTCTGGTCTTCGTAGGGGCGAGATACGTCTCACCCGTACGACGGCGGTTATTTCGAGTAGAGCTCGACGATCAATGATTCCTGGACGGGCGCGTCGATCTCGTCGCGCTCGGGCCACTTCAGCACGGTGCCGGTCAGGCCGTCGTGGTCGGCCTGGAGCCAGGGCGCGACGGATGCAGTGAGGTCGGTCGCGTCGCGCACGAGCTGCTCGACCGGGCTTCCCTGCTTCAGGGCGACGACGTCGTTCGGCCGGACGCCGTAGCTCGGGATGTTGACCCGGCGGCCGTTGACCTGGAAGTGGCCGTGTCGCACGAGCTGGCGCGCCTGCGCGCGCGAGCCCGCGAAGCCGAGCCGGTAGACGACGTTGTCGAGCCGGGTCTCGAGCATCCGCAGGAGGTTCTCGCCCGGCGCGCCGAGGCCGCGGGTCGCCTTCTCGTACGTCGAGCGGAACTGCTTCTCGAGGAGCCCGTAGTAGCGGCGCGCCTTCTGCTTCTCGCGGAGCTGGAGCAGGTACTGGCTCTGCTTGATGCGCCCGCGCCCGTGCTCGCCCGGCGGATAGCTGCGGCGCTCGACCGCGCACTTCTCGGTGAGGCAGCGCTCGCCCTTGAGGAAGAGCTTGATGCCCTCGCGGCGGCACATGCGGCACTTGGGGCCGAGATCGCGGGCCATCAGACGCGCCTCCGCTTCCGCTGCCGGACGCCGTTGTGCGCCTGCGGGGTGACGTCCTTCACGCCGAGGATCTCGAGGCCGGCGGCCTGGAGCGAGCGGATCGCGGTCTCACGGCCCGACCCGGGGCCCTTCACGAAGACCTCGACCTTCTGCAGCCCGTGCTCCATCCCCTTCCGCGCCGCGTTGTCGGCGGTGACCTGCGCGGCGAACGGCGTCGACTTGCGCGAGCCCTTGAAGCCGGCCGAGCCGGCGGACTCCCAGACGATGACGTTGCCCTCGCCGTCGGTGAGCGTGACGATCGTGTTGTTGAACGACGTCTTGATGTGCGCCTGGCCGATGGCGATGTTCTTCCGGACCTTGCGGCGTGTGCGGCCGCGGGCCGCGGATCTGCGCGGAGGTGCCATGCGTTACTTCGCCTTCTTGCCGCGGCCGACGGTCTTCTTCGGGCCCTTGCGCGTGCGGGCGTTCGTCTTCGTGCGCTGACCGTTGACCGGAAGCCCGCGACGATGGCGGATCCCGCGGTAGGCGCCGATCTCGGTGAGCCGCTTGATCGCCTGCGCACGGTCGCGCCGAAGGTCTCCCTCGACCTCGAGCTCGCTGTCGATGTAGTTGCGGAGCTTCGTGACCTCCTCGTCGGTGAGGTCGCGCACCTTCTGATCCGGGTCGAGCTCGAGCGCGTGGATGACCTTCTGCGACGTCGAGCGCCCGATCCCGTAGATGTAGGTCAGCCCGATCTCGAGCCGCTTCTGCGTGGGGAGATTGACGCCTGCGATGCGTGCCATGTGGTGACTCAGCCCTGCCTTTGCTTGTGCCGGGGGTTCGAGCAGATCACGATCGTGCGGCCGTGCCGCTTGATCACGCGGCAGCGCTCGCACATGGGCTTGACGGATGGGCGTACTTTCATCTGGATTCCTCTACTTCATCCGGAAGGTGATTCGGCCGCGGGTGAGGTCGTAGGGAGAGAGCTCCACCTTGACGCGGTCTCCGGGAAGGATGCGGATGTAGTGCTTGCGCATCTTTCCGGAGATACGAGCGAGGACGCTGTGCCCGTTGTCGAGCTGCACCCTGAACATCGTGCTGGGGAGCGCCTCGACGACCTCGCCTTCGATCTCGATCTTCTCTTCCTTGGCTGCCACTTTCGCGCGCGAATATGCCTCTCGGTCGGCGGTTTTCCTGGGAGTGAAGCGGCGCAACGGAACGCCCGCGCCGCGGCGGGACATCGTAGCAGAGACGTCCTTCTAGACCTCCACGCCTCCCGGCACGCCGACGCGCGGGGTGAGGATCCGCGGGCCGTCTGGGGTGATCGCGACCGTGTGCTCGAAGTGGGCCGACATCGAGCCGTCCGTCGTCCGGATCGTCCAGCCGTCGTCCATGACGAGCACGTCCGAGCCGCCGGCCGTGATCATGGGCTCGATCGCGATGGTCATGCCCTCGGAGAGCCGTGGCCCGCGGCCCGGCTCGCCGAAGTTCGGGATGTGCGGGTCCTCGTGGTAGTAGCGGCCGACCCCGTGGCCGACGAGGCTCCGGATCACCGAGAAGCCGGCGCCTTCGACGACGGCCTGCACCGCGTGCGAGACGTCCCCGACGCGATTGTCGACGACCGCCTCGGCGATCCCCGCGGCGAGCGCCTCCTGGGCGACGTCGAGCAGCCGCTGATCCTCCGGCTCGATCTCCCCGACTCCGAACGTGTACGCGCTGTCGGCGATGTAGCCGTCGAGCGTGACCCCGACGTCGATCGTGACGAGGTCGCCGTCGCTGACGACGAAGGCGTCCGGGATCCCGTGGACGACGACGTCGTTCGGCGAGATGCAGATCGCCTTCGGGTACCCCTTGTAGCCCTCGGACGTCGGGATGCCGCCGTGCTCGCGAATGAACGCGCCGGCGGCGGCGTCGAGCTCGTCCGTCGTCACGCCCGGCCGAAGCAGTCCGCCGACGTGGGCGATCGTCTCGGCGACGAGCGCACCCGTCGCCGCCATCTTCTCGATCTCCCGCGGGCTCTTGCGGATGATCACCGGCTCACTCCCACACCTGCGAGCGCGTCCTCGACGGCCGCGAAGACCTCGTCCATCGTCTGCTCGCCGTCCACCGCCACCTCCGTCCCGGTGAGCCGGTAGCGATCGACGACGCGCTCGGTGAGCTCGTGGTAGAGGCGGAGCCGGTTCCGGATCGCCTCGGGCGAGTCGTCCGCCCGACCCTCCTCCTCGGCGCGGGCCCTGAGCCGGTCGGTCGCGACCTCGTCGGAGACCTGGAGCAGGATGACCGCGTCGAGCGGCTTGCCGATGTCCTCGAGCATCGCGTCGAGCGCCTCGGCCTGCGCCATCGTGCGCGGGAAGCCGTCGAGCACGAAGCCGTCCTCGTCCGCGAGGCGCTCCCTGATGAGGCCGACCATGAGGTCGTCCGGGACCAGATCGCCGCGCTCGAGGATCGGGCGCACGAGCGCGCCGAGCTCCGACCCGTTGGCGACGGCTTCGCGCAGGATGTCTCCGGTCGCGACGTGCGGGATGTCGTAGGCAGCGGCGATGCGCTTCGCCTGCGTTCCCTTGCCGGACCCCTGAGGGCCGAGGATGAGGATGCGCACGGAGTGCCGCCGGCTACTTGAGGAAGCCCTCGTAGGAGCGCATCATCATCTGCGACTCCATCTGCCGCATGGTGTCGAGCGCGACGCCGACCACGATCAGCACCGACGTGCCGCCGAGCGCGCGCGAGCTCGCCTGCGAGAAGCCTCCGTAGGCGATGAACAGGCTCGGGAGCACCGCGACTGCCGCGAGGAAGAGCGAGCCCGGCAGCGTCAGGCGCGAGAGCACACGGTCGAGGTACTGCGCCGTCGGAGGGCCGGGGCGGATGCCCGGGATGTAGCCGCCGTACTTGCGCAGGTTGTCCGCCTGGTCGACCGGGTTGAACTGGACCGCCGTGTAGAAGTACGTGAAGACCACGATCATGAAGCCCTCGATCAAGAGGTAGGTCCAGTTGCCCGGCTGGAAGTGCTCGTTGACGAAGTCGCGGGTCGCCGGGAAGTACTGGGCCATCGTGGGCGGGAACGCGAGGATCGCCGCGGCGAAGATGATCGGGATGACGCCGGCCATGTTCACCCGCAGCGGCAGGTAGGTCGAGCCGCCGGCGGTCATCTTGCGGCCCACCATGCGCTTGGCGTACTGGACGGGGATCCGCCGCTGGCCTTCCTGCACGAACACGACCGCGGCGCAGATGCCGACCGCGATGAGCGGGAAGAAGAGCTTCTCCATCGGGCCGCCGTTCCACCAGGCGACGATGCCGAGCGGAGCGCCGACGAGGATCGACGCGAAGATGAGGATCGAGATCCCGTTCCCGATACCGCGCTTCGTGATGAGCTCGCCCATCCACATGAGCAGGACCGTGCCCGCGGTGAGCGAGACGATGATGAGCACCAGCTTTCCGGATCCGGCGTCGAGCGCACCCTGGCTGCGGAAGAGGAGCGCGTACCCCGTCGCCTGCGCGGCTGCGAGGATCACGGTGAGGTACCTCGTGTACTGCGTGATCTTCGCGTAGCCGGCCTCGCCCTCCCGCTGCAGCTCGCCGAGCCGCGGGATGACGACGGTCATCAGCTGGATGATGATCGACGCCGTGACGTACGGCATGATCCCGAGCGCGAACAGGGAGAACTGCGAGAGCGCGCCTCCCGAGAAGATGTTCAGCAGGCCGAGGATCGTGCCGCCGCGGCCGGAGAAGTAGTCCTCGATCGTCTGCGAGTCGACGCCCGGCGCGGGAATCCACGACCCGAGGCGGTAGATCGCGAGGATCATCGCCGGTGAAGATGACGCGCTGGCGCAGCTCCGGTACCCGCCAGGCGTTCGCGAGCCACGAGAACATCGGTGCTAGCCTCGCGTCGTTCCTCGCGCGTCCGGCGTCGCTCGCGGCCGCGTTCTCGGCTCTCCTGCCTCGGGCTCCTGCGTCGTCCTCGGCCTCCTCGGCTCCTCGTGACGCGTCCTCGGTCTCGGCGGCCGGCGCCGACGCCTTGTGCCGCTTCTTCTTGCGCTCGACGGGCTCGCGGAGCCGCGTGACCGTTCCGCCGGCGGCCTCGATCTTCTCCACTGCCGACTTCGAGAACGAGTGCGCGGTCACGGAGAGCTTCTTCGTCAGCTCGCCCTCGCCGAGCACCTTCACGTCGACCGAGAGCTTCGCGATGAGCCCGGCCTCCTTCAGCGCCTCGAGCGTCACGTCGGCCCCGGCGTCGAAGCGCTCCTCGAGCGCGCCGACGTTGACGGGCTGGTTGTACGTGCGGAAGGGCCCGATGGGCATCGCGTCCGCGGACGTGTTCCCGCGCAGCTTTCCGACGCGCATGTCGATCGGCATCTGGCCGCCCTCGAAGCCCGCCGGCATCTTGTTGGAGCCGGCGCGGGACTTCTGGCCCTTGATGCCGCGCCCCGAGTACCGGCCCTTGCCGGAGCCCAGGCCGCGGCCGATCCGCTTGCGGGTCTTGCGCGCCTGCGCCGGCTTCAGGTTCGAGAGGTTGAGCTCGTCGCTCATCTCACGTCCCCTCGACGGTCACGAGATGGCGGACCTGACGCAGCATGCCCTGCAGCTGCGGCGAGTCCTTGTGCTCGGCACTCCGGCCGATCTTGCCGAGCCCGAGCGCGCGCAACGTTCCGCGATGGCGTTGGGACTGGCCGATCGCGCTGCGGACCTGCGTGATCTTCAGACGCACTCACGCCGGCGCCTCCTCCGGCTCGGCGACGGCAGCCTCCTCGGCCGGGGCAGCAGCCTGCTCCTGCTCCGCTTCGGGCTCGACGCGCTTCGCCGACACCGGCAGGACCTGGGCGATCGTCTTTCCGCGGAGCGCCGCGACGTCCTCCGGGCGGACGAGGTGCTTGAGACCGTCGACCGTCGCCCGGGTCATGTTGATCGGGGTCGTCGTGCCGAGGCTCTTCGCGAGCACGTCGCGGATCCCGGCGAGCTCGAGCACGGCGCGTGTGCCGCCGCCAGCGATCACGCCGGTCCCTTCGCTTGCAGGCCGCAGGACGACCCGCGCCGCGTCGAACTTGCCGACGATCTCGTGCGTGATGGTCTGCCCGTGCTTCGGCACGGTGAAGAGGTTCTTGCGCGCGTCCTCGACCGCCTTCGAGATCGCGAGCGGCACCTCGCGCGCCTTCCCGTAGCCGAGGCCGACGCGGTCGACCTCGTCGCCGATGACGACGAGCGCGGTGAACGAGAAGCGCCGGCCGCCCTTTACGACCTTCGCGACACGGTTGATCTCGATGACCCGCTCCTTGAGCTCGCGGGACTCACTTGTCTCGGACATGCTCAAAACTCGAGTCCTCCTTCGCGGGCGCCCTCGGCGAGGGCCTTCACCCGTCCGTGGTACAGGTAGCCGGCGCGATCGAACACGCACCGCTCGATGCCGGCCTTCTTCGCCGCGTCGGCGAGCTCCTTGCCGACGGCGGTCGCCTGGTCGGTCTTCGAGCCGGCAGCGCTCACGCCCTTCCAGCTCGCGGACGCCAGCGTGCGCCCGGCGTCGTCGTCGATCAGCTGTGCGCTGATCCCGCGGTTCGAGCGGAACACGAGCAGGCGCGGCCGCTCGGCCGTGCCCGCGATCTTGCCGCGAACGCGGCGGTGGCGGCGCATCCGCGCCTCGCGCTTCGTCAGAGACGGCTCATGCGCGCTTCCCGACCTTCCTGCGGACCTGCTCGTCGCGGTAGCGGATGCCCTTGCCCTTGTACGGCTCGGGCGGGCGCACCTTGCGGATCTCGGCGGCCGTCTGGCCGACCATCTGCTTGTCGATGCCCTTGACGGTGACCTGCGTGGGAGCGGGGACGTCGAACTCGATGCCCTTGCGCGGCTTGACGACCACCGGGTGCGAGTAGCCCACCGCGAGCTCGAGGTCGGTTCCCTTGAGCTGCGCGCGGTAGCCGACGCCCTGGATCTCGAGGTGCTTCTCGAAGCCCTTGGTCACGCCTTCGACCATGTTGGCGATGAGCGTGCGCGTGAGCCCGTGCAGCGCGCGATCCTCGCCGCGGTCCGTCGGCCGGGTCACGACGATCTCCGTCTCGGTCTTCTCGATCTGCATCCGCGCCGGCACGTCTTGCGAGAGCTCGCCCAGCGGGCCGTTCACCTGAACGCGGCCAGGCGAGAGCGCCACCAGCACGCCGGAGGGCAGTTCGATGGGTTTGCGGCCGATTCGTGACATCGCTACCAGACGAACGCGATCACCTCACCGCCGACGCCGCGCTCGGCGGCCTGGCGGTTCGTGATGAGCCCGTCGGAGGTGGACATGATGGCGGTGCCGAGCCCGCCGAGGACGCGCGGGAGGCGATCCTTGCGGGCGTAGACGCGGCGGCCGGGCTTCGACACGCGCTTGAGGTCGGTGATGACGCGGCGGCGGTCGCGCGCGAACTTCAGCTCGACGACGAGCATGCGGTACGGGAGCGGGTTGCTTCTTCTCGTCCTCGAGCTGAACCACCTGAAGTCCTTGATGTAGCCCTCGTCCTTGAGGATGCGCGCGATCTCCTCCTTCATCTTCGAGGTCGGCATCGACGCCGAGTCGTGCAGCGCACGGTTGGCGTTGCGAATCCTGGTCAGCATGTCGGCGATCGGATCGGTGAGCACGTTCGTTCCTCCCTACCAGCTCGACTTCGTCATTCCGGGGACCGCGCCCTGGTGCGCGAGCTCGCGCAGACAGATCCGGCAGACGCCGAACTTGCGATAGACGGCGCGCGGGCGACCGCAGCGGTTGCAGCGCGAGTAGGCGCGAACCGCGTACTTCGGCTTCCGCTTCTGCTTGACGACGAGCGACTTCTTGGCCATTGGTCTAGCTCTGTTCCCTTCTGGAAGCGGCGAACGGAAGACCGAGGGCACCGAGCAGCGCGCGCCCGGCCTCGTCCGTCTTCGCCGACGTGGTGATCGCGACGTCGAGGCCGCGAATCGACGGAACCTGGTCGTAGTCGATCTCGGGGAAGATGATCTGCTCCCGGATCCCGATCGAGTAGTTGCCGCGCCCGTCGAACGAGCCGGGGTCGAGACCGCGGAAGTCGCGGATGCGCGGGAGCGCGATCGACGCGAGGCGATCGAGGAACTCGTACATGCGCGCGCCGCGCAGCGTCACGCGCGCGCCGACGGGCATGCCCTCGCGGAGCTTGAAGCTCGCGATCGACTTCGTCGCACGGCGAACCTGCGCGCGCTGACCGGCGATGATCGTGAGCTCGTCGATCGCCGCGTCGAGCGCCTTCGCGTCCGTCTTCGCCTCGCCGACGCCCATGTTCAGCGTCACCTTCGTCACGCGCGGGACGTCCATCGGCGTCGAGACGCCGAGCTCCTCCTGGAGCTGCGGGCGGATCTCGCTCTCGTACCGCTCCTTGAGGCGCGGCACGTACGTCTCGGCGGTCGGCGCAGCGCTCACCGGTCGATCTCCTGGCCGCAGCCCTCGCGCTTGCAGACGCGGACGCGCACGATCTCGCCCTTCACTTCCTTCTCCACGGTCCCGACACGTGTCGGGTTGCCGCACACCGGACACACGACCATGACGTTCGACACCGGCACGGGCGCCGGCTTGTCGAGAATCCCGCCGGGGACGATCTGCGTGCCACCCATGCGCGAGGAGTCGCGAATGGGGCGCGGCTTCGTGTGCCGCTTCGCGACGTTCAGGTTCTCGACGATCACGCGGCGCTCCGACGGGCGTGCCTCGATGACCCGGCCCCGCTTGCCGCGGTCCTTGCCGGTGAGGATCTGCACCGTGTCGCCTTTCTTGACCTTCATCTTCGTGGACATCTAGAGCACCTCCGGCGCGAGCGAGACGATCTTCATGAAGTTCTTCTCGCGCAGCTCCCGCGCGACCGGGCCGAAGATGCGCGTCCCGCGCGGGTTCGATTGCGGATCGATGAGGACGGCGGCGTTCTCGTCGAACCCGATGAGCGTGCCGTCGTCCCGGCTGTAGGGCTTCTTCGTCCGAACGACGACCGCACGCACGACCTCGCCCTTCTTGACCGCGCCCTGCGGCGTGGCCGTCTTCACGGTAGCAATGATCACGTCGCCCACCCGCGCGTAGCGCCGGTGCGAGCCGCCGAGCACGCGGATGCACAGGAGCTCGCGCGCACCCGTGTTGTCCGCCACCCGAAGACGCGATTCCTGCTGGATCACTTGGCGGCCTCGACGATCTCCTGGAGACGCCAGCGCTTCATCCGCGACAGCGGACGGGTCTCGACGACGAGGACGACGTCCCCGAGCTTCGCCTGGTTCTCCTCGTCGTGCGCGTGGAGGCGCGTCGAGCGCTTGATCACCTTCTTGTACCGCGGGTGGATCTTCACGGTGTCGACGCGCACGACGATGGTCTTGTCCGCGGCCGCGGACACGACGGTGCCCTGGCGCTCCTGGCGCCGGCCGCGCGCGTGCTCGGGCTTCGGCAGCCGCGTGATCGGCTTGCGCTCGGTCGCCTTGACCCTCGTCGGTCGCGTCTTCTGCGGGCGCGCGGAGCGCGGCAGCCGCTTCTTCTTGCGCTTCGGCTCGGAGACTGCCGGAGCGGCGGCCTCGGCGGGTGCCTCGTCCGCGCCGGTGTCGTCCACCTGTGCGGCGGGCTCCTCCGACGCCTCCTCGGCCGGCTCGGCCTCCGCGGCCATCGGCTCGGGCTCGTCGGCCTCGGGCTCGGGCTCGGCGGCTCGCGCGGCTCGGGCTCCTCGACCTCGGGCGTCGGCTCGCGGCTCGGCTCGACGCTGCGGGCTCGGCGACCTCGGGCGTCGGCTCGGCCTCGGCGGCCGGCTCGGTGACCTCGGGCTCGGCCTCGGGGGTCTCCTCGACCACCTCGGGCGCGTCCTGCGTCTCTTCGGTCTCGTTCACGTTCTCGGTCTCGTCAGGCATGTGGCTACTTTCCTCGGTCGCGCTCGTTCTGGACGGTCAGGATTCGTGCGATCTCGCGCTTGGCATGGCGCAGGCGGGCGCTGTTCTCGAGCACGCCGGTCGCCGTCTGGAAGTGCAGGTTGAAGAGCTCCTGGCGCGTCTCGGCCATCTTGCGGTCGAGCTCGTCGTCGGTCAGGGCTCGCAGCTCTCTAGCTCTCAAAGAGATCGGCCTCTCTGCGTACGAACTTGGTCTTGAGGGGCAGCTTCTGGCCGGCGAGGCGCAGAGCCTCCTTGGCGAGCGGCTCGTCGACGCCGGCGAGCTCGAACATGACGCGCCCGGGCTTCACGACGGCGACCCAGCCCTCGGGCGAGCCCTTGCCGGAGCCCATGCGGGTCTCGGCCGGCTTCTTCGTGACCGGCTTGTCCGGGAAGAGGTTGATCCACACCTTCCCGCTTCGGCGGATCTTCCTCGTCGCCGCGATGCGGGCAGCCTCGATCTGGCGGTTGGTGACCCAACCGGCCTCGAGCGCCTTCAGCCCGTACTCGCCGAACTGCACGGCGGTCTGCCCCGTCGACATGCCGCGGCGGTGACCGCGGTGGTGCCGGCGGAACTTCGTCTTGCGCGGCATCAACATCAGCTCTCGCCCCCGGGTCTCGGGCGTTGCCTCGGGCGCTCAGGCGTCGCTTCAGGCGTCACCTCGGGCGTCGCCTCGGGTGCGGGCGCCTCCTGCACCTCGGGCTCCACGGCGGGTGCCTCCGCCTCCGGAGCAGGCGGGCCCTGCTCGAGATCGCGGCGTGGCCGCTGCCCCGGGCGTCCTCCACCCGGGCGCTGCCCGCGGCGCTTGCGCGGCATGATGCCGAGCCCCTCGCGATCCTGGCCGCGTCCGCGGCCCTCGCGCGAGGCGCCGAGACCCTCCGCGGACGCACCGCGTCGTCGACGCGCCTGATCCTGGTCGCCGAGGCGCGTGTCGCGCGCGGCGGGGGCGTCGTAGCCCTCGGGCATGATCTCGCCCTTGTTCACCCAGACCTTGACGCCGATCACGCCGAACGTCGTCTTCGCCTCGGCCTGGCCGTAGTCGATGTCCGCGCGAATCGTGTGCAGCGGGACGCGCCCCTCGGAGTACATCTCGCGGCGGCTCATCTCACCTCCGCCGAGACGACCACCCGCGGTGATCTTGATGCCCTGAGCGCCGGAGCGCATGGCCGACGCCAGCGAGCGCTTCATCGCGCGCCGGAAGCTGACACGGTTCTCGAGCTGCTCGGCGATCGACTGCGCGACGAGCTTCGCGTCGAGCTCGGGGCGCTTGATCTCGTTGATGTTGATGTGGACGTTCTTCTTCGTGATCGCGTGCAGCTCTTTGCGGAGCGCGTCGACCTCGACGCCCGACTTGCCGATGACGATGCCCGGGCGGGCCGTGTAGATGTCCACCGTGATCCGCTGCTTGTCCTTGCGGATGAGGATGTCCGAGAGGCCCGCGTGCGACAGCTTCCCGAGGATGTGCTCGCGGATGCGAACGTCCTCGAGGAGGTAGGCGGCGAACTCGGGCTTGCCCGTCCACCAGTTCGACTTCCAGTCGTGGATGACGCCGACGCGGAAGCCGCCGGGATGCACTTTCTGGCCCATCAGGCAACCGCCTCCTTCTTGCGTCGTCGTGTCCTGGCCTTCGGCGTGGACTCCTCGGCCGCGGGTGCGGACGCGGGCGTCTCGCGCCTGCTTGCGCGGACGCCGTCTCGTGTTCTCCTCGGGAACCTCGGCGAGCACGAGCGTCACGTGGCACGTGCGCTTGCGGATCCGGTTCACGCGGCCGCGCGCGCGGGGCTTCCAGCGCTTCAGGGTCGGCCCCTCGTCCGCGAACGCCGCCTCGACCACGAGCTCGTCTCCGTCGAGGCCGTGGTTGGCCTCGGCGTTGGCGACCGCCGACCGGAGCACCTTCTCGATGTCCGTCGCCGCCGCGCGGGTCGTGAACGCGAGGATCGTCCGCGCCTCGGGCACGCTGCGCCCGCGAATGTGGTCGAGCACCAGCCGCGCCTTGCGGGCGGAGGTGCGAACCCACTTCGCCTGCGCGCGCACGCGCATCCGATCGTCCTGGACCTGAGCCATCAGCGCTTCTTCACCTGGGTCGCGCGGTCACCGGCGTGGCCGCGGAACGTCCTGGTCGGCGCGAACTCGCCCAGCTTGTGGCCGACCATCTGCTCGGTCACGAAGACGGGCACGTGCTTGCGACCGTCGTGGACGGCAATGGTGTGCCCGACCATCTCCGGGAAGATCGTCGACGCGCGCGACCAGGTGCGGATCATGCGCTTCTCGCCGCTCGTGTTCATCGCCTCGATCCGGCCCATGAGCCGGTCCTCGACGAAAGGCCCCTTCTTGGACGATCTGGACAACTAGCGCTTCCTTTCCTTGCCACGGCGACGGCCGCGGACGATCAACGTGTCGGATTCCTTGTGCTTCCGGCGGGTGCGCTTCCCGAGCGTCGGGACGCCCCACGGCGTGACCGGGTGGCGGCCGCCCTTCGTCTTCCCCTCGCCGCCGCCGTGCGGATGGTCGACCGGGTTCATGGCCGAGCCGCGAACGGTCGGGCGCTTGCCGAGCCAGCGGCTCCGGCCGGCCTTGCCGCTCGACTGGTTCGAGTGATCGGTGTTCCCGACCTGTCCCACGGTGGCACGGCAGGTGAGGAGGACGCGGCGGAGCTCGCCGGAGGGGAGCCTGAGGACGGCGTGCGGGCCGTCCTTCGCGACGAGCTGGATGGCCGAGCCCGCCGACCGCGCCATGCGTGCGCCCTGGCCGGGCTTCAGCTCGACGGCATGGACGAGCGTGCCCGTCGGGATGTTCGCGAGCGGGAGCGCGTTGCCCGCCTTGATGTCCGCCTCGGGCCCCGACTCGACCGTCGAGCCGACCCGCAGCCGCGCGGGAGCGAGGATGTACGCCTTCGCGCCGTCGGCGTAGTGGAGCAGCGCGATCCGCGCCGACCGGTTGGGGTCGTACTCGATCGCGGCCACCTTCGCCGGGATGCCGTCCTTCGTCCGCTTGAAGTCGATCGTCCGGAAGCGCCGCTTGTGGCCGCCGCCCTGGTGCCGCGTCGTGATGCGGCCGCGGTTGTTCCGCCCGCCCTTCTTCGATGAGCGGCTCGAGCAGCGTCTTCTCGGGCTCGGACTTCGTGACCTCCTCGAAGCCGGACGTGGCCATGAAGCGACGGCCCGGGCTCGTCGGCTTGTACTTCTTCAGCGCCATCAGACCGCGGCCCCCTCGAAGATCTCGATCTCGTAGCCCTCTCTGAGCTCGACGATCGCCTTCTTCCAGCCCGGCCGGCGGCCCTTGATGAGGCCGCGTCGCTTGGGCTTCGACTGCACCTTGAGGATGTTCACCGCTGCCACCTTGACCTCGAAGAGCTCCTCGACGGCCTGGCGGATCTGCGTCTTGTGCGCGTCCTCGTGCACCTTGAACGTGTACTTGCGGTCGGTGATGAGCGAGTAGCTCTTCTCCGAGACGACCGGCGCGAGGAGGACCTGGTTCGGATGCAGGCTCATTCGGACGCCTCCTCCGTCACCACGCCCGCGCGTCCGAGGACGAGCGGCAGCGCAGCCTCGCTGATGACGACCGAGCGCGCCCAGACGAGCGAGGCGACCTCGAGCTCGGCCGGGACGGTGACGAGCACCTTGTCGAGGTTGCGGAACGACTTGACGAGCAGCTCCTCCTCCTCGGCCACGACGACGAGCGTCGGACGCTCGCCCCAGCCGGCGAGAAGCTCGGCCGCCTTACGCGTCGACGGCGTGTCGAATGCCGAGCCGTCGAGGATCGCGAGCGTGCCGTCGCCGGCGTGGTTCGAGAGCACGCCCTTGAGCGCGTTGCGGCGAGCCTTGCGGTTCACCTTCACCTCGAAGCTGCGCATCCCCGGGGCGAAGGCGACGCCGCCGCCCGTCCAGTGCGGCGCGCGGGTCGTTCCCGCGCGTGCGCGGCCGGTGCCCTTCTGGCGCCACGGCTTCGAGCGGCCGCCGGCGACGAGGCCGCGGCTCTTCGTGCCCTTCGTTCCCGCGCGAGCGGCGTTGAGCTCGGCGCGCACCGTCTCGTGGACGAGATGCGGCTTCAACTCGACGGCGAAGACGGACTCGTCGAGCGAGACGTCCTGCGTCTTCGAGCCGCCGATGACGGGTGCCTTCGGGGCCGCCATCACGCGCTCCGGATCTCCACGAGCCCGCCCTTCGACCCCGGGACGGAGCCGCGGACGAGCAGGAGGTTGCGCTCGACGTCCACCTCGTGGACGACGATCCCCGGCTGGGTGACACGCGTGCCGCCCATCCGTCCGGACATCTTCATCCCCTTGAACACGCGGGACGGGTACGCGGAGGCACCGATCGATCCCGGCTTGCGGACGTTGTGCGAGCCGTGGGTGACGGGCCCCCTCGTGAAGTTGTGGCGCTTGATCGTGCCCTGGAAGCCCTTCCCGATCGTGATCCCGGAGACCTTGATCGCCTCGCCCGGCTCGAACGACTCGACCGTGACGGTCTCGCCCACGGTGAGGCCACTCTCGCCCCGGAGCTCGACGAGATGGCGGTGCGGGCCGACACCGGCCTTCTTCAGGTGGCCGACCTCGGGCTTCGAGAGCTTGCGCTCCGCGACCGCGTCGAACGCGAGCTGGACCGCGTCGTACCCGTCGACGTCGGTCGTCTTCACCTGCACGACGGGGCACGGCCCGGCCTCGATCACGGTCACGGCGGTCATCGCCCCGGTGTCGGGGTCGAAGACCTGGCTCATGCCGAGCTTCTTGCCGAGATGCCCTGATCGATCCCTTCATCGCTAGAGCTTGATCTCGATGTCGACGCCCGCCGGCAGGTCGAGCCGCATGAGCGAGTCGACCGTCTTCGGCGTGGGGCTGTGGATGTCGATGAGGCGCTTGTGCGTGCGCACCTCGAAGTGCTCACGCGAGTCCTTGTCCTTGAAGGGGCTGCGGATCACGCAGTAGACGTTCTTCTCGGTCGGCAGCGGGACGGGACCGGTGATGGTCGCGCCGGTGCGCTGCGCCGTCTCCACGATCTGGGACGCCGAGCGGTCCACCTGCTGGTGGTCGTAACCCTTGAGACGGATGCGGATCTTCTGTTGCGCCATGTGCTGAATGAAGGAGGGGCGAGTCGCCTCGCCCCTACGCGATGATCTCCGTGACGACGCCGGCACCGACCGTGCGCCCGCCCTCGCGGATCGCGAAGCGGAGGCCCTGGTCCATGGCGATCGGCTGGTGCATGTCGATCTCCATGTTCGTGTTGTCGCCAGGCATGACCATCTCCTGGCCCTCGGGCAGCTTGATCGAGCCCGTCACGTCCGTCGTGCGGAAGTAGAACTGCGGCCGGTAGCCGTTGAAGAACGGCGTGTGGCGGCCGCCCTCGTCCTTCGAGAGGACGTACACCTCGGCCTTGAACTGCGTGTGCGGCGTGATCGAGCCCGGCTTCGCGAGCACCTGTCCACGCTCGACCTCCTCGCGCTTGACGCCGCGGAGGAGCGCTCCTGCGTTGTCGCCGGCCTGGGCGTAGTCGAGTGTCTTGAGGAACATCTCGAGACCCGTGACCGTCGTCTTCTCGACCTGCGGATGGATGCCGACGATCTCGACCTCCTCGCCGACCGTGAGCTTGCCCTGCTCGATGCGGCCCGTGACCACCGTGCCGCGGCCCGTGATCGTGAACACGTCCTCGATCGGCATGAGGAACGGCTTGTCCACGTCGCGGACGGGCTCCGGGATGTACGAGTCGACGGCGGCCATGAGCTCGAGGATCTTCGGAGTCCACTCGGCGTCGCCCTCGAGCGCCTTCAGCGCCGAGACCTGGACGACCGGAATGTCGTCGCCGGGGAACTCGTACTTGGACAGGAGCTCGCGGACCTCCATCTCGACGAGCTCGAGCAGCTCGGGATCGTCGACCATGTCGGCCTTGTTGAGGGCGACGACGATCGACGGCACCTCGACCTGGCGCGCGAGCAGGATGTGCTCCCGCGTCTGCGGCATCGGGCCGTCGGCGGCGGAGACGACGAGGATCGCGCCGTCCATCTGGGCGGCCCCCGTGATCATGTTCTTGATGTAGTCGGCGTGGCCCGGGCAGTCGACGTGGGCGTAGTGCCGGTTCTCCGTCTCGTACTCGACGTGCGCGGTGTTGATCGTGATGCCGCGCTGGCGCTCTTCCGGCGCCTTGTCGATCGCGTCGAAGGACGTCGCCTCGGTGTTGGTGCCCGACTCTGCGAGAACCTTCGTGATCGCGGCTGTGAGCGTCGTCTTGCCGTGGTCGATGTGACCGATCGTGCCGACGTTGACGTGCGGCTTGGTGCGCTCGAACTTCTGCTTTGCCATCTGCTCCTATCCTCCGAGCTCGTCTTCCTGGGTTTACGCTGTCTTCTCGCCGCCGACGATCGCCTCGGCGATCGTGGTCGGAACTTCCTCGTAGCGGTCGAACTGCATCGTGAACGTCGCGCGGCCCTGGCTCATCGAGCGCAGGTCGGTCGCGTAGCCGAACATCTCGGAGAGCGGAACGCTCGCCTTGACCGACTGCGACCCACCGACCGGCTCGAGCTGCTCGACCCGGCCACGACGGCCGTTCAGGTTACCAATGACGTCGCCGAGGTACTCGTCCGGCGTCACGACCTCGACGGACATGACGGGCTCGAGGAGCTTCGGCTTCGCACGCTTCATGCCCTCCTTGAAGGCCATCGAGCCGGCGATCTTGAACGAGCGCTCGCTCGAGTCGACCTCGTGGTACGAGCCGTCGACCAGCTCGACCTTGACGTCGACCACCGGGTAGCCGGCGACGATCCCGGAGCTCATGGCCTCCTGGATGCCCTGGTTGACCGCAGGGATGTACTCCTTCGGAACGCGCCCACCGACCACCTTGTCCACGAACTCGTAGCCCTCGGCGGGGTTCGGATAGAGGTTGATGAGGACGTCGCCGTACTGACCCGAGCCGCCGGTCTGGCGGACGAACCTGCCCTGGATCTTCTCGGCCGGGCTCGTGATCGTCTCGCGATAGGCGACCTGCGGTCGGCCGACGTTGCCGTCGACGCCGAACTCGCGCTGGAGGCGGTCGACGATGATCTCGAGGTGCAGCTCGCCCATCCCCGCGATGAGCGTCTGCCCGGTCTCCTCGTCCGACGTCACGCGGAACGTCGGGTCCTCCTCGGCGAGGCGCTGGAGCGCGGTCGCGAGCTTGTCCTGGTCCGCCTTCGTGCGCGGCTCGATCGCGACCGAGATGACCGGATCCGGGAACGACATCCGCTCGAGCACGATCGGTGCCGAGTCGACGGCGATCGTGTCGCCCGTCGTCGTGAACTTCAGCCCGACGGCGGCGGCGATCTCGCCCGCGCCGATCTCGTCGCGCTCCTCGCGGTGGTTCGCGTGCATCTGGAGGATGCGGCCGATCCGCTCGGTCTTGCCGTTCGTCGTGTTCAGCACGCGGTCGCCCGCCTTGACCTGGCCCGAGTAGACGCGGAAGTACGTGAGCTTCCCGACGTACGGGTCGCTCATGACCTTGAAGGCGAGCGCGGCGAACGGCGCGTCGTAGTCGGCCGGCCGGATCTCCTCGGCCTCCGTCTTCGGATCGAGCCCCTGGACCGGTGGGACGTCGAGCGGGCTCGGGAGGTAGTCGACGATCGCGTCGAGGAGCGCCTGCACGCCCTTGTTCTTGAACGCCGAGCCTGCGAGCACCGGCGTGATCTCGCCTGCGAGCGTCCCCTTGCGGAGCGCGCGGCGGATCATCTCGGGCGTCACCGACGCCTCGTCCCCGAGGTACGTCTCCATGAGCTCGTCGTCGAACTCGGCGATCAGGTCGATGAGGCTGTGGTGGCCGGCCTCGGCCGCAGCGGCGAGCTCCGCCGGGATCTCCTCGACGGAGAACTCGGTGCCGAGCGTGTTCGAGTAGACGATCGCCTTCATCTCGAC
>CAVWES010000005.1:0-289959 GCA_963754175.1 uncultured Gaiellaceae bacterium | reverse complement strand
GCTGAGCGCGAGGTTCACGCCCCGGCGACCTCCGCGATCGCGTCGACGATCGGCGTGTACCCGGTGCAGCGGCAGAGCTGGCCGGAGAGCATGTCGACGATCTCCTCGCGCGTCGGCGGGCGCTCGCGGAGAGCAGGTCCTCGGCGGCGATGAGGATCCCCGGCGTGCAGAACCCGCACTGGAGCGCGTGGTGCCGGCGGAACGCCTCCTGGAGCGGCGTCAGGGCCCGGTGCCGCGAGTCCCTCGACGGTGACGACCTCGCAGCCGTCCACCTGTACGGCGAGCAGCAGGCACGAGCGCACGGCCACGCCGTCGAGCAGCACCGTGCACGCGCCGCAGACGCCGTGCTCGCACCCGACGTGCGTCCCGGTGAGGCCGAGGCGGTGGCGGAGGAAGTCGGAGAGGAGGAGACGCGGCTCGACCTCCTCGCGGTAGCGGCGGCCGTTGACGGTGACGTCGACGGCGATCACGCTGCCCGCTCCCTCGCCCGCGCGACCACGCGATCGACGAGGACGCGCACGAGCTGCCGGAGGTAGTCGGGCGAGGCGTGGATCGAGCCCCACGGCTCGACCTGCTCGGCAGCCGACTCGCCCGGGCGCTCCGGGTCGACCTCGAGCACGGTCGGGGTCGGGGTCACGGCGCCGACGACGACGCGGAGCTCGTCCCCTCGGACGTGTGCGGCGGCCATGCAGAGCGCGTAGTCGCCGCCGCGCTGTGCGAACTCCTCGAAAGCGAACCCCTCGTCGTCGCCGGCGCGGCCAGACCGTCTCGACGAGGAGCTCGTCCGGCTCGAGCGCGGTCGTGTACGGGCCGAGGAAGAGCTCGTCGGCGGGAACCTCGCGGCGTCCCGCGCGGAGGCCGCGACCGCCGAGCCCTCGAGGCGACGAGCGCGAGCGGAAGCTCGGCTGCCGCGTCGGCGTGCGCGATCGAGCCGCACACGGTGCCGCGGTTGCGCGTGACCGTGTGCCCGACGTGGGGCAGGACGGCGGCGAGCAGCGGGTGCGTGAGCAGTCGTGAGTCGGCCTGCCGGACGGTCGCCCCGACGATGAGCGCCGTCCTCGCGTCGCGACGTCGTCGAGCCCGGCGACGCGGTTGACGTCGACGAGCACGCCGGGCGCAGCACGCGCATGTTCAGCGCGGGCACGAGGCTCTGGCCGCCCGCGAGCACCTTCGCCTCGTCGCCGCCCTCGGCGAGCGCGCGCGACCGCCTCGTCGAGCGACTCGGGCCGCACGTACTCGAACGGCGCCGGCTTCACCGCTGGAGGAGCTCCCACACGCGACCGGGCGTGAACGGCGGCTCGACGTCGTCGCGGCCGAGCGCGTCGGCGACGGCGTTCGCGATCGCGGCGGGCACGCTCATCGTCGTCCCCTCGCCGAGCCCCTTCGCGCCGAGCGGGAGGAACGGCGACGGCGACTCGCGGTGGCCGATCCTCGGCGTCGGAAGGTCCGGCGCGGTCGGCACGAGGTAGTCCATGAACGAGCCCGTCAGGAGGTTTCCGTCCTCGTCGTAGACGTGGCGCTCGAAGAGCGCCGCCGCCGCCCCGTGCGCGAGCCCACCACGCACCTGGCCCTCGGCGAGCAGCGGGTTGAGCAGCCGCCCCGCGTCGTGCACCGTGACGTAGTCGAGGACGGCGACCTCGCCCGTCTCGCGGATCGACCTCGACGACCGCGACGTCGGCGACGAAGCCGTGGGACGCAGACGACGCGACCCGGTCGTCGTCATCCGGCGGGAGCAGGTTCGGCGCGGCGTAGTACGCCGTCACCGCGAGCCCGGGCTCCATCTCGGGTGGCAGCGACTCGGGATTCCAGTGGGCGGTCCCGGCGACCCGGCGGAGCGACGCGGTCTCGTCGCCGAGGTGTTCGCGGATCGCGGCGATCTTCTCCGCGAGCCGCTCGGCCGCCGCCGCGACCGCGCCGACGCCGACCCCGGAGAAGCGCGACGAGTAGTTCCCGGACGCGATCGTCCACGGCGAGGTGGAGGTGTCGACCTCGGTGACGACGTCGACGTCCGTCGGGTCGACGCCGAGCGCGTCGGCGACGACCTGCGCGATCACCGTGCGATGGCCCTGGCCCTGCGGCGTCGTCGCGGTCCGCACCGTGATCCCGCCGAGCGCGGAGACGAGATCGTGCAGCCCTCGGCGTTTCCCGACTTCGGGAGGCCGCGCGTCGTCGGCCGGCTCGGCGAGCGTGATGTAGCCCATGTTCGAGATCGACGGCTCGACGACGCAGGCGATCCCGACGCCGACGAGGCGTCCCTCCGCCGCGCGCGGCCTCGGCCTCGGCGCGCCGCTCGTCGTAGCGCGCGAGCGCGAGCGCGTCGTCGAGACAGCCCTCGTAGTCGCCGGAGTCGTAGAGCGCGCCCGACGGCGTCCGGTACGGGAACGCGTCCGCCGCGACGAGATTGCGCCGCGCGGAGCTCCGCCGGGTCGATGCCGAGCCGGTTCGCCGCGATCGTCATCGTCCGCTCGAGCGCGAGATAGAGCTGCGGGCCGCCGAAGCCGCGGTTGAGGCCGCTCGGCATCGTGTTCGTGAGGACGACGCGGTTCCGTGCGGCCACGTTCGCACGCGGTACGCGCCCGAGAGCGAGCCGTGCATGCGGTAGAGCGTCGCCGGCTCGGGCGCGCGGACGTACGCGCCGACGTCCTCGATCGCGTCGTAGCGGAGCGCGACGAGCTCGCCGTCGGACGCTGAACCCGGCCTCGACATGCGTCACGCGTCCGCTCGACGACGAGCTCGCGGCGAGGTGCTCGAGGCGATCCTCGATCCAGCGCACCGGGACGCCGAGCTTCCGCGACGCGAGACCCATCAGGACGACGTAGGCGAAGACCGCCGACTTGATCCCGAAGGAGCCGCCCGAGTCCGGCGGCGTGATCAGGCGGAGCTTCGAGCCGGGGAGCCCGAGCGCCGCGGCGGCGACCGAGTGCAGCGTGAACGGGCCCTGGAAGTTCGCCCAGGCGGTGAGCGAGCCCTCGGCCGCGTTCCAGTCGCGACGACGCCGTAGCACTCGACCGGCGTGCAGCTCCAGCGCGGGAAGCGGAAGCGCTCGCGGACCACGAGGTCGGCGCCGGCGAGCGCGCGCGTCGACGTCGCCGTAGTGGAACGAGCGGTCGGAGACGCACGCGTCGGTCTCGACAGCGGCCTCCGCGTCGAGCACCGGCTCGAGCGGCTCGTACTCGACCTCGATCAGCTCGAGGGCGTCCTCGGCGAGGTAGCGGTCCCGCGCGACGACGACGGCGACCGGCTCGCCGACGTAGCGCGCGACCTCGTGCGCGGCCGCGTAGTGGGGGATCGGCGAGTCGATGCCGGCCGGGAAGGGCCGCGAGAGCTCGGCGACGTCGGCGCCCGTGAGCACGCCGACGACCCCGGGGAGCTCGAGCGCACCCGATGGGTCGAGGCGCGTGATGCGCGCGTGGGCGAACGGCGAGCGCAGCACGGCGGCGTGGCGGGCGTTCGCGACGGGGTCGAGATCGTCGATGAAGCGGCCCTCGCCGCGGAGCAGCGCTTCGTCCTCGAGACGCGGGAGAGACCGGCCGACCCACGGCTCCGAGGCGGCCTTGGCTCCCACGCGCCTACCTTAGTGCTCCTTACTATCGCTCTGTGGCCGGGCTTCGCGACGATCTCCGCGAGCTGCTCGAGGGTGTTCGCGCCGGGACGACGAGCCCGGACGACGCGCTCGAGCCCCTCTCCGAGCTGCCGTATCGCGACCTCGGGTTCGCCCGGGTCGACGTCCATCGCGAGCTCCGGCAGGGGGCCCCGGAGGCGGTCCTCGCCGAGGGCAAGACGCCGGAGCAGGTCGCGCGGATCTTCGCCGCGCTTCTCGAGGGCGGGGCCGGAAGCGTCCTCGCGACGCGCGCCGACGACGCGGCGCGCGCGGCCGTCCGCGAGGTGGTCCCGGAGGCCGAGGAGGACGCGCTCGCACGCTGCATCTGGGTCGCACGCGGCGTGCCGGAGCCGCGCGGCCTCGTCGCCGTCGTCTCCGCCGGGACGTCCGACGGCCCGTCGTCCGCGAGGTGCAGATCCGCGCCGAGCTGCTCGGGACGACGGTCGTCGTGCACGAGGACGTCGGCGTCGCGGGCGTCCACCGGCTCGCACGGCGCTGCCCGACCTCGAGCGGGCCGACTGCGTCGTCGTGGTCGCGGGGATGGACGGCGCGCTCGCGAGCCTCGTCGGCGGGCTCGCGCGCGGCCCGGTGATCGGCGTGCCCACGAGCGTCGGCTACGGCTCGGCGCACGGCGGGACGACGGCGCTGAACGCGATGCTCGCCTCGTGTGCGGCCGGCCTCGCGGTCGTCGGGATCGACGACGGGCTCGGCGCCGGCACGATCGCGGCCCGGATCGCTCGAGGCCGAGACTGAGCCGCGTCGCGTACCTGGACTGTGTCGGCGGGCTCGCGGGCGACATGCTCCTCGCCGCGCTCCTCGACGCGGGCGCGGAGCTCGAGTCGCTCCGCCGCGTTCCGGCCGCGCTCGGCCTCGAGGGCGTGGAGATCGGCGTCGAGCGTGTCGAGCGACAGGGGATCGGCGCGCTGCACCTCCGCATCGACGCTCCCGACGACCACGCGCATCGCCACTACCGCGACATCCGCGAGCTCGTCGAGGCGGCCGACCTTCCCGAGCGCGCGCGCGCACGCTCGCTCGAGGCGTTCGCGCGGCTCGCCGAGGTCGAGGGCGGCATCCACGGCGTGCCTCCCGAGGACGTCCACTTCCACGAGCTCGGCTCGCTCGACACGCTCGTCGACGTCTGCGGCGCGTTCGTGCTGCTCGACGAGCTCGGTGTCGAGCGCGTCGTGTCCTCGCCGCTTCCGTTCGCCCGCGGCTTCGTGACGGCAGCGCACGGCGTTCTCCCGCTGCCCGCGCCCGCGACGCTCGGCCTGCTCGAAGGCGCCGCACTCGTCGGCGTCGACACGGAGGCCGAGCTCGTGACCCCGACCGGCGCCGCGATCGCCGCGACGGTCGTCGAGGAGTGGGGTGCGCTGCCGCCGCTGACGCTCGAGGCCGTGGGCTACGGCGCGGGCACGAAGGACCTTCCCGACCGGCCGAACGTCGTGCGCGTCGTCCTCGGCGCGGAGTCGGCGCGTCCGCCGGGTCGGGTCGTCCTGCTCGAGACGAACCTCGACGACTTCCCGCCCGAGCTCGTCCCCGACGCGGTCGAGCGCTGCTTCGAGGCGGGTGCGCTCGACGTCTGGACAGTGCCGGCGCAGATGAAGAAGGGCCGCCCGGGCTTCGTGCTTTCGGTGCTCGCCCGCCCCGAGGCGCAGGGAGAGATCGCGCGCGTCCTGCTGGAGGAGACGAGCGCGCTCGGCGTGCGCGTGTCGCACCTCGACCGCTACGAGCTCGAGCGCGAGGAGCGCGTCGGTCGAGGTCGCGGGAGGCACCGTCCGCGTCAAGGTCGGCCTCCTCGACGGGCGCGTCGTCAACCTCGCGCCGGAGCACGACGACTGCGCGGCGCTTGCCAGGTCGACCGGCCGCTCCGTAAAGTCGGTCTGGGCCGAGGCGCTCGCCCGCGCCCACACGCCATGACGACGACCGAGAGCTCGAGACCAGGATCCGCTCGCTCGGGAGCTGCGTCGTCGCGTTCTCGGGCGGCGTCGACTCGTCGCTCGTCGCGGCGCTCGCAGCACGCGCGCTCGGCGACCGGGCGCTCGCCGTGACGGCGGTCTCGCCTGCGCTCGCGACGGGCGAGCTCGACGGTGCGCGCGACGTCGCACGCGCGATCGGCATCCGGCACGAGACGATCACGACCGCCGAGCTCGAGCGTGAGGGGTACCGCGCGAACGGTCGCGACCGCTGCTACCACTGCAAGACGGAGCTCTACGACGAGCTCGCCGCGCTCGCGGCGCGACGCCGGTATGCGGCCGTCCTGTCCGGGGCGAACGCCGACGACGTCGGCGACTGGCGCCCGGGGCTGACCGCGGCGGCCGAGCACGGCGTCATCCACCCGCTGCTCGAGGCCGGCGTCGGCAAGGACGAGGTCCGCCGCATCGCGCGCGAGCTCGGCGTGCCGAGCGCCGAGAAGCCGGCGTCGCCCTGTCTCGCCTCGCGCATCCCGTACGGCACCGCGGTGGATCCGGTCGTCCTCGCGCAGATCGACCGCGCCGAGCTCGCGGTGAAGGCGCTCGGTTACCGCGTGCTGCGCGTCCGCCACTACGGCTCGCGCGGGCGTGTCGAGCTCGCGGACGACGACCTCGACGCCGTCACCGCCGACGCTCGCGACGCGATCGTCGCGGCGGTGGTGGCTGCCGGCTACGACGAGGTCGAGATCGCCGACGAGCCGTTCCGCTCGGGCTCGCTCAACGCCTCGTTCACGAAGCGCCTCGCAGTCGCGTCCTAGGCGACGCGCGCGAGCCCTGCCCCGACCTCGGCCTCGGTCGGGCCGCCGTGCTCGAGCGCCCGAAACGCCTCGATGACGGCACGCGGGTCGCGCCGATGGCGCTTCGCCGCCATCGTCAGCGGCTCGTGGAAGGCACCGCCGCAATGCGCGCACGGCATCTGCAGCTGCGAGAGGAGCCGCGCGGCCTCCCCCTCGGGAAACATGCGCAGGAGCTCGACGATCGTCGTCGAGCCTCTGATCTCCCGCGACTCCGGAGCCTCCGCGGACGTGCCACGGGCGTCGAGCCCCGGAACGGCGCGCTGCGTCAGTGGGCCAGCGCCTCCTCCGGATACCGCATCGGCGAGGCGTCCATCCGCACCATGTTCGCCGGCAGCTGGTAGCGCGCGTAGGGCAGGACGATGACCTTCGCGTCCGGCCCGTGCCGCTCCATCGCCGCGGCGAACGCCTCGTCGAGCGAGGTCGTCGCGTCGAGGCCGATGTCGGCCGCCATCTCGAGGTTCTCCTCGAGCGTGACGACCGAGAGGTGCTTGCGCGTCATCACCTCGTAGATCGGCACCCAGATGCAGCCGGCCCACATCTGGATCGCCCGCGCGTGGATGTCCTTGAGCACCGACTGGTAGTTCTCCGGCGTCGCCGGCATGTACGGCTTCATGAGATCCATGAGCGCGAAGCCGGGAAAGTCGCCGATCGCGGTCGAGACGCCCGGTGACGGCGAGCAGTAGATGATCGAGCCGCCGTCCTTCACGACGAAGTCCGCGGACATGCAGCCCCACCCCGTGTGGAAGAACAGGTGGTCGGTCGGGGCGAAGACGCCGCAGATCGCGATGTCCGCCTGCGTGCCCGGGTGCTCGTAGGCGTAGATCTCGTTGAAGCGCTCGATCGCCTTGCGATGCGCGTCGGGGTGCGAGCCGAAGATGCACTCGACCACGCGGCCGTGCGTGTCGAGGACGACGTTCATCGTCGCGGAGAGGCCGCACATCGTCGCGACCTCGTCGATGTCCGAGCGCATCGGCCCCGCGTACGCGCCGTAGTGGGTCTGCGGCGAGGGCACGAACGCGCAGTGGTTCGACTCGATCGTCTCGTCCGAGACGACGCCCGGGAGGATGAGCTTCCCGCCGCCGCCCGCGCCCCAGTGGTTCGACTGGGCCTGGCCGATCGTGAACTTCACGTCGCAGGCGGCGACCTCTCTGTGCAGCCAGACCGGCGTCCCGCGCGACGAGACGCCCACGTACTCGTAGTTGTCGGCGTTGCGCGGATCGTTCTGGTGGAACTCGATCCCGAGGCGCTCCATGCGCGCGAGGTTGTCCTTCCCGATCTTCTGGTCGATGTCCGAGTCGGACATCGGGAAGACCTTCCCGTTCGCGCACACGATCACCGCCGGCTTCCCGGCCGCCTCGATCGCGTCGAGCACGGGAGGCAGCAGCTTCGACTGCGGCGTCGGCCGGAACTGGTTGTCGATGATCACGGAGACCTTCGACGCCGAGGCGATCAGCTCGGAGAAGCGCGGCCCGGAGACCGGTGACTCGAGCGCGGCGCGGGCGGCCTCGGTCGCGTCCCCGACCGGCGCGGGCTCGTCGGGGTAGATCGCGGCGAGGAGGTTCGCCGTCGGGATCTCGAGCGACAGCGTGTCGCGCGTGACCTTGTCCTCGTCACCCGACGCGCCGATCGTCAGCGGGTCGAGCGATTCGTAGGGGATCACCGCCGTGGTCGTGTCCGCCATCGTTCCTCCTCGGAGTTCGGGCTCGCGCAGGTCTCCGGCCAGGCTAAGCGCGGTGGAGGTCGGCAGTCAAGCCGACCGTTCCGCATTGAAAGCGCTCTCCGACGTTGGTACGTTCGCGCTGCTGGTGGCCGAGCGAATCCGCGCCTGGGGAGTCGTCGGGACCGTGGCGCGCGCCGCCGCGGTCGCCGTTGTCGTGTTCGCGTTCCTGTACGTGCTCGTGATCGCGAATCCGCCGCCGGAAGTGGGGGGCAACTGGCGGACGACCAACATGGGCTCCGCGCTGGACGACCCGAGCTCGTTCCTCGAGACCATCCTCGACGGGCTCACGTTCGCCGGGCTCCTGTTCATCGTCGCGAGCGGCTTCTCGCTCATCTTCGGGCTCATGCGCGTCGTCAACATGGCGCACGGCGCGTTCTACCTCCTCGGCGGCTACATCGCGTACGAGGTCCAGCAGCGGATGACGGGCTCCGGGTTCTTCCTGTCCGGGCAGGAGGTGAACACGTTCGAGTGGGTGGTGCCGTGGCTCGTCGCGATGGCCTGCATCGGCGTCTTCGGGCTCGGTGTGCAGCAGCTCCTGCTGCGCTGGAACCAGGGCCAGGACCTCCGCCAGGCGCTCATCACGATCGCCGTCTCCGTGATCGTCGCCGACCAGGTCATCGCGCACTTCCCGCGCACGGTGCCCGCAGGCACGCAGAAGTTCGGCGGCAACGCCGTCAGCATCACCTGGCCCGGCTGGACGAACCGCTTCGTCGATCTCCACATCGCGGGCGTCAACTACTCGCTCGCGCGGCTCGTCGTGCTCGCGCTCGGGGTCGCGGTCGGCATCGTCCTCTGGCTCTGGCTGCACCAGACGAGGACCGGCATGGTGATCCGCGCGGGCGTCGACGACCGCCAGATGACCTCGGCGCTCGGCATCAACATCCAGTTCACCTTCGCGATCGCGTTCTTCGTCGGCGCGGCGCTCGCCGCCTTCGGCGCCGTCGTCGAGCGGCTCGCAGGCGTCCATCGCGCAGGGACAGGACGGCGAGTGGCTCCTGTACTCGCTCGTCGTCGTGATCATCGGCGGCATGGGCTCGCTCGCGGGCGCGGCGGTCGGCTCCGTCCTCTACGGGCTCGTCTTCTCGTTCGCGGTCGCGTACCTCCCGACGACCGGCAACGACTGCTGCACGCAGTACTCCGTCGTGCTCACGTTCGTGCTCATGGCTCTGGTGCTCGCGTTCCGCCCGCAGGGCCTCTTCGGGAGGGCCGCGTGACGCTCGAGCGGACGAAGGTCGCTCACCGAGCGCGGCATCGGCGTCGCGCTCGTCCTCGCGCTGCTCGCGCCGCTGCTCGTCAGCGACTTCTGGCTCAACTCGATCCTCACCCAGGCGCTCATCCTCGGGATCGGCGCAGCGAGCCTCATCTTCCTCTCGGCCTACGGCGGGATGATCTCGCTCGCGCAGACCGGCCTGATGGGCATCGCCGGCTACGCGCTCGCGAACATGGTCACGCAGCGCGTCCCGGGCGGCGAGACGAAAGGCTCCTGCTCGGCTGGGATCCGACGCTCGCGCTCGTCGCCGCGATCCTGCTGACGGTCGGCATCGGGCTCGTCTTCGGCGCCGTCGCCTCGCGGAGCTTCGGCATCTACTTCCTCATGCTGACCCTCACGTACACGGTGATCGCGTTCCTCTTCGTGGGCTCGGTCACGCTCATCGGCGGCTTCTCGCCGGTCGCCGGAGTCGATCCGTACACGCCGGGGTTCATCGGCGACATCGCCAGGACCGGCAGCGCCTCTACTTCATCTCGCTGATCTCGGCCGTCTTCGTCTACCTGCTGATCCGCTACCTCGCCCGCACGCCGTTCGGGATCTCCTTCCAGGGCGTCCGCGACGAGCCCGTGCGGATGGCGTCGCTCGGCTACAACGTCGCTCTGCATCGCACCCTCGCATTCGGCATCGGCGCTTTCGTCGCCGCGTTGGGAGGCGTCCTCTATGCGTGGTGGTTCGGGCAGCTCTCGCCGACGATCATGGGACTCGATGCGACGATCCAGCTGCTCGTCATCGCGGTCATCGGCGGACTGCGGCGGATCGAAGGCGCCTGGATCGGCGCGCTCGCGTTCCTCGTGATCAGCAACGAGATCACGAACCGCATCCCGGCCTCGGGCCTGCCCGTGATCGGCGGCACGTTCAACACCGTCATCGGATTCATCTTCCTCGCCATCGTCATCGTCTCGCCCGACGGCCTCATGGGCATCTGGGATCGGGTGTGGGACGGCGCGACGCCGCGGCGGCCCGCCCCGTGGTCGAGGGCGGCGAGGCGCCCGCGCGGGCGTGCTCCTCGTGAAGGGGTGGAACCCCGGACGATTTGGCGTAGGGTCAACGTCAGTTGGATGGAGGTCTATCGTGCAGGCACGAGAAGGAGGAAACATGAAGGGAGGCAGGTGGAAGCTCTTGCTTCCGCTGGCGCTCCTGGTGGTCGCCGGCACGGTCGCCACCACGGGGGCGGTCGCCAAGACGGCCCAGAGCAGCGACGTTATGGTCGCGATCATGACCGACTGCAAGGGCGCGTTCGCGTTCGGCTACGAGGTCGACACGGCCGGCACGATCGCCGCGTTCTCCCAGTACGCGGGCGCAAAGCCGAAGAACAAGAAGAAGCCCTCGGCCGGAATGACCGGCGGCAAGGCCGGTGGGAAGAAGATCAAGATCGTCGGCATCGGCTGCGGCGACGAGACTCCTGCGCTCGCGCTCAAGGAGACCCGTCGGCTCATGGACCAGCTCAAGGCGGCGACGTCATGATCGGCCCGCTGTCCGGTGACGAGGCGGTCTCGATCGCCAACTGGGCGAAGCAGAACCCGCAGAAGACGGTGATCATCGGCACCGCCGGCTCGCAGGATCCGACGATGCAGATCGCTCCGAAGAACCTGTTCCGCTACCACGGCGACGGCGCCCAGTGGAACGCGGGGCTCGGCGAGATCGTCTACAAGAAGCTCGGCTGGCGAACGGCCGCGATCATCGGGGACGACTACAGCTTCCCGTGGACGTCTGCGGCCGGCATCATCGCCGACTTCTGCGGCATCGGCGGCAAGATCACCAAGCGCGTGTGGACGCCGCCACAGGCGGCGACTACGCGCCGTACATCCGACAGCTGCCGAGACCGAACCAGGTCGATGGCTACTTCTGGCTCGTCGGGGGAGCGAACACGAGTGCAGCGCTGACCGCGTTCGAGCAGGCCTACGGGCCGGTCAACGCGAAACAGCACTCGGGCAATCTGTTCCTCTACTTCCTCGGGGCCAACACGACGGTCGCGCCGCGTCTCGTCGGCGCGTACTTCGGCGGCTTCGGCACGTTCCAGACGGGTGGGTCTGAAGACCACGCAGGCCAACGCGTACGTGAAGAACGCGGGCAAGTGGTTCACGGGCCAGAACGTGAACGACGGGTTCTTCTACAACTACTGGAACGCGGCGTGGGCGCTCGTCCAGGGGCTGAACAAGTCGGACGGCGGGTCGGCGCGGCGCTCCAGAAGGCGCTGCCGCGGACGCTCAAGGCCGGGCTTCCAGGTTGCCAACGGCGGCGTCCTCAAGCTCGACAGCCGCCGCCAGGCGATCCAGGACCAGTACCCGCTCCAGATCATGAAGGCGGCGGCCCGGGATCGGTCACGACCACGATCGCGGGCTATGTCCCGAACGTCGACCAGACGTTCGGCGGCTACTTCGGCCCGAGCAAGCCGGCGCCGGGCCGGAACTATCCGCCCTGCGTGAAGAAGAAGCTGCCGTGGCAGGGGAAGATCAAGGTCGTCAAGAACGGCGTCATCACGAACCAGGTCATCAAGTAGGTCGGTGACCGAAGCAGCACCGTCCGTCGAACACGCCGAGCCGACCCTCCGCTTGCGGGGGGTCGGCCGGCGGTTCGGCGGGCTTCTCGCCGTGGACGACGTCGACCTCGACGTCGTCCACGGCGAGCGGCGCGCGATCCTCGGCCCGAACGGCGCCGGGAAGACGACGCTCTTCAACGTCATCTGCGGCGACATCCCGGCGTCGTCGGGCACGGTCGAGCTCTTCGGCGAGGACGTCACGAAGCGGCCCGCCCGCGACCGCGCGAAGCTCGGCCTCGCGCGCACGTACCAGCAGTCGCGGCTGCTTCAACGGGCTGACCGTCGAGGACAGCATCTACCTCTCGATCGTCGGTGTCGAAGGCGGCCGCCTGCGGCCGGTGCTCCTGCCGGGCAAGGAGCGGGCGATCCGCGAGCGTGCGCGCGAAGCGGCCGGCAGGGTCGCGATCGCGCACAAGCTGGGCGAGCTCGTCGGCAATCTCTCCCACGGCGAGCACCGGCAGATCGCGCATCGCGATGTCGCTCGCCGCCCAGCCGAAGGCGCTCATGCTCGACGAGCCGGCGTCGGGTCTCTCCCGCGGAGAGCGTCAGCTCCTCACCGACCTCCTGCTCGGGCTCGACCGGGACATCACGCTGATCCTCATCGAGCACGACATGGACATCGCGCTCACCGTCGCCGAGCGGGTGACGATGATGCACGACGGTCGCGTGATCGTCGAAGGCACTCCCGCCGAGATCCGCGCCAACGAGACCGTTCACGATCTGTACCTCGGGCGCGGGTACGGCGATGAGTGAGCCGGCGCCCGCTCTCGAGGCGGCGAGCAGCCCGCTGCTCGAGATCACCGGTCTGAACGCGTACTACGGGAGCGCGCAGGCCCTCGAAGACGTCACGTTCACGATGGGGCGCGAGCCGGTCTCGATCGTCGGACGCAACGGGATGGGCAAGACGACGTTGTGCAACGCGATCATGGGCATCTCGCCGCCGCGGGCGGAGGGCTCGATTCGCTTTCAGGGCGACGAGCTCGTGGGCCTCGCATCGCACAAGATCGCCCGCAAGGGGATCGGCTACGTCCCGCAGGGGCGGCGCCTCTTTCCCTCGCTCACGGTCGACCAGCACCTGAGGATCGCCGCCCGCGGCGCCGGCGGCGGAAGCGAGTGGACGCGGGAGCGCGTCTACGAGCTCTTCCCACGGCTCGGCGAGCGGAGGACGAACGGAGGCGCAGAGCTCTCCGGCGGCGAGCAGCAGATGCTCGCGATCGGTCGTGCGCTCGTCACCAACCCGACGATCCTCGTCATGGACGAGCCGTCCGAAGGCCTCGCCCCGGCCGTCATCGAGAGCCTGATCGAGACGTTCAAGCTCCTCGAGGAGGGTGGCCTCGCGCTCCTTCTCATCGAGCAGAATCTCGGCGTCGCGACGTCGCTCGCCGAGCGGCAGCTCGTCATGATCGGGGGAAGCATCGCTGCCGAGACGACGTCGGCTCAGCTCGCCGGCGACCCGGAGCTCCAGCGCCGGTACCTCGGCGTCGAACCTCTGGCTCACTAGTCTTCGCCGGCCATGCATCGCCCGCTCGCGTTCCTCGTCGTGACCGCCGCTGTCGTGGGCTGCCTCGCCGGCTGCGGAGGAGGCGGCTCGAGCAGCGCGGACATCGCGTTCGTGAGCAGCCGCGACGGCGACTACGCGATCTACGTGATGAGCGCGGACGGGAAGGGTGAGCGACGTCTGACGAAGAACGATCAGGAGGGCGTGACCGAAGGCGAATCGGTGTTCTTCCAGATCGACCCTGCGTGGTCGCCCGACGCGACGAAGATCGCGTACGCAAGCGTGCAAGCGGGTTCGCCGGACATCTACGTCATGAACGCCGACGGGACGGGGGAGACACCGCTCACGTCCGGCAAGACGAGCGACACGCATCCCACCTGGTCCCCCGACGGGAAGTCGATCGCCTTCGTACGCGACGGGGACATCTACGTCATGGGCTCGGACGGGTCGAGCCCGCGGCGTATCTCGGACATCAACGCTCAGGAGTCCGACCCGGCGTGGTCTCCGAACGGCGAGTGGATCGCGTACGTGCGCCGCACGCCGGGCACGCCCGTGCAGAACCTGTGGCTGATGCACCCCGACGGGTCGGCTCGACACGCGCTCACCCGTCAGACCGGACGCACGTTCACACCGGCGTGGTCGCCGGACAGCAAGCGGATCGTGTTCTCGATGAACCGCGAGGAGCTCTTCGCGCTGTTCACCATCGGCGTGGACGGGAAGGGTCTTCGCAGCGTCGTGCCCACGGCGAACGACAACTTCGAGCCGTCCTGGTCGCCCGACGGGACGAGGATCGCCTACCAGGAGGACGGCGCGATCTTCACGATCGAACTCGGCGGCACCGGCGTCGAGAAGCTCACCGACAACGCGACCAACGACTCGTCGCCCACATGGAATCCTCAGCCGTCGGCGGGCGGCGAGTAGCGCTCAGCGAAGCGCTCTCTCACGGCTCCGGAATGCCGAGGTCGGCCGGGCGCTCCTCGCCGCGGCCCTCGACGAGCTCGGGCGCCCGCTCCCCGAGCAGCCGCAGCACGAGCTCCGCGCGCCGGACGCGTTCGCGCCCGAGCTTCATAGCGAGCTCCTCGAGGTGGAGCCCGGACGGGTAGATGTTCGGCGCGTTGCGGAGCCCGAGCTTGACGTAGACGGGGGCTGCGAGCCTCACGATCTCGGGCACCTCGTAGAAGCGCACGAACCCTCCCTGGTCGTCCGGCGCCTCGACGTACACGTCGAGCGGCGCCGAGCACGCCTCGCGGAGCTCGCCGAGCTCCGCCGGTGACAGGTCCGTCGACACGTTGATCGTCGTCGCGCCGAGCTCCTCGAGCGTCCGTGCGGTCGCAGGATTCGCACACGGGAGGAGCACCGACGTCTTGAGGACCAGCGACGACGGGAGCTCGCCGCGGAGCCTGAGGTCGCCGAGCTCCTTCAGCACCCCGAGGTCGGCGACGAGGAACGAGCGGATGCCGAGCCCGACGCCGCGGCGCACCTCGGCGACGGAGGCGTCGATCCCGGCGGTCCCGCGCGCAACACCGCCTGCAGTCGACGTCACCAGCGACTGACCCCCTGCATCCCAGGCTCCGCGTGGCCCGAGGAAGAGCGAGACCTCGACACCCGCATCCGCGCCGAGCCTCGCAAGCTCGCGAATCTCCCCGTCCGTGAGCATCATCACGCCGCTTCCCTGCGAGACGCGACGAACCGGCACGGAGCGCCGCTCGGCCTCCTCGAGGACGGCTTCGAGCACCCGCGGCCCCTCGACGGATGGGATCTCGATCCGGTAGCGCAGTCCGTCGGAGAACCGGGCGTCGCTCATCGCGAGGACACTACGCCCAGAACGTCTCGAAGGCCTCGGGGTCGCTCGGGAGTGCGAGTACGTGGCGGACGCGGCCGCCCTCGATGCGGAAGAGGAGCACCTGCTCGAGTTCGAGAGCCCGCCCGTGCCGCGTCCCACGCGCGCGGTAGAGCGCCGCCGCGCGATCCTCGCTCGCGAGGACGTCGATCAGCTCAGAGCCGTAGGTCCCCTCGGTCTCCTTCGGAAGCTTCGCGAGGAAGCGGAAGATCGCCTCGCGTCCCCGGTACGTGCCCGCCATCACTCCCCGGCCGGGTACCGACCACACGGCCTCCTCGTCGAACAGGCCGCGCAGCGCGAGGCCCTCCTGGCGTGCGAACGCGTCGAAGATCCGCCGCACGATCCGTTCGTTGTCAGCCGCCGGCACGGCCCTCATCCCAGCGATCGATGAGACCCTCGACGTGCCTGCGCTGTGCATCGGTGAAGGGGGCTCGCTCGACGAGGCGGCGCGCCTCCTCAGGATCGTCGTTCGCGATCGCCGCCTCCAGGTGTTCGCGTTGCGGAGTCGGCTGCCGGAGCTGTCGTCGCAGCCAGCGCAACAGGCTCACGGCCGCCTGATCCACGCGGCTCAGGCTATCCGGACGTGTCGCCGATCGTCAGGATTCGGCGTTCGGGTCCTGCGCGTCGTCCGCCGGATCCTCGGTCGCGTCGCCGTCCTCCTCGTCCGAGAGGCTGTACGCGCTGAGCCGGTTGGAGAGGCCTGCCATCCAGCTGACCTCGGTTGCCTCGTCGCCGGGCTCGGCAGGCTGCGTCGATCGCTTCGACTTGCCGCCCTGCGCCGGGGGCCGCCTGCGCGAAGGGCGCTTCCCGTCACTCGCGTCCCCGGAATCGGAGTTGTCGTCACGCGGGATCGGGAACGCGGTCGTCGGCGGGAAGTAGACGCCAGCCGCGCTCGACAGCGTGTCGTCCGCGGGCGGGATCGGCGTGACCTCGGGCGGCGGCGGAGGCGGGACGAGCTTCGGCGGCTCGGGCGCAGGGCGCCGGAGCTCGGGCGCGATGCTCGGGTCGATGACGTAGTCCGGGAGCGGGCCGAGATCCTCCTCTTCCTCCAACTCCGGCTCCAAGCGGACCGGAGGCGGCTCGGGCGCATGCTCCGACTCGACGACGAAGTCGGGGAGCGGGCCGGGCTCCGGCTCCGGCTCGGGCTGTGGGACGACGACCGGTGTGGGCACATCCGACGTCTCGACGACGTACTCCGGGAGTGTCTCGTGATCCGCAAGGACGGAGAACTCCGGCGTATGGGCGGGCTCCGGCTCGTGCTCGTACTCGGGCTCTGGCAGCGCGACGAGTGCGGGTGGCTCCGCCTCCCTCCTCGCGCTCCGGCTCGGCCACGGGCTCGGCCTCCGCGACCGGCTCGGCGAGCTCGGGCACGTCGACGGGTGCGGCCTCGGCCACGGGTTCAGGCTCGGGCACGGGATCCGGCTCAGCGGCACGGGCGATGTCGACGACACGCGGGGCCTCCGAAACCGGCTCGGCCTCGACGACGTCCGCGACGAGCTCGGGCTCGGCGACGGGCTCGGGCTCGAAGACGGGCGCGACCTCTGCGACCGGCTCGGCCTCGAAGACAGGCGCGACCTCCGCGACTAGCTCGGGCTCGATGACAGGCGCGACCTCCGCGACCGGCTCGGGCTCCTGCTCCACGATGGGCTCCGGCTCGGCCATCGGGGCGGCTTCCATGACGGGAGGCGGGGCCGGCTCCGGCTCCGGCTGCACGGGCGGAGCAGGCGCGGGTTCCGGTTGCGGGACCGCCTCGGCGACGACGGGAGGCTCCGGTTCCGGCTCGTGGAAGACGAGCTCCCATGTCGTCTCGGCGACCTGCTCGTCGGGCACGGGCGTGGCAGCGGGTGGCGCTACCGGCGGAGCGGCGGGCGGGGCGACCGGCTGGGCAGCAGTCGGCGCCACCGGCGGTGCAGCGGCAGCGACCGGAGGCGCGTCCGGCTCGGTCGTCGGGGGCATCTCCCAGAGCGGGCGTCCGCCGAGCGGCCGCTCGCGAAGCTCGTGACGGCTCACCTTCCAGCCGACCGTGGGGAGCTCGTCGACGAAGACGATCTCGCGGGGGACCTGCTGGTTCGGCAGCGTCTCGGCTACGTACTGGCGGATCTCCGCCTCGAGCTGCTCGGACCCGGCTGCGCCCGCCTTCGGCACGACGAACGCGCGGATGAAGTGCCCGCCACGCTGCAGATCGCGGATGCCGACGATCGCCGAGGTCGCGATGGCCGGGTGTCCCGTGAGGACGCGCTCGACGTCGAACGGCCCGAACGTCCGGCCGCTGCTCGCGATCACGTCTTCTGCACGGCCGACGAACGTGAAGAAGCCCTCGTCGTCCACGTGCGCGACGTCACCGGTGAGGTACCAGTCGCCGAGGAACGCGGCCTTCGTCTCCTCGGGCTGCTCCCAGTACCCCGCGAACAGGGTGGGCGGGCGGCCACGGACGGCGAGGTCACCCTCGATCCCGGCAGGGAGCTCGTTGCCCTGGTCGTCGATGATCGCGACGTGATGACCGGGTAGCGCGCGGCCGAACGTTCCGGGCTTCGCGGCGCCGTCGGCGAGATCCGCGACGATGATGTTCGTCTCGGCCTGGCCGTAGCCGTCGTAGACGGTCATGCCCCATCGCTCCTCGAACACCGCGACGACCTCGGGATCCAGGAAGTCGCCAGTCGAGACGAGGCGGCGGAGGCGGGGGGAGCGGAATCGCTCCAGCTTCGGATGCTCCGCGAGGATGCGGTACTCCGTCGGGGACTGGCAGAGAATGCTCGGTCCGAGCCGGAAGAGGAGGTCGAGGCGCTCGTCGGCGTCGAACGCGCCATGGTGGAGGACCACTTCCGCGCCGCGGGACCACGGCCCGATGACCGTGTTCCACATCGTCAGCGGCGAGGTGGCCTCCGAGGTGCACCACACTGCGTCGCCGCGCCCGACGTCGAGCCAGTGCTCGGCCTGGACGCGCGTGGCGAAGACGGAGCCATGCGTGTGCGCGACGTCCTTGCGCGGGCCTGCGGCACCCGCCGTCGACACGATGAAGGCAAGGTCGCGCGAGGCGGTGTCGTGCGTCGGCACGTCGACGGGGACGTCCTTCGAGTTCCGCCGCACACCTTCCGTGAAGAGCTGGACGTCGGGGGTGAAGCCCATCTTCTCGATGGTCGACTCGAAGGAGTTTTCCGCGACGACCAGTGCCGCGTCCGTCGAGGAGACGATCCGCTCGAGCTTCGCGGCGGACACCGAGGGCACGCACGGCACGACGACGGCTCCGGCCTTCAGGACTCCGAGAACGGCCTCGAGCCAGTCGACGGTGCCGTCGGCCACGACGACGACGCGGTCGCCCACGCCGACGCTGCGCTCGCGCAGCGTCGTGGCCCAGACGGCCGCACCGTCGGAGATCTCCATGAACGAGCGAGGCTCGATCACGCCCTCCTTGCCGAGGAACGTGAGTGCGCGTCGCTTTGGATCGCGGCCGAGCGCCTCGACGACGTCACGGGTGAAGTTGAAGCGGTCGGGCAACTCCCAGCGCCCGTCGACGAGCGCAGGCCGGAGCGCGAGCTCGAGCGGCGAGCTGGGCAGCTCGTTCGCGCGCGCTCGGCGTCTGCCGATGCGAAGGCCTTTCACGACCACACCATTATCGACCCGAAGTGGCTAGAAGCTGAACCTGAATCTTGGGATTGTGGCGAAAGCGCCGGAGTTCCCCTAGAGACCGAGCTCGGCGGCGAACGGAGCATCCGCGGGAAGCCGCTCCGGAAGCCGGAAACCACCTGCCTCCTCGAGCGCCGCGATGCGTGTTCGGGTCGGCGGATGTGTGTTGAACCAGCTCGTGAACTCGAGGACGCTTCCGCGCTCGGAGCCGATGCGATCCGTCGGGCTCTCCACCCACAGATGCGCCGTCGACGCCCCGGTGTAACGCACCGTCGTCGTGTCGTGCTCGAGACGACGCAACGCGAGCGCCATCGCCTCGGGATCGCTGAGGATCTCCGCCGCGCCGGCGTCGGCGAGGAGCTCGCGGCGTCGCGAGAGGCTGAGGCGCAGGAGCAGCGCCGCGTACGGAGCGAGCACGAAGCCGACGATGGCGAGGACGACCGCGATCCCGCCTGCGCGGCGGTTCCGCCCGCCGTACGCGAGCGTCCGGAATCCGATGTCCGCGACGAGCGCGATCACGCCGGCGAAGACCGTTGCCATGGTCATGAGGTACGTGTCGCGATTTCGGATGTGCGAGATCTCGTGCGCGAGCACCGCCTCGAGCTCGCGCTTCGGCATCGTGCGCAGGAGGCCGGTCGTGACGCCGACGTAGCTCGCGGTCGGCCGCAGGCCGGCGGCGAAGGCGTTCGGAGCGTCGTCGTCCACGATCCGGACCTCCGGCGTCACCGGCGAGCCCGGCTGCGATGGAGACGTTCTCGACGAGCCGCCGGAGCGGGCGCAGGTCGTCGGCTCCGACCGGCTGCGCATGGGTGATTCCGGCGATGAGGCTCCGCGAGCGGAGCGTGGCGAAGATCGCGTAGACGGCGGCAATCACGAGCGCGATGACGCCCAGCGAGACGTCGAGGGCGAGCCCGACGAGCCCGGCGAGCACCAGCAGGAGCAGGACGAAGCCGACGACGACGATGCCGCTTCGCAGGCGGTTGCGGCGGATCTGCTGCTGGAGCGTCACGTCGCGGGCGTGAACGACACGTGCGGTGCGGCGGTGTCGCCCTCGGCGGAGAAGAACTCCTTCTCGCGGAAGCCGAGCGGCCGCGCGACGAGCACCCAGGGAAGGCTCTGGATGCCGGTGTTGTAGTGCATCACCGTCGAGTTGTAGTAGCGCCTGGCGGCGCTGATCTTGTCCTCGGTGTCCGTCAAGTCGTCCTGCAGGCTGAGGAAGTTCGCCGACGCCTTCAGGTCGGGGTAGTTCTCGGCGACGGCGAAGAGACGGCCGAGAGCGGCGCTCAGGATGTCGTTCGCCTCGCCGGCAGCTGCGGGCGTCGCCGCATCGCGGAGCGCACTACGCGCCTTCGTGACCTCCTCGAAGACGCCGCGCTCGTGGGCCGCATATCCGCGCACCGCCTCGACGAGGTTCGGGATGAGGTCGCCGCGACGCTCGAGCTGGACGTCGACGTTCGCCCAGCCGGTGTTCGCTTCGTTGCGCAGCCGGACGAGGCGGTTGTAGCCGACCACCGCCAGCACGACGACGAGGACGAGGACGCCGAGGACGACCCAGAGCCAGAGCACGCTTCGCCGAGTCTAGAGCTCGAGCGCGCGGGCGAGCGCGCGCCCGCCGCCGGTGACGACCGGCCGCCCGTGCGAGACGAGGATCCGTCGCACCGGGAGGTCGAGCAAGGGTCGTAGCGATGCTGCGAGATCGCGATGGGTCTTCGACTCCGGGAGCCACGACTCCGGGCACATTCGCGCGCCGCCCTTCCCGTCGCCGAGGAGAACGTCGCCGGGCACGAGCGCCGAGTGCTCGGGGATCCAGTAGACGACCTCGGCGGCGCGGGCGGTTCGGTAGGCCTCGAGCCCTCCGGGCAGGCTTCCGTCGAGCGTGAACGGATCCGTGACCTCCCCGGCACGGCGCGCGACGGCCGCCTTGCCCGAGCTCGGCGCCCAGATGCGGGCGCCGTAGCGCTCGCGCATCGCAGCGGCGCTGCGCGTATGCCAGAACACCGTGACGAAGACGTGAACGCGTCCCTTCGAGCGCTTCACGTCACGGTCGAGAGCCTTCCAGAAGCGTGCAGTGTCGTCCGCGGGGACGAGCGGGTCGATGAGCACCACCCCGTCCTCGGTCTCGACGAAGACGCAGCCGACGTCCTCCTTCCACTCCTCGTGGTAGGCGGTCCAGCGCCAGAGGCCGGGAGCGATCTCGAGCACGTCCACGGCGTGACTCTAGAGGGTCGGAATCGGCGGCGGTGCAGGTGTCGGGCCGTCTCCGTGGCTGCTCGGCGACGGGAGCTCGAACCGATCGGCGGTCGTCCACGTATCGTCGGGGCGAGCGACAAGGGAGGATTCCGGATGACACGCACACGCATCGGATTCGTGATCGGTCTCGCGCTGCTGGCTCTCGCCCTCGCGGGTTGCGGCGGGAGCGACAACGAGTCGTCGTCGACCACGACGGAGACCACGACGTCCACCGACACGACGACGACGGCGTCAGGAACGACGCTGAGTGCAAGCGTCGGCCCGGGCTTCGACATCAGCCTCAAGGACGCCGACGGCGCCGACGTCACGACGCTCACCGCCGGGACGCTACACGATCAACGTCGACGATCAGTCGGACATCCACAACTTCCACCTCAGCGGGCCTGGCGTGGACGAGGCGACCGAGGTGGGCACCACCGGGATGACGACCTGGGACGTGACGCTCGAGGCCGGCTCGTACCACTTCCAGTGCGATCCCCACTCGAGCCAGATGAACGGGGACTTCGAAGTCACCGGTTAGGGCCGGCTCGCCACCCCGCTCTCCGCGGAGCCGAAGAGCGCTGCGATCGTGCGCGCCTGGCCCAGCGCGTCCTCGCGGCCGAGCAGGAGCGGCGCCGTCCCGGCGATCGCGTCGGCGAGATTCTCGAGCTCGAGCCGGTAGGAGTCGACCGGCTCGAGCTCGATGCGCTCGACGCCGTCGTCCCGACGGAGCTCGATGACGGGCTCGTGGCAGTGCCACGGGTCGTCGAGGAAGAGCGACCCCTCGCTGCCGATCGCCTCGAGCTCGTCGCGCTCCGGCAGGCACGTGCCGCAGTCGAAGAGCGCGAGCACGTCTCCGGGAAACCGCATCGACGCCGTGAAGACCCAGTCGGTTCCGGTCGGGCCGATGTACGCCTGACCGAGGACGGTCTCCGGCTCGCCGGCCAGGAGGCGTGAGCCGCTGACGCAGTAGCAGCCCACGTCCATCAGGCTGCCGCCGTCGACGTCGGTGCGCAGACGGATGTTGTCCGCGTCGTAGAGGGAGTAGCTGAAGGCGGAGCGCACGACGCGGAGCTCTCCGATCGCGCCGTCGCGGACGAGCTCGACGAGCCGCGTCGTCTGCGGGTTGTGCCGGTACATGAACGCTTCGGTGAGCAGGCGACCCGACCGCTCCGCGGCGTCGAACGCCGCCTCCACGTCCTCGGGGTGACGGCTGAACGGCTTCTCGCAGATGACGTGCTTGCCCGCCTCGAGCGAGCGGATCGACCACTCGCGATGCATCGTGTTGGGCAGGGAGATGTAGACGGCGTCGACGTCGGGGTCCTCGAGGAGCGCCTCGTACGAGCCGTAGGCACGCTCGATCTCCCAGGTCTTCGCGTACTCCTCGGCGCGCCGCTGGTCGCGGCTCGCGACCGCGACGAGCTCGACCTTCTCCGAGGCGTGCGCTCCCGGGATCACCTTCCGGTTGATGTCCGCGGTCGAGACGATGCCGAGCCTCATCAGCCCCATGACTGCTCCGTCATCGGTCGCAGGGCGGTCTCGAGGATGCGGTGCGTGCGCGGGCGGGTCACGCAGAAGAGGACGACCTCGGCGACGTCCTCCGCGGACATCATCCCCGCGAGGACGTCGGGCGTGCGGCCGTACCCCTCCTCCAGCGCGAAGTCGGTCGCGACCCCACCCGGGCAGACGTTCGTGCAGCGCACGCCGTGCTCGCGCAGCTCGTGGTCGAGGGCGCGCGTGAGGCCGACCTGGCCGAACTTCGACGCGCAGTACACCGCCTCGCCCGGGAGCCCGCGTCGGCCGGCCTCGGAGGCGACCGTGACGAGGTCGCCTTCTCCGCTGGCGATCAGGTGCGGTATCGACGCGCGCGCTGCGTAGATCGTGCCCTTCAGGTTGACGTCGATCATCTCCTCGAGGTGCTCGACCGGCGTGTCCACCAGCGTGTGGTACGAGCCGACGCCCGCGTTCGCGACGCAGATGTCGAGTCGCCCGAAGCGCTCGACGGTGCGCGCGACGGCGTCCTCGACCTGACGGATGTCGCGGACGTCGCAGGCGAGACCGAGTGCAGCGGGGAGCCCCAGATCGTCTCCGCTTCGCGAGGCGAGGCCGACCGACACGCCCTCGTTCGAGAGCGAACGTGCGACGGCGGCTCCGATTCCACGGCTCGCGCCGGTGACGAACGCGACCTTGCCCTCAAGACCCATGCTGCGCCTCCACTCGTCGGATGGCCGGATAGAGCTCTCGAAAGCGAGCGTAACCATCGGCGTAGCGCGACGCCCAGGCAGCGTTCGGCTCGATCGTCTCGCGCACGCGCACGCATGACGCGACCGCCTCGCGGGCACTCGCGAACGTGCCGCTCGCGACGCCCGCGAGGAGCGCGGCGCCGTACGCCGAGCCCTCGTCCACCGAGCAGCGCTCGAGCGGAAGCGTCGAGCACCGACGCGACGATCTCGAGCCACAGCCGGCTCCTCGCTCCGCCGCCCGAGACACGCCCGCGCTCGGGCGAGACGCCGAGCTCGCGAAGGAGCTCGAGCGAGTCCCGCAGACCGAAGGCGACGCCCTCGAGGACGGCTCGGACGAGGGCGCCGCGATCGTGTCGGAGCGTGAGCCCGGAGAAGGACGCGTGTGCGTCCGGATCGGCGTGAGGCGTGCGCTCGCCCTGGAGGTAGGGGAGGAAGTGCGCCCCCTCCGCCCCCGCAGCGCAGCGCGCCGCCTCGGCGGTCAGCTCGTCGAAGGATGCGTCCGGAGCGAGCGCGTCCCGGAACCAGCGGAGCGCTCCGGCGGCGTTGAGCATCACGCCCATCGCCTCCCACGTGTCCGGGACCGCGTGGCAGAAGGCGTGGACGCGTGCCTGCGGATCGTGCGCGTAGCCGTCGAGCGCCGCGAGCACGACGCCCGACGTGCCGAGGACGACGGAGACCGTGCCCGGCTCGATGACCCCGACGCCGAGCGCGGCCGCCTGCTGGTCGCCCGACCCGGCGACGTCGGTCGACTCGTGCACCGGAGGGAGCCACGCACGCGGGGATCTCGAGCGCCGCCAGGACCTCGTCGCTCCAGCGCCGGTGGGCGACGTCGAAGAGGAGCGTGCCCGAGGCGTCGGCGGCGTCGATCGCCCACTCGCCGGTCAGGCGCAAGCGGACGTAGTCCTTCGGCAGCACGATCCGGTCGATGCGCGCGTAGACCTCGGGCTCGTGACGACGCAGCCAGAGGAGCTTCGGCGCCGTGAAGCCCGTCAACGCCCGATTGCCGGTCAGGGCGATGAGTCGCTCGAGCCCGACGCGATCCTCGATCTCGGCGCACTCGGCCGCCGTGCGCTGGTCGTTCCAGAGGATCGCCGGGCGCAGGACGCGTCCGTGCGTCGTCGAGGCACACGAGGCCGTGCATCTGGCCCGAGAGCCCGATCGGCGGTCGTGTCGCCGCCGAGGCGGGACAGAGCGCTCCTGGCTCGCGCGCCACCAGTCCTCGGGATCCTGCTCCGACCAGCCCGGCTGCGGCGTCGAGAGGCCGTAGCCCTCCTCGGCCGAGGCAACGACCTCGCCGTCCGGCGTGATCGCGAGCGCCTTGACGCCGGTCGTGCCGACGTCGAGCCCGACGAGCGTGGTCACCTAGGCGCCGAGCGCCGCGTACACGAGCTCGTAGGCGCGCACCGCGTCCTTCTCCATCTGCGCCTCGCGCAGCGCGGCATCGTCGATCCTCGCGGCGACGGAGTCGATGAACCGCCACTGGAGCACGCTGCGCCGAACCGCCGCGATCGCGTCCTCGGTGTACGGGTACAGGTCGAAGCCGAGGCGCTCGCCGTTGTCGCCGTAGCCCGCACGGCGCAGCTCCACCGCGAGCTCGAGCGTCTCCATGAACGCCGTCGCGCCCACCATGTTGTCGTCGTCGAACGTGCCCCAGCCCGAGTTCGCGTGCTGGTGCCCGAGCAGGCCCTCGGCGGCGAGGAGGGCGGCGTACTCGCCCAGGCTCTCGTCGTTCATGAGCAGGTGCTGCCAGTCCATGTTGACCTTGACGTTGTCGAGGCCCTGCGCGCGGAGCGTGTGGATCACGTGCAGCGTCATCCCGATGTTGCGCATGAGGATCTTCATCGCCGGCTCGGAGTTCTTGTGCTCGAGGAACAGTGAGATCCCGTGGTCCGCGCAGCGCTGGGCGGCCTGGCCGATCCCGTCGACGAGCCACGCCCAGCTCTCCTTGTACGGCGTCTGGAACGGGTAGTTGTAGCCCTCGATCCCCGGCCAGATGATGAAGTGGGCGCCGAGCTCGCCCGAGAAGTCGACGGCGTCGAGCGTTCGCTTCACGGCCTCGCCGCGCGTGGCCGGGTCGGGTGACACGAGGCCGCCCCTCCCGAAGCGTGGATCGAGATGGAGGCCCGTGGCCATGCAGTACACGTCGTGCTCGCCGAGCGCCTCGAGGACCTCGTCGCGGTTGTCGGCGTTGAGCTCCTGCGGGTAGTGGAACTCGTAGCCGTCGATGAGGTCGCCCAGGCCGTCGATGGCCCGGCGGACGCGCTCCGCGGTCGTCTCGCCGGCCCACTGCGGCTGGTACCCGCCCGGGACGAAGCGTGTCACCATCGAGCCGAGCGCCCAGATTCCGAGCGAGGTCTTCATGTCGAGCCTCCCGCGTGTCGGTTCCGTGTGATCTCGTCGAGCGGCCTAGTATCTCGCACGAGATCGAGGCGGACGACGAAGGAGGGGCGAGTGAGCTCGGACGGGATTCGCGAGATCGGCGTGGGGATGCTCGGGTACGCGTTCATGGGCAAGGCGCACTCGAACGGCTTCCGCAAGATCGCCTACATGACCTGGCCGCCGCCGCTGCGGCCGCGGCTCGTCGCGATCGCCGGCCGGAACGAGGCCGCGGTCAGCGAGGCAGCGGACCGGTACGGCTTCGAGCGCTGGACGACGTCGTGGGAGGACGTCGTCGCCGATCCGAGCATCGGGCTGTTCGACAATCTCGGCCCGAACGCGCTCCACGCCGAGCCCACGATCCTCGCCGCCGAGGCCGGAAAGCACGTCGTCTGCGAGAAGCCGCTCGGCCGTGACGCCGACGAGAGCTACGACATCTGGCGGCGCGTCGCGGCCACCGGCGTGAAGCACCTGTGCGCGTTCAACTACCGCTTCGTCCCTGCGGTCCGCCTCGCGCGGGAGCTGATCGACGCGGGCGAGCTCGGCGAGATCCGCCACTTCCGCGGGCGCTACCTGCAGGACTGGGGGGACACGGATGCGGAGGTCTGGCGGTTCGACCGCTCCGAGGCCGGCTCGGGCGCGCTCGGCGACCTCGCGGCGCACGTCGTCGACCTCGCGCGCTACCTCGTCGGCGAGATCGACGAGGTCGGCGGCTTCCTCAAGACCTTCGTCCCGAATCGGGAGGTCGACGACGCGGTCGAGGCCACCGTCGCCTTCGCGAACGGCGCCGTCGGCACGCTCGAGGCGACCCGGCTCGCGCTCGGCCGCCGCAACGCCTTCCAGTGGGAGATCAACGGGACGAAGGGCTCGCTCGCGTTCGACATGGAGCGTCTGAACGAGCTCCAGGTCTTCCGGGCCGACGGCGACCGCGCGCGCGGCTTCAAGACCGTGCTCGTCTCGGAGGCCGATCACCCGTTCTGGGAGCACTGGTGGCCGCCGGGCCACATCATCGGCTGGGGCGACACGTTCGTCCACGAGCTCCACCACTTCCTGGCGGCGATCGCGGAAGACACCGACGTCGCCCCCCACGGTGCGACGTTCGAGGACGGCTACCGGGCGGCGGAGGTGTGCGACGCGATCGTCCGCTCCGGGGAGTCCGGAAGACGGGAGGCGATCGCATACAAGACGCTCGAGCGTGAATTGACCGCTGCCGGTTTCGCCGTCTAGAGTCCCTCCGCAGGCAACCCCTCGTCAAGGAGGATCAAGTGAAGGTGGTTTCTCGTAGGTCAGCGACGCTCCTGGTGGGAGTTGCCGCGGCCGCAGTCGCCGTCGCGATCGCCGCGAGTGGCGCAGGTGCGCGCACGGCTCAGACGGGCTCGGTGTGCGTCCTCCTGCCGGACACGAAGTCGTCGGTCCGGTGGGAGCAGTTCGACAAGCCGGCGTTCGTCAACGCGTTCAAGAAGGCGGGCATCAAGGCCACGGTCGTGAACGCGCTGAACGACCCGCAGAAGCAGCTCTCGCAGGCCGAGCAGTGCATCTCGGCGCGGCGCCAAGGTCGGCATCATCACCGTCGCTCGACACCGGCACGTCGATCGCGATCCAGAAGAAGTTCACGGCCGCCGGTGGCAAGACGATCGACTACGACCGCCAGATCGTCGGCGGCACCGGCTCCGTCTACGTCGCGTTCGACGGCAACCTGGTGGGGCGCATCCAGGCTCTCGGCGTCATCGCGGGCATGAAGGCGAAGGGCACGTACGGCCGAGCGGTGTCGTCTGCCCAGCTCTGGGGCGGCCCGACCGACGCGAACGCCTTCTGGTTCAAGAGCGGCAACGACGACATCCTGAACCCGCTCTTCAGGCACGAAGAAGGTCAAGAAGGGCCCGGCGAAGTTCGTGCCCGAGTGGGACGCGAAGAACGCGCAGACGATCTTCGAGCAGTTCCTCGTCCAGACGAACAACAAGATCGACGGCGTCGTCGGCGCGAACGACAACATCGCCGGCGCAGTGGTCGCCACGCTGAAGGCGAAGGGGCTCAAGCCCATCGCGCTCTCGGGGCAGGACGCGACGGTCCAGGGCGTGCAGAACATCATCTCCGGCTGGCAGACCAACACGGTCTACAAGTACGTGCCCGACGAGGCGAACGCGGCGATAGCGGCAGCGATCGCGCTGTACAAGGGCAAGAAGCCGCCGGTCAACTCGACGCGGCCGAACGGCAAGAAGAAGCAGCCGACGTTGGTGATCCCGGTGTACTCGATCACCAAGGCGAACTACACCCGGCTCTTCAGGGACAAGTTCCTGAAGCGGAGCGAGGTCTGCTCCGGGGAGTACAAGCAGTACTGCAAGTAGTCGTGATAGCAGCGATGGAGGCGCGCTTCGCGCGCCTCCACCGTTCCTTCTCGTGAGGCCCGTCACTCGTGAGCGACACACCACTCCTCGAGATCCGCGACCTCTCGAAGACGTTCGGCTCGGTGCAGGCGCTGACCGACGTCGACTTCGAGGTGCGCGTCCGGCGAGGTCATGGCGCTCGTCGGCGACAACGGCGCCGGCAAGTCGACGCTCATCAAGTGCATCGCCGGCATCCACGGCTACGACTCCGGCGAGATCCTCTTCGACGGCGAGCGAGGTTCACATCCACGGGCCGAAGGACTCGGCAAAGCTCGGGATCGAGGTCGTCTACCAGGATCTCGCGCTCTGCGACAACCTCGACGTCGTCCAGAACATGTACCTCGGCCGCGAGGCTCGGGACGTCCTGTTCCGGCTCAACGAGCCGGTCGATGGAGCAGCACACGGTCGGAGACGCTCAAGGGCCTCAGGGTCACGACGATCAAGTCGATCCGGCAGGCCGTCGCGACCCTCTCGGGTGGCCAGCGCCAGTCCGTCGCGGTCGCGCGCGCGGTGATGTGGAACTCGAAGCTCGTCATCCTCGACGAGCCGACGGCCGCGCTCGGCGTCGCGCAGACCGAGCAGGTGCTCGAGCTCGTCAGGCGCCTGGCCGACCAGGGGCTCGCCGTCGTCCTCATCTCGCACAACCTCCACGACATCTTCGAGACCGCGACCCGGATCACCGTCCTCCGCCTCGGCCGCAACGTCGGCATCTACGAGCGCGCGGCGACGACGCAGCAGGAGGTCGTGCAGGCGATCACCGCCGGGATCCCGACGAAGGTCGCCGGGTATCGCGGAGACCGCGCCGGAGATCGTCTCGTGAGCACCGACGCCGAGATCGTCGCGCCGGGCATCGGGCTGCCCGAGGGGGACGCCGAGGAGCGCACCAGGGTTCTGGCAGCGCGCGGTCGACAACCTCAAGTCGGGGAACCTCGGGCGTCCTGCCGGTCGTCATCGGCGAGGTGCTCATCGTCGCCTTCTTCAGCTTCACCGCTACGAACTTCTTCACGGCGTCGAACTTCGTGAACGTCATCCTCCAGATGGCGGGCGTGACGATGATCGCGTTCGGTGTCGTCTTCGTGCTGCTGATCGCGGAGATCGATCTCTCGATCGGGTTCCTGAGCGGCATTGCCGCGCTGACCGCCGCCGAGCTGCAGCTCCCCGACGGTCGCAACTACCCGGGCTGGCTCTGCATCCTCATCGCGCTCGGCGTCGTCGGCGATCATCGGAGCGGCGCAGGGCACGTTCGTGGCGAAGGTCGGCGTGCCGTCGTTCGTCGTGACGCTGGCCGGGCTTCTCATCTGGCAGGGCGTGATCCTGAAGGTCCTCCAGGTGCGAGGCGTGATCATCATCGAGGAGGACTGGATCAACAAGACGGCGACGTACTACTTCTCCGCCAGCGTGAGCTGGATCATCGCGGCGGCCGTCACCGGCTTCTACTTGCTCGTCGCGTTGAGCGGCATCGTGAGCTCGAAGCGGGCGGGCCTGCAGGTCCGGCCGCTCCCGATCATCCTGAAGGTCGTCGGTGTCGCGATCCTCGCCTTCGGCGTCGTCGGCATCTGCACACACGCGACGAAGCCGGCGGCGTGCGCCCGCGGGCACGCCGCTCACGGTGAACTGCACGCAGCCGCTCGGGCTGCCGCTCGCCGCGGTCCTCATGCTCGTGTTCCTCGTCGGGCTTGACGTTCCTCGCCAAGCGCACGACGTTCGGGCGCCACGTCTATGCGGTCGGCGGCAACGCCGAGGCGGCGAGACGTGCCGGAATCAACGTCGCGCGCGTGCGGATCCTCGTCTTCATGATCTCCGGGATCATGGCCGGCGTCGGCGGGATCGTCCTCGCGGCGCGGCTGCAGTCGGTGAACCTGAACGTCGGAGGCGGAACGCTGCTGCTCGACTCGATCTCGGCCGCGGTCATCGGCGGCGTGAGCCTGTTCGGGGGCCGGGGCGAGGTTCGTGGCGCCCTTCTCGGCTCGCTCATCATCGCGACGATCGCGAACGGTCTGAACATCGGCGGCTACTCGACGGGGACGATCTACGTCGTGACCGGCGTCATCCTCCTTGCTGCAGTCACGCTCGACACCATCGCCCGCCGGCTGCAGGAGCGCTCCGGCCGCTGACGGAGCTGGCGCGCTACGGCGCGTCGACGTTCACGACTCGATCCACCGCGACCTTTCGGAGGCTCCTCGTCGTTCCGTCGGCGAAGCGAACGATCAGCTTGTCCACGATCGAGGCTGTGCCGAGGCCGAAGTGCACGCGCGGATCCTCGGACGAGAGGTAGCTCGAGCCCGCGTGCACCTCGCGGACGAGCCTGCGGCCGTCGGGGAGCGTGACCGTGACGACGGCACCGGGAGCGAACGTGCGACAGCCGCACCTCGAGCCAGTGGCCTCGCGCTCCGTCGTTCTCGCAGGAGCTGCAGCTGTCCTCCGACCGAGTTGACCGCGACGTCGAGGTCGCCGTCGTTGTCGTAGTCGGCGGTCGCCAGCCCGCGCCCGTTGACCGCGGGACCGGTGCTGGAGCCCGCGCGCTCGACGGCCGCGAACCGAGTCGCGGCGCCCCGCCCGCCGACGTTCTCGAGCACCTGGACGCGCTGAGCGTCCTTCGCGAGGTCGACGACCGGAATGGCGCCGTTCGCGAGCACGAGGTCGAGGTCGCCGTCCAGGTCGAGGTCCGCCCAGGAGACGCCCCAGCCCGTCGAGTGCGTCCCGACCGCGGCCGCGATCTCGGGCCGCGCGTCGGCGAACGGCCGGCCCGCGAGCGAGGAACGACTCCGGTACGCGGCGTGGAGCTGCCCGCGCGAGTTCGTGACGACCAGGTCCGGGCGCCCGTCGAGGCTGTAGTCCGCCGCGGCGATCCCCATGCCCGCGTTCGGGTCGTCGACGCCCTCTCGCTTCGCGACCTCCTCGAAGCGGAAGCCGAGGCGCGCCGGGTCCGCGTCGACGCCCCCGGGCCGGCGACGTTCTCGTAGAGCTGGTTCGGGTCGGCGTCGTTGGCGACGTACAGGTCGAGGCGTCCGTCGCCGTTCACGTCCGTGAACACGGCGCCGAGCCCGTGCCCGACCTTCTTGCGCTCGATCCCGGCCGCTTTGGCGACCTCGCGGAACGTCGAGTGTCCGCTCGCGTCCGGCCCCTCGTTGAGGTAGAGGAGGTCGCGGAGCGCGAGGTGGTTCGTCGGGAAGCCCGACGACGAGGGAACGAGGACGTTGGGGTCGGTGTACGCGGCGACGAAGAGGTCCGGCCGCCCGTCTCCGTTGACGTCGCCGACGGCGGCGCCGGCGTGCCAGCCGGGCGCGTCGATCCCCGCCGCGCGCGCGCCCTCGGTGAACGTCCCGTCGCCGTTGTTCCAGAGCAGCGCGTCGTAGCCGTCCGTCGGGACGTTGTACCCCGCGGACGTCACGTAGAGGTCGGTGTAGCCGTCGAGGTCGAAGTCCGCTGCGACGCAGCCGTCCCCTCGCAGCGGGAGGTCGGCGCCTGTGCGCCGGCTCACGTTCTCGAACGTCCCGCCGTCGTTGTGGAAGAGGGCGCTGCGCGGAAGGCCGCCCTTCGTCTCCCAGGTGGCGATGTCGGTCTGCGCATAGGAATTGACGACGAAGAGGTCGAGCCAGCCGTCGCGGTCGTAGTCGAGCCAGCAGAGGCCGCCGCCCATCATCGCCGTCAGGTCGTTCGAGACGCCGAAGCGGAACGCGCCCTGTGTGAAACGCGACCCCGGCGCTGCCGGCGACGTTCTCGAGTGAGATTCCGCCGAGCGCGGTCGGTGCACCCGTCGCGGGCGTGGAGGTGGGAGCGGGAACGCCGCCGCCAGCCGAGCCGACCACGACGTAGCGTCCGTGCTCGAGCGCGAGCTCCAGCGTCCGCCGGAACGGTCTGGGCTCGGCCCGGCTGACCGGCTGGGCGGCGCCGCCCGGCGCATACGTGGAGGTGAGCATCGTGCCCGTGATGTGGGCGACGACGGTGGGCGGCCCCTGGTACGCGCCTCGGCGCAGCCTGAGCTGGATGCTCTCGAGCTCGTACGTCGCCACGACGGCCGGACGTCCTGCGGAGCTCCGAATGCGCAGCCACAACGAGGCGAGCCACGCCCCGCTGGCGCCGTCTGCCGCCCGCTCGAGGTTCCGCGTGCGCAGGGCGTCGGACTCCGTGCGGAGAGCGACGACGACATCGCGGGCGATCGCTCTGCGCCGAGCGGTCGTCGATTCCCGCGACGCCGCCGGAGTCGACGACCGTGATCGCCGGAAGGCCCTGCACGGCGGTGGCGGACGTGAGCCCCGGCTCCGGGCGAGCCGGGATTCCGGCGGCGACGACCAGGCCTGCGTATGCAAGCGCGCCCGCGAGAGCCGCTGTCCCCACGACGAGCCGCCTCGGTCGGCGCCCCGTCAGCGACGAGAGTCGCCTCGCGCCGACGAGCTCGACGACGCCGCGCGCCGCGCACACGAGCGCGAGCGCGGTCAGCACGGCGACCTTCGTGGCGAACTCGGTCGTCTGCGGCGCGATCAGCAGCGTCGCGAGCAGCCCGACCCCGACGGCGTAGGCGAGGCGGCCACGACGCCCGTCGGGAATCGTCTTCGGGTCGGTGATCATGAAGAAGAGGAAGATCAGGATCTCCGGCGAGGTCACGAGCAGCCACCAGAAGTCCCAGCCCGTGATCGGGCCGACGTGCCAGCGCGCGGTCATCGAGTGCCCGCTCACGGCGAGCAACGCCATGCCGGCGGCGAACGTGAGCCAGAACCCGACGGCGATCGCGAGCAGGCGGAGCCGCGTGAGGATCGCGAAGCCACCCACGACGATCACGCAGAGGGCCAGCGCCATCCACGGCGACATCGGCCCCCACCAGAAGTCGAGGGGATCCGCGCGGAACTTCCCGAGCGCGAGGAAGCACACGACGAGCCCGAAGTTCGACGGGTTGAAGACGTGTCGGCCGTGGACGCGGATCACGTGCTTCGAGAGCAGCGCGATCGCGGCGGTCCCGGCGAAGATCCACGCGCCGTGCAGGCTCCACCAGTCGCCGTGCTCGGTCCCGGGCACGCGCAGGATGAAGGCCACGCCGTTGCCGGTGAGCAGCGCGCTCGCGGGCCACAGGATGAGGTGGTGGCGGAAGAAGGCGATGCCGACCTCGAGCACGGCGCACGTCCCCAGCGCCACGAGGATCTGGGCGATCGACAGGTTGAAGCCGAACGCCGTCTGCCCGAGCACCTGCAACGTGACGATCACCGCGGCGAGATGGAGTCGCGGGTCGCGGACCGTCGGCAGCAGAACCGGGTACCGCGTTCCCCGGATCGTCAGCGACGGCCGGCCGGCGAAAGCGGGCGCGCTCATCGGACGGTCATGGTACTTCGCCTCGCTTGCAGGGGAGTGTTGAGCGCAGGCCGGGAAAGCCGTCCTCAGCGGGGCTTCTTGTGGTGAACTACGGCCTCCCGTGGCCACCATCGAGACCCGCTACGACGCAGCCGTCGCACGACTGGCGGAGGCAGCACAGCCGGAGCGTCCGGCTCCGCCCGAGCTCGAGGCCTACCTCGACAAGGTCCGGCGCCACGCGTACCGGATCACCGACGAGGACGTCGAGGCGCTGACGCGCGCGGGCTACTCCGACGACGTCGTCTTCGAGCTGACGGTGGCGGCGGCCGTCGCCGCCGGCCTCGAGCGGCGCGACGCGGGCCTCCGGGTGCTGACGTGAGGCTGCGCAGCCTCGAGAGCGGTCACGAGCCGGGAGAGGCGAGTGTGCTCGACGCGATCCGGGAGCGCCGCGGCGCGGAGCCCCCCGACGTCCTGAAGACGCTCCACTACCGGCCCGAGATCTTCGGGCGGCCGTACTCCGACGCGCTCGATCAGGCGATGCGCGGCCCGTCGGACTGGAGCGTCGGCGAGCGCGAGCTCTTCGCGGCGTTCGTCTCGTCGCTGAACCAGTGCCCGTTCTGAACGGAGTCCCACGGCGCGGTCGCGTCGTATGCCCTCGGCGAGGAGGTGTGGGAGGCGGTGAGGCGCGACTGGCGCACCGCGCCCGTCGACGCCGCAGCTCCGTGCCACGCTCGGGTTCCTCGAGAAGCTCACGCTCCATCCCGAGGAGCTGAGCGAGGCGGACGCGGACGCCGTGCTCTCCGAAGGAGTCACGGTGAGCGCGCTCGTCGACGCGATCCACGTCGCGGCGCTGTTCTCGATGATCGTGCGTCTCGCCGACGCGTTCGGCTGGCACGTGCCGCCGCGTGAGGCGCACATGGCGCGAGCAGGCGCGAACCTGGAGTCCGGCTACGTGCTGCTCACGCCGGATGACGTCGGCGCCTGATTCATGCACGCCGTCCGGCTGACACCGACTCGCGTCCATCGCTTCTATCGCGGCGGAGCGCTGCTGGCAGAGCTGCGCGGCGAGCATGCCGAGGACGGGTTCTTCCCGGAGGAGTGGGTCGGATCCGTCACTCCCGCGAACAACCCCGGCCGCGCCGATCCCGACGATGGCCTGTCGCGGCTCGCCGACGGCCGCCTGCTCCGCGACGCAGTCGCCGACGACCCGATCGGCTGGCTCGGCGAGGAGCACGTCGCTCGCTTCGGCGCGTCGACGGGCGTCCTCGTCAAGCTGCTCGACGCAGCCGAGCGCCTCCCGGTGCACGCGCACCCCGATCGCGCGTTCGCGCGCCGAGCGTTCGACTCGCCGTTCGGCAAGACGGAGGCGTGGCTCGTCCTGCGCACGCGTGAGGAGGAGGCCGAGGTGTGGGTCGGTCTCCGGGAGGACGTGGAGCCCGAGCGCTTCCTCGAGTGGATCCGGGTGCAGGACGTCGAGGCGCTGCTCGGCTCGCTGAACCGCGTGCGCCGTCCGCGCGGGCGACGTCGTCTACGTCCCCGCCGGCGTTCCCCACGCTCTGGGCGCCGGGCTCCTGATCGCGGAGGTCCAGGAGCCGACGGACTTCTCGCTCCTCTGCGAGTGGCGGGACTTCCCGATCGACCCCGAGGACAGCCACCTCGGTCTCGGCTGGGAGGAGGCGGTGCGGGCGCTCGACCTCCGGGCGCATTCGCCGATCCTGTCGCTCCCACCGGAGTCGCACGCCTTCTTCGAGGTGGACGAGCGAGCGGAGGCGAGCGGGCGCTTCGCCGTGCTCCTCGTCGTCGAGGGGCAAGGGGCGATCGACGGGATTCCGGCCGGCCCCGGTGATGCTCTCGCGATACCGGCAGCGTCACGCGAGCTGCGCGTCGAGGGCGAGCTCGGCGTGCTCCGCTTCCTCGCGCCCGACCCTGCCGCCTAAGCCCGCTCGTCGAAGAACGGCGCTCCCGGCCGCGCGTAGCGTCGTGCCACGTCGAGGTCGAGCTCCGCGCCGTTTCCCGGGCGATCCGGCACCGTGATGTAACCGTCCTCGATCACCGGCCCGCCGGTCGTCAGGAGCTCGTCGAAGAACGGCACCGACGCGGCGTGCCACTCGAGCGCGAGGAAGTTCGGGATCGAGGCGCAGACGTGCGCGGATGCGAGCGTGCCGATCGGCCCGGCGATGCTGTGGGGCGCCAGTGGCCGCGAGTGCACGTCCGCGAGTGCCGCGATCCGACGCGTATCGGCCAGCCCGCCGACCTTCTGGATGTCCGGCGCGAGGACGTCGACGCCACCGTGGTCGATGAGCGCCGCGAAGCCCTCGAGGCGGTAGAGGTTTTCACCTGTGCAGATCGGCGTCGTCGTCCGCTCGGCGATACGCGCGACCGAAGCAAGATCTTGAGGCGGCGTCGGATCCTCGAGCCAGAGCACGGGGAGGTGCTCGAGCGCGCGGGCGAGGCGAGGTCCCAGAGCGCGGCCTCGATCCCCGAGATCGCGTGGTACACGGTGCCGCCGCTGGACACGTGCGCCGTCGCGAGGTGAAGGCGCCGCACGAGCGGCTCGACCTGGCGCGCGTCGCGGCCCTCGATCAGCGGCGCGAGCTCGCGGATGGTCTCGGGCAGACCGGGCGCGCAGAACGCCTCGCCCCAGCCGAGCACGCCCTCGTCGCTTTCGACGCGGACGATCGTCCAGTCGTAATTCGCCTCGACGACGGCGGTCGTGACCCCCCGGATCCGCATCAGCCGGCGTGCTCGAGAAGGATCTTCGCCACGACGCCTTCGCGCGCATCCATCAGCGCGAACGCGTCCTCGAACCGCTCGAGCGGGAACCGGTGGGTGACGATCGGGTCGACGTCGACCAGCCGCTCGCGGAGCAGTGCGACCATCTGGGCCCACGCCGCGGTCGTGTAGCCGACGCTTCCGAGCACCGACAGGTCCCGCAGCGCGATGCGGTCGGCCGGAAGAGTGAGCTCCTCGTCACGACCGGCGATCCCGAGCAGGACGACACGACCGCCCTCCCGTGCGAGCCGGGTCGAGAGCTCGACCGCGGCAACGGCTCCCGCCGTCTCCACGACGACGTCCGGGAGCTCTCCGATGGCTCTCCGTGTCTCCCGTTCGGCGTCCGCCTGTGCGACGTTGACCACGGCGTCGGCGCCGAGCGTCTGGGCGAGCTCGAGCTCCTCGTCGCGGATCCCGTACGCGACGATCGCGGCGGGCGAGTGGAGGCGCGCGAGCCGGATGGCCAGTGCGCCCATCGTTCCGACGCCGATGACCCCCACGGTCTCCGCCGGCTGGATCCCGGCGCGCCCGAGGGCCTTGACGACGCACGACCCCGGCTCCACGAGCGCGGCCGCAGCGAAGGACACGTGGTCGGGCAGCGGGTGGAGGATCCGCGCGGGGACGACGACGAACTCGCCCCAGCCGCCGCCGCGCGTGAAGCCGACGGCGTCGTAGCTCTGACAGAGGTGTGTGTCGCCGGCGCGGCAGCGGGGGCAGCTCATGCAGCCGATGTTCCCCTCGCACACGACGCGCTGGCCCGGCTGAACGGCGGTGACGCCGTCGCCGACCGAGTCGACGACGCCGCTCCACTCGTGGCCGGGGATGACCGGAAAGCGCACCCAGCGCGGGTCGAGCGCTCCCGTCGCGATGTCGAGGTCCGTTCGACAGACGCCCGCGACGACGCTGCGAACGCGCACCTCGCCGGCGCCCGGAGTCGGTGTCTCCAGCTCCCGGAGGGCGACGGCGTTCGGCTTCTCGATGACTATCGCTCGCATCGGCGTTGGGTGGCTCGACGAATGAGCGTACGCCCCGACGCTCGCCGATGCGTCAAGATCGCACGGTGAGACTCGAGGCCGCTTTCGCCGTCGTCCGTTTCGTGGTCGAGAACGCGACCGCGCCCGTCTCGGTGTTCGCGGCGGACGGCCACGGCGAGATCGTCGCGGCGGCGACGATGGACGGGGCGGCTCCCGATACGCGGCTCAACGCTCACCGAAAGGCGTACACGGCTGCCCGCAGCGACGCCACCTCCACGGCCGAGCTCGCGGCGAAGGCACGCGAGGACGCTGCCGAGCGGGCGAGCTTCGATCCCTTCTTCACGTTCTTCCAGGGTGGGGTCGCCGCCTTCGAGGACGGACGGCGGGTTGGAGCGGTCGGAGTCAGCGGCCTTCCCGGGCCGGACGACGACGCGCTTGCGCGCGAGGCGATCGAGGCAGCGGGGCTCTCGACCTCCGGCTGAGGAAGGCAGACGAAGTGGCGGTCGATGAGAGCACCGCTCTGGCTACCCTCTCCGGACACAACGGAGTCTCGAGGGAGGGTCATGAGAAAGCGCACCGTTGCAGTCCTGCTCGCCGTGGTCGTCGCCGCCGTCGTCGCGGCCCCAGTTCTCGCGGTGACGAAGATCACGGGCACCGTGGGACCCGGCTTCACGATCAGCATGAAGAAGCCGACGAAGGCGGGGAAGTACACGCTGGTCGTGAGCGACAAGTCCAGCATTCACAACTTCCATCTGAAGGGGCCGGGCGTGAACGTGAAGACGAGTGTCGCGGCCGTCGGCTCGAAGACGTTCAAGATCACGCTCAAGAAGGGCAAGTACACGTTCGTCTGCGACCCCCATGCGTCGGTGATGAAGGGGTCCTTCACCATCAAGTAGGTCGAGGGAGGACGCTTCCGCTGTCTTGCGCGCTCGGAATCTCGCGTCAGCGAGGTTCCGAGCGGCGCTCGGAGAGCTCCAGCGGCTCGATCGACTCGGCGGAGATCCGCCAGCCCGCGAGCTCGTCCGTTCGCACCGTGTAGATGAGGTACGGGCGGCCCGCCCACAGGCCGACGTTCTCGACGTCGGTTCGCGACGGTCGCGGCGGCGAGGAGATGTGCGAGTGGAACACCGCGAGCTCGTAGCCCTCGTCCTCGAGGAACCAGGTCTCGGGCGGGACGTCGAGCTCGAAGCGGTACGGCGACGCAGCGGCATTGCGGCCCGGGACGTAGCGCTCGGCGACGCCGTCCCTCGTGACGACCAGCCCGCACGCCTCGTTCGGTGACTCGGCCTTCGCGTGCTCCGCCAGCGCGTCGCGCACGGCGGCCGGGACTACCACCAGACGGAGCGCCCCATCGAGCTCTCGACGTCGTCGGCGTCCCAGAAGTCTGCGGACAGGTACTTCCAGCCGCCGTCGGCGAGGACGCAGACGACGACCCCTTCGTCGAGCTCCTCCGCGAGCGTCAGCGCCGCGTGGATCACCGCGCCCGACGAGACGCCGCCGAGCACGCCTTCGCGCTCGAGCAGGAGGCGGAGGCCCGCGACGGCCTCGGCGTTCGTCACGAGGAGCTTCCGGTCGAGCTTGGAGACGTCGAGGATCGGCGGCACGTACCCGTCCTCGAGCGAGCGGAGGCCCATGACCTCGTCCCCGGGGAGCGGCTCCGCGGCGGCGACGACGACGTCGGGAAAGGACTCGCGGAGCCGCTCGCCGGCGCCCATCAGCGTCCCGCCCGTCCCGAGCCCGGCCACGAAGACGTCGACACGATCGAGGGCGGCCGCGATCTCGGCGCCCGTACCGTCGTAGTGCGCTCGCGGGTTCGCCGCGTTCGCGTACTGGAACGGCATGAAGTAGGACGGGTCGGCCTCCGCGAGCTCGAGTGCGAGCCGCACGGCGCCGTTCGAGCCCTCCTCCCCGGGCGACTCGACGATCGTGGCGCCGTAGAGCCGAAGGAGACGACGGCGCTCGGCCGTCACGTTCGACGGGACGACGCAGGTGAGCGGATGGCCGCGCAGCCGTGCGGCGAGCGCGAGCGCGATGCCGGTGTTCCCGCTCGTCGGCTCGAGCAGGTGCCGCCCGGGCTCGAGCTCGCCCGAAGCCTCGGCGGCGTCGAGCATCGCCTTCGCGACCCGATCCTTGATCGACCCGCTCGGATTCTGTCCTTCGAGCTTTGCGAAGAGACGGACGGACCGCTTCGGCGAGAGGCGGGGCAGCTCGACGATCGGGGTCGATCCGACGAGGTCGAGAAGGGACGACGCGACGCGCTGCGCGAGGCCGGGGTCAGACCCCATCCCCGCCCGCCATCGCCGGGAGGAGGATGAGCTGGTCACCGTGGCCGACTTCGGTGTCGAGCCCGTCGCGGGTGCGGACGTCCTCGCCCCCGACGTAGACGTTCACGAACGGCGCGAGCTCACCGTCCTGCAGGAGTTGCGACGCGAGTGGGGGGTAGCGCTCGACGAGGTCGTCGATCACCTCGGCGACGGTCGAGCCCTCGGCCTCGAGCTCGCGTGCGCCTCCGACCTCGGCGCGCAGCGTCGGTGGGATGCGGACGGCAGGCATCAGAGATGCACCGGCGCGTTGCAGAACTCGACGTAGTCGACGTACTCCGTGATCGACGGGCTGTCGCCACAGACCGGGCAGTCGGGGTTGCGGCGAACGGTGACCTCGTCGAGCGTCGTGCCGAGAGCGTCGAACAGCAGCAGCCGGCCGGCCAGCGAGTCGCCGCGGCCGAGGATGAGCTTGAGCGTCTCGTTCGCCTGGATCGACCCGATGATCCCGGGCAGGACGCCGAGGACGCCGCCCTCCGCGCAGCTCGGCGCGAGCTCGGGCGGCGGCGGCTGGGGGAAGAGGCAGCGGTAGCAGGGCCCGACCCCGGGCGCGAAGACGGTGACCTGTCCCTCGAAGCGGAAGATCGAGCCGTGGACGACGGGGATCCCGCTCCACACGGACGCGTCGTTGACGAGGTAGCGCGTGGGGAAGTTGTCGGCGCCGTCGACGATGACGTCCCAGCCGTCGGCGAGGATCCGATCGACGTTCTCCGAGGTGAGCCGCTCCTGGAACGGGACCACGTCGACGTCGGGGTTGAGCGCCTCGAGCGTCCGCTTGGCGGACGCGACCTTGGGCTCGCCGAGCCGGTCGGTCGAGTGCACGACCTGGCGCTGGAGGTTCGACTCGTCGACCACGTCTGCGTCGACGATCCCGAGCGTTCCGACGCCGGCTGCCGCGAGATAGAGCGAAGCGGGCGATCCGAGCCCGCCGGCTCCGACGAGGAGGACGCGCGCGTCGAGCAGGCGCTGCTGGCCCTCCTCTCCGACCTCGGGGATCAGCAGGTGCCGGCTGTAGCGCGACCGCTGCTCGGGCGTGAGGACGCGCGGGATCGAGATCTCGAAGCCGTTCCGCTTCCAGTCCGAGAACCCGCCGGCGAGGTTGACGACGTTCTCGTAGCCGAGCTCCTCGAGCACCTTCGCGGCGAACGCGGAGCGCGACCCGGCGGAGCAGTAGACGACGAGCGGGCGCGTCTTGTCGGGGACGAGGCCCTCGATGCGCTGCTCGAGGCGGCCTCGGCCCGTGTAGATCGCGCCGGGAATGTGTCCCTCCTCCCACTCGTCCGGCTCGCGGACGTCGACGAAGAGCGAGCCGTCCGCCGAGTCGAGGCGCTCCTGCGCCTCGATGGACGAGATCTCGTCGATCTCGGTCTTGACCTGTGCCAGCAGCTCGCGATACGTCGCCATTACTTTCGGAACTATAGCTTTGGCGCCCTGGCTATCGTCCGGCGGTGTCCGCGCAGCGTCGTGTCGCGCTCCTCGTCGCTGCCGTCGCCGTAGCCGCCGTCGCGGTCGTCGCCGCCGCGATCCTCTCGTCGGACGGCGACTCGGCCGGTACGGCGGCGAGCACGACCTCGCCCGGGCTCCGCGAGGGAAGGCCTCCGCTCTCGTTCGCGCTCGGCTTCCGCTCGGACCCGGAGGCCCGAGCCGATCACGCGTGGCGCGGCGCTCTACGCGCGCGGGGACCTCGCGGCCGCGAGCGCGGTCTTCGCCAAGCACGACTCGCTCGAGGCGAAGGTGGGCGCGGCGTTCGCCGAGTGGCCGAACGGCTCGCTCGACCGGCTCGAGCAGCTCGCGAAGCTCTATCCCGAGGTCGCGGTCGTGCAGCTCCACCTCGGCCTCGCGCGGCTGTGGGCGAACACCGGCGATCCCGTCGAGGCCTGGCGCGCGGCCCTCGACGCCGAGCCGGACACGCCGTACGCGGTCGTCGCCGGGAACCTCCTCCATCCCGATCTCCCTCGCGGCCTGCCCGCGTTCATCCCGTCGTTCGCCGCGCCCGCCGCGATCGCGGGCCTGCCGCCGGCTCGCCAGCTCGCGGCGTTGCGCTGCCGCGGCACGGCACGGCGGTGTGCGTGAGCAGCTGCTGTACGGAGTCGGCCTGCAGCGCGTCGGTCGTCCGGTGTCCGCAGCGCGTGCGTTCGACGAGGCTGCGCGCAGGTACCCGAACGACGTCGAGGCGCAGGTTGCGGGCGCTGTGGGCGCGTTCGACAAGGACACGCCCGCGACGGCCTTCGGCCGGCTCGGCCCCCTCACCCGCACGTACCCCGACGAGCCGACGGTGCGCTTCCATCTCGGCGTGCTCCTCCTCTGGACCGGCCGGGTCGAGGGTGCCGAGCGCCAGTTCCGCCTCGCCGCGAAGGCGCAGCCGGGATCGCCGCTCGCGCGCGAGGCGAAGCGCTACCTCGAGACGATCCGCAAGGCTCGCTCGTGAGCCGGTTCGAGCGCGGCTTTGACGACCGCCGCAGCTGTAACTACCGTGTGACGGCCGACGAGGAAGGGGTGCGGTCTGGCCGCTGACGAAACGCAGGGCGCTACCACTCGAACGCCGATCGAGGAGATCCTCGCCAGCGACGAGGGCCAACGCCTCCTGGAGGTCGGGTACCGAACGGGCCAGGTCGATGCCGACGAGCTCGCGCTCGCGCTCGACGAGCTCGAGCTGGAGCCCGCGCAGCTCGACGACTTCTATGCCTCCCTCGACGAGGCGCAGATCGCCGTCGTCCACGCCGACGTGGACGAGGCCGAGCCGGAGGTCGAGCCCGAGCCCGAGATCACGACCGACGCTCTCCAGCTCTTCCTCAAGGACATCGGCAAGGTCCCGCTCCTGACAGCGGCCCAGGAGGTCGAGCTCGCGAAGCGCATCGAGCGCGGCGACCACGGCGCGAAGCAGGCGATGGTGGAGGCGAACCTCCGCCTCGTCGTCTCGATCGCGAAGCGGTATCGCAACCAGGGCTTGCCCTTCCTCGACCTCATCCAGGAGGGCACGATCGGTCTCGTCCGCGCAGCCGAGAAGTTCGACTACCGCAAGGGCTTCAAGTTCTCGACGTACGCGACCTGGTGGATCCGGCAGGCGGTGGCGCGCGCGATCGCGGACAAGGGCCGGACGATCCGCATGCCCGTGCACGTCGTCGAGAAGCTCAACCGGATCATGCGCTCCGAGCGCAAGCTCCGCGCCGAGCTCGGTCGCGAGCCGGGCATCGACGAGATCGCCCGCGACGTCGAGATGACGACGGACGAGGTCGAGCAGATTCGTCGCAGCGCGCAGGTGCCCGTCTCCCTCGAGAAGCCCGTCGGCGACGACGACGAGTCCGAGTTCGGCCACTTCCTCGCGGACGAGTCGGCTCCGCTCCCGGACGAGCTCGCCGAGACGACGCTGCAGCGCGAGGCGCTGCGAATCGATCCTGGGCGCGCCTCTCGGAGCGCGAGCGCATGGTGCTCGAGCTCCGCTACGGCCTCGACGGCCGCCAGCCGCGAACGCTCGACGAGGTCGGTCGCGCGTTCAACGTCACGCGCGAGCGCATCCGGCAGATCGAGCACCAGGGCCTGAAGAAGCTCCGCGCACTCGCCGACGCCCAGCGCGTCCGCGACGTCGCCTAGCCGCACACCTGCCGACCGGCTCTGCATAGACTGCGCGGCCGTGACGCCGTCGCCCGACGAGCTCCGCGACTCCCTCGCAGAGCTGATCGCCATCCCCTCCGTGAGCGCCGATTCGGCCCACGCGGCCGACATCGTCGCGGCCGCGGAGTGGGTCGCCGCGCGCATCCGCGACGGGGGTGGATCGGCCGAGCTCGTCCCGTGGGGCACGAGGCCACTCGTCATCGGCGAGTTCGCCGCCTCGGAACGACCCGAGTCCGCTCCGACGGTCCTCTGCTACGCGCACTTCGACGTCCAGCCGCCGGACCCGCTCGAGCTCTGGGAGTCGTCTCCCTTCGAGCTGACGCAGAGAGACGGTCGGCTGTATGCGCGCGGCGTCGCCGACGACAAGGGGAACCTCTTCGCGCTCGTCGAGGCCGTCAGGCAGCTCGCGGCGGACGCGGCGAGCTGCCCGTCAACGTCCGCTTCGCCTTCGACGGCGAGGAGGAGGTCGGGGGCGACTCGATCGTCGAGTGGGTCGCTGCCGACACCGGGCGCGCCGATGCCGCTCTGATCCTCGACGGCGGGATGATCCGTCGGGGCCAGCCCGCGTTCGCCGTGGCGGTCCGCGGGATGCTGTACGTCCACCTCAGCGTTCGCACCGGGACGACGGACATGCACTCCGGCATGTTCGGTGCGGCCGCACTCAACGCGACGCACGCGCTGATGGCGGCTCTGTCGGGCGTCCTGCCAGGGCTCTGACGGTCGCCTTCCCGACGAGTTGCGTGTCGGCGCGACACCGCCCTCCGACGACGAGCTCGCGGCGTGGGCGCAGCTGCCCTCGGGCGACGACCAGCTGTCGCACTACGGCGCGGTCCCGATCGGGCCGGGCGCGGCCGAGGAGTTCTACCTCCGGACCTTCGCGGACACGGCGCTCGACGTGAACGGGATCGCCGGCGGCTCGCCCGATCTCGTGAAGACGGTGCTTCCGGTGAACGCGCGGGCGAACGTCTCGATACGACTCGCTCCCGGCCAGGATCCCGAGACGATCCGCGCGTCCTTCGAGCGGCTCCTGCGCCAAGGGTTGCCCGCGGGCGCGGAGCTCGAGATCGAGGTTCGGAACAGCGCGCGCCCTGCCCTGACGCCGACCGATGCGCCTGCGATCCAGCTGGCCGCGAGCGCGTTCGAGAAGGTCGTCGGCGCGCCGCCGCTCCTCGTGCGGTCGGGCGGCACGCTCCCGATCTACGCAGGGCTCGTCGACCGCGGCCTTCCGACGCTCGCGACCGGCTTCGGCATCGAGAGCGAGTGCAACGTGCACGCGCCGAACGAGAACGTTCCGGAGGACGCGATCGAGCTCGGTGTGGCCACGATGCGCGAGGTCTTCGTTCGGCTCGGAGAGCTTGGCGGCTAGAGCGGCCTTCTCGAGCCCGCTCGCGGAGGAGCTCGCGACCGACGTCCTCGAGCGGTTCCTGCGCTACGTGCGCGTGGACACGCAGGGGGCCTACCGCGTGGCGGAGCGGCCGAGCACGCAGAAGCAGCTCGACCTCTCGCGCATGCTCGTCGACGAGCTTCGAGCGATCGGGCTCGCCGATGTGGAGCTGAACGACGGCTACTCCGTCTTCGCGACGCTCCCCGGCACGTCCGACGCTCCCGTCGTCGGTCTGATCGCGCACGTCGACACGACGCCCGACGTGACCGGCGCCGGCGTGTCGCCGATCGTCCACGAGGCGTGGGACGGTCAGCCGATCACGCTCCCGGGCGACGCGCGCCAGGTTCTCGAGCCCGCCGTCCTTCCCGCGCTCGCCGCGCGTGTGGGGCACGACATCGTCACGAGCGACGGAACGACGCTCCTCGGTGCCGACGACAAGGCCGGGATCGCGGAGATCATGGCCGCCGTCGCCTACCTCGCCCGCACTGCAGACCGGCCGCGGGCGTCGATCCGGGTCGCGTTCACCGTCGACGAGGAGGTCGGTCGCGGCGCGGAGGACTTCGACCTGGAGAGCTTCGGCGCGGACGTGGCGTACACGCTCGACGGCTCGGATCTCGGCGAGCTCGAGGTCGAGACCTTCTCGGCTGCGTCCGTGCGCGTGACGATCCGCGGCCTGTCCGTGCACCCCGGGACGGCGAAGGACAAGCTCGTGAACGCGGTCAAGCTCGCGTCCGAGCTCGTGCTGTCCGTTCCGGCGGGTCGGCTCTCGCCCGAGACGACCGAGGGTCGAGAGGGCTACGTCCACCCGCATCGGATCTCGGGCTCGACCGAGGAGGCGATCGTCGACTTCATCGCGCGCGACCACGACGACGAGCTCCTCGCCGCGCACGTCGAGCTTCTCCGCGGGCTCGCTGCGGAGGTCGAGGTGCGCGAGCCGCGCGCCAAGGTCGACGTCGAGGTGCGCCACTCGTATCGGAACATGCGGCCCTTCATCGAGGAGAACCCGCGTGTCGTCGATGCAGCGCTCGAGGCGATCCGGCGCGCCGGAGTCGAGCCGCGGCTCGCGATCACGCGCGGCGGAACGGACGGCGCCGTGCTCTCGGCGCAGGGGCTTCCCACACCGAACCTCTTCACGGGCGGGCAGGAGTACCACTCGGTACGCGAGTGGGCGAGCGTGCAGGACATGGCCGCGGCGGCTGCGACGATCGTCGAGCTCGCCGGCGTTTGGGCCGAATCGGCCGAGTAGCCGGTGCCGCCCGGCGTGGCTAGTCTGGCCAGGTGGCGAGGCTCGTCGGCATCAACCACGTCGCGGTCCAGGTGGGCGACCTGGACGAGATGCTCGCGTTTCTCGGGAAGCTCGTCGACGACCTCCAGCTCCGCGGGCGGAGCGGTGGGATGGCGTTCGTCGACCTGGGCGACCAGTTCATCGCGCTGGAGCGCGTCGCCGAACCCGTCGCCTCCGGGCACTACGGGCTCGTCGTCGACGACCAGGACGAGGTCGTCCGCCGTGCGCGCGACGCGGGCGCCCGCATGATCGGGGGCCACGACTTCCTCGATCCCTGGGGCAATCACTGGCAGGTTGTCGACTACCGAGACGTCCAGTTCGCGAAGACCGAGCGCGTGCTCGACGGCATGGGCCTCGACGGGCTCGAGAAGTCCGAGCGCGCGCTCGCCGAGTTGCGCGCGAAGGGCCTCGCGGACTAGGCCGCATGGCTCGCTCCGTCCTCGTCACGGGCGCGTCGTCCGGGATCGGGCACGCATGCGCGGTGCGACTCGCGCGGGCCGGGTGGAAGGTCTACGGTGGCGTTCGCGCCGCAGAGGACGCCGCGACGCTCCGCGAGCACGGCGTCGAGCCGGTCGAGCTCGACGTCACGGACGCGCGGCAGATCGAGGCCGCCGCCGCGGTCGTCGGAACTGAGCTTCACGGGCTCGTGGACAACGCCGGCATCGCTGTCGCCGCCCCGCTCGAGCTCGTGCCCCTCGCCGAGCTTCGCCGCCAGCTCGAGGTCAACGTCGTCGGGCAGGTCGCGGTGCTCCAGGCCGTCCTGCCGGCGCTCAGGCGAGCCGGCGGGCGGGTCGTGCTCATGGGCTCGGTCGGCGGCCGCAGCGCGTTGCCCTTCCTCGGACCGTACGCCGCGTCGAAGCACGCGCTCGAGGCGCTCGCGGACGTGCTCCGCGTCGAGCTCGGGCCGTGGGGAATCGCCGTCTCGCTCGTCGAGCCGGCAAGCGTCAAGACCGCGATCTGGGCGAAGGGAGCGGAGCACGCCGACGTGATGCGCGAAGGAGTCGCGGCCGAGGCGTACGAGCTCTACGCAGCGAGGATGGAGAGGTTCAGGGCAGTCGCCCTGAAGCGGGGCCCGGGCATCGACGCCGACATCGTCGCGACGGCGGTCGAGCATGCGCTCACGGCGACGCGGCCGAAAGCGCGGTATCTCGTCGGCCGCGACGCCCATCTCCGCGTCTGGATCGAGCGGCTCCCGACGCGCCTGCGCGATCGCGTGCTGACGAAAGCGCTGACGGGTTAACGCGACGGCGTGTCGTGCACGCCGCAGCCGAGCCATTCATGGCCGAAGCGGCGCATCTCGTGCACGACGGGGAGGAGCGCGCGGCCCTTCTCCGTCAGCGCGTACTCGACGCGCGGCGGTGACTCCGGGTAGCTCTGCCGGGCGACGATCTCCTCGGTCTCGAGCCAGCGCAGGCGCTCGGCGAGCGTCCGCGGGCTGATCCCCGCGCACGAGCGCTCGAGCTCCGTGAACCGGCGCGGGCCCTCGGAGAGGTCGTGGACGATGAGCACCGTCCACTTCGACCCGACGATCTCGGCCGCGCCCGCGACCGAACAGGTCGGCGCCGCGTGGACGGGGAGCATCGTGCGAGTGGCCACGATCGGATTGTACGGTCGAGTGCTCACGACGGCTTTCGAGCGGTGTAGACCGAGGTCGTCAGGCGGCGGGTCACACACCCGTCGAACTCGTCCGACGCGATACGTGCGATCTCGTCCAGGATCGCCTCCCGACGGGCCTCGTCGAGCGCGAGGATCGGGGAGAAGCTGCCGTACAGGGCACGGATCCCCATCGCATCCCACCGCGCTTCCCAGGTCGCGAGCTCGTGCTCGACGTCGACGAACCCCGCCGCGACGAGTGCCGACAGACGGCGCTCGCGGTCGAGTGCGTGCCGCGGACGACCCTCCTCACCCTTCGTCGGGCTCGTGTCGAGGCCGTCGAGGAGAGGGCTGCGTCGCAGCGATGAACGGGTCCGGGCGGACCGCCGTCTCCGAAGAGCGTCCACCAGATCGCGCACCACCCGCCCGGCCGCAGCGCCGCGAAGAGGCGTGCGAGGCCGACCCGCTCGTCCACCCAGTGGAACGACGATGCGGCTGCGGCGAGGTCGAACCTCGTCGGCTCGAGCTCCGCCTCCTCCAGCTGCGCCTCGCACGAGCTCCAGCCGGTCTCCGTACACCTCCTCGAGGTGCTCCGCCAGCGACGGGTTCGGCTCGACGACGACGATCGGATCGGCTCCAAGCTCGAGCAGCCTCCGAGTTGCCTGTCCGGTTCCCGGGCCGACCTCGACGACGCTCGTTCCGGGACCGAGGCCGCACCGCTCGACCAGCACCTCGTACACGAGGGGCGAGTGGCCGGGCCTGCCGAGGTCGTAGGCAGCAGGGTCCGCGCCGAAGAGTCGGCGTCCCTCGGTCCGCTCGATGCGAGGCATCACTCCCAGGGAGGCGGGTTGTGTACCCAGCGGCCGCCGACCATCGTCGCGACGACGTCGACCGTCTCCAGCTCGTCCGGCGGGCACTCGAGCGGGTCGCGCGAGAGCACGACGAGGTCGGCGAAGTAGCCGGGAAGGAGCTTCCCGCGGCGGCGCTCGTCGCGTGAGAGCCACGCGGGAGCAACAGTCGACGCGAGGAGCGCCTGCTCGACCGTGAGGCACTGCTCCGGGTGCCAGGCGGGCCGATCGTCGATCGTCCGCAGGACGCCCGCGCGAACGCCGGCGAGCGGGTCGAGCTCCTCGACCGGCGCGTCGGAGCCGTTCGCGACGAGCGCGCCCGACTCGAACAGCGAGCGGAATGCGTACGCACCGTCGACCTGCTCCGGCCAGAACCGCTCCGCGAGGTCGCGATCCGATGGCGCGTGACTGAACTGGACGGAGCAGGCGATTCCGAGAGCCGCGAACCGGCCGACGTCCTCGGGTGCGAGGCACTGGGCGTGCTCCACGCGATGCCGCAGGCCGAGGGGCGCCCAGAGGTCGCGGGTCGACTCGAACGCGTCGAGCGCCTCGCGGTTCGCCCGATCGCCGATCGCGTGCACGCCGACGGGCCAGCCCAGGCGCGCGCCCTCGCGGATCACCTCCGCGAGCTCCTCGCCGCTCGTGATGACGACGCCCGATCCGTCGAGCATCCAGGCGGTCTGCGACCCGAGGGTCCCGTCCATGAACGCTTTCAGGTACCCGATACGGAGGAAGTCGTCGCCGATGCCCGAGCGCACCGTCAGCGCCTCGAGCTCGGGCAGGCGCTCGTACGGAACGGACTGCCACACGCGGAGCGTGAGCCCGTCGCGCTCGGCGATCCGCTGGAAGATCCGCGGCGCGCCGAGCCACCCGTCCTTGTCGTGGATCGCGACGACGCCGCGGCTCGCGGCGATGCGGAGCCCCTCGCGGGTGGCGTCGACGAACTCGTCCTCGGCCGGCATCGCGTAGCGGGCGCGGAACTGCCACGCGGACTCCTCGCGCAGGATCCCCGTCGGCGCGCCACTCGCGTCCCGCTCGACCACGCCGCCGTCGACCTGGAGGTCGTCGGTCGCGCGTCCGAGCGCCGCCGTGTTGAGCCAGGCCGAGTGGTAGTCCTTGGAGAAGAGCAGCGCGGGCACCTCGCCCGTCACCGCGTCGAGGGCGGCCGCGGTGGGCTGTTCCTCCCACTCCGCCGAGCGCCAGCCGGTCCCGCGGATCCACGTGCCGTGTCGCGGATGCGCGCGCACGCGGTCGAGCGCCTCCGCGAGGCCGGAGACGCCCTCGAGCCTCACGTCTCGCCGGGAGAGCGACCACGTCGGGAAGTGCACGTGCGAGTCCGTGAAGCCGGGCAGCACGCAACGGCCTCCGAGGTCGACGACGTCCGGCGTCGGCAGCGCCGTCTCGTGCGTTCCGACGCCCCCGGCGACGCGATCGGCTGCGATCGCGAGCGCCCGAGCGGTCGGCAGCGCCGGATCCATCGTGCGGATGACGCCGTTCTCGAGGATCATGCGCGGCGACAGTATCGGCGAGAGGAGGGACCATGATCGACCACACGGGCGTGAACGTCAGCGATCAGGACGCCGCCAGAGCGTTCTACTCGAAGGCCCTCGAGCCTCTCGGCTATCGGCTCGCGCACGAGCAGGGCCCGTTCCTGGGCTTTGCGGACAGTGCCGGACTGAGTCTCGGCGTCGTCCGCCGCGACCCGGTGGGCGGAGGGCACGTGGCGTTCAGGTGCCCGGACCGCGCGGGCGTCGACGCATTCCACGCGGCCGCGTTGGCTGCGGGCGGACAGGACAACGGAACACCCGGCGTGCGCGCGCACTACCACGAGCACTACTACGCGGCGTTCGTCCACGACGCGGACGGCAACAACATCGAGGCCGTCTGTCACGAGCCGCAATGACCGTCGGACACGTTGCGGTCAACGTCGGCGAGTGGGATCGCGCAAAACGGTTCTACGAGGAGCTTCTCGGGCCGCTCGGGTACCGCGTCGTCTACGAGGAGGACGGCACGCTCGCCTACTTCGCGGACGAGCGCGGCCTCGACTTCGGGATCGGAAGGCGCGACCCCGTCGGAGGGGCGCACGTCGCATTCGCCTGCCCCGATCGCGAGACCGTCGAGCGGTTCCACGCGAACGCACTCGCCCTCGGTGGACGCGACAACGGCGCGCCAGGGATCCGTGCTCGGTACGACGCGAGCTACTACGCGGCGTACGTCCTCGACCCCGACGGCAACAACATCGAAGCGGTCTGCCACGGGGCGCCGTAGCTCGTCCGACCTAGACTTCGCGCGTGCCCTGGGAGCCGCTGACCGACGAGCAGCTCGAGATCCGCGAGCTCGTGCGCACGCTCGCACGCGACCGCATCGCTCCGCGCGCTGCCGAGATCGACGAGTCGCACGAGTTCCCGTGGGACGTCGTCGAGCTCTACCGCGAGCACGGGATCTTCGGCCTCCTCTTCGACGAGGAGCACGGGGGCACCGGCACCGGCGTGCTCCTCGCGCTCGTCGCGATCGAGGAGGTCTCGAAGGTCTGCGCGACGAGCGGGCTGATCCTCGCGGTGCAGGAGCTCGGCTCGCTCGGGCTGAAGCTCGCGGGGACGGAGGAGCAGAGAGCGCGGTTCCTGCCCTCGCTCGCCTCCGGCGAGGTGCTCGCCGCGTACGCGCTGACCGAGGCGGGATCGGGCTCGGACTCGGCCGCGATGCGCACGACCGCCCGGCGCGACGGCGACGAGTACGTGCTCGACGGGTCGAAGCGCTTCATCACGAACGCGGCGGTCGCGGGGCTCTACACCGTGTTCGCGAAGACCGATCCCGATGCCGGCCACGCCGGCATCTCCGCGTTCGTCGTCGAGTCGGACACGCCCGGGTTCGAGGTTGCGCGGCTCGAGCCGAAGATGGGGATCGCCGGGTCGACGACCGGGGAGCTGATCTTCGACGGAGCGCGCGTGCCCGACGGCGAATCGCCTCGGGGAGGAAGGCGAGGGGTTCCGGATCGCGATGCGCATCCTCGACCGCTCCCGTCCCGGCGTCGCCGCGCAGGGGCTCGGCATCGCGCAGGGTGCGACCGACTACGCGCTCGAGTACGCCCGCACCCGGGAGACGATGGGCAAGCCGATCGCAGAGCACCAGCTCGTCGCGGGCAAGCTCGCGGACATGGAGACGCGCTGCGAGGCGGCGCGCGGGCTCCTCTACCGCTTCGGGCGCATGGTCGACGAGGGCGCCGACGACGCGGAGCTGACGAAGGCCTCGGCGATGGCGAAGCTCTACTGCACGGACACGGCCATGGAGGTCACGACCGAGGCGGTGCAGATCCTCGGCGGCTACGGCTACATCCGCGAGTACCCGGTCGAGCGCATGATGCGCGACGCGAAGATCACGCAGATCTACGAGGGCACGAACGAGATCCAGCGCCTCGTGATCGCGCGCGAGATGCTGAAGGAGTCGCGCGCCTTCCTCCTCGCCGGCGTCGCCTGACCCTACGGGGTACAGAAGCGGTTGCGCGGCGTTCTGCCGTTCCAGGTGAACCCCGCGGCCACGACGCGCGTCACCGAGACCGTGTAGCAGCCGTGCCCGCCCGGAACGAGCAGACGGGCCTTGCCGGCCGCTCCGGTCGTGGTCCGGCCGCGGGCGACACGCCGGTCGTCGAGGCGCGCCACGAGCGTGAGCGCCGCCCGCGACACGGGCCTGCGGGCTCCGTCGACCGACCGCGACCGTTACCTGCACGCCGCGGGCGGTCTCGCGGAACGTCACCGCCGCGACACGGAGCGTTGCCGGGCGCACGACGACCGCCGCCGAGGCGACGAGTGAGGCCCCGGCTGCCGCGGTCACGGTTCCTGCTCCGAGCAGCCGCCCTGCCTTGAACGTCACGACGCCGCCCTGGCGACGGACGAACGTCCCGAGCGCTGCCGGCGAGACGCTCCAGTTCACGCCGGCGGGAACCGCGTTTCCGAACGCGTCCGTCGCCGCGGCTGTGAACCGCGCCTCACCGCGAGCTCGCAGCTCGCGCCGGCTCGGTGTCACCGCGATGCGCGCGGTCGGCCCGGCCACGATCGTCAGCTCGGTCGTGGCCTGGGTCGTTCCGGGCGCCGCAGCCGTCAAGCGTCGCGCGGCCGGCGCGCGTGTCTCGGTAGTAGAAGACCGACGCCCGAGCCCGGAGCGAGCGGCAGGGTCAGGGTGCTCGTCCACGGCCCGGCCGGGCTCGTCGAGAACGTGCCGGCCTGGGAGCTGGAGCGGAGCGTCACGGCGACGGGCCGCGAGACCGCCGACGCGAGCGACAACGACAGCGGCGGAGAGGGCGCGCCGGCGACCAGCGACGCCGGCGCGCCGCCGATGGCGAGGGTCGACTGCGCCCACGTGCGGAAGGACCGCCACGCCTCGTTGTGCTTTGCGTCCGGGAGGTCGACGGCGCAGAGCGCCTCGCCTGGACCACAGGCGCCGGTCGCCTGACTCTCGGGGTCGACGGCGCCGGCCGAGTCGCGGATCGCGGCCGCGAGCCGGTCGAGGAGCTGGCCCGTCTGCGCTGCGAAGTCGGCATTCGAGACCCCGGTCGTGTTGCGAGGCGCCCACGCGAATCCCCAGTGGTCACGGGGCTGTGCGGTCGTCGCGCTGAAGAAGCGGAGCGCGTCCACCTGCGCGGCGAGGTACGCGGCCATCTGCTCGACCGGAACCATCGTCCAGCCCCAGGCGGTCTCCCGCGGCCACGCCCCGTTCGCGAGCGGGCTGTAGGCATTGCGCAGGAACGCGCGTGCAGTCTCGATCTCCGGCGGCCCTGCCGTTGCCAGGACGAGCTGGTGCTGGAGGTAGTCGTTGAGGTACTCGCGGCGGACGGCCGTCGGCTCGCCCGGGACGGCGTAGGCGCGAAGGTCCCCGTAGACCTCCTGCGACCAGTCGCTCGCATACGTCGTCATGTCCGCCCAGAACGCCGAGTCGGCGAGCCAGGCCTGGAGCGTGTTCTGGTAGACGGAGACGTCGGTCGTTCGTTGCCCGAACCCGACGGAGAGGACGGCTCCGGGCGTCGGCCGCGTTCCGTCGCCCTCGTACAGGCCGCGCAGGAGCTCACGGACGTTCGCGCGCGCGTTGCCGTCGCCCCGGCGGACGGCGGTCGTGAGCTCGTTCAGCATCCAGCTGTCGCCGCGCGTGACGTCGTAGCCGGCCTCGGCCATGCGCTGGCGCGCCGTCACGCCGGCCGCGTACCACGACGATCCGGTGCTCGCGACCCAGCGGCTCCAGGTCGTGAAGTGGATCTCCGCGAGCGCATGGAAGTTCGGCCCGAGCGCCCGGATGCGCGAGGCCTGCTCGCGCCGGAACTGCGTCTTGTCGGCGACGATCGGCGGAACGGAAACGTAGTACTCGGCGCACGGCGAGGCCGCCGCAGCGAGCTTCGTCGCCAGCCGCAGCCAGTCCGAAGCCGCATAGAAGACCGCACGCAGCGGGCGGCAGGCGGGAGCCTGGGCGCTCGCGTGCGGCGGCTCCGGCTGGGCAGAGACGAGAGACTTCCAGAGCTTCGCCGTCGCGGCCGGCTCGAGCGACGCGACCGGCGCGTCCGCGGCCGGCTTCTCAGCCGCCGTGCCGAGGCTCGCGCCGCCGGCGAGGCAGACGAGGACGAGCAACGAGGCGAAGCGGAGGCTCGAACGCACGGCGGGTCACCGTAGCGGCGGTCTGTGAGGGCTCGGTAAACCCGAGGGGGCAGTCCTCCTGCCCCCTCGGGTTCGACTGGAGCTACCCGCGCGCCGCAGTGCACGAGCTCGTTGAGGCAGCCCTCGACGAGCTTGCGCAGCGCACCCGGGTTCCACGCGTTCACGAAGTCGGCATGCGCGCTGTAGACGCCGCCCGACGCGAGCGAGAAGCCCTCGCCGCCGCGGGTCGCGATAGCGGTAGATCTGCGTGATCTGCGGCACCTCGACGGGGTGCGTCGAGGGACAGCCGGCACGCGTCGCGTACGCCATGTGGCTCTTGTGGTCGGCGCTGTCGAGCCTCCGTCCGTCCCAGCACTCCGGGAAGCGGATGTGGAGCCGGAGGAACGAGCCGCGCGTGTCGGGACACGTGGGAACCTCGGCCGAGCGGTCGACACCCGACGCGACGCCGCAGCTCCAGAACGTGATGCGCATGCCCTGCGGGCTCGTCGCCTTCGCGTCGCCGGCGATCATGCGCAGGTTGTTCGGGAACGTGTTCACCTCGGCGAGCGTGCCGCGGCGGTAGTAGACGGTCGCGGCGACCGGCAGGATCTCGGTCGTGCCCTGGTAGAGCGCCGGGACCCAGTACGCGGCCGTGTCGTCGGCCCGCATGCACGTCGTCTCGCCGGAGCGGAGCGACCCGAACGACGAGAACGCGTCCGTCGTGCTGTTCCCGACGAACGTGTGCTGGTGCGATGCTCCGGGCTTGCCGGGATAGACGATCGGGTCGTCCGGCGCCTGGTGCGAGTAGCGGCAGTTCTCGACGAAGTTGACGCCGACGAGATCGGCGCGTGAGATCGCGGCGCGCTCGTCTCCGGACTTCGGCTTGCCTCCCGCGAAGGCGGCCGGTCCGAGCACCGCGGCGACCACGAGCGCCACGGCTCCGAGCGCGATCAGTACGACACCTCTCATTGCAGGTCCCTCCCTCGACGATGGTCTTGCTGCATCCAGCCACCGAGCGGTTCGGGTTCTGAGGGCAGGCTGTTACGGAGCCGTAAGCGTTTTGTGCGGGTTGCGCCGCCGCAGCGCGGGTCGATCACGCGGCGATTATCCCGGAGGGGTCGCGCGCGGGTACCGCGCGCGGATCTCGTCGACGAACGTCGCGAGCAGGTTCGGCGACGTCGCGGTCGCGTATCTCGAGGACGTTCTCCGCGTTGCGCTCTCCCGAACGGGAGAGGTTGAAGCTGCCCACGAACGACGTGTCGTCGGCGACGACGACCTTCGCGTGCATGTAGTCGTGCACCGACTCGGGAGTCCACGGTACGGAGGTCTTGCCGCTCCACGGCGCGCCCTCGAGGACGCTCCGGAGGAGCGGGATCTTCCATTCGCTCACGCCGTTCGTCTTCCACTGCCCGAAGACCTGGTCGACCTGCGTGTCGTCGATCACCCCGGCGAGATCGCAGCGCTGCTCCTTCACGATCTCGACGAGCGTGGCGAGGATCGGGCCGGAGGTGAGCACGGGTGACGCGATCCGGATCCGTCCCTGCGCCTTGCCGAGGTACTTCGCGATCCGGTGCGAGAGCGCCTCGCCGTGCTCGGGGCAGAACCACGCGCGGACGCGCGCGTCGCCGAGATCGGCGGGTCGCGGATCGACCTTGCCGGTGCCCGCGACGTCACCGCGTTCCCAGAGCTGATCGAACGCGAGCGTGTACCCGTAGGCGATCTCCGGCGACTCGAGGGTGACGATGACGTTCTCCTGACGCGACCACGAGTCGTCCGTCCAGTTCGTCGAGCCGCCCCACACCGCTGCGCCGTCGCGGACGACGAACTTGTGGTGCATGAGGTCGGGGACGCCCGCGATGCCGCGAGTCGCGACGGGGAGCGCCTCGATCGCGGCCGGCGTCGTCTCGGGCGGCGGCGGCACCGGGATCGGGCCGGGGTGGGCGAGGTTGTACAGCAACCGCACCTCGACGCCGCGCTGCACGGCGCCGAGCAGCGAGGCGAGGACGAGTGCCCCCGCGTCCGTCTCGAAGCGGACGTCGTAGAGCGCGATGTCGAGCGATCGCCGGGCCTGCGAGAGGAAGCCGGCAATGCCGCGCGCGACGTCGGCGGGCCGCTGGCCGCCGTCGGTGAGTGTCTCGATCGCGATGGCCATCGGGACAGGCTATGCCCCGGCAGGGGAGCGAGAGCGGTGCGACGTTGCCTTCCGCCGCCCTCCTGACGCCGGGCTAGCTCCTCGTCAGCCGGCGTGCGCCGCGGCGCGCAGCGCGGCCTTGTGCGCGCGTTTGGCCGCCTGGTACTCGGCGAGGTCGTCGGGCGAGTTGATCTTCCCGAGGCACGGGTGCTCGGGCACGAGCTCCTGCGCCGCCTCGACGCCGAAGTGGAGGGCGAGCACCGAACCGAAGCCCGTGATCTTCATCGCGCCGAAGCCGGGAAGCGCGCCGATGCGCTTGCGGAGGTCTGCAGCATCGGTGGCTTCCGTCCAGATCCGCTCCGCCTGGCCGCCGTACTCGTCGGCGACGACCGCGCACAGCTCCTGGACTCGCCGCGCCATCGCGCGCGGGAACCGGTGGATCGCAGGACGCTCGCGGAACGCGTTCTCGAGCTTCTCGGGGTCCATCGCCGCGATCGAAGCGGCGTCGAGCGTGCCGATCCGCTGCCTGAGCCGCAGCGGCCCGGAGAACGCCTGCTGGACGGTCACCTGCTGGTCGATCGCGAACCCGATGAGGAGCGCGAGCGGCTCGGATGCGATGAGCCGGTTCGCCTCGTCCGAGTCCGTGAAGTAGAGCGCAGCCGGCACGGCTCCGATAGTAGACCGTCAGATCGTCTCGGCGATGCGCTCGGCGATCGCTGCCGTCGTCAGGTTCGTGTTCGCACGCGGGATCGTGGGCATGACCGACGCGTCGGCGACGAGCAAGCCCTCGATGCCGAGGACACGGCAGTCGGGGTCGACCACCTGGCCGATGGCGCACGTCCCCGCCGGGTGGAAGTACCCCCTGACGGCGGATCGCACGTACTCCTCGGGCGGGACTGTCCCGGGACGTCGCTCCGAGGCGAGGAGCCCGGCGAGCGGGCCCGTCCGCGCGAGCTCCCGGGCGAGCTCGAGCCCTTCGAGGATCGGAGCCAGGTCGGCGGGATCCGAGAGAAACCCACGCTCGACCTGAGGAAGGTCGGACGGATCCGAGGACCGAAGCGTGAGCCGGCCGTGCGACGACGGCTTCATCAGGAACACCATGACGTTCGCCTCGTACTCCCCCGGCTCGTCGCTCGCCGCGATCCAGGTGACGAGGTGGAGATCCCATGCGTCCGCCGGACAGCCGCTGCTCGCGGCCTTCAGCAGCGCGTGCGGCGCGAAGAGCTCCCCGTCGCGGGCCCGACGCTCCGTGTCGTCTCGCAGGTCGCCCGACGGCGCCCACGCGACGTTGACGCCGCAGTGGTCGAGGAGCCGTTCGCCGACGGGGAGGTCGGCCACGACCGGTAGCGCGAGCCGCTCCAGCGTCGCCTGCGGGCCGATCCCCGAGCGCAGGAGGATCGCCGGGGAGAAGTACGCACCGGCTGCGAGCACGACCACCTCGGCCTCGTGGAGGGTCTCCTCCGCGTCGACGACGCCGACCGCGCGATCGGCACGCAGGACGACCCGGTCGACGAGAGTGTCGGGCAGCACGGTCAGGTTCGGTCGCGCACGGCACGCGTCGAGGTAGGCGAGCGCCGCGTTCCAGCGTGCTCCGTCGACGACGTTCGCGGGGAACGCGCCTGCGCCGACCGGCCGGTCGAGGTCGTCCAGGTCGTCGAGGACCGGAAAGCCGAGCGCGTGCGCCGCCTCGACGAAGGCGAGGTGGAAGGGACTGGGCGCATTCGTGTTCGCGGGTGCGGTCCGCAGCATGGCCCGCGCTCGTTCGAGGAAGGGCCTGAGGCTCTCGTACGTCCAGCCGGAGCCCCAGTCGTCGTAGTCCGCGGACGTTCCCTGCACCGCCATGCACGCGTTCACGGACGACGAGCCCCCGAGCACCTTCCCGCCGAGCGTCCTCCCGTCCGCGGCCCCGGCTCCCCAGAGGTGCGTCGGCGCGGTCGTGCGTGCGTCGAGGATCTCCGACGGCCAGCGGCCCTCGCTCAGTGGGCCGTAGTCGGGGCCGGCCTCGAGCAGGCAGACGTTCCGGTCGGGGTTCTCGCTCAGTCGCGACGCGAGGACGCACCCCGCCGTCCCTCCACCCACGACGACGACGTCGAAGCGCACGGGCCGAGGATACGGCGAGGGCGGTACCCTCAACGCGTGAGCCCGCTGGACGTCCTCTCCACGTCGACGCGGGCGTGGTTCGAGCGCGCCTTCGAGGGGCCGACGCCGGCGCAGGCGCTCGGCTGGCCGGCGATCGCAACGGGCGGGCACGTCCTGATCCAGGCACCGACCGGATCCGGAAAGACGCTCGCGGCATTCCTTCTGGGCCTCGACCGGCTGAACGAGACGCCGGGTCAGGGGCTTGCGGCTGCTCTACGTCTCGCCGCTGAAGGCCCTCAACTACGACATCGAGCGCAACCTGCGCAGCCCGCTCGCAGGGCTCGGCTCGAAGCTCCAGGTCGGCAGTGCGCACAGGCGACACACCGGCAGAGGAGCGCCGCCGGATGCTGCGCACCCCGCCCGACATCCTCATCACGACGCCCGAGTCGCTCTTCCTCCTGCTCACCTCGCAGGCGCGCGAGACGCTGCGCGGCGTGGAGACGGTGATCCTCGACGAGGTCCACGCGGTGGCGGGGTCGAAGCGCGGGTCGCACCTCGCGCTCTCGCTGGAGCGCCTCGAGCGGCTCGTCGAGGTGCCGTTCCAGCGCGTCGGCCTCTCGGCGACGCAGCGTCCGCTCGAGGAGATCGGCCGGTTCGTGGCCGGCACCGGACGCGAGATCGAGCTCGTCGACGCGGGCGTCCGCAAGGAGCTCGACCTCGAGGTCGTCGTCCCCGTGGAGGACATGCGCGAGCTCGACTCGACCTCCGAGCTCTCCGTGCCGCCGCTCGCGGAAGGTGTCCAGATGGGCGTCGGCGTCGAACGGTCGAGCCGCTCGATCTGGCCGTCGATCTACCCGGCGATCCTCGAGCTCGTCCGCGCGCACCGCTCGACGATCGTCTTCGTGAACAACCGGCGGCTTGCCGAAAGGCTCGCGCTTCGGATCAACGAGCTCGCCGAGGAGGAGCTCGCCCGCGCGCACCACGGGTCGCTCGCGCGGGAGCAACGGTTCGTCGTCGAGGAGCTCCTGAAGGCGGGGAAGATCCCGTGCCTCGTCGCGACCTCGTCGCTCGAGCTCGGCATCGACATGGGCGCGGTCGACCTCGTCATCCAGGTCGAGAGCCCGAAGTCGGTGGCGCGCGGGCTGCAGCGCGTCGGGCGCGCCGGGCACGAGCTGCACTCGGTCTCGAAGGGCCGGATCTTCCCGAAGTTCCGCGCCGACTTGCTCGAGTCGGCCGTCGTCGCGCGTGCGATGCGAGCGGGGGAGATCGAGGAGACGCGCATCCCGCGGAACCCGCTCGACGTCCTCGCGCAGCAGATCGTCGCAATCTGCGCCGACGAGGAGGTCTCCGTCGACGAGCTCCACGAGCTCGCCCGGCGCGCGTATCCCTTCGCGGAGCTGTCGCGGGCACAGCTCGAGAACGTCCTCGACATGCTCGCGGGCCGCTATCCGTCCGACGAGTTCGCGGAGCTCCGTCCTCGGATCGTGTGGGACCGGACCGCAGGGACCGTCCGCGGGCGAACGGGTGCCCGGCGACTCGCCGTCACGAACGCGGGGACCATCCCGGACCGTGGACTCTTCGGCGTCTTCCTCGCCGACGGCGGCGGACGCGTCGGCGAGCTCGACGAGGAGATGGTCTACGAGGCACGCGAGGGCCAGACCTTCCTGCTCGGCGCGTCGACCTGGCGGATCGAGGAGATCACGCGAGACCGCGTGCTCGTCTCACCGGCGCCCGGAGTCCCCGGCGCCGCTCCGTTCTGGAAGGGCGAAGGGATCGGGCGCCCGGCGGAGCTCGGGGAGCGGATCGGCAAGACCTCGCGCGAGCTCTCCGCCCTCGCCGACGACGCTGCGATCGAGCGCGTCGAGAGCGCGTACGGGCTCGATGCGCTCGCCGCCCGGAACCTCGTCTCGTATCTCCGCGAGCAGGAGGCCGCGACCGGCGTCGTTCCCTCCGACCGCACGATCGTCGTCGAGCGCTTCCGCGACGAGATCGGCGACTGGCGGGTCTGCATTCTCTCGCCGTTCGGGGGTCGCGTGCACGCGCCGTGGGCGATGGCCCTGCGCGCGCGTCTTCGTGACGCGCTCGACCTCGATGTCCAGTCGCTGTGGTCGGACGACGGGATCGCCTTGCACTTCCCCGACGCGGACGTGCCTCCGCCGGTCGCGGACCTGCTGCTCGAGCCGGACGAGATCGAGGAGCTCCTGCTCGGCGAGCTCGCGCAGTCGGCGCTCTACGGTGCGCGCTTCCGCGAGAACGCCGCGCGGGCACTGCTCATCCCGAGACGCCGCCCGGGCCAGCGCACGCCGCTCTGGCAGCAGCGGCTGAAGGCGCAGAGCCTCCTCCAGGTGGCGCGCCGCTACCCCCAGTTCCCGATCGTGCTCGAGACGTACCGCGAGGTGCTCCAGGACGTCTTCGACCTGCCCGCGCTCCGCGGCATCCTGCGCGGCATCCAGACGCGCTCGCTCGCGGTGGCCGAGGTCGAGACCGTGTCGGCGTCCCCGTTCGCCTCGTCCCTCCTCTTCGAGTACGTCGCGACCTACATGTACGAGGACGACACGCCTCCCGAAGAGCGACGGGCGCAGGCGCTCTCCCTCGACCGCGACCTGCTCCGTGAGCTGATGGGCATCGAGGAGCTGCGCGAGCTCCTCGACCTCGGCGCGATCGAGCAGGTCGAGTCGTCGCTGCGACTGACGCCCCGCAACGTCGACGACCTGCACGACCTCTTGCGGCGCGCCGGCCCGCTTCTCGACGGCGAGTACGACCGCGGGTTCGCGGAGACGCTCCTGCGCGAGCGGCGCGCCATCCGTGCTCGCCTCGAGGATGCCGAGCTGCTCGTCGCCGTCGAGGACGCAGGGCTCGTGCGCGACGCGTTCGGCGTCGTGCCGCCGGGCGGTGTGCCGCAGGTGTTCCTCGACTCGGTCGACGGCGCGCTCCGGGCTGTGCTGCGGCGCTACGCGAAGACGCGAGGGCCGTTCACGACCGCCGAGGTCGCGTCGCGATTCCTGCTCGATCCGGCGCGCATCGACGACGAGCTCGGGGCCATGGAGCGCGACGACGAGCTCGTCCAGGGTGAGCTCCGGCCGGGCGGCTCGGAGCGCGAGTGGTGCGATCCGGACGTCCTCCGGCGAATCCGGCGGGCGACGCTGGCAGTCCTCCGGCACGAGGTGGAGCCGGCCGAACAGACCGCATTCGGACGCTTTCTCCCCGCCTGGCACGGGATCGGGCGGCGTGCGGGTCTCCGCGAGGCGCTCGTCCCGCTCCAGGGGGTGCCGCTGCCGGCGACGCTCTGGGAGAGCGACGTGCTCCCGCGCCGTGTGCCGACGTTCCGGCCCTCGGATCTGGACGTCCTCTGCGCCTCGGGCGAGGTGGTCTGGGTCGGCGCCGGCCTCGACCGCGTCGCCGTCTACTTCCGCGACGACGCCGCGCTCCTCGGTCGGCCGTCTGCGGAGGCGCCTCCGGAGGGCGACGTCGCGGTCGCGATTCGCGCTGCGCTCGCCGAGCGCGCGCTCTTCTGGGCCGACCTCGTCGACGCGACGGCGTTCTCCGGCGAGGACGTCCTGTCGGCGCTCTGGGAGCTCGTCTGGGCCGGCGAGGTGACGAACGACTCGTGGGCGCCACTGCGTGCGTCGCGACGGTACGAGCTGCCGCGACCCGACCGTGCGGGACGGCGCTTCGCTCGGACACGCCGGACGACGGCGTCACCGACGCAGGGCCGCTGGTCGCTCGCGTCCACGCTGTTCGCCGAGTCGACCGATCGGCGGGCTCTCGCAGAGCTCCTGCTCGAGCGCCAGGGCATCGTCACGCGTGACGGTGTCCGTGGCGAGGGGATCCGAGGTGGGTACGGCGCGGTCTACGCGGAGCTGAAGGCGCTCGAGACGCTCGGCGTGTGCCGGCGCGGGTACTTCGTCGAAGGGCTCGGGGGCGCGCAGTTCGCTCTCCCGGGCGCCGTGGAGCGGCTCCGTGAGCTGCGATCGACACGCGGCGGAGACGAGCCGGAGGCGCTCGTCCTCGCCGCCGCCGACCCGGCGCAGCCGTACGGCGCGGCGCTTCCCTGGCCACGGCGTTCGGGTGCTCGGGCGGCACGGGTCGCGGGCGCTTGGGTCGTGCTGCTCGACGGCGACGCGGCGCTCTTCGTCGAGCGCGGCGGCCGCTCGCTCGTTCCGCTGCGCGAGCCCGATCCGGAATGGCTCCGACCCGCACTCGCGGCGCTCGTCGCGCATGTGAGGGCGGGCGGCGCGAAGCGACTCGCGGTCGAGCGGTTCGACGGTGTCGCGGTCGCGGAGACCGATGCCATGGGCCTGCTCGTCGAGGCCGGCTTCCTCGCCGGCCCGCGCAGAGCCGTCTTGCGCCCGTAGCCGAGGCAGGAGAGGGCGTTCGCAACGCGTACCCGGAGGCGTGGCCGTACGCGCCCCCCACCTGTACCCGCTCCTCCGCGGGTTCGTCCTCGGCTCCTTCGTCGTGCTCGGGCGCGAGCTCGAGGAGGGCGTCGAGCTGCCGTTCGCCTTCGAGGAGCACGTCGAGCGGCGTGGGCCGTCGCTGTACGAGCTCCGCCCCCTCGTGCGCGCCTTCATCGAGGAGCGCGAGCCGATGCTGCGCGCGCGCGACGATGCGCGGCTGGCCGTCGAGGAGCTCCGGCGCGAGCCGGCGGCAGCGATCTTCGCGCAGGCCCACGCCGGGACGCGGGCGAGCGAGGACGAGGCGCTGTTCCGCACGGTTCTCCTCGGACTCCTGATCTCGACGGCAGAGGCCTGCGGTGGTTTCGACTGGGACGACGAGGCCTTCGACAAGGCGCATGCCGAGCTCGAGGCCTCGCTGTACGGCGAGCGCCGGAAGTACGTCGCCTTGGCTCCGCTCATCGGCCTCTCGCTCGCGAAGTCGGTCGAGCTCGCGCAAGGCCTGTCCATACGGCTCTTCGTGACCGGCGAGCTCGCGACGCACTGGCCCGAGTCGCGCGGTCTCCTTCCGAGGGACTTCGAGCGTGAGCCGGATCGCACGCTCGTCGTCGAGCTGAGGCACGAGCTCGACGCCGGTGAGTCGCCTCCGGACGCCGCCGCCGAGATCGCGGACGCCGTCAGCGCTCTGCGGCTGACGACGGCCGCCGCCGTCGCTGCCGGGCCGGTTCTCTTCGAGACGCTCGACGGCAGGCCCTTCGGAATCCAGCCGGTGCTTCCGATCGCCGCGACACAGCCACCCGGCGAGTCGTCGCGCCTCGACGCGTTCCGAACGCCCATCGCCGTGCACGTCCTCGAGACGCTCGCCGATGCGGACGGCGATCCGGAGCTCTCCGACGCGCTCGATCGCTGGGAGCTCTCCCTGTTCCAGGGCGAGCCGTTTCGGTCCGAGCAGCTGCGCGCCGCGCTTGCGTCGCTCCTCGGAGACACGTGGCCGATGCGGTGCTGTGTCCTCCTCGGGGAGGACGGACGCGCACGCGAGGAGCTGTACGGAGAGCTGACCGCGCTCGCGGCGGGCGAGGCTGCGACGACGACCTCGGTCGACGTCGCGCGGCGCGCCGTCGTGGCGGTGCTCCGTTCCCGCGATCGCGACCGGCTCGTCCACGACCTCGATCGCGAGCTGCTCGGGCTCGACCGCCCGGCACGCCACGCCGTGGCCGTCTAGAGCTGCTCGGCCGTCAGGTCGGCCGCACGGGGCGCGCCGCCTTCAGGACGTGCCGCCGAAGTCGACATCCTTGGCCTCCACCGTTCCGGCCGTCCGCCCGGGCGCCGCGTGGTTGGTCCAGTACAGGTTCGTGTGCGCGATGACCTGGTCCGGAGGCGGTGCCCCCCAGGCCGTCTGGTCCTCGGTCGTGTGCGCGTCGCTGACGAGGGTCGCGTCGTAGCCCCTGACGACCGCTCCGTGGAGCGTCGAGCGGATGCACTCGTCGGTCTGTGCGCCGGCGACGACGAGCCGCCCGACGCCGAGGCCCGAGAGCACCGTTTCCAGCGTGGTGTCCTCGAAGGCGTCGGCGTAGCTCTTCTCGACGAGCGGCTCGGCGTCGCCCGGAGTCAGCTCGGGGACGATCTGCCAGTCGTCACTCCCTCGCTCGAGGTGCTCGTCGGAGTGCTGGACCCAGACGACGGGCACCCGCTCGTGCCGCGCCTTCTCGACGAGGCTGCCGATGTTCGCCACCACCGTGTCGCGCTCGTGCGCTCCCGCGACGCCGCCGTTCTGCACGTCGAGGACGAGGAGGGCGGTGTTCGGCCGGTTCTCGAGTGTGGTCATGGTCTCCCCTTGCTCGGACTACCGTGTCGCACGAGAAAGCTACCCATCGACGGGCTGGCGCCCAGATCCGACACGGATACGGCGCGAAGCCGTGACCCCTCTGCGACGGGACCGGCCCTACCGTGGGCGGCGATGGACGAGTCGAGAGCGATCCTCGAACGACTCGAGCGCATCGAGGCGCTCGACCGCGAGGGCGCTCCGCCGGGAGAGCTGATCGCGGAGCTTCGAGCGCTCCTGGGCGAGGCCGAGTCGTGGGCCCGCGCCGACGGCGGGGACGCCGGAGCGAGGGCGGTCGAGGATCTGCGGGCGGCGCTCGACACCGCGCACGCTCCCTGAGTTTCGGCTCCTCCACGTCCGTCGGAACCCTCCGATCGCGTGACATGATCGCGGTGTGATCTCGCACTGGGACGACGCGCGCACGTGGCGCGGCGAGAAGGGCCACATCGCGGGCACGTGGACGAGCCTCACCGGGCGTACGTCGCGCACGCGTGGGCGCGAAGCGGATCCAGGTCGACGCCGGCATGTGGTCGACTCCGCTCCATCTCGAAGGCGCCGAGGAGGAGATCTTCTACGTGCTCGGCGGCTCCGGTGTCTCGGTGCAGTGGGAGGGAGAGGGCGATCCCGTCGGCTACGCGATCGGAGCGGGCGACTGCCTCGTGCACCGCGCGCTCGAGAACGCTCACACGCTGCAGGCCGGGCCCGACGGCCTCGACGTGCTCGCATTCGGACAGCGCACCTTCGCGAACGGCATCACCTGGCTCCCGCGGGCCGGTGTGGCGTGGCTCGGCGAGACCTGGGCGCCGGTCGGCGCGGAGGACGATCATCCGTGGGCTCGCGAGGCGGCTGTCGGCCCGCCCGAGGTGGGGGAGCTCTCGCCTCGCCCGTCGCACATCGTCCACGTCCCGGATCTCGAAGCACACGAGCGCGACGGGGCGACCGTCGGCCGCCGGGTCAGGTTCCCCGGGCGCGAGGCGGGCGCCGTGACGAACGGGCATCCGCTACGCAGAGGTCTTTCCCGGGAAGCTGAACGCCCCGCCGCACTGCCACTCGCTCGAGGAGGAGATCTTCGTCGTCCTCGAGGGCGACGGCCAGCTCCTGCTGTGGGAGGAGGGCGGCGTCGAGGAGCACGACGTGCGCGTCGGCTCGGTGGTGCTCCGGCCGCCGGCCACCGGCGTCGCCCATGCGTTTCAGAGGCGGGGACGCCGGGCTGACGCTCCTGATGTACGGACCGCGTGAGCCGGGCGAGGTCTGCTACTACCCGCGCTCGGGCAAGGTCTACTTCATCGGGCTCGAGCTCATCGTGAAACTGGGGGAGCAGCTCGACTACTGGGACGGTGAGGACTGAGAGTCGATCGAGCTGTCGATGAAGGAATCCACGCCGGCGTCATGAAGGTGACGCGGTCATGGCGCTGTCACGCCTCCTGCCGCGGCTCCAGCCGCGCCCCGAGACCGTCCCGGACGAGCCGGCCGACGACGCACCGGCCGTGGTCGACGAGCCTGCGTTTCAGCTTCGTGCAGTTCCAGCGTCTGCTCCCGAGCCCGCACCCGCCCCCGAAGGCGCGCTGATGGCGAACGTCATCGCCCTGGCAAACCAGAAAGGCGGCGTCGCGAAGACGACGACGACGCTGAACCTCGGTGTCGCGCTGCGCGAGAAGGGCAACCGCGTGCTCGTGATCGACCTCGACCCGCAGGGAAACCTCACGATGAGCCAGGGAATGAACCCCGACGCGATCGAGCGCTCGATGTTCGACGTCCTCGTCCATCGCGTCCCGATCTCCGACGTCATCCACACCGTCGAGGTCGACATCGCCGTCGCCTCGATCGACCTGGCGGGGGCGGAGCTCTCGCTCTCCGCGCTCATCGGGCGGGAACGGGCGCTCGACAAGGCACTCGTCGAGGTGCGTGACCGCTACGACTACATCCTCATCGACACGCCGCCGTCGCTCGGCCTGCTGACGATCAACGCGTTCGTCGCCGCCGACGGCGTGATCGTTCCCGTGCAGTGCGAGTACCTCTCGCTCCGCGGGCTCGTCCAGCTCGAGAACACTCTTGCCATGGTGCGCGAGAACCTCAACCCGCGCGTGCGCGTCCAGGGCATCGTTCCGACGATGTACGACGGCAGGACGTTGCACGCCCGCGAGGCGATCGAGATCCTCGAGGAGCACTTCGGCGACCTCGTCTACCAGACCCGAATCCGCAAGACGGTGCGCTACGCCGAAGCTCCCGTGAAGGGGAACTCGGTGCTCAAGTACGAACCGTCCGGGCCGGCCGCCCAGGCCTACCGCGACCTCGCGAAGGAGGTGCTCGATGGCGCGCAAGCGCGCGACGATGCGTGAGGGCCCGCTGGCCGAGCTCTTCCGGAAGACCGAGGCCGCACAGCGGGCGCAGAGCGAGCCCGACGCTTCCGAGCCGCCGCGCGCCGCAGACGAGGCAGCGCTCGACCCACGCGCCCAGGCCGCCCTGGACGAGACCGTCGAGCACGTCCCGGACTTCGCGAAGGAGCCGGAGGCCGTGCGGCCGGTGGCCGAAGCCGCACCGGCAGTCGCGCCCGAGGAGGAGGTCCCGACGGAGGCTGCCGCCTCGCGTGCCGCGGCCCGCTACTTCCAGACGATGCTCGAGCCCGCCCCGCAGCTCCATCGCGTGCCGCCGCCGAAGGGCGCCGCGTACATCGCCGCGATCCGCGTCGTCGGAGTCGGCGGCGCAGGGCTCAACGCGATCCACCGCATGATGGACGCCGGGATCGCGCAGGTCGACTTCGTGGCCGTGAACACCGACCGGCAGGCGCTCGCGATCTCCGACGCGCCCACCAAGATCGCGATCGGAGAAGGCCTCACGCAGGGGCTCGGCTCCGGCTCCGACCCGGGAGTCGGGCGCGCCGCAGCCGAGGAGGCGATGGATCAGCTGCGAGCAGCGCTCCGCGGCTCGGACATGGTCTTCGTCACGGCGGGAGAGGGAGGCGGCACCGGCACCGGCGCCGCGCCGGTCGTCGCACGCATCGCCCGTGAGCTCGGAGCTCTCACGGTCGGGATCGTCACCACACCGTTCCGGTTCGAAGGAACGCGCCGCCGCGCAGCGGCCGACAGCGGCGTGGACGAGCTCCGCGCCGCCTGCGACACCGTCATCGTCATCCCGAACGACCGCCTGCTCGAGGTGCTCGACCGCTCGACCTCGATGGTCGACGCGTTCAAGATCGCCGACGACGTCCTGCGCCAGGGCGTGCAGGGGATCTGCGACCTCATCACCACGCCGGGGCTCATCAACCTCGACTTCGCGGACGTGCGGACGGTCATGCAGGACGCGGGCTCGGCCCTCATGGGCATCGGCTACGCGACCGGGCCGAATCGCGCCCGCGAGGCTGCCGAGCGCGCTCTCGGCTCACCGCTCATCGACGCCGAGATCGTCCGCGCGCGGGGCATCCTGCTCTCGATCTCGGGCGGAGACGACCTCTCGCTCGTCGAGGTCAACGAGGCGGCCGAGGTCGTGCGCCAGACTGCGACCGACGAGACGAACATCATCTTCGGCGCGACCGTCGATCCGCGTCTCACCGGCCAGGTCTGGGTGACGGTGGTCGCGACCGGGCTCGGCGGCATGCGTCGCCGCGCCGGCGGACCGGTGTTCGACGTGACTCCGCAGCAGGGCCGGTCGAGCGATCCCGAGCTGCCGTCGTTCCTCAATACCGGGTAGCGCTCGGACCGCAGTACGGTTTCCGGATGCGAGGCGCCATCGCTGCCGGCCATCCGTTGACGGCCGAGGCCGGTGCTCGCGTGTTGCGCGACGGTGGGAACGCGGTCGACGCGCTCCTCGGCGCCGCCTTCACGGCGTTCGTGACGGAGGGGCCGCTCACCGGGCCGGCGGGCGGCGGCTTCGCGCTCGTCCACGAGGCGAACGGGAAGACGACGACGCTCGACTGCTTCTTCGGGGTGCCCGTACGGCGCCTCGGGGAGATGGAGGAGCTCGTCATCGACTTCGGCGACGCCGGCACGCAGGTCTTCCACATCGGCGACGGCTCCGTCGCGGTGCCGGGCCTGCTCGCCGGGCTCGAGGAGGTGCACCGGCGGTTCGCGACGCGCGCGTGGAGCGATCTCGTCGATCCGGCCGTCGCGCTCGCACGCGAGGGCTTCGTCCGCGACGAGCAGCGCACGACGTTGCACACGATCCTCGAAGGCATCCTCGGGCGCGACGAGGGAGGGCGCCGCATCTACGGCAACCCGGCATGGGTCGACACCGCGGATGCGGGTGCGACCCTCGAGCGCGTCCGCGACGCGGGTGCCGCGATGGTGGCGGAGCTCCTCCCCGAGTACGCGGAGGATCTCCGCGCCTACCGCGTCGTCGAGACGACCCCGCTCGACCTCGCCGTCCTCGGGCGGACGATTCGCTTCACGCCGTCGCAGGGCGGGGCGGTCGTCCGGCGGATCCTCGAGCTCCTCGCGGCGAAGGGCGAGCCCACGCTCGAGGACGAGGCGCGCGCCGTCGCGGAGGCCTACGGCGCGCTCGGGTCGGGACCGCTCCCGGGGACGACGCACATCTCGGTCGTCGACGGCGAGGGACTTGCCGCCGGGCTCTCGTCCACGCTCGGGTCGGGCTCCGGCGTGTTCCGCGGCGGCACGCAGCTCAACAACATGCTCGGCGAGCTCGACGTCATCGGAACCGGCGAGAAGTCCCCCGGCGAGCGGCTCGCGAGCATGATGACGCCCACGATCGTCCTCGACGCCGGCCGGCCCCGGCTCGTGATCGGAAGTGCGGGCTCCGTTCGGCTGGCGGGTGCGATCGCGCAGGTGACGTGGCGAATCCTCCGCGGGACGCACGTCGCGGAGGCGATCCGTGGGCCGCGCCTCCACGTCGAGGGCACGACGCTCCACCTCGAGGGAGGGTGGACGGACGGCGAGGTCGCGACGCTTCCACATACATGGGACGTCAACCGCTGGGACGACCTGAACCTCTTCTTCGGCGGCGTCCAGGCCGTCGAGCAGACGGCCGAGCTCTCGTTCGAGGCAGCCGGCGACCCGAGGCGCGGCGGGCTGGGGATCGTCGTCGCATGACCACGATCAGGCGCGCCAACCCCCACGACGCGCACGCGCTCGTCGATTTGGCCGAGAGCGTCGGACGCGAGGACGGGCGCTGGATCCTCGGGACCGGGCCGTGGCGCGCCCCGGCGGACGAGCGCAGGTATCTGCGCACGATCGAGCGCCATCGCGACGCCGCGGTGTTCGTCGCCGAGGACGGCAGGAGCATCGTCGGGCGCCTCTCGCTCTCACGCGATCCCCACCCGGCGAGCAGGCACGTGGCCGACCTCGGGCTCATGGTCGCCGCGAGTCACCGGCGACAGGGAGTCGGCACGCTGCTCCTCGAGCAGGCGGTCGTGTGGGCGCGCGAGTCCGGCGTGCGGAAGCTCGAGCTGCACGTCTTCCCGTGGAACGAGCCGGCACTCGGCCTCTACGAGTCGTTCGGGTTCGAGCGCGAGGGCTACCGGAAGCGGCACTACGAGCGCGGCGGCGAGCTCGTCGACGCCATCCTGATGGCGTACTTCGTCGACGGCGCTTAGATGCTTGACCGGGAATTCACGTCTAGCGCTGAGCGTCGCTGCGGTGCTGCACGGCGAGCACCGCCAGAGCCCGGTAGGCCATCCACCCGCGTGCCCAGGCGCCGCGGCGACCGCACAGGAGGAGAATCACGTCGAGGGGCCGCAGCATCGCCGGTTCCTACGGGTCGCTCGCGCGGAGCGGGACGATGCGCGCACCGCCCGCGACGGCTTCCTGTGCCGCCGGCTCGGGTGCAGGCTCGGTCGGCGCCCTCGACTCGGACGCACGCTCCATCTCCTCTGCGACCGTCTCCATCGCCTGCAGGCTCTCGCGCAGGTCCGCGAGGAGGTCGTCGGTGTCGTCGTCGGGGGTCGCGGGCGCGACGGGAGAATCGGGCGCGGTCTGCTCGTCGTCGTGCGTGCGGGAAACGGCGTCGTCGAGGCGCGCCTCGAGCGATCGCAGCGCAACGGGCCAGAGGGTCTTCGCACGTGCGACCTCGGTCGAGATCGTGGCCACGCGCTGATCGAGGGCCTCGAGCCGCGCGGCGAGCTCGCCCGCACTCCGCTCGCGCGCGTCGGAGGCTTCTCGTGACGCGTTCTCACGGCGCTCCATTCGGCTCGTGAGCGACTTCATGCCGGCCGACAGCCGGTCGACCCGTGCCGAGAGCGCCTCCACGGCCGACATGTCCCGTCTCCGGGAAGGCGGAGAGCGCCTCGCGAATGTCCTCGACGACCGTCTCGATGCGCGTGCTCGACTCGGTGAACTGCCTTGGTGGAGCGCCGCAAGCTCGTGCTCCTTGTCTGGCGAGGCTTGCCGTCGTCGACTCGACGCTCTCCGCGAGCGCGTCGATGCGTCGCGAGAGCGCTCCCAATGCGTCGCCGGTCTCGGCGAGACGTGCGTCGAGCTCCTCCTCGGTGACTCCCGCACGGATCCCCGAGAGCGCCTCGACCCTCGCCCTGAGGGTGGTCAGCATCGCCCGGAGCTCGTCGGACGGCGGTTGCGGCTCGGCTGCGCGGCGCTCCAGCTCGGCCTTGAGGGCGTCGAGCTCGGCGGCCTGGCCGTCCAGTCGCATCTTCGTTCCGACCGCACCCGACGCGAGATCGTCGAGCTGGCGCTTCAGCGTCGGATCGGCCAGCGCCTGCCGCCTGAACGGGACGGGTGTTTCGAGACGCTTGCGTATCGCGGCGAGCTCACCGTCGCGGCCGGCCAGGCCGGCGGCAGTCGTCGACACGGTCGTCGACAGCGTCTCGAGGCGCTGGCCGATGAGCGCGACCTTCGCGGTCAGCTCGTCGAGCTGCTTCGAGCTGCCCTGCTTCCCCCGCTCGCCGGCCAGCGCTGCAACGGTCTGCTGGAGCTCGTGGACGATGCGAGGGTCGATCGTCGGCCCGGTCGCGCCGGCTCGGTGCGGCGAGTGCCTGGAGCGCCTCGTCCCGCGCCTGGAGATCGCGCCGAAGGCTGGCGATCTCGCCGTCCTTCTTCGCGATCGCGGACGCCGTGGTGGCGACCGTCGCGGCGAGGGTATCGACGCGCTCCGTGAGCACGTCGATGCGCGCCGCGAACCGCGCCTCCTGCTTCGCGTCGCTCTTAGAGGACGGCAGCATGACTCGCCGCGCATTGGCTCGACGCGAGCACCACTCGGAACGACGACCCTGCGGGCATCCTCTGGACGCCTATCGGAGCGCGAGCCGCTCGGCTCGCTCACCCGACTCAGGGAAGTCGCGTTAGCGACTTGTCCTCGGAGCCGACCCGTGGAGGGTCTGGGGGAGCCGCGAGGTTCCCCCGGCATTGCGATGCCCGGCCGCCTGCACCGAGCGCGTCACAGCCCGCGCTGCCACCCGAGCACGAACGCCCGCTGCTCGAGCGTCTGCGGGCACCCGACCCCGCGCGCCATCGCGATGCGTCGCAGCGACTCGGCCGGATCCATGCCGTGCCGGACGAGCCAGCTGCCGACCACGACGCCCGTCCGCCCGCAGCCCGCCCAGCAGTGCACGAAGACGATGCCCCCGGCGTCGAGCTCGGCGTCGATCTCGTCCAGGATCGCGACGAGGGCCTCGCGCGTCGGAACGGAGAAGTCGCGAATCGGCATGTTGAGGTATCGGCTCGGCGGCTCGACGAGGGACGCGTACGGCTCGAGCTCGCCGTCCTGCGTCAGGTCGAGGAAGAGGGTCACGCCCGCCTTCACGAGGTCGCGCACTTCCGCCGGGGCGTCCTCCCGCCCCCAGGCGCACGGATGGCGCCCTGCGATGAGCCGACCCTGCTCGATGACGGTCGGCGGACGCATGCCGCGGAAGTGTGCCGACGGCTCCGATACCCCGTCCGGGGGGAGCCTCTCAAACGGCATCGAGCGGGTGCCGATAGCCGTCGCATGGCGTCGTCCCACACCTCCGCGAACGAGCTTCGCGATCGAGCGCTCCTCCTCGCGACGGAGCTCGGCGTCGACCCGGCCACGTGGTACGTGCGTGTGCTCGAGGAGGAGCGCAAGCAAGGCCTCGAGCCCGACCTCGGCGCTCTCGTTCGCGTGTACTGGGAGCTCCAGCGCGTCACCGGGCGCGCCGATCTCAGAGACACCTGGCGCTCGCTCGCCGACCAGCTCTGGTCGGGCGAAGCAGCCGGAGCTTCTCCGCAAGATCAGGCAATCCGCTATCGCGGATCGCCTGATCGCGAAGACGCCTGAAGGCGGCTGCTCGGCAGCCGCTGTCGCCGCAGCTGCTCGACCAGGTGGCGGTTCCGCTGGAAAAGGCCTGGTCGGGGCACGTCCCGTGGCCCGTTTAGCATGGCCCTCCCGTGTCCGCTACGCCCTTCGTCCACCTGCACGTCCACTCGGAGTACTCGATCCTCGACGGGGCATGTCGTATTCCCGGTCTCGTCGAGAAGGCGGCGCGCCTGGAGATGCCGGCCGTGTCGCTCACCGACCACGGGTCGCTGGCCGGCGCGGTCGAGCTCTACCGCGAAGCCCGCAAGGCGGGCGTCAAGCCGATCATCGGCTGTGAGGTCTACGTCGCCGACGACCGGCACGCGCAGACGAAGGGGTACGCGCATCTCACGCTTCTCGCCGAGTCGAACGAGGGTTACGCGAACCTGATCAAGCTCTCGTCGCTCGGCTACCTCGAGGGCTACTACTACAAGCCGCGGGTCGACTGGGAGCTCCTCGAGCGCCACGCGAAGGGGATCGTCGCGCTCTCCGGATGCCTCTCGGGCCGGGTGTCGAGGGCGCTCTCGGAGGGGAGGCCCAAGGACGCCCGCACCGATCTCGATCGCCTCGTCCAGATCTTCGGGCGCGACTCGACCTACGTCGAGCTCCAGAACGCCGGGCTCGCCGAGCAGCAGCAGGTGAACCCTGAGCTGATCGCGCTCGCCGCCGAGACGGGCCTCCCGCTCGTGGCGACCGGTGACGTCCACTACCTCGACGCCGGCGACGCGTTCGCGCACGAGGCGCTCCTCTGCATCCAGTCGGGCGACACGCTCAAGAACCCGGCGCACTGGAAGTTCGACACGAACGAGTTCTTCTTCAAGACGCCCGAGGAGATGGCCGGCGACTTCCCCGGCCTGGAGGACGCGATGGCGCGGACGCTCGAGGTCGCCGAGCGCTGCAACGTCGAGCTCGAGCTCGGCCGCATCCTGCTGCCGACGTTCCCCGTCCCCGAGGGCCGGGACGCGTTCGACTACCTCGTCCAGCTCTGCGAGCAGGGCCTCGCCAAGCGCTACGGGCGCTCGACGCCCGAGCTGACCGATCGCCTCCGCTTCGAGCTGAAGACGATCAAGGAGATGGGCTTCGCGGACTACTTCCTCATCGTCTGGGACTTCATCCACTTCGCGAAGCAGAACGGCGTGAGCGTCGGGCCGGGTCGCGGCTCCGCGGCCGGCTCCCTGGCCGCGTACTGCCTCGAGATCACCGACGTCGACCCGATGCGCTACGGCCTCCTCTTCGAGCGCTTCCTGAACCCGGCCCGCAAGGACCTGCCCGACATGGACATCGACTTCTCCGTCGCCGGCCGGGACCGGGTCATCAACTACGTCGCCGAGAAGTACGGACGCGACCGTGTCGCGCAGATCATCACCTTCTCGACGATGGCCGCTCGCGCGGCGATCCGGGACGCCGGACGTGTCCTCGACATCCCGTACGGCGTCGTCGATCGCATCGCGAAGCTCGTGCCGGAAGGTCCCGGCCAGACGCTCGAGGCCGCCATGAAGTCGGGTGCGGAGCTCCGGCAGGCCGTCGACTCGGATCCCGTCGCGAAGGAGATCGTCGACCTCGCGCGTCCGCTGGAAGGCCTGACGCGCGCCGACTCGATCCACGCTGCCGGCGTCGTGATCGGCGCGCAGCCGCTGATCGAGGTCGTGCCGCTCCAGCAGAAGGGGTTGGACCAGGAGGTGGTGACGCAGGTCGGGATGCACGACGTCGTCGAGCTCGGCCTGCTCAAGATGGACTTCCTCGGCCTGCGCAACCTCGACGTCATCGACAAGGCGGTCGAGCTCGTGGGCGGCGTCGACATCGGCACGCTCCCGCTCGACGACTCCCGAGACGTACGCGATGCTCGCGCGCGGCGACTCGACGGGCGTGTTCCAGTTCGAGTCGTCGGGCATGCGCGACGCCCTCCGCCAGGTGAAGCCGACCGAGTTCGAGGATCTCATCGCGCTCGTCGCCCTCTACCGGCCGGGGCCTATGGGCTACATCCCGACGTACGCGGCGCGGAAGAACGGGCGCGAGCAGGTCTCGTTCGCCGACCCGCGCCTCGAAGCGATCACCGGGCAGACGTACGCGATCTGCGTCTACCAGGAGCAGTACATGCAGATCGCGAAGGAGCTCGCGGGGTTCTCGCCCGCCGAGGCCGAGACGCTGCGAAAGGCGATCGGCAAGAAGATCCACGAGCTCATGGCCTCCCTCAAGGACAAGTTCCTCGAGGGGTGCGCCGAGAACGACGTCGCGCCGTCGGTCGCGCAGCAGCTCTGGAAGGACATGGAGTCGTCGCAGGACTACTCGTTCAACAAGGCGCACGCGGCCTGCTACGCGCTCATCGCCTACCGCACGGCCTGGCTCAAGGCGAACCACGCCAAGGAGTACATGGCCGCTCTGATCTCGTCGGTGATGAACACGAAGGACCGCGTGCCGTTCTACGTGAACGCGTGCCGCGAGATGGGCATCGACGTGCTGCCCCCGGACGTGAACTCCTCGCAGCAGGACTTCGCGGTCGTCGGAGGCGTCATCCACTTCGGGCTGAACGCGGTGAAGAACGTGGGCGAGGCGGCCGCCGAGGCGATCGTCCGCGTCCGGGCGGACGGGCGGTCCGTTCGAGTCGATCTGGGAGCTCACCGAGCGGGTCGACTCACAGGTCCTGAACAAGCGCGCGCTCGAGTCGCTCGTGAAGTGCGGCGCGCTCGACTCGACCGGGGCGACCCGGATGGGCATGCTCGCCGCGCTCGACGCCGCCCTCGGGCACGGGCAGCGGATCTCGGCCGATCGGCTCGCAGGTCAGGCCTCGATCTTCGACGGCGCGTTCGGCGAGGCCGAGGAGCCGATGGAGGCGCAGCATCCGCCGCTCGCGAGCACGGAGTTCGACGAGCGCGAGCTGCTCCGGCTCGAGAAGGAGACGCTCGGCCTCTACGTGTCCGAGCATCCCCTCGAGCGCGTTCGCGGCGAGCTGAGGCGCAAGACCGACTGCGCGCTCACCGATCTCGAGCGCCGGCGCGACGGCGAGTTCGTCACGGTCGGCGGGATCGTCTCGGCGCTGAAGCAGGTGACGACGAAGCGGGGCGAGCCGATGGTCTTCGTGACGCTCGACGATCCGACCGGGAGCGCCGAGGTCGTCGTCTTCAACTCGACCTACGCCGCGGCGCGCGAGCTGCTCGAGGCCGACCGCATCCTCGTCGTGAAGGGACGCGTCGACCACAAGCAGGCGGGCGAGACCAAGCTCGTCGCGAGTGAGGTGAGCGCGTTCGAGTCGGCGCTCGTCCGGCGTGAGGTGCGGCTGCGGATCGACGCGCGCCAGGCACCGGCCGGGCTCATCCGCGAGCTCGCGACGCTCGTCTCCGACTACCCGGGAGACGCCCCCGTGTACGTCGCGCTCGAGACGTCGCTCGGCGAGCGCACGCTCGCACTCGGCCCGGAGTACCGCGTGAAGCCCGACGCCGACTTCTTCGGCGAGGTCCGCGCGCTCCTCGGCGAGGCGGCGATCACGTGAGCACGCCCTGACGCGTCGCTGATCACCGTCTGACCGATACCCGATCCCTCGTTCGAGGGACCTGTCTCACCCGACGGAGGGGTGCTTCGACGTCCGTTCGTGTGACCTACTGAGACCCGCGCATCTCTGCGTCCACTCTCAACTGCGGAAAGGAGTGCATGCGCATGTTCAAGTGGCACGTTCGCTGGACGAGGCTTCTGATCGCTCTCTCGAGCATCGCGGCTTTCGTCATGGCAGCGGGTGCCGGCTGGCGCTGGGACTGACCGCGCCAATTCGGACCCGACCGGCCTCACCACATGCCTGACCTCGCCTTGCAAACCGGCTACCCGCCCCGGCTGCGCGCTCTGATTGCGACCGCTCTCGCGCTCGCGATCCCCGTCGTGGTCGGGGCGGGGGTGAGCATCGCCCTCGACCCACCCGGAGCAGAGGAGGGCCTGGCCGTCCTCCTGTTCCTGTCGCTCGCGCTGGTCGCCGAGCTGAAGCCGGTTCCGCTCGAGGAGGACAACCTCAGCACCGTCTCGCTCGCCTTCGTCTTCATCCTTGCCTCGGTCATCCTCTTCGGATGGCAGGAGGCCGTGCTCGTTGCCGCGATCAGCGCGCTGACGGCACAACTCGTGGAGCGAAAGCCGTTCGACCGGACGGCGTTCAACACCTCCGTGTACTCGCTGTCCGCGTTCGCCGCGGCGCTCCCGGTCTTCGTCTTCGGGTCCGCGATGGACAACCCGCTGACGATCACGGTCGAAGCGCTCATCGGTGGAGCGGCGTTCGTGGCCGTCAACTTCGCCTTCATCTCGCTCGCGATCTCCTTCCACCAGCGCCTGCCGGTGATTCCGCTGCTGCTGGAGGAGCTCCGCCTCGTCGGGCCGGCGTTCGCGATCCAGGCTTTCCTGGCCGCGCTCGCGGCTGCGCTGTGGGCCACCGACGCCCGACTTCTGGTGCTCATGGCCGGCCCGCTGTTCACCGTCACGCTGTACCAGCGCTCGTCGCTCGCAACGCGACGGGCGACCCGCGACGCGTACACGGACAGCCTCACGCTGATCGGCAACAACCGCGCCTATGAGCTCGGGCTCGCAACCGCCCTCGACGCCGCGGCAGACGGCGGCACGAGGCTCAGCCTGTGCCTCGTCGACGTCGACGACTTCAAGCGGATCAACGACACCTACGGGCATCCGCTCGGAGACCAGGTGCTGGTCGAGATCGCCCGGCTCCTCGGAAGCGCGACGGACTGCGTCGGAACGTTCCGCTTCGGTGGTGACGAGTTCGCGGTCGTCCTCGCGTGCGGTGAGGTGCAGGCGCGACGCCACGTCGAAGCTCTCTACCAGCGCGTGTCGGCTGCGAGCTTCTCGCACGGCGCCGCGGTCACGGTGAGTGTCGGCCTCGCGTCGTACCCGGACCAAGGAGACGACGTCGCGAGCCTCGAGCGCGCGGCGGACAGCGCGTTGTACTGGGCGAAGCACAGCGGCAAGAACCGCTACTGCATTTACAGCCCCGCGATCGCCGAGGCTTTCAGCCCGGCGGAGCTCGAGCGACGCGCCGAGCATCAGGCGCGGCTCCGCGCAGCGGAGAACCTCATCCGCGTCGTCGATGCGAAGGACGAGTACACGGGCGCCCACTCGGAGCGCGTCGCTCTGCTCGTCGAGGCGGTCGCGCGGAAGCTCGAGGTCGACGACGAGCAGGTCGAGCAGCTCAAGCTCGCCGGCCGGCTTCACGACCTCGGGAAGATCGCGATCCCCGACCGCGTGCTGCAGAAACCCGGCGCCTTGACCCCGCACGAGGAACGCCAGCTCGCGCACCACCCCGAGCTCGGGGCGTCGCTCCTCGACGGGATGGACATCCGCCCGGTCGACGTCTGGATCCGCCACCACCACGAGCATTGGGACGGGTCGGGTTACCCCTTCGGCCTGGAGGCCGAGGAGATCCCGTTCGGGTCGCGCGTGATCCTCGTGGCCGACGCATACGACGCGATGACGACGGACCGGAGCTATCGCGAGGCCGCAAGCCCGGGGGACGCGCTCGTCGAGCTACGCCGCCAGGCCGGCGTCCAGTTCGACCCGAGCGTCGTCGCAGCCCTTGCGGCACACCTCGAGGACGTCGGGCTCGTCTCGCCGCTCGAGGTCGGCGAGGTCGTCCTTCTCGATCGACAGGTCGCGTAGGCGCGGGTCGTGGCGCTCGCGCTCCCCGTGCTCGCTGCTGTCGCGCTCGGGCTCGTCCTCGGCGGACGGCTCGGCAATCTCGCACGGATCGAGCTCAGGTCGACCTGGCTCTTCTTCGCCGCGATCGGACTGCAGCTCGTCGCGTTCCCGGTCGGGGCCGCACCCTGGCGCACGCCCGAGACGCTCGCCAGCGTGCTCTGGGTGATCTCGTACGGGCTACTCGTCGTCGCGGCCGTTCTCAACCGCCGCATCATCGGCGTCCCGATCGTGGCGACCGGCATGGCCCTCAACCTCGTGGCCGTCCTCGCGAACCGCGGGACCATGCCCGTGCGTCTTGCGGCGATGCACGACGCCGGACGGATCGACGCGGTTCAGGCCAACTCGACTGCGATGAGCGATCCGAACTTGCCGTGGCTCGTCGACCGCTGGGCAGCGCCCGACTGGATCCCGCTCGCGAACGTGTTCTCCGTCGGCGACGTGGTCATCGCCGTCGGCGCCGTCGTGATCGTGCTCGCCGGCATGGGATTGCGCATCCCACGCATGCCCGCCCGGAGCGACGCGCGGATCTAGGAGGGCTTGGCGGAACGGGCCTCGTCGCCGGGGTGCCGATGGTCGCCACGAGGCAAGGACGCAGGGAGCCCCAATACTTCGACGTATTGGGGCGACTGAGGACGCTGCATCGTGGCGACCAGCGCTCCCCCGGAGGCACAGCGCCTGTTTCGCCAAGCCCTCCTAGCTGTGCGCGTCGCGAGCGAGCCGTTCGCCGACGCGGGAGAGCACCTTCAGCGCGATCGACGGCATCGTCTCCACGACCGAGCGAAAGCGACGGTCGGTGATGACGAGGACATCGCCCGGTGACGTCGCCGTCACGGTCGCCGTCCGCGGGCTGTCCGTGATCAGGGCGATCTCACCGAACCAGTCCCCCGCCCTGAGCTCGGCGACCTTCTTGCCGCCCTTCGTCACGTTGGCGGTTCCGTCGATCAGCACGAAGAACTCCTTCCCGGTCCGACCCTCCCGGGTGAGGACGGTTCCCTCGCGGATGTCGAGCTCGTCTGCGGTCTTGGCGAGCTCCCGCAGCTCGCTCTTGGAGCACCCCGCGAACAGCGGCACACGCTTCAGGAGCTTGACCTTGGCGTCACTGCGCAGCGCCACGGCAAGGATCATATGCCGCGGGCTGGGAAGAATCGAGGATCCTGGCGCGTCTAGGGATTGCGACTAGGACTATCGGATGACCTGTCCGAAGAGTAGAATCCCGCGGCCGTGCTTCTCTGGGGATCGCGGCGAGGGCGGGGGAACCTGCGGATAGAGGAGAGGGCAATGACGGACCACGTACGCACGAGCTACCGAAATCACCGGCGGGCGACCTGGGGGCTCGTGATCGCGGTCGCTCGTGGCCGCCGCCGTTCTCGTCCCGCTCGCCACCGGCGCAGGATCACAGAAGTTCTACACCGTGGGCGTCCCGAACGATCTGTGCTCGACGCCGACGAGGCAGACGCTGACACTGACGCTCGGCAATCAGACGAGAAACCAGAATCTGGGCTCGGCGAACATCACCGCTCCGGGAGGCATCGCGCTCGTGAGCCCGGGGGTCGTCACGGGGGCGGGCGCCTCGGCCACGATCAGCGTCAACGTGCCCGACCAATTCAGCACGACTGGGAACACGATTCGGCTCAGGAATCTCGTGCTGCCGACGAACGGGAGCACGGCCACGATCACGGTTGCCGCCGACGTCACCTCAGGTGGAACGTGGGCCACGGTTGGAAAGCAATCGAACAACTTCGCGGACTCGGGACCGGGAAACCTCTTCACCGCGAGCGGGGTGCCCTTCACGACGAGCGTTTCGCAGTGTCAGCAGAACTACGTCTTCGTTCAGGGTCCCGTGGATGCTGAGCGCGGATCCGCGCAGACCGTGAAGGTGCAGGTCCAGGTGGGTGGCGATCCCGTTTCCGTGAGTGGCCCCCTGACGCTGTCGGCTCTGCAGCATGGGGCGGCGTCCGGGAACTTCAGTGGACTGGGCCCGGTCTCACCCGACGCGACCGGCACCTTGGCGGGCAAACAGTGGACGTTCGACGTCACGGGAAACGTCGTCGGTGACGAGTACGCGCTCAAGGCTGGAAACACGACCTCCAATCCGACGTTCTCGATCGTCAATGGCCTGTGTCCACCGAACACGACGGATACCCAACATCTCACTTCCACCTGCAGCCTGACCTCAGACCTGAACGGCGGCATCCTCGAGTCCGGGGTGACGATCAACAACCACACGCTTCCCGGCTCGATCGGCATCGACTTCGCCGCTTCGGGCGACGGGAGCCGGAAAGTGCGATCCCTGGACGCGGGCCTCGTACACCGTGGGCGGGCAGACGTACTACTTCCCCGGGTGTCAGCCTCGACTTCGATAGGCGGCGGCTAGCGGCTTGCTGAAGGTCGTCTACCGCGTTCGCAACACCGACTGGGTACTCACGGACGCCTCTCGCGGCAACAACGACATCGAGATCTGCGCCGGCGCGAGGCATGGAGATCCCGACCGTGCGTCGTGGAATGCACCGAACAGCGACCGGCAATAGCGTGCCGTTCATCGGAAAGTACGGACCAGCGCAGTGGAATGCTGGCGACGGCCTGTTCTGGGGCGTCCTCGCCTCCGTATCGAATCCCTCCAAGGTGAAGAACGACCCGGTGGTGTGCTCCAGTGGGAATCAGAGCCTCGCGACGGGCCCCGGCAATGGACGTTGGAGACCTGGCGAACCTGGACGATCTGCATCCCGTCCGACTGGGACTGGAAGAACTTCTAGACCCAGAACGGCATATCGAGTCTTGCTCAGGGCGCCTGCGGGCGCCCTGAGCGTTTCTGCGGCTCGCGCCGCGAGCTAGTCGACGATGACCCCGAACGGCTCGAGGATGGCGAGTCCCCTGGCGGCGTACTCCGTCGCCTCCTCGGCCGGCACTCCCGGCAGACGTGCGAGCGCCCGGTACGTCTGACCGATCTCGTACTCCGTGCTCTTGAGGTCCACGTTGCCATCCGACGACCTGGCGAGCGCCAGAGCCTGCTGGAGGGCGGCTTGAGCGTCGTCGGCTCGTCCGCACTCGACGAGTGCAGCACCGTAGACGCGTTGGAGGGCCGCGGTGAGGCTTGCCAGACCCTCGCTTCCCTCTGCGCGTCTCAACGCGCTCTCGAGGCGGACGACGGCCGAACCGGGGTCGCCTCGCAGGAGTACGAGGTACGCGAGGCGGCCTTCCGCTTTGAGGTCCTCGACCTCGTCGCCTCCGGCGCGAAACGTCGCGACTGCACCCTCTAGGAGCGCTTGCGCTTCGTCGAACCGCCCCATGTTCGTGAGGATCCGTCCGAGCAGGCTGGCGGCCTCTGCTGCGTCGGTAGTCGCTCCGTCTTCGCTCCAGACCGACATCGACTCACGGACGGCAGGCTCGGCCTCGTCGTACCGACCCTGGTCGGCGAGCGTCTCGCCGATGTTGTACCCGACGGCGGCGGCGGACCAGCGGTCGCCGATGGCGTTCGTCGCATTCCGCGCCTGATCCGCGAGCGCCAGACAGTCGTCCCACCTGCCGCCGAGGTACGAGCGCATTGCCAGGTGGTTGAGCACCGCTCCGATTCGCTTCTTGTTTCCCGTCTGTCGGTAGATCTCGAGCGCTCGCTCCCCGTATATCGCCTCCTCCTCTCGGCCGAGAGCAACGTGCGCCCAGTCGAGGATGTAATACGCAGCCGCTTCGGCTTCCTTCGCCTCCCCGGGGCAATGCTCGGCCTCGGCGATCGCCTTCCGGGCCCACTCGATCGCGTCGACCGGGCGGCGCTGAATCTGGCGCACCGTTGCGTACGACGCCATCAGTCCTGCGCGTTCGACACTTGCTTCCTTTTCGTCCAGGCCTTCGAGCGCCGCGATTCCTCGGGTCAACCAGCGAAGCGCTTGGGCGGGCTCGCCGAGCCGTATCGGCACCCAGTGGCGCTTCTCGGCAAGGCGGGCGTACTGAATGGGGTCGTCCTTGACGTGCTTTTCCGCCGTGCGGAACGCCTCACGTGCCTCCTCGTACCGGCCGAGGAGCACGCAGACGTCGCCCAACGTCGTGGCTGCCCTCGCGAGTTCTTCGCCTGGAACGTCGCGAACGAGTTTCGCAGCGTCGAGCGCCTGCTCGAGAAACTGCGCCGCCTCGACGTTCGCGTACTTCTCCGCTGCCCGGCGGCCCGCTTCGACGGAATAGCGCCAGGTCTCGGGCCAACGTTCCGCGCGGTGGAAGTGGAGCGCGAGAATCTCGGCCGCGTCATCGGCTCCGTCACGCTGGGTTCGTTCGATTACCTCGGCGACGCGCGCGTGGAGTTCGCGGCGTCTCTTGTACGAGAGCCCTTCGTACGCGGCGTCGCGGATAAGTGCGTGACGGAACCGGAACGCGCCCGGCGCGTGCGGATCCCGTTCGACGTACTCGCCGAGTCGTTCCCATGCCTCGGATGCGGCCCCGACCTCGGCGTCGTCCTCCAGGACCTCCGCTGATGAGCGATCCGGAGAAAGAGACGCCGAGAACGGACGCCCAGCGCAAGAGCGCCCGGTCGCCCGGGCCGAGCTGGTCGATGCGCGTCGCAACGAGTGCTTCGACGGTCTCCGGAAGCTCTTCGGCCTCGTCGGTCTTCTCCCCGACGCTCGCGAGGCGCTGGAGGAACAGCGGGTTGCCCGCAGCGCGCTCCATTAGCGCGGCGACCTCTTCGCTCGGTGAGGCGTCGGTCGCCCGCCGCCGCTACTGCGAGCGCCCTGGCATCGTCCTCGGGAAGAGGCTCGAGGCGCAGCGTAAGGGCGGGTAGCGGCGGTGTCCCCGTCGCAGCCGCGAAGCCGTCCTCGCCCGGACGTCTGGTCGTGCACGCGAGCCATGGCCGTGTGGGGAGTTGCGTCCCGAGGTACCGCAGGAGCTCCGACGACGCGTCGTCCATCCAGTGCACGTCATCGAAGACGAGCAGCGTGGGGGAGTCGAGGAGACGAGTGAGGAGCGTTCCCATGACGCCGTGCAGGCGAGCGCGCCAGAACGCTGGGTCGAGATCGTCCACCTCGGGTGTGGGCTCGACCTCGACGTCGAGCGGCGCCGCCAGGAGCGGTGCCCATGGCACGAGCTCGTCGTCGATCTGCTGCAGCCGCTCTCCGAGGACCGCGCGATTGTGCGCGGCTCCGCCGTTCAGCTTGACGTCGAGCAGCGAGCGAAGGAACGGTCGGAACGGGTGGTATGGAGTCGAGGCCTCGTACTGTTCGCAGCGCAGTTCGATCTGCCGCATGTCGGCGCAGTTCTCCCGCAGTTCCTGGGCGAGGCGAGACTTGCCGATTCCCGGCTCGCCGACGAGCTCGACGAGCGTTCCGAAGCCCATACGCACGGGTGCGACGGACGCGCCGAGCACTGCCCGTTCCCGCTCGCGATCGACGAACGGCAGCTCGTCCTGAGCCGCGGAGCGCTCCGGCCTCTCGGGTGCAGCGAGAAGCTCGCCGAGAACGAACGCCTGGACGGGCTCTGCCTTTCCCTTGAGCGTCAGCGGCTCGAGCTGCCGTCGACTCGAACGACCCACCGCCGCGCGTGAGCGCTCCTTCCGAGACCCAGATCTCGTCCTCTCCTGCGCGAGCCATGAGGCGTGCGGCGAGCGCCGCCGTGTCGCCGAGCACGGTGTACGTCCGACGGAAGCTCGCGCCCACCTGGCCGGTGAACACGCGTCCCTCGCTTACCCCGATGTGCACAGGGAGCGGCAGGCCGGCGTCGACTATCGCGCGCACCGTCCGGAGCATCCGCTCCTCGTCGTCGCCGAAGGTCTGAGGCGCGCCTGAGACCAGCACGATCCTTCCGCCGTCGCGGTCGATATCGCTCTCGAGGAACGTGACGCGGTGCTCCTCGGCTGCCGCCTGTACGGCCCGGACGAGAGCATCGAGCGCAGCCGCAGCGGCCTCTGCCCCTTCGGTGGCGATGATCTCGTCTGTTCCGGAGAAACGGACGAACGCGATCGACGCATGGCGATGCTCGCCTTCGAGCGGGCCGATCTCGAGGAGTTGCGCGCGCAGCGGCGCGGGCACCGCAATTTCGAGCGGGATCCCTTCGACGGGCGGGAGAGGCGCTACCGTGCCGCGGACCTCGGGAGCCGCACGGAGGAGTCGCCCGTCGCCCTTCCCGTCCGCGAGAGTCTCGGCTTCGAGGACGCTCGCCGTCTCGGGGCTCACGAGGATCTCGCCCGCCTCCGAGGCGGCCTCCATCTCCACCGTTCGGGTCGCCGCGGGGCCTGTGATCAGGAGCTCGCGATGCGACTCCCCGACGAGAAAGAACTGGAAGCGGCCGCTGTGGAGCCCCGCGTGCATCTTCAGCTGGACCGCTCCGGCTGACGTTCTCGGCCGGCCGATCGCCCGGAGCGTGCTACGCATCTCGAATGCGGCGCGAGCGGCGCGGCGCGCGTGACCCTCTCCGTCGTAGAGCAACAGCAGCGCGTCGCCGCCGAACTTGAGCAGGCCGCCCCCTTGCGCGTAGGCGACGCCGAGGAGCGCCGCGAATGTGGCGTTCATCACCTCCGTGACTTCCTCCGCTCCCTCCCGACCCAGGCTCGAGAGGCGCTCCGACATCGCGGTGAAGCCGGAGATGTCGATGAAGGCGACGGTTCCCTCGACCTCTCGCCACGATGCCAAGGGTTCGTCTCGGAGCCACTCCAGCGTCAGTCGTGGAATGAACGGGACGAGGTCGGTCGGTGTCGGGGAGAGCGCGTTTGCAGGAGTCGCCGCCATCCCGGGGATTCTGCTCTACGGGCGTTCCGGGGCAAAGGGCGGCTGTTGCGCGACCTCAGGCGTGTGGGTACCGGATAACGAGCAGGAGCTGCGCGGCCCGCTAGGCGGCTTGCACCTGACGGGACGCGTTCACGGAACGTTTACCCCTCCTCAACGCAATCCCCCCGGAAAGGGGACGTCCGATACGTCGTAGTGGACGAATAGGCGAGTGACACCGATCCCCAATTGCGGAAGGGCGGCGGAATGTCTGCGGCAGAACTCGAGCTCGTCGGTGTGTCCGAGCGCGACCGAATCGAGCAGTGGCGTCACGAGGCCCTCGAGCGCGCGGGGTACGACCCCGAGGCGGCGATCGTCCTCGCGGCGAGCCACGACATCGACCTCCACGATGCCGTGAGCCTGCTCGAGCGCGGGTGCACGGTGGAGCTCGCCCTCCAGATTCTCCTCTAGGCGCGACCGGTTCTCCCGCGCGGCCTGCCCCGTGTCGGGCAGAATGCCCGCCGGTGCTTCCGCTTCTGTCGATCCCGTCGCCCGAGCTCGAGCACGATCGAGCTCGGGCCGCTGTCGATCCACTTCTACGGCCTCACCCTGCTCGTCGCGATCGCGGCGGCCGTTGCGATCACGGGGATCAGGTGGACGAGGCGCGGCGGCGACTGGGACCTCATCTTCCGCGTCGCCGTCTGGGGGGTCGCCTTCGGGATCATCGGAGCGCGGCTCTACCACGTCGTCACGAGCTGGGACGAGCTGCCCGACGAGTGGTGGGGGCCGTTCGCGATCTGGAAGGGCGGGCTCGGCGTCTGGGGCGGGATCGGGCTGGGCTGCATCGTCGGCGCGATCGTCGCGAAGCGCTCGGGCGTCTCCGTCGCGAAGCTCGCCGACTGCGTCGCGCCGGGGCTCCTCGTCGCGCAGGGCATCGGTCGCTTCGGGAACTGGTGGAACCAGGAGCTCTTCGGGAAGCCGACCGACCTGCCGTGGGGCCTCGAGATCGATCCCGCGAACCGGCCGATCGACGACATCGACCAGGAGACGTTCCAGCCGACGTTCCTGTACGAGGCGCTGTGGTGCTTCGCCGCCGCCGGACTGCTCCTGTTCATCGAGCGGCGCTTCAAGGGACGCATCCGGCCGGGCAACCTCTTCGCGCTCTACGTGCTCATCTACAGCGTCGGTCGCCTCTGGATCGAGACGCTCCGGATCGACCCCGCGCACGAGATCGGCGGGGTTCGCCTCAACGTCTACGTCGCCGGTCTGGGGATCGTGCTCGCGGCGGCGTTCTTCGTCTGGTGGCAACGCAGCTGGAAGCGCACCGCCGGAGGCCCGCCCCCGAAGGTCGAGACCATGGCGGTTCCGAAGGGGCGCTGACCGGACCCTCCACGCCGCGGGCGGTGTATGAGCCGCAAGCGATCCGAAGGAGGTATTCCATGCGTCTCTTCGTCGTTCTCGGCGCGCTCGCGTGCGCTCTGGTGCTGCCGTCCCTCGCAACGGGCGGCGGGTGGGCCAGCGTCGGCTTCGAGCCCTTGCCCGACGGCACGGAAGCGGGCGGGACGTGGACGCCGACGATCTTCGTCAAGCAGCACGGCATCACGCCCCTCGCCGGGCTCCAGCCCGTCGTGATGATCGAGGAGGTCGGGTCGGGCGCGTCGACGAAGTTCCTCGCCACGGCCGGCTCCGAGGCGGGCGAGTACGAGGCGGACGTCGTATTCCCGTCCACCGGCAGCTGGCGCGTGCGCATCCTCAGCGGCTTCGGCGACTCGCAGGTGACGTACGGGCCGGTCGCGATCGGCCCCGCCGGTGCAGACGGAAGCACATGGCAGCTTCCGCTCGTCGGGCTCGCGGCGGCGGCGATCGCCTTCGTCGGTGCGATCGGGCTCGTCGTGGCACGGCGATCTCGCCGGCTGACTCCGGCGAGCGGCTGACCCGGCGGGAACCGACGTGCCGGGGCCGGTGTAGAAATGGCTGGTGGAGGACCGGCCGCCGAGCGACGCCGTGCTCGCCGAACGGGCGAGGAGCGGTGACGAGCGCGCGTTCGAGGAGCTCGTGCACGCGTACCAGGGCATCGCGTTCCGCACGGCGTACGTGCTGACCTCGTCCGCAGCCGACGCAGAGGAGGCGGCGCAGGCCGGCTTCGTGAAGGCGTGGGCCGCCCTCCCTCGCTTTCGCCCGGGCGCCGAGTTCAGGCCGTGGCTCCTGCGGATCGTGGCCAACGAGGCGCACAACCGCCGCCGCTCGGCGCAGAGGCGTGAGTCCCTCCGACTGCGCGCGGTCGCGGCCGATGCCTCCGGAGGCGCGGTCCCGTCTCCGGAGGCGGCTGCGGTCGAGCACGAGCAGCACAGCGAGCTGCTGGCTGCCGTGAACCGCCTCGGCGAGCGCGACCGGGACGTGATCGCGTGCCGCTACTTCCTCGAGCTGAGCGAGCAGGAGACGGCCGACGTGCTCGGCGTGAGGCTCGGAACGGTGAAGTCGCGAACGGCGCGGGCGCTCGAGCGCCTTCGCGCCGAGGTGGGATCGTGAGCGAGCTCGAGCGGGCACTCCTGTCCCTCGGCCGCGAGCTCGACGTGCCGGCGGCGCCGGATCTCGTGCCGGGCGTGCTCCGAGCGCTCGACGCACCCGCCGCCCGCAGGCGTCCTCGGCGGCGTCTCGTGCTCGCGCTTGCCGCCCTCGCGCTCGCTGCGCTCCTGGCGACGCTCGCCATCCCGGATGCGCGCTCGGGCCTTCTCCGCTTCCTTCGGATCGGCGGCGAGCGGATCGAGCTCGTCGACGAGCTGCCGGAGGTGCAACCCGAGCCTGCGGAGCTCGATCTCGACGCTGCGCTCGGCGAGCGGGTCTCGCTCGCCGAGGCGCAGGCGGCGTGCCGGGTTCGACCTGCTCGAGCTCGACGAGCGCCCGGATCGCGTCTATCTGGGGCCGAGAGGGACCGTCTGGTTCCTCTACGGGCGCCCCGCGGCCGTCCGCCTGCTCGTCGCGCAGACACCCGAGCTCGAGGTCGACGAGCAGTTCATCCTCAAGAAGCTCGCCGGCGCGGGCACGCACGTCGAGGAGGCAACCGTGCGGGGCGTGCCGGCCTACTTCCTGAGCGGCGACCCGCACGTCGTCATGTTGCTCGACGAGCACGGCCTCCCGTACCAGGAGACCGCGCGGCTCGCGCGTGACGTGCTCGTCTGGGAGGAGCGCGGGCGCACGATCCGGCTCGAGGGCGATCTCACTCGCGCGGAGGCAGTGTCGCTCGCCGAGTCGCTGCGCTGACGCGTCCGGCAGCGTGGCTAGCCTCCTGCGCGTGCAGCCGATGCCCGTCCGCGAGCTCGAGCTCGAGCTCGACGCCTTCGAAGGGCCGTTCGACCTCCTCCTGACGCTGCTCCTGAAGGAGGAGCTCGAGCCGCGGGAGATCGACATCGCCGCCATCGTCCTCGCATTCGTCGAGCGCCTCGCGGAGCGTGACGAGCTCGACCTGGAGGCGTGCGGCGAGTTCCTCGTCCTCGTGTCTGCGCTGCTCGAGCTCAAGGCGCGCGCGCTCTTCCCCGACGAGGCGGCCGAGCTCGGCGAGCTCGAGCCCGAGGAGGCCGCGGAGGAGCTCGCCCGACGGCTCGCGGAGTACCGGCGCATGAAGGAGGCCGCCGCCTGGCTCCTCGAGCGCCTCGGCTCCGAGCAGGATCGCTGGTTCCGCATCGGGCCGGCTCCGCTCGCGCCGCGCGTCGAGCGCCGCCTTGCGCCGCAGGATCCCGAAGCGCTCGGCGCTGCGCTGCGTGCGCTCGCGGTCCCGCCGCCGACCGTGTCTCTCGGCCACATGGCGCTCCGCTTCCCGCCGGTGTCGCAGTTCCTCGAACGCTTCCGCGCGCTGCTCGGCCGCCGGCGCGTCTTCGACTTCGACACCGAGGTCGAGGGCCTCTCCCGCGTCGAGCAGGCCGTCGCGCTCCTCGCGCTCCTCGAGCTGCGCAAGTCCGGCGAGATCGCTCTGAGCCAGGCGCAACCCTTTGCCCCGATAAGGGTTTCGCGCTCCGACGAAGAAAGGAATCACGAATGGAAGCTCCGCTCCGCCTGATCGCAGCGCAACCCGGTCGACCGCCTCGCGCACACGGTCGAGGCGTTGCTCGTCGTCGCCTCGGCGCCGCTCTCCGTCGACGAGCTGTGCGAGGCGACCGAGGATCATCCGGAGCGCATCGAGACGGTCGTGGCGCTTCTTCGCGAGCGCTACAGCGAGGGTCGGAGCGGCATCGTGCTCGAGGAGGTCGCGGGTGGCTTCGCGTTCCGGGCGAGCCGCGACGCGGCGGACGCCTGCTCGCGGCTCTTCGAGCGCCCGGTCGAGCGTGGCCTCTCGCCGGCGGCTCTCGAGACGCTGGCCATCGTCGCCTACCTCGGGCCGTGCTCCAGGCCCGACGTGGCGCGAATACGAGGCGTCGCCGCCGATTCGGCAGTCGCGAGCCTCGTCGAGCGCGGGCTCATCGCCGAAGCGGGACGCGAGAACGGGCCCGGCGGCGCGGTCCGCTACCGGACGACTCCGCTCTTCGAGCGCGTGTTCGGGCTCGAGAGCCTCGCCGCGCTTCCGCGTCTCGACGATCTCGGCGAGGACGCCGCGGAGCTCCGCGAGCGCCTGCTCGAGGTCGCAGAAGCGCGCGCGTCCTAGATCTGCCAGGCGCCGCCGCGGAGAACCGGCACGGCGTGGCCGTCCTTCGTGATCCCGTCGACGTCGAGCTCGAGGCTTCCGATCATGAAGTCGATGTGCACCTTGCTCTTGTTCACGCGGGCCTTGTCCGCGGCATCCTCGACAGGATGGTCGTAGCCGTCACCGAGCGCGATGTGGGTTGCCGCGTTCTCGTCGATGAGTGTGTCGTAGAAGACGCGCCCGAGCGGGCCGATGCGCCCGCCGCCGTCCACGAGCGCGACCTCGCCGAGCCGTGATGCACCCTCGTCGCGCGCGGCGACCGCGCGGAGTGCGTCCGCGTTCGTATCGGCGTCGATCTTGACTGCCCGGCCTCCTTCGAACTCCACGCGGATCCCCGTGATGATCGAGCCCGAGAGCTCGAGCGGCATCGTCGCGCTGACGTGCCCGTCGACCCGCTCCGGATCGGGGGTCGTGAAGAGCTCCTCGGTCGGAAGGTTCGGAGAGTGGCGCCTGCCGTCGACCGTCTGGAGGTCGCCGGCGGCCCAGTGCGCAGACGGAAGGAGGCCGATCGTCACGTCGGTGCCCGGGCCGTGGAGCCGAACCGCGTCGTAGCGCTGCTCGGTCAGCCGCTGCGCGTTCGCCTTCAGCTCCGACGAGCGCTCCGCCCACGCCTTTGCAGGATCGTCCGCGTCGAGTCGGCAGATGTGGGCGACGTCCTCCCAGAGCTTCACGAAGGCGTCCTCGCGGTCGAGGTCGGGGTACACGAGCTCGGCCCACGACCGCGTCGGCGCGGGGACGATGCACCAGCTCGTCGTCATCCGGTTGACGATCTCGCCCGTCTCCGGGAGGTAGGGGAGGAGGTCGCGCCCGGCGCGGGCCGGGTCGAGGCCGTCGAGCGCACGCGGAGCGTGCGGACCCGAGAGCGAGACGCGCGCGGCGTGCTCGTCGGAGAGGTAGAGGAGCCGTTCCCTCATCCACGGCGGGACGAAGTCGAGCGTGTCCTCTGCCGCGAGCGCGACCCGCTCGCGCTTGAGCCACTGGTCGAAGTAGAGGACGTCGACGTACTTCGCGCCGCGCTCGTAGGCCGCGCGCGTGACCCTGCGCGTCAGCTCTTCCTTCCCGATGTAGCTCGTGACCGCGACGAGCTGCCCCGGCTGGACGTTCGCGCCGAACACCGCGAGCTCGGCGAGCTTGTCGGTCCACGTCTCGATCTGGCCCACGGAGGCAACCCTAGCCTGGTGAAATCCGGTCGTGCGCCTCAACGCTTTCCTCGCGCGCGCGGGTGTCGCATCGCGACGGCGAGCCGACGTCCTGATCCGCGAGGGGCGCGTGCGCGTGAACGGGGAGCCGGGCGAGTTGAACACCGTGGTCGGCAAGCGGGACCTCGTCGAGGTCGACGGTGTCCGCGTCGAGCGGCAGCCGCTCTCGTACCTCCTCCTGCACAAGCCTCCGGACGTCGTCACGACCGCGAGCGATCCACACGGACGGAGGACCGTCGTCGACCTCGTGCCGTCCGAGCCGCGGGTGGTGCCGGTGGGGCGCCTCGACGTCGATACGACGGGCGCGCTCGTGCTGACGAACGACGGAGAGCTCGCGCACCGGCTGGCGCATCCTCGGTACGGCGTTCCGAAGGTCTACGAGGCGGAGGTGGAGGGAACGCCCACCTCCGACGAGCTCGAGCTCCTCCGTCACGGAGTCGAGCTCGAGGACGGCCTCACGGCGCCCGCCGAGGTCCGGCTGATCGGCGCGCAGCAGGCGAGCGGGCCGCCTCGAGCTGACCCTGCACGAAGGACGCAAGCACCAGGTCAAGCGCATGTGCGAGGCCGTCGGCCACCCGGTGCGGCAGCTGCACCGCGTCCGGTACGCGGGGCTCGACCTCGCCGGGCTCGCGCCGGGGGAGTGGCGCGAGCTGACGAAGGACGAGATCGCGGCGCTGCGCGCCGACGTCGGCCTCTAGCCGAGGCGGACGAATCCCATGCGCTCGTACATCGCCTCGAGCGTGGGGCGCGAGGCCTCGGCGGCTTTCTCGGCACCCTGCGCAAGCAGCCGTTGGAGCTCGCCGGCGTCGCCGCGGATCTCCCGGAAGCGCGTCTGGAACGGCTCGAGGAGCGCGATGACGGACTCCGCGACCTCGGCCTTGAACGCCCCGTAGCCCTGCCCGTCGTACCGGTCCTGGATCGCCGTGATCGGCTCGCCTGTCGACACGGTCATGATCTCGATGAGGTTCGACACTCCGGGCTTGTCCTCGGCGTGGAGGATCTCGCGCCCCGAGTCGGTGACCGCGACCTTGAACTTGCGGCGGATCTCGTCCGGCGAGTCGAGGATGTAGACGGTGCCCTGCTCGGTGCCGCCGGTCGTCGACATCTTCTTCTCGGGCTCCTGCAGGTCCATGATCTTCGCCCCGACCTCGGGGTAGACGCCACGCGGCAGCGTGAAGGTCTCGCCGTAGCGGGAGTTGAAGCGCTCGGCCACGTCTCGCGTGAGCTCGATGTGTTGCCGTTGGTCGATCCCGACCGGGACGATGTCGGTCTGGTAGAGCAGGATGTCGCCCGCCTGCAGCACGGGATACGTGAAGAGTCCCGCCGACACGAACCCCTGCGACTCGGACTTCTCCTTGAACTGCGTCATGCGGCCGAGCTGGCCGAAGCTCGTCACCGACGAGAGCAGCCAATTGGCCTCGGCGTGGGCCGTCACGTGGCTCTGCGCGAAGATCGTCGAGCGATCCGGATCGAGCCCGGTCGCGATCAGCATCGCGAACAGGTCGAGCGTGCGCTCGCGGAGGTCCGCCGGGTCGTACTCGACGCTGATCGAGTGGAGGTCGACGATGCAGAAGAAGGCCTCGCCCTGCTCCTGCGTCTCGGCGTACTGACGGAAGCCGCCCGCGTAGTTGCCGAGGTGCTTCGCGCCCGTGGGCTGGATGCCGGAGAAGATGCGCATCGCGAGATTGTCCCTGGACCCGCGGAGCCGCGCCGATCCAACTCTAGACTCGCCTCCCATGCGCATCGAGCCCGTCCCCGCTCTCGTCGGACACGTCGCCGTGCCCGGCGACAAGTCCATCTCGCACCGCGCCGTCCTCATCGGCGCCGTCTGCGAGGGGGAGACGCGCATCTCGGGCTTCGGTCGCTCGGCGGACACGGAGGCGACGATCTCGGCCGTCCGTGCGCTCGGAGTCGAGGTGGTCGAGGACGACGTCGACACTCTTCGCGTCCACGGCGTCGGTCTCCGCGGGCTGCGTGCGCCGGACGCGGCGATCGACTGCCGCAACGCGGGCACGCTCATGCGACTCCTCACCGGGCTCGTCGCCGGACAGGAGGGCAGGTTCGAGCTCGTCGGCGACGAGTCGCTCTCGTCGCGGCCGATGGAGCGCATAGCCGAGCCGCTGCGGCGGATGGGGGCTTCGGTCGCGACGACCGAAGGCCATGCGCCGCTCGTCGTCGAGGGCGCCGCGCCTGCGCGCGATCGACTACGAGCTTCCGGTCGCATCGGCGCAGGTGAAATCGGCGATCCTGCTCGCCGGGATCCAGGCCGAGCGGACGAACCACCGTCGTCGAGCCGATCGCGACGCGGGATCACACCGAGCGTCTCCTCGAGCAGGCGGGAGCGCGCGTCACGCGACGGCCGAGCAGCGTCACCGTCGAGCGCGCGGAGGTGCTGAGGCTTCCCGAGGTCGAGATCGCGGGCGACATCTCGTCGGCGGCGCCGTTCCTCGTCGCCGCCGCGATCGTGCCCGGCTCGTCGATCACCGTCCACGGAGTCGGGCTCAACCCACGCCGAACGGGGATCCTCGACGTGCTCGAGCGCATGGGCGCGCGAGTCGCGATCTACAACCGGCGCCCGATCGGAGGCGAGCCGGCGGGCGACGTCGAGGTGCGCGCGTCGGATCTCGTCGGTGCGACGATCGCGGCGGACGAGGTGCCGTCGCTCATCGACGAGCTCCCGATCCTCGCCGTCGCCGCGTGCCACGCGCGCGGCGACACGGTCGTGCGCGGCGCGGGGGAGCTGCGCGCGAAGGAGTCGAACCGGATCGAAGCGGTGGTCGAGGAGCTTCGCCGCGTCGGCGGGCACATCCGCGCGACGGACGACGGCTTCCGGGTCAGAGGCGTCCCCGCCCGGCTCCGCGGCGGTGTCGTCGACGCGCGCGGGGACCACCGGCTGGCGATGCTCGGCGCGGTCGTCGGGGTCGCCTCGCGCGAGGGCGTCGAGCTCCGCGACGCGGAGGCGGCGGCCGTGAGCTTCCCGGGCTTCTTCGAGGTTCTCGACCAGGTCGCGCCGGGCTCGGTTCACTACCCTCCCGCGACATGATCGTCGCCATCGACGGGCCTGCCGGCTCCGGGAAGAGCACGGTTGCGTCGACGCTCGCGCGGCGGCTCGGCTTCCGGCACCTCGACACCGGGGCGATGTACCGCGCACTGACCTGGATCGCGCTGCGCGATGGTGTCGACGTGACGGACGGCGCAGCATTGGCGGAGCTCGCGCGCGAACGTCCCGTCTCGTTCGGCGAGGACGGATCGGTGGAGCTCGACGGCGAGGACGTCACGACCGCGATCCGAGACGCCGAGATCGACCGCCTCGTGCCTGCGGTGGCGAGTCACCCGGAGGTACGCGCGGTCATGCGCGAGCGCCAGCGGGCGCTGGCGCTCGGAGGCGACTCGGTGATCGAGGGGCGCGACATCGGGAAGGTCGTCGCTCCCGCTGCCGACGTGAAGGTCTTCCTCCAGGCCGACGAGGACGAGCGGGCGCGCCGACGCGCCGCCGACAGGCCCGGCGTCGAGGCCGAGACGCTCGCCGCCGATCTCCGCGACCGCGACGAGCGGGATGCCGTCAACACGGTGCCGGCCGACGACGCGGTCCTGCTCGACACGACCGAGCTCACGATCGACGAGGTCGTGGAGCGAATCGTCGGGCTCGTGGATGCCGTGCGATGAACAGGACGGACGCGATCTGGGCGGTCGGGCGCGCCACGATCGGCACGGCCGTGAAGCTCGTGGCGCCGATGCGGGTGTACGGAGCCGAGCGCGTCCCGCTCGAGGGCGGGCTCGTGGTCGCGTCGAACCACTTCAGCTGGATCGACCCGCCGGCGCTCGGAGCGGCGATCCCACGGACGCTCTACTTCATGGCGAAGGTCGAGGCCCACCGGGTCCCGGGCCTCGGTCAGCTCATGCGCTCCTTCGGAGCATTCTCGGTCAGGCGGGGCGAGTCCGATCGCGAGGCCGTGCGGACGATGCGCCAGATCGTGCGTGACGGGCATGCGCTCGGGCTGTTCGTCGAGGGGACACGTCAGCGGTCGGGCGTGCCGGGCCCGGTTCAGCCGGGCGCGGCGATGGTCGCGATCAACGAGGAGGTTCCGGTGATCTGCGCGGCGATCTACGGCTCCCACGAGTGGCGCCTCGGGAACTTCAGGCCCGTCTCCCTCGCGTGGGGCCAGCCGCTGCGCTTCGACGGGCTCCCGCGGGGCGGGAAGGGCTACAAGGAGGCCTCCGTCGAGATCGAGCGAGAGATCAGGAAGCTCTGGGAGTGGCTCGGCGGCGTGCACGAGCTCGGCCGGCCGCGCGACGCGACCCCGCCGTCATGACGTCTCGAGGGCGACAGCGCGCGCGTGACGACCGAACCCGCCGACCTCGCCGACGACGTCGAGATCGCCGGCACGGTGGCCATCGTCGGGTACCCGAACGTCGGCAAGTCGACGCTGATCAACCGCCTCACCGCGACCCGCACCGCGGTCGTCCACGAGACGCCGGGCGTCACCCGTGACCGCAAGGAGCTCCTCTGCGAGTGGTCCGGCACGACGTTCCGCCTCATCGACACGGGCGGCGTCGACCGCGCCGACACCGGACCGTTCGGCCCGCAGGTCGCGGCGCAGGCGCGGCAGGCCGTCGAGGAGGCCGACCTCGTGCTGTTCGTCGTCGACGCGAAGGCGGGGGTGACGCCCGGTGACGAGGAGCTCGCCGAGATCCTGCGCAAGTCGCGCCGGCAGGTACTCGTGCTCGCCAACAAGCTCGACGACCCGCGCAAAGACCTCGACGCGCTGGAGTTCCACCGCCTCGGCCTCGGCGACCCGATTCCCGTCTCGGCGCTTCACGGCCACGGCTCCGGCGACCTCCTCGACGAGATCGTCAGCCGGTTGCCGGGGCACGCCGAGCGGCCGGTGGGGGAGGAGGCGATCAAGGTCGCGATCCTCGGCCGCCCGAACGTCGGGAAGTCGTCGCTGCTGAACGCGCTCCTCGGGCAGGAGCGCGTGATCGTCTCGGAGGTGCCGGGCACGACGCGCGATTCGATCGACACGGTGCTCCGCACGCGACGACTCGACGCTTCGTCCTCGTCGACACCGCCGGCTTGCGGCGGAAGCGGAAGCAGCGGCAGGGGATCGAGTACTACTCGGAGCTCCGCGCGCTGGAGGCGGCGGAGCGCGCGGACGTCGCGCTCGTCCTCGTCGATGCGAGCCAGGGCGTCGTCGAGCAGGACCTCGCCGTCGCCGACGTTGCCCGAAAGGCACAGTGCGCCACGATCGTCGTTCTCTCGAAGTGGGACGTCACGGAGATCCGGCTCGAGGACGTGCGCCCCGACATCCTCACGCGGATGCGCCAGCGACCGCCGGTCATCGCCGTCTCGGCGCACACGGGCCGCGGGCTCGAGCGCCTGCTCGCGCTCGTCCAGACGCTCTTCGTCCGCTACGCGGGAAGAATCCCGACCGCCGAGCTCAACCGCTTCCTGCAGGAGTTGCGCGAGGCGCGCCAGCCACCCGGACGGCGCGGGCGCCGCCTCAACCTGCTGTACGGCACCCAGGTGAGCTCGCGACCGCCGCGCTTCCGGTTCTTCGTCAACGACCGCAGCCTCGTGACGCGCGACTACGGCTACTGGGTCGAGAACGAGCTGCGCTCGCGCTTCCAGCTGGAGGGTGTCCCCGTCTCCATCGACTTCGTCACCTCGCAGTGAGGACGGTCGTCGTCGGCGCGGGCTCGTGGGGGACGGCGTTCGCGTGTCACCTCCGGGACAACGGCCACGACGTGACGCTCGCGGCACGCGATCCCGAGCAGGCGGAGGAGATGAACCGCACCGGCCGGAATCCGCGGTATGCGACGGAGGCGCGGCTCGACGGGATCGCGGCGGCGACGGTCGGAAGCGCCCGCGTCGACGCCGCCGAGCTCGTCGTCGTCGCCGTGCCGAGCCGTGTGTTCGGCGCCGTCGTCTCGCAGCTTCCCGGCGACTCGCCGCTCCTCAGCCTCTCGAAGGGGCTCGATCCGGCCACCGGGCAACGGCTCTCGAGTCTCGTCAGCGGCCGGCCGGTGGCCGTTCTCTCCGGGCCGAACATCGCGGACGAGATCCTCCGCGGGCTACCGGCGGCAGCCGTCGTCGCGAGCGACGATCTCGAGCTCGCCGTGCGGCTGCAGGTCGCGGTGCACTCGGTTCTCTTCCGCGTCTACGTGAGCGACGACGTCGCGGGCGTCGAGCTGTGTGCGGCGGCGAAGAACGTGATCGCGCTCGCGGCGGGAGGCGCCGACGGCCTCTCGCTCGGAGACAACTCGAAGGCCGCGCTCGTCGCGCGCGGGCTCGCGGAGATGCGGCGACTCGCCGAGTCGGCGGGCGCGCGGCCGGACACGTTCGCCGGGCTTGCCGGGATGGGCGATCTCATCGTCACGTGCTGGTCGCCGTCGGGCAGGAACCGTCGCGCCGGGGAGCTCATCGCGCGCGGCGCGCGTCCCGACGAGGCCGCTGCCGAGATCGGCATGGTGGTGGAGGGCCTGACGACCGCGCCGGTCTTGCGCGATCTCGCGCATCGCCTCGAGATCGAGCTGCCGATCACCGAGGGTGTGTGCGCCGTCCTCGAGGGCGCGCCGCTGACGGACCTCGTCACGACGCTGATGAGCCGCGCCCCGACCACCGAGTAGTTCGCAGACGTCGACCGGCAATCGGCGCTGCAGATCGGCCGTCTCGCTGCGAGCCCACCCGCGACGTCTTGAGGTCGATGCGATCGGCAGTCGAGCGGCTCGCAGATTGCAAGATCTGGCGAAGAGGTCCAGCTAGCCTTCCGAGCCATGGCAGACGCGGACCTTCTCGTTCACGTCGGAGTCGGTCACCGAGGGGCATCCCGACAAGATCGCCGACCAGATCTCCGACTCCGTTCTCGACGCGATCCTCACGGACGACCCGAACGGGCGCGTCGCCTGCGAGACGCTGATCACGACTGGCCTCGTCGTCGTCGCCGGCGAGATCACCACCGACACGTACGTCGACGTCCGCGCCGTCGTCCGCGATCGCATCGCCGAGATCGGGTACACGCGGGCGAAGTACGGGTTCGACTTCGAGACGTGCGGCGTCGTCGTCGCCATCGACGGGCAGTCGCCCGACATCGCCCAGGGTGTCAACACGTCGTACGAGGCGCAGCACGGAGACACCGATCCCCTCGACCTCGTCGGTGCGGGCGACCAGGGGATGATGTTCGGCTACGCGACCAGCGAGACCGCGGAGCTCATGCCCATGCCGATCATGCTCGCCCACAAGCTCGCGAGGCGCATGGCCGAGGTCCGCAAGGCGAACGTCCTCCCGTACCTGCGTCCCGACGGCAAGTCGCAGGTGACGATCCGCTACGAGGTCGACGAGCACGGCATCCAGCGGCCGGTCGAGGTCGAGCGCGTCCTGCTCTCGACGCAGCATCGCGACGGCCTCGACGTCGAGACGCTTCTCAAGCCCGACCTCCTCGAGCAGGTCGTCGAGCCGATCCTGCACGCCGACGCAAGAGATCTCTACGACCCCGCGCGGCTCAACGCGAAGGACTTCCTCTACGTGAACCCCACCGGCAAGTTCGTCATCGGCGGCCCGATGGGGGATACCGGGCTGACCGGCCGCAAGATCGTGGTCGACACGTACGGCGGCGCCGCACCGCACGGTGGTGGCGCGTTCTCCGGCAAGGATCCGACGAAGGTCGATCGCTCGGCGGCATACGCCGCTCGCTACGTCGCGAAGAACGTGGTCGCCGCCGGTCTCGCCGCCCGCTGTCAGATCCAGGTCGCGTACGCGATCGGCGTCGCGCACCCGATGAGCGTCAACGTCGAGTGCTTCGGGACCGAGACCGTTCCGCTCGCGACCGTCGAGAGGCTCGTGGGCGAGCACTTCGACCTCCGACCGGGCGCGATCATCCGCGACCTCGACCTCATGCGGCCCATCTACGCGAAGACAGCGGCGTACGGGCACTTCGGCCGCGACGACCGCGACTTCACGTGGGAGCGAACCGACAAGGCCGACGCGCTCCGCGCGGCAGCCGGCTCGCTCGCCGAGTCGAGGGTCTAGGTCTCCAGACGCGACGAAGGCCCGCCTGCGGGCCTTCGTCTGGAGGGCAGTCGATCGGAGGGAGATGCGACGCTCCGATTGAATCGCCCTCGGGTGAGAACGTCATGTGAGTTGGCTAAGAGTTCACTAAGAAACGGCGAAGGGCCCGCCAGAGGGCCCTTCGCTGCGATCGTGCCTGCGAGAAGCCTCAGCCGGTCGGGAACACCTTCGTCGCGAGCCGTTCCGCCGCCGTCTCGAGCCGCTCCAGCGCTGCGTCCGCTCGCGCCTGCGTGATCCTCCCGCTCGCGACCGCCTTCGCCAGACGCGCCTTGGCCGGCGCGACCATCGCGGCCTCGAGCGCCGACACGCTCTTGCCCTGCTTCTCGGCGAGCGCTGCGAGAGAGCTTCCCGGAAGCTGTGCGCGAAGCTCCGCGCGGTCGAGCCCCAGGAAGTCGGCGGCTGCCCTCAGCATCCCCCGCACTGCGACACGTGCCCTGACGTGGTGACGCCCAGCACACAGCGTTCCCTCGGAGATGCGCGTTCGCAAGGCCGCTGCGCGCTCCGAGGAGATGCGTCCCGCCTTCTCGGCCGCGTCGATGCGAGCGAGCAGGCGCGCCCCCACGTCGGCCTGCAGCTGCTCGACCGTGACGCCGCGCCGCTCGGCGATCTTCGCGAGTCGCTCGTCGCAGCGAGTGCCGCGATCGCCGCCGCCCGCCGCCGCGAGCGCCGCGCCGCCGCCGACGAGGAGCAGCGCCGAGCCGGCGAGCGCCCCGGCGGCATGTCGATTCAGTCTCATGGAACCCGTTCTCCTTTCGATCTCCCCTGGAAGGTCGGATCCTGGCACCGCGATGTGATCGGCGGCGAAGGAGAGCGTGAGCGATTCGTAAAGCGGCTACGCGGCGCGGACGTAGATCCCGTCGGCCGCGCGCTCGGAGATCGCCCGCTCGGCGCCGTCGACGGCGATCGTCAGCTGTTCCGCGGCGGGCTGCGCCGCGACCACGGAGACGCGCGAGCCCGGGACGAGCCCCTCGTCGTAGAACCAGTGGAGGAGGTCTCCGTCGTGCTCCGCGAGGCGAACGATCCGTCCGTCGCGGCCGACCTCGAGCTCGCCGAGCGCGACGAGCTCGGCGTTCTCGGCCTGCTCGAACTCGGTGTCCACCGGCCAGCCGTGCGGGCAGCGGTCCGGCCCCCCGAGACGCTCGTTGATCCGCTCGATCATCTCGTCCGTGAACGTGTCGCCGAGCTCGTCGGCGTGCACGTGCGACTCGGCCGCCGTGTAGCCCATGAAGTCCGTGAGGAAGCGCTCGATGATCCGGTGCTTCCGCACGACGCGCTTCGCCCGCTCGGCGCCCTCGGGTGTGAGGATCGCCTCCTTCTGCTCGCCCCGCTCGACGAGCCCGTCGGCCTCGAGGCGCTTCAGCATCTCGCCGGCGGAGGCGCGCGAGACGCCGAGCATCTCGGCGACGCGGGACGCGATCGCCGTCGAGCCGGTCGCCGGCCGGTACTCCCCGATCGGGAACGCGAGGAAGTAGATCGTCTCGAGGTACTCGTCGACCGAATGTCCCTGCGCGCGCGGCACGTCGCCTCCCGGTTGACGGCTTCGGACGGGGTCACTATAGTGCCGCACGTTCTGTGTAAGGGATGCCTTACACTCCGTGTTCGTCGAGACGAAGGAGCGAGTGGAAGCAGATGGGCGCAGGTGTCGTCGTACTCCGTGAAGGCTTCGAAGCGTCCCTCGTCGTGGGCATCGTGCTCGCGTTCCTCGACCGGACGGGTCGACGCGACGGGTTCACGGCAGTCTGGGTCGGCGTCGCCGCTGCGCTCGCTTTGAGCCTCGCCGTCGGGATCGGGCTCTTCGCCGCCGGTGCCGAGCTCGAAGGACGCTCCGAGGCGATCTTCGAGGGAGTCGTCATGCTCGTCGCGGCCGGTCTGCTGACGTGGATGATCTTCTGGATGCGCAATCGCGCCCGGACGCTCCGCACGGAGATCGAGGGTCGCACCCAGGCCGCGCTCGATGCCGGGTCTGCGATCGGGCTGGGCCTCGTCGTGTTCCTCGGCGTCGGTCGCGAGGGCGTCGAGACCGCGCTGTTCCTGTTCAGCTCCGTGGAAGGCTCGAGCGGGATCGTCTCGCTCGTCGGGGCGATCATCGGCGGAGTTGCCGCCGTGTCGCTCGGATACCTCTTCTACCGCGGCTCTCACCGTCTGAACCTACGGACGTTCTTCACCGCGACGAGTGCGCTGCTCCTCGTGTTCGCCGGCTACCTGCTCGCGACGGGGCTGCACGAGCTCGCGGAGGCCGGTGTGATCCCCGAGAGCGAGGCGCTCCTCGTCCTCGCATTCGCGGCTCTCGCTGCGCCGACGCTCTACTTCTTCTTCCGCAAGCCGAAGCGCGTCGCGACGGCGTAGCGCCCGCACGCCGGGGCGCGGCTACGCTCGCCGGCGTGCCTCTCGCGGAGATCTACCCGCTCGTCACCGCCCGCGCGCTCGCGCGGCCGTTCACGTACCGGGTGCCGGACGACGTGGGGCAGGGCGACGTCCTGTCGATCCGACTCGGCGGGCGGAAGCTGCGGGGCGTCGTCGTCGAGACGGATGTCGTGGCGCCGGCGGGAGTCGACGTCGCCGACGCCGGCGACGTCGTCGACGCGGTCCCTGCCGCGTTGGTCGAGCTCGCGCTCTGGCTCGCGGACTACTACGGCTCGACACCCGCCCGTGCGTTGGCGCTCGTCGCTCCGCACACTCGGGTCCGGCGCGGGCCACGACGCGACCCCTCGCGTCGCGAGGCGTTCGGAGGCGAGCCCGAGCCCGAGGAGCTCACGCCGGCTCAGCAGGAGGCCGTCGAGCGGATCGTGTCGGCACTCGACGCAGGCAGCGCGCACGTTCTCCTCCATGGGCCGACCGGCAGCGGCAAGACCGAGGTCTACCTCCAGGCTGCCGCGGCCGCGCTCGCGCGTGACCGAGGCGTCATCGTGCTCGTCCCGGAGATCGCGCTCACGCCCCAGACCGTGGGACGCTTCCGCGCGCGCTTCGGCGACCGCGTCGCGGTCTTGCACTCGGCTCTCAGCGACGCCGAGCGGCGCGACGAGCGGGAGCGCATCGCATCGGGGGCCGCGCCCGTCGTCGTCGGCGCCCGCTCCGCGGTCTTCGCGCCCGTTCACCGCCTGGGGCTCGTCGTCGTGGACGAGGAGCACGACGCGTCGTTCAAGCAGGAGTCGGACCCGCGGTACGACGCTCGCACGGTCGCGGCCAAGCGGGCGGCGCTCGAGGGTGCCGTCGCCGTCTACGGCAGCGCGACGCCACGCGCCGAGAGCTGGTCACGTCTCGAGCGGCTCGCGCTTCCGTCGCGCATCGGCGCTCCCATGCCGACCGTGAAGCTCGTCGATCTCCGGCGCGAGGCCGGGTACCCGCTGTCGGCGCCGCTGCTCGCCGAGCTCTCGGCGGTCGAGGAGCGTGGTGGACGAGCGATCCTTCTCCTCAATCGCCGGGGGCTGTCGGGCGCGATCCACTGCCGCTCCTGCGGCTCGACGCGGCGCTGCCGCAGCTGCGACATCGCACTGACGCTGCACGGGGACGCCCGGCTCCACTGCCACCACTGCGGGTACTCCGTCGAGATGCCGGAGGCGTGCCCGGAGTGCGGTTCGGTCGAGCTCGCCCGCATCGGCGCGGGCACGCAGCGGCTCGACGCCGAGCTGGCGCGGCGGGTGCCCGGACTCGAGCGGATCCGCCTCGATGCGGACACGGCCGCCCGGCCGGGAGCTCTGCGCGAGGCGCTCGAGCGGTTCTCCACGGCGCGCTCGGCAGTCCTGATCGGCACGCAGATGGTGGCGAAGGGCCACCACTTCCCGGGCGTCGAGGTCGCCGCGGTCGTCGACGCGGACGCGGGTCTCGCCTTCCCCGACTTCAGGTCCGAGGAGCGGACGTTCCAGCTCGTCACGCAGCTCGCAGGGCGGAGCGGGCGCGATGCGCCCGGGAAAGGTGATCGTCCAGACCTTCCAGCCGGACGCGACGCCGTTCGCATACGCCATCCGGCACGACGTCGCCGGCTACCTCGCGCACGAGCTCGCACGCCGCGAGGAGCTCGCCTACCCACCTTTTTCGCATCTTGTTGCACTCGTCGTCTCCGGACCTGACCAGGGCGACGTGAACCGGGCGCTGCAGGAGCTGCGCGGTGCTCTCGAGACACCGTCCGCGCGGCTGCTCGGCCCCGCTCCGCTCCTTCGCCTCCGCGGCCGTCATCGCGCACAGCTGCTGGCGAAGACCGGCTCACCGCGTGCGTTCGCCAGCCGTGCCGCGGACGTGCTCGCACGTGCCGCGCCGGCCATGCGGAGGGACGGACTGAGCGCGGTGGTGGACGTGGATCCGCAGTCGCCCTAGCAGCCCCGGCCGAAGCGGACATGTCCGTTTCGGCCAATTGCGGACGTTCCCGCGGAGCGGTACATCCGGGCGACCACGTTTTCCAGACAGAGGAGGAGAGAATGCGGAAGATCGTTCTCCTGCTGGTGCTCGCAGCGGCGCTCGTGTTCGCTGCTGCGGCGCTCGCGACGGAGACATACGGTGGCCCTCGGTACTGGTATCCGGGCGAAGGGGCCGGGAGCTCGTGGGGCTCCGGTTGGACGCGCAACGCATTCGCCAAGCCGTCTTCCGGACCCGAGACGACTGTGACGTTCATCGACAACAGCTCGTACGGGTGGCACGCGACGATCCGGAACCAGGACATGGTCACCTATACGAATTGGTGGACGTCGCAGGTGAAAAAGGGCCACTGCAACTCCAACAGCGGGTACCACTGGGGCGGTTGCTATGTCTCGTAGCGTCCGGGGAAAGGAAACGGATGTCGTGAGACGTCGTCGGTGGGGTCGGCGCGCTGCGGTCGTCGCCGCGATGCTCGTCGTGGCCGGCGTCGTTACGGGAGCCGTCATCGCGAGCCGGATCGAGTGGTCGGACAACGCGGCCGAACTCGATGCGGCGCTGATCGAGGCGGAGCCGATTCAGCTGTCGAGCATCCCTGCGGTAGACGGACTGCCCGAGCGTGGGGTGTTCGCGCAGGTCACTTCCACGGGGCACCTGTGCCTTTCGGATGCACCCCTCCGCTCGCCCCGAATGGGTGGGGGCGGTTGTAATCCCGCCGACGATCCGCTCGGTGGGGGCTCCGTCTCCGCGAGCCTCGCCTACGACGGAGGACCCGCGATCCAATCCGTGACGGACGCGCGCCTCATCGGGCTCGCATCCGGCGATGTCGCGACCATGCGCGTTCTCATGAGCGACGGAACGTATGCGGGCGATCAAGCTGAAGCGCGCCAAGGTCGGCTCGGACGAGTACCAGGCGTTCGGATATCGCTTCAAGAAGTCCGACCTCAAGAAGGGTATCGGCCCGGCCGCGGTCGTCGCGTTCGACGAAGACGGCGCCGAGATAGGACGGCAGCCGACGGGCATCGGAAGCTGAAGGTGCGGCCCTCGCGCGGCGGGTTACACTCGCCGCGCGATGGCCGACCACGAACACGATCACGAGACATGACCACGAGCACGACGACCACGACCACGATCACGCCGATGACGGCCAGGAGCTCGAGCGCGAAGCCAGGCGCCTCCTTGCGTTGTCGCGCATCCGCCAGTACGGCGACTCGGTCCTCAGGATGAAGGCGCGTGAGGTCGACAGTTTCGACGCCGACCTCGAGAGGCTCGCGGAACGCATGACCGAGCTGATGCACGAGGCGAACGGCGTCGGCCTCGCGGCAACCCAGGTCGGCGTGCTCCGTCGGCTGTTCGTCTTCTCGGACGAGGGCGAGGACCGCGTGCTCGTCAATCCGACGATCACGACGAGCTCACGGGACAAAGAGATCGACGACGAGGGGTGCCTCTCCCTCCGCGAAGTGCTCGTTCCCGTCGAGCGTGCGACGTCGGTCACGATCGAGGGATTCGACACGAAGGGCGAGCCGGTCAGGCTCGAGCTCGAGCTCCCGACGTCTCGCGTCGTCCAGCACGAGGTCGATCACCTCGACGGCGTGCTGATCATCGACCGCACCGACGACGAGTCGCGGCGCGCGGCTCTGGCGAAGCTCCGGCCGCAGCCCGTCCTCGGCGCACGTTGAGCCGCCCGCTCGCGGTCGCTGCGACCGCGGCGTTCGGCGCCGACGTCCTGCAGCGGCTGGCCGCGGACCACGACGTCAGCTGTGTTCTCACGCGGCCCGATGCGCCCGCGGGCAGGGGCCGCAAGCACCTTCCGTCGCCGGCCAAGCTGGCCGCCGAGCGCCTGGGGATCCCCGTGCTGCAGCCGGAGCGGCTCGAGCCGGGTCTCGACCTCGGCGCGGACACCGTCGTCGCCGTCGCCTACGGCCTCATCGTCCCCGAGCAGGTCCTCCAGGAGCGACGCTGGCTCAACGTGCATCCGTCGCTCCTCCCGCGCTGGCGCGGCGCGGCTCCGGTCGAGCGTGCGTTGATGGCCGGCGACGCCGAGACCGGTGTCACGATCATCGAGCTCGTGGAGGAGCTCGACGCGGGGCCGATCGCGGCGCAGCAGTCCTTCGCGATCGACCCGAACGACGATGCAGGAGCCGTCTTCGCGAAGGCGGCCGAGATCGCGGCGTCCCTTCTCGACGATGTGCTCTCGCAACCCGTGCCCGTGCTGCGGGAACAGGACGGCGAACCGACGTATGCGGCCAAGATCACGGCGGAGGACCGGCGTCTCGACCTCGATCGCCCCGTGCCCGAGCTCGTCGATCGTGTGCGCGCTCTCTCGCCCCACATCGGCGCACGCGCCGAGCTGCACGGACGCGGCGTCACGATCTGGCGGGCTCGCGTCGGCGACAGACGGGTCCTTCGAGCCGGTGGAGGTGCAGCCCGACGGAGGCCGCCGCATGACCTACGAGGCATGGCTTCGCGGTCTGCGACGGTAAGCCCGGCACGCATCGCGGCGTTCGACGTCCTCGTGCGGGTGTTCGAGGACGAGGCGTATGCGGATCGCGCGTTTCGTACCGCTGGAGCCGACCTCGACGAGCGTGATCGAGCGCTCGCGCAGCGGCTCGCCTTCGGTGCCGTCCAACGCGTCCGCACGCTCGACCACGCGATCGAGAAGCTCGGCCGACGCCGCGTCCATCGTCTCGACGCGCCCGTGCGAGCTGCCCTTCGTCTCGGTGCGTACCAGCTCGGGTTCGTCGACGGCGTCGCGCGCTACGCCGCGGTGAACGAGTCGGTCGAGCTCGTGCGCCGTGCGCGGCTCGAGCGCGCCGTGCCGTTCACCAACGCGGTGCTTCGCCGGCTCGCCGACGGGCTCGGGCCCTTCCTCGACGCGCTACCGGAGGCACGCGCCGCCGAGGCGGGGCTGAAGCACTCCTACCCGGACTGGATCGCCGAGACGTGGTGGCGCGACCTCGGGCCTGCGGGTGCGCTCGACCTCATGCGCTCGCTCAACGAGCCTGGTCGGACGGTGGTCCGACTCGTGAGCGGCGAGATCGAGGGAACGCCCGATCCCGACGTCCCGGGCGCGTGGCGCGTCGACCGGATCCCCGTGGAGGCGCTCGACGAGGGCCACGTCTGGCCGCAGAGCGCTGCGTCGCAGCTCGTGGGCCTCACGGTCGGCGCACGTCCGGGCGAGCGCACGCTCGATCTGTGCGCGGCGCCGGGAGGCAAGGCGACGATGCTCGCGGGCGAGGTCACAGCCGTCGAGATCAACGAAGCGCGTGCTCGCGAGCTGGAGGAGAACGCGCGCCGTCTCGGCGCCTCGAATGTTCGGGTTGTCGTCGCCGACGGCCGTGCGCTGCCGGCGGAGCTCACCGCCTTCGACCATGCGCTCGTGGATGCACCCTGCTCCGGCCTCGGTGTCCTGAACCGTCGCCCCGACCTGCGCTGGCGCGCAGAGCCCCTGCCGGAGCTCCAGCTCGAGCTCCTGCGTGCGGCAGCCGAGCGGGTTCGCCCGGGCGGCACGATCGTCTACTCGGTCTGCACGATCAACGCCGACGAGTCGGAGGCAGTCGTCGACGCCACCGGGCTCGAGGTCGATGCAAGTCTCGGCGACGAGTGGCCGCGGTTCCGGCATCCGCGTCGACCCGAGTTCCTGCAGACGCTCCCGCACGTCCACGACACCGCCGGATTCTTCGTCGCCCGCCTCAGTGCCTTGAGGATCCGATGGGCAATAGCAACTTGTTCCAACGACCACCCGCCCCGCTCGTCCCACGCCCACGCGAGGTTGTGCGCGACGCCCCAGCCGCGCGCACGGGTCCGGTCGAATCCGATCCCTTCAAGGACGTCGAGCCAAAGCGATACAGACCCAATGAGGTCGACCCATCCGTCCAACAATTGAGAGGCGGACGCGGCGTTCCGCAGGAGCCCGCTGGACTCGAGCTCGCGCTCGCCGACGAGCGGCTTCGGGTCGATCACGAGCCACGGCTCGCGAGATGCGCGCAGGACGTTCCCTCCGTGGAGGTCCTGGTTCACGAGCAGGGCTGAGCTGCGGTCGACTGTGCGGTAGACGTCCAGCGCGGCATCAAGCAGCTCGCGTTCGAACGGTGCGCCGGCGGCGGCGTACCGACGCGGCACGACGTCGGCCCACCGGTCGGCCTCGGCCGCGAGCAGCGTGAACCCGTGTCCCTCGGCAACCGGGACCTGCAGCCGCGGGATGAGCCGGGCGACCACCTCCGCTTCGTCGACACCCGAGCTCCAGAGCTCCGTTCCCGGGACGCAGCGCTCGACGAGCAGGCTCGACGCGCGTCGTCGCGTGCTTGGAGCCGCACTGCTCCGCGTCCTCCCCAGAGCTCGAGCGCGTCGGCCTCGTTGTCGGCCTCTGCGTGCGACGGTGCATTCAGCTTGAGCACGACCTCGCCGGACGGGATCACGAGCGAGTGCGGCGTGTCGATCGGCTCCTCGAGTGCGAGCGACCACTGATCCGCGCATTCGGCCACGAGCTGTGGCAGTGCGTCGAGCCAGTCGGGCTCGTGGCGCCAGGTGTCTGCGACGGCACGCGGGATGCGCATTCGGGCAGCGTAGGGATGGACCGTAGGATCAACGCCATGGAGCCACGGTTCCTGGAGCGCGCACTCGAGCTCGCCGAGCGCGGCCGCGGCACGACACATCCGAACCCGGTCGTCGGGGCTGTCGTCGTCGCCGGGGACGAGATCGTCGGAGAGGGCTGGCACGAGCGGAGGGGAGAGGCGCACGCGGAGGTCGTCGCGCTCGACGGCGCGGGAGAGAAGGCACGCGGCGCGACGGTGTACGTCACCCTCGAGCCCTGCGCGCACCACGGCGCGACGCCGCCGTGCGTCGACGCGCTCCTCGCAGCCGGCGTGGCGCGCGTCGTCGCGGGGCAGCGCGACCCGAATCCGAAGCACGGCGGCGGCCTCGAGAGGCTTCGCGAGGCGGGTGTCGAGACCGAGCTCGCGGACGACGATCTCGGATTCCGGTGTCGCCAGCAGATCGAGGAGTGGCGCACTTGGGTCACGACGGGTCGGCCGTTCGTGACGTACAAGGTCGCGATCACGCTCGACGGCCGCGTCCGCGTTCCGGGCTCGCGGTGGGTGACGGGGGAGGCGTCGCGGAAGCTCGTGCACGTCCTGCGGGCGCAGTCGGACGCGGTCGCGGTCGGGATGGGCACCGTTCGCTGGGACAACCCTCGCCTCGACGCGCGCGACGTCCCGGTGCTCAGGCAGCCCCGGCGCATCGCCTTCGGGCGAGGCCCGTTGCCCGACGGATCCGAGCTCGAGCTTCGCTCGGGGCCGCTGCGCGAGGAGCTCGAGGCGCTGGCCGCCGATGGCGTCCAGTCGCTGCTCCTCGAGGGCGGGCCGACGCTCGCGGCGGCGTTTCTCGAGGCAGGCCTGGTGGACAAGCTCCTCGTCTTCGTCGCGCCGAAGCTCTCCGGCGACGGGCCGAGCATGCTCGAAGGACTGCCCCGCCCGCTCGAGCTCTCGCGCATGGAGGCGCGGCCGATCGGCGAGGACGTGCTCGTACAGGCGTACGTCAACGAGCCGTAGTTACGGTTCCGCCGTGTTCACGGGGATCGTGCGCGAGCTCGGCGTCGTCGTCGAGGCCGAAGAGGCGGGTGGCGGACGGGCGCTCGTCGTGCGAGCGCCCGAGACCGCGGCGCGCACGAGCATCGGCGACTCGGTCGCCATCGACGGCTGCTGTCTCACGGCAACTGGAGTCGCGACCGGATCGATCCGGTTCCACGCGGTGCCCGAGACCGTCGCCCGAACCACGCTCGGGGACCTCGAGCGCGACCACGAGGTGAACGTCGAGCCGGCGGTTCGAGCGGGCGAGGAGCTCGGGGGCCACTACGTCCAGGGACACGTCGACGCGGTGGGTCGCGTCCAGTCGGTCGAAGCCGAGGGCGAGGGCCTCCGCGTCTTCGTCGAAGCGCCCGACGAGGTCCTGCGCTACTGCGTCGAGAAGGGCTCGATCACCGTGGACGGCGTGTCCCTGACGGTCGCCGAGCTCGCGGGAGACGCATTCGGCGTCGCCCTCGTCCCGCACACGCTCACCGCAACGACGCTGTCGGACCTCGAGCCGGGCCAGGCCGTCAACCTCGAGGCAGACGTGCTCGCGAAGTACGTGGAGCGTCTGCTCTCGCGGTGAGGGCTACGATCCGGGCGTGGCAACCGACCTGAGACCGCCGGAGACGGCATCGCCCTTCGCGACGATCGAGGAGGCCATCGAGGACATCCGCTCGGGGCGCTTCGTGGTGGTCGTCGACGACGCCGACCGCGAGAACGAGGGCGACCTCACGATCGCGGCGCAGTTCGTCACCCCGGAGTCGATCACGTTCATGGCGACGCACGGCCGCGGCCTCATCTGCCTCTGCCTGACCCCGGAGCGCTGCGACGAGCTCGAGCTCCGCCCGATGACCGACCACAACGAGACACCTCTCGGGACGGCGTTCACGGTCTCGATCGAGGCGCGCGAGGGCGTGTCGACGGGAATCTCGGCGCACGATCGCGCGCGCACGATCCAGGTCGCCATCGATCCGCGCTCCGTCCCGCACGATCTCGTGCAGCCGGGTCACGTCTTCCCGCTCCGCGCGAAGCGGGGCGGCGTCCTGCGGCGCGCGGGTCAGACCGAGGCGGCGGTCGATCTCGCACGGCTCGCAGGCCTCAACCCTGCGGGCGTCGTCTGCGAGATCATGAACGACGACGGGACGATGGCCCGTGTCCCCGACCTCACGGCGTTCTGCGAGCGGCACGACCTGAAGATGATCACCGTCGCCGACCTCATCGAGTACCGGCGCCGGAGGGAGAAGCTCGTCGAGCGCGTGGTCTCCGTGCGACTTCCGACCGATTTCGGCGAGTTCCAGGCGGTGGCCTACCGCGAGCTCCTCAGTGACAAGCAGCACGTCGCGCTCGTGAAGGGCGACGTCGAGGGCGCGGAGAACGTCCTCGTGCGGGTGCATTCCGAGTGCCTCACGGGCGACGTCTTCCATTCGCACCTTTGCGACTGCGGCGAGCAGCTCGAGACGGCGCTCGCGCGCATCGAGGAGGAAGGCCGAGGCGTCGTCCTGTACATGAGCCAGGAGGGGCGAGGAATCGGCCTCCTCAACAAGCTCAAGGCGTACGAGCTCCAGGCGAACGGCCTCGACACCGTCGAGGCCAACCTCGCGCTCGGGTTTCCAGCCGACGCGCGGGAATGGGGGATCGGCAACCAGATCCTCGCCGATCTCGGGCTGACCACGATCCGCATCCTCACGAACAACCCGCGGAAGCTCACGGGGCTCGACGGGTACGGGCTGACCGTCGTCGAGCAGGTGCCGCTCGAGATCGAGCCCAACGCCGAGAACGCGCGCTATCTCGCCGCGAAACGTGAGAAGCTCGGCCACACGATCACGAAGCTCCATCACCAGGGTGCCCGCCTCGACGGCGAGCCGCCGGAGGACTCCGAATGAGCAGCCGCGACATCGACTCGACGAGCGAGAACGTGCTCCACGACTGGGAGCGCGAGGAGGCGGCCGGCGAGGAACAGGACGCCGTCGACGTCGAGCCTGCGGCTCCCGGCGACAGCGACGACGGAGCGCCGGCCTGGGGAGTCGCTGCCGCGACCGACGAGCCTGCCGAGCACGAAGACCCCGTCGTCGCGACTGCGGTCGAGGCGGAGCCGGAGGAGGCGACGGACGCGACGGAGGCCGACGAAGAGGCGCCCGAGCAGGCCGAGACGGACATCGACGAGACGCCGATGCACGTCGAGCTCTCGCAGGAGCACGCCGCAGGCGATCTCCACATCCCGGACGGCTACGCGGTCCTCGAAGGTGTTGCGGAGGGTGGCCGGCGGGCGGTCGGGATCGTCGTGTCGCGTTTCAACGGGAAGGTGACGACGCAGCTCCTCGACGCTGCTCTCGCCGAGCTCTCGGCAGCCGGCGTGCACCCGGAGGCGATCACCATCATGGTCGTTCCCGGCGCGTTCGAGCTCCCACTCGCCGCGACGGCCCTCGCGAAGACACGGCGCTTCGCGTGCATCGTCGCGCTCGGCTGCATCATCCGCGGCGACACGCCCCACTTCGACTACGTCTCCAGCGAGGCCGCGAGCGGCCTCCAGCTCGCCGCGCTCGAGACCGGAGTCCCCGTCTCGTTCGGCGTCCTCACGCTCGATCGCGTCGAGCAGGCGGAACCGCGCGTCGGCAAGGGCTCGGAGGCCGTGCGCAGCGCGCTCGAGATGGCCGATCTCTTCGCGCACCTTCGGGCAGCCGCCGCGCGCTAGCACGGACGCTGCGTTGTAGCGGCGAGAGCGCTCGCGAAGCGAGCGCCTTCAGGGGTTTTCGCGCCTCACGAAGTTCCGACTAGGAACTTCGTGAGGCTGCGCAGTAGCTATAGTGCCCAGCCGCTCATGAGCAAGGTCTGCGCCATCTGTGGGAAGAAGCCCGGCTTCGGCAACAGCCGCAGCCATTCCATGGTCGCCACGAAGCGCCGCTTCAACCCCAACCTGCAGCGTGTCCGCGTGCTGCTCGACGGCCGTGCGACCCGCGCCTATGTGTGCACCCGGTGCCTCAAGGCCGGGAAAGTCCAGAAAGCGGTCTAGCTCTGCGCTGGTAGTAGGCTCGCGCGGTGGAGCGCGAGCCGTTCGTGATCGCGACGACCGAGCGCGGACGGATCGCCGTTTCGCCGCTCGCGAACGTGCAGCACCGTCGCGCCGCGGCGCGGAGCTACGGCATCGTGGCGCTCGCGAGTCGTGGACGCGAGCTCCGGTCGCACTGATGGAGCTCGATCTCGTCCGCCACCTCGCGCGAGCGCGCTGCAGAACCTCGAGGCGCAACGGCGTCGGATCGACGATCTGAACGTCTACCCCGTCCCGGACGGCGACACGGGCACCAACCTCGTTCTGACGCTTCGCCGCATCGTCGAGCGCTCGCTGAGACGCGTCGACGGCGACGCACAGCGAGAGTCGCGAAGGACGTGACTCGTGCGGCGTCGTCTGGGCGCGGGTGGGAACTCCGGGCGTCATCTTCTCGCAGATCGTCCGTGGCTTCGTCGCGCTCGCTGGGCCGAGCACGAGGGCGTCAGCTCGTCGCTCCTCGCTCGCGCTCTTCGCGCTGCGAGCGACTACCGCGTACGCGGCCGTGAACCGCGGGGCGCGGTCGAGGGGACGATGCTCACCGTCATCCGCGAGATGGCCGAGCAGAGCGAGCGGAAGGAGCACCGCCGGCTCCCGCCGCCCGAGCTCCTGCGGGCGTCCTGACGCGCGGAGAAGACGCCCTCGCGCGCACGCCCGGAGCTGCTCGACGTGCTCCGCAACGCAGGCGTGGTCGACGCGGGCGGCGCGGGGCTCGTCGAGATCGTGCGCGGCATTGTCTACGGCGCGACGGGAGAGCCGCTTCGCGGAAGCGCCGGTCGAGGCGGAGTCGCTCGGCTTCGACGCGATCCATCAGGAGCTCTCGCGGTACCGGTACTGCACGGGGTTCGTCGTCGAAGGGGACGGCCTCGACACAGGATGCGCTCGAGAGCGAGCTCGAGGGGTTCGGAGACTCGCTGCTCGATCGTCGGCGATCCGACCGGCCCTGAAAATGCACGTGCACACCGACGATCCCGGGACCGCGCTGTCGCTCGGGACACGACCCTCGGAGTCGTGGAGAGGTGGAGATCGCGAACATGCACCACCAGACCGCGCAGCGCGAGGACGCCTGCCCGAGAGGCTCGTCGAGCACGGTTGCACCGACTCGACGACGGGCGTCGTCGCCATCGCGCCGGCGACGTGCAATCGCAGGTCTTCGAGCAGCTCGGCGCCACGCGCGTCATCGAGGGGGGCCAGTCGATGAACCCGTCCGCTGCGGACATCCTCGAGGCGATCGACGCCGTGCCCACGGAGGACGTGCTCGTCCTGCCCAACAACTCCAACGTCGTTCTCACCGCACGAGCAGGCGGCGGCGCTGCGGACAAGAGCGTGCGGGTCGTTCCCTCCACGCTCGGTCCAGGCGGGGCTCGCGGCGATCGCCGGTTCGTGCCGACGAGCGCCGCCGGACGAGAACGAACGCGCGATGCTCGAAGGCGCTCGCGGACGCTCGCGACGGGCGAGATCACGGTCGCGTCGCGGGACGCCGTGCTCGACGGCATCGAGATCCGCGAGGGCGCGTACCTCGGCTTCGTCGAGGGCGTCGCGGTCGCGTCCGACGACGAACCTGGAGCGCGCTCGCGCTGGCAATGATCGAGCGCGTGCTCGTCGGCGGGAAGGAGCGTCCTGCACGATCCTGACGCGGCGAGGCTTCGCCGCCGCTCGACGGCCTCGTCGCCGCGCTCGAGCAGCGACATCCCGACGTCGAGGTCGACGTCCACGAGGGCGGCCAGCCTCACTACCCGCTGCTCTTCGTGGCCGAGTGAGCGACGAGGTCGTGCCGCTCCGCGTCCTGCTCGTCGAGGACTCGGACGTCTACCGCGAATCGCTCGTCTTTCTCCTCGGCACGCGCCCGGATCTCGAGGTCGCAGGAGCGGTCGCCGACGGCGCGTCGGCAGTGCGTGCGTTCCGCGAGTTGCGGCCCGACGTCGTCGTGCTCGACTACCGGCTGCCCGACGTCGACGGCGCCACCGTGGCGTCCGATCTCGAGGCCGGAGGCGCCCGTCCCGCCATCGTTTTCCTGAGCGCTTCTGCGGGCCGCGACGAGTACGATGCCGCGTCGAGCGCGGGCGCCGCGCTCGTGCGCAAGGACGAGGGGATCGACGCGCTCGTCCGCGCAGTCCGGGCAGCAGCCGGGAGGTGAGCAGGTGAACCTGACGAGCGAGAACACGGCGATCGTCCTCGACTCGACGTCGGACTACCCCGACGCACCGGCGCGCTTCCCGAACATGCGCTTCGTCCCGCTGTACGTCCGCTTCGGCGACGAGACGTTCCGCGACTACCTCGAGCTCGGCCCGGCGGAGTTCTACGAGAAGTTGCGCACCTCGCCCGTGACACCCGCGACCGCGCAGCCGACGCCCCAGGACTTCGTGACCGCGTACGAGGAGCTCGCCGCGTACGAGCGGGTCTACTCGCTCCACGTCTCGTCGAAGGTCTCCGGCACGTTCCAGAGCGCGGAGCTCGCCGCCCAGGAGATCGGTGGAGACAAGGTGCGGGTCGTCGACACCATGACCGCGTCGCTCGCGATCGCGATGCTGTCCCACGCGATCCAGCGCAGGCTCGCACGAGGCACGACGGACGAGGAGATCTCCGCGCTCCTGGAGCGCTTCCATGCGCACTGCGACGTCCTCTTCACCGTCGAGACGCTCGAGTACCTCCAGCGCGGCGGCCGCATCGGGAAGGCCCAGGCGATCGCGGGCTCGCTCCTCAACCTGCGCCCGGTGCTCAGCGTGGAGGGCGGCGAGGTCGTCGCAGTCGCACGCGTGCGCGGGAAGCAGAAGGCGCTCGCCGAGTTCGAGCGGCGCTTCGTCGAGGCGACGACGGACGGACCGGGCCTCCGTGTCGCCATCGCACACGCCGAGGCGGCCGAATGGGTGGGGACGCTCTCCGAGCTGGCGTGGCGCGTGCGCCCGAATGCGGAGATCGAGTTCACGTCGACGCTCGGAGCCGTCGTCGGGACGCACGCCGGCCCGGGTGCAGTCGGCTTCTTCTGGTTCCAAGACACGGACTGATCAATGGCTCGGCGCAGGCGCGCGTCCAAGATCGAGATCGTCTTCGAGACACACTCGACGACGACGGACAACGAGCGCTGGGTGGCGTCGGGCTGGCTCGACGGCCAGCTGTCCCCGCTCGGCCGCCGGCAGGCGAAGGAGCTCGGCGAGAGGCGCGAGGACGACGAGCTGGTCGCGGTCTTCTGCTCCGACCTCGGGCGTGCCGTCGAGACGGCGCAGATCGCGTTCGGTGGCCGCGGTCTTCCGATCCTCCACGACTGGCGGCTCCGCGAGTGCAACTACGGGATGCTCAACGGCACCGCCGATCGCGAGGCTCGAGGTCGAGCGCACGCGTCATGTCGTCGATCCGTACTCCGGTGGAGAGAGCTACACGGACGTGGTGGCACGGGCGCGCAGCTTCCTGCACGACCTGTCCGGGCCGGTATGACGACAAGCGCATCGTCGTGATCGGCCACTCGGCGACGAAGTGGGCGTTCGACCACATCCTCGAAGGCATCCCGCTCGACGAGCTCGTCGAGGGGTCGTTCCGCTGGCAGCCCGGCTGGCTCTACACCCTCGCGGTCGACGCCTGAGAGCGCCGAAAGGCCGACCGCTTACGCGACGGACTTTCGGTGGGGTCTCCCCTCGGACCTATAGTGGTCGGGCTAGATGGGCACGATGGCTCGCACGGCTCTCACCGCGTTCGCCGGGCTCGACGCGCCCGAGCGGTGGCCGCGACCGAGGTCCGCGCCTCGGCCGGAGCTTCTCGGCGCGTCGGTGGAGACGCTGCACGGCGTCGGCCCGACGCTGGCACGTCGCCTCGCGAGGCTCGGGCTCGCCACGGTCGGAGATCTGCTCTGGCAGCGTCCGCGGCGCTACGAAGAGCCCGTCCCGCCGAAGCGGATCTGCGATCTCTTCGGTGACGAGGAGGCGGTGCTCGAGGGCGTGATCCGCTCGGTGACGAGCCGTCGCCGCGGGCGGCTGAAGATCCTCACCGCGCGCGTCGCCGACGAGACGGGGGAGATCAAGGCGACGTGGTTCAACCAGCCGTGGCTGGAGGGGAAGCTCGTCGCGGGCACTGCGGTCCGTATCCGTGGCCGCGCGAACAAGTTCGGCTTCGCGGTCTCCTCGTACGACCTCGACGGCGACTCGGAGACGGGCGACTTCGCGCCCGTCTACCCGGCGACCGAGGATCTCGCGCAGAAGAAGCTCCGCGACCTCCACCTGCAGACGCTCGAGCGCGTTCGCGCCGTCGGTGACGACCTTCCCGCGGCGCTGCTCGCCGCGGAACGCCTCCCGCTCCGAGCGGACGCGCTGTCCGCGATCCATCGCCCCCGCTCGCTGCCCGAGGCCGAGGCCGGACGCATGCGTCTCGCGTTCGACGAGCTGCTCGTCCTCCGGCTCGCGCTCGCTCGTACCGCAGCCGCACGCGAGCGCGCGTCCGCGGAACCGTTGGGTGCGCCGGGCGAGCTCGTCGCGCGATATCGCGCGTCGCTCCCGTTCACGCTCACGCCGGACCAGGTGCGCGCAATGGGCGAGCTCGACGCCGACCTCGACCGCCCCGTCCCCATGCAGCGTCTCCTCCAGGGCGAGGTCGGATCCGGGAAGACCGTCGTCGCGCTGCACGCGCTCCTCCGTGCGGTCGAGGCGGGGCGACAGGGAGCGCTCATGGCGCCGACGGAGACGCTCGCCGAGCAGCACTTCCTCACCGTCGACGAGCTGTGCGCGCCGCTCGGGGTGCGCGTCACGCTCCTCACGAGCTCTCTTCGCGCGAAGGAGCACGCGGCAGCGCGGCAGCTCATCGCCTCGGGGGATGCGCAGATCGTCGTCGGGACGCACGCCCTCATCGAGAAGGAAGTCGACTTCTCCGATCTCGCGGTCGCCGTCGTCGACGAGCAGCACCGGTTCGGGGTGGCGCAGCGGACAGCCCTCGTCGAAGGGCGGAGCCCACACGTCCTGCACCTCTCCGCTACGCCGATCCCACGAACGCTCGCGCTCACGGTGTACGGCGACCTGGAGGTGAGCGAGCTCGCGCTGCCGCCGGCCGACCGCAAGCCGGTGATCACGGCGTGGGTGACCGAAGACCGCAGCTCGGAGGCGTACTCGCGCCTCTGCCGCCACCTGGACGACGGCAGGCAGGCGTACGTCGTCTGTCCGCTCATCGAGGCCTCCGAGACGCGCGTCGCGCGTGCCGCGGAGGAGGAGGCGGAGCGGCTCCGGCGTGCGGAGCTCCGTGGGTACAGCGTCGGCTGCCTGCACGGGCGCCTGCGGACGGCCGAGCGCAGGAGCGTGATGGCGAGCTTCAAGGCGCGCGAGCTCGACGTCCTCGTCGCGACGACGGTGATCGAGGTGGGCGTCGACGTCCCGAACGCGACGATCATGATCGTGCAGGAGGCCGACCGCTTCGGCCTCGCCCAGCTCCATCAGCTCCGCGGCCGCGTCGGGCGCGGAGCGGAGCAGTCGTACTGCCTCCTCGTGTCGCGTGCGCGAGAGGAGCTCTCGGAGACGGCAACGGAGCGACTCGAGGCGATGGTCGCGACGACCGACGGGTTCGAGCTCGCCGAGCGCGACCTCGAGATCCGGGGCGAGGGGCAGCTCCTCGGCGCGCGCCAGTCCGGCTACTCGGACCTCCGGTTCGTCCGGCTGCGGCGCGACCAGGACCTGCTCGAGCGCGCACGCGACGCGGCGCGTGCGCTCGCCGACGAGGGCCTTCTCGCCGACGACGTCGACCGCCTCCTCGGCGAAGCCGACCATCTGGGCGACTCGTGAGGATCGTCGCGGGCTCGCGGAAGGGCCACCGGATCTCCGCGCCGAAGGCCGGCACGCGGCCGACCGGGGACCGCGTGCGCGAGGCGACGTTCTCGCTGATCGGGCCCGTCGAGGGAGCGGCGGTGCTCGACCTCTTCGCCGGCTCGGGCGCGCTGGGCCTCGAGGCGCTGTCGCGCGGCGCTGCGAGCTGCGTCTTCGTCGAGCGCGATCGCGACGCCGCGCGGGTGATCCGGGCGAACCTCGAGAAGCTGCGGCTCACCGGCGCGACGATCACGAACCGCGACGTCGCCGCCGCTCTCCGCGAGGAGCGTGCGCGTGGACGCCGGTACGACCTCGTCCTCGTCGACCCGCCCTACGAGGAGTGGCAGGGGCAAGCGACCAAGCTCGCGGAGCTGCTTCCGGACGTGCTCGCCGACGACGGCCTCGTCGTGGTGGAGACGTCCGAGCGCATCGAGCCGGAGCTTCCGCTCGACCTCGTCACGAGCCGGCGCTACGGTTCCGCGCGGATCACGGTCTTCTCACGATGATCACTGCAATCTGCCCAGGGAGCTACGACCCCGTCACGAACGGCCACGTCGACGTGATCCGGCGCGCCGCCGCGATCTTCGACCGGGTCGTCGTCGGCGTCGTCCGCGACCCCACGCACAAGGAGACGCTCTTCTCCGTCGAGGAGCGCGTCTCGTTCCTCGAGGACGCGCTCGGAAGCCTCGAGAACGTCGTCGTCGACGTGTTCTCCGAGCTCGTCGTCGAGTTCGCACGCAAGCACGAGGCCACGACGATGGTGAAGGGGCTCCGTGTGATCTCCGACTTCGAGTGGGAGTTCCAGATGAACCACCTGAATCGGCAGCTCGCGCCGGAGATCGAGACGCTGTACGTGATGGCGAACCCTCTCTACAGCTTCGTCTCGTCGAGTGGCGTGAAGGAGATCGCCTCGTTCGGCGGCAGGGTCGACGAGCTCGTGCCGGCGGCGGTGGCCCGTCGCTTCCGGGAGATCTACCCCGATGGGCGGCCCGGAGCCCCCGTCTCGCCCTCCGAGTAGACCTTTAGACTTTCCCACCCATGGACGTACTCGTGCTCATCGACAGGCTCGACGACCTCGTGCACAACGCGAAGGCCGTGCCGCTCACCGACCAGGTTCGCCTCGACCGCGAGGAGATCTACGAGATCCTCGACCAGATGCGGGCGACGATTCCCGAGGAGATCAAGCAGGCCCGCTGGATCGTGAAGGAGCGTCAGGAGATGCTCGCCGAGGCCAAGCGGGAGTGTGACCGGATCATCCAGGAGGCACGCGAGCAGGCGACGCGTGAAGCCTCGCAGACGGAGATCGTCAAGCTCGCCGAGAGGCAGGCCGACGACATCGTCGACGACGCGAAGCGCAAGGCACGCGAGACCCGGCTGGAGATGGAGGACTGGGCGGACTCGATCCTGTCGACGCTCGAGGTGAACCTCGACAAGTTCCTCACCGCGGTGAAGCGAGGGCGCGAGCGGCTCCACGAGCGCTCGCAGGAGACGGTCGTCGCCGGCATCGGCCCCGAGCCGCTCGACGAGCCCGAAGAGTTCGAGCGGTTCTCGTAGCGCTCTAGGCGGCTGCAGGCTCGACCGAGAGCTCGCGACACACCGCGACGGCCGACTCCGTAAACGCTTCCGCCGCGGCGCTGCGATGCCTGTCCGAGTGCCAGACGAGCCCGATCACCCGCGGGGGAATGCGCCCGTGGAGATCGATGACCGAGATGCTCGGGTCGTCCTCGTCGACGGTGAGGCGCGGGGAGACGGCGAGCCCGACGCCCGCTCCGACAAGGCCCTGCACGGTGCCGTTGTTGTCCGAACGAAAGACGATGTTCGGCGCGCGGCCTGTCGACGCGAGCTGTGACTCGACGTGATCCATCGCGCTGCAGCGGTTGAAGCCGATGATCGGATGAAGGACGATCTCCTTCAGCGTCGGAGGACGCTTGAGCGTCGCCAGCGGCGAGTCCGTCGGCACGACGAGGACGTAGGGGTCGTGGAGGAGCTCGACGGTCTCGTACGGCCCGGCTGCGACCGGGAGGGTCCAGAACGTGAGATCGAGTTCCCCCCGCTCGATCAGCTCGAGCAGCTCGCTCTCGTCCTGAGACTCGTGGAGCACGACCTCGACCTGAGGGTGGCTCTCGGAGAAGCCGCGGAGGAGTCGCGGGATGATCTTCGCTCCGACGCTCTGGAACGTCCCGACGCGAAGACGCCCGGCGTCCCCGGCCTCGAGCGCGCTCATGTCCGCCTTGGCGGCGAGAAGTCGTGCCTGAATCGCGTCTGCGTGGCGCAGGAGGATGCGGCCGGCCTCGGTGAGAGAGATCGGCCGAGGGCCTCCGGGGCGCTCGATCAGCCGGAGGCCGACGATGCGCTCCAGTGCGGCGATCTGCTGCGAGATCGCGGATTGCGTGTAGCCGAGGCGCTCGGCCGCCTTGCCGAACGAGCCCTCGTCTGCGATCGCCTTGAGGGCGATGAGGTGGCGGAGGTCGAGGCCGAGCCAGCGATCAGCATCCATGATCGTAGAGTACCAAGCGAGCAGCCCAGCTAATGAGGGTCGGAGGTGCCTCGAGGGCGGTACGCTCACCGTGTGACCTCCGTCGATCTCAGAACGCTCCGGCTCCGTCCGGGCGAGGTGCGCCAGCAGACGCTCGATGTCGTCCTCGAGCCGTTCGTCCTCGGCGGGCAGCGCTACGAAGCCGTACCGGCGACCGTTCCCGTCGCGCTCGAGATCTCGCAGGCGTCCGGCGCGACCGTGTTCGACATGCAGCTCGAGGCGCACCTGACGGGCGCCTGCATGCGCTGCCTCGGCGTTCGCGGAGGTCGTGGCCCGCGTCCGCGCGCGCGAGTTCCACGACTTCGACGCGCCGGCTGCCGACGAGCTGCACTCCGACTACGTCGCGAACGACCACCTCGAGCTCGGCGCCTGGGCACGTGACGCCGTCGCGCTCGAGCTCCCCGAGCAGATCCTCTGCCGCGAGGACTGCGCGGGCCTCTGCCCCGTGTGCGGGAAGGACCTCAACGTCGAGCCCCACGAGCACCTCGAGCGCGAGCCCGACCCGCGCTGGGCTGCGCTCGAGGGTCTCCAGGACGAGCTGTGACCCTCGCGGAATCCCGAGCGGCGCTTCGCGGCCGGGTCGTTGCGTCGACCCGGCCGCGGGGTTGGTCACGTCAGCCGGCCAGGCGGACCTGCACGAGGCGGTAGCCGGCGATTCCGCCGAGCCCGGGATCGCCCGAGCGGTACGCCTTCACGAAGAACTGCACGTGAAACCCCTTCCGGGGCTTCGGGAAGTTCCCGTTCGGCGCGAGCTGGTAGGTCACCCAGCCGTCCGTCGTCGTCAGTTGCCGGTCTCCGCCGGTCGTCACCCGAGGCGTCGAGCGGACGAAGACGAGCGCGTCGCGGACGACGAACCCGCGCGTGTCCTTCGCGCGAACGCGCACGGTGATCACGCCGTTTCGGCTCGTCACCGGGTCGGGGCAAAGAGCACCTGCGAGACGATCAGGCGGTGGTTCGAGGGGACGCTCGAAGCCGGGATCGAGATCTCGCCGGTCGGAAGCCTGATCGCGCCCGACGGGAGTGGCTCGGTGACGACTGCAGACTCGCCCGAGATGACGGTCGTCGAGCCGATCGAGTTCCGCGCCGTGACGTTGAAGCGGATCTTGTGATTGACGTCCGCCGATGTGAGCCGGTAGTTACGGCCCGTCCCGCCTGCGATCGAGACGCACTCGCCGCCCTGCGTGTTGCAACGCAGCCAGCGGTACGAGAACGAGATCGACTGCTCGCCCGGTCCACGAGCCCGGGTCGGCCGTCAGGACGGAGCCGACGAGGGCTGGTTCCGCGCACGGCGGGGATCGACGTGTTCACGGGCGGTCCGGCGACCACTGCGGTCGGGTTGGACGCTGCAGTACGGGAACCGTCGGCGTTGGCCGCCGTCACCCGAGCGCGCATGCGGAATCCGACGTCTCCGGCTCCGAGCCGGTAGTCGCGGCTCGTCGCACCGGACACGATCGCGCAGTTGCCTCCGTCCGGTCGTCCTCCGTCGGCGCCGCAGCGCACCCACTGGTACGCGAACGAGATGGGTTGCGTCCCGCTCCACGAGCCGTTGGAGGTCCGTAGCGTCCTCCCTTGCTCGGCCGTTCCGCTGATCGCGGGCTCAGCCGTGTTCGACGGTGGAGTCGCCGGCGCCGCGACACCGTCACCCGACGGGACGAGGAGCGCACACACGACGAGGATCGGAACGAGCCCCGCCACGGCGAGAGCTCGTGAGGACCTGTCGGAACCTCTGATCTGAGACATGACCCCTCCTTGGTCGTCACCGGTTATGACGTGTCGGAGGGTCGGATGCCGTGAACTCTTGCGGACCTCTTACAGGGCCTTACATCGCCCTTACGCCGTCGTCTACCATCCGCCACGGCGCCTCGGCGCCGCCACATGACGGACTGACCGGCACAGCTCCCGTTCCACACGCGCCTTGCGTGTGTCCACCACGGTCCCGGAGGTTCGTCGATGCGAGTGCAGCTCGCCGGCGTCGCGAAGCACTACGGCGCTCAGGTCGTTCTCGATCAGGTCAGTCTCACGGTCGGCCCGCGTGCCCGGGTCGGTCTCGTCGGCCCGAACGGGGTCGGCAAGTCGACGCTGCTGCGGATCCTCGCGGGCATCGAGTCGCCCGACGAGGGCGTCGTCTCGCGTGCGCCCGAGCGGCTGACCGTCGGCTACCTCGAGCAGGAGCGTGCGGCTGTGTCAGGAGAGTCGGTGGTCGAGGCGCTCGCCCGGCGAACCGGCGTCCTGGACGCCGAGCGCGAGCTCGAAGCGTCGGCGGACGCGCTTGCGCAGAGCGCGTCGGCAGCCGACCGCTACTCGGTGGCGCTCGAGCACTTCCTCGCGCTCGGCGGCGCAGACTTCCACGCTCGCGCGCGCACGGCCTGCGCTGAGCTGGGGCTCGGTGTGGACCTCGACCGCGGGCTCGACGGCGTCTCGGGCGGCGAGGCCGCACGCGTCGCTCTGGCCGCGATCCTCCTCTCGCGCTTCGACGTCCTCCTGCTCGACGAGCCGACGAACGACCTCGACTTCGACGGGCTCGAGCGCCTCGAGGGCTTCCTCGAGACGTACCGCGGAGCGCTCGTCGTCGTGTCCCACGACCGGGCGTTCCTCGATCGAACCGTCGACCGGATCGCGGCGATCGAGCCGGACACACGGCACGTCCGCGAGTGGGCCGGCGGCTGGAGCGAGTACGAGTCCGCCCGTGACGCCGAGCGTGCGGCCGCGCTCGCCGCCTTCGAGCAGGCGCAGGCACGCCGCAGGCAGCTCACGGAGCTCCTCGGCACCCGGCGAACGGAGGCGCGCGCGAAAGGCGCCTCGCTCGGTGACAAGACGGGTGGCCAGGATCGCCGCGCGACGCACGCCCTCGAGACGAAGGTGCGCCAGGCCGAGCGTCTCCTCGAACGGAACGAGCTCCCTGCAAAGCCGTTCGAGCCGTGGCAGCTGAACCTGACGCTCCGAGCCGGCGTCCGCCAGTCGGAGCAGGTGCTCGAGCTCGCGGGTGCGGTCGGGCAGCGCGGCGCGTTTCGCCTCGGGCCCGTCGACGTCGATCTCGCACCCGGTGAGCGGCTCTCGATCGCAGGGGCGAACGGCTCCGGGAAATCGACCCTGCTGGCGATGCTCCTCGGCGAGGTCGCTCTCGTTGCAGGCACCCGCCGCGTCGGCCGGAGCACGGTGGTCGGAGCGATCGGGCAGGACCGGGCGGCGTATGCAGGCGATGGGTCGCTCCTCGAGGAGATGACCGCTCGGACCGGCCTCTCGACTGTCGCCGCGCGGACGCTCGTCGCGAAGTTCGGGCTCGGCGCGAATCACGTCAAGCGCTCGTGCTCGTCGCTCTCGCCGGGCGAGCGCACACGCGCCCACCTCGCGGAGCTCCAGGCGCTCGGCGTGAACGTGCTCGTCCTGGACGAGCCGACGAACCATCTCGATCTCGAAGCGGTCGAGCAACTGGAGGTGGCGCTCGGCGGGTACGACGGGACGCTCGTCGTCGTCTCCCACGATCGGCGCTTCCTCGAGCGCGTGTCGCCGACCCGCGAGATTCGGCTCAAGAAGCCTGATGCGGGCTCCACCCCTAGCCCACATCAGGCTTCTAGCTATACTCCGCGGCCGCTCATGGCCGTCCCGAAGCGAAAGACATCCAGGTCGAGGCGCGACAAGCGCCGCGCGCAGCACGCGATCTCCGTCCCGCGCCTCCAGGTCTGCCCGAACTGCAAGCAGCCGAAGCGGACGCATCGCGTCTGCCCCAACTGCAAGACGTACAACGGCCGGGACATCGAGCCGCTGCGCCTCGACGCGCCGTAGGCACTGATACTTCGCGCGTGATCCGCGTTGCCGTCGACGCCCTCGGTGGCGATCGTGCCCCCGAGCACGTCGTCCTCGGTGCGGTGGACGCGAGGTCCTCGGACATCGAGCCGGTCCTGGTCGGCCCACCCGGACTCGACACCCACGGATTGCCGCTCATCGACGCGTCCGAGACGATCGACATGGACGATCACGCGGTCGACGCGGTTCGCTCGAGGCCCGACTCGTCTCTCGTGCGCGCGGTGCGTGCGGTCTCCGACGGTGACGCTGAGGCGGTGGTGTCGGCCGGGAACACGGGCGCGATGCTCGCTGCGTCGCTCCTGTACATCCGCCGGCTTCCGGGCGTTCATCGTCCCGGGATCGCCGTCGTCATACCGACGAAGCGAGGGCGCAGCGTCCTCATCGACGCAGGTGCGAACGCGGACGGACGGCCCGAGCATCTCGTCCAGTTCGCCCACATGGGCGCCGTGTTCGCCGAGGAGATGCTCGAGGTGGCGAATCCGGACGTGCGCCTGCTCTCGATCGGCGAGGAGCCCGAGAAGGGGAATCAGCTCACGCTCGAGGCGCACGAGCTCTTGCGTTCGTCGGGCCTCCGCTTCGGCGGCAACACCGAGGGGAGGACCCTCCTCGAGGGGGAGGCTGACGTCATCGTCGCGGATGGGTTCACGGGCAACGTTGCGCTGAAGACGCTGGAAGGGACGGTGCGGAGCCTGCTCGACGCCCTGCGCGCCGAGCTCGAGGCGTCTGCGCGTGGGCGGCTCGGCGGCCTCCTCATCCGGCCCGCGGCGCGTGAGCTCCGCGCGCGCCTCGATCCCGAGACGTACGGTGGCGGCTACCTGCTCGGGCTCAACGGGCTCGTGGTGATCGCGCACGGTTCGAGCTCGCGCGTCGCAATCGCGAATGCCATCCGCCACGCCGCGCGTGGCGTAGAGCACCGCGTGGTCGAGCGCCTCCAGGAGCGACTCGGCGAGCGGCGTGCGCAGATGGCCGGATGAGCGGGCGAAACCTAGGTTCCCCCCGCGACTCTGTTAGCATCGGCGCGCTCAAAACGACCCCGACGGCAGAGAGGTGAGATTTCAAGGATGGCGACTTCGCGTGAGGAGATCCTCGAGCAGGTCAAAGGCGCGCTGAGCGAGAAGCTCGGTATCGACGAGAGCGAGATCACGGAAGACGCGTCGTTCGAGGAAGACCTCGGCGCGGACTCACTCGATCTGGTGGAGGTCGTCATGGACCTCGAGGACCAGTTCGGGCTGAAGATCCCCGACGAGGACGCCCGCGAGCTCACGACCGTCGGCAAGGCGATCGACTACGTCATCGCGCATCAGGGCTGAGGTCGAAGCCCACGTCGGTCCGAGCGAGCTCGGCCGCCTGATCTCGGAGCTGCCTGCCGCCAGGCTCGAGCAGGTGTTCACCCATGCCTCGTGGGCGGAGGATCGCGCGGAGTCGTACGAGCGGCTCGAGTTCCTCGGCGACAGCGTCCTCGAGCTCGCGATCGCGCGTGCGGTCTTCGACCGCTTCGGCGCCGCCTCCGAAGGGCGCCTCGCGAAGATCCGGGCGCACGTCGTCTCACGGCAGAGCTGCGCGGCCGTCGCGAAGGAGCTCGGGCTCGGTGAGCGGCTCCTCGACCGGGCGGGTGAGGCTCCGCAGGACGAGCTCCAGCGCATCTCGCGTAGCCGAAACGTCCTCGCGGCCGTGCTCGAGGCGGCAATCGCGGCCGTCTATCTCGAGCACGGCTTCGAGCGCGTCGAACCTGCGATCGTCGAGGCGTTCGACGAGCGCATCGAATACGCCCGCTCGAGTCATGTCGACTACAAGACCGAGCTCCAGGAGGCCCTTGCGCGCTCGGGGAAGCAGGTTCACTACACGGTCCTCGAGGTCGAAGGCCCCCCACACGACCGGAAGTTCGTCTGCGCGGCACACGTGGCGGGCGACCAGCTCGGAGTCGGGAAGGGCTCGACGAAGAAGGCGGCCGAGCAAGAAGCTGCCCGGCAGGCGCTCGAGGCGCTCGGCGTCGTGCCCGATCGCATCTAGAGGCTCGCCCGACCCGCCGCCGGGACGTCCGGGGCGACCGTGAGAATGCGGCCTCGGTGCACCTGCGCTCGCTCCGCATCCGCGGCTTCAAGTCGTTCCCGGACACGCTCGAGATCAACCTCGAGCCGGGGGTCGCCGTCATCGTCGGCCCCAACGGCTCGGGCAAGTCGAACATCGCCGACGCGATCGTCTGGGCGGCAGGGTCGCTCGCTCCCTCCGAGCTTCGTGCCGAGAAGCCTGACGACGTCCTCTTCGCGGGGGGCGGCGACCGGAAGGCGGCCGAGCACTGCGAGGTCGAGCTCGTCTTCGACAACGAGGACGGCACCTGGCCCGACCTCGACTTCTCCGAGGTCTCCATCGCGCGGCGGCTCGTGCGTGGAGCCGAGGGCCAGTACCTCGTCAACCGCGCAGCGGTACGGCGCACCGACCTCGTCGAGATCCTCTCGGACGTCGGGCTCGGCGCGGCGATGCACTCGATCGTCGGCCAGGGCAAGGTCGAGCAGGTGCTCGCATCCAGGCCGGAGGATCGACGCGCGTTCGTCGAGGAGGCCGCGGGGCTCGGGAAGTTCAAGCGTCGGCGCCATCGCGCGGAGCTGAAGCTCGCCCGCGTCGCGCTGCAGGTCGAGCGCGCCCGCGACGTCGAGGAGGAGGTGCGCAAGCGCTTGCGGCCGCTTGCGCTCCAGGCCACGGCCGCGGAGCGGGCCGAGAAGCTCGGGCTCGAGATCGCGGGGCTCCGCGCGCGGATCGCGCAGCTCGATCTCGCCGACTCCGGGTCGCGCCGGGCGGAAGCCGAGGAGCGGCGCGATTCCGCGGCCTTCTCGAAGCGCGCGGCGCAGGGGAGACTGGAGGGGCTGCTCGCCGATCGCGCTCGTGCGGAGGACGAGCTCTCGGACGCAGCCGGACGGCGTGAGGCTGCGGTCGCCGGCGCGCTACCGGCTGCAGGGTGGGATCGAGCGGATCGAGCTCAGGTCGGAGTCGGCGACCGCGCTGCTCGAGCGGTTTCAGGCCGAGACGCCTGCGACCGACGACCCCGCCGCACAGAGCGACGTCGCGCGTCTCGAGCTCGACGCGGCCCGAGCAGCGGAAGCGGCGCGTGCTGCGGAGCGCGAGCGGACAGCGGTCGCCGAGCGGGCCGCACTGGTTCGCGAGCGCGTTCGCGCACTCGACCAGGCGCTGGCGGAGCAGGAAGGCCTTCCGCCCGCCGCACGTGCTCTCGCCGAGGACGGCGCGCGCCTTGCGCTCGGCGCGCTCGACGTCGCACCGGGGTCCGAGCGCGCGGTCGCGGCCGCCCTTCGGACCCGTGCCGCGGCAGTCATCGCGGACGGCCCGGCTGTCGGGCTCGCGCTCCTCCAGCGCGCTCGCGCGGCCGGCCTCGGAAGCCTTACCGTCTTGGCGGGCCGCTCGCCTCAGGAGCTCGTCGGCGAGTACCCGGTCGTTCCGCTCGAGAGGCTCCTCGACGTGAGCACGCCCTCCGTCACGGAGGAAGGCTTCGGCTACGACCCGGCGCGCGGTGAGCTCTGGTTCGTCGGCGAGACGGCTGAGGCCGTTCTGCTCGAGCTCCAGGGGCGCCGCGTCGGCGCTCGCGGCTGAGGCGGCGGCGCTCGAGGAGGAAGTCGCGACCGCGACCGGAGCTGCGGAGGAGGCAACCGAGCGCGCTCGCGCCGCCGAGGCGTTGTTCGGGCGTGCCCCGAGGCTTCGCGCCGCATCGGTCGACGCACGCACGCTCGGCCGGCTCGTCGAGCTCGCGGCCGCGCTACGCGACGGGATCGACGGCGCTCGCCGGGTCGCCGGCCGGTTCGAGGCTCCGCTCCGCGCACGAGCGGACTCGGGCTCGCTGAGGGCGGGCGAGCTCGGCGAGGAGCTCCGCACGCTCGGTGCCACCGAAGTGAATCTTCGCCGCGAGCTCGAGGAGGCGAGCGCGTCGGTGACGGCGGCGGAGGTCGAGATCGCGCGCGTCGACGCCGACGTCGCGGACGCGACGAGGCGGCTCGAGTCCGCCGGTGAGGTCGAGCCGGCCGAGGGCGACGACCGCGAGGAGCTTCGGGCACGCGTCGAACGGCTCGAGGCGCGACGCGGCACGCTCGGGCAGGTCAACCCGCTCGCCCGCGAGGAGTACGAGGCCGAGAAGGAGCGCCTCACGGATCTGAAGACGCAGCGCGAGGACCTCGAACAGAGCCTCGACGAGCTGGAGAAGCTCCGCGCGGAGCTCACTGCGACGGTCGAGCGGCGCTTCGCGGAGACCTTCGACGCGGTCGCCGGCCACTTCGAGGACGTCGCGTCGACGCTCTTCCCGGGCGGTGAGGGTCGGCTGCGCCTCGTCGAGCCGGAGAACGAGGGCGACGAGCTGGGGGTCGAGGTCGAGCTGCGACCGGCCGGGAAGCGCGTCACGCGACTCTCTCTCCTGTCCGGTGGCGAGAAGGCGCTCGGCGCGATCTCGTTCCTCTTCGCGCTCTTCCTTGCCCGGCCGTGTGCGTTCTACCTCCTCGACGAGGTCGAGGCTGCGCTCGACGACACGAACATCGCGCGTTTCGTCGAGCTCCTCCGGCGCTACTCCGACCGCGCACAGTTCGTCGTCGTCACCCACCAGAAGAGGACGATGGAGGCCGCGGATATCCTCTACGGCGTGACGATGGGGCCGGATGGCGTCTCGCAGGTCGTCTCCAGGCGCCTCCCGCAGCACCAGCAGCCCCTCGCGCAGACGGCGTGAGCGACGCAGCGCAGGTCGCCACGTGAGCTACACCTGGTCGGAGCTCCTCGGCGACGCCGTGACCGAATCCGACGAGCCCGAGCGCTCCGGCTTCTTCGGCCGCATGCGCGAGTCGCTCGCGAAGAGCCGACGGGCGCTCACGGCCGAGCTGTCGGCGGCAGCGTTCGATTCGTCCGACGACGAGGCGTGGGAGCGCCTCGAGGAGGCCCTCATCCGCAGCGACGTCGGTGTCCCGGCCACGGCCGAACTCGTTCGCCGGCTCGAGGCTCGCGGCATCACGGGCGATCTCGAGAGCGCGCTCGTCGAGGAGGTCGAGTCACTCTTCGGCGCGCCGCCCACGCTCGCGGTGGACGCGAAGCCCAGCGTCGTCCTCGTCGTCGGCGTGAACGGGACGGGCAAGACGACGACGATCGGGAAGCTCGCGCGCAAGCTCGGGGAGCACGGGCGCTCCGTGCTCGTGGGTGCAGCCGACACGTTCCGTGCGGCAGCGGAGGAGCAGCTCGAGATCTGGGCGGAGAGGGCCGGCGCGGACTTCGTCGGTGCTCCTCGTGGTGCGGATCCGGCGGCTGTCGCGTTCGACGCCGTGGAGGCTGCGCGTGCGCGAGGGCGCGACGTGGTCATCGTCGACACGGCGGGGCGCCTGCACACGCAGTCGAACCTCATGGCCGAGCTCGAGAAGGTGCGGCGTGTGATCGAAGGACGGATCCCGGACGCTCCGCACGAGACGCTGCTCGTCGTCGACGCGACGACGGGCCAGAACGGGCTGCAGCAGGCGCGCCTCTTCGGTGAGTCGGCCGGGGTCACCGGGGTCGCGCTCACGAAGTTGGACGGAAGCGCGCGCGGCGGCGTCGCGATCGCGATCGCGGTCGAGCTGGGGCTCCCCGTGAAGCTCGTCGGCGTGGGGGAGGGCGTCGACGACCTGCGGCCGTTCGACGCCGCCGACTACGCGCGCGCGCTGATCGCGGGCTGAGCCCCGACGAATCCCTCGATCGAGGGCTCAAGGCTCGTTGCGCCCGACCGCCCACCCGCGTACGCTGTGACCACACCTGGAGCGACGCAGGCAAGGAGGACTGGGAATGGCTGTCGCAATGTTGATGCACTGGCCGGGGGTCAGCTCCGACCAGTACGACGCCATCATGGCGAGGCTCGGCCTGGATGCAAATCCGCCTGCCGGCGGGGTCTTGCATATCGCAGCCGTGACCGACGAGGGTGTCGAGGTGTGTGACGTCTGGCAGACGGAGCAAGCCTTCAACAGCTTCCTCGAGCAGCGCCTGCTGCCTGTCGTGAGCGAGCTCGGGATCACTGGAGAGCCCGAGATCAGGACTCGTTCAGCTTCACAACCTCTATGCCGCCGACCCGGACATGATCGACCGGATCGGCGCCATCTCCCTCCCGGCTGCGGTCGCTAGCTGGGCTGGCTAATAGACCGACGCAATGGCCGGGATCCGCGGTGCGGATTCCGGCCATTGCGAAGGTGCTGTTGAAGCGGTCCGGGCTAGCCGCCGGGCCCGATCGTGACCCGGTACTCGCGGATCGGATTCTCGGTGAGCACGAAGATGTGCTTCACCTTGTACAGACCTGGCTCCTTGCCGTGATCCTTCGCCTTCTTCCAGGCGTCGTCGGCCGCATCCTCGAAGGTGCCGCCCTTTCCCTCGAAATCGTCCGCCATCCCAGTTCCTCCTCCGCTTGATTAGGCGCGACGATAACCGGCTCTCGTTGCAAAAGCCACTACTCGGCACGCGCTCCCACGGATCCGTCCACGCGTCCCACCTGAAAACGGTCGAGAACGGCTCGTTCCGGCGCCTCCGGCGCCGCGCCCGCGCGAAGCTCATCGGCCTCAGCGAATCGGCGCGCAGCCTCGTCCGACTTTCCGCGGAGCGCCGCGACGCCGCCGAGAGCGGTGAGGCAAGCCGCACGGTCGAGGGTGGCGCCGAGCTGCGTGTAGAGGTCGAGGCTCTCCGTCACGCGCTCCTCCGCAGCGTCGGCGTCGCCGAGGAAGAGATCCAGCTCTCCGAGCATGCGCAGCGCCTCAGCGGTATGGAGGGCATCGCCGAGGTGGCGCGCGAGGAGGAGAGACTCGTCGAAGGCGGTCCGTGCTCGGTCGTACTCACCCCCCAAGAAGGCGATCCACCCGAAGTTGTGGACGGCGTCCGTGACGAGCAGCGGGTCCGCAAGCTCGCGCCGGAGAAGAACGGCCTCTCCCGCGTGATCGAGGGCTCTCCGATGTTCTCCCTGGGCGGAACGGATCTCGCCAAGTGTCAGTAGCGCGGCAGAGATCGCGCGCGCATCTCCGATCTTCCGGGCTACGCCGAGAGCCTCCTCACAGAGCCTGGCCGCGCGATCGAGCTCGTCTTGACGAATGGCGATGAACGCGAGCTCTGACAAGGTGAAGGCGACCTGACGGTCGCGCTCGGAGTCGCGAAAGAGCGGCAGCGCCTCTTCCAACAAGGGCGCAGCGGCGGCCCAGTCGCTCTGCGCAGCAGCCTGGCGAGCCGCGGCCCACAAGGCGTCGGCTCGCACGTCGGGGGCGATGTCGGCGCCGAGGTCGAGGCCCATTGCGAGCCACCGCCGAGCCTCTGTCGCATGTCCGTGACTGCGCCAGAACCGGCTCAGCGCGGATGCGGCAAGAAGCACATCCTCAAGCCGCCCGGCCGTCAGCAGCCAGTCGAGCGCGGCGGACAAGTTGTCGAATTCGCGCTCGAGCTTGTCGAGCCAGGCAGCCTGCGCAGGTCCCGCCAGTTCGGTTTCAGCCGACAGGGCGAGTTCGAGGAAGCGTTCGGCATGACGCTGCCGCCGGTCCTCGAGCTCGCCGCTGTCGTGCAGCCGCTGGAGTGCGTGTTCCCGGACGGTCTCGAGCATCGAGAGGCGCACGTCGCCGTCCGTCGCCTCGCTGCGAACGAGGCTCCAGCCGACGAGCGCCTCGAGATCCGACAGGAACTCACGCCCTGCCTCCGCGATCGCGCGTGCGTCGTCGAGCGAGCCGCCGTCGGCGAAGACGGCGAGCGCGCCGTGCAGCTCGCGCTGACTGGCCGTCAGCCGCTGGTAGCTCCAGTCGATCGCAGCGCGCAAGGTCCGCTGGCGCTCCGGCAGGTCGATCGGGCCCTCCATCTCGAGCGCCAGGCCCTCACCGAGTGCGCGCAGGATCTCTGCGGGCGGGAGCACCGCGAGCCGTGCGGCGACGAGCTCGATCGCGAGGGGCAGACCGTCGAGTCGTCGGCAGATCTCGCGTACCGATGCGAGTGCATCGTCCTGCAGGATCACGCCTCGGGCGGCAGCGAGCTCCACGAACAGCGTCGTCGCGTCGTCGATGGAGAGCGGCGGGAGCGGGTGGACGCGTTCGGTCGAGAGGCGAAGCGGCGCGCGGCTCGTCGCGAGGACGTCGAGGTCCGGTGCGCCGTCCAGGAGCGCGGCCACGTGAACTGCCGCGGGCGCCAAATGCTCGAAGTTGTCGAGGTAGAGGAGCGCGCTCGTTCCGTTCAGGGAGTCGGCGATCGTGTCGAGGAGCGGGCGCTCGCCGGACTCGCGGACGCCGATCGAGCGCGCGATCGCGTTGGGGACGAGATCGGGATCGGTGACCGGGGCGAGACCGACGAGGTGCACCGGCCGGTCGAGCGCTGCAGCCGCCGCGACCTCGAGTGCCAGGCGGCTCTTGCCTGCACCGCCCGGGCCCGTGATCGTCACGAGCCTCACATCGGGCTCGTCGAGGAGGGATTCGATGCGTGCCAGCGCGTCCGCACGGCCGACGAGCCGGTGGTGGAGCGCCGGCAGGCTGTTCGCCGACAGTGTTCGAAGGGGCGGGAACTCGTCGCGCAGGCCCGGCGCGAGGAGCTGGAACAGATGGACGGTGGCCGGGACGTCCTTCAGGCGATGCCGCCCGAGCGGTCGATACGAGCCATCGGGAACGGGCGCTTCTCCGGCCATGTCGCGAGTTGCCCGTGAGACCACGACCTGATCGCCGTGGCCGGCTCCGCAGATCCGGGCCGCGATCACGACGTCCATCCCGACGTAGCCCTCGTCGCCGAGCGCGGGCTCGCCTGTGTGGATCCCGAACCGCAGTCGAAGCGCTTCTTCCGGCGGCCACGGCTCGGCTGCGAGTGCTCGTCTGCATCTCGGCCACGGCCGCAAGGGCATCGCGCGCTCGCGGGAAGGCGAGAAACGCCCCATCGCCAGCCCAGTCGACCTCCACGCCACCGTAGGCAGCCGCAGGCTGCCGGACGATCTCGCGCATCCGCGCTCGGGCCGGAGCGAAGCGCTCGCCGAGGAGGTGGAGCAGCCGCGTCGAGCCCTCGACATCCGCGAAGACGAGGGTGACCGTGCCCGTCGGCAGGTCGCTCCGATGAGTGGCCGGCTCGTCCACCCGAACGAGTCTAGGAGCGTCTCTGGGCAACGTCCACGCGGCTGGCCGCGCGAGGCCTCGGCGTACACTTCCCGGCCGTGTTCGACACGCTCTCCGACAAGCTCCAGGCCACTCTCGGCGGCCTCGGCCGAGGTGGTCGCCTCGACGAGGAGGCGATCTCGAAGGCGATGCGCGAGATCCGCCTCGCGCTCCTCGAGGCGGACGTCAACCTCGAGGTTGCGCGCGACTTCACGGCGACCGTCAAGGAGCGTGCGCTCGGACAGGACGTCCTGAAGAGCCTCACGCCGGGCCAGCAGGTCGTGAAGATCGTCCACGAGGAGCTGACCTCACTCATGGGCTCGGGGGACTCGCGGCTCGCGTTCGGCCGCCCGCCGACGGTGATCCTCCTCGCCGGTCTCCAGGGGTCGGGCAAGACGACCGCTGCGGCGAAGCTCGGCCTCCTTCTGCGCCGTGACGGGAAGCGCCCCGCGCTCGTCGCCTGCGACCTCCAGCGCCCCGCGGCGGTCGATCAGCTCGAGCAGCTCGGCAAGCAGATCCAGCTGCCGGTGTACGCGCTCGACCGGAGCGATCCCGTCAACGCAGCGCGGCTCGGCCTCGAGGCCGCGCGCAAGGAAGGGCTCGACGTCGTGATCCTCGACACGGCTGGTCGTCTCCACGTCGACGAGGAGCTCATGGCCGAGCTCGAGCGCGTCGCCGCCGAGACGAAGCCGACGAACGTGCTCCTCGTGCTCGACGCGATGACGGGCCAGGAGGCGGTCGACGTCGCACTCGCCTTCCAGGAGCGCGTCGCCTTCGACGGCGTGATCCTCACGAAGCTCGACGGAGACGCCCGCGGCGGCGCCGCCCTGTCGGTGCGTGCCGTCACCGGTCGGCCGGTGAAGCTCGTCTCGGTCGGCGAGAAGCTCGACCAGCTCGAGTACTTCCACCCCGACCGCATGGCGTCGCGGATCCTCGGCATGGGCGACGTCCTCACGCTCATCGAGAAGGCGGAGGCCGCGGTCGAGGAGGACGAGCAGGCGGAGATGGAGAAGCGCATCCGCGCGGGCGAGTTCACCTTCGACGACTTCCTCGCGAGCTACCGGATGATCCGACGGATGGGCCCACTCCAGGGTGTGCTCAAGCTCGTTCCAGGGATGGGCAAGCAGCTGCAGGGCCTCGACCTGGACGAGAAGCAGCTCGCGCGGGTCGAGGCGATCGTGTTGTCGATGACACCGCACGAGCGGCGGGTGCCGCACGTCATCTCGATGCAGCGCCGCAGGCGGATCGCCGCAGGGAGCGGGACGTCGCTCGACGAGGTCAACAAGCTCATGGCCGCGCGCAAGCAGATGGCGAAGATGATGAAGCAGATGGGGAAAGGGAAGATGCCGACGCTCCCGCCGGGGGCGCTGGGCGGGAGCCGCTAGCCTTCCACCCTCACCGACGAGAAAGGCACATCAGGCACATGGCAGTGAAGATCAGGTTGACGCGGGTCGGCTCGAAGAAGAACCCGATCTACCGCGTCGTCGTCGCGGACTCGCGCTCACCGCGCGACGGTCGCTTCATCGAGATCGTGGGTCGCTACAACCCGCAGACCGAGCCCTCCACGATCGAGCTCGACGAGGCGAAGGTCAAGGACTGGATCGCCAAGGGCGCTCAGCCCACCGAGCCGGTCTCCAGGCTCATCCGGGCCGCCGGCATCAGCTAGGCGCACGTGGCCGAGCTTCTCGAGTGGCTTGCACGACGGCTCGTCGACGAGCCGGACGCCGTGCGCGTCGAGACGGAGGAGCGTGAGGACGCGATCGTCTTCCACCTCCACGTCGCCCCGGACGACGTCGGCAAGGTGATCGGCAAGCAGGGGCGGATCGCCCGCGCCCTGCGGAGCATCGTCCGCGCCGGCGGCGCTCGGGCCGACGAGCGCTACGTGCTCGAGATTGCCGACTGACCCCGAGCCCGCGTTCGTTCGCGTCGGACGGGTCGGACGGCCGCACGGGCTCGACGGCGCGTTCGTCGTCGAGGAGGCGAGCGAGGACCCGAGCCGGTACGCGATCGGTGCGGAGCTCCTCGTCGACGGCGAGCCCGCGGTCGTCGTGCTGTCGCGCCAGGTCGGTGGCCGGCGGCCCGCGATCAAGCTCGACCGCACCGTCGAGCGTGGGGCGGAGCTCGCCGTTCGCCGGGACGCTCTTCCCGAGCTCCCCGCCGACACGTACTACGTCTCCGACCTCGTCGGGCTCGACGTCGTCGACGAGCGCGGGGAACACGTGGGCGTTGTCCGCGACGTTCTTCCCGGCCCCGCGAACGACGTGCTCGAGCTGGACACGGGTCTGTTGCTGCCGCTCGTCGAGGACTGTGTCCGCGAGGTCGACGTGAGCGGTCGGCGCCTGCTTCTCAATCCCGGCTTCACGGGCTGACGGCTACGGTTCGGCGTCGTGCGCCTGGACGTCTTCACGCTGGTACCCAGCGCGTTCTCCTGGATTCGGGAGCGTCGTCCACTGGCTGCCGTCCTCGGCTCCGAGCTCGAGCTTCGAGTCTTCAACTACCGCGACTCGACGCCGCTGACCGCGGGCCAGGTCGACGACGACCCCTACGGGGGCGGGCCGGGGATGGTCCTGCGTGTCGATGTCGTGGCTGCGGCCCTCGATGCCGTGTACGGCGGGACCCCGCAGCACCGGGTCGTGGCGCTCTCGCCACAGGGACGACAGCTCGACCAGCCGCTCGTGGAGGAGCTCGCGGCCGAGCCCGCGCTCACGCTTCTGTCGGCCCGCTTCGAGGGATTCGACCAGAGGATCCTCGACCACCTCTGCACCGATGTCGTCTCGATCGGGCCGTACGTTCTCTCCGGCGGTGAGATCCCTGCGCTCGCGCTCGTCGACGCCGTCGCGCGGCGCCTCCCCGGCGCGCTGACGGAAGGGTCGGGCGAGGTCGAGAGCTTCTCGGCGGCGCTCGACGGCGGGCTCGAATATCCGCACTACACGCGCCCGGCCGAGTTCCGCGGCTGGCCGGTCCCGGAGATCCTCCTCTCCGGCGACCACGGCAAGATCGAGGCGTGGCGACGCGAGCGGGTCAGGAGCGCATCGTGAGCGACACGGAGGAACGGCGCGTCGCCGACCCGAGCGCGGAGCACGAGGACGGTCGGCCGGACGGCGAGTGGCGGATGCCGAGCGCGTACGAGCCGCCGCCACCGCCGGCACCGCCGTTCTCGTGGCCGACGTCGCCGCCGTTCGCGCTCGACTCCCAGGCACCCGAGCACGAGTTCCACCACCCGCTCGACCGCGTCACCGGACGTCTTCCGCGACGCATGCGCATCGCGGTCGACTGGATCGTGACCATCGTCGGCGCCGTCGCGATCGTGCTCGCGATCAAGGCGTGGGTCGTCAACCCGTACCGGATCCCCTCCTCGTCCATGGAGCCGACGCTGCACTGCGCGCGGCCCGCGCCCGGGTGCGAGTCGCGCTTCTCCGACCGTGTGCTCGCGAACCGCTTCATCTACCACTTCCGCGATCCTCAGCGGGGCGACGTCATCGTCTTCGAGACGCCGCCCGCCGCAAAGGCGAAGTGCGGTGCAGGGGGCACGTTCGTGAAGCGCATCATCGGGCTCCCCGGCGAGCGGCTGCAGATGCGGCTGCGACGTGGCGCGGCCTACGTCTACATCAACGGGAAGCGGCTCGAGGAGCCGTACATCGAGAACGACCGTCGCGACATCGGCCCCGAGGAGACGTTCAAGGTGCCGCCCGGCAAGTACTTCGTCATGGGCGACAACCGCTCGCAGTCGTGTGACTCGCGTGTCTGGGGCCCTGTGCCTCGCCAGAACGTCATCGGCAAGGTGTTCATGACGTACTGGCCGCCCCAGCGCATCTCTTTCCGCTGAGAGCAGGATCTGCGAGCGCAGATTCTCGCTCGCGGACAGTCGAAGACGATCGCAGCGACGGCTGGTACCATGCCCGCCGGCCATACAGGCCGTCCTTTCCGATGAACACGACGATCGAGAGCCTCGAGCAGCGCCACATGCGCACGGACCTGCCGCAGTTCAAGGCGGGCGACACATTGCGCGTGCACTTCAAGGTCATCGAGGGCAACCGCCAGCGGATCCAGGTCTTCGAGGGCATCTGCATCAAGCGCCAGGGCTCGGGCTTTCGGGAGACGTTCACGGTCCGGAAGCAGTCGTTCGGCGTCGGCGTCGAGCGCACGTTCCCGCTCCATTCGCCGAAGATCGAGAAGCTCGAGGTCGCCGCGATCGGTGACGTGCGCCGCGCGAAGCTCTACTACTTGCGCAAGAGAGTGGGGAAGAAGGCGCGCGTCCGCGAGCTCCGGCAGAGCTAGCTTGTAATCTCGGCCGCGTGGCTCGATCGAGCGGCCAGCGTCTCCTCGGGTTCGACCGCAAGCTCGGCGTCCGCTACGTCGCCGGCGCGGACGAGGCAGGCCGCGGCTCTCTCGCAGGCCCGCTCGTCGTTGCGGGGGTGCTGCTCGACTACGAGACGCTTCGTGGAGCGCGGGTCAGGCCGCTCGCCTCTCTGAACGACTCGAAGCAGGTCTCGGTGCACGAGCGGGAGCTGCTCTTCGAAGCGGTCGGCGCGTGTGCGACGGCGATCAGCGTCCGGGTCGTGCCCGTGGGCGCGATCGACCGACACGGGTTGCACCGGTCGAACCTCGCCGGGCTGCGGGCCGTGCTGGCCGACCTTCATCCGCCCGCCGATGCCTGCCTCGTCGACGGCTTCCGGCTCGGGCCGTCGGCGCCGCCGCACCGCGCCGTCGTCGACGGGGACGCACGCAGCGCGGCGATCGCCGCCGCGTCGATCATCGCGAAGGTCGTCCGCGATCGCGTGATGCGTCGCCTCGACGCGCTCTACCCGCACTACGGGTTCATGTCGCACGTCGGGTACATCACGCCGGCGCACAACGAGGCCGTCCGCGCGTTCGGCCCGTCCGACCTCCACCGCCGCTCCTTCCAGGCCGCCTGCTACGAGGCGGCGTGAATCGGGGCGAGCGGCGCGCCCTTCGCCACTATCGACTCCGCGGCTACAGGCTTCTCGCGGCGAACGCACGGGTGGGCCGTTACGAGCTCGACCTCGTGCTTCGGCGCGGGCGAACGGTGCTCGTCGTCGAGGTGAAGGAGAAGAGCGGCAGCGCGTTCGGCGACCCGCTCGAGATGATCGACGAGGAGAAGGTCCGCCGCGTCCACACCGCCGCGACCGGCTGGCTCGCGTCGCGTCCCGAGCTCGTCGGGCTCGAGGTCGCCTTCGAGGCGGCAGCGGTCCGCGGAAGCGGTGTGGAGCGCGTTCCCCTGACGTAGGACCGCGCCCGAGCCCGTCGAACCTGCCGTCATGGCGTCGACGCAGGCTGCGCTCTACGGCGAGCTCTCCGAGGAGCTCCATCTGTCCTGGTCGGAGGCGGAGCTTCCCGAGCGCGAGCGGACGAAGCACGTCCACCGGCTCCATCCGTATCTGGGGAAGTTCGTCCCGCAACTCGTGGAGGCGCTCCTCGACCGCTACGTGAAGCCCGGAGGTCGCGTGCTCGACCCGTTCGCCGGCTCGGGGACGACGCTCGTGCAATGCCTCGAGTCGGACTACGACGCCGTCGGCATCGACGTCGCTGCCTTCAACTGCCTGCTCATGCGCGTGAAGACGACGCGCTACGACCTCTTCCGGCTCGAGACCGACGTGCGCGAGGCTCTCGCACGGCTCGGGCGGTCGCGCGCCCGTGCACGCGGGTACGTCGGCGAGTGGTTCGCTCCTCGGGCGGCCGCCGAGCTCCTGCACTTCCGCTCGCTCGTCGACGACTACGAGCACGCCGACGTCCTGCGCGATCGTGCTCGCACGCGCGGCCCGGTCGGCGAGGCTCACCACCCATTTCGACCTGGACTTCCCGCGCTCTCCGCAGCTCCAGCCGTACTGGTGTCACAAGCACCGTCGCGAGTGCGCGCCGGTGCAGGAGGCCGAGAAGTTCCTCGCCCGCTACCTCCTCGACACGCTCGAGCGGATCAAGGCGTTCCAGAAGGTGCGCGCGCGGGGCAGAGCTGCGACCGTCGTTCACGGCGACTCCACCGAGGTCGCTCTCGACGGGGTGTTCGACGCAATGGTCACCTCGCCGCCGTATCCGGGCCTCATCGACTACCACGAGCAGCACCGCTACGCGTACGAGCTCCTCGAGCTCGACGATCGCCGAGAGCGCGAGCTGGGCGCGGCCGCTCGCGGTACGAGCAGGAGAGCCGTCGAGGAGTACGTGTCCGGCATCGCGGCCGTCCTTCGCCGCCATGCCGGGTCACTCGCGCCTGGGGCGCCGGTGCTCGTCGTCGTCAACGATCGCCGCGACCTCTACCCGGCGATTCTCGAGCGGAGCGGCCTACGGCTCGTCGAACGGCTCGAGCGCCACGTCAACCGTCGCACCGGCCGTCGGTCGGGCGAGTACTTCGAGTCCGTCCTGGTCGCTGTACGGGAAACGTAAGCGATCCGTGGCGCCCGGCGTCGTCGGCCGATGTCAGGGGTAGCCTGGCGCGCAGGCAGGCTACGGAGAAAGGGGTACACATGAGAAAGCTCTTGCGCCGGCCTTCGCCGGCGATGGTCGTCGCGTGTCTGGCGCTGCTCGTCGCTCTTGGCGGGACCGGGATGGCCGCAGCGACGCAGCTGGCGAGGAACAGCGTCGGGACCCCGCAGCTGAAGGACAGCGCGGTGTCGAATCCGAAGATCAAGAACAACGCGATCAACTCGGCGAAGGTCGCAGCACGCTCGCTTCTCCGCTCGGACTTCGCGCCCGGTCAGCTCCCCGCCGGCCCGACGGGACCGCAGGGGCCGGCAGGGCCGACAGGCGCCGCTGGAGCGGCAGGTCCTCCCGGCGTCATCGGTGCGATCACGGTTCGGACGAGCTCGAAGCTCGTGGACGGCGGGACGGCCGAGAACGGCGCGTACAACAGCGAGCGTGTCACCGCCATGTGCCAGGGGAACGAGCGCGCGATCTCGGGCGGCACGTCATGGAGCGACGACGCGGCGGGGCGGGAGCTGATGACCGGTGAGCTGGAGCCGCAGCTCAACGCGCAGAACCAGGTCGTCGGGTTCCTCGGCGTCGGACTGAACGACAGCGGCAACAACAGCACGTTCACCGTGCACGCGCTCTGCTACACCCCGTAGCCCTTTCGTAGCCAACTCGGCATCGAGGCGTGACATTCGGACACGCCTCGATGCCTACCGTTGCGGAGGTGCTCGCTCGGGCGGTCACCCATGCACTCGTCGGGCTCGAGCCGCGGAAGGTCGAGGTCGAGGCGCATCTCCAGGCGGGAGTCCCCGGCTTCGCGATCGTCGGCCTTGCCGACCGGGCGTGCCAGGAGGCGAAGCACCGCGTGCGGAGCGGGGTGCTGTCCGCGTCGCTCGAGTGGCCCCACAACCGGCGCATCACGGTCAATCTCGCGCCGGCGGCGCTGCGCAAGGAGGGTTCCGGCTTCGACCTCCCGATCTCTCTCGCGGTACTGGGCGCCACGCGACAGCTTCCACCCGAGCGGCTCGCGGAGCACGCGGCCGTCGGCGAGCTTGCGCTCGACGGGCGGATCAGGCCCGTCTCGGGGACGCTCGCGGTCGCCGAGGGTGCGCGTCGGGCAGGACTGACGCGCCTGGTGTGTGCCGCGGAGTCGGCGCCCGAAGCTGCGCTCGCCGGGATCGTGCCGGTGCCGGTGAGGCACCTCGCCGAGGTCGTCTCGTACTTCCGCGGCGAGATCGACCTTCCGGCGTTCGAGCCACTGCCGGATCGCGACATCGACGAACCAGCGCCACCGGATCTCGCGGACGTGCGCGGTCAGGAGCGCGCGCGCCGTGCGCTCGAGATCGCGGCCGCCGGGTCGCACAACCTGCTTCTCATGGGCCCGCCCGGCACCGGAAAGACGATGCTCGCGCGTCGGCTGCCGGGAATCCTGCCGGCGCTCACGCGCGCGGAGGCGCTGGAGGTGACGCGCATCCACTCGGTCGCGGGGATCCTCCCTCCGGGACGGGCGCTCGTGGCGATTCCGCCGTTTCGCGCACCGCACCACGGGACGTCCGCGCCGGCGATCGTGGGCGGCGGCCCGAGCCCGCGTCCGGGCGAGGTCTCGCTCGCACACTTCGGAGTCCTCCTCATGGACGAGCTGCCCGAGTTCCCGCGCTCGGTGCTGGAGTCGCTCCGGCAACCACTCGAGGACGGCGTCGTGAGCGTGGCGCGCGTCGGGGGGCACGCGCTCTTCCCGGCGCGATTCCAGCTCGTCGGGACGATGAACATGTGCCCGTGCGGCGCACGAGGCGATCCCGCGATCGAGTGCGCATGCACGCCGCAACGCCTCACGGCGTATCGCGAGAAGATGTCGCGAGCGCTTCTCGACCGCTTCGATCTCGCCGTTGCGATGCCGCGGCCGCGCGCCGCAGAGCTCGCCGCTCCGCCGGCCGAGCCGTCGGCAACCGTCAGGCAACGCGTGCTCACGGCTCGCGAGCACGCTGCGCTCGTCGATGCCGCGCCGGACGGAGCCGGCGTCGGAGCTCCTCTCGAGCGCGGTCGATCGCCTCCCACTCTCAGGGCGAGGACGCGCCCGCGTCGCCCGGGTCGCGCGAACGATCGCGGCGCTCGCGCACGCGGACGCGGTCGAGCCGACGCACGTCGCGGAGGCGTTGTCGTATCGCATCCCCGGCGACACCTCGGGCGCGTGACCCAGAGCCGGTGCATCCGGCGCCGAGAAGCCGCGTTTCCGGCGCTGCTCGCGGCGATTCACGATCCGCCACCGCAGCTGTATCTGCGGGGATCCGGGGAGGTCTCGCTGCTGGAGCTTCCAGCGGTGGCGATCGTCGGCGCTCGTGCCTGCTCGTCGTACGGCCGCTCGGTTGCGCGGTCGCTCGCACGCGAGCTCGCCGCGGCCGGGCTCGTCGTCGTGAGCGGGATGGCGCGCGGAATCGACGGCGAGGCGCATCGCGGAGCGCTCGACGCTGCTGGACGAACGGTCGCCGTGCTCGGCTGCGGCGTCGACCGCGACTACCCCGCCGCGCACGCCGAGCTCGCGCGACGCATCTGCGAGAACGGGCTCGTCGTCTCCGAGTACGAGCCCGGCGTCGAGCCGGCACCGTGGCGGTTCCCGGCCCGGAACAGGATCATCGCCGGGCTCTGTCGCGCGACCCTCGTGATCGAGGCACGCGAGCGGAGCGGCGCGCTCATCACGGCCGACTTCGCGCTCGAGGAGGGCCGCGACGTGCTCGCCGTGCCCGGCGAGATCACGAGCTCGCTGTCGGCCGGCACGAATGCGCTCCTGCGCCTCGGTGCGACTCCCGTCACCTGTGCGGCGGATGTGCTCGAAGGATTCGGCATCGAGCTCGTGAAGCCCGCGCCGGCACCATTGGGGCAGGTCGCCGATGCGCTCCTTCACGAGCTGGCGCAGGGCGCACTGACCGCCGACGAGCTCGTCCGTGCCTCGGGAGTCGACGCGGCGCACGGCGTGGCGGCGCTCGTGGAGCTCGAGCTGGCCGGGCGGGTGACGCTCGAGGACGGTGTCTATCGAGCAGCCCTCTAGGATCGCGAGTCATGTCGACGGTGTCGTACTGGCTCGACGAGCCGGCCGAGCCCCTGCCGAAGCGCCGAGCTCGACGGCCGCGCGGACGTGGCTGTCGTCGGCGGGGGGATCACGGGCTGCTCGTGCGCGCTCGCCCTCGCGGAGGCCGGCCTGCGCGTGCGGCTGTTCGAGGCGCGCGAGATCGCCGGTGGGGCGAGTGGACGAAACGGTGGGTTCGCGCTCCGCGGTGGAGCAGCACCGTATCCGGTGCTCGCAGACTCGATCGGCGGCGACGCGACCGCTGCGCTCTGGCGCTGGACCGAGGAGGAGCTCGCAGTGCTCGCCGACTTCGCGGGCGACGCCTTTCGCGCGACGGGCAGCCTCCGCCTGGCTGCCGACGAGGAGGAGCGAGACGAGCTCCGCGAGGAGTACGAGGCGCTCGTCGAAGCCGGCTTCGACGCCGAGTGGCGCGAGAATCTCCAACCGCCTCTGGCAGGGCGCTACCCGGCGGCGCTCTTCCACCCGCCCGACGGTGTGCTCCAGCCTGCGCGCCTGGTCCGTGGGCTCGCGCGGCGTGCCGCCGAGGCAGGCGTCGAGATCCACGAGCACGCGCGCGTCCGCTCTGTCGCGGAGATGGGCGCGGACACCGTCGTCGTGGCGACGGACGGCTACCCCAGCGGGCTTCTCGGCCAGCTCGAAGGGCTGATCGTCCCGACGCGCGGCCAGGTGATCGCGACCGAGCCGATCGACGAGCTGCTCTTCGTGATCCCGCACTATGGCCGACACGGCTTCGACTACTGGCACCAGCGGCTCGATGGGCGGATCGTCGCAGGCGGGTTCCGCGACGTTTCGCTCGACACCGAGTTCACGGCGGATGAGGTCACGACGCCCGTCGTACAGACAGCCCTCGAGCGCTTCGTCGAGGAGCACGTCGGACGGCCCCTCCGCGTCGACTATCGGTGGGCCGGGATCTTCGGGATGGTCTTCGACTTCCTCCCGGTGGTCGGGCGTGTGCCGAGCAGCGACGGGCTCTGGGTCGCCGGCGGCTACTCGGGACACGGAAACGTGCTCGGCTTCGCGTGCGGGCGACTCGTCGCGCGCGCGATTCTCGGCGAGGACGACCCCAAGCTCGAGCTCTTCGAGCCCGCGCGACTGCTCGCGGAGTAGTCTCAGCGCAGAGCCGCACCGGCGAGGCGCTTCGTGGTCTGAAAGCGGCTCCGCTGTCTTAGGTGCTGGGAAGTTCGTCGCCGGGCCAGGCCGGGTAGTGGCCTTCGCCTGGCCACGACGAGAGGATCATGACGATACGAGCGCCGCCGACACTTGCGACGCTGTGGCGCTCGCCAGGCTCGAAAGTGAGCAGGGTGCCTGGTCCTGCCTCAAGGATGTCGTCGCGGACCTCGATCCGCGCCGTTCCCTCGACCACCATCAGCCAGGCCCGTTCGCGTACCTGGTGGTCGCCCAGCTCCTCACCGGGCGCGAGGCGGATGACGATCGCTCGCGCCCCGTCGACGGTCTCGAGAGTGGCCGCCCGACGGGTCCCCTGGGGCGCTTCGATCTCTTTCACGTCCCAGGACTGCACGGCGCAGATTGTAGGAGGAGTAGGATGGTTGGACTGGCCCTGCTGCCAGAACCCCGGCCGAAAGCCCGCAATCTCCCGACGCGCTATGGCGCGCGAGACGTAGGAGCCCAGGCGAACAGGATTCGACGTGCGGGGCCAGTATTTCGTGTTCGAGCGGGCGTTGAGCAGCGGGCGGCCGGGAGGTCCTGATGAGCAAGAGTTCCGAGAAACCGAAGAAGCAGCAGAAGCAGAAGCCGCAGAAGACCCTCAAGGAGCGACGCAGCGAGAAGCGCGCGGCCAAGAAGCTCGGCTCGGGCTCCTTTCTCCCGGCAGACAAGTAGAGGACTCGGCAGCTTGATGGATGACTACGAGGTAGTCGCCGAGGAGTTGAGCCAGCTCGCGGAAAAGATGCGCGGCCTCGAGGACCGCTTGACCGAGGTGGAGAGGGTGAACGCCCGGCTCGAGGAAGCAGCCCTGACCACGGCCCGTGCCCTGGGAGAGGTCTCACGTCACTGGGACGCGGTGTACGACGCCATGCGCCGCGCAGACAGAATCGACAGAGGGATCTCGTCCGAGCGCGACAACGATGCGGCTATGGCGCGCCGCCGCGAGAACGAGCAAGGGCCCGGCAAGCCGGGCCCTCAGTCGAATGCGGTGCGGTCGAGCTACGCGGCGACCAGAACGCGGTCGCTGTGAGCGACGATCTTGCCGCTCGTGATCTTGGGCTCGTTGGGGAGAATCGTGTCGAGCTTCTCCTCGCGGATCCACGTTGTGACGAACTTCGTCGACTCCATGCCCTGCTCAGGCGTCTCGAAGAGACCGAGCGAGCTGAAGACGCCGTTGCCGGCATCGATCAGGTAGTAGCCCTTGAACCCGGACAGCTTCTCGAGCTTCGGGACGAGGGTCTCGTTGACCTTGCTGGTCAGCTCGGCCGTGCGATTCTGGTCCACACCGTCGTAGCGGCGAATGGTCGCATGCATGTGATGCTCCTTCGTTCCTATCAGGACAGGAGAGTCCGAACGAACTCCCTGCTGCGCTCAGGTCGATGCGACAGTCGAAGAGCAAGTGCGAAGCCTCGACGGCTTCAAAGACAACCAACGCGCTCATCCACCATAGCTGCGATCTGACGCGCGCCGTGTTGCGTCTCCTCAAGACGTGTCCGAGCGACCTCAGCCTACGGATATCCAGTTTCGCAGCTGCGTTTCGCCGTGACGCGCCGTCCGCCGGTGCTCCTGGGACACTCGCTTCATGCCGACAAGGCGCTATGCGCTCCTCGGTTGGTTCGTGTGGAAGCTCTGGAAGCGTCGATTCCGCCGCAGGTTCCGCCTGCCTCGTCGCTGACCCAGCAACGATGCGGGCCGCGTCGGGGCACGTTCTCGTAAGCCGGCGGTTGAGCTACGGCGACTCAGAGCTCGATGGTCTGGAGGTCCAGCTCGCCCGCCTTGCGTACGCCGCCTTCGCGATCGCGAGGTCCTGGATCGCGAGGCCGGTCGAGTCGAAGAGCGTGATGTCTCCGGCGCTCCGGCGGCCGTCCGCCTCGCCGATGAGCACTGCGCCGAGCTCGGTGACGTCCGTCGCGCTGCACGACGCCGGCGGCGACGGCGGCGGTGAGCTCGCCGCCGTGGCTCGCCTGCTCCCAGTCGTCGCAGAAGAGGTGCGCGCGGCGCAGCTCCTCGATCGCAACCTCGGCCTTGCCCGGCCCGTCGGCTCCCATGAGCGAGACGTGCTGGCCTGCTTCGAGCGAGCTCGGCGGGGTAGAGCACCTCAGCGCCCGGGGTCACGGTGATCACGACCTCGCAGGCGAGAGCCTCGGCCGCGCTCGACGCGACGCGTGCGCCGAGCCGATCGGCGACGAGCTGCCGGCGCGACTCGTCGACGTCCCAGACCAGCGGCGTGACGCCATGGGCGACGAGCATCCGTGCCGCCTCCGCTCCGTTCACGCCGGCACCGACGACGGCGTACGAGGACGCCTCGGAGCGACACAGCGTGTCGGCGGCGAGAACGCCGGCAGCCGCCGTCCGGAGCGCGGTCACCGCGGCAGCGTCGAGCACGGCGAGCAGCCGGCCGTCCTCGGCGTCCGAGAGCAGCACGAGCCCGGTGACCGTCGGGAGCCCGCGCGCTGGGTTCCCAGGGAACGACGTGACCCACTTGAGCAGCGCGTGCCCGTCGCCGATCGCGGGCATCGCGCGGAAGTCCCCCGCCGGGTAGTTCGAGACGTAGACCTTCGACGGCATCGTCCACGACTCGCGTGCGTGCGCCTCGAAGGCCCGGCGGACGGCGTCGTAGGCGTCGTGCGGCGAGACGGCGCGCTCGACGTCCGCGGCGCGAAAGACCGGGATCACGCTAGGCCGCCTTGACGGCGGAGATCAGCTTGAGCACCGACTCCTTGGCGTCGCCGAACAGCATCGTCGTCTTGGGATCGAGATAGAGCTCGTTGTCGATGCCCGCGAAGCCCGGGTTCATCGAGCGCTTCATGACGATGATGCTCGCGGCCTTGTCCACGTCGAGGATGGGCATGCCGTAGATCGGGCTGGACGGATCGCTGCGCGCCGCCGGGTTCGTCACGTCGTTCGCGCCGATGACCAGCGCGACGTCCGTCTGTGCGAACTCGGGGTTGATCTCGTCCATCTCGAAGAGCTGGGTGTACGGGACGTTCGCCTCCGCGAGCAGGACGTTCATGTGCCCGGGCATGCGGCCCGCGACGGGATGGATGGCGTACTTCACGTCGACGCCGCGCTCCTCGAGGAGGTCTGCGAGCTGCCGCACGTCGTGCTGCGCCTGCGCAACCGCCATCCCGTAGCCGGGGACGACGACGACCTTTCGCGCGAACGAGAGCTGGACGGCGACGTCTTCCGGAGTCGTCGCCCGCACGGTGCGCCCGTCGTCGGCACGAGCCTGTCCGACGCCCGCCTGCACCTGTCCGAACGCGCCGAAGAGGACGTTCGCGATCGAGCGGTTCATCGCCTTCGCCATCAGGAGCGTGAGCAACGTTCCCGAGGCGCCGACGAGCATCCCCGCCACGATGAGGACGGTCGAGTCGAGGACGAAGCCGGTGGCGGAGGCGGCCAGGCCGGTGAACGCGTTCAGGAGCGAGATCACGACCGGCATGTCCGCACCGCCGATCGGGAGCACGAACATGACGCCGAAGACGAGCGCGAGGAGGATGAGCACCACGATCGCCCACTGCGCCTCGAGCCCCGCGACGATCGCGATCCCGAGCGCCACGGCCGCGCCGAGAACGAGGATGTTCACGACGTTCTGCCCAGGGAACACGATCGGGCGGCCGCTGAGGAGCTCCTGGAGCTTCGCGAACGCGACGAGCGAGCCCGCGAACGAGATCGAGCCGATGAGGGCGGAGAGCGAGATGGACAGCCCCTCGTCCCAGGCGAGCACGCCGCCGAGCTCGTGGAACTCGGCGAGCGCGACGAGGGCCGCCGCTCCGCCGCCGACCCCGTTGAACAGGGCCACCATCTGCGGCATCGCGGTCATCTTCACCCTCCGCGCGCCGACGAACCCGACGACGCTCCCGATCGCCGCGGCCACGACGATCAGCACCCAGTTCGAGATCCCGTCGACGAGCAGCGTGGTCGTGATCGCGACGAGCATCCCGACGCCGCCGAGCCAGTTGCCGCGCCGTGCGTGCTTCGGCGAGGAGAGGAAGCGCAGCGCGAGGACGAAACAGATGATCGCGACGAGGTAGAGGAGGCCGAGGACGTCCGGATCGGAGATCACGCGTCGTCGTCCTTCTTCGGCTCCGGTCGCCGCTTGAACATCTCGAGCATGCGGTCGGTCACGAACCAGCCGCCGACCACGTTCGCCGTCGCGAGCGCCATCGCGACGAAGCCGATGGTCTTCGTGAACGTGTCGTCGGCGAACCCGAGGACGAGGATCGCCCCGACGATGACGATGCCGTGGATGAAGTTCGTGCCCGACATCAACGGGGTGTGCAGCATCGTCGGCACCTTCGAGACGACCTCGAAGCCCAGGAAGGCGGCGAGGACGAGGATCGTCAGCTCGATGACGAAGGTCAGGTCGGTCATGCGGCTCCCTCCGGGCGCGTGACGCACGCCCCGCTCGTGATCTCGTCGTCCCAGTCGAGCGTGAGCTCTCCTTCCGGCGCGAGATGGAGGAGAAGCGCACCGACGTTGCGCGAGTACAGCTGGCTCGCGTGGAAGGCCATCGTCGACGGCAGGTTTCTCGTCCCGATGACGGTCACGCCTGCGTGCTCGACGATCTCACCGGGGACGGTCACCTCGCAGTTCCCGCCCGTCTCGGCGGCGAGGTCGACGATGACGGAGCCTGGACGCATGCGCTCGACCGCGCTCGTCGGGATGAGCTTCGGTGCCGGGCGTCCGGGAACAGCGGCGGTCGTGATCACGACGTCGAAGTCGGGAATGCGCTCCTCGAGCGCCGACTGCTGCTGCGCCTGCTGCTCCGGCGTGAGCTCGCTCGCGTAGCCGCCTGCGGTCTCCTCGGCGCGGACGCCGAGGTCGAGGAACGCCGCGCCGAGACTCTCCACCTGCTCGGCGACGGCCGGCCGGACGTCGAATGCCGAGACGACCGCGCCGAGCCGGCGGGCGGTCGCGATCGCCTGCAGTCCCGCGACACCGGCGCCGATCACCAGCGCGCGCACCGGGGCGATCGTGCCGGCGGCCGTCATGAGCATGGGGAAGAGGCGCGGGACGCGATCCGCCGCGAGGAGAACGGCCTTGTATCCGGCGACCGTCGCCTGCGACGAGAGCGCGTCCATCGACTGCGCGCGGCTGATCCTCGGGATCGATTCCATCGCGAACGCGACGGCGCCTCGCTCGCGCAGGCGCGCGATCCCGTCCTGGTCGGTGAGTGGCTCGAGGAAGCCGATCACGACGGTGCCTTCCGTCAGCGACGCGATGACTTCGTCCGACGGGCGGGACACGCCAACGAGCGCGTCCGCGCCGGAGAGCAGGGATCCTGTATCCGCAAGCTCGGCGCCGGCGGCTGCGTAGTCCTCGTCGGGGAATCCTGCAGCGAGTCCTGCGCCGCGCTCGACGCGGACCTCGAAGCCCGCAGCTCGGAGCTTGGAGACCGTCTCCGGAACGAGCGCGACGCGACGCTCACCGGGAGCCGTCTCCTTCGGGACCGCGACTCGCATGCGGCGGCGAACTCTACGGCGAGGGGATCGGTGCCGTGCCCGGAACCGTCACAGGGAAGCCCACACGTCGATCTTCGTGCGCGTGCGCCGGATGACCTCGTCGGTGAAGGCGCTCGTGCCGGCATGACCGCCGAGATCGGCGGTCCTCACCCCGTCGGCGACCGCCTCGAGGCATGCCTCGCGGATCGCTCGCCCCGCCGTCTGCGTCGCCTCGTCGTCGGCATGCGTGAGGAGCGCCGCGCCCGCGAGGATCATGGCCATCGGGTTCGCGACGTCCTTCCCTGCGAGCGCAGGGGCTGTTCCGTGCGCCGCTTCCGCCATGAGCGCGCTCGGGACGTAGTCGTCGCCGAACGCGACGAGCAGCGACTCCGAGCCGGCAATCGAGCCGAAGAGCGGGAGCACGAGGTCGGAGAGGATGTCGCCGTCGCGATTCAGCGCGGGGATGACCATCGGCGCGCCGCTCGAGGAGATGAGGAGCGCGAAGGTCGCGTCGATCAGCTGCGGCTCGTACGGCACGTCGGGATGTCGCGCGGCTGCCGCGTCCATCTCCTCCTTGAGCATGCCCTCGTAGATCGGGCTGACCGTGTACTTGGGCCCGCCGAAGACCTTCGCGCCCATGCGCTCCGCCTGCCGGAACGAGAACTCCGCGACGGCGTGGCAGATACGGCGCTCGATGCGCTCCGTGCGCAAGCGCCACCTCGTCGTCGCCCTCGCCCTCGCGCCACTCCTTCGCGCCGTAGGCGTCGCCGACTGCCATGCGGACGACCGAGATCGGCGCATGCACGCCGCCGAGCGGCACCACGCCTGGAATCCTGCGGCCCGTACGCACGATGACCTTGCCGCCGATCTCCTCGCGCAGGATCCGATTCGGCGAGCCGACGTCATCGGCTCCCTCGGGCGTCACGGTGGCCGCCTTGAGCCCGAAGCCGTGCTCGCGGACCGCGGCCGCGGCCTCGTGGACGACGCGGTTCCTCGTGGCCCGCCGGCCCTCGAGGGAGAGGTCGAAGCGGATGAAGTCGAGCTCGACCCCGATCACGTCGGGCGCGAGCGTCCGGAGAGCCTCTTCCAGGAGCTCCTGCCCGGTCTGGTCGCCTTCGAGCACGACGATCGTCTGCATCGCCGGGATCCTACTGGCGGATCAACGGACAGAAATGATGAACGAGCTTTGCGGTTGCGCTTTCCGACGAGCTTTTCTACTCTTCCTCCTCACTCGAATACGAGACGAAGGAGAAATTGGTGGCACGAAAGACGATCCTCGTGTGCGACAACTGCAGCAAGGAAGTACCGGAGAGTCGTGGTGCCGTGATGCGACTGAATTACACCGATGCGAGGCGCGGCTCCAAGCAGGCGGATCTGTGCGACGACTGCGCATCGGGAATGCCAGGGCAGGCGGTCGCACGGCGCGGGCGCCGGCCCAAGTCGGTCGCGCAGTAGCGGAGGGCTCGGGTCTGGCCCGGCAGCGTCCCCTTCGGGTCAGACCCGGAGCACTTTCCGCGCTCTTTGCGCACAGTCGCACGAAGGCGTACGAAAGCGCGCCCGAAGCCAGGACTACGATGGACCGATGGGTCTCTCGCTCGTCGTGGGGCCGGCTCACGCCGGCAAGGTCGCGCTGCTTCTGGAGCGCTACGTCGACGTGCTCGAGCGAGATCCGTGGCTCGTCGTCCCGAACCGCGTCGACGTCGATCGCGTCGAGCGTGACCTGATTCGGCGATCCCGCGCGCTCCTCGCGGGCGCGGTCGGGACGTTCGACGATCTCTTCCGCCACGTCGCCGAAGGCGGTGGCGACGGGCCGGTCGTCGCCTCGGATGCCCAGCGCGCGCTGGCCGTCAGGCGTGTGGTCGCGTCTGCGACGCTGGACGATCTGGAGAGCTCCGCGGCCGTGGCGGGGTTCGCGGACACCTTGCTCCAGGCGATCGGCGAGATCGAATCCGGCCTCGTCGACCTCGACCAGTTGAGCGGCGACCTCCCACAGCTCATCCACGCGTATCGGAGCGAGCTCGAACGCCTCGGCCTCCGCGATCGCGACGGGCTGCGACGCCATGCCGTCGAACGGCTCCGGAGCGAGCTCGACGCCTGGTCGGATGCGCCGGTCTTCGCCTACGGGTTCGAGGATCTGACCGGGGCCGAGTGGGCGCTGCTCGAGGCACTCGCGGCGCGCACGGAGGTGACGGTCTCGATGCCGTATGAGCCGGGGAGAGCTGCATTCGCCGCGCTGGAGCGGACGGTGGAGGATCTCGCGGGCCTCGCCGGCGGCGCGATCGAGGAGCTCGCACGCCAGGCGTCCGGCGCCTCGCCGCCGGCGCTCCTCCACGTGGAGCGCGAGCTGTTCTCGGACGACGCGGCCACGGGCCCGTCGCTCGACGGCGCGGTCCGCTTTCTCGAGGGTGCCGGGACACGGGGTACCGTCGAGCTCCTCGCAAGCGAGATTGCGTCACTCCTGCGCGGTGGGACGGCACCGGAGCGCGTCGGCGTCGTCTGCGAGTCCGTCGATCGCTGGCGCGTGCCTCTCGAGGGGGCGTTCGTGCAACTTGCGATTCCGCACGCGGTCGAGCACGGACGAAGCCTCGGAGACACGCCGATCGGCCGGGCGCTGATCTCGCTGCTCCGATACGAGTGGCTCGCGGGGAGCCGCGGAGACCTGTTCGCATTCCTCCGCTCGCCGTTCTCGGGTATCGAGCGTCGCTCCGTCGACTTCCTGGAGGGGAGGCTTCGCGGACGTGCGGTCGCGGAGCCGGCGCGCGTCGAGGAGGAGTCGGAGCGCCTGCGAGGCGCCCCCCTTGCCGCGCTGCTCGAGCTTCGCACGGAGGAGCACCCGGTTCTCGCGGTTCGGGCCCTCGTGCGCCAGATGATGCGGAACGCCTGGGGGCTCGAGGCGCCGCCGATCACCGCCGAGGCGCGACTCGATGCCCGGGCCGTTCGCGTCGTCGAACGGGTGCTCGGGGAGCTCGAGCTGCTCGACCGCGGCGACGTCGAGGTCACGAGGGAGGATCTGTTCGCGGCGCTCGAGCGCACGCGAGTTCCTCCCGAGAGCCAGGCGCAGGGATGCGTCGCCGTGCTCGACCACGAACGTGCTCGCACCCGGTCGTTCGACGTCGTATTCGTGCTGGGACTCGAGGAGGGTGCGTTCCCCCGGCGCACGCGGCCGTCGCCGCTTCTGAGCGACGAGCTCCGGAACGAGCTGGGCGGCCGCCTCGAGCGACCGGATCAGGTCGCTCGTGACCGCTACCTCTTCTACACGACCTGCACGCGCGCGACGCAGCGTCTCGTACTCGTCCGCGAGGCTGCCGGAGACGAGGGGGTTCCGCGAGAGCCGAGCCCGTTCTGGGAGGACGTCACGTCGCTGTTCGACGAGGGCGACGTGCAGCGCGCGACCCGGCGACGTCCGCTCTCGGCTCTGACGTGGCCGCTCGAGTCCGCCCCGAGCGAGCGCGAGCGCTTGCGGGCGCTCGTCCGGCTCGCAGCGGACGACCCGGATGGCGCGAGCTCGCTCGCGGCGGCGAACGACTGGTCGCGCCGTCTCGACCGCGCGCGCACCGCCTTCGACCGCACTACCGCCTTGCGAAACGGCGTGGTGCTCGAGCCGCTGCGGGCCAAGACGACGTTCTCGGCGACGGAGCTCGAGCGTTTCGCCGACTGCTCGTCCGCGTGGCTCGTCGAGCGCGTCATCGACCCGAAGAAGATCGACGCCGAGCCGGACCCGATCCTGCGCGGACAGGTGCTCCACACGACGCTGAATCGCTTCTACGCACAGCTGCCACGTGAGCTCGACTCCGAGCGGGTCACGCCCGAGAATCTCGACGCCGCGATCGCGTTCGTCCACCGCTGTCTCGACGACGCGCTCGAGTCCGGCGTGAGGCTCGATCTCACCGAGCTCCAGGAGGCGGAGCTCAGGTACACGCTGCGGTCGGACCTCGAGGGCTTCCTGCGGGACGAGGCGGCGTCCGAGGTCGGATTCCTTCCGCGGCGGCTCGAGGTCGCGTTCGGCTCGGACCGCGCGGCTCCGGAGCTCCAGCGCGGGCTTCCGCTCGGTGACGATGTCTGGCTCTCCGGGAAGATCGACCGGATCGACATCGACCCCTTCAGCGCGCGCGGGATCGTGCAGGACTACAAGTCGGGCAAGGGAGCACACTCGGCGCGCGACATCGACCGTGAGCTGCGCCTCCAGATCCCGCTCTACATCCTCGCCCTCCGGGACCTCGTCGGCGTCGAGCCGCTGGGCGGCGTGTACCGCGCGCTCGCCGGGCGGCGACTGACTCGCGGGATGCTGCGGGAGAGCGCCCGCGACGACCTTCCCGGGTTCGCCCGCGACGACTACCTCGACGAGGACACGTTCTGGGCGCAGGTCGAGTCCGCGCGCGAGCGCGCAGGAGAGAACGCGCAGCGGATCAAGGCCGGCGACGTCCGCCACGACCCGAAGGGCGACGGGTGCCCGGCCTGGTGCGACCTCTGGCCGATCTGCCGGGTGCCACGGGCGTGACGATCGTGGAGACGACCACCGGGCTCAACGACGAGCAGCTGGCTGCCGTCGAGGCCGAGGGCTCGGTCTTCGTGTCCGCGGGAGCGGGCACGGGGAAGACGTCGGTTCTCGTCGAGCGGTACGTACGCGCGGTGTGCGAGCGCGGCATCGACGTCGAGTCCATCCTCGTCATCACGTACACGCGCAAGGCGGCCGGCGAGCTGCGGAGTCGCATCCGCGCCGCGCTGCGCGAGCGCGGGCGTCCCGACCTCGCGCGCGAGCTCGACGGAGCGTGGATCTCGACGATCCACGGCTTCTGCAACCGGCTGCTGCGCGCGCATCCGTTCGCCGCCGGCCTCGACCCGCGGTTCCGCGAGCTCGAGGACGCGGGAGCCGCGGTGCTGCGCGGCGAGGCGTTCGAGCGTGCGCTCCGGGAGTTCTGCGCCGACGGCGACGCGGAACGACTCCGGCTGCTCGCGACGTACCGCGCCAACGGGTTGCGGCGCATGCTCACCGGCGTCTACGAGACGCTTCGCTCCGCCGGGCGCGAGCTCGTCCTCGAGCTCGGGGAGCGCCCGAGCGTCCAGCGCGCGGTGGCCGAGCTCCGTGTCGAGGCGGAGCGCCTCGCCTCCGACGCTTCGGCGACGGCGACGCAGAGGCGGAACGCCGGCGAGGTCCTGCGCGTCGCGACGGAAGGATCGCCCGCGGAGCGTCTCGTGGATCTCTCGGCCTTCGCATGCAGGGGAGCGCGAGCAGCGTCGTTCGAGCTGGCGCGCAAGGCGGCCGAGCGGGCGGCTCTCGAGGAGCTGGCTGCCCTCGATCGCGATCTCCTCCAGGAGCTCCTCGAGCGCTTCGGCGCCGAGTACGCGGCCGCCAAGCGCCGTGAGTCGGTCGTCGACTTCGAGGATCTCCAGCTTGCGGCCCGCGACCTGCTTCGCGACGACGACGCAGTCCGCGACGAGACGCGGCTTCGCTTCCGGATGGTCATGGTCGACGAGTTCCAGGACACGAACCGGCTCCAGACCGAGCTGATCGACCTCGTCGCCCACCCGGAACTGACCGAGATCTTCACGGTCGGGGACGAGTTCCAGTCGATCTACGGCTTCCGGCACGCGGATCTCGAGGTCTTCCGCGAGCGTCGTGCGCAGGCGCCGAGCCTGCTCGCGCTCACGCAGAACTACCGCTCACGCCCGCAGGTCCTTGCGGCCGTGAACCACCTCTTCGGCGACACCTTCGGCGACGACTATCAGCCGCTCGCCGCATCGGCCGAGTTCCCGGACCCAGTCTTCGGGCATCCGGTCGAGCTGCTCGTCACCGACAAGTCGAGCTTCGCGGACAGCGCCGAGCACTGGCGCCAGGGAGAGGCGCGGCGCATTGCGAGCCGCGTACGCGACCTCGTCGACTCCGGCGAGGCCGAGCCGGGCGAGATCGTCGTGCTCTTCGCGGCCGGCACGGACGCCGAGCGCTACGAGGAGGCGCTGCGCCTCGAGGGGCTGCCGACGTACCGTGCGACCGGGCGCGGCTACTTCGGCCAGCAGCAGGTCGTCGATCTGCTCGCGTACCTCCGCCTCCTCCACAACCGCTACGACGACGTCGCGCTCGCGACCGTGCTCGCCTCGCCGTTCGTGGGCGTGTCGAACGACGCGCTCGTGCTTCTTCGTCGCAACGCGATTCGCCGCCCCCTGTTCACGGGGCTCGAGCGGACGCTTCCGGAGGGGCTCGCCACGAGCGACGAGCGCCTCCTCCGCGCGTTCCTCCAGCGCTACGAGCGCCTCGTGCGCGCCTCGGCCCGCCTCGGGCTCGAAGCCTTGTGCGAGCGGGTCGTGAGCGAGCACGACTACGACCTCGCCGTGCTCGCGCGCTGGGACGGGACACGTCGGTTCGCGAACATCCGCAAGCTCGGGCGCCTGGCTCGCGACTACGAGGCGATCCGTGGTGCGGACATCGCCGGCTTCGTCCGCTTCGTCCGCGAGCAGGACGCGCTCGGAGCGAGAGAGCTCGAGGCCGTCGCCGAGGAGGAGGGCGGCGGGGCGGTCCGCCTGCTGACGATCCACGCGGCCAAGGGGCTCGAGTTCAAGGTCGTGATCGTCGCGGACGCGGGACGTGACGTCGCCGGGCCGCGCGGACCGGATGAGATCGTCGCGCTCTCGGACGGGCGCTTCGGGTTCCGCATGGTGCACCCGACCCGCGGCGAGCCACAGCCGGTGTTCGGGTTCGAGGAGGTGCGCGACGCTGCGCGAGACCAGGAGCAGGCCGAGCGGCTCCGCCTGTACTACGTGGCGATGACGCGTGCGATCGACCGGCTGATCGTCTCGGGCGCGATCGACCCCGGGCGCACAGCGGATCGGACGACGCCCATCGGGTGGGTGCTGGAGCGCCTCGCTGCGCACGACGTGGTGGCAGAAGCCGACGGCTCGCCGATCGAGCTCGAGCGCGGCGAGGCGCGCTTCGTCCTCACGGTCAACCGGTCCGGCGCCCGAGGCTTCGGCTTCGGTCCCCGCGGTCGAGCCCGACGACGTGGATCTCGAGCTGCAGCTCGCGCTCTTCGACGAGCTGCCGGAGGGCCGTCGACGGCTCGGCATCGAGCTTCCTGCCCTCGAAGACGTTCCCGCGCCGCACGTCCACGACGTTCGCCGTCTCTCGTACAGCGCACTCGCGCTCTTCGAGCGCTGCTCGTACCGCTACTTCGCCGAGCGCGTTCTCGGCTTGCCGCCCCGCCGCCCGCAGAGCGCGAACGGCGGATCCGGAGGGCTCGCGGCCACCGAGCTCGGAGACGCAGTTCATCGCCTGCTCGAGCTCGTGCCGCTCGACGACCCGGTCGCGACCTCCGCGTGAGGAGCTCGACCGCATCGTGCGCGGGTGGTATCCGGAGGTGCTGGACGAGGAGCTCGAGCGGATCGCTGGACTCGTCGACGCGTACTGCGGCTCGGCTCTCGCGAGGCGCGTCGCCGATCTGCGCGGCGCTCGGCCCGAGCGCCCGTTCACCTTCGAGCACGACGGTGTCGTGCTGCGTGGCCGGCTCGACGTCCTGTGGCGGGAGGGCGACCGCGCGCTCGTCGTCGACTACAAGTCGAACGCGCTCGAAGGGCGGACGCCGGCCGAGATCATCGACGCCGAGTACGTGCTCCAGCGGCTCGTCTATGCGCTCGTCTGTCTCCGCGCGGGCGCGACCGACGTCGAGGTCGCGTACCAGTTCCTCGAGGCGCCGGACGACGTCGCGTCGACGACGTTCACGCTCGCGGACGTGGAGGACCTCGAGACACAGCTCTCGGCCGCGATTGCCCGGATCCGCGGCGGCGAGTTTCGCCCGACGCCGAGCGAGTTCGTCTGTTCGGACTGCCCGGCGCTCGACCTCGTCTGCGCCGGGCCGCGCCTCGCGATCACGCGCTAGCCTCGCGACATGCCCGTCGCCGCGATCAGCGACATCCACGGCAATCTCCCGGCCCTGCGGGCGGTGATCGCGGATCTCGAGCGCGAAGGCATCGCCGACGTCGTCGTCGTGGGTGACACGGTGTCCGGCCCATGGCCCGTCGAGACGCTCGACGCCGTCGAGCGGCTGGGAGCGCAGGTCGTTCGCGGGAACGCCGACCGGATCGTGGTGGAGCGCTTCGACGGGTACGGCCCGCTCGCCGGCTGGTGTGCAGACCTTCTCGGAGACGAGCGCCTCGCACGCGTCGCCGGCTGGCCTCTGACATTGGAGCGGGAGATCGAGGGGCTGGGGACAGTGCTCATCTGCCACGCGACACCCGCGTCCGACGATCCCATCTACACGAGCATCACTCCCGAGGACGACCTCCTCGCGACGATCGGGCCGGTCGCTGCGGACCTGCTGGTATGCGGCCACACGCACATGCAGTACGACCGCACGCTGTCGTCCGGTCTCCGCATCGTCAACCCTGGGAGCGTCGGAATGCCGTACGAGGGCAGTCGCGGTGCTTACTGGGCGCTGCTGGGGCCCGGCGTCGAGTTCCGCCGCTCGGCCTACGACATCCAGTCAGCCGCCGCAGCGATCGAGGAGCTGCGGCGCACCGGTCGAAGAGCGGCTCGTCGAGCATCTTCTCGAGCCCCCGGACGCGAAGACGACGACCGAGTACTTCGAGTCCATCCGTGCCGCGTAGTTACGTCGGCGAGGCGCGCCGCGGCCTCGGGCGGCGGCGCGACCGGATCGGGCCGATCATCGAGCGATTGGCCGCCGAGCACGCGGACGCCGAGATCGCGCTGCGCTTCCGCAGCGACCTCGAGCTCCTCGTCTCGGTGATGCTCTCCGCCCAGACGACGGACGTGAACGTGAACAAGGTCACTCCGGCGCTCTTCCTCAAGTACCGCAGGCCCGAGGACTACCTCGCTGTCCCGGTCGAGGAGCTCGAGCGGGACATCTACGCCACGGGGTTCTTCCGGCAGAAGGCGAAGGCGATCCGCGGCACGATGCGGATGCTCATCGAGGAGTACGACGGCGAGGTACCGCGACGCCTCGACGAGCTCGTGAGGCTGCCCGGTGTCGCGCGCAAGACCGCGAACGTGGTCGCGGCCGAGCTCGGGCACGCGCAGGGCATCGTCGTCGACACGCACGTGCGCCGGCTCTCGCAGCGGCTCGGACTGACGCGGAACGAGGACCCCGTCAAGATCGAGCGTGACCTCCAGCGCGTCGTCCCGCGCGCCGACTGGGCCCGCTTCCCGCACCTCCTCATCTGGCACGGCCGTCGCGTCTGCGATGCACGCCGCCCCCTTTGCGAAGCGTGCGTGATCGAGGATCTCTGTCCCTCGAGTCGACTTCGCGACTTCGCCGCGCCACCTCGTTCCGTGCGGAGGCGTGTCCTATGATCGCCGCGTCTACCGAGGAGGGACGATGGATCACGCGGCGACGATGCGGCGGGCCTACGACATGCTGAACGCTGGGGACATCGACGGGTTCGGCGAGCTGCTCGCGGACGACTTCGTCGAACACGAGGAGACACCCGGTCTGGCACCGACACGGGAAGGAGTCATGGACTTCTTCAGGATGTACCGGACCGCCTTCCCGGACCTGCGGATGGATCCGGAGGACGTGCTCGTGAGCGGCGACAAGGTCGTCGCCCGGGTGAGAGCTACCGGCACGCACCAGGGCGAGTTCATGGGGATTCCGGCGACGGGAAAGCGCATCGACGTGCAGCTGGTCGACATCGTCCGCTTCGCCGACGACGGGTGCGCTCACGAGCACTGGGGTGTGTTCGACGCGATGACCATGATGCAGCAGCTCGGCGTCGTACCTGCACCCGCATAGCTCCAGGTCCCCAGCACCTCGAACCACGGATGCCCGCGTAGCCGACCTTCTCGTTCGCGCAGTCAGATCCAGCGGCGCCAGCGGAAGATCGCGAGCTGGATGAGCGTCGAGACGACGATGAGGCCTGTGGAGACGCCGATCGACCAGTAGGCGTCGTCGAACGCGGTCCCGAAGTTCTGGCCGTAGAACCCGACGATGAAGCTCGGCACGAGGACGAGCGACGCGATCACGGTGAGCTTCTTGGCGACCTCGCCCTGACCCTCGACGACCTTCGACTGATGGTGGTCGCGCACGCCTGCAACGTGTTCACGGGCGATGTCCAGCTCCTCGGCTGCGCGCACGAGCGTGTCGTACGTGTCGGCGAACAGCCGCTCGACGTCCGCGGGGAAGAGGGCGTGATCGCCCACCTCGATGCGTCCGTCGAGCACGCGTCGCACCGCCGCACGCGTCGCGGCGACCGTGCGCCTGGCGCGAAGGAGCTCGTGCCTGAGATCGGAGAGTCGCATTCGCACACGACCCGGCGGCAACGTGTCCAGAGTCGTCCTCGAGCTCCTCGATGTCGGCGTAGGACGTGTCGAGCGAGTCGAGGAACGAGTTCGCGACCTCGTCGATGAGCCGCTGAACGAGCCGGCCCACCGACGCACCCTGCTCCGCGGCCGGGTGGAGCGCTGACACGTCGAAGGGCGGGTCACCGCTGGCGTGAGGTCTTCCGCACCGTCACCAGCGCGCCGGGTGTCGCGACGAGGTCGACCTCCTGGTACGCGATGCGATCCTCGTCCGGAAGGGGGCGAGCCGCCATCAGCACGCCGAAGACGTAGGCGCCGTGGCTCTCGAGCACGGGCCACGGCGCGCGACCCTCCGCGGGTCGCTCGGCGAGGATCTCGACGACCTCCGGATCGACAGGCACCGGAAGCGTCGAGAGCAGCTCGTCCCTGGTCGGGTCGACGAGGTCCAGCCAGCGTGTCGTCACACCGCGCGAGGGTAATGGCAGGTGCGGTCGGAGGCGGCGCGTCAGACGGAGGCGGCCGCGACTTCCGGCCGGTGACGCTGCTCCTCGAGCCAGCGCTGCGCGTCGAGCGCGGCCATCGTGCCCGAGCCGGCCGCGGTGACGGCCTGGCGATACGTGTGATCCTGGACGTCCCCGGCTGCGAAGACGCCGGGGATGTTCGTGTGCGTCGAGCGCGGCTCGGTGACGAGGTAGCCCGCGTCGTCGTGGTCGAGCCAGTCGAGGAACAGGCGCGGTGTTCGGATCGTGCCCGACCGCGACGAACAGGCCGTCGGCCTCGATCTCCGTCACTCGCTCCGGTGACGACGTCGCGAAGCCGGATGCCGGCGACGTGGCCATGGTCGCTGCGCCCAGCACCTCGTCGACCTCCGCGTTGAGCACGAACTCGACCTTCTCGTTCGCCCGCGCACGGTCGACCATGATCGGCGACGCGCGGAACTCGTCGCGTCGGTGGACGATCACGACCTTGCTCGCGAAGCGGGTGAGGAAGGTCGCCTCCTCCATCGCCGAGTCGCCGCCGCCCACCACCACGACGACCTTGTCGCGGAAGAACGCGCCGTCGCACGTCGCGCAGTAGGAGACGCCGCGGCCCTGGAGCGTTCGCTCGGAGGGCAGCCCGAGCTGGCGTGCGCTGGCACCGGTGGCGACGATGACCGAGTCCGCGCGGTGCTCGTCGTCACCGACGTACGACGCGGAAGGGGCGCTCGGAGAAGTCGACGCGAGTCACGTCGTCGGTGACGAACTCGGCCCCGAATCGCTCCGCCTGCCGGCGGAAGTCGCCCATCATCGTCGGGCCGATGACGCCGTCGGCGTAGCCGGGGTAGTTCTCGACGTCGCTCGTGATCATCAGCTGGCCGCCCCAGTTGAAGCCCTCGATGACAAGCGGGCGCAGATTCGCGCGGGCCGTGTAGAGGGCGGCCGTGTACCCGGCCGGGCCGCCGCCGATGATGATCACGTCACGTACGTCGCTCACGATCGCTCCTCGGGACAGAGATTAGCCCCACCAACGGGGCGCTACCCGATACAACGCATCGACGGCCGTCGATGTTCCCGCCTCACGCAGCGTCGGCGTCGCCCGCGGCGATCGCGACCATGAGCCGGTCGTCAGGAGCCAGCTCCGGCGCCTGGAGCGGCACCGTGTGGGTCGAGCGCGGCTCGAGATCCGGCAGCGGTCGATCCGAGAGCGTCGTCTGCCCGAGCTTGCGAGCGGTGGGCGAGGACCCGGCGCTCGAGCGATCCGACCGTGTCGTTGTAGGCGTCGACGGCCTTGTCGAGCGTCGCGCCGAGCTTCGCGAAGTGCGCTCCCACGGCGACCGTCATGCGCTCGTAGAGCTCGCGCCCGAGCGCGTGGACGACGCGCGCGTCCTCTGCCACCTTCTCCTGCTGCCACCCGTGAGCGATCGCCTGCAGAAGCACGATCAGCGTGGTCGGCGAGGCGATGTGGACCCGCGATCGGACACCGGTCTCGACGAGGCTCGGGTCCTGCTCCCAGGCGGCGCGGAAGAACCCCTCGTCCGGCAGGAACATGACTACCCACTCGGGGCTGTCGGCGAACTGCTGCCAGTACGACTTCGCCGCGAGCTTCTGTAGGTGGTCGCGCACCTGGCGCGCATGGTCCTCCAGGCGTTGCCGCCGGACCTCGTCGTCCGTCGTCTCCTGCGCGGCGAGGTACGCGGAGAGTGGCACCTTCGCATCGACGACGACCTGCTTCCCTCCGGGCAGCCGAACGATCAGGTCGGGGCGGAGTCGACCGTCCTCCGTCGATGCCGTGACCTGCTCGTCGAAGTCGCAGTGGGGGAGCATTCCGGCGATCTCGACCACGCGCTTGAGCTGGATCTCGCCCCACCGGCCCCGGGTGTGTGGAGTACGGAGCGCGTTCTTCAGGGACGCGGTCTGCTCACCGAGGTCGGTCAGATGCCGGCTCAGCTCGCCGTACCCCTTCGCACGCGCACGGTCGAGCTCCTGAACGCGCTGGCCCACCGCTCGAAGCGACTCCTCGAGAGGCTTGACGGTCCCTTCGAGCTTCGTCGCGGCGAGCTGCACGAGCGCCGTGTTGGTCTGCGCGTAGGCTTCGAGAGACGCTGACTTCACCGCTGCGCGCAGTCGGTCGTCAGCTGACTCCTCGGCCGATTCGAGGCGAGCGTTGACCGCAGCGAGGTCACGCTCGAGGCCGATGACCTCCTGCACGCGGCGCCGCCGCTCGACGAGCGCGGGACGCACGGCGAGGAGGACGGCGACCGCCCCGACCGCGAGACCGATGAGAAGCGCAACGATGACCATCGAGTCGACGCACGGTAGTCGGGTGGGCGGACGTCACCTCTTACGCAACTGGGGCTGAACAAGGGGTGGTGCTACATTCGCGCGCGGCATGGCCGAGAAACCCCGCGTCAAAGCGCCGAAGCAGCGCACCACCACCCCTGGCGGGAACGTCGGTCACCGCCGCACGTGGGCCATCACCGCCGGAGTGGTCGGTGTCCTCCTCGGGTTCGTCGCGGTCGGCGCGCTGTTCGGATTCGTGGGCGGCGCCAGCGGAGAGACCGACAAGGCGGGGTTGCGGGCGAAGTTCCAGGCAGCCGGCTGCACGTTGCAGATCGTGCCGGCGCTCGTCGGCGTTCACTCGATCCGGACCCCCTCTGGTACCTCGCCGAAGTGGAACACCGATCCCCCGACGAGCGGACCGCACTACGGCATCCCTGCGGTCTTCGGCATCTACGAGGAGGAGCTCGAGATCGCCAGGGTCGTCCACAACCTCGAGCACGGCGGCATCTACATCCTGTACGGCAAGGACGTGCCCGACACGACCGTGAACGAGCTGCGCTCGTTCTACGACGACCACAAGACGGGCACGATCATGGCTCCGCTCGACCGCCTCGGCGACAAGTTCGCCCTCGGCGCGTGGGTCGTCGACGGCGACACGGACAACGGATTCCTCGCGAAGTGCACGAGTTTCGACAAGGACGCTGTCTCGACGTTCTTCCGCTCGCTCCAGTTCCGCGGGCCGGAGCGGTTCGACCCGAGCCAGCTGCAGCCCGGGATGTAGTCGGGCGTAGACTCGTCCCGCCGGGGTGGCGGAACGGGTGAGACGCGCCCGCCTTAAAAGCGGGTGTCCCCTCGGGGGCGTGCGGGTTCGAGTCCCGCCCCCGGCATCGCCGCTCGGGCTGCAGTGGCTCGTCCAGCTCGGGCTCTTCACTCGTCGATCTACTCGGGCGCGAGGCGGTCGTCCATGCGGTCGAAGAAGGACGCCCAACCCGATCCGGCGCGTTCGTACTCCTCGGGCGACATGCGGCCGTGCTGCTCGAAGGCCATCTCGGTGCGACCGTCCCCGAGGTCGGTGAGCACGACGACGATCAGCTCGTACAGGTCCTGCTCCGGCCGGTCGGAGATCGTGAACACGAGCCGTTCGGGCTCGACGACCTCTCGGTAGACCCCCCACCAGTGGATCTCGCGGCGCTCCGGGCCGTGAACATCGTCAGCCTCCAGGTGCCTCCGGGCGTGACGTCCATCGACACCGTCGACAGCGGCACCTCGCCGTCCGAGCCGCCGAACCAGTCCGCGAAGGCCTCGGGATCGGTCCACTCACGCCACACCCGGTCGCGCGGCGCAGCGAACACGCGGGTGACGGAGATCCCCAGGCGAAGTGAGTCGTCGCCCGCGGACGGCTGCGTCATCGGGGCGTCCTCGGCTGCGACGCCTGGAGGCGCTCGTCGAGCCGGTCGAAGCTGTCCTGCCAGAACGGTCGGTACCGCTCGAGCCACGTCGGCCGCCTCGGCCAGCGGAGCGCCGTGGAGGCGTGCCGGCCGTAGCTGCGCCGAGCGTCCACGCGTGATCAGCCCGGCGCGCTCGAGCACCTTGAGGTGCTTCGATACCGCCTGCACCGTGATCGGGAAACGGCTGCCGCGAGCTCGTTCACGGTCGCCTCCCCGTCGGCGAGCCGCGTCAGGATCGCGCGCCGTGTCGGATCCGCGAGCGCCGCGAACGTCTCCGTGAGCTCGTCGACCGCCATCTCGCCGCCCTGTCTTATCCGACCGGTTTATCAACCATTGAGTTGATTATGATACCCGGGCAACCGGATGACCGCCACTGCAGACGAGAAGGAGGAAGACGTGGGCAGGATCGTCGTCACCGAGTACATCTCCGTCGACGGCGTCGTCGAGGCGCCGAGCGGGACCGAGGAGTTCGAGCGCGTCGGCTGGACGGACGCGTTCTCGCGAGGGCCGGAGGGTGATCAGTTCAAGCTGGACGAGACGATGGCGTCGGATGCGCTGTTGCTCGGCCGCGTCACCTACGACGGCTTCGCCCCCGTCTGGCCCCACTTCGAGGGGGAGTTCGCCGACAAGTTCAACTCGATGCCGAAGTACGTCGTCTCCTCGACGCTCGAGAACCCGGAGTGGAACAACACGACCGTGCTCCGCGGTGACGTGGTCGAAGAGGTGACGAAGCTCAAGCAGCGCTACGACGGCGACATCGTCGTGCACGGCAGTCCGCAGCTCGCGCAGACGCTGATCGAGCACGACCTCGTCGACGCGCTCCACCTGCAGGTCTACCCCGTGATCGTCGGGGCGGGCAAGCGGCTCTTCACCGAGACGAGCGCGACGAAGCGGCTCCGTCTCACCGAGGCGAAGACCGTCGGCGACGGCGTCCACATCCTCATCTACGAGAAGGTTGCGTGACGAGGGTCGCCGTCGACCTCGCCGCCGTCCCCGACCGGCCGACCGAAGCGCGCGCGTACATCGGACTCTCGCTCCGCCTCGCGCGCGGGGTCGGTCGGGGCTGAGATCCCGCAGCGGCAAGCTAGACTCCGCCGGCCGTGGCGAGCCTGCCCGACGCGCTTGCCCATGCCCAGCTCGAGTGGGATACGCCGCTGTACCGCATGGCGGTCGCGCAGTTCGACCAGGCGGTCCCGATCGCGGGAATTCCGGACGACATCGCGGAGCGCCTGCGGTATCCGGAGCGCTCGACGATCGTCTCGATCCCGGTGCGGATGGACGACGGGCGCCGGGTCGTGTTCCCGGGCTACCGCGTCCAGCACTCGAGCATCATCGGCCCGACCAAGGGCGGCATCCGCTACGACCCGGAGGTGACGCTCGGCGAGTGTGCCGCGCTCGCGATGTGGATGACCTGGAAGTGCTCGCTCCTCCGCCTTCCCTACGGGGGCGCGAAGGGTGGCGTGCGGTGCGATCCGCGCAGCCTCTCGCAGGCCGAGCTCGAGCGCCTGACACGCCGTTTCACGTCGGACCTCCTGCCGATCATCGGCCCGAAGGAGGACATCCCCGCTCCGGACATGGCCACGAACGAGCAGACGATGGCCTGGATGATGGACACGTACTCGATGCAGAGCGGCTATGCCGTCCCGGAGATCGTCACCGGAAAGCCGATCTCGATCGGGGGCTCCGTCTTCCGCCACGAGGCGACCGGCGCAGGTGTCGTCATGGTGATCGCGCGAGCGTGCGACCGCCTCGGCTGGACGCTCGCCGGCCAGCGCTGCGTCGTCCAGGGCTTCGGAAACGTCGGCGGTGTCGCCGCCGCGGAGCTCGAGGCGCTCGGCGCGACGCGTGATCGCCGTCTCCGACGTCTCGGGCGGCCTCCACGCCGCGTCCGGGCTGGACATCGCTGCGCTGCATGCGTTCGTGCTCGAGCACGGCTCGCTCGAGGGCTGCGACGCGGGGCGGAGGCTCACGAACGACGAGCTGCTCGAGCTCGACTGCGACATCCTCGTTCTCGCCGCCCGCGAGGACCAGGTCACCGAGGACAACGCGCCGCGCCTGCGGACGAGGCTGATCGCGGAGGGTGCCAACGGCCCGACGTCGCTCGAGGCCGACGCGATCCTCCGGGAGCGCGGGATCCCGGTGCTGCCGGACATCCTCACGAACGCCGGCGGCGTGACCGTCTCCTACTTCGAGTGGGTGCAGGATCTCGGCCGTCTCTTCTGGACGCGCGACGAGATCCGGGCGAAGCTCGCCGAGAAGCTCTCGAACGCCTTCGACCGTGTGTGGGACCTGGCCGAGGAGCGCAGGGTGCCGCTGCGCACGGGCGCCCTCGTCGCGGGCATCCGTGAGGTGTCGGATGCGCTGCAGGCGCGCGGGATCTTTCCGTGAACACCGTCCGCGACGCGATGGTCTCGAACCCGGGGCAGCTGCCGGCGAGCGCCTCCGCACAGGCTGCGGGCGAGCTCCTGCAACGGCCGGAGGTGCGGGCCGTCTACGTCACCGAGGACGAGCGGCTCGTCGGCGTCGTGACCCGGAAGACGCTCGTGCGCGAGGTGATCGCGCACGGTCTCGACCCGAAAGCGACCGAGCTGGGCCTGATCGCAGAGGCACCGCACTTCACGATCGGGCCGGACATCCCGCTCGAGGAGGCGTTCCGCTTCCTCGAGACCGAGGACGCCGAGCGCGTGCCGGTCGTCGACGAGCACCATCGCCTGGTCGGCGTTCTCTCGCGAAGCGTCCTGCAGCGCCGGCTCGCCGAGGACGAGCAGGACGAGCCTCTTCCTCCCGCCGCGTAGCGCGAGCTAGCAGCACGTGTACGCGCCCGGGGGCGCCGCGCCCTCCTCGGGCTCGGGCAGCTCCGCGGCGGCGAGGGCGGCGCCGTGCAGGATGTCCCGCTCGGAGACCTCGATCTCCGCGAGGCCGTAGTTCGTCATGACCTCGCGGAGGACGACGATCCCGGCCACGATCACCGGGGCACGGCCGGGCTCGATCCCGGGAACGGCGAGGCGTTCGTCGAGCGTCATGGCCGCGAGCCGCTCGAGCTGCTCCTCGACGGCAGCGAGTTGGAGTCGATGGCCGTGGGTGCGCGCAGGGTCGTACTCGGCGTCGCCGAGGTCGAGCGTCGCGAGGGTCGTCACCGTGCCTGCGACGCCGATCGCGCTCGCCGCCTCGAGCTGCGGGAGCAGCGAGCGCACGTATGCGCCCGCCGCGGCGAGCTCGGGTCGCGACGGCGGATCCGATCCGAGGAAGCGCTCCGTGAGGCGCACGCACCCGACGTCGAGGCTCGTCGCGGTGGCGACCTCGCCGTCCGCCGCGAGCACGAGCTCGGTGGAGCCGCCGCCGATGTCGACGACGAGCACGTCGTCGAGGGGCGGCCGGCCGGCCGCGACCCCGCGGACCATCATGGCCGCTTCCTCCTCACCCGCCAGCAGACGCGTGGTGAACCCGTAGCTCCACTCGATCTCGCCGAGGAAGGCCTCGCCGTTCTCGGCGTCGCGCACCGCGCTGGTCGCGATGGCCAGTGTGCGCTCGGCACCGAGTGCCTCGAGCTCCCGCCGGTAGTCGGTGAGGCAGTTCCGCACACGCGCGATCGGGACGGGGAGGAGGCGCCGCCGCGCGTCGACTCCCTCGCCGAGGCGCGTGATCGTCAGCCTTCGGGCGATCTCCTCGAGCCGTCCGTCGTCGACGTCCGCGACGAGCAGCCGGGTCGAGTTCGTCCCGAGGTCGACCGCTGCGACGCGTGTCATCGCGTCGGGAGGAACACACGCAGCCAGCGGGTGCGACGCTGCGCGGCCTCGAGCGATCCGAGAAGCACCTGGAGCTGCGCGCGCGACGTGCGGAGGCGCTCGGTCGCAGCCTGGAGCTCCTGGCTCGCCCGATCCGCGTCCGCCAGCAGCTCTTCCGTACGCGTGGCGCGCTCCTCGAACAGCGCGAGCTCGCTCGTGATCGCTCCGCCCGACCGCTTTCCCTGCTTCCACAGCGCGATGCCGCGCACGGCGGCGACGACGATCCCGACGAGCGCGAGCGCGAGGCCGACGAGGAATGCGGCGAGGATCATCACCGTCAGTCTAGAAGCCCTTCTTGAGCATCCCGAACATGCCGCGGACGACCTCGCGCGTCAGCGCCCGGCCGCTCGACGACTTGAGGAAGTCGCCGATCGCGTCGGCTCCCTTGCCCGCGGCTGAAGCAGCCCCCTTCTGGCGCTCGGTCGGCTTCGTCGGCGTCTGCGCCCGGGGCGGGGGGATCGAGGCGCGTCGCGAGCATCTCCCGCGCGCTCTGGCTGTCGAGCCGCGTGCCGTACTTCGCGAACAACGGGCTCGCGGTCGCGACCCCGGCGACGTCGTCGGCAGGCCCCATGCGTGAGAGCGGCGGCCGCATCCGCGTGTGCACGACCGGCGTCGGAACACCCGACTCGCTGAGGATCGTCACGGCGGCCTCGCCCGTCCCGAGCTGGGTCAGGAGCTCCTCGAGGTCGTACGCGTCGGACTTCGGGAACGTGCGCACGGTCGCGCGCAACGCCTTCGCGTCGTCGGGGGTGAACGCCCGCAGCGCGTGCTGCACGCGGTTGCCGAGCTGGCCGAGCACGTCCGCCGGTACGTCCTTCGGCGTCTGGGTCACGAAGAAGACGCCGACGCCCTTCGAGCGGATGAGGCGCACGGTCTGCACCGTCGACTCGACGAACGCCTTGCTTGCATCCTCGAAGAGGAGGTGCGCCTCGTCGAGGAAGAAGACGAGCCGCGGCTTGTCGCGGTCTCCGACCTCGGGAAGCTGCTCGAAGAGCTCCGCGACGAGCCACATGAGCACGGTCGACCACAGCTTCGGCTTGTCCTGCACAGCAGGGAGCTCCAGGCACGAGATGACGCCGCGCCCGTCCGGCGCCGTGCGCAGGAGGTCGGCGACGTCGAGCTGGGGCTCGCCGAAGAACTCGGTTCCCGCCCCCCGTCTCGAGCCCGACGAGCGAGCGCAGGAGAACGCCGACGGTCTGGGGCGAGAGGCCGCCGATGCCCTTCAGCTCCTCGCGACCTCCGTCCGAGTCGAGGAACGTGAGCAGCGCGCGCAGGTCGGAGAGGTCGAGGAGCGGGAGGCCCTTCTCGTCCGCGTAGTGGAAGACGAGCTCGAGGCTCTGTTCCTGCGTCGCGTTCGAGCCCAGCACCTTCGCCAGGAGGAGCGGGCCGAAGTCCGAGACCGTCGCGCGCACCGGCACGCCGGGACCGATCCCGCCGAGGGACAGGTACTCGACCGGAAAGCCGGTCGGGGTGAAGGTGAGCCCGAGCTCGGTCGCTCGCTTCTTTGCAGGGCCGTCCGTCGAGCCGGGCACGGCCATGCCGGACACGTCGCCCTTGACGTCCGCGGTGAACACCGCGACGCCGGCGGCGGAGAGCTGCTCGGCGATGACCTGGAGCGTTCGGGTCTTCCCGGTGCCGGTCGCGCCGGCGATCAGCCCGTGCCGGTTCATCGTCGCGAGGGGCAGGCGGACGGCCGCTTCGGGGACGAGCGCTCCCCCGAGCATCCCGGTCCCGAGCTCGACCGCGCCGCCCTTCGTCGCATACGCCGCGGCGATCGCGGGCCCGAACGTCGACGCGTCTGGAGCCGTTCGCGCCATGGCGCGCGATCGTACCAACGTACGCCGCGTATCCAATCCGCTGCTTATTGGATCCCAGATCGAGGTAATAGGCGCCATTGACTGCATCAGAACGCAGCTTTAGGATCCAATCCAGTCCAAGATTGCACACAATTCGAGCTGAGGAGGTGGCGAGATGGGCGCTGGCGAGTCGAACGGCCGCTGGACGGGGATCGAGCGGCCCTACGGTCACGACGAGATCGAGCGGATCCGTGGGCGATTCCGCATCGAGCACACGCTCGCGCGGCTCGGGGCGGAGCGGCTCTGGGAGCTCCTCCACTCCGAGGGCTACGTCGGCGCGCTCGGCGCGATGACCGGCGCGCAGGCCGTCCAGATGGTCAAGGCCGGCCTGCAGGCGATCTACCTGTCCGGCTGGCAGGTCGCAGCGGACGCCAACCTCGCGGGGCAGACGTACCCGGATCAGAGCCTCTATCCCGCGAACAGCGCTCCCGCGCTCGTGAAGCGCATCAACAGCGCGTTGCTTCGCGCCGACCAGATCGACTCCGCGGAAGGCAAGAACGGCACCTACTGGCTCGCGCCCATCGTCGCCGACGCCGAAGCGGGCTTCGGCGGGCCGCTCAACGCCTTCGAGCTCATGAAGGCCTTCATCGAGGCGGGCGCGGCTGGTGTCCACTTCGAGGATCAGCTCTCGTCCGAGAAGAAGTGCGGCCATCTCGGCGGCAAGGTGCTCGTCCCGACGAGCCAGTTCGTCCGCACGCTCGTGTCCGCGCGTCTCGCCGCGGACGTGCTCGACGTCCCCACCGTCCTCGTCGCGCGCACCGACGCCCTCTCGGCGACCCTCCTGACCAGCGACGTCGACGAGCGAGACCGCGAGTTCACCACCGGCGAGCGTACGCCCGAGGGCTTCTTCCGCATCACGCCTGGCATCGAGGCACCGATCGCGCGGGCTCTCGCCTACGCGCCCTACGCCGACGTTCTCTGGTGCGAGACCTCGACCCCGGACCTCGACGAGGCAGCCGCGTTCGCCGAGGCCGTTCACGCCCGGTTCCCCGACAAGCTGCTCGCCTACAACTGCTCGCCGTCCTTCAACTGGCGCAAGCACCTCGACGATCGCACGATCGCGTCGTTCCAGCGCGAGCTGGCCGAGATGGGTTACAAGTTCCAGTTCGTGACGCTCGCCGGCTTCCATGCGGTCTGCAACTCGATGTTCGACCTCGCGCGCGGCTACGCCGCCGAGGGCATGAGCGCGTACGTGCGTCTGCAGGAGGAGGAGTTCGCGAACGAAGAGCACGGGTACACGGCCACGCGGCACCAGCGCGAGGTCGGCGCCGGATACTTCGACGCGGTGCTCGAGGCGGTCACCGGCGGCGAGAGCTCCACGCTTGCGCTCAAGGGCTCGACCGAGGAGGCCCAGTTCGAGGGAGCGCGGGTGGCGTGAGCACGATGGCCGCTGCCACGGTCTCCGCGCCCGACGAGGCGGGCGTCCTCACCCCGGAGGCGCTCGACCTCGTCGTCGCACTCCAGCGCGAGTTCGCGGGACGCCGCGAGGAGCTGCTTCTCGCTCGGGCGGAACGGCAGGAGCGGATCGAGGCCGGTGAGCTTCCCGACTTCCTCGACACCACGCGCTCCGTGCGCGAGGGCGAGTGGCGCGTGGCGCCCGCTCCGGCGGATCTCCAGGATCGCCGCGTCGAGATCACCGGCCCGGCCGGCGACCGCAAGATGGTCATCAACGCCTTCAATTCCGGCGCGCGCATCTACATGGCCGACTTCGAGGACGCGAACTCGCCCACGTGGGAGAACGTCGTCGGCGGCCAGCAGAACCTCACCGACGCGATCGAGCGGACGATCTCGCTCGAGTCGGGCGGGAAGAGCTACGCGCTGAACGACGAGGTCGCTGTGCTTCTCGTCCGCCCGCGCGGCTGGCATCTGCAGGAGCGCCACGTCGAGGTCGACGGCAAGCACGTCTCCGCGGGGCTCTTCGACTTCGGCGTGTACCTCTCGCGCAACGCGGAGCGGTTGCTCGACCGCGGATCGGGGCCGTACTTCTACCTCCCGAAGCTCGAGAGCCACCTCGAGGCGAGGCTCTGGAACGACGTCTTCTGCTTCGCGCAGGACCGGATCGGGATCCCGCGCGGGACGATCAAGGCAACGGTCCTCATCGAGACGATCCTCGCGGCGTTCGAGATGGAGGAGATCCTCTACGAGCTCCGCGACCACTCGGCCGGGCTCAACGCCGGACGCTGGGACTACATCTTCTCGGTCATCAAGAAGTTCCGCGAGCGGGACGAATTCGTGCTCCCGGATCGCGTGCAGGTGACGATGACCGTGCCGTTCATGCGCGCGTACACCGAGCTTCTCGTCCGCACGTGTCACAAGCGGGGCGCGCACGCGATCGGCGGGATGGCGGCGTTCATCCCGAGTCGGCGCGATCCCGAGGTGAACGAGGTCGCGCTCGCGCGTGTCCACGAGGACAAGCGGCGCGAGTCCGAGGACGGGTTCGACGGGTCCTGGGTCGCGCACCCGGACCTCGTGCCCGTCGCGATGGCCGAGTTCGACGCCGTTCTCGGCGACCGGCCGAATCAGCTCGAGCGGCTGCGCGAGGACGTCGAGACGCGGGCGGACGACCTGCTGAACGTCATCGCGACGCCCGGCGAGATCACGGAGGCGGGCGTCCGCGCGAACGTCTCCGTCGGGATCCGCTACATCGCCGCCTGGCTCCAGGGGGTCGGCGCCGCCGCGATCGACAACCTCATGGAAGACGCCGCGACCGCCGAGATCTCGCGCTCGCAGATCTGGCAGTGGCTCCACCACGAGCGCATCGAACGGCGCCGACGTCGAGCGGATCATCGACGAGGTCATGGCCGAGCTTCCGGACGAGCCGGTGTATCGCGAGGCGCGCGAGGTCTTCGAGAAGGTCGCGCTCGAGGAGGTCTTCGTCGAGTTCCTCACGCTGACGGCCTACGCGCAGCTGTTGCGGGAGGGAGCCTGATGTCCGACGGCACGAAGGCCGACGACATCGCGCTCGCGCTCGAGGAGGCGATCGTCTCGGGCGAGATCCCGCCAGGGAGCACGTTGCGGCAGGAGCACCTCTCCGAGCAGTTCCAGGTGAGCCGCACGCCGGTCCGCGAGGCGCTGCGGCGACTCGCGGCGCTCGGACTCGTGACGTTCGAGCCGAACCGGGGCGTTCGCGTCCGCCTGCTCTCCCGCGACGAGATCCGCGAGGCGTTCATGGTGCGCGCCGAGCTCGAGGGCCTCGCAACCGAGATCGCCACGCCGAAGATGACCGACGACGATCTCGCCGAGCTCGAGCGCGCGGAGCGCCGCTTCAGCCGCGCGACGCGCGCGCTCGTGGAGATGAGCCACGACGGACGGCAGGACCTCGAGGTCGCGCGCGACTGGCTCCACCTGAACCACTCGTTCCACGACGTCATCTATCGCGCGGCGGACGTGCCGCTCATCGAGCGGATGGCGAAGGCAGCGCGGCGCACGTTCCTCGTGAAGCCCGTGTGGGCGACAGGTGCCGACCTCGACGAGCTCTATCTCAAGAACGATCGCCAGCACCGCGCGATCCGGGACGCCATCGCCGCCCGCAGCCCGGAGGGGGCCCGCGTCCTCGCGCGCGAGCACGTGCTCTCGTCCGGGCGCCTGCTCGAGGCGATCCTGGACAAGGTCTCGGCGGAGTCGCGGGAACCGACGCCGGCGCGCTAGCTTCAGACGCGGTTACGTGCGCTGCCACGGCGAGCCGGCGGCTGCCGGCAGGCCGAGCACTACCGCGCCAGCGTGACCTTGGACAGCCCGCGCGGCGTGTCCGGATCCAGCCCGCGCGCGCGAGAGAGCGCCCACGCGAAGAGCTGGCCGGGGAGGATCGACAGCAGCGGGGAGAGCAGTGGGGAGCCGGTGCGGGGGCTCGCGAGCACGTAGTCGGCGCCCGGGATCGACTCGGCCGCGTCGCCGCTCGCGACGATCGTCGCTCCCGCTTCGCGCGCGCGCTCGACGGCCTCGACGACCGCGGGCAGCGTCGCGTCGTCCGAGGCGATCGCCCACACGGGGAAGAGCGGGTCGAGCGCGGCGACGGGGCCGTGCGCGAGGTCCGTCGCGGTGAGCGGCTCTGCGGCGATGCGACACGTCTCGAGGAGCTTGAGCGCGATCTCGCGCGCGGTGGCGAACTCGGCTCCGCGACCGACGACGAACATCCTGCCCGCGTACGCGAACGGCCTCGCCACGTTCGCGATGCGCTTCTCGACGGACGCGGTGAGCTCACGCATCGTCTCGGCGACGCCGCGGATTCCGTCGGCGAAGGCGTCGCCCTCTCCGGCTGCATGCGCGGCGAGGAGGCCGAGCGCGGCGAGCTGGTTCGTGTAGGTCTTCGTCGCTGCGACTGCCTGCTCATGGCCCGCGCGGAGCTCGAGCACGGCGTCGGCCTCACGTGCGAGCTCCGACGAGGCGTCGTTCGTGACCGCGACCGTGAAAGCCCCGCGGCGCTTCGCCTGACGCATGTACTCGACGACGTCCGGCGTGCGGCCGGACTGGGAGAGGGCGAGAGCCGTACACCCGGACATGTCGAGCTCGGCGCCGTAGTAGACGGTGAGCGAGATCGAGTCGCGGAGCGAGGTCCAGTGCGGCAGCAGGCCGAACGCGTAGACACCGTACGAGGCTGCGTTGTCCGACGAGCCGTGCCCGACCATACGGACCGTGGTCGCTCCACGCGCGCGGATCTCCGCCGCGACCCGCGCGAACGCGGCACCGCTCTCGAGGAGGCGGAGGAGCGCGTCCGGCTGCTCGCGGATCTCCTCGAGGAACTTCGAGCCGGGCTCGGCCGGCAGCGGGAGCTCAGCCGACGACACGCGCGCGCCCTTCGACGAGCACTCGCTCGATTGCCAGGTCGTCGCTGACGACCACCACGTCGGCCGGGAGCCCGATCCCGATCCGCCCCAGCGCGGGCAGCCGGAGCACGCGGGCCGGGACTTCCGTCGCGGCGCCGATCGCGTCCTCGAGCGGCACGCCGAGGGAGTGCAGGTTGCGCACGGCCTCGATCATCGTGAGCGTGCTGCCGGCGAGCGCGCCGGTCTCGCCGCGTGCGACCCCGTCGTGGATCTCCACGTCGAGATCACCCAGGCGGTACGAGCCGTCGTCGAGCCCTGCTCCCGCGACGGCATCGGTCACGAGCGCGACCCTGCCCTGCGCTGCCTGCCACACCATCGCCGCAGTGACGGGCGCGACGTGCACCCAGTCGAGGATCAGCTGGACGACGACGTCCGGCCGCGCGAGCGCGGCTCCGGCGATCCCCGGGTCGCGGTGGTGGAACGGGCGCATGGCGTTGAAGAGGTGCGTCACGCTCCGCACGCCGAGGTCGAAGGCGGCGTTCGCCTGCTCGGCCGAGGCGTCCGAGTGACCGGCGGAGACGGCGATCTCGCGCCGGACGAGCCGCTCGATGACCTCGGCTCGCGCGAGGAAGCTCCGGGGCGAGCGTGACGAGTCGGACGGGGCCTGCGTCGAGGAGTCGATCGAGAAGCTCGAGATCCGGATTGCTGCGGGCAGCAGCTGGATGGATCCCCAGGCGCAGGGCCGAGAGAAACGGCCCTTCGAGATGCGCGCCCAGGACGCGGGCCCCGTCCGACGCTGCAGGCACCTCGCGGAGGGCGGCGAGGAGCTGCGGCTCGGGAGCGGTGATGAACGTCGGCAGGAAAGCGGTCACGCCGGTCTCGAGCAGAGCGTCGCTCGCGTGGCGGTACCCGTCGGCGTCGGCGGTGAGGAAGTCGACTCCGGCGAAGCCGTTCACCTGGAGGTCGACGAAGCCCGGGACGGCGATGCCCTGGCCGTTCGGCGACGCGAGGCCGAACCCGGCGACACGGCCCCCGAGGATCTCGACGTCGCCCGCGACGAGCGTGCCGTCGACGAGAGCGGCTTCGACGCCGAGCCTCACGGCGCGTCCTCCAGCGCACGGGCGATGCTGCCGTCGGACGCGTCGAGCCGGGCGCGCGCCGTTCGGCGTCCACTCCCGCGAGGAGCGACACGATCGCGACTCGGGCACTCCCGTCCGCGTCGGCAAGGGCCTCGTCGACCTCTTCGGACGACGCTCCGGTCGCGGCTCCCACGATACGCCGGACGCGCTCCTGGAGCTTCTCGTTCGCGGCGACGACGTCCACCATGAGGTTCCCGTACGTCTTGCCGAGGCGAATCATCGAGATCGTCGAGATCGTGTTGAGCACGAGCTTCTGCGCGGTGCCTGCCTTGAGGCGCGTCGATCCCGCGATGAACTCCGGGCCGACGACGACCGCGATCTCGTGGTCGACGAGCGCACCGAGCTCGGAGGCAGATGCCGCGACGACGCAGGCGGTGAGCGCGCCCGCCTTGCTCGGCCGCCTCGAGCGCACCGAGCACGTAGGGCGTCGTCCCGCTCGCGCTGATGCCGACGACGGCATCGGACGGCGCCGACCGCGAGCTCCTCGACGTCCCTGGCTCCGGCCGCGCGGTCGTCCTCGGCGGCGGCCTGCGCGAGCGGGGGAGCGGTCTCGCCGCCCGCGACGAGCGCGACGACCGTGCCTGGCGCGGTCGCGAACGTCGCTTCGCACTCGGATGCGTCGAGCGCCGCGATCCGACCCGACGAGCCGGCGCCGACGTAGACGAGGCGGCCGCCCGAGCGCAGTCGCTCGGCGATCGGCGTCCACCGCCGCCGCGATCGCTGACGATGCTTCGGCGACGGCAGCTCGGCACCGTCGCATCCGCGGCGTTGATCAGCGCGACGAGCTCCTCGGTCTCGCGGCTCTCGTAGCCCGCAGCCGGGTCGCTCCCCGCCTCCGTGACCAACGCGTCTTCGACCATCGGGCGAGTCTACGCTGCCCGAGCAGCGGTGGTCAATACCAATTGTGAGGAAATGTGGTATCCATACCCGGCTGCTATGGCGGAGATCGAGCTTCGCAACATCACCAAGGTCTTCTCGGGAGATGTCGTCGCGATCGACGACGTCTCGCTACGCATCGGCGACGGCGAGTTCATCGCGCTCGTCGGGCCGTCCGGATGCGGCAAGTCGACGCTGCTGCGTGCGATCGCCGGGCTGGAGGACGTGACGAGCGGCGAGATCTCGATCGGAGGTCGTGACGTCACCGACCTCGCGCCACGTCATCGCGACATCGCGATGGTCTTCCAGAGCTACGCGCTGTACCCGCACATGAGCGTCCGCCAGAACCTCGGATATGGCCTCAAGGTCCGGCGGACGCCGAAGGCCGAGATCCGGAAGCGTGTCGACGAGATCGCAGTGCTGCTCGGCCTGGATGAACTCCTCGAACGCAAGCCGGCCCAGCTCTCGGGCGGGCAGAGGCAGCGCGTCGCGATGGGCCGCGCGATCGTCCGCCAGCCCCAGGCGTTTCTCATGGACGAGCCGCTGTCGAACCTCGACGCCAAGCTCCGGGTGGGGATGCGCGCGTCGCTCGCGCAGCTCCATCAGCAACTCGGGGTCACGACCGTCTACGTCACCCACGACCAGGTCGAGGCGATGACGCTGGGGCAACGCGTGGCGGTGATGAAGGACGGCCACATCCTCCAGGTCGACACCCCGCAGTCGCTCTACGAGCGCCCGCTCGACCTCTTCGTCGCGGGCTTCATCGGCTCGCCGGCGATGAACCTCGTCGAGGCGACGGTCGACGGCGACCACGTCGAGTTCGGTCAGCTGCGCGTGCCGCTCGATCCAGCGCGACGCCCCGTTTCGCTCGACGCGGGCCGCGTGATCCTCGGCATCCGTCCGGAGACCTTCGAGGACGCGACCTTCGCGCCGCCCGACCTTCCGACGCTCGACGTCGACGGTCGTCGTGCTCGAGGAGCTCGGCTCCGACGCGCACGTCTTCTTCAGGGTCGAGGCGACGCGCGTCGCCGTCGAGACCCTCGAGGGAGAGGAGGACGACGGTGTCGACCTCGTCACGGACCACGGCTCACTGCTGAACGCACGCGTCGACCCGCGGACGACTGCGCGCGTCGGCGGCTCGATGCGCCTCACGGTCGACCCCGCTCGCTTCCACTTCTTCGACCCCGAGTCGGGGGCGTCGCTCCTGCTCCCCGACGCGGTGTCGCAGATCGAGCCCACTGCCCCGCTCGCCCGCTGAGCCCAACGTCCTGGTCTTGACCAGTCGGCAAGCTGGGTTACGATGCACCGCGTGACGAAGCAGGCGACGACGCGCGACCTCGTGCTCGACCTCGTCGAGCAGCTCGCGGTCGGCGAGGCCATTCCGTCGGAGCGCCAGCTGAGCGCCGACTTCGGGGTCTCGCGGCTGACGGTGCGCGCAGCGCTCGACGATCTGGTTCGCGAGGGCTACCTCGTACGCCGCCACGGCTCGGGCACCTTCGTCAGCGAGCCGAAGATCGCCCAGGAGCTCACCATGACGTCGTTCACCGACGACATGCGCCACCGCGGGCTGCGCCCGGCCTCGACGACACTCGACCTTCGCGTCACGCCTGCCGGGGCGCGTCTCGGCAGGTTGCTGCACCTCTCGCCGTCCGAGCCGGTGCTCGTAGCCGTGCGCCTCCGGCTCGCGGACGGCGAGAGCATGGCGATCGAGACCGTGCACATCCGGGCCGCTCACGTCCCGGGTCTCACCGCACGCGACCTCGAGGAGATGTCGTTCTACGAGCTGCTTCGCGACCGCTACGGCATCGTCGTCGTCGGTGGCGAGCAGACCATCGAGCCGACCGTGACCGACGAGGACGAGTCGAACGCGCTGGGCGTGCCGCTCCACTCTCCGGCCTTTCGCTTCGAGCGGATCACGCACTCCGACGCGGGGGAGATCGTCGAGTTCGTCGAATCGATCTACCGCGGCGACAGGTACCGTCTCGTGACCTCGCTGTCGATTCCGCAGGAGCGCAGACGGACGCGATCGCGCGGGCGCGGACGGAGACGGCCGACGTGTCTCCGCCAGGCGTGGTTAGTACCAACCAGCTCGCGCACAACCCGCTGGGTGCTTGCGCCCACACGCAGGCAATTCGTGCGTACTTCGTGGTGGGTGGGGGCTTGACAGACGGGCAAAGATGTGGAAGTCTCCCGCCCGTGGCAGATTGGTACAAACCACTTGGGCGTTCCGGCCGTGTTCTGCCACACCCATCCACACGGTCCACTCGAACGCCCGAATGCCGCGGGAGATGCGAATGAACGTACGTGTTTTCGCCGCCGCCGCGCTCGTCGCGTCGCTGGCGGTAGTGGCGGTCGGTGCCTCTGGAGCCTCAGGTGGCAGCGCGGCCAACACCCTGACCGTCTGGCTCCAGGTCGATGCACAGTCCGGCTGGCCCGAAGTCGTGGCTGCTGCAAACGCTCAGTTCAAGTCCCAAAACCCGGGCTGGGACGTCGACGTCCAGTACCAGACCTGGGGCACCCACCTCGCGAAGTTCGACGCGACGCTCGCCGGGAACAGCGCGCCGGACGTCATCGAGATGGGGAACACCGAGATGACGAAGTACATGGCGGCCGGCGCGTTCCAGGACGTGACGGCGAACTCGTTCCCGAACAAGAGCACGTGGCTCGGCGGGTCTCGCAGCCTCCGGGCGGTTCGGCGGCAAGATCTACGGCGTTCCGTACTACGCGGGCTCGCGGGTCGTCACCTACCGCACCGACCTGTTCAACCAGGTGAAGGCCAAGATCCCGACGAGCCAGGCCGAGTTCATGCGTGCTGGCGAAGAAGCTCGGCGCGAAGAACAAGGACAAGGCGTTCTCGCCCGTGTACATCGCGGGGACCGACTGGTACGTCGCGATGAGCTTCGTCTACGACTACGGCGGCAAGATCGCGATCACGCGCAAGGGCAAGTGGGTCGGCACGCTCGACAAGCCGGCCGCTCTCGCGGGCCTCGCTGCCTACAAGCGCTTCTTCGACGCTTCCTCGCGGGCGCAGAAGACGACCGACGAAGCGCACCCGCAGCCGTACGACGTCATGGCCCAGGGCAACGCCGCCTCGACGTACGGGGCCGGCATGGTTCACCTGCTGCGTCGGTGACTACAAGTCCAAGGTGAAGCAGTTCGTCATGCCGAGCCACACCAAGGGCCAGCCGATCCCGGGCTTCCTCGGCGGCTCCGACCTCGCAGTTCCGATCGGCGCGAACAAGGCCAAGGGAGCAGCGTGGATCAGCGCCTTCACGGACAACGCGTCCATGACCGCGCTCCGCGCGAAGGGCAACATCCCGAACACGACCAGCCTGCTCGGCACCAGCGTCAACGAGCGCGCGGCCGCGAAGAGCTGGTTCGTCCCGACGGCGAAGAACTGGGTCAACGTCGAGAACGGGAACGTCCTCCGCACGATGCTCCAGCGAATCCTCACCGGCAAGTCCACCATCAAGCAGGCCGCTGAGATCGCGAGCGACAACATCACCTACACGCTGAATCAGTAAGGTCGATCGCGATGACGATCGCCGCCGAGGCCCATGCCCACCGGCCTCGGCGGCGATCGTCTCTCGCTCGTCGCGGGCTCCACGCCTCGGTTCCGTACCTGCTGATCCTTCCGGCGATCGTCGTCATCACGGCGATCCTGGGCTATCCGCTCTACAAGCTCGTCACCCTCTCGTTCCAGCAGTACGGACTGGCCGAGCTCATCCAGCGCAAGGGCGCTTGGATCGGGCTCGACAACTACTCGTCCGTCCTGCATGACGAGATCTTCTGGCGGACGCTGCTTCGAACCGCGATCTTCACCGTCGCGAACGTCGCGCTCACGATCGGGCTCGGCACGATGATCGCGTTCCTCCTGATCCGCGTCTCCGCCTGGGTGCGAGTCATGCTCACCGCCGGGCTCGTCCTCGCCTGGTCGATGCCCGCGGTCGTCGCGGTCCAGGTCTGGTACTGGATGACGAACTTCCAGAACGGGATCCTCAACTACGCGCTGACCGAGCTCGGAATCGGCGACTTCTCGCAGCACGACTGGTACGCCACCACGTTCTCGAAGCTCGCGATGGTCACGCTCCTGATCGTCTGGGGCGCGATCCCGTTCGTGACGATCACCGTGTACGCGGGCCTCGCCCAGGTTCCTCGGGAGCTCGTCGAGGCCGCGGAGATCGACGGCGCAGGCCCGTTGCGGGTGTTCCGCGACGTGACCTTCCCGATCCTGAAGCCGATCTTCCTCATCCTCACGAGCCTCTCCATCATCTGGGACTTCGGCGTCTTCACGCAGCCGTATCTGCTGATCGGCTCGTCTCACGTCGACTCCTCGAACTACCTGATGGGCGTCTACGTGTTCATCGAGGGCTACGCCCACTCCGACTTCGGTCGGGGCGCGGCCATCTCGCTGCTGATGCTGCTCATGGTGGCGGTGATGAGCGTGTTCTACGTCCGTCGGATGGTGAAGATGGGAGAGGCGCGATGAGTGCCTTGACCGAGGCCGCTGCGCAACCTGCGACGCGCGCCGCGCCTCGCGCTGCCTCGATCCGGCGGGAGCGTCGGCGCCGACTTCGCCGGGCGGCCTGGAATGTCGTCGGGCTGGCGGTGTTCGTCGTCCTCGTCTTCCCGGTCTTCTGGATGATCTCCACCGCGTTCAAGCCGGACACCGAGATCAACAGCTTCACGCCGACGTGGTTCCCGAGCGATCCGACGCTGCAGCACTTCCGTGACGCGATCGCGCGGCCCTACTTCTGGGACACCGTGAAGAACAGCCTCGTCGTCGTCGGCGCCGTCGTCGCGCTCGCGATGGTGGTCGCGTTCCTGGCAGCCGTGGCGCTGGCCAAGTATCGCTTCACCGGTAACAAGCTCTTCGTCGTGCTCGTCATCGGCATTCTCATGCTCCCGCAGGCGGGGCTCGTGATCCCCCTGTTTGTCGTGCTCGCCAAGTACCACCTGACGAACCACCTCCTGGGCCTCGTCTTCACCCACCTCGTGATCCTGCTGCCCTTCGCCGTGTGGACTCTGCGCGGCTTCATCATGGGCATCCCGAAGGAGCTCGAGGAGGCGGCGATGGTCGACGGCTCGAGCCGGCTCGGTGCGTTCACGCGAATCTTGCTTCCGCTCGTCGCTCCGGGGCTCGTGGCGACGTCGGTCTTCGTGTTCATCACGAGCTGGAACGAGTACATCTTCGCCAACGTCATCCTCACGGACCAGCAGAACCAGACGCTCACCGTCTGGCTGTCGTACTTCTACGGGACGAGCCGGAACACGGACTGGGGAGGGCTCATGGCCGCGTCAACGCTGACCGCGATCCCGGTGGTGATCTTCTTCCTCCTCGTGCAGCGGAAGATCGCCTTCGGCCTCACCGCGGGCGCCGTCAAGGCATGAGCACCGCTCACCTGCGGTTCGCGGTCGCGGGGGAAACCATGTTTCCCCCGCGTGCCGCCTTCTTCCTGAGAGCGTGGGGAACCTCCCGGTTCCCCACACCCCTCCGCGCTCATGAGCCGACCTTGGTCGGCTCATGAGCGCGGAGCTCGAGCGACTCGCCTCGAGCTGCATCTTCCCCGGCTTCGAGGGGCCGACCGTGCCCGACTGGCTCCGCCGTCGACTCGCCGAAGGCCTCGGCGGCGTCGTGCTGTACGCCTGGAACGTCGAGAGCCGGGAGCAGCTCCGCAGTCTGACCGACGACCTCCGGTCGGAGCAGCCCGACCTCGTGATCGCGATCGACGAGGAGGGCGGCGACGTGACCAGGCTCGAGGCGGGCACGGGCAGCTCCTATCCGGGGAACGGGGCGCTCGGAGTCGTGGACGACGTCGAGCTCACCGAGCGCGTCGCGGCCTCCCTCGGCACCGAGCTGGCCGAGGTCGGCGTCAACCTCGACTTCGCGCCGGTCGCGGACGTCAACACCAACCCGCAGAACCCGGTGATCGGGATCCGGTCGTTCGGCTCGGACGGCGAGCTCGTGGCGCGGCACGTGGGCGCGTTCGTCCGGGGGCTCCAGCACGCCGGCGTCGCCGCGTGCGCGAAGCACTTCCCCGGACACGGCGACACCTCCGTCGACTCACACCTGGCGCTGCCCTTCGTGGACGCGCTCGACGACGTCGCGCTCGCTCCGTTCCGTGCCGCAATCGATGCGGGCGCCCGCTCGATCATGACCGCACACATCGTCGTCCGCTCGCTCGGGGACGCACCCGCGACGATGAGCCGCGAGATCCTTCACGACCTCCTTCGCGCCGAGCTCGGCTACACGGGAATGGTCGTCACCGATGCCCTCGAGATGAAGGCGATCAGTGCGACCGTCGGGGTCGAGGCGGGAGCGGTTCGGTCGCTCGCGGCCGACGCCGACGCGCTGTGCCTCGGGCACGACCTCTTCGACGAGTCGGTCGTGAGCGTGCGCGACGCGCTCGTCGACGCGGTTCGGACTGGCCTGATCGCCGAACAGCGCCTCAGGGAGGCGGCCGGACGGGTTGCCGACGTTGCGTCATGGGCCGCTACCGCGGCTCGCGCGAGTCACGTCGATCGCGCCGCCGGACGAGCGGCGGCACGTCGGGCGTTGCAGTGCGAAGGCGAGGTGCGGCTCGCTCGACCCGCACTCGTCGTCGAGCTCGTGCCCGAGGTCGGAATGGCGGCGGGCCGTCTGTCGCAGCTCCCCGGCGAGTGGCTGGGGGGCGCGATTTCGGACGCCGACGTGCGTCGCTTCGAGGAAGGCAACGTGGACACCGACGTCGGGCTCGACGGACGGCAGCTCGTGGTCATTGCCCGCGATGCGCACCGACACGCCTGGGAGCGAGCTGCGGTCGACGCGCTGACCACACGCGTCCCCGATGCGATCGTGATCGAGATCGGGATCCCGTACTGGCGGCCCTCAGCGGCAGCCGGATACGTCGCGACGCACGGCGCCGCGCGCGTGAACGTCGAGGCCGCGGCGAGCGTTCTCGCCGGCAAGTCGTAGCCCAGAACGGGTCACCGAGCTATACTCGGCCAAGCGACGCGGGGTGGAGCAGTCTGGTAGCTCGCCGGGCTCATAACCCGGAGGTCGCAGGTTCAAATCCTGCCCCCGCTACTGGAAAAGCCCCGGAAACGGGGCTTTTCCGTTCTCATGACGGCGATCGGCGGGCCGAACTTTTGCCCAACTTTTGCCTTCTCGACGACGTTGTGTCACCTGGGACGAGCACGTCGTGCAGCCAGCGCCCCGTGAGGTCTCGGGCATTCACACTGAGCGTCTAGCCGCGGATGCGCCCTGGGCGGAGGGGGCGGGCGTGGGTGCTGAGCTTCTCGAGTGCGCGGGTGAGCGCCTTGATGTCGGTGTCGGTGAGGTGGCGGGAGAAGTGCTGTTCGATCGCGTGCCGGTGGTGGCGGCGGGCTTGCTCCAGCGTGTCGCGGCCCTCGTCGGTGAGGACGACGAGGATTGAGCGGCGGTCGTTCTCGGGGCGGACGCGGCGGACGAGGCCGGCCTCTTCCATCCGGTCGACGACGCGGGTGAAGCCGCTCTTGCTGTAGAGGATCCGCTCGGCGAGCTCGTTCATGCGTAGCCCGTCGGGGGTCTCCTCGAGGTGGACGAGGGCGTCGTACCAGCGCAGCGGGATCCCGGCGTCGCGCTCGAGCTCGGCGTCGAGCACGTCGATGAGCGCGAGCGCGCTCTCGAAGTAGAGGCGCCAGGCGCGCAGCCGCTCGGGGGAGGGGCTTGACAGCGATTGTTCCTCGTGAGATAGTCCTCTCTGCAACTGTTTACTCATGGACTGTTGTTAATCATACCAGTCCGACGAAGGGAGTAAGTGAGATGACGGTCGTTTCTCCAGAGCGGGCAAAGCACGGGTATCTGCTCGACAAGGACGAAGGGGAGGCGTACTGGCTGCTGGGAATGCTCGAGATCGTCAAGATCAGCGGCGACGACACCGACGGCGAGTACGGGCTGGTCGAGGTCACCGTGCGAGCCGGCGAGGGCTCGCCCTGGCACGTCCACCCCGACGAGGACGAGTGGTTCTACGTGCTCGAGGGGGAGTTCACGGTCTACGTCGGCGACGCGCGCTTGTCGCTCCCGGCCGGCTCGTTCGCGTTCGGCCCCAAGGGCGTGCCGCACACCTTCATGGCGGAGACAGACGGAGCAAGAGCCCTGATCGGCTTTCAGCCCTTCCTCTTCGAGGGCTTCCTGAGAGAGGTCGGCGAGCCGGCGACCGAGCGCGTGCTGCCGCCGCCGCTCGAGGCTCCCCCGGACATGGCGCGGCTGCTCCCGATCGGCGTCGCGCAACGGGATCGAGATCCTCGGGCCTCCCGGCCCGCCTCCCGGCCACTGACCAGGCAACCCACCAACGCGCGCCCGCTCGCACAAACGGGCGGGCGCGCAACCCAGGAGGCAGCCGTGAACGACGCCACGATCACACCCAGCGACAATGGCCCCTACCTCATCCAAGGCAACGTCACCCTCCTCGACGCTGAGGGCAACCCGTACGAGGCCAACGGCACGATCGCACTCTGCCGCTGCGGCTACTCGTACACAAAGCCCTTCTGCGACGGCTCGCACGAGAAGACGAACTTCGCGGCGGTGAACAGAGCAAGCCCAAGCTCTCATCGAATGAGGCCTCAGGTCGTCGCCAGCAGATGAGGCCTCGTCAGGTCGGTCTGCTGGTCATCGTGCCGTCTATCAACGACCACAGTGGGGAGTCGGTAAGAGTAGGCATCCCTCGGACGATCTCAGCCCCGCTACTGGAAAGCCCCGGAAACGGGGTTTTCGTCTATCACGCAGCAGTTGTCCGGCGAGGCTGCTGCAGGCGCCGCCCGCTTCTGCAAGGCTGAGGGGCGTGATGACCGAAGCCAGCAAAGCCCCAGAGGCCAGAGAGGTCGTCGCGGACACGTCTGATTGCCGCACGCGTGCTGACCGTCCTGGCGGTCCTGCTCGCGCTCGTGGGGATGGTCGCGTTCTACGTCGAGAACACGGCTCTCGACCCGGACGGCTTCGAGACGATCTCGCGCAACATGATCGAGAACGACGCAATCCGAACGCAGGTCGCGAACACCGTCGGTCGACCAGCTGTACGCGAACGTCGACGTCGAGGCGGCGATCGCGGAGCGACTGCCGCCAGCACAGAAGGGCTCGCCCCCGTTCTGGCCGGTCTCTCGCGCTCTGGCGCCGATCGGGCGGCAGATGCCGCGCTCGAACGGCCGCGTGTGCAGACGGTGTGGGTGGAGGTGACGACGCGGACGCAGCGCCAGCTCGTACGGCTGCTCGACGACGACACGACGTTCATCCAGACCGAGGGCGGCGCGGTCGTGCTCGACCTGCGTCCGATCGTGATCGAGCTCGGCGACCAGGTAGCGGTCATCGGGAAGGTCGCCGAGAGGATGCCCGAGTCCGTCCGGGAAGATCGCGATCATCGAGAAGAGCCAGCTCGAGACGGCACAGTCGATCACGAAGATCCTGCGCGCCGTCGCGGACTGGATGTGGCTCGTCGCGCTTGCGGTCGCCGCGTTCGCGATCTGGCTGGCGCGCGGGCGCCGCAGGCTCGAGCTCCGTGCGCTCGCGATCGGCGTGCTCGTCGTGGGGCTCCTGATGCTGGCCGTGCGCCGCTTCGCCGGCGACTACCTCGTCGACCAGCTCGTGAAGGACGACGCGGTCAAGCCTGCCGGACACGATGCATGGAGCATCCTCACGCAGACCCTCGCCGACCGCGCCTGGGTGTGGATCATCCTCGGCGTCGTCACGCTCGTCGGAGTCTGGTTCGTCGGCGAGACTCGTCGTGCCGCAGATGCGCGCCGTGCCGCGCGCCCCGTCTTGGAGAACCGCGTCACGACCTACGCCCTTGCCGCTGGCGCTCTGCTCGTGCTCGCACTCGTCGCTCCGGCCATCGCCCGGGGCTGGCTGTCGGCGCTGGTTCTGCTCGCCCTCATCATCGTTGGTGTGGAGGTAGTCCGGAACATCGTCCTGCGAGAAGCACCGCAGCAGAGCTAGTCGGGCGGCGCGGTACGGAGCGCCCTCTCGATCGCGGCCAGCCGTGAGTCGAGCTGCCTGAGCAGCTCTCGCGTCTCGTTGTCGCTCGCCGCGCGGAACTCGCGCTCCTTCGCCTGCTCGGCTTCTTGGTCGACGGAGACGAAGTAGGACGTGACCGTGGCCGTCAGGAACGAGATGAAAGTGACCCCGACGACGATGACGAAGCCGCCGAGAACCCGACCCCACGCCGTCGTCGGAACGATGTCGCCGTAGCCGACGGTGCCGAGCGTGACGATCGCCCACCAGAGGCCGGCCCCGAAGGTCGGGAAGTCCTTCCGGTCGATGAGCGTGGCGATGAAGCCGACGAGTACGGCCAGGCTGGCAGTGGTCGCGGCGAGGTACGGGAAGACACGCCCGCTCGCGACAGCACCCCTTGCCCGCTGCTCCCAGCGCGGCATGCGGGCAGTGTGAACGCCAGCGGCGGTTGGTCAGGCTCTCGCCAGCGCCGACCAGACGCGCGATACGCTGCGGCGTACTGACGATCTTGCGGAAAGGAGACAGCGGCGATGCCCAAGATCTCGAAGGAGACCGTCGAAGCTCAGGACTACGGCGGCGTAGAGGTCCATGAGGGTGAGGTGGGCGAGTACACCGTGAACATCCTCTCGTTCCAGGAGACGCAGGACATGACGCCCATGTTCACGGGCTTACCCGAGGGCAGGTGCCAGTGTCCGCACTGGGGATACGTCCTCAAGGGCAGGCAGAGCTGGCGCTTCGCGGACCACGAGGAGGTGTTCGAGGCCGGCGATGCGTTCTACGTCGGGCCGGGGCACATTCCGGTCTTCGAAGCAGGCACCGAGATGATCCAGTTCAGCCCGACGCAAGAGCTGAAGGCAACCGACGAAGCTATCCGGAAGTACATGGAGGCGAACGCGTAGAGGCTCAGTCGCGTACCACCGGCTGCGGGATGTCGCGTGCGAGCGATCGCGCGAGCTCGTCGACCATGCTCCGGATCTCGGCATGACGCTCCGGTTCCCAGCCGGACAGGAGCTCGTCCAGCTCGCTGCAACGGGCGGTGTGCACGCGTTCACGGAGCTCGGACCCCGCCTTGGTCAGACGGAACCCGCCGTTCTCCGTCGCGACGAGTGACCGCGAGCGCAGGCTTGCGAGCGAGTCCGTGAAGAGCGCATCGTCGGGTCGATACTCGGACCGAAGCTGCTCGGCGGTGACGGGCTGCCGTTCGTCGATGCGCGCGAGCAGCCACAGCTCGGGTGGCGAGAGGTCGAGGCCGGCGCGGACGGCGAACTGCTCGTATGCGTCCCAGCGGTTCTCGTGTCGTGCGATCGAGCTGAGGGACCGCTCGAGCTCCCGGAAGGAGCTGTCGTCGCGTGGCGAGGCGAAGCTTTCACCGAGGCCGTCCGAGCGCGCGGTCTTGCGCAGGGGAATCTCCCGGAGCAGCCAGGTGAGCGCGAACGCGACGGCGCCGGCTACCGCGGCGACGACGAAGACAGGAGTGAGGGCGGCGGCGAACGCTTCGATGTAGGGCTCGTGCACGGCGGGTGGGAGATGCTCGATGAGCGACGGGCTGACGGCGCTCGGCACCGTCGCACCCTCCGGAAGGCGAGCGGCGAGCTCGGATTGGAGCTGGTTGGCGAAGACCGCGCCGAAGAGCGCGACACCGATGGACCCGCCCACCTGCCGGAAGAGCGTCGATCCCGAGGTAGCCACTCCCAGCTGCTCGTAGGCGACCGCGTTTTGCACGGCGAGCACGAGCACCTGCATCACCATCCCCAGACCGAGACCGAGGACGACCATGTACACCGAGATCCTCCAGATCGGTGTGTCCACCGCGAGGGTGGCGAGGAGCGCGAGCGCGACGGTCATGACCGCCGTCCCGATGATCGGGAACGGCCGGTAGCGGCCGAAACGACTGATCAGGTTGCCACTCACGATCGACGTCACGAGGAGGCCGGCCATCATCGGCGTGAGCTGCAACCCGGACAGGGTCGGGCTCTGACCTTTGACGATCTGGAGGTACAGCGGGAGGAAGGTGACCGCGCCGAACAGCGCGAGCCCGACGATGAAGCCGATCGCGCTGGTCGTCGCGAACGTCCGGTTCCTGAACAGGCTGAGTGGAAGGATCGGCTCCGCCGCCTTGCGCTCGACGAGAGCGAAGGCGACGAGGAGCACGACACCGAGCCCGAGCACTGCCAGCATCTGAGGGGCGGTCCAGTCGTAGGTCGTGCCACCGAGGCTCGTATAGAGCACGATTCCGGAGAGGCCGCCCGCGAGCAGTACCGCGCCGGCGTAGTCGATCGTGTGCTTGCGATTCGACGTGCGCGGGTGGAATGCGACGGCGATCGCAGCGAGGGCGGCGATCCCGACCGGGAGGTTGACGTAGAAGATCCATCGCCACGACAGGTGATCGACCAGGAACCCTCCGAGCAGCGGGCCGACCACGGTCGAGACGCCGAATACGGCGCCGAAGAACCCCTGGTAGCGCCCACGGTCACGAGGCGGGAAGATGTCCCCGACCACCGCCATCGTCGTGACGATCAACCCTCCGGCGCCGAGTCCCTGGAGAGCGCGAAAGGCGATCAGCTCTCCCATGTTCTGGGCGATGCCGCAGAGGGCGGAACCGACGAGGAAGATCACGATCGCCGTCTGCAGGACGATCTTGCGTCCGTAGAGATCACCGAGCTTCCCGTACACGGGGCCGGACACGGTCGAGGCCAGGAGGTACGACGTCACGACCCACGACAGGTGCTCGACGCCGCCCAGCTCACCGACGATCGTCGGCAGCGCCGTCGCCACGATCGTCTGGTCGAGCGACGCCAGGAAGAGCACCAGCAAGAGCGCGCCGAAGATCAATCGCACACGTTCCACCTCGTGCTGTCGCGGTAGCCGGCGCGCTACTCACGAGCCGACTCTAGCCGCGCGCTGCGCGTGGCCGGCGGTGGCTCGCTCCGGTCGGGTTGGCGAGCTGAAGCCCGGCGGATCCGATCCGGGAACCTCCTGCGCACGGACGGTGTATCGACGGCGTATCGTCGAGGAAAGGACTGCCATGCGCAGGTACGTCATCGCAGCCGCTCTCGTCGCACTCGTGCTTCCGGCGGCGCTGTCGCGAAAGGGCCCCGTGAGTGCTTCCATCTCCGGGCCGGCTCTCGAGCGCTCGCTCACCATCCGAGGTGACGGCGAGGGGCCTGGCACCGCTCTCGGGACGCTGGCCGATGCCAGCGGCTTCTTCGCCCAGATGTTCGGTCAGTCTCCCGACCCCACGCTCGCAGCTCGGCCGGGTGGCACGCTTGGACCGCGGTACAGGGTCGTCTACGTCGTGCCGGGGCCGAACGACATCCAGAGTCGCGTCGTCCAGTACCTCTATCCCTATGCGAAGCCGGTCGCTCTGACGTACATGAAGCCGGGCCAGACGTTCTGGGACAGCGAGAGGGCGCACGGCGGTTGGTATCGGGCGTCCACGGGGTTGAAGAAGATGCTCGTCCGAGCGGGGCTTCCGGCCAAGGCGCATGCGTAGCGGTTGAGGGTGCCGGCCACACGAGCGGCCCTTGCCGCCCTGCTCGTGGCTGCCGGAGCGCTGGTGCCTGTCGCCGCACCGGCGAGTCCGGGCGCGTCGGGGTCGACCATTCGTGTGCCGGACGACGTACCGACGCTGCAACGTGCGATCGGGCGCGCGGAGCCGGGCGACACGATCCTCCTCGCCGCCGGCACGTACCCCGGCGGCGACGTCGTCCCGCCCGCGAAGCACGACATCACGATCAGGGGGGTCGACCGGAACGACGTCGTCCTCGACGGCGCGGACGAGCGCAGGAACGGGATCGTCGTCCACGCAGACGGAGTCTCCATCCTCAACCTGTCCGCCCACAACTTCCTGCGAAACGGTCTCTACTGGGAAGGGGCGGACCGCTTCCGCGCGTCGTACGTGACCGTCTGGAACGTGGGCAGCTACGGCATCTACGCCGAGGACAGCGAGCAGGGAGTACTGGACCACGACTACGTCTCCGGTGCGGGAGATGCGGCCTACTACGTGGGCGAATGCAAGCCGTGCGCCGCAACGCTGTCCCGCGTCGTCGCGAGGCTGTCGGCGGTGGGCTACTCGGGCACGAACGCGACCGGTGTCGTGATCCGCGACTCGGTCTGGGACCGGAACGGAGCGGGAATCGTGCCGAACACGTACGCGAACGAAGCGCTTCCGCCTCAGTCGAGAACCACGATCGTCCGCAACACGGTGACGAACAGCGGGCGGGCGCGCGTGCCGATTCAGACCGCGCTTGCAGGCTTCGTCGGAATCGGGATCGCCGTCGCGGGCGGCAACCAGAACGCGATCGGCCACAACCGCGTGACGCGAAGCGAGCGGTACGGCATCGCAGTCTTTCCGACCGCGCGGTTCGTCGTGTTCGACCCGGGGACGCCCGAGCCCGGACCGCCGTGGCGGCCCGCGCGGCAACCGCGTCTTCGAGAACGTCGTCACCGGCAGCGGGCGCGCGGACCTCGCGCTCGCGAAGGGCTCCGGCGCGGGCAACTGCTTCACGGCCAACGCCGCGGGGCGCGTCCTGCCCCGCGGCCTCCAGACGCGAACCTGCGTCCGAACGTCACGACTAGGGGACGCCTCGGTTGCGTCGGAGCTCACCCGCCCGGTCCGTGTGATGTTCGAGCAGACGATGCGACGCCGCGATCCTCCGTCGTACACGTCGATGCCGATCCCGGCTCCCCAGCCGACCATGCCGGCGGGAGCCCAGGGTGCCGTCGGCGGCTAGCTCTTCGTCAGAGGAGAACGACGGCCTTGCGGCCTTCCTGCTGAGCGCTCCACGCGCCCGAGATCTCGTCGAGCTGGAACGTCTCGACGTCGATGCGGATACGCCCGGCGACGACGTGCTCCGGCCAGGCCGCCGTACACCTCTCGCCGCTCCTCGAGCGTGAGCGCGAAGTCCGTGTAGCCGAGGATCGAGAGCTGCTTCAACCGGATCGCCGCCGACGTCAGGGTCGCTTCCGGCCCGGCGGATTGGCCGATCTGGACGATGCGGGCTCCCGGGGCCGCGGCGTCGACGGCTGCTCGCGCGGGCTCTCCCCACAGCGGGTCGATCACGAGGGTCGGCCCGTCACCGCCGCAGGCCTCGCGAAGGCGCGCGGCCAGATCGTCGCCGTCGAGCGTCACCGTCGCGTCTGCTCCGAGTTCGAGCGTGCGTTGGAGCTTCGCGTCGTCACGTCCAGCGGCGACCACGCGCTCTGCACCGAGGAGGCGCGCACCCTGAAGGGCGATCGAGCCCACGCGTCCCGGTCGCAGCGAGGACGAGTACGCGGTCGTCCGAGCGCACCGGTGCGCGCATGGAAACGGGCCCCCAACCGGCCATGCCGGCGATTCCACAGGCGGCCGCGCGCGCGTCGTCCAGGCCGTCCGGCACCGAGACCGCGAAGGCGTCCGAGAGCTCGACCCGCTCGACCAGGAAGCCGTCTTTCACGATGCCACGCCCGTCTCCGAAGAGGTGCATCCGCTCGCCGTTCCGGTGGCCGATCGCCTCGCAGCCGGGAACGTACGGGAGCGGCGGATGTCCGCCGGCGAAGCGACCCGCAGCCACCGCGAGGTCGACCGGGTTGAGCGCGACCGCGGCGATCTCGAAGGAGCCCTCGCTCGTGATGTCGACCGGCACCGGCTCGGCGCCCAGCTCGACGATGTGGGCGCCCCGCACAGTCGCGATCCTATCGCGTGGCCTCAGCCGAGCAGGTGCACTGCGAGGGCGGCCGCACCGACGACGATGGCCACGAAGCTCCACAGCGCGAGCGCCATGCCGACGATCAGGATCAGAGGTGTTGCCGGGCTCTCGCCGGCCAGAGCCTCGCGCTCGAGCCTTGCCACCTCGTGCAGCGGATGACTGCCGAGGCGCCTCAGCTCGAGCGCGAGCTCGGAGGAGATGTGTGCGTCGTGTACGTCTTCTCGGCCGCGCTCACGCGGCCTGTCGGAGGCGTGCGCCTTGCTCATGGGCCGATCTCGTCGATGCTGGGGTCGCGCATCGCGACCTTTCGTTGCTGACCTCAACCAGGGTGGAGCCGGTGCCTCTTCCCGGCAATCGGGCACTCGCACGATTCGGCCAGCCGAGGCAGGTCGTCCGAACGGAGGAGGCCGGTCGGGTGGGCTCAGGCCTGGCCGCCGGTCTTCGGATTCGCGGCCGTCGACGGCGACAGACCGGTCGCTGGCGGCGGAATGTAGACGGCCCTGGCGTCGTTATAGGTGGTGTCGCGCGAAGGACGCGTCGGGATCGTTTCCCGGCCCTTCGTGCGCTGTAACGACTTCGGAGAGGAGAACGTACGATGCAGGGCACACACCCTGAGCTCGAGCTGACCACGGTGCGCTGCGCCGCGTGCGGAAACGAGTTCACGACACGCTCTAGCGTGGCGGAGCTCGTGGTCGACGTCTGCTCGAGCTGCCATCCGGCCTACACGGGAATCGAGCGCGAGGTCGCGCGCGGAAGCCGCGTCGAGCGCTTCGAGCGCCGCCGTGCGCAGGCCGCCACTGCCTGACGACGGAAGGGAGAACCGAGATCAGCACCATGACCGAGAAGTACGAACTCACACCATTCATCGAGAGCGCCGAGAACGACGGTGTCGTCGACGAGCGCTCGCTTGCCTCGCTAGCCGCTCGAGCTCGAGCTCGAGGACGACGAGGTCGCTGCCCTGCGCGCGGAGCTCGAGTCCCGCGGAGTGGAGCTCGTGGCCTCGGACGAGGACGAGGACCAGGACGAGACGGATGACGAGCTCGAGCTCCGCCTCGAGCCCGACGCTGCCGTGCCGACCGACTCGCTGACGCTGTTCATGAACGAGATCGGGAAGCACGACCTGCTCACCGCGGCCGAAGAGGTCGCGCTCGCCAAGAGAATCGAGCGTGGCGACAAGGCCGCCAAGGAGCGCATGATCAACTCGAACCTGCGCCTCGTCGTCTCCATCGCGAAGCGCTATCGGGGCCACGGCATCCCCTTCGGCGACCTCATCCAGGAAGGCGTCATCGGCCTCAACCGCGCGGTCGAGAAGTTCGACTGGCGGAAGGGCTTCAAGTTCTCGACGTACGCGACCTGGTGGATCCGCCAGGCCTGTCAGCGCGCGATCTCGAACCAGTCGCGGACGATCCGCGTCCCCGCCCACGTGCACGAGCGCCGCGCGAAGCTCGCACGGCTCGGACGCCAGTTCGAGGTCGAGCACGGCCGCGAGGCGACGGCGGAAGAGCTCGCGAGCATCAGCGGATACGAGCTCCAGCACGTCGAGGAGGCGCTCGGTGCCGTCGAGGCATCGGTGTCCCTCAACCAGGCGGTCGGAGTCGATGGAGACGGCGAGCTCGGCGACCTGTTCTCCGATCCGGACGCGATCGACCCCCTCGAGGAGGCGGGCGACGCGCTGCGCCGCAATGCGGTTCGGGAGGCACTGCAGACGCTCCCCGAGGTCGAGCGGCGCATTCTCGAGCTGCGCTTCGGCTTCGAGGGAGAGCAGCGATCGCTCGAGGCGATCGAGCGCGAGCTCGGCATCTCGCACGAGCGTGTTCGACGGCTCGAGCGGCAGGCACTCGCCCAGCTGGGGGCAGAGCTCGAGGGCGTGGTCGAAGCCACCGGCGACGAGCTCGTGGACTCCGCCTGAGCCTGCTCAGATGTCGAGCCGCGTGTCCTCGAGGTCGAGGTCGCGGCCGACACGAAGCCAGACGTCGTTGCTGATCGCGCCGGTGTAGCGGAGCTCGGTGAGGGCCTGCCGCTCGGCGTCCAGCAGCTCGCGGCGGAGCCGTTGGTAGTCCTGCGAGCGGCTCTCGACGGCTCCGTCGTCTCCGTCGTCGAGGCGTGCGCGGAAGCGTGTCGTCCGGAAGCGGTAGGCGCCGCGCATGCGCTCCGCCGTGTCCTCGCGCACCCAGTCCTCGCCGACGAGCTCCTCGAGCCGGGCGAGCGCCGCCTCCGCGGCATGGATGCGGGCCTTCGCGTCCTCGCGATCCTCGACTGCCGTCCTCCTCGAGACCGAGCACCCGGATGACGAAGGGCAGGGTCAGCCCCTGCCCGACGAGCGTGGCCAGGATCACCGAGAAGGTGAGGAAGAGAATCAGGTCGCGTCCGGGGAAGGGCGCGCCGGCGTCCGTCTCGAGCGGGAGCGCGAGGGCGGCTGCGAGCGAGACCGCGCCACGCATCCCGGCCCAGGAGAGGAAGACGGCACCGCGCCAGTTCGACATCCGTCTCGCGATCCACTTCGGCGCGTGGAGCACCGCGAACACCCACGCGAAGCGGAGGACGATCACGGTGAGGCTGACGAGTGCCGCGTAGCCGAGGAGACGCGCTGCGGACACGTCGCCGAGCGCGTCGATGACGACCGGGAGCTGGAGGCCGACGAGCACGAACAGGAGCGCGTTCAGCAGGTACTGGACGATCTCCCACACTGCGACGCCCTGGAGGCGCACCTGGGCCGTCGTCAGCTCGGGTGTGTGCCAGCCGAGGAAGATCCCGGCCGTCACCGCGGCGAGCACGGCTGAGACCCCCATGAGGTCGGCCGGGATGAACGCCACGTAGCCCGTGAGGAGCGAGATGGTGATCTCCGCCGGGAGGGTTGTCGAGGCGTCTGCGGATGCCGCGGATGATCCACCCCACGACGAGCCCGACCGCGATGCCACCAGCCGCGCTGACGACGAAGAGCCCACCGGTGTAGTAGGCGGAGAACGATCCCGTGAGCACGGCGCCGACAGCCACCCGGTACAGCACGAGCCCGGTCCCGTCGTTCACGAGGCTCTCGCCCTCGACGATCGTCACGAGCTTTCGCGGGACGCCGAGCCGCCGCGCGATCGAGGTCGCGGCGAGCGGATCGGTGGGGGAGACGATCGCGCCGAGCACGAAGGCGCTGCCCCACGAGAGGTCGTCGATGAACGCGTGTGCGACGACGGCCACACCGACGGTCGTGACGGCGACGAGGCCGACGGCGAGCAGCCCGATCGGTCGCGCGGCCGTCCTCAGCTCGCGAAGAGACGTGAAGAAGGCCGCGCTGTAGAGGAGCGGAGGCAGGACGCCGAAGAAGACGAGCTCCGGATTGAGCTCGAACTCCGGCATGCCGGGGACGATCCCGATCGCCAGGCCGCCGAGCACGAGCAGGATCGGGTACGGGATCCGCAGCGCGGGCGCGACCGCGAGCATCGTCGCCACGGCGAGGATGAGCCCGAGTGCGACGATTCCGTCCTGAACGTCGAGATGCACGGGCCAATCGTGCCGTAGCCGGCCCCGGTCAGCCCGGGTCGATCGCCGCGCTGCCGTCTCAGGCGGCGGCGACGACGCGCTCGGCTGCCTCTTCGCACTCGCTCGCGCGATGGAGCGAGTCGTCGGCCGCGAAGCGGCGCCCGACGCGCACGACCTCGCCGCCGAGAGTCCTCAGCTGCTCTTCGACGGTCGCGTCGTGGATCCGGCCTTCGGCATCGAACACCCGTGCCGCCGAGGCGACGGGGACGACGTACGGAACGGCCCACGCCCGGAGCGCGCGGGTCGCGAACTCCATCGTGTTGATCGCCTGCAGCCCGTGGGTTCCACCGGCCGCGCTGATGAGGCCCACCACCTTGTCGTGGAGGAACGCGGGGTCGCGACCGCCCAGGAGGCGGAGCCAGTCGAGCGCGTTCTTGAAGGCGCCCGAGATCGTGCCCTGGTACAGCGGGCTGCTCCAGAGCATCGCGTCGGCTGCGTAGCACACCTCGATCAGCTCCAGCGCGTTCGCGGGTGGCGTCGCGTGATCGGGGTCGAACATCGGGAGGTCGAGCTCGCGGAGATCGAGCAGCTGCGTGTGGGCACCCGCGCCGGCAGCCCCGTCGAGAGCGACTTCCAGCGCCGCCCGGCTCCGCGAGACCTTCGCCAGCGAGCCGCCGAGCCCGACGATGCTCAGCGGTGCGTTCACCTCCTACTGCTCGTAGCTCTCGACCGTCTCGGCTCCGCGGATCGACGCGGTGTCCGGATCGAAGCCGGCATCGCGCAGCGCGCGACGCTGGCGGAGGAGGTCCCAGCATTGGTCGAGCGAGACCTTCAACTCCCCGAGTCGATGCCGGTCGTCGTCGGTCGCGACGCCGGCCGACTCCTTCTGCCAGAGCTCGTGCTCCTCGGCGACGAGCTCCTCGATCGTTCCATGGATCTGCGGATCGTCCATCACGCCTCCTGCGGTACGGGGTCGACGACTGGCGGCCCCGACGGTAGCGGAGTGGGATCGACGGCGGGCTGCGGAGCCCCCACCAGCTGACCGCCGGGACATCGTCTTGCCTCGACGGCTCGGCGCGGATTGACGATCCCGATCGCGCCGATCACGCCCGCAGCCCCGACGAGGGCTGCGCAGATCACGAGAACCTCGTGGAACGCCCGGACCGACTCCGGCGTTCGCCGCGAAGGTGTCGCCGACGAGCGTGCTCGCGACGACGACGCCGAGGATCGAGACGCCGATCAGGCCGGCGACGCGGGCGATCGCGTTGTTGATCGCCGAGGCGATGCCCGCGTCGCTCTCGTCCGCGTCGGCGAGAACCGTCGCGACGAGCGGAGCGACCGTGAACGACAGCCCGAGGGCGAACACGAGCAGCCCGGGCAGCAGATCCGTGACGTACGTCGTCTCCAACCCGGTTCGGAGGAGCAGCAGGATGCCAACCGAGGCGATCAGTGGGCCTGCGCCCATGAAGAGCCGCGGCCCGTGGCGATCGGCCAGCGCTCCGAATCGGCGCGAGAGCGCGAACATCGTGAGCGTCACGGGCAGCGTGGCGAGCCCGCTCTGGAGCGCCGTGTAGCCGGCGACCTCCTGCAGGAAGATGGTCAGGAAGAAGAAGAGGATCGCGAGACCTGCGTACATGCCGAGGGTCTCGATGTTCCCGACTGCGAAGTTGCGACGGGAGAACAGCTCGAGCTCGAGCATGGGCTCCGCTGCCCGGCGCTCGTAGACGAGGAAGGATGCGAACGCCGCGACTCCGCCGATCAGGGGAACGAGGATCACCGGGCTCGTCCAGCCGTAGTGCGGCTGCTCGATCAGCGCGAAGACGACTCCTCCGAGCCCGAGCGCACACAGCCCCGCGCCGAGGAAGTCGACGTGCCTTCTCGCGACGCGACTCGTCGCGGGCACGGCGACGAGGACCAGCACGAGCGTCGCGACGACGATCGGCGCGTTGATCGCGAAGATCCAGCGCCACGACGCCTGATCGACGATGGCGCCGCCGGCGAGCGGACCGGCGATCGCCGCGATCCCACCCCAGGCAGTCCACGCTCCGATGGCGGCCCCACGCTCCGAGTGGTGCGAAGGCGGCGACGATGATCGCGAGCGAGCTCGGCGTGACGAGCGCTCCTGCCGCGCCCTGGAGGGCGCGGGCGACGATCAGCAGCATCGATCGTGGGTGCCACCGCGCACGCGACCGAGAGGAGGCCGAAGGCCGCCACGCCGAGGGCGAACACACGGCGCTCGCCGTAGATGTCCCCGAGCGAGCCGCCGATCAGGATCAGCGACGCCAGCGTGAGCAGGTAGGCGTTCGAGACCCACTGCTGCGCCGTCAGGCCTCCACCGAGATCGCGCTCGATCGCGGGCAGCGCGACGTTGACGATCGAGCCGTCGATCGTGACGACGGCCGAGCCGAGGATCGCGGCGAGCAGCGTGAGCCGCTGGCGCCGGGTCACGCCTGCGGGCCGGGCTCGAGCTCGGTCAAGCCGCGCAGGTCGACGCAGGTGACGTCGCGGATCGTGACGAGCACCATGACGATGCTCTCGCACGTCCGACAGCGCGCGACGGTCCCCGGAGCGCGGACATAGACGGCGACCTCCGCCAGTTGCGCAGACGTCCCGCAGTTCCCGCACGTGCCCGTCGCCGTCGTCATCTCGGCTCCGAAGACGTCGACGAGCAGGCCGGCGATGGCGTTGCCGTCGAGCGTCGCGGCCGTCATCCGCGACCCTCCAGGAGCGTTGCCAGCTCCGCAGGCTCCGGACACCAGGACGAGGTCAGCTCCTCGCGATTCCAGCCGGGGCCGTCCGCACCGGCGCGATATCCGCTCTCGAGGAACGCGAGCAGCGTCGCTCGCGGATCGTCGGCCGTCCGCACGGTCTCGTACGGAAGGCGGGCGAGCGAGCCGGTTCCCTGATCGGTCCAGCGAGCCTGCTCGGGTCGGAGCGGCCGCTCACGCACGTCCGCAGGCTCCGGCGCCGCGTACGCGTAGTACGTCGGCTCGCCCGTGCTCGTATCCCCGGCCCAGAACCCGAAGGAGACGACGTCGTGCGAGTACGCCTCGCGGTTGACCGGATCGAGCTCCGACGCATTCGGGGTCGCTCGACCGCTGAATCGCGTCAGCGCGAGATCGAAGGAGTGCCAGAAGATGTGGACGGGGCTCGTCTTCCCGCAGTACCACCCGGCGAACTCCTCGAGCACCGTGTCCGACCAGTCGAGGATCCGCCAGAAGCGCTCCACCGCGTCGGCGTCGTACGACGCGTGCTCGGCGTCCGCCGGGAAGGGGGTGGTCATCGGCACGCCGTACGGCTCCTCACGAATCCGGACGTCGACCCCGAGCCGCCGGAGGGCACCGTGCAGCTGCTCGTCGAAGGCGGCGACCGAGAGGCCGTCCGCGAGCGGAAAGGACTCGACGTCCCCTCGGTTCGTCCTCACGACGAGCCGATGGTCGACGAAGTCGAAGTCGATCTGGAACGCGATGCCGCCCGGCGCGTGCATGCGCCGCGTCGTCAGCCCGCGAACGTCGACGTAGAGCGCCGCGTGCCACCAGTGATTTCGCGGTGCCGAGGACGCCATCCTGATCTTGCCCACGATCTGGACCCAGAGGTGAAGCGTGTCCTTGGTCGGCGTCCACTCGTCCAGCGGGAGGGCGGGAAGCTCGGGCCGGCTGTCGATCGCGATGGTCATTCCTCTGCGCCGGGCTCCACGACGAACGCCACCTCGTCGACGAAGCACCAGCTCCACTCCTCTCCGGGCTCGGCGGAGCGGGCGATCGGATGGTCGTCCTCGGCCGCGTGCCTGCGTGCGTGGCGGTTCGGGGACGCGTCGCAGCAGCCGATCTTGCCGCAGGTCATGCACATGCGCAGGTGCACCCAGCGGCTGCCGATCTTCAGGCACTCCTCGCAGCCTGCGATCGACGACGGCAGTGTCGTCACCGCGATCCGGTCGAGATGTGTGCATATCGGTTGCGCCATCGCCTCAGCCTCCAGTCGCTCCGAAACGTTCGGTCCTGATCATTCCCGGTTCGTGGCCGAGCCCGACGAGCGCCTCGGCCGCCGTCTCGACGAACGACGTGGGGCCGCAGATGTAGACGAGCGGTCGCGCCGAAGGTGCCCACGCGACCTCCTCGAGCAGCTCCCTGTCGACCCGGCGGGCGTATCCCTGCCATCCGTCCGGCCGTGCCCGCGTGAGCGTGAAGTGGACGTCGACGACGTCACCCCCGGCCAGGCGCGTCAGCTCGTCGCGGTAGATGACGTCCTCGAGCGACCGCGCGGAGTAGAGCAGCCGTACGGGTACCTCGCTCCCCACTGCGCGGTGGTGCCGGAGCATCGCCCGTAGCGGGACGACGCCCGAGCCCCCTGCGACGAGCAGGAGGGGGCCACCGAGCGACTCCTCCCAGACGAAGTACCCGCCCACCGGGCCACGCAGCTCGAGCTCGTCGCCGGGGTGCAGCTCGTCGACGAGGTACGGGGACACCTCGCCGTCGTCGAGCCGTTCCACGGTCAGCACGAGGTGCTCGTCCTCGGGGGCCGACGCGATCGAGTAGCTGCGCTGCGCCTGGTAGCCGTCCTCGGCGGTCAGGCGCACGTCCACGTGCTGTCCCGCGCGATGACCCGGCCAGGCGGGCGGGTCGAGGACGACGCTCCGCGTTCGCGCCGTCTCGTCGACGAGCTCGACGACGGTCGCGACCTGCCAGCTCAGTCTCCCCAGTACCGCTGTTCCTGCCACGGATCCCCGTAGTTGTGGTAGCCGTAGCCCTCCCAGAAGCCGGGCTCGTCCTCCTGCCGCAGGTCCAGCCCGCGCACCCACTTTGCGCTCTTCCAGAAGTAGAGGTGCGGGACGAGGAGCCGGGCAGGGCCGCCGTGCTCGGGCTCGAGCGGCTCGTCGTCGTACGCGTAGGCGACCCACGCCTTGCCGTCGGTCACGTCCTCGAGCGGGAGGTTCGTCGTGTACCCGCCGTCAGACCATGCGACGACGTACTCGCCGCTCGTCTCGATTCCGGCGAGCAGCGTGTCGACGGAGACCCCGGTCCACGTCGTGTCGAGCTTCGACCACTTGGTCACGCAGTGGATGTCGACCGTGATCGACTCGCTGGGCAGCTGCTGCAGCTCGTCCCACGTCCACGAGGCGGGCTCGTCGACGGCACCTCGGATCGTGAAGCTCCACTCGTCGAGCGGCGTGTGAGGCGTGGGGCCTGCGGAGAGGACCGGGAAGTCGTCGGTGACGTACTGGCCAGGTGGAACGCGGGATGCGTCGACCTCCGGGTCGCGGCGTCCGCGAAAGCCGCGCGAGATCGGCGTCACGCACGCTCCCCGAACTGGGCCCGAAGCATCCACTGCTGCTCCTCGAGCGCACGGACGACTTCGATCAGCACGTCCTGCGAGGCGGCGTCGAGCTCGCCGAGCCGGTCCATCCGCGCCCGGACGCGCTCGCTGACGTCGGCGATGCGATGTGTCGCCTCGCGTACGACCGACGTGATCCTCGAGTGCGGCACGCTCGACGGGGGCGAGCTCGGTGCCGCTCGCGATCGCCTGTGCCTGTCCGTCGGGTATGAAGCCGATGGCGACGGCGCGCTCGGCGACGGTGTCGGAGAGCTCGCGCCACGAGTCGACGAGCTCGTCCAGGTGAAGGTGCAGCGGGCGGAAGTTCGGCCCGACCACGGTCCAGTGCAGCTGCTTTCCGACGAGCGACAGGTCGACGAGGTCGATCAGCGTCGCCTGCAGCTCGTGCCCGACCTCGTCGCGGATGTGCGGTCCGAGCGCGGGCAGATTCGTCGAGGTTGCGATGGAAGCCATGGCCTCTCCTCTCTGTTCGAACTGGGCCACACCATGATGGCCGATCGACCCCTCGTCCCGAAATGTCGTTCGACGAGCCGGCGACGGCCCGCCCGCCGCGGAGGGCGGCGGCGGGCGGGCCTGCGGATGCGCCGGTTACGCCGTCCCAGGCAGAGGGACGACGGGTGTCGGTGCCGGTGCGGGCGTGCGGGGCGCGAGATGCGGAGGCTCGTGGCCTTCGGTCCCGTATCCGCCGGGCACCTCGGTGTAGAACTCGGGGTAGCCCCACATGCCGTGCTCGGAGACGTCGAGCCCGGCGATCTCGACCTCCGGCTCGACGCGGATCCCGAACGTCACCTTCATCAGCCAGAGCGCGGCGAACGACGTCGAGAACGTGAACACCCCCACCACCAGGAGCCCGACAGCCTGGACGCCGACCTGGTGGAAGCTGCCGGTGTAGACCAGGCCACCCGTGCCGGTCGCGAGGTTGTCCGCGAGCGCAGGGACGGCGAAGATCCCGGTCGCGAGCGTTCCCCACACGCCCGCCATTCCGTGCGCGGAGATCGCGCCGATCGGATCGTCGATGCGAACCCGCTCGACCGCCTGGATGCCGAGCACGACGATCGCGCCCGCAACGAGGCCGATGATGATCGCAGCCCAGGGAGCGACGAAGCCGGATGCGGCCGTGATGGCGACGAGTGCGGCCACGGCACCGTTCAGCATCATCGACAGATCGGGCTTGCGCAGCACGATCCACGACGTCGCAACGGCTCCGAGCGCGCCTGCGGCTGCGGCGAGGTTCGTCGTGACCGCCACGTACGCGAAGTAGCCGATCTTGTCGCCCGTCACGACCCCGAGCGTGGAGCCGGGGTTGAAGCCGAACCAGCCGAACCAGAGGACGAGGACGCCGAGCGTGACGTAGGCCATGTTGTGGCCTGGGATCGGGTTCGACTTGCCGTCGGCGTCGAACCTCCCGATACGTGCGCCGAGCAGGATCGCTCCGGCGAGCGCTGCGAGGGCTCCCTGGTAGTGGACGACCGTCGAGCCCGCGAAGTCCTGCATCCCGCGCTCGAACAGCCAGCCGTCCGGCGACCAGATCCAGTGCGAGACGACGGAGTAGACGACCGTGAAGAAGACGCCGAAGACGAAGTACACCCAGAGCTTCGTCCGTTCGGCCATCGCTCCCCACACGATCGCGAGCGAGACGCCGGCGAAGACGACCTGGAACAGGTAGCCCGCGCCGGCCGGGATCGTCGAGAACCACGAGAAGGGAGCCGCGCCGATCGCAAGCAGATCGTCGACCGAGGGGACGAAGCCCGAGCCGCCCATGAACCCGTTGCCCCCGTCGCCGAACGCCAAGCCGTAGCCGACGAGGTAGTAGACGAGGGAGCAGATGGCGAAGATGAGGACGTTCTTCGCGGCCACGTGCCCGACGTTCTTCATCCTCGTCAGGCCTGCTTCGAGGAACGCGAAGCCCGCCTGCATGAACATCACCAGGATGGCCGCAACGACCACCCACACCGTGCTCGCAGCGATGGTCAGATCGACCGTCGTCACTCGTACCACCTCCTCGTCGTCGCGGGACCACGAAAAAAGCCCCAGGTCTCCCGAGGACCTGAGGCTTCAATGCCGGTTCACGCGTCCTGCGGCGGTCGCGTGAAGGGGGCACCGTAGCGGAGCCGCCGGACGACCGCAAGCCGCCGCGTCACGCGACGCTTCACTTTGTATACTCGCCTCCGGAAGCGAGGCACGCCTCGCTCCGCATCGAGAGAGGCTGAGGGACCGGCCCTGTGACGCCTCGGCAACCTGCTTCAGAGCAAGGTGCCAAGCCCGGTCGGATGTGTCGAGCGAGGAAAGGGAGGACGAGGTGCCAGCTCAAGCTCTTCGGTGTCGGGCCTGCGAACGCGAGCATCCGCTCGAGGCGGTGGGTGTCTGTGCGGCCTGCTTCGGGCCGCTCGACCCCGTGTACGACACGGACCTGGTGCGGGAGACCTTCACCCGCGAGGCGATCGAGGCGGGGCCCAGCTCGATCTGGCGCTACGCGCCGCTGCTCCCCGTCGATCCACCCGCCGAGCCACGTCTGGCGCCGGGCCTCACCCCGCTGCTCCCCGCGCCGCGGCTCGCGAGCGCGCTCGGGATCCGCGAGCTCCACCTCAAGCTCGACACGGCGAACCCGACGCACTCGTTCAAGGATCGTGTCGTCGCGGTCGCCGCCGCGAAGGCGCTCGAGCTCGGCTCCACGACGCTCTCCTGCTCCTCGACCGGCAACCTCGCGAACGCCGTCGCCGCGCGGGCCGCTGCGGAGGGGATCGAGGCGGTCGTCCTCTGCCCGGCCGACCTCGAGCCCGAGAAGCTCACGGCGACGGCGGTGTACGGGGCGACGATCTACGCCGTCGACGGGAGCTACGACGACTGCTCGCGGCTCTCGGTCGAGCTCTCCTTCGAGCTCGACTGGGCGTTCGTCAACGTCGGCCTCCGCTCCTACTACGCGGAAGGCTCGAAGACGGTCGCCTTCGAGATCGCCGAGCAGCTGGGTTGGAGACTTCCGGACGCGGTCGTGTGCCCGATCGCGTCGGGGGCCCTCTTCTCGAAGGTGCACCAGGGCTTCTCCGAGCTGCGCGAGCTCGGCCTCGTCGAGGGCGCGGCGCCCCGGCTGTACGGCGGGCAGGCCGAAGGCTGCGCCCCGGTCGCGGCAGCGTTCGCCGAGGAGCGGAAGGTCACCCCGCTCAAGCCGGACACGGTGTGCCGTTCGCTCGCGATCGGCAACCCTGCCGACGGCGACCTCGCGATCACGACGGCGAACGCCTCGGCCGGTGCGATCTACGCCGTTCCCGAGGACGAGGTCGGCGAGAACATGGCGCTGCTCGCCGAGACGAGCGGCGTCTTCGGCGAGACCGCAGCCGGCGTGACGCGTCGGTGCGCTGCGCGAGGCCGTGCGACGCGGCGAGCTCGCCGAAGACGACCGGGTCGTCCTCCTCGTCACCGGCGACGGCCTGAAGACGCCGCAACTCGTCGAGGGTCTCGTGCAGCCCATTGCCGTCGAGGCCGACGGAGATGCGCTGCTCGCCCGGCTCGGGGTGGCCGTCTGACTGACACACTGGACCCTGCGGACGGCCCGCTCCGAGGCGATGTCCGGCTCCTCGGGAACATCCTCGGCCGCGTCATCGTCGAGCAGGAGGGGCAGGAGCTTCTCGACGAGGAGGAGAGCATCCGCCAGCTCGCGCGGGCCGCGCGGGCAACCGGTCGTGCATCGCAGCGTGAACGCCTGAGGACGACGGTGGCCGGTCTCGAGCTGGAGCGCCAGGCGCTCGTCCTGCGTGCGTTCGCCGTCTACTTCCAGCTCGTGAACCTCGCCGAGCAGCACCATCGGCTCCGGCGCCGACGGCAGTACGAGCACGAGCGACGCGTGCCGCGAGAGTCGCTGGCCGAGGCGCTCAGCCGCTTCCAGCGGGCCGGCGTCGAGCCGGAGGCGCTCGAGCAGGCGGCTCGACAGCTGTCGCTCGAGCTCGTGCTCACCGCGCACCCGACCGAGGCGACTCGGCGCAGCGTGCTCGCCGCTCACCTGCGGCTGAGCCGGCTTCTCGCCCAGCTCGACGACCCGTCCCTCACGCCCGCGCGCAGGCGGCGGGTCGAGGCGGCGCTCGCGGAGGAGATCACGCTCCTCTGGCAGACGGACGAGGTGCGCACGCACCGACCGCGCGTCGTCGACGAGATCCGCCATGGGCTGTGGTTCTTCGAGCAGAGCCTGCTGCGCGTCGCGGAGCTCCTGCTCGCCGACTACCGACGGCTCGTGCCGGGAGCGCCGGCGCCGTTTCGGTTCGGCACCTGGATCGGCGGCGATCTGGACGGCAATCCGGCGGCCGGGCCAGAGACGATCACCGATGCCCTCGAGCAGGCGCGCGTGCTCGCACTCACGACGTACGTCGCCGAGGTTCGCGAGCTCGCCCAGGTGCTCGGGATCTCCAGTCAGCTCGCCCCGGTCTCGCCCGAGCTGACCGCGTCGATCGACCACGACGAGCGGGAGCTCCCGGGCTATGCGGACGAGCTCGCGGACAGGAACCTCGACGAGCCGTACCGGCGCAAGCTCAGCTTCGTCTGGAGACGGCTCCGCAACGCGCTCGAGGACGCAGGGCCGAGCTACACGTCGTCGGCGGCGTTCGCGGCGGATCTCGACCTGCTCGACCGCAGCCTTCGAGCGGGGCGGGCGAGCCGGGTCGCGGACGGCCGGCTTGCTGCACTGCGTCGCCGCGTCGAGCTCTTCGGCTTTCACCTCGCGAAGCTCGACGTGCGAGTCCATGCCGACGAGCTTCGCGTCGGCTCCGACCGCATACGTGAGACGCTCGCAGCGGTGGCACGTGTGCGCGAGCGACACGGACCGGAGGCTCTCGACACGCTGATCGTGTCGGGGACGACGTCCCCGGACGACGTGCTCAACGCCCGCGACGTCGCCGAGGAGCGAGGCCTCGAGCTGTCGATCGTCCCGCTCTTCGAGACGATCGCATCCCTCCGGTCGGCGGCGGAGACGATGGAGCGAGTCCTCGACGATCCGCGCTTCGCCCGCCTGGTCGAGCGACGGGGCTCGCGCGTCGAGGTCATGGTCGGCTACTCCGATTCGGGGAAGGACGGCGGCTACCTGACCGCACAGTGGGAGATCTTTCGCGCGCAGCGCGCGCTCGCCGACCTTGCACGGCGGCGAGGAGTCGAGCTCACGATCTTCCACGGCCGCGGGGGCAGCGCCGGACGGGGCGGCGGGCCGACGCACGCGGCCATCCTCGCCCAGCCACCGGGTCATCCGCCCGGTCGGCTCAAGCTCACCGAGCAGGGCGAGACCGTGTCCTTCAAGTACGGGCTGCCCGGGCCTCGCGTATCGCAACCTCGAGGCGGCGCTCGCGGCGACCTTCCTCTCCTCGATACCCGAGGTCGCCGGCTCGGAGCCCTCCGCGCAGGCGCGTCTCGATCCTCGGTGACCTGTCCGACCATGCGTTTCGTGCATACCGGGCGGTCGTGCACGAGGACGAGCACTTCCTGCCCTTCTTCCGACAGTTCACGCCGATCGACGAGCTCGCGCTGCTGGAGATCGGGTCCCGGCCCTCGCGCCGGCCAGCGGAGGGCGACGACTACTTCGGCACGCTCCGCGCGATCCCGTGGATCTTCGCGTGGACGCAGAATCGCTGCTTGCTCCCCGCCTGGTACGGGTGCGGCACGGCGTTCGAGGAAGCAGGGAGCCGCGAGCTTCGGCGGCTCTATCGCCAGTGGGCGTTCTTCCGCTCGCTCGTCGACAATCTGGAGATGACGCTGGCGAAGTCGAGCCTCGACATCGCCGAGGGCTACCTCGAGCTCGTCGCGCCCGGCCCCGAGCGAGAGCGGATCTACGGGGTCGATCGCGACCGAGCACGAGCGCACGGTCGCGGCCGTGCTCGGAATCGTCGGAGCCCGTGAGCTGCTCGAGCGACAGCCCACCATTCAGCGCTCGATCAGGCTGCGCAACCCGTACGTCGACCCGATGAACGCGATCCAGGTCGAGCTCTTGAGACGCTACCGCGACCCGGATGCGTCCGCTGCCGAGCGCGATCGAGCGCGCCGGCCGCTCCTTCGCTCGATCTCCGGGATTGCCGCGGCCCTCAGGAACACGGGCTGATGGACCGACGAACGCCTCCGCTTGACGTGCCACTTCAAATCGAATAGTTTCGTTACTTCCCGGATGAAAGTGAGATTCCTCGATGAGTGACACCGACGCGGCCCAGCTCGCGACGACTCCCTCGACGGCCGTGTCTGCGAGCGTCCGTCGGCGCCCCGCGAAGGCGTCGGGTGGCCTCGTCTCGACGGCCGAGCTTCGTCGGCGCCTCACCGATCCGGAGCTCGCGATCGTGGACGTGCGCTCGCTCTCCGCCTACAACGGATGGCGCGAAGACGGCGACCCGCGCGGCGGTCATGTTCCTGGAGCAGTCGCGTTCCCGAGCTCGTGGCTCGCTCTCGTCGACAGCGGTGACGTCGACGAGTTGCTGGCTGACAAGGGGCTCGTTCCCGAGCGCGAGATCGTCCTCTACGGAGGACGCAACGACGACGTCGGCGACCTCGCCAGAAGCCTGTCGGAGCGCGACTACGCGCACGTTCGAACGTACTCCCACGACTGGTCGACCTGGGCGTCGTCGCGGCGCCTGCCGGTCGAGCGGCTCGCGAACCACGACAAGCTCGTCCATCCGGAATGGCTTCGTCAGGTCCTCGCAGGCGAGCGACCGGAGGCGGCACCGACGGGTCGGGTCGCGCTCTTCCACGTCAACTTCGGGGTCCCGGAGGAGTACGAGGACGGCCACATTCCCGGCGCGTTCTATCTCGACACGAACTGGCTCGAGAGCTCGCACGACTGGAACCGGCGGTCGCCCGAGGAGCTCGATGCGGCGGTGAGGGCGCTCGGAGTCACGGCCGACACCACGGTGGTCCTCTACGGGCGCGACACGGAGGGCGACGCGAACGAGAAGTGGCCGGGCCGCCGCGCCGGGCAGATCGCTGCCTCACGTGCGGCCCTGATCCTGCGCTACTGCGGCGTCGACGACATCCGTCTGCTCGACGGCGGCTACGACCGCTGGGTGCGAGAGGGGCTCCCGCTCGAAACCGTCGTGCGAACGCCTGCGCCCGTGGCCGCCTTCGGCGCTGCCATCCCGCAGCGGCCGGAGCTCATCGTCGACATCGAGGAGGCGAAGGAGATCCTGGACGACCCGGAGCACGCGGCGCTCGTCAGCGTTCGCACGTGGGCCGAGCACATCGGAAAGGTGAGCGGTTACAACTACATCGGCCCGGCGGGCCGGATCGCCGGCGACGTGTGGGGGAACTGCGGCTCGGACGCGTACCACATGCAGCACTACCGCAACGTCGACAACACGATGCGCGCCTACCCGGAGATCGCGGCCAACTGGGAGGACGCGGGGATCACGGCGGACAAGTGGGTCGCCTTCTACTGCGGGACCGGCTGGCGGGCGAGCGAGACCTGGTTCTACGCCTTCCTCATGGGCTGGCAGCGAGTCGCGGTCTACGACGGTGGCTGGTTCGAGTGGAGCAAGGACCCGCTGAACAATCCCGTCGAGTCGGGCCCCCCACCGCAGGAGCTGGCGGCGTAGCACGCCCGTGATCGTCCTTCCGCGGCTCCCAGTACCCTGGCTGCGCGTGGAGACGAGCCCTGCAGCGATCTCCCTCGAGGCCGCGATCGGGACGGTCGGCCTCGAGGCGACGGAGGCCGGTCTCCGTCGCGTTCGTCTGCCCGGGAACGGCGAGGCCGGGGACGACGCGGGGGGCGACGAGCGCGCCGCCGCGAATGCGGAGCACGCCGCAAGGCAGCTCGGCGAGTACCTGCGCGGCACTCGCGAGGCGTTCCAGATCCCGCTCGACTGGAGCGGCGTCGAGGAAACCCACCGCCGCGTTCTCGAGACGTTGTGCGAGATCGCGCCTTTCGGGACGACGGTGACGTACGGCGAGCTCGGAGAACGGGCGGGCGTCGACGATCCTCGCGACGTCGGCGTCATGATGGCCCGCAACCCGCTGCCGCTGGTCGTCCCGTGCCATCGCGTCGTCGCAGCGGATGGGCTCGGTGGCTACGGCGGGGGGATCGAGCTCAAGCGCACCCTGCTCGAGCTCGAAGGCGTGCTTCCGGCGCGGCTCGATCTCGATCTCTGATCGCGCTCAGGCGCGAGCGGACGGGTGGAGCAGCGGCACGACCGGCTCCCAGCCCGACCGCAGGACGGCCAGGAGCGACGGCGGCGTGATGACGACGGCACGAGCCCTCGCCGGCCGCGGCCGCGGGCTCACGTACCCGCTCGGTGTCCAGCGGAGGAGTCGGGCTCCACGAACGAGGTGAGGCTCTCCCTCGACGAGCACGAACGCCCCGTCGGGCGCGTCGTCCAGCTGCGCGCGGTGGTGCCTCTGCTCGCGCGTCTCCGCGCTGTAGCGCTCCAGATGGAGCCGAGCGTCGATCGCATCGGCGCCGACCAGGCCGGGATGCAGATCGCGCCACAGCTCGCCGAAGCGCTCGTAGTCGGCGCGGCGACACAGCGCGCACGGGCGATGGCCGGCGGCGAACGCCGTCGCCTCGTCGAGGAAGAAGAGCTCCGTGAACCGACCGGGCTGCATCAGCGGAGCACGGTGCCAGCCGCGAAACTCGAGCCGGCACGCGATCCAGCGCCGTGTCGCGAAGCGCCGCCGGATCGTTCCCCGTTCGTCGTGGAGGCATCCGCGGTTCCCGTACACCAACCCGCGGCCCGGGTCTGCGATCAGGTCTCCGAGCGGCGTGACGCGGTTCTGCAGCGGCATCGCCGCCTCACCGTAGCGACAAGCATCTAGCGTTCCCGCGATGGAGCTGGTCGAGCTCGGAGGGAGCGGACTTCGCGTCTCACGCGTCGGTCTGGGCTGCAACAACTTCGGCGGGCGCCTCGACCTCGCGGCAACGCGGGCCGTGGTCGACGCGGCGCTCGACGTGGGGGTCACCTTCTTCGACACGGCGGAGAGCTACGGCGGCGGTGGCGGGAGCGAGCGCTTCCTCGGCGAGATCCTCGAGGGTCGTCGCGACCGGGTCGTGCTCGCGACGAAGTTCGGGTGGGGCAGCGAGACCGGCGACGGGTCGGCGGCGGCCGTCCACAAGGCGATCGAGGGCTCGCTCGAGCGGCTTCGAACCGACCACGTCGACCTCTACTACCTCCACAAGCCCGATCCCTCGACCCCGATCGCGGAGACGCTCGGCGCTCTCGACGAGCTCGTCCGAGCGGGCAAGGTGCGCGCGATCGGTTGCTCGAACTTCTCCGCCGAGCGACCTCGCCGAAGCCGATCGCGTCGCGCGGGAGCTCGGCACGGCGCGCTTCACGGTCCTCCAGAACCACTACAGCCTGCTCGAGCGGCGAGACGACTCCGATGTCCTTCCGCTCTGCCGCGAGCTCGGCGTCTCGTACATCCCGTACTTCCCGCTCGCGAGCGGGCTGCTGACCGGGAAGTACCGGCGAGGCGAGCCCGCCCCGGAGGGAACGAGGCTGGCCGGGCGCGAGATCGAGGAGGCGCGCTTCGATCGGGTCGAGGCGCTCGCCGCCTTCGCAGAGGAACGCGGTCACACGCTGCACGAGCTCGCGATCTCCGCCCTCGCGTCGACCCCCGGCATCGGCTCGATCATCGCGGGCGCGACGAAGCCGGAGCAGGTGCGAGCGAACGCGGCCGCGGCGTCCTGGCGGCTGTCCGCCGACGCGCTCGACGCGCTCGCCCGACTCTGAGGCTCGGGGTCGGGCCGTCCGGCCCGACCCCGAGGCACCTCAGTCGCTGCCGTTGTCCTGGTCGCTCGAGGAGTCCGAGTCCGCCTTCGTCGAGACGACCGAGAACGACTTGTCGAGCTGCACGTCCATCTGGCGTCCGCCGGCGAGCGTCACCTCGACCTCGTAGTACGAATCCTCGTCGCCGACCTCGGTCTCGGTCACGCGCCCGCCACCGGTCGAGGCGAGCGCGACCTCGGATGCGCGGGCGAGTGCCGTTCCCGTGATCGGCTGCTGCGGGTCGTCGAAGCTGTTGCGCGCAGCAAGCGCGATGCCCGCGGTCGCGATCAGTGCCGCCACCACGATGACGACGATCAGTGCAATGCGCTTCATTCGTGTGTCCTTTCGTCGACGGCTACCTCGACCACGGTACGAGCCCGAGATGAGACGGCGGTGAAACGCGCTCTCATCCGGCTCTCATCTCGATCGTGAGAATGAGTGCAGCGATGCGCATCCTGGTCGTCGAGGACGAGCTGAAGATGGCGAGCCTCCTCCGTCGCGGCCTCGCCGAGGAAGGCCACGCGGTCGACGTCGCGCGCACCGGAGACGACGCGCTCTGGATGGCCGGCGCCGCGGAGTACGACGCGATCGTGCTCGATCTCATGCTGCCCGGGCGTGGACGGGATCGAGGTGTGCCGCCGGGTTCGCGAGAGCGGAGTCTGGGCGCCGGTCCTCATGCTCACGGCGCGCGACGGCGTCGCCGACCGCGTCGCCGGCCTCGATGCAGGCGCCGACGACTATCTCGCCAAGCCGTTCTCGTTCGCCGAGCTGCTCGCCCGGCTGCGCGCGCTCGTCCGTCGTGGCGGCGTCGAGCGGCCCTCGGTGCTCGAGGTCGGCGACCTCCGCCTCGACCCGGCGACGCGGCAGGTCTGGCGTGGGCCGACCGAGATCACCCTCTCGGCGAAGGAGTTCGCGCTGCTCGAGACGTTCATGCGACGGCCGGGACAGGTCCTGTCGCGCTACCAGCTCCTGGAGCATGCATGGGACTACGCGTACGAGAATCGCTCCAACGTCGTCGACGTGTACGTCAGGTACCTGCGCGACAAGGTCGACCGTCCGTTCGGCCACGACTCGCTCGAGACCGTGCGCGGCGCCGGGTATCGCCTGCGGAAGGAGGACGGCGCCGTGAGCCGTCTGCCGATCCGTCTGCGGCTCGCGCTCGCCTTCGCGCTCGTGATGGCGATCGTCTTCGCGGCCGTCGGCGCGCTGCTGTACATCCGTCTCGGCGACACGCTCGACGACCGGATCGCGGACGGCCTCGACACGAGATCGACGGCGCTCGCCACGACGCTCGATGCGAGTGCAGCAGGCGTGGCGGGCGAGGAGGGAGTCGCGCAGGTGCTCGCTGCGGACGGGTCGGTCGTCAGCGCGAGCACGACGATCGCCGAGCGCCCGCTTCTCTCGAGTGAGCAGCTCGAGCGAGCGCTCACCGCTCTCGGTCTCGTTCGAGCGCGGAGCTCGCGAGCGACGGCTCGGACGTCCCGTTCAGACTCCTCGCGCGACCGGTCGGCGGCCACGTCGTCGTCGTCGGTGAGCCGCTCGACGATCGCAACGACGCGCTCAGGGGGTTGCTCGCCCAGCTCCTCGTCGTGCTGCCGGTCGCGCTGCTCGTCTCGTCGGCGATCGGATACGTCGTCGCGGGCGCGGCGTTGCGGCCGGTCGAGGCGATGAGGGCGCGCGCGACCGAGATCTCCCCCGATACGCCCGAGCAACGTCTCCCGCTCCCACGGGCGCGCGACGAGGTCTACCGGCTCGGCGAGACGCTCAACGAGATGCTCGATCGACTGGATGCGGGACTCGAACGGGAGCGCCGGTTCGTCGCCGATGCCAGCCACGAGCTCCGGACACCGCTCGCGACGCTGCGGGCCGAGCTGGAGCTCGCGGTCCGGCGTCCTCGCAGCGCCGAGGAGCTCGACGCCGCGCTGCGCTCCGCCGGTGAGGAGGTCGAGCGGCTCGTGCGGCTCGCCGAGGATCTGTTGACGCTCGCGCGCACGGACGACGGGCGCATGGAGCTGCGAGTGCGAGCGCACGACGTCCGTGAGCTCCTCGAGGCCGTCGCCGGGCGCAACGGCGCACGTGCGAGTGCAAGCAGCCGCTCGATCGAGGTCTCGGCGCCGGTCGGGCGCGACGCTCGCGGGCGACCGGATACGACTCGAGCAAGCCCTCGGAAACCTCGTCGACAACGCTCTCCGCCACGGATCGGGCACGGTCCGGCTCGACGCTCGTGTCGAGGACGGCCGGGTCGACCTCTCGGTCTCCGACGAAGGCGCCGGGTTCCCTCCGGCGTTCCTTCCCCACGCATTCGAGCGCTTCAGCCGCGCGGAGGCGTCGCGCGCCGGGACGGGACCGGGCTCGGCCTCGCGATCGTCGACGCCGTGGCTCGTGCGCACGGCGGGAGTGCCGTCGCGACGAACTCCGTGGACGGCGGCGCCAGGGTCACGCTCGCCGTGCCGCTCGCTAGCGCTTGACGCTCACGAGCTCCTCGCGGTCGCTGCCGCCCGACACGCCGATCGCGAGGACCGGCCCGACCCCGCGAGCGTAGAACTTGAGCTCGAGGGACTTCGGCTCGAGCGGGTTCCACTCGCGGGTCAGCAGAACCCTGCCCCGGCCGAAGTGCCCGTACGGGACCTCTGCCTGGTCGGTGAGGCTGATCACCTGAGCCCGGTCCTCGGCCTCTCCGCGGTAGTACTCCTGACGGTACTCGAGCCCGGGCGTGGGCTTGGCGGGCACGACCACGCCGCCCTGGGCTCCCTTGACCCCGGCCTCGAACGAGCCGCTCGTCGACGTCACCTTCCCGTTCTCGTACTCCTTCGTGTCCTCGCCCAGGTACCAGATGTTCCCGCAGCGGTCCTGCGCGTAGTAGTCGTCCGTGATCTCGACCGGCGCTCCGTCCTCGGTGACCGCGTCGTGGACGACTCGTGCGGTGATGCCGTTCGCGATCCGCTTCGTCCTGGGAGTGACCGTGACAACGACCTTCTGGCGCGCGCCATCCGTATCGGTCTCGCGGTAGACCCAGCGGCTGCCCGGTCGCATCGGCCACCAGGGGTTGTCGATGCGCGTCGTGAACTGCGAAGGGACGAGGTCGACCCGCTCGCCTCCTCGAGGCAGGACGCATGGGCGCCGCGCGGGCGGTCGAGCTTGCACCCGCGCCGCCGGCCCCCGCCGTGAGTGCGGCTGCGACCAACCCCGCGGCCGCTGCTGTCAGAACGTCCGGCTTCATGACGACTCCTTTCGGATTCGGGCCCGTGATCCGTGCCCTGCGAGCGTTCTACGCCCGCGCGATGAGACGCACATGAGAGTGGCACGCTTGAATGTCGGCCATGCTCCTCGCGGAGATCGCGCAGGCATCGGAGGACGTCGCGGCGACCCCGGCGCGCCTCGGAAAGGTCGCCCGGCTCGCGGACTGCCTCGCGCTCGCGAGTGCCGACGAGGTCGCGATCGCCGTCGCGTACCTGTCCGGCACGCTCCCGCAGGGCACGGTCGGCGTCGGGTGGGCGGCGCTTCGCGAGCTTCCGGCCTGCAGCAGAGTCGCCGACGCTCGAGCTGCTCGAGGTCGACGCGGCCGTGTCTCGCCTGCAGTCGATCGCCGGGCCGGGCTCGCAGGCAGCACGGCGAAGCGAGCTCGAAGGTCTCTTCTCGCGTGCGACGGAGCCCGAGCGGCGCCTGCTCGTGGGGCTGTTCCTCGGAGAGCTCCGACAGGGCGCGCTCGAAGGCGTGATGGCGGACGCGGTCGCGAAGGCCGCGGGGGTGCCGGCAGCCGCCGTGCGCCGCGCGGCGATGCTCGCAGGCGACCTCCCGAGCGTGGCAGCGGCGGCGATGCGTGACGGCGTCGACGGGCTCGGTCGCTTCCGGCTCACGCCGCTGCAGCCGATCACGCCGATGCTCGCCCAGACCGCCGACGACGTGTCCGCCGCGCTCGAGCGGTTCGGTCGCGCGAGTGTCGAGTGGAAGCTCGACGGAGCGCGGATCCAGGTGCATCGCGCAGGTGACGAGGTGCGGATCTTCACGCGCAACCTCGCCGACATCACCGACCGGGCTTCCGAGATCGTCGAGGTCGTGCAGGGGCTCGACGTGTCGGCGCTCGTGCTCGACGGCGAGGCGATCGCGCTCCGCGAAGACGGCCGCCCCGAGCCGTTCCAGGTGACGATGAGCCGCTTCGGGACGAAGACGGACACCGCCGACAACGCACGGACGCCGCTGTCGGCGTTCTTCTTCGACTGCCTCCATCTCGACGGGGACGACCTGATCGACGCTCCGGCAAGGCAGCGGCTCGCGGCGCTCGACGCGCACCTGCCGCCCGAGCTCCTCGTCCCCCGGCTCGAGACCGACGATGCCGAGGCGGCGGAGGCTTTCCTCGCGGACACGCTCGCCCGCGGCCACGAGGGTGTGATGGTCAAGTCGCTCGACGCGCCGTACGAGGCCGGCCGCAGAGGAGCGGGCTGGCTCAAGGTCAAGCCCGTTCACACGCTCGACCTCGTCGTGCTCGCCGCGGAGTGGGGGCACGGTCGCAGGCGGGGCAAGCTGTCGAATCTCCATCTCGGCGCCCGCGATCCCGCGACGGGCGACTTCGTGATGCTGGGCAAGACGTTCAAGGGCCTGACGGACGAGATGCTCGCGTGGCAGACGGAGCACCTGCTCGGACTGGAGACGCGCACGGACGGGCACGTCGTCCACGTCAGGCCGGAGCTCGTGGTCGAGGTCGCCTTCGACGGCGTCCAGTCGAGCCCGCGCTATCCGGGTGGCGTCGCGCTCAGGTTCGCCCGCGTGAAGGGATACCGGCCGGACAAGTCACCGGGCGACGCGGACACGATCGACGCCGTGCGTACGATCCACGCTCGCGCGGAGTAGGCTCGGTGGGTCATCGACGTCGAGGGAGGTTCGGCATGACTCACTATGGAACGCTTCGCTCATGGGCGTTCATCGCGACGCTCGTAGGGATCTTCGGAATGATCGCCGCGGCGATCGGAGCCATCGTGTGGGCGTTCGAGGTCGAGGGCTTCTGGCAGACGCTCGGCGTCCTCCTCATCGGTCTTCCCGTCTCCATCTTCATCGCGACGATCCCGATCGCTCTGGGCCAGGCGATGCGTGCGATCGCCGACGTCGGCGACACGGTGGCCGCGCGCTAGCCCGTGACGGAGGTCGCCTCGCGGGAGGAGCTTCCGCTCATCCTCGCCGTCGACGAGGACGCAGAGGCGCTCGAGCGGATCACCGGCGAGCTCCAGCGCTACGCACGTGACTACCGCGTCGTCTGCGGACCGTCGACCGATGCCGCGCTGGCGCAGCTCGAGTCGCTCCGCGAGCAGGACGCTGCTGTCGCGATCGTGCTGGCCGCGCGCGGAACGCACGGGATCAAGGGGGAGGAGCTGCTCGCCCGCGTGCACGAGCTGCATCCGCACGCCAAGCGCGCCCTGCTGATCCCGTGGGGAGGCTGGGCGGACGAGGAGACCGCGGACGCGATCAGGACGGCCATGGCACTCGGGCACATCGACTACTACGCGCTGAAGCCCTTCAGCACGCCCGACGAGCTCTTCCACCGGCTCGTGTCCGAGTTCCTGCAGGAGTGGCGTCGTCAGAACGCGCCGGGTAGGCGCGAGCTCACGGTCGTCGCAGACCCGTGGTCGCCCGGCGGCTATGCGCTCCGCAACCTGCTCGCGCGGAACGGCGTGCCGCATGCCTTCCACACGCCCGACTCGGACGAGGGCGTGGAGTTCCTCCGCGCGTGCAGCCAGGAAGGCGCGGACGTTCCGGTCGTGCTGCTGCCGGACGGATCCGCGCTCGTCGATCCGCGAGCCGAGGACCTCGCGCAGCACGGGACGCGCATGCAGACGGAGCTGGACGATCCCGGGCCGTTCGACGTCGTGATCGTCGGAGCCGGGCCTGCCGGCCTCGCGGCCGCGGTCTACGCATCGTCGGAGGGGCTGAATGCGCTCGTCGTCGAGCGCGAGTCCATCGGAGGCCAGGCGGGGTCGAGCACGCGCATCCGCAACTACCTCGGCTTCTCGCGCGGGCTGAGCGGCGCCGAGCTGGCTCAGCGCGCCTTCCAGCAGGCGTGGGTCTTCGGTGCGACGTTTCTCCTCACGCGCGAGGTGGGTGCGATCGAGCTCGGCGACGCGAGCCACGTCCTCCGGCTCTCGGGCGGCGTCGACGTCGAGACGAGCACCGTGATCCTCGCGATGGGTGTTTCGTACCGGCGGCTCGACGTCCCGGCGCTCGCCGCGCTCGAGGGTCAGGGAGTGTTCTACGGGTCGTCGCCGTCCGAGGCGCGGCAGTTCACGGACAGCCACCTCTACATCGTGGGCGGGGCGAACTCGGCCGGACAGGCCGCGGTGCACCTCGCCCGCTACGCGGCGAGCGTCACGCTGGTCTGCCGAGGCGTGTCCCTCTCGCAGACGATGTCGCAGTACCTCCTCGAGGAGATCCGCGGCAAGGAGAACATCTTCGTTCGCCAGCGCACGCAGGTCGTCGACGCCTCGGGTACGGACCGTCTCGAGAGCCTGACGTTGCGCGGCCCGGAGGGCGTCGAGACCGTGCCCGCGGACGCGCTCTTCATTTTCATCGGCGCCGAGCCACGGACCGAGTGGCTGCCCACGGAGATCGCGCGCGACGACCGTGGGTTCGTCGAGACGGGACCGGACTACGGCACGAGCGTTCCCGGCGTGTTCGCGATCGGCGACGTGCGGGCGGGTTCGGTGAAACGCGTCGCGTCGGCAGTGGGTGAGGGCTCCGTCGTCGTCCAGCACGTGCACCGATACCTCGACGCCGTCGCCGAGCGCGCCCGAACGCCGACGAGCTAGTCGGTCAAGCCTTCGAGCGGGCGAGCAGCGCGCGCCTCGTACCGCTGAGAGCGCGCCGCCTCTGGAGGCCGGAGGCGGGCTCAGCCCGCCGGGAGGCCCGTGGCGGTTCTCGGTGCATGGGCGAGGAAGGGGGGCTCGCGGGGGGAAACATCGTTTCCCCCGCGCTAACTCGAGATGTCCGCGCAGTCGGGCGAGTCCTGGAGCGCCGACTGCAGCTCGCCCTTGGCGTCCGCGTTCTGGATCGTCGTCAACGCGTCGGAGAACGACGTCGCCATCGCCGAGAGGGACGTGCTGATCGAGCTGATCGCGCTCGCGATCCCCGTCAGACCCGACGCGCTCTGTGCCGTCTCCTGGATGGACGTCGACTCGTCCTCGAGCGTGGTCGAGAGGTCGTCGAGCGCGCTCTTCACGGCGTCGCCCGAGTCCGTCGGCGGCGCGCCGAGGCTCCGGAGGTCGTCCACGAGGCTCTGCGTCGAGCTCTTCACGTCGTCCGCCGCCGACTTGATCCCGTCCTCCGAGAGGTTGGACGTGTCCGTGAACTGCGACGTGACGCTCTGGAGGTCGTCCGTCCAGTTCGTGACCGCTGTGCAGAAGCCGCTCGCCCACGCCGCGGTCGGATCCTCCTCGCTGTCCGAGCCACCGCACCCGGCGGCGGCGACCGAGAGTGCGATCGCTGCGGCTGCAAGCGCGAGAACGCGGCGCATCGCTGGAACCTAGCGGGTCCGGGCGGCGACCAGCGCGAGAAGCGGGACGATCGTCCACGACGCGAGCTCACGTGCTCCGCGGAGCGGCGTGACGCGCTCGTCCGCGGCGGCCGTGTGGAGGGTCGCCCCGGAGCCGGCGAGCGCTGCGCGGAGGAGTGCGGACGCTCGTCGTGCGTGCCAGCTCGACGTGACGAGGACGACCTCGTCCACGCCGAGCTTCCGTGCGAGCCGTGCGATGCTGCGCGCGTTGCCGAGGGTTGTCCGCGCGTGCCGGTCGACGACTCTGGCCCGCACGGGCGCTTTCCATGCCGACGCCATCAGGTCCGCCTCGGCAGCGGGCGAGCCGCCTCGCGCCCAGCCCGTGAAGAGAACGACGTCGTCCAGACCCGCCGCCTGCTCGGCCCGGGCGAGTCGCGCCGCGCACACACGGTGCAGGCCAGGCGTGCGTCGGTCCGAGTAGCCGAGCACCGCGACGAGCCGCATCAGCCTCTCCTCCGCAGCCGCCGCCAGACGCCGTACGCGATGAGGGTTCCGGTGACGGTGAGGACGAGCTTCACGGCCTTGCTTCCGCGCAGCTTCGACTCGCCGCTGGCCCGCTCGCGCATGTGTACGGGCACCTCAACGACGTCGAGGCCCGCTTCGCGGAGCCGGAGAAGCGACTCGACCTCCGGGGCGCGGCTCGTGTACGGGATGCCGAGAGCGGGCATCGCCTCCCGGTTCGCCGCATACATCCCGCTCGTCGCGTCGAGGAACGGGCGTCCGAGAGCGGCCCGCATCGCGCGGCGAAGCACCGACGTGCCGAGTCTCCTGCTCGAGGACGGCTCGTAGCGGTACGCCTCGTAGCCCTCGCCGGTCGCGAAGCGCGATCCGACGGCGACGTCGGCCTGGCCGGTCCTCACGATCTCGAGCAGTCGCGCGAGCTCGTCGACGGGATGCTGGCCGTCGGCGTCGACCCGACCGACCAGCTCGTACCCGTGCTCGTCGGCGTACGCGTAGCCGGCGGCGATGCCCTCGCGCAGCCCTCGGTTCTCGCCGAACGAGAGAACCTCGGCCCCGTGGGCGCGCGCAACCGCGGCCGTGGCGTCCGTCGAGCCGTCGTCGACGACGAGGACGTCGGTCGCAGGCAGGCCCGAGCGGAGCTCGTCCAGGACGGCCGCGATGTTGTCCTCCTCGTTCCACGCCGGGATGAAGACGAGGGTGTCGTGTTCCGGCATGCCCGAGACGCTAGATGACGTTGTGTTCGCGGCGCGTAGCGGCATGGGCGAAGCGCTCCGCCGAGAGCGGCGCGACGTCGATGAAGGGTTCGCGGCCGAGGACGAGGTCGCGGACGATCTCCCCGACGGCCGGCCCTTGCAGGAAGCCGTGGCCCGAGAAGCCGGTCGCGTAGAGGAAGCGGCTGACGTCGCGCGACTCGCCGACGAGCGCATTGTGATCGGGCGTCACTTCGTAGTAGCCCTTCCAGCCTCCTGCGATGCCCATGTCGAGGAGCGAAGGGAGCCGGCGCTCGGCCACGACCATCACCTTCTCGAGCCACGCGGGATCGCCTGGCGCGTCGAGCCCAGGCAATTGCTCGGGATCGGCCATGCCGAACAACAGCCCTGGCCCTTCGCGGTGGAAGTAGAAGCCGCTCGAGAAGTCGATGGTGAGGGGGATGCGGTCGGGGAGGCCGCCGGTCGGGCCCGTGAAGCCGACCTCGCGCAGGAACGGCTCCAGCGGAAGCTCGACCCCGACCGAGCGGCCGACCTCCGGCGACCAGACGCCGGCTGCGCAGACGACCGTCCCTGTCCGGATCGTGCCGAGCGCCGTCTCGACCTCGTGGATCGCCCCCCGGCCGTCGACCCCGATACGCGTCACGGCGCACCCGGTGAGCACGGATGCGCCGTGACCCCGCGCGCCCGCCGCGTAGCCCTGGACGACGGCCTCGGGGCTCGCGTGCCCGTCGAGCGGGCAGTACGTCGCCGCGAGCACTCCGTCGAGCCCCGCGAGCGGGCAGAGCTCGCGCACCTCGTCGAGGTCGACGAACCGGCTCGGCACGCCGAGCTCGTTCTGGAGCGCGACGCTGGTCTCGAAAGCGGTGACGTCGTCCGGACGATCGAGCAGGAAGAGGTAGCCGACCTGGTGAAGGTCGATCTCGGCGCCAGGGCGCTCGCCGAAGCGAGTGAACGCGTCGATGCTGCGCGATCCGATCGCGATGTTGAGCGGGTCGGAGAACTGGGCTCGGATGCCACCGGCGGCACGGCTCGTCGACCCGGCGGCGAGCTGGTCGCGCTCGAGGAGGCACGTGTCGACGCCGGCCTCGGCGAGGTGGAACGCGCTGCTCGTCCCGATGACGCCTCCGCCGACGACAACGACGTCGGCCGCCGCGGGGAGGGACGTCATCGGCGGACGAGGTTCTTCAGGAAGAACCCGAGGTTTGCCGGACGCTCGGCCAGTCGGCGCATGAGATACGGGAACCAGTCGGGGCCGAACGGTGCCGCAACCAGCACCTTGTAGCCCTCCGCGGCGATCGAGCGCTGCAGCCCAGGCCGCACGCCGTAGAGCATCTGGAACTCGAAGCGGTCGCGCGGGACCTCCTCGCGTGCCGTGAACGCCTGCACCTTCCGGATGATCGCCTCGTCGTGCGTGGCCACGGCGATGTAGGCGCCCTCGCGCAGGCCGCGCTCGACGAGCTCGAGGTACGCGCGGTCGACGTCCCTCTTCTCCGGCAATGCGATCGTTGCGGGCTCGAGGTAGGCGCCCTTCACGATGCGGAGATTCGGCGTGCGCGGGAGCAGGCGCTCGAGGTCGTCCGGCGTGCGGTACAGGTACGACTGGAGGACCGTGCCGACGCTGTCGTGCCCGGCGTCGCGGAGACGCTCGTAGATCCGCAGCGTCACCTCCACGTAGTCCGACTGCTCCATGTCGATGCGGAGGAACGTGTCGAGCTCGCCGGCACGTGCGACGAGGCGCTCGACGTTCGCGTACGCCACCTCCTCGTCGAAGCTGAGGCCGAGGTGCGTCAGCTTGAGAGCGACGTTCGCCTTCAGCTTCTCGGCGACGAGCCGCTCGATGATCTCCTCGTATTCGGTGGTGACGGCCGCCGCGCCCTCCTCGTCAGGAATCGCCTCCCCGAGCAGCGTCGTGTTCGCGTACAGGCCGCGCGTCGTTGAGCCTGCGCAGCACCGTGACGCACTCGTCGAGCGTCTCGCCGGCGACGAAGCGAGCGGCGCCCACGCGCCTGCCGTGGTGCTGCACGAGCCGTTGCAGTCGGGCGCTCTCGGCTGCGTGGAGGATCGCCACCCGCGGCAGAGACGAGAGTGTTGACGCGACGTCGCTCAAGCGCGCCGGAGCCTACCGCTCAGTTCCGGCTCGGGTCCGGGGGCATCGAGGCGAGGACGCCGAACGGACCGCCCTTGCGCCGGAGCACGGCGCTCCAGAGCCCGTCCGGGTCATTCGTGAAGACGTCCTCGGGGAGTGCGGGCTCCACGATCCAGGACCCCTCTTCCAGCTCGCCGTCGAGCTGGCCCGGTCCCCAGCCCGAGAAGCCGACGTACACACGCGCTCGCCGCAGTTCGCCGAGAGCGACGGGATCGACCTCCGACGGCAGGAACCCGATGGTCTCGAGCACGAGAGACTCGGCGTCGCTGGGATCGGGGAAGTCGGCGAGGACGACCACTGCCGACGGTTGCACGGGACCACCGACGTGCACCGCGCCGATGTCGTCTGCGAGGAGTGCGAGCTCGGGCAGAGCCTCCGCAACGGGTGTCTCGGACGATCGGTTCAGCACGATCCCCAGCGCGCCTTCCTCCGAGTGCTCGCCGACGAGCACCACGGTGCGCCAGAAGTTCGGATCGACGAGACCCGGGCCGGCGACGAGGAGATGCCCTTTGAGGGACTCCATGGCCGTATCATCGCCGCATGGAGGGCGTGGCACGCGAGATCAGGCTCGTGGCGCGGCCTCAGGGATTCCCGGGCGAGAATCTCTTCGAGGTCGCGGAGACCGCGATCCCGGACCCGGCCGATGGTCAGGTGCTGATCCGGAACGCGTACTTCTCCGTCGACCCGTACATGCGCCCGCGCATGAACGACGTCCGCTCCTACGTCGCGCCGTTCACGCTCGGCGAGGCGATGACCGGAGGCGCCGTGGGTCGTGTCGCCGTTTCGCGAAACCCGCGATACGCGGAGGGCGAGTGGGTTCTGCACCAGCTGGGCTGGCGTGAGTGGGCCCTGTCCGACGGCTCGGCGCTGCGCCGGCTCGACGCGTCGGTCGCGCCCGTCTCGACGGCGCTCGGCGTGCTCGGCATGCCGGGCTTCACCGCGTGGTACGGCCTGTTCGTGCTGGGTGCGCCGACGGAGGGCGAGACCGTGCTCGTCTCGGGAGCTGCTGGCGCCGTCGGGAGCGCGGCCGGTCAGATGGCGCGCATCGCCGGCTGCCGGGTGCTCGGGAGCGCCGGCACGGAGGAGAAGCTCGGGTGGTGCTACCGCGAGCTCGGCTTCGATGGCGTCTTCAACTACCGGGAACAGAGCGCCAGAGCCGCCCTCGCAGAGCTCGCGCCCGACGGCATCGACATCTACTTCGACAACGTCGGCGGCGATCACCTCGAGGCCGCGATCGGCGCGCTGCGTACGCACGGAAGAGTGGTCGCCTGTGGCTCGATCTCGCGCTACAACGACGCCGAGCCGACGCCGGGGCCGAGGAACATGTTCATGGTCGTCACGAAGCGGCTCCGCCTGCAGGGCTACATCATCACCGACCACTACGACCGGTTCGGCGAGTTCGCCGCGCAGGCAGCCGAGTGGGTGCGCGACGGGAGGCTGAGGTACCGCGAGACCGTGGTCGAGGGCATCGAGAACGCGCCGAAGGCGTTCCTCGGCCTCCTTCGCGGAGAGAACATCGGGAAGATGCTCGTCAAGGTCGGCCCCGACGAGTGAAGCTGCGCTGCAGGCTTCTGGGGCATCGGCTGCCCCGCCGCCGCCGGCCGTTCTTCCTCACGGAGCGCTACCAGCGCTGCGAGCGGTGCGGGAAGCGCGTCCGGCTCCGCGACCGCTGACGTCACGTCAGCCGTTGGAGCCGCATCCGGCCGACGACTGTGGTATCAACGCCCGTAGCTTGGGTGCCCACGAGAGCGGCGGCAGAGTGGGAGGGCGACTGCGCACTGCAAGGCGCAGCGCTGGCCTGACCCAGAAGGAGCTCGGGGAGGCGCTGGGCGTCGAGGCGATCACCGTGTCGCGCTGGGAGCGTGGGGTCACGACGCCGTCGCTGCCGCGGCTACGCCGGATTGCCGAGATCACCGAGACGACCGTCAGCGACCTCGTTCGCGCCCCGGACGCGGCGTCCGCTCACGCGGTCGAGCTCGCGGCACTCAGGGAAGAGCTCGCGGAGACGCGCGCCGCTGGTGGATCGTGTCGCCCGGACGCTCGACCAGCTAGCGCGGCCTCGATCTGCAGCCAGGCTCCGCGTCAGCGTCCCGAGACTCGTGACGTCGAGCTCCGCCAGCCGTTCCACGTGGACGGCGAGGCCGTCTGCGGCGGGGATCACGGTCAAGCGCTTCACTCGGCCCGAGTAGAAGACGACCGACTCGACGGGCTGTCCCGACGAACGCGCCTCGTCGAAGCACGGCCCGTAGACCTCTCGCGCGCCGGGCAGGTGATCCCAGAGCACATGCCCGAGCCAGCTCCCGAGATCGTGGTGGAGGTGAGGCGAGACGTGGGTGATGCGATCGTCCGCGTCGAGCACGATGTAGGCGTCGGGAGCCGCGCTTCGCAGCGCTTCGGCAGCGGTGGCTCATGCCCCGCCCTCGATGACGCGGAGGGTCTTGCGGACCTCGTCGCGACGCGCACCAGCCCTCGCGCCGGCGAGGTGCTCGAGCGACTCGTCGAGCGTCCGGACGAGGCCGCCGAGCGTGAGGGTGTCGAGTCGCGCGAGCTGCTCCCAGTGCAGGTCGAGCCGGCCTTCTGCACGCGGCACTGCGCGGACGCGCGCGATGTTCCCGTCGTAGAACTGGACGAACTCGAGCTGCTCTCCGGTCCTCCTCGCCGAGTCGTAGTAGGGCTTGAAGAGCGGCTTCGAACCGGGGAAGCAGTCCCACATCACGGATCCGACGAGCGGGCCGAACTGACTTTCGGCGTCGGGACCGACCCCGACGATCCGATCCCTCTCGTCGAGCACGACGAACGGCATTTGCTGCGTCACCGTGACGGCCACGGTGCGCGACATCCTAGGACGCGGGCCGGAGGGTGTCGAGGGGGCGTGACCGCAGTGTCGGCGCCGAGGCCAGCCGTCGTCCCGCCGGTACCCTGCCGCCGTGACTCGCTCGGTGATCATCGCGGCGGTTCGCACGCCGTTCGGTCGCCTCGGCGGCGGGCTGGCGTCCCATCCGGCCACGGAGCTCGGTGCGATCGCGATCCGCGCAGCACTCGAACGCGCGGCGCTCGAGCCGGGCGAGGTGGAGTACGTGATCATGGGCCAGGTGCTGCAGGCCGGGGCCGGCCAGGCGCCGGCGCGCCAGGCTGCGGTGGGGGCCGGGATCCCGAAGGAAGTCCCGGCGGACACGATCAACAAGGTGTGCGCGTCGTCGATCCGCGCGATCGAGATCGCCGACCTGATGATTCGCGCCGGCGGGCACGAGCTCGTCGTCACCGGCGGCATGGAGTCGATGTCGAACGCGCCGTACCTCCTGCCGAAGGCCCGCTTCGGATATCGCCTCGGAAACGGCGAGGTCGTCGACCACGTGGTCTTCGACGGACTGACGTCGTCCTTCGACGGGCTGCACATGGTCGAGCAGGCGTCGCTCGTCTCGCGTGAGCTCGGGATCACGCGCGAGGAGCAGGACGAATGGGCGTACCGCTCGCACCAGCGTGCGGCCGCGGCGCAGGACGCAGGCCGTTTCGACGACGAGATCGTCGCCGTCGGCGACCTCGCCACGGACGAGGGCGTCCGTCGCGACACGACGCTCGAGAGGCTCGCCGCGCTGCAGCCGGTCTTCGACCCCGACGGCACCACCACTGCCGGCAACGCACCAGGCGTGAACGACGGCGCCTCGTGCGTCGTCGTCTGCTCGGAGGAGCTGGCCGCGCGCCGCGGGATCGAGCCGCTCGCGACGATCCTCGCGCAGGGATACGTCGCCGACGACTATGCGTACCTCGCGCGAACGCCGGCGCGAGCGGCCGAGCAGGCGTTGCAGAAGGCGGGGAAGACCGTCGACGACGTGGCCCGCGTCGAGATCAACGAGGCGTTCTCCTCCGTCGCCAAGAACTCGACGCGCATGCTGGGCGCGGACGAGGAGATCGTGAACGTCAACGGAGGCGCCGTCGCCCTCGGGCACCCGATCGGAGCGTCGGGCGGGAGGATCGTTGCGACGCTGGTCCACGATCTCCGCCGAAACGGTGGTGGCCTCGGGCTCGCGGCCATCTGCTCGGGCGGGGGACAGGGCGACGCCCTGCTGATCGAGGTCTGAAGCCGCTCCTCGTCGTCTCGCTGCTCGCGCTCGCCTTCGCGAGCCCGGCGGCGGCGTGCGTCTGCGCGAACGAGCCGCTCTCCGAACGTCTCGACAACGCCGACGCGGCCGTCGTCGGACGCGTCGTGGCCGAGCGGAAGGGAGACGTGAAGGGCGCGCCCCAGCTCTTCCTCACCGTCGACGTCGAGCAGCGGGTCAAGGGAGACGTCGAGCGGACGCTCCAGGTGCGCAGCCCGTACGGCTCGGACTGCGACGTGGTGGTCCCGATGGACGAGCCCGTCGGGCTCCTCCTCACGCGCGCGCCGGACGGAGCCTGGATCGCCACCGCCTGCAGCGTCGTCGAGCCGGGCCCGCTCGTGGCCGAGGGCGGCGAGCCGCGCGGAGGGGTCATCAAGGTCGGCGTCGGGATCGTCATCCTGGCGCTCGTCCTGCTCTGGGCCTTGCGCCGGCTCAAGCGCGGGACCCGCCCCGACCTCCCGGGCGCACCCAGGCCGTAGATACTCCGCGCGTGAGGTTCGAGCACGTCCTCGTCGTGGGGGCCGGCCAGATGGGCGGCGGCATCGCGCAGGTGGTGGCCGCCTCGGGGCGGCGCGTTTCCCTGTACGACGAGGTTCCGGGGGCGGTCGAGCGGGCACGCGGCGCGATGGAGAAGAGCCTCGGCAGGCTCGCCGAGAAGGGCGGCACTGCACCCGACGAGGTGCTCGAACGCGTGTCCGCACGTCGACGAGATCGTCGCTGCCGATCTCATGATCGAGGCAGTCGTCGAGAACGCGGAGGTGAAGGAGGACGTCTTCAGGCGTGCCGACCAGACCTTCCCGCCCGCGGCGATTCTCGCGTCCAACACGTCGTCGATCCCGATCACGTCGCTCGCCGCGGTCACGTCCCGGCCGGACAAGGTCGTCGGGATGCACTTCTTCAATCCCGTGCCGGTGCTGCAGCTCGTCGAGGTGATCCGCGCCCTGCAGACGTCAGACGAGACCGCCGCGGCGATCGTGGCGCTCGCCGAGGATCTCGGCAAGACGCCGGCCGAGGCGAACGACTTCCCGGGGTTCGTCTCGAACCGCATCCTCATGCCGTTCGTCAACGAGGCGGCGTACGCGCTCATGGAGGGCGTCGCAGAGGCCGAGGCGATCGACACGATCGCGAAGCTCGGCTTCGCGCACCCGATGGGCCCGCTCGCCCTCGCCGACCTGATCGGCCTGGATACGTGCGTATCGATCATGGAGGTCCTGCACGAGGGCCTCGGCGATCCGAAGTACGCGCCGTGCCCGCTGCTCCGTCAGTACGTGGCCGCGGGTCGCCTGGGCCGGAAGTCGGGCCGCGGGTTCTACGACTATCCGTGATGGACTCGCGCGTCGCCGCCGAGCTCGCCGCATACGACCGCACCGACGCCGAGTTCGTCGACGCGATGTTCCGGCTCGTCCTTCGGCGTGAGCCGGATCCAGAGGCGAGTGAGCGTGCGCTCGCGAAGCTTGCGGACGGGACGCTCTCGCGGGCGACCCTCGTCCACGAGCTCACCGGCAGCGAGGAATCCGAGCGTGTGCGGCAGCTCGACGACGCCGTCGCCCTCGGGCTCGGCGCGAGACAGCGACGCGAGCGGATCCGCTGGCTCCAGGCTCCTCCGGCCACGGACGAGCGCGTCGTGGAGATCCCGTGGGTCCTCTCGCGCCTTCGCAGGGAGGGTCGCGTGCTCGAGGTCGGCTACGCGTTCGCAGAGCCTGCCTATCTCGGAGGGCTTCTCCGTGCGGGAGTCGAGCTCGTCGGGGTCGATCTCGCGACGCGTGACGTCGAGGGGATGGAGACCGTCGTCGCGGACGTTCGCGAGCTCCCGTTCGCGGACGAGTCGTTCGACCAGATCCTCCTCGTCTCGACGCTCGAGCACGTCGGCGCCGACAACACCGTGTACGGGCTCGAGGCCGAAGCCGACGCCGGGTCGAGGCACGCGGCACTCCGCGAGCTCGGGCGCGTGCTCCGGCGAGGTGGAAGCCTCCTCGTCACGGTGCCGCTCGGCGAGCCCGGTGATCACGGGTGGTTCCGGCAGGAGGACGAGCCGGGCTGGACGACGCTCTTCGCCGAGGCAGGCTTCTTCGTGGAGGAGATCGAGGCGTACGAGCTGCACCGGCGAGGGCTGGCGTGCGGCACCGGCCTTCGTCGCCGACGGGGTGCGGTACGGCGAACGCGGGCCGGGCGCCTCGGCCGTTCTGTGCGTCGATCTCTCCCCTGGCCGGCTCCGCCGGCTGCTGACCCCGTCCGGGCTCGCGACCACCGCCAAGCGGCGCCTTCGACCTCTTCGGCATCGCGCGCGCGAAAACGGCTAGAACTGCCGCGATGCACTTCGAGCCGACTGCCGACCAGCGCGCGATCCAGACGCTGACCCGCGAGTTGGCCGAGGCCGAGATCGCCCCGCACGCAGCCGGCTGGGACCGCGAGCATCGCTTCCCCGACGAGCTCCTGCCGAAGCTCGCGGAGCTCGGGCTCATGGGCGTGTGCGTGCCCGAGGAGTACGGCGGTGCCGGCGCGGACTTCCTCTCCTACGTCCTCGTGCTCGAGGAGCTCTCGCGCGCGGATGCGGGTGTAGGGGTGACGGTGGCGGTCCACACGAGCGCGACGACGCTGCCGATCCTCGCGTTCGGCACGGACGAGCAGCGCGAGCGATTCGTGCCACCGCTCGCGCGTGGCGAGCAGCTCGGCGCGTTCGCGCTCACCGAGCCCGGCTCCGGCTCCGACGCAGGCTCCTTGCGAACGACTGCGGTTCCGGACGGCGACGGGTGGGTGCTGAACGGTGCCAAGCAGTGGATCACGAACGGATCACGCGCCGGCACGTTCGTGCTCTTCGCGCGCACCGACCCGGCGACGGCGGGCGCGCGCGGCGTGTCGTGCTTCGTCCTCGACGCCGACCACGTGCGCGTCACGCGCGAGGAGGAGAAGCTCGGCCTCAACTCGTCGACGACCTCGGACATCGTCGTCGAGGACGCCCGGGTGGGGCGTGATCGCCTCCTGCACGAGGAGGGCCGCGGATTCCGTGTCGCGATGGCCACGCTCGACGGCGGCCGGATCGGGATCGCGGCGCAGGCGGTCGGCATCGCCCAGGCGGCGTTCGACGTCGCGCGCAGCTACGCGCAGGAGCGAGAGCAGTTCGGTCGCCGCATCGGCGACTTCCAGGCGATCCAGTGGAAGCTCGCGGACATGGCGACCGAGCTCGACGCTGCGCGCCTGCTCACCTACCGCGCCGCCTGGCTCAAGCAAGAGGGTCGGCCGCACGCAGCCGAGGGCGCGAAGGCGAAGCTGTACGCCTCGGAGATGGCCAGGCGGCAGACGGCCGAGGCGATCCAGATCCTCGGCGGTTACGGGTACACGAAGGAGTTCCCGGTCGAGCGGTACTACCGCGACGCGAAGATCACGGAGATCTACGAGGGCACGAGCGAGATCCAGCGACTCGTCATCGCGCGGTCGCTCCTCGGGCGGCAGCTTCGCGAGGATCCCGGGTCGGTGGTCGGTTTGCCGCAGGCGTGATGCGCGAGGCGCCTAATGTACGGCCGTGCCTCGCGACCGCGACGAGCCGGTTCGGCTGACGAAGATCTACACGCGCGGCGGCGACGCGGGCGAGACCTCGCTCGGCGACGGCTCGCGCGTGTCGAAGCTCGACGAGCGCATCGCCGCGTACGGCGCCGTCGACGAGCTCAACTCGGCCATCGGTCTCGTGCTCGCCGGAGGGAGTGCGCCGTCCATTCGCGAGGTGCTCCTTCGTGTGCAGAACGAGCTCTTCGACCTCGGCGCGGATCTCTCGGTTCCGCTCGAGCACGAGGGAAGGCTGCGGGCGACGCAGGAGCAGGTCGACCGGCTCGAGGCGGAGTGCGACCGCTTCAACGCCGAGCTTCCCGAGCTCACGAGCTTCGTGCTCCCCGGGGGCGGGGAGACCGCCGCCCGCCTCCACGTCGCGCGAACCATCTGCAGGCGTGCCGAGCGCGAGGCGCTCGTCGCAGCGAACGCCCACGCCGTGAATCAGCTCGTCCTCGTCTACCTGAACCGCCTGTCCGACCTCCTGTTCATCCTGGCGCGCGCGGCGAACGCGGGCGAAAGCCACGAGGAGCCGCTCTGGAGGCCTGGGAGCTCGTCCTAGCCTTCGCGGCCGCGTTCGTCGCGGGCTACGTCGGCTCGATGCTCGGTCTCGTCCTCGGGACGCTGCGCCTGCCGTTCATCGTGCTCGCGACCGGGAGCCCGCTCGCGGCGGCCGGGACGAACATCGCGATCTCCGCCGCCGCAGCAGGAGCCGGCGGCTTGCGCCATGCGCGGGAGGGGCGCGTGGATTGGCGCGTCGTCGCCTGGATCGCGTTCCCGTCGGTCGCCGGCGCGGTCGCCGGCGCGCTCCTCGCGGACAGCGTCTCCGAGTCGCTCCTCTACTGGCTCATCGCAGCCGTGCTTCTCTGGAGCGGGATCGATCTGGCGCTGAGGCCGGTCGCGGCGCGGCCACGCGCGAGGCTTCGGCTCGGGAGGGGCACTGCGCTCTCCTTCTTCATCGGCCTGCTCGGTGGCGCGGTCGGTGTCATCCTCGGCACCCTGCGCATGCCGACGCTGATCCGGGCGGTCGGCATGGACGTCCGTCGCGCCGCGGGAACGAACCTCGTCGCGGGGTTCTTCCTCGGCGTCGCAGGGTTCGCGACGCATGCGGTGGCGAACGGCATCGACTGGAGTGTTCTCGCAGCAGGTCTCGCGGGCGCGATTCCCGGCGGCTGGCTCGGTGCCCGCGCGACCGGGCGGATCGCCGAGGACACGCTACGCGTAGCGCTGGGGGTCGTCCTCGTGCTCGTCGCGATCGCGTTCGCCGTGCAGGCGCTCGTCAGCTGACGATCACGCGACTGCCGGCCAGCGCGCGCCGAGCCACTCGAGGAGCTCGTCGGCCGTCCGCGGGCTCGCAACGTAGAAGCCCTGCGCGTAGTCGCAGCCCCAGTCCGCGAGGATGCTCCACGCGTTTCGCGTCTCGACGCCCTCGGCCACGACCTGCAGTCCGAGCGCGTGGCCGATGTCGATCATCCCGCGCACGAGCGCGGCGTCGGTTTCGCTCTTCCCGAGCCCATGCACGAAGCCGACGTCGATCTTCAGCTCGTCGAGAGGGAGGACGCGCAGCGCCGCGAACGAGGCGGCTCGGCCTGCGTCGTCGAGCGAGAGCCGCACACCGAGGGCGGCGAACCGCGCGAGATTCTCTTCGTCGAGCTGCGTCCCGGCGCCCGGCCCGGCCGGGACCACCTCGAGGGTGACGGTCGGCGGCGCGAGGTCGTACGCGCGCAGCATCGTGCGCGAGGCCCTCGGCGAACTGCGGATCGTCGAGCAGTCGGTACGGGACGTTGATGGCGACACCGAGGTTGTGCCCCGCGTCCGCCCACTGCTTCGCGGAGCCGAGTGCGTCGGCGACCACGAGAAAGGTCAGCTCGCGAACGAGCGGCGTCCGCTCGACGTGCGGGACGAAGTCCGCCGGAGGCACGAGCCCGCCGTCCGGCAGGACGCGACGAATCAGCGCCTCGGCCGAGCGCGGTGTCCCGGTCGCGAGGTCGAGGATCGGCTGGTAGACGACGAGGAGCTCGTTCTGCTCGAGAGCCGACTCGACGTCACGGACGATTCCGGCGTCGATCCCCCGGCGGAGCAACATCGACTCGTCGACCGTGTCCCGCTTCGTCGCGTACATCTGCCCGTCGGCACGCGCAAGCAGATCGAGCGCCGTCGAGCCGTCGTCGGGGAACACGGCCCAGCCGATGCTGCCGTCGATCTCCACCGCCGTCCCGTCGATGCGAAACGGCCTACGGAGCGCATTGCGCAGACGGCCGACGAGCGCTGCCGCGCGCTCGTCGCTCCCGGTCCCGATCGAGAGGACGACGAACTCGTCGCCGCCGACACGCGCAACCGTGTCCGCCTCGCGCACGATCGCCTCGAAGCGCCGCGCGAGCGTCTTGAGCACCGCATCGCCCGCCCGGTGACCACGGACGTCGTTCACGTCCTTGAATCCGTCGAGATCGACCGCGATGAGGGTGAACGGCTCGGCCGAACGGCGCGAGCGACGGAGCGCCTGCTCGATGCGGTCGTCGAGCAGCACGCGGTTGGGGAGCCCGGTCAGCGGGTCCCGGAGAGCCTCGGAGTGGGCGCTGTCGAGGCGCCAGTTGAGGAGGACGCCGACCGCTGCCGCGACGAACGCACACAGCACGAGGGCGGCGATGACGTAGTCGGGCGTCTCGCGGAAGACAGCGGTGAACAGGCTCGAGACGAGGACGAGCGTCGCGAGGCAGAGTGCCCACACGAACGTGCTTCTCAGTTGCCGCCGCCTAGTTCTGATCGTCACTCGTCGCCGTTCTGCCCCGGTCAGGGGGCCGCCGCAGTTACATCCGACATTAGTGCGGAGCGCGCGACTCACCACCCCAGAACGAGGGACGCGCGTCCCCCGGGCGAGGGATCGAATCCCCGTAGCGGCCACGGTTCGGCAGGAACGCGTCCCCCATCGGGGAATCGGTTGCCGTGGACGTCGGAGCAGGGATCGTCGGGCTGCTCGCCGGCCTGCTCGTCGGCCCGCTCGCCGACCGCCTCGCGACCAACGCGCCGCTGCATGACCCGTTGCTGCGCGGCGTTCCGCGGTCACCGCGTCTCCTCCTGGTCACGGCGGGAACAGCACTGCTCGGGGGTGCGTGCGGCCTCGTCTACGGCTTCACGCTCGAGGCGCTGATCGCCGCGCTGTTCTGCTGGGTGCTCGTCGTCGTCACGCGAACGGATCTCGAGCATCGCCTCATTCCGGACAAGATCGTCCTGCCCGGTGCAGTCGTGCTCCTCGCGCTGAGGACGATCGACGATCCCAGCGTCGAGTGGGTCCTCTGTGCGCTCGGCGCGGGTCTCGTCCTGTTCCTCGTCGTGCTCGTCTATCCCCGCGGCCTCGGGATGGGTGACGTGAAGCTGTCCGCGTTCCTCGGCGCGGGCCTCGGCCTGTCCGTCATCGTCGCGATGTTCGTCGGCTTCTTCATCGCCTTCGTGCCTGCGCTCCTCGTGTTCGTCCGGCACGGGAGAGAGGGCCGCAAGCACGCGATTCCGCTCGGGCCGTTTCTCGCTCTCGGCGGCGTGATCGCGCTCTTCTGGGGCGACGCGATACTCGACTGGTACAGGGATATCGGCACGTCGTAGCCGCCGCGGCCAGGTCGCTCGGCCTCTAGAAAGCGCGTCCGGCAGCCGATATCGAGGTCATGGATCGTGCGTCTGCGGCCGCGCGTGTCGTCTGGCCGATCGATGCCGGACTGCTCGCGGCTGCGGCGCAAGCGGCCGCGGAGGTCGTCGGCGGCGTGGACGAGCCGTCGACCGCGATCGAGGCTGCCGTGGACGCGCTCTACGACGCGGTCGACGGCGCCCTGCCATCGGTGTTCGTGCTCGAGCACGGACGCATGTGGCTCGTCGCGCAGCGTGGATACGCAGTCGTTCCAGACGGGATCACCGTCGACCGCGGGATCACGGGCCGAGCGATCCGGCTCGGTCGACCGCAGCTCGCACCCGACGTGAGAACCGACCCTGACTACGTCGCCGCGCTCCCGGGTGTCGTTTCGGAGCTCGCGATTCCGCTGCGTTCCGGGCGTAACGTCGTCGGCGTGCTGAACGTCGAGTCGGAGCGGCCGCTTCCGGACGGAGCTGCGGACGCACTGCGGCCGCTCGCGCGCGCTCTCACGCCGCTGGCGGAGTCGATGCGGTCGAGCCGAACACTCGACCTCGCCGCGCTCGCTCGGCTGTTCGTCCATCTCGGCAGCCTCAGGGAGCCGCTCGACATCGCGGCCCTCGCCGCAGCGTCCCTTCCGAAGGTGCTGCCCGTGACCGAGAGCCAGATCGTGACCTGGAGCGAGCTCGGCGCTGCCACTGAGCTGGCGGCCTGGCGCGCGTCGGGCACGGCGCAGCTCGCTGACGCTCGACGACGTCGAGATCGCACGCGCGGAGGCCGATCCGAGCGTGGTGTGTCAGGTGCTCGAGCTCGAGGCTCGGTGAGCCAGGACGAGACTCGCGATCCGTCGTCTGGCTTCCACTCCGCGCGAACGCCGGAGAGCTCGGGGCGCTCGTCGGCGTCTGCCGTGAGGCTGCGCACGTCGACCCCGTCCTTCTCGACACTGCGGCCGTCCTCGCAGCACACGTCGCCGCCTCGCTCGACGCCGCATTCCTGTTGCAGCGAGAGCGTCAGAGCGCCGTGACGGACCCACTGACCGGGATCCTCAACCGGCGCGGGCTCGAGGAACGGCTGGAGCAGCAGCTCGACTCCGCACAGGAGCGGCGCGTTCCGCTCAGCCTTCTCGTCATCGACTGCGACGACTTCAAGGAGATCAACGACCGCGCCGGTCACGAGTTCGGCGACGTGCTTCTGCGCGAGGTCGCCGACGTCCTCGCTCGAGCGCTTCCGGACGGTGCCCTCGCAGCGCGGCTCGGCGGCGACGAGTTCGTCGTGATGTTTCCGGGCGCAGGGGCCGACGTCGCCGAGTCGCTCGGCGGCCAGATCCGGACGCTCCTCGCCGAGGGCCTGACCGACGCAGGCTTCCCGCTCAGCATCTCGGGAGGCATCTCGACGTATCCCTTCGACGGCGCCAAGCCGACGACGCTCCTGCGCGCGGCCGATCAGGCGCTGTACGCGGCGAAGGCGGCCGGCAAGGGCCGGATCGCCTCGTTCCGGCAGCTCACGCATTCCGCTCCTCCGACCCCCGCCGTCGCGTCGACCAGTGCGCTCGCCGGCCGATCCCGTGGGAAGAGCGAGGGATCGGGAGCCGTGCTCTCCGACGCGATGTCTGCAGCAACGGCGATCGAGGCCGAGCAGACCGTCGAAGGCGTGTGCGGGCGTCTGTGCAAGGCGCTGGTGTTCGTCGTGGGCGCCACAGCGTGCTCTACGTCCCGCGTGCTGGGCGACTACATCGTCGACGCGACCGAGCACGCGCTTCGCGAGGTGTCGCTCGGTGACGAGGCGGCGTACCGCATCGCCGACTTCCCGCTCACGGCAGACGTGCTCCGGACCGGCGAGCCGAGGGCGGTGTCGTTCGTGGACGGCGACGTCGACCCTTCGGAGGCATTCATCCTCAGAGACCTCGGCATGAACGCACTCCTGATGCTCCCGATCCGCGTCGGCGGACGCATGTGGGGGCTCATCGAGCTGTACGAGATGCGCCTGCGGCGCTTCGCCGAGGACGACATCGCGGTCGCACAGTTCCTCGTCTCGCAGGCCGAGCGGCGGCTCGAGGTCGTCGCGAGCGCGGACGATGCGCGTCGCCCTCCGCGCGTCTACGAGTTGCCGCCGGACTCCGGCTCGCCGCGCGTCCCGCGCACCAGATAGGCACAGCGCCGGGTGTCACCGGGAAGCGGCGAACCCGTGATCCGGGAGACGACGAACTCCGCGTCCTCGATCTCGAAGGCGAACCCGAGCGTGAGCGGGGTCGCGTCGATCTCGATGAGCCGGTAGCGGTCGCCGGGCACGAACGCGAGCTCGACTTGCTGAGGCTCGCCGCTCGCGGGTGAGGCCGCAGCGGCGCGGCCGTCAAGCTCCTGCCTGGAGCTCCGCGACCTGCTCCTCGCGCGCCTCGAGGGCGCGCTCGCGTCGCTCGACAGCTGCGCGCTTCAACTCGACGGCACCGAGATCCTGACGCCGCCGCGCAACGTCGGCCTCGGCCTCCGAGAGACGGGCTTCCCGTTCGGTGAGCTCGCGGACGAACTCGCTGAGCTCGGCCTCGCGCGCCTCGAGGTCGGAGGTTCCGAGCCTGAGCATGCGCTCGACGGAGGCCCGCGAGTCGCGAAGGAGCTCCTCACGACGCTCGAGCTCCGCGATCGACTCGTGGAGTCGGGCTGCATGCTCGTCGAGCTCGCTGGCGACGCCGGGCCAGGAGCTCCTCGAGGCGCTCCTCGGGTCGCGGCCCGGGCGAGAGGACCCTGCGGACGAGCCCGCTACGAGGCTCGTCGCGATCGTGGTCGTCCGCGCTCGTCATCTCCATCGCTCCGCCTCCGTTCAGAGTGCCGACGGATCGATCCTAAGCCGTCGTGTTTGGAACGATCCGCCGGCTCGACGCGACTTCGCCGATCCTCCGGCGAGTCCTGCTCGCGTCCCTCTCCCGAGAGGGTAAAGGGTTTGGCCCGAGAAACCGATACGTCTCTCATGGACACGCAGGGAGCCAGACTTCTCGCGGCCCGCATTCGCGCGGGTGTCGCAGTCGGTGCGAGGATCGAGCTCGTCGAAGCTCCGCGTGACGACTCGGGCCTGTGTGCCGGCGATCGTGGCGTCGTCAGCCAGATCGACGAACAGGGTCACGTCGTCGTGACCTGGGATCGCGGCTTCGCCACCGAGATCGATCCCGGCCACACTCCGATCCACACACTCGCCGCGTAGCGCGCGGCTGCCGTCACGGCAGCTGCGAGAGGGCGAGCTCGGTCTTCCCCTCCCGCATGCCGAAGTCGGCTGTCACGACGATCGTCTCCGCGCCGCCGTACTCGCGCGGGGCGGTCGGGGCGTAGAGCGCTCCGATGCCGGCGTCGCGCCAGGTGGGCGACAGGATGATCTCGCGGTGCGGGGGAGAGGCGAGCCAGGCTGCGACGATCGCGGGTGCGTCGACCGTCTTGCCCTGACTGGCGAGCAGCGCTTCGCCGACGGACCAGCTCCTCCAGCCGCGGCTCGAGTAGTGGCGCTTGATGCGATCGCTGAACGCCGTGCCGTCCGCCGAATCGTGGCTGAAGTAGCCGAGCTCGAGCATGGAGAGCGAGTGTCCACGCGCGGCCGCACGCAGGCTTGGTGCGGCTCGGAGCGGCTGCAGCCCATGCGTCGCTCGCACGCGGTTCATCTCCCGCACCACGGCGGCCTCGAGGGCCGCGCGACGCTCGACCTTGAGGGACGACTGTGGGAGCGCTGCGGGCGCGGCGACCAGCAGGGCCGTGAGCACAGCAGCGATTGCGGCGAGAGGTCGCATCCCTGGGAACGGAATCGGCCGTTCGCGCGCATGAGCCCTCCCTCGGACGGGGGAGGGCGATCAGGGCGCGTCAGGGAGCGTTGTGGCCGTTGCCGTTGCCGTTGCCGTTCGCCGACGGCGACCCGGTGTCGGGCGGCGTTGCGTCCACGGTTGGCGCGTCGGCGGATGTCGCATCGGTCTGCTTCGTCTTGCCGGGCGGCGTGGCGGGCTTCGAGGACGTCGTCGGCTTGGGCTGCTGTGCCGTCGTCGGATTGGGCTGCTGTGCCGTCGTCGGCTTCGCCTGCGGCACCGTTGTCGCCTTCTTCTTTGCGGCGGGCTTCGAGTTCGTGTGCGCCGTCGTCGCATTCGCATGCCTTGCCGTCCTGGACTGCTGACCCCGCGAGGAGGCGTGATTCTGCTTGACGGCGCTCTGCTGCTTCAGCTGCCGGGCGTGCCCGTGCCCTGAGCCTCGGCCCTGGCGCTGGGCCCTGGCTTTCGCCAGCGCCGACGCTGACCTCGACGAGCCCTTCAGCTGGCCGGGTGCGGTGAGCTTTCCGCGCGCGACGCCGTTGCCGGGCACGGACACGCCGCGCGGCGCGACCTGGCCGAGGCGCTGGCCGGGCTGCGTCGCCGTGGCGGCGGCCTTCTTGGCCGGCTTCGAGTCGATCTCCGATGCCCCCGTCACGGCAACGCCGCTCGCAACGCCGACCGCTGCCACGACGGCGGCGGCCTTGAGCGCGACCCCGCCGACGACTGCACCGCCACCGGCTGCGGCCGTGGCGCCCGCGCCGGTGCCGACGCCCGTGCCGACCGCGGCGGCGCTGACACCCATCGCGGCGGGCATGGTCGCCGCACTGGCGGTCCCGGCGCCCTCGAGGCCCTTGAACAGCGTGAGCGAGAGCGGGATCGGGATGAGCATGAGGCCGCGCAGTGCCGTGCGATGCCGCTGCTGGAGCCGCGCGAACTGCGCGCAGTCCGGGCACTCGGCGAGATGGTCGCGGAGTCGCCGCCGCTCCTTCCGGCCGAGCCTGTCGTCGACCGAGCGCGAGACCGCGAGCTGTGCCTCGGTGCAGCGTGAGCTGGTGCTCGAGCTCTTCGGCGAGCGAGCGGCGCGCGCGGAAGAGCAGCGTTTCGAGTGCGGTCGTCGTCACGCCGAGGATCTCGGCGATCTCGGCGTACGAGCGACCCTCGAACTCGCGAAGCACGATGGCCTGACGCTGTTGCGGGGGAATCTTCGAGAGCGCGGTGAGGAGCTCGCCGACGCTCGGGCCGTCGTCGTCAGTCTCCGCTCCGGCGATGCGGTCGTCGAGCTCGACCTCGCGCGGTCGGGCCTGCTCGTGCCGGAACCGCTGCTTGATCGCGTTGCTCGCGATCGTGAGGAGCCAGTTCGACGGCTTCCGCGGACGGACGCCCTGCTCGAGCGCGCGATACGCGTTGAGGAAGGTCGTCTGCGTGACGTCCTCCGCATCGGCGTGGTTGCCGAGCACCGCGTAGGCGTACCGGTACACCTCACCGCCGTGGCGACGGTAGAGCTCGTCGATCTCGCGCGAGGCAAGGTGGCCCGCTTCGGTTACGGCCATGGTTGAACCGTCGTCACTGCGCTGCGCACCCGCAACCCACCTCACGAATTCTTAACAGTCTCCCGCGCAAGTTCACGCCCGCGCTCGCGTCTCCCTTGTATCGGACGGAGTTTCCCCTCGAAACGGAGATCTGTGATGGCCAGGACACTCATCGTGATCGCTGCGTTCCTCACCCTGAGCGTGCCGGCGGCCCTTGCGGCCCCGCCGGCCGACAAGGGTAAGCCCGAGAGTCCTGGCAACAGCGCTGCGGCGCCGGGCCAGTCACTCGAGCAGAACGCCGCGAAGGCATGCAAGGCGGAGCGCGGCACGACGGATGCGACCATCGCCGCCTTCAAGGCGAAGTACGGCACGAACGCCAACAAGGCGAATGCCTTCGGCAAGTGTGTCTCCGGGAAGGTGAAGAAGGCCGAGGCGGCTCAGGCGGCCGAGCAGGCCGAGGAGAACGCTGCCAAGAAGTGCAAGGCCGAGCGCGGCACCACCGATGCGACCATCGCGGCTTTCAAGGCGAAGTACGGCACGAACGCCAACAAGGCGAACGCTTTTGGCAAGTGCGTCTCGAAGCTGGCGAAGGCACAGACGTCGTCCTGAGCTAGCGCACAAGGATCCGCAACGGGGCGGCGGCACCGGTTGCGGCGGTAGGGGGAAGAGACGAAGGAGGTCGAAAGGCCTCCTTCGTCGGTTCCTGGCCGTCGCAGCGCACAACCTGCGCAGCGACCGGCCGCGTAGAGCGACTCTCGCGATCCGGAACTCCGCGCAAGCGGATTCCGGATCTGCGCGATCAGGTCGTCAGCGGCTCCCAGCGCGGGAGCGTGAGCTTCAGCGTCGTCGGGCCGCCGGGGCGGCTCTCGAGCTCGAAGGTGCCTCCGACCATGCGGACGCGCTCGCCGATGCCCACGAGCCCGAGGCGGCCGCGCTGCGCGGCCTTGGCCAGCGCGCGCTCCACCTCGAAGCCCATGCCGTCGTCGACGATCTGCAGCTCGATCGCGCTGCGGCGCGCACGCACGCGCACGGACACGTTCGTCGCGCCGGCGTGCTCGCGCACGTTCGCGAGCGCCTCCTGAATGGCGCGGAACACCGTGATGCGCTGCGCCGACGAGAGCGAGTCCGGATCGCCACGGATCTCGAGCTCTGCGTGCACCCCGGTTCGCTCGGTGAAGGTGTCGACCTCGCGGTGCAGGATCTCGCCCAGCGGGCGGCTGATGACGCTCTTCGTCTCGAGCGAGTGCGCGATCTCACGGAGCTGACGATCCAGCTCGACGAGCCGAGCGGAGAGGTCGTCGAAGCGCCCGTGCGCCTGCTCGCGGAACTCCTCGAGGATGAACGGGTAGACCTGCCGCTGGAGGAGCTGGACGTCGGCGGCCAGCGCGAGGACGTCCTGGATCGGCCCGTCGTGGAGATCGAAGCCGAGCCGCATCAGCCGCCGCTCCGCCGACGCGCTGAGCGTGCGCTCGCGGTTCGCCGAATGCTCGAGCAGGTACTCGCGCTCGATGACCGGGCTGAGCGCTGCCGCCGTCTCGCTCAGGTAGGCGTCCGCGACCGCCTGCTCCACCGACCCGACCCGTCCGACGACGGCGGCGTACGCCTCGCCGAACCGGAGCACCGGAGCAGACCGAAGCTGCGAGCCCCCGAGGAGCGACAGACGTGAGCGGCCGCGAAGGGTCGCCTTCGCCTCGGCGCGGACGCGACGGCTGGGCCGGCCGTCGTCACCCAGCGAGACGACCGCATCGAGCCCGCTCGTCGTCCGGATCCAGAGCGACGCGTCGGCGAGCACGTCGAGCCCGAGCAGAAGCCCGAGCTGGAGCTCGACCGCCATGAGCGGCGGTAGCTCGAGGAGCCGCCCGCTACGTACGACCTCGCGAAACAGCACGTAGCGCGCAGCCGGCAGCGGAAGGGCGCACGCCTCCGCGATCGCTGCTCCTGCGCCTCGCACATCGGCGTCGTCCAGCTCGAGCGCAGCTCCGAGCTCGACGATCGCGGTCGCGGCGTACCAGACCGACGCGAGCCCGTCGCCGACCTCGTCGTCGGCATAGCCCGCGTGAACGCGCCGCGCGTCCGTGAGCACGGACTCGAGAACCGGCCGGATCTCCTCCGTGCAACCCTCGAGAAAGTAGGCGTGAAGGCGCTCGAGCCGCTCTTCGGGCCCGCGATACGCGGGACGATCCGAAGGCAGCGAGCGGGGGAGGGGTGTCGACCCTCCGGAACCGATCTGCGTGCTTGCCTCGGTCATGCGCGAGCTACCGCCTCATCTTCGTGGGTTCCCGCACGAATGCAACTCTCCTGCGCGATGACACTTTCCCCCTGCCCCCGCGACTCAACCTCGCCCGTATGGTGCCGCTCCCGCGAGCCGCTCGGAGAGCAGACGTTCGACGTCCTGCAAGAGCTCCTCGGTCTCGTTCCAGCGGTCGAAGACACGCATCCCGGACGGGCTCTTTCCGCCGGTGTCCGCAGCGATGACGACGGGGACCTCGGGTCTTCGCGCACGAGCTGCGTTGGCGGTGCGGAACGCTTCGGCGACCGTGTCCGCACCGTCGAGGACGGCGATGTCGACGGTCTGGCTCGAGAATGGCTTCCGGCAGCCGCTCGGGTGACGTCAGCTCCTCGACCTCGAAGTCGCGGCCTCCGAGCAGGAAGCGGGCCAGCCGCAGGAAGCGCGGATCGCGACTTGCAACCAGCACGCGAGCGCGCGGCTCATCGACCTCGTCTTCGAACACTCCCGCCGCTCGGTCGGCGCGTGCATCGGCAGCGCTCCGCGATGCCCAGGCGACGCGATCGCCGACCTCGAGACCACGCCGCCGGCACTCGCCGGCGGAGAGCTCGACGACTTCGCGCGCACCACGACACGACACTGTGCGCCACTGCCCGACCTCGTGCTCGATCTTGATCACGACCTGATCGGCGTCGAGGAAGACGGCGTCGATCGGAAAGCGCATGAACGCCGTGTGGATGCTCCAGCCCGGGCGGAGGACCATGCCTTCACCCTGACGCAGGTACTTGCGGCCCAGCAGCCCGCGCATTCGGCGATGCGCGCGGTCCGCAACGACCACGCGCTCGCAGACGATCCGACCGTCCTCTCGCCGAAGCGTGAGCGTCGCCATGGCTCGCTAGCTGAAGGCTTTGGCGATGCTGATGACCATCGGCGTCAAGATGACGATGAAGAGCGCCGGGAAGATGAAGAAGATGAGCGGGAAGAGCATCTTGATCGGCATCTTCTGCGCGCGCTCCTCGGCCATCGCCCTGCGCCGCTTGCGCATCTCGACCGAGAGGTTGCGCATCGTCGTGCCGATGGAGACGCCGAGACGCTCGCCCTGCGTGATCGCGCGGACGAACATCCGCATGTTCCCGGCGTCACAGCGCCGACCGAGGCTCTCGATCGCCTGACCGACCGAGAGACCCATCCGCTGCTCCTGCAAGGTGAGGCGAAGCTCCTGTCCGAGCGGGTCCGACATGCTCTCGGAGGCGACGCGCATGGACGCGAGGATTCCGAGACCCGCCTCGATCGTCACGACGAGCAGGTCGATCAGGTCGGGCATCTGCTTGTCGATCAGCTCCATGCGCTTGCGTCGCTTGAGCTCGACGTAGTAGACGGGCGCGAACCACCCGCCGACGCCTGCGGCAACCGCGAGCGCGATCGCGAAGATGATCGACCCGCCCATCGCGGGGATGAGCCACAGGACGACGAGGGCGAACGCGATGGCGCAGAGCACCTGGTAGCCGAGGACCTTCCGCGGCGTGGTGCCGTACATCCCGGCGGAGACGAGCTTCTCGCGGATCTTCTCCTCGCCGAAGCGGTCGCTGCGCCGGCCGACCCAGTCGCCGATCCGTCCGGCGACCGAGTCGATGCGGGCGCCTCGCGGCCGACTCGGACTCCGAGCCACCCGTAGCCTCCGCGACGTAGCCGTACGTCTGGATCTGGTCGATCGTCGCCGACGACCCGCGGGTCTTCCCGAGGTTGGACGACGAGGATCATGACGCCCGCTCCGAGGAGCAGCACACCGGCAACTGCGATCAGCCCGATTCCCATCTCACACGTCCAGTTTCGAGATTTGCTTGATCCAGAACGACCCGATCAGCACGAGGATCGCGCCGAACACGAGAGCGATCTTGCCGACGAGGGAGTTCAGCATCGGATCCAGGTAGTCGCCACCCGACAGCATGAGCATGAGGAGCACGCCGACGGGCAAGGCGGTGAGGATCCAGCGCGAGATCTTGGCCTGCGCCGTCAGGACGTCGACGAGGCGGCGGAGCTCCATTCGCCCGCGGATGACCTCGGCGACCCGGTCGAGCACCTCGGCCGTGTTGCCGCCCGCCTCGCGCTGGAGGCGCATGACGAGCGCGAGCTGCTCCGCGTCGTAGCTCTGCATTCGTCGTGCCATCACCATGAGCGCATCGTCGATCGGAACGCCGAGCTGCTCGTCCTGGAGGACGCGGCGGAACTCGGTCTTCGACGGCTCGATCGAGCTGTCGACCATGACCGAGAGGGCGCCCATCGTCGAGTGCCCGGTTCGCATCGCGCCTGCGAGGACGTCGAGGTTGTCCGCGAGCTGCTCCTCGAATGCCCTGCGCATCTTCCGGACGCGACGCGACACGATCCAGCGCGTGACGAACGGCGCAGCGAGGCCGACGAGGAGGCCCCAGAGGGACTGGAAGACGATCGCCGACGACGATCGACGCGACGATCCCGCCGACGATCGTCCAGCCCGCGATCGCGAGCGCCGAGAGGCTGAAGCCGCCGAGCTCGACGTCGGTCTCGAAGCGCTGCCACCAGCGCTGCCCGCCGACCGTGCGCTGCGCCGTGTCGGCGAGCATCGCGGCGACCTCGGCGCGTCGCATGCGCGACTCCTCCTCGCTCGGCACCGTGACGTAGGCGGCCATCCGCCGCCGCAGCGAGCGGTTGCGGACGTCGATCGCGGAGAAGATCGCGAAGCCGACCAGGGCGAGCACCGCGACGACGACGAAGATCATCAGCCACGGCGAGGTGATGACCTCGTCGATCCAGCTGCTGCTCGAACGTGCCCTGCCGGTGCGAGGTCGAGAGCGGGAGTCGATGTACGTCGCCGAGGCGGGTGCATAGCCGGCGACCTTGACCTGCACCGTCCGCCTTCTGCTGTGGCGGGAGGAGCGAGCGGTAGGTGACCTCGTACTCGCTCGAGAGCTGCTGCCCGATCTCCTGGAAGATCGGCTGGAGCTCGGCGGGCGTGGCGGTCTCGACGTACCGTGCCGCCCGTGCGGTTCGCGAGGCTCTTGAGCGTCGCCGGGTCGTACTGCGGTGAGCTCAGGCCGACGGAGATGACGCGGACGTTCGCGTCCGTCGCCGCCTGGAGCGCCTCGGCGCGGGACGCGTCGCTGCCGACGTCCGTGCCGTCGGAGAGGAGCACGACCGTCGTCCGCTCGAGCCCCTGGTCCTTGGCCTTGTTCACGGCGTTGACGAGCGCGTCGTAGATGTGCGTTCCCTCCGAGGTCGCGGGCGTCTGCGCCACGGCCTGCTGGAGCGCCGCGCCGTCGGTCGTGAAGTCCGAGAGCACGCTGTCGCTCGGCCCGAAGACGATGATCGCGACGGGCAGGTCCTTCTTGCGCTCGGCGAGGAACGCGCGCGACGCGGCCATCGCGTTCTGGATCGGAGCGCCCTTCATGCTGTTCGACGCGTCGATCAGGAGGATGGCGCCGCTCTTGTCTCCGCCGGGCGGTGTGACGCGCAAGGCCCGATACCGGGCTCGTGTTCTCGGTGACCTCCACATTGGAGGTGTTCAGCGCTTTCGTGCTCGGAAGCGTGAGCAGGTACGCCTTGTCGGGGAACCCCGAGGTCGTCGACTCGCTCAGCTTGGGCGCTGCGCCCTGCCCGAGAGCGAGGGTGGGCACGACGAGCGCGGCTACCGCCGCGCTCGCGATCGCAGTCCGCAGTCCGAGCTTCACGCCGTCGCGCCTCGACGCTCGTCGAGCGAGTGGACGCGCTCGCCGAACATGCTCTGCGGAAGCTCGATGCCGCGCTTGCGGAACTTCTCGAGGAAGACGGGGCGGAGGCCGGTCGGCTTGAGCCCGCCCGTGATCGTCCGGTCCGGAGCGACCGCCTCGATCTCGAACTCGAAGATGTCCTGGAGCTGGATGACGTCCGACTCCATGCGGAGCACTTCGGTGACCGCGACGACGCGGCGCGAGCCGTCCTCCATGCGGTCGATGTGCACGAGGAGGTCGAGCGCGGCCGCGATGTGCTGACGGATGGCGCGAAGCGGCAGGTCGTAGCCGGCCATCATCACCATCGTCTCGATGCGGTGGAGGCCGTCCCGCGGTGAGTTGGAGTGCACCGTGGACAGCGACCCGTCGTGACCCGTGTTCATCGCCTGGAGCATGTCGAGCGCCTCGGCGCCGCGCACCTCGCCGACGATGATCCGGTCGGGCCGCATGCGCAGCGAGTTGCGCACGAGGTCGCGGATCGGGATGTGGCCCTCGCCCTCGATGTTCGGCGGGCGAGCCTCGAGGCGAAGCACGTGGCGCTGGTGGAGCGAGAGCTCGGCGGCGTCCTCGATCGTCACGATCCGCTCGTTGTTCGGGATCGACGCCGAGAGCGCGTTCAGCAGGGTCGTCTTGCCCGAGCCCGTACCGCCCGAGATGAGCATGTTGCACTGGGCCTCGATGCAGCGGCCCAGGAACTCGACCGACTGCTCCGAGAGCGAGCCGATGTTGATCATGTCCTCCATCGACAGGCGCCGGCGGCTGAACTTCCGGATCGTGAGCAGCGGGCCGGAGAGGGACAGCGGCGCGATGATCGCGTTCACGCGGCTCCCGTCCGGGAGGCGGGCGTCGACCATCGGCGACGACTCGTCGATGCGGCGGCCGATCTGCGACACGATCTTGTTGATGATGCGGCGCAGGTGCGACTCGTCCGTGAAGCGGACGGTCGTCTCGTAGAGCTTGCCGCCGCGCTCGATCCAGACGTCGTCCGGGCCGTTGCACATGACCTCGGTGATCGAGTCGTCCGCGAGCAGGCGCTCGAGCGGCCCGTAGCCGAGGATGTCGTCGAGGATCTCGGACGTGAGGCGCTCGCGATCCTCGCGGGCGATGCCCGGGCTCGTCGTTGAGCAGCCGGCGCACGTCCGCGGTGACGCGGTCGCGGAGCTCGTTCGGGTCGACCGCGATGTTGAACAGCTGCGGCCCGAGCTCGGAGATGACGCTCATGTGGACCTTGTTCTTGAGCTCGGCGAACGGCTCCTGTTCTCTCACCGGGCCGCGCTGGCTGGAGATTCGCTCGTGGAGTTCCATGAGTTAGGCCTTTCGTCCGAAGAGCCGACGGCGGGAGGAAGAAGAGCCGGAGGAATCGGCGCTGCTGCCATCGCGGGGACCGGCGCCGACGGCGGGGACGGACTCGCCCGCGAGCAGGTCGGTGAGCCGCCCGAACGCCTCGGCCGGCTCGGACTGGGGCCGAGCGACGACGATCGGGATGCCCTCGTTCACCGTGCGCGGGATCTCGCGGTCGGACGGGATGAAGACGTCCGGCGTGCGGCCGAGAACCGCCTCGACATCCGACTGGCTGATGCCCGACGCGGCTGTGCGCGCGGTTCAGCAGCAGGTAGATGTGATCGGTGTCGTACTTCATGAGCTCGAGGGTCTCGAGGCCGAGCTTCGTGTTCTTCAGCGACAGCGAGTCGAGCATCCCGACCATGACGATGTCGGTCGAGTGGTCGATCGACGTGATGACCTCGGCGGTGAAGCCGGGAGGCGTGTCGACGATGACCCAGTCGTAGTTCTGGCGCAGGATCGAGTAGATCTCGCGCAGGAGCTCGGCGCCGACGGCGCTCGCCTGGTCGGGCCGCCTCGGCGCGATCAGCGTGTGCACGCCGGAGGAGTGCTGCGGCCATGAAGGCCGAGAGCTTGTCCCAGTCGAGCGCGCCCGGAGACTGCGCGAGGTCGTACACCGTCCTCTCCGGCGGCAGCCCGAGGCACAGGGCGACGTCGCCGAACTGGAGGTCGAGGTCGATGAGCGCGACCTTCTCGCCGCGCTGCGCGAGGCAGACGGAGAGGTTCGTCGACGTGAGCGTCTTGCCGGTGCCGCCCTTCGGCCCGAGGACGCAGACGAGCCGCGAGTTCTCGTTGATCGACCGGGCGTGTCCGCGCCCTGCTTGCGGGCCATGAGCTTGTGGATCTCGAAGCGGATCTGCTCCGGCGTCGCCGGGAGCATGACGATGTCGTCTGCGCCGGCCTCGAACGCGCGCCTGAGGAAGCCGTTGGGCGACCCGTGCCCGAGCACCATCACGTTCAGCTCGGGGTTCTGGCGGGCCACGCCGTCCAGGAGCAGCAGCGCGCGATCCGAGTAGCCGGCGCAGGCGACGAGGAGCAGGTCCGCGACGCCGCCGCGCAGCCACGACATCGCCTCCTCGGCGCCCGTGACGACGCCGACGACGTTGAAGTCCTCGCCGCCGGGCAGCGAGTCCTTCACGTCCTCGGCGTCGACACCAGGCTCGACGGCGAGGAGAGCTTGTACCGGGCGGCTCGGCATCAGGTGATCCTCTCGACCTCTACCTCAGCACCGTAGCTGCAGTTGCCTGCGACGGCTTCGTCGGCTTCGCGCCGACGACCGGGCGGAGGACGAAGATCAGCTGCGTGTTGTCGGCCGCGTACAGCCAGGTCGCGGCGTCCTTCGTCTCGATCCGGAGGACGAGGTTGCCGCCGCCGCTCGGGCCGGGAATCGTCGGGATCGTGAGCACCTTGACGTTCGGGCGGAAGAGCTTGACGACGCCTGCCGACGCGACGATGTAGACGTCGACCGAGTCGCCGGCCTGCACCTGCGAGCTGACTCCGTGGACGCCGTCGATCGAGATCGCGAACGCGCGCTGCGTGCCCGTGATCTGCGAGTCGACGGACGCGGTGTCGCTCGCCGCGAAGTCGGTGGCGGTGAACTGCTGGCCCGGGAAGATGTCCGCGGCAGCGGCGCGGCCGCTCAGGTACGCCGGGTCGGAGATCGCTCCGACCTCGACCTCCTTCCGCGGAAGCGTCGTCGGCGCGTACATCGACTGGCTCGCCACGAGCGTGCCGGGCGTGCCCTGCGGGATCAGCTGCTTCGCGACGAGCACCGGCGTCGGGGCGTTCTCGCCGCCGACGCGGGCGCGGTAGCGATCCAGGTAGACGACGAGCAGGATCGCGGCGAGCACGACGGCGCCGATGCCGAGGGCGATCGCCCATCCGCGGGACGACATCCTGCCCGAGACCTTTCCTGTGAGCGTATTGGACATGGCTTCCTCTCTCCTTACTTCCTGTGTGCGCTGCTCCTATTTCGGCACGATTCGAGGGATTACATGAGCGTCGGACGTCTCGGTCATCACTCGACGAGAACCGGGACACACGGCGTGAACTGTGCGGGATTGCAGAGCAGGTTCGGGTCCGGTGTGACGCTGGCCGGCGGTATGACGTTGTTGATGAAATGGCCCCAGATGTACTCGGCCCCGAGCCGCCCTTCACGACCACCATGTCGGGGGGCGGAGCATTTCCCGGACACGGGTCGTCGATGTTGATGCCGTTGCTGCCATTCACTGATCCCCAGCCCGTGATGTAGAAGGCCCCGAACGTCACGATCGGATACACCTCTCCATTCCCGGTTCCCGAGAAGCTGTTGTACGTCGTCATGAAGAGAACCACCAGCCGAGGGTCCTTGTTGCTCTGGAGGTTGTTTGGGTGTGGCTGCGCGCCCAACTGGTTGGCGAATGCGTACTTCCCGCCAGACGCGTTGTTGGTATCGGACCAGTAGTTCCGCCCCGGAACGAAGGCCGTCGCGCTGTCTGCTGGGCAAGTGTTCGTCTGCTCCCCGGTCGAGAAGTTCAACAGGAGCTTCTGCGCAGGCGGGGTGAACATACGACCCTTCAGTCCATTGTCCACCTGGCCCGCAGCAGGCGGACCGTCGGACCGCAGGCAGTTATAGGCTGGCCACGGCGAAGTCGGCGGTGGCGGTGGCACCGCGCCCGAAAGGCCGATGAACTGCGCCCAGTTGCGCTGGGTTCCATCTGCCCACGGACACGGCGGGTCGGTCGAGAAGTCGTTTCCGACGTAGTACGGGCTACACCCCTGCTCGGTCTCGTCCTTCCACTGGTTCAGCGCAGGATCGCAATCGACAGATCCGCTCTGGCTGCCCTTTACGTTGAACCCGAACGGGGGCTCGCTTTGATCCTGTGCGAGCGAGCCCTTCAGACCCATCTTGATGAAGAAACACTTGGATCCACTCATCGTCTGGCTCGCTGCGGACCCGTCGGGCACGGGGATAGGGCCGCACCCGCCTCCGCTTCCAGCGTTCAGTTGGATCCACCGGATCGGTCCGTTGATGTCCGGAGCACCCGTGAACGAACGTTGGAGGGGGTTGTCGAAGACGAGTGTGCGGACGCCGAGAGGCCATCGTCGGCCAGCTTCCCTGATCCCGGGGGCCGCTGTCCGCCCAGTAGAACCATCTGCACGCTGCGCCGCCGCTGTTCGGGCAGTCGACCTTGGTCGCGCCTCCGTCGGTCGAGATCCTCGTGTTGGTGAGCTGGATCATCATCACGAATGAGTGTCGGATTGCTGCCGGATCTCCCTGGTTGTCGAATCGGGGGTCCAGGACAACGGTGCCGCTGGCTCCGGACCCGCTGACTGCCATGTCGCAATTCGGAACATTGTTGCCGCCGGTGAAGCTCTGGCCACCGCCGAAGCACCTCTCCTCACCATTCGGGCCCGTCGTCCCGTAGACCTGTCCGTACCTGACCTCTGCACCGGCCCCCGGGTGCTTGGATAGGTCAAGGGCGTCGCCGAAGTCGATGTTGGCGTTGAGCGACGCTGTGCAGGCCTGGTTTGGGTCGTTGAAGTAGGCCGAAGTTGCGCTGAAGGCTCCACCCGCAGTTCGCGCTCTGCCCGTCGAGCCACACGCTGTTCACCTGTGGCGGACTGGACCAGAATGTCGGCGCTGAGCCTCCGTTGGTCACCGTCCGGCTCGTGTAACCGCGGATGTACTGAAGGCCCGATTGCGCGGTCTGGGAGGCGCCGGATCCGGTCGTATAGAAACACTGCGCGATTCGGCCTGACCCCTGCCGGCAGAACGAGTCGACATCTGTGAAGTTCGAACTGAGGCAGCTGGTCGTCACGGGCGGACTCGCACTCGCATCGCACCTCGGCCGGAAGCTCGTCGCGACGACAACGCCCGTGTGGTCACCGATATTGAGGTTCGCCCAGGACGTGTACGAGCACGTCGGGTCGCCGGTGTCGTACGTCGTCCATGCGTCCAAGCCGCTCGCAGCCGGAATGCCGAAGCCGGCTGGCGGTGTCTTGAGGAAACAGAAGTACTTGATGCCGTCCGAGCCGCCGAGGATCGCGCCGTTCGTCTCGTTGTAGAAGACCGCAGCTGCGCTCAACGGCTTTGGAACCTTTACGCCGATCGGGAGCAGTAAGTTGATCCCCTCGATCTGATGGATCTCGACCCGGGCCTTACGCTTGAGGTCCGGGGAGAACGGAAGATAGCGAAAGAGGTTCGCGCTGTCGTTTTCGGTCGCCTTGACGTCGACGTGATTCGAGGCGCAGACCGTGCTTGCGCCATTTGTTCCAGGGTCGCCCGGGCCCGATCCTGCCGGATCGTTGAAGTCGGCCGGAGACGAGCTGTCCGTCCAGTATCCGGTGCCGTTGATGACGACATGAATCTGGGAGCCAGTGACCCCCCCGACTTGCGGATTGAACGTCGTGCTGGTGTTCAAGGTGCCGTCGGCCTGCGTGTGCTGGCCACGTACTGGCGTGCGGCGGTGATGATCTTCTGACTACTCGTCAGCTGGCCCACACGGCGCGGTCTCGACACAAGGGAACGACCAGACGTCGCCGCCGGCGAACGCCGAGGCGTCGACCTTCGTCTGAAGATGCCGTGCGTGCGTATACCAGGAGCCGATAGTGATGACCACCGCTCCTAGCACGAGGATGAGAGGCGTCAGAAGAGCGAAGAGCATCGTCACAACGCCGCTCTCGTAACGGAGACCGAGCCGCCGATGCGTCGTCAGCATGTGATCGGGTTCGGCCTGTAGACGGTCGGATCCCACTCGGATCGCATCGTCGCGCGCGCTTTGAGGCTGACGCTTGCGAAGCTAAAGAACGGGATTCGAAGCGGGAACTGCCTTTCGATCTGGACGCGAACGGGGTCGCCCGCTACCGGCGTTCCGCCGCCGCCGGATGTGGATTCGAAGCAGATGATCGGGTTGACGACCTCACCCTTGGCGAGCTTCTGATTCGAGAGGAATGTTTGGAACGCTCCGGGAGCGGCGCACGCGGCAGAAGGTAGCGAGTTCCGAGGGCAGCCGGGATACGCGTTGACGACCGCCCAGCGTGCGCCCTGGTTCGCGAGTGCGGTTCATGTCGAGCCAGTAGTTGAGCCCGATGCCGAACTGGATGATTCCGACGACGAGGATCAGGAGCGGGATGAGGATGAGCGCGAACTCGATCGTCGCCTGACCGCTCTCGGGGTCCTGGCGATGGCGCCGCGCCGCAGTCCAATCACGAAGTCTCACGAGGCCTCTCGTGCTCCTATCGGAACGATGGGGTCGAACCATGAGTCTCTGTCTCCCTCCCCCGGTCGACAGCTACGAGGCTTGAAGCGGTCTTGCTCATTGTGCCGCCGAATTTGCGAATTCCGAAAGGGTGGTTCTTCACGTCCCTACAAAGCGTATGCACCGGCCCGGTCGAGGGGGTAACCGGGCCGGTGCACTTCGCTGCCGCGGAAGCCGTGGCGCCCGCGGATCCGGCGTCTGGCTTAGCCGGGTGCCCGGGAGACGCTGCTCGCGGCGCTCGAGAAGAGGCTGCGAAGCACGTTCCGCAGGAAGAACAGGGCGATGATGATGGCGATAGCGAGGAAGCCGAGCAGAATTGCGTACTCGGTCGTCGTCTGGCCATCCTCCCGCTCCCGCAGCTGATGCACCGCGACCTGCATCGCGATGATCGGTCGCAACAGGATGTCGGACATGGAGTCTCCTCCGGTTGGAGGGGCGCTCGGCCCCTGCGTGTGACTACTGCCCCTGACTTGCCGGGCTCCCTCAGGTTCTGTGCGCGCGGGCCGTTCGACAACCGGCCGATGGGTGGGTTCCTCCTAGCCGTTCGGCTCCAGCGTCGAGCCCGGAGGCGTTGACGGCTCAGAACGACGAACGGCCCGCCTGGGCGGGCCGTTCGATCGACCTTCCTTCCGTGCTGGCTCAGCCGCGCGGAGCCCGGGAGACGCTGCTCGCGGCGCTCGAGAAGAGGCTGCGCAGCACGTTCCTCAGGAAGAACAGGGCGATGATGATGGCGATAGCGAGGAAGCCGAGCAGAATTGCGTACTCGGTCGTCGTCTGGCCATCCTCCCGCTCCCGCAGCTGATGCACCGCGACCTGCATCGCGATGATCGGTCGCAACAGGATGTCGGACATGTGGAGTCCTCCTCCAGTCTGAGGGGGCTCCCCGCCCCCGGGTGTGCTCGTGCGCCCCGTGATGGCAGCGCCCTCAGAGCGTTGTCGCGATCGCGACGCTCCACAACCGGCCGAAAGGTGGGTTTCGCCCTAGACCTTCGGAAACGAGTGCGGCCCGCCTGATGGCGGGCCGCACGTACGCATCTTCCTTGCCGCAGAGGCTCTGTCTAGTTCGGAGCCCGGGAGACGCTGCTCGCGGCGCTCGAGAAGAGGCTGCGCAGCACGTTCCGCAGGAAGAACAGGGCGATGATGATGGCGATAGCGAGGAAGCCGAGCAGAATTGCGTACTCGGTCGTCGTCTGGCCATCCTCCCGCTCCCGCAGCTGATGCACCGCGACCTGCATCGCGATGATCGGTCGCAACAGGATGTCGGACATGTGGAGGTCCTCCTCCGGTCAGAGGGGCTACTCGCCCCTGCGGTGACTGCGTTCCGTCAGAGTCGACGGACACCTCGAGGGTCGGCTCGCTCGGCGTGCATCTTCAACCGGCCGAAGAGGGGTTGAGTCCCAGATCACTAGAACTGGCTCCCTGAAAGGCGTGCGGCCCGCCGATGGCGGGCCGCACGTGTGACCGATCGGCGTCGGGCGAATCAGCCGCCCGGCGCGTTGGAGACGCTGCTCGCAGCGCTCGAGAAGAGGCTGCGAAGCACGTTCCGCAGGAAGAACAGCGCGATGATGATGGCGATAGCGAGGAAGCCGAGCAGGATCGCGTACTCGGTCGTCGTCTGGCCATCCTCCCGCTCCCGCAGCTCGACCGCAGCGATCTGGAGTCGAACGAAGGGCCGCATCAGGAGCTCGTACATGTAGGAGGTCCTCCTCTTGACTGAAAGGAGGCGCCGGCGGTCGCCCCGTTTGACGTGGTCGCTCAGTATCGTCGGCAGATGCGCAGCTCGCGCACAACGGGCCAAAGGGGGGATTCAGTCTCGACCATCCGACTGCGCGCGCCCTCCGGCCCTGGCGCCATCATCAGACGATGAGGTCGGCCGCCGACGCCTCCGGCTCCTGGTCCGAGAGCGAGCGTTCGCCGTCTCGCCCGAGCCTGCTGACGGTCGCGCTCGTCTTCATCGCCGTCCTGTGGACGTCGGCGTTCATCGTGTTCAGCCTGGCGCGCAGGACCTGCTGGCCTGGGACGTGCGATTCGCGTACCTCCCGGCCGCCGACGCGATACTCGACGGGCGACTCGCCGTACCCCGCGCTCGACGATCCCATCCTCGAGGACCAGAAGGGGTACGTGTATCCGCCGCAGCTCGCCGTGGTCGCTGCTGCCGCTCACGAAGCTCCCGATCGATCTCGTCGCCCTGATCGTGACGGCGGGCATGCTCGCGATGCTCTGGCTCACGCTTCGCCTCCTCGGCATCCGCGACGTCCGCTGCTACGCGGCGGCGCTGCTGTGGATGCCGGTCGCGAGCGGCGTGCTCCTCGCCAACGTCTCGATCCCGCTCGCGCTCGCGCTCGCCGTCGTGTGGAGGTATCGCGACCGTGTTCGTGAGCCCGCCGTCGCGCTGGGCCTGGCCGTCTCGGCGAAGCTCCTGCTCTGGCCGCTGCTCGTGTGGACGCTCGCGACCCGTCGGCTCCGCACGACGCTCTGGGCAGTCGCCGTCGGTGTCGTCGTGACGTTCGTCGCCTGGGCTGCGATCGGGTTCGACGGGCTCGGCGGCTACCTCGACCTGCTCCGGCGGCTCTCCGACATCCAGTCCGAGAACAGCTACTCGATCGTGGGCATGGCCTCCACGCTCGGGCTGAGCTCGGCGGTGGGGCAAGGCCTCGACGCGTCGTCGCTCGGGGGCGGCTTGCTCGTCGCCTGCGTCGTGCTGGCCCGACGTGGCGACGATCCGCGCTCGTTCACGTGCGCGGTCGCCGCGACGCTCGCGCTGAGCCCGATCGTGTGGCTGCACTACCTCGTCCTCCTGCTCGTGCCGCTCGCGATCGCGCAGGCCGCGGTTCTCGATCATCTGGCTCCTGCCCATCCTTCTGTGGTCGAGCCCGCGGCCCGGGTACGCGGAGGGCTTCCAGACGTTCCTCCCGGCGCTCGTCGCAGTCATCCTCGTCGCCGTCGTGCTCGCCCGGCCGGCTCGGAGCTCGGGGCAGCTCGCCGTCGGCAGCGCGTCGTGACGGCGACCGATGTCCCGTTGGGCGGTCGACGACTTGCTGTCGACGGTGGTGCTGGTCGCCGTTGCCGCGGCGCTGCTCGTCGACGCTCGTCGCGGCGACCGGGTCCGGCCGAGCTGGCGTGCGGACTTCCACGCCAGCTACCTCGACGCCGCCGAGTCCGTGCGCGAGAACGGGACGCCGTGGTCGACCGACTCGGAGCTTCCGTACTGTACCCGCCGCTGCTGGCGGAGCTGCTCGTTCCGCTCACCTTCGTGCCCGACGACGTCGCCGTCGTTCATTGCGTTCGCCGCCTCGCTCGCGGCGTTGCTGGGTGCCGTGTACCTCGTCGGTGTGCGCGACATTCGCTGCTACGCGGCGGTCCTGATCTGGGCGCCGGGGTGGAACTCGCTCGAGATCGCGAACGTCACCGTCGCGTCTGTGCTGGCCGCCGCGCTCGTGTGGCGCTACCGCGACACGACGTGGCCTGCTCCGCGCGGCTCTCGGCGGCGCGATGGCGCTGAAGCTCTTCCTCTGGCCACTCCTCGTGTGGGCCGCCGCGACGCGAACGGGCGCGCAGCGCCGCTCGTGGCCCTTGGCATCGGGGCTCGGGCTCACCTTCGTCGGCGTGGGCCGCGATCGGCTTCACGGGCCTCACGTCGTACGCCGACCGGCTCGAGGCCGCTCCATACGAACGGAGCTACTCGCTCGTCGGGATGGCTGCGGCGCTCGGCCTCGAGTCCGACGATCGGACGTCTGGCGATGCTGGTCTGCGGCGGGGCGCTGCTCGGCGCCGTCGTGCATCTCGGGCGGAAAGGCGACGAGGTGCGGGCGTTCACCTGCGCGATCGTTGCCGCGCTCGCCTTCGCGCCGGTCGTCTGGCTGCACTATCTCGTGCTCCTCGCCGTGCCGCTCGCGATCTCGCGACCGCGCTTTTCGGCGATCTGGCTTCTGCCGATAGTTCTCTGGGTGTGTCCACGGGATGGACATGGTGAGGGCTGCAGCCGTTCCTTCCGGCTGCTGGTCGTGGTCGTGATCCTCGCGCGTTCTCGTCGCCCGGCCGAGCCGGAGCGGCGAGCCGGTGGAGGCGCCCGCGTGACGACGGACGCGCAGTCCGTCGCCGCGCTCACCGGAGCAGCGGCCGCTGACGTGGTCGCGCGTCGGCGTGGCTGGCGTCGATCGTGTTCTTCGGGCGTGCTCCCGGCGCTGCGTCGTCGTGCTCTTCGCGAGCGACGTCCGGGGCGAGACGATCGCCATCGACTTCCGGCAGTTCTACGGCGCGGCCGAGGCGATTCTCGACGGCCGAGAGCCCGTATCCGCCGAACGGGGAGCCGACGACCGCCTGGGGCGGCCCGTACCCGTATCCGCCGCTGCCGGCGCTGCTCGCGATCCCGCTCACGGTGCTCCCGCTCCAGGCCGCGGGCGCGCTCGTCATGGCCGTGCTCGTGGTCGCCGTCGCTCTCGCCGTGCCGTTCGTGCTCGGCGTCCGGGACTGGCGCTGCTACGGGCTCGCTGCTGCTGTGGCCGCCCGTGATCTCCGCCGATCCAGACCGGCAACGTGACGCTCTGGCTCGCGCTCGCCGCGGCGCTCGCGTGGCGCTTCCGCGATCGGCTCGTTCCTGTCGTCGGCGAGCATCGGGATCACGCTCGCGGCCAAGTTCTTCCTCTGGCCGCTCGTCGTCTGGCTCGCCGCGACGCGACAGGTGCTGCGAGCGCGCTGCTGACGTGTGCGGTCGGGGCGGGCCTTCTCGTCCTGTCGTGGGCGCGTGATCGGCTTCGCGGGCTTCGCTCGACTACCCGCATCTCCTCCGGAGGCTCGACGACATCGTGGGCGAGGACTCGTACACGGCGTACATCGTCGGCCTCGACCTCGGCCTGCCGTCTCCGGTCGCGCGTGGCCTCTGGCTCGCGCGTCGGGCTCGCGCTCGTCGGCTGTGTCGTCCTCGGTCGGACGCGGGGCGACGAGCGGACCGCCTTCATCGTCGCGATCGCGGCGTCGCTCGCGCTCACGCCGATCGTCTGGCTGCACTACTTCGCGCTCCTGCTCGTCGTCGTCGCGCTCGCGCAGCCTCGGCTCGGGCTCGCTGTGGTTCGTCCCGCTCGCGATGATCCTCACGCCGGGAAGCGGTCACCCGACCGCCGTTCGACACGGCCTGGACGCTGGCGGTCGTCGCGACTGACCGTCGCGCTATGCGGTCGTGGCTCTCGAGCGCCGAGTGGCGACGTGTGCGAATCGAGCCAGCTGCGCCCGTCGAGGCGAGAGCCGCATGACGCACCTCGGCCGCCTCGGCCGATCGCGTACGGCTCGCGGGTGGCGCCGGCCTCGTAGCGCTCGTGCGCGAGCGAGCGTGGAGCCTGGTCGTGTGGGCCGGGATGGTGGTGTGGAGCGGCGCTCCTGTTCCTCATCGCCCACCGGAGCTACACGAACTTCCGCGAAGGTCGGTTCGACCTCGGGAACATGGTGCAGGCGGTGTGGAGCACGGCGCACGGCCATCCGCTCGAGGTCACCGAGGCGGCGACCGGGCGAGCAGATGGTGCGGCTCGGTGCTCACGTCGATCCGTTCCTCGTCGCTGCTCGCGCCGCTCTGGCTCGTCTGGCCGCTCCCCGCTCGTGCTCGCGTTCGCGCAGATCGCGGTCGTGTCGCTCGGAGCGCTGCCCGTCTTCTGGCTCGGTCGTCGGCATCTCGGCTCGGAGAGCGCCGCGGCTCTGCTCGCACTGGCGTATCTCGCGTACCCGTGGACGGCGACGAGCGCGAGCGCCGCGATCCATCCCGTGACGTTCGCGATCCCGTTCTACCTCTTCTGCATCTGGTTCCTCGACACCGAGCGGCTGTGGCCGTTCGCGCTGTGCGCGCTCGCTCGCGATGTCGACGGGCGAGCTCATGGGTCTTGCCGATCGCGGCGCTCGGCGTCTGGTACGCGCTCGCGCACGGGAAGCGGCGCGACGGGCGCGCGATCGCGCTGCTCGGCGCCGCCTGGACGTTCGTCGCGATCTACTTCGTCGTGCCGAGCGTTCGCCGGCGCGACGACAGCATGTTCTTCGGCTTCTACGACGACGTGGGCGGCTCGCCCGGTCGGCGTCGTGCCGCACGCTCTTCACGGATCCCGGCGCGGTCGTCGGGGCGCTCGTCGAGGGGCACGACATCGCGTACCTGATCTGGCTCGGTCTTCCGCTCCTGTTCCTCTTCGTGCTGTCCCCCGGGCTTGCCGCGGTCGCGCTCCCGCAGCTTCTCGCCAACGGCCTCTCGGACTTCCGCTCGATGACGGACCCGCGCTACCACAGCGTGGCTGCGGTCATCCCGTTCCTGATCGCGGCGACCGTCTTCGGAGTCGCGCGGATCGGCGCGCCGCGCCGCGGCCTCGCTGCCGCTGCGGTGCTGGTCTGCTCAGCACGCTCGCGCTCTTCGTGGGGCCCTGGGCGCGCGCCGTCGGCAGCGTCCCTCTCGGAGGGAGCCCGTACGCATCCGCGAGCGCACATCGCCGCGCTGAGGGACGCCGTCGCCCTTGTCCCGCGCGGTGCGCCGGTGATGGCCTCGAACGACGTCGGCGGTCACCTGTCGGCGCGACAGTACGTCTACTCGGTGCCCGTTCTCGGGAGAGCCGAGTGGGCGTCGTCGACCGCACCGAGCCGTGGGTCGTCCGGCCCGACTCGCCGATCCTCACGAAACATCCCGAGGTCGTGCGTGCGCTCGTGCGTCGGCTCGAGGGCGACGCGGCGTGGACGAAGGTCTTCGAGCGGGACGGCGTCGTCGTCTTCCGGAAGTCGACGTCCTGAGTGAGGCCCGCTGTCAGCTCTTCGGTCGTGCGACGATCGTGAGCTCGTCGTTGCGGTAGATCACGCGCGTCCCGGGCTCCTTCAGGAAGTCGGCGGTGTGCGAGCGATTCGTCTCGTCGACGACGATGATCCGGTAGCCGTCCGCGAACGACTTCCAGTCGGGCCCTGCTCCCAGTTGTAGTCGGCCAGGCGGTCGGAAGAACTCCTTGTCGTAGACCTCGAAGCGCACGTCGTAGGCGATTCGTCCGCGGAGCTCGGGGATCTTCCAGAGCAGCCAGTCCGAGAAGCGATCCGGGACGAAGACGCGGTCGCCCGGCTGCAGCTCCGCGCGCACGGCCTCGGCAGGCGCGTTCGGCCAGTAGTCCTCGAACCAGGCGTCGCTGCGGAAGAAGAGCGCCCCTGCGGCGGCGAGGTTCGCGGCTACGAGCCCGACGCAGATCACCGTGTTGAGGCCTCGCTTCGGCTCGCCCGGTTTGCGGCTCTCGAGACTTCTTCCGATCGCAACGGGGACGAACACCATGCAGGCGAACGCGAACCAGGGGATTCCCCGAATGGCCGTCAGCGCGCCGGCAAGCGTGAGGGCGAGGACACCCATGTCGAAGACGGTCAGGCGGCGACGACCCCAGATCACGATCGGGATCGCGATCGCGAGGAGGACGTAGAACGCCGCGGTGTTCGCCGCCGGCGTCGGCCGCTGCCACTCCGTGACCTGTCCGGCGAAGGGCGGATCGACGAGGAGGAGGTGGTAGTAGCGAGCGGTCGTGACCGGGCCGTACGGGGTGACGAGGATGGCGAGCGGCGCCAGCGCGATCAGGCCGATGCTCCGCAGCCCCGATCTGCCTCGGCTGCGCAGGAGCTCGTACGCGCCGAGGAGCATGACGAGCAGCGCGCCGAGCGCGGCGCTCCCGTGCATGTTCGCCCAGAGGACGAGCATCGGCAGCGCGATCCAGACGCGGTTGCGTCGGGCGCCGCGCCTGCGAGGCGAGGAGCCAGAGGAGCCCGGTGTAGAGCGGCAGCGTGAGCATCTGCGCGCGGATCGACCACCCGAGCGCGGCGGAGATGAGCACGGGGAGGAAGAGCAGCCAGATCGCGCGCGGGCCTGCCCCGAGCGATCTCGACGCCGCTGCTGCGAGCGTGAAGGCGCCGACGACGAAGGCGCAGGCGACGATCGACAGGAGCGCGAACCCACCGAGGCTGAAGACGCCGTACATGAAGACCTGGGCGAGCCATTGCTGATCCGTCCAGGTCGCCCCGAGGCCGTAGATCGTCAGCTCGTCCACGCTCGGCAGGCCGTTCTCGACGACCTCGCGTCCGGCCATGAGGTTGAGCCAGCTGTCGTTGACGATGAGCGCCGGCGGGAAGATCAGCAGGAAGATGAGCGCGAACCCGGCGAGGAGGACGACGAGGATGTACTCCTCCTCCGCGATGCGCCGAAGCACTCCGCGTCGCTCAGGGGGAGCCGGAGCGCCAGCGGAGTCGGGCGTCTCCTCGCGTTCGTCCTCGTCTATCGCCGTGACCGTGTGCATGGGAGGTTGGGTCTGGAGTCAGACCTCTGGTCGGACGTGCGGCACCATCTACTCTTCGGCGTAGATCGGGCTTTCCACAAGCCCGTGCTGGTAGGCGATGCGCGTCGCCTCCGTGCGGTTCTTCACGCCGAGCTTGCGGTAGATGTTCGTCAGGTGGAACTTCACCGTCTGCGGCGCGACCCAGAACTCCTTCGCGATCTCGTCGTTCGACAGGCCGCGCGCGAGAGCTCCCAGGATCGTGAGCTCGCGCTCGGTCAGGCCGAGCGCCTTCGCGCTCGCGCGCTCGGTCTCGTCGCCGCCGATCGCGGTGTGGACGTTGCCCTCGAGCGCCTGCCGTAGCGTGGCCGGCAGGTCGTCCGGGTTCACCGTCTTGATGACGTAGGCCGAGGCGCCGCGCCGTAGCGCCGACTCGACGAGCTCGGGATTCGCGGACGCCGAGAGCATCACGACCTTGACCGCCGGATGCCTCGAGCGCAGCTGGTCGAGGCAGGCGAGCCCGTCCATGTGCGGCATGCGCACGTCGAGCAGCACGAGGTCCGGGTTCGTCTTCCCGACGAGAGGCAGCACCTGCGTCCCGGACTGCGTCTCGCCGACGATCTCGAAGCCCCCGTCCGATTCGAGGGCGCGCTTGATCCCGTCGAGGACGAGCCGGTGGTCGTCGGCGATCACGACGCGCACGTCGACCAGTGTCGCACAGGCCCCCGACGCCGCTCCAGTGCTCCCTCTGATGCGCGACGGGTGGGGCCCCCAGACGGGTCAGCCAGGGCGACCTAGCCGTCGGTCCAGACCCTCGTTCCAGGGATTTACCGTGCCCCGAACGGGGGCTACCCTCCGACGCAGTCCACGCAATTCCAATCCCGAATGCGCTTGAAGCTCGAGGGGGAAGCACACGGGTCTGGGTCGAGTTCGAGCAGCGAAGGGAGACAACGGAGATGGGGAAGGTGGGTTCCATGAGGCGGCTCTCGCGAGTCGCACTACTGGTAGGCATCGCGGCGGCTCTCGTCGGGGTGCCACTTGCGGCGTCGGCGAATCCCGACGTCAGCGGCTTCGAGCTCGACGGCAACGCTGCGAGTAGCGGCGCGGCCGACTGGAACGCGCTCGGCAGCCCCCTCGATTTCACGGGCTTCATCGACGATGGAACCGGCGACACCGACATCGGATACGGATCGGGGAGCAACAAGGACATCGGCGACATCAGCAGCTGGTCCTGGGCGGAAGACGACGTCACGCCGAACAAGGACGACATCGTCAGCGCGTACGCCTCCGTGTACGCCGAGCAGAACAACCTCATCCTCTACTTCGGGCAGACACGCCTCCTCGACAAGCTCGGCGACGCGAACGTCGGCTTCTGGTTCCTGCAGAACGAAGCTGGTCTGAACGCGAACGGCTCGTTCTCGGGATCGCACGTCGACGGGGACATCCTCGTGCAGAGCGAGTTCACGAACGGCGGCAGCGTCTCCGGCGTCCACATCTTCAAGTGGCAGGGCGGCGCGCTCACCCCGGTGAGCGACCAGGCCCAGTGCGCCGGCGGCAAGCTCGGCACGGCCGATGCGTGCGCGATCGTCAACACGGGGACGATCTCCACCTCGTGGGCCGGCGACGTCACGGCGCCGTACTTCTTCGAGGGCGGGCTCAACCTGAGCGCGCTCTTCCCGCAAGGCGTTCCCTGCTTCAGCACCTTCCTCACGAACACCAGGACGTCGCAGTCCGAGACCGCCGAGCTCAAGGACTTCGCGATGGGCGACTTCGACACGTGCGGCTCGATCACGGTCAAGAAGGTGACGGTCCCGAGTGGCGGTGGCCCGTTCTCCTTCACGACGACTGGCTCCGGCCTGTCGGGCTTCAACCTGAGCGGAGGCGGTGAGAAGGTCTTCGAGAAGCTCCAGCCAGGGAACTACTCGGTCACCGAGAGCGTGCTCCCGAGCGCGTGGTCGCTCGACAGCATCTCGTGCACGACGAGCGGGTCCGGAACGAGCACCTCGACTTCAGGCTCGACCGCGAACATCACGCTCGGGTTCCTCGGCAACGCGGTGTGCACGTACACGAACAAGCGCCAGCCGCTGTTGACGCTCGTCAAGAGCGTCGTCAACGACAACGGTGGGACTGCTCTGCCCGGCGCCTGGACGCTCGGCGCGACCGGCTCGAGCGGGTCGTTCTCCGGCACCGCCAACACCCCGGCCGTGACGTCCAAGACGGTGACCGCAGGCGTGCAGTACACCCTCGCGGAGTCCGGCGGGCCGGCGACGTACAACGCGAGCAGCTGGGTATGCACGGGCGGCGGATCGTTCGCCGGCCCCGACAAGATCACGCTCGGTCTCGGAGACGACGTGACGTGCACCATCACCAACGACGACAAGCCGGCGACGCTGATCGTCAAGAAGGTGGTCGTGAACGACAACGGCGGCACGAAGGTCGCCTCCGACTTCTCGTTCCAGGTGAACAGCGGTTCGGCACAGAGCTTCGAGGCCGACGGCCAGAACGACCTGACCGTGAGTGCCGGCACCTACTCGGTGACCGAGCCTGCAGTCGCGGGGTATGCGACGAGCTACTCGAACTGCTCGAACCTCGTCATCCCGAACGGCGGCTCGGCGACCTGCACGATCACGAACAACGACCAGCCGGCGACGCTGATCGTCAAGAAGGTCGTCGTGAACGACAACGGCGGCACGAAGCAGGCGCAGAACTTCTCGTTCCAGGTGAACGGCGGCGCTGCACAGAGCTTCGAGGCCGACGGTCAGAACGACCTGACCGTGAACGCCGGCACGTACTCGGTGACGGAGCCCGCGGTCGTGGGGTATGCGACGAGCTACTCGAACTGCTCGAACGTCGTCGTACCTCCGGGCGGCTCGGCGACCTGCACGATCACGAACGACGACCAGGCCGGCGACGCTGATCGTGAAGAAGGTCGTCGTGAACGACAACGGCGGCACGAAGGTCGCCTCCAACTTCTCGTTCCAGGTGAACGGCGGCTCGGCGGTGTCCTTCGAGGCCGACGGCCAGAACGACCTGTCCGTCGACTGCCGGCACGTACTCGGTTACCGAGCCTGCGGTCGCGGGTTACACGACGAGCTACTCGAACTGCTCGAACCTCGTCATCCCGAACGGCGGCTCGGCGACCTGCACGGTCACGAACAACGACCAGCCGGCGACGCTGATCGTGAAGAAGGTCGTCGTGAACGACAACGGCGGCACGAAGGTCGCCTCCGACTTCTCGTTCCAGGTGAACGGCGGCTCGGCGCAGTGCTTCGAGGCCGACGGCCAGAACAACCTCTCCGTCAACGCCGGCACCTACTCGGTGACCGAGCCCGCGGCCGCTGGCTACACGACGAGCTACTCGAACTGCTCGAACCTCGTCATCCCGAACGGCGGCTCCGCGACCTGCACGGTCACGAACGACGACCAGGCGGCAACGCTGATCGTCATCAAGCACGTCGTCAACGACAACGGTGGAACCGCTGTCTCGGGCGACTTCCAGATGACGGTCGACGACACCGGCTCGAACCCGCCGGCGTTCGCTGGGGCGGAGTCTCCGGGCACGTCCGTATCGGTCGATCCGGGCACCTACTCGGTCTCCGAGTCGGGCCCCGGCGGGTACACGATGAGCCAGTCCGCCGACTGCTCCGGCTCGATCGCGCTCGGTGAGACGAAGACCTGCACGGTCACGAACGACGACCAGCAGGCCGAACCTCGTCGTCATCAAGCACGTCGTCAACGACAACGGTGGAACCGCGGTCTCGGGCGACTTCCAGATGACGGTCGACGACACCGGCTCGAACCCGCCCGCCTTCCCGGGAGCCGAGGCACCCGGCACGACGGTGCCGGTCGATCCGGGCGCGTACTCGGTCTCCGAGTCGGGCCCCGGCGGGTACACGATGAGCCAGTCCGCCGGCTGCTCCGGGTCGATCGCGCTCGGTCAGACGAAGACCTGCACGGTCACGAACGACGACAACGCGCCGAAGCTGACGCTCGTCAAGCACGTCGTCAACGACAACGGCGGCACGGCGGTCGCGGCCATGTGGAACCTCGCTGCGGCGGGCCCCACCGGCTTCGACGGAGCCGGCCCGTCGGTCTCGAGCGGCGCCGGCTTCGACGCCGGCTCGTACGACCTGTCCGAGTCCGGGCCGGCCGGCTACGACGCGAGTGCCTGGGTGTGCTCGGCGGGTCAGGTCGACGGTGACACGGTCTCCGTCGGTCTCGGCGACGACGTCACCTGCACGATCACGAACGACGACAAGCCGGCGACGCTGATCGTGAAGAAGGTCGTCGTCAACGACAACGGCGGCACCGCGACCGCAGCCGACTTCTCCTTCCAGGTGAACAGCGGCACGGCGCAGGCCTTCGAGGCCGACGGCCAGAACAACCTGACGGTTGCGGCGGGGACGTACAACGTCACCGAGATCGCGGAGGCCGGCTACACGACGACGTACCAGGGCTGCGCGCAGATCGTGCTGCCGCTGGGCGGCTCTGCAACCTGCACGATCACGAACAACGACGTGCCTCGCGGGCAGGGCTCGCTGACGGTCTCGAAGTCGGCCGACCCGACGACGATCAAGGAGCCGGGCGGACCGGTCACGTTCTCGGTGACGATCACGAACACGTCTGCGGACGTGGACGTCACCGTCGACAACGTGGTCGACGACAAGTTCGGTGACCTCGACGACTCGGGCGGCAACGGGTGCTTCGACGTGCCGATCAACCTCGCCCCTGGCGAGAAGGTGAACTGCACGTTCCAAAAGACGATCTCGGGCACCGGCGGCACGTCCCACGTCAACGTGGTGACGGTCACCGGGCACGACGAGAACGGCCACACGCTGACGGCCTCGGACGACGCCCGGGTGGACATCACGCCGCGGCTCATCGACCTCGTCATCGTCAAGGACGCGAGCTCGCCGACGCCGCTCAACGGCATCGTCAACTACTCGCTGACGGTGACGAACAAGGGCCCGGACACGGCGACGAACGTGCAGCTCGCCGACCCGGCGCCCGCGGGCATCACGTACCTGACGGCGAACCCGTCGCAGGGCACGTGCAACCTGAGCTCGGCGCTGATCACCTGCAGCCTCGGGAGCATCGCTCCGGGTCAGACGGTGACCATCGCGATCACCGGTCGGGCGACCGTGGTCGGCTCGCACACGAACACCGCGACCGTCACGGGCAGCGGTGGTCGTGAGACGAACCCGGCCGACAACGTCGACTCGGCCGTGACGATCGTGCCGGCGCCGCTCAAGCCGCCGACGGCGAAGCCCGAGCCCAAGCCGGCGGTGTGCCTCACGCTGACCGTCACGCCGAAGATGCTCAAGGCGGACGGCAAGCCGGACAAGGTCACGACGAAGGTGACCGCTGCGGCGAAGCCCGTAAAGGGCGCCAAGGTGGCCATCGCAGGAGCCGGCATCAAGAAGACCGGTCTGACGAACGGCAAGGGCGTCGCGGTTCTCCGGGTCAATCCGAAGAAGCCGGGGATCGTCACCATCACCGTCGTCGAGTCGAACCAGAAGCTCTGCGGCCCGAAGCGGATCGGGGTCGTGGGGGTGTTCCTCCCGCCGCTCACGGGCTAGCGGGGAGGGGGCGCTACGCCAGAGCCGAGGGGCAGCTGCGGTTGCCCCTCGGCCTCTGTTGTCGCCTCGCCGAGCCAGCACTACCCTCAGATCGAGATGACGAGAACCCTTTCCCCGACTCGATGGCCCGCTCTGGCAGCGGGGATCGTCTTCGCGGTGGCGTGCGCCGTCGCGTTCGCGCCGGGAGCCGGCGCGCGGGCGACGAAGGCGTCGGTGGTCGACGTCGTGGGCTCGGGGACGATCGCGTGGCGTGAGGTCGCCGTCCTCGCGAAGCCGAAGGCGGGTGCCGCCCGGGTTGCCGTGCTGAAGCAGTTTCGACCGGACTTTCGCCCGCAGTACGTCCTCGCGCTCGATGCCGTGCGTGCGAAGGACGGCCATGCGACGTGGTACCGGGTCAGCATTCCCGGCCGGCCCGAACGGGCGAACCGGGTGGGTCCGGGCGGGAGCGCTCGAGATCCGGCCGGTGCAGAAGCGCCTGATCATCTACCGCGGCGCGCGTAGGTTCGAGTTCTGGGACGGCTCGCGGCTCGTCCGCACCGGCAAGGTCGCGGTCGGCGCGCCGGGCGCCGAGACGCCGCTCGGGCTCTTCTACGTCACCGACAAGTTCAACCCGGCGATCGACCCGGACTGGTCGATCCTCGGTGCCTTCGCGTTCGAGACGAGCGCGTACTCGAAGCTCACGGACTGGCCCGGCGGCGGCATCGTCGGCGTGCACGGCACTCCGTGGCCCGAGCTGCTCGGCCAGGCGGTCTCGCACGGCTGCGTCCGCCTCGACAACCACGACGTCGAGTTCCTCCGCAACCGCGTCCCGCTGGGGACGCCGGTCAAGATCGTCCGCTGAGCGGAAACGGCGAGCCGACGGCGAACGGTCACGTGTGAGCGTGACGTACGGGGCTCGCGACGCTGCGTCGTCGTCCAGGGCGGAGAGGGTCGTCGAGCTCGTCGACCGCTTCTTCGCCCTCTTCGCGGTCGGGTTCTTCCTGCTCCTTCCCACGAGCGGCTGGGCGAGCGTCATGTTCGGCTCGTGGTTCGACCAGAAGCGCGATCTCGCAGCTCTTCGTTCCGTGATCGCCGACGGGCATGCGCAGGCGATCGCGGACAACGGCATCGGTCCGGCGTACATCGCGCTCGCCGCAATCGTCCACGACGTGCTCGGCCTGAGCCCGGAGGACGCGCTCGTCTTCCTCACGCGCGCCAGCTACGTCCTGGCCATCGCGTGTGGCGTGCTGCTCGTGCGCATCCTCGTCCGTCGCCTGACGACTGCGCCCCCGCTGGTCTCGCTCGCCGCGCAGTTCGCGTTCGTCGGCCTCGTGTTCGCCGCGGGGACGTGGCACTGGTCGGACGTGCCGTGGAGCCACTTCCTCGCCGCGTTCCTCGCCGTCGCCCTCTACGCGGTGCGATTCGTGCCCGAGCGAGTGACGATCGTCTCCGCGGCCGCCGTGGGCGCGCTCCTGGCGCTGCTCTGGCTGACGCGGAGCTTCGAGCTCGCCGCGGTGGTTGCGGCCTGGGGCATCACCTTCGTCCTGCTCCGGCTGCTGCGACTCCACGGCGCGAGAGTCGTGAAGCTCGCGCACGTCGTGTCCGGCGCGGCGGCGTTCGTGGTCTACGCCGCGGCCGTCTACCTCGTCACCGGGAAGCGAGACCTCTTCTTCCTGTACGGCGGGAGCCTCGGCCACCAGTCGGGCAACGTGAGCCCAGGCGAGATCGCCGAGACACCGACGTTCAGCGTCTCGCTCGTCCCGGCGAAGCTCGTGCAGCTCTTCGTGGATCCCTGCTACGACACGCTGTGCTCGGTCTCCGACTACGCGGGCAGCGCGACGCTGCCGCCGCAGCTCACGGGCGACGCGGGCAACCTGCGCCTCTGGAGCCTGCCGCTCGCGGTGCAGCTGCCCTCGCTCGTCCTGCTTCCGCTCTGTCTGCTCGCCGCCGGCGCGCTCACCGTCGTGGCGGCTCGGAAGCGGGAAGCGGTCGGCGAGCGCGTGCGCTCGCTCCGCCTCCTGCTCGAGGCGACGATCGCGTCGGCCGGACTGGTCCTCGGGTACGCGGCGAGCACGATGACGGGCGCGCCGCATCTGCGGTACGGCTTCGCGCGCGACTTCCTCCTGCCTGCGTTGCTCACGGGCGTCGTGGGCGTCGCACTCGTCTCGGTCGGGCTCTGGACGCTGCTCTCCGCCGGAAGGCGGCGGCGGCTGTCACCGGAGTTCGCGTTCGGTGTCCTCGCGTTCGTCGGTTCGGCCTGTCTCGTCGTCGCACTGGCGTACGCGAGGTCGGACGGCATCCCCAGGATCGAGAGCCATCAGCTCGGCTCGGTCGTGTACCGGGCGAGTTGCAGCGGGGACGGACTGCGACGTCTCCATCGCGGCCACGACGACGGCGGGTCATGCGATCGCGATCCCGGAGGCATCCACGCTCACCTTCGGGTGCGGCAGCGACGACGCTCGCTTCACCCTCTACGAGAAGAGCCCGACGTCTGGCGTTCGCCTGACGCAGCCCTGCCCGGACGCGCGGCTCGTCGCGGCGTGGCCGACGGTCATGGGTCTCCCGCCCGGCAGCTTCGAGCTGGCGGCGGTGAAGGTCGAGAACGCCTAGGAGCCGCTGGACGCGACGAACGCGTACGGCAGGACGCTCTCGCTCGACTGGGTGCTGCGATAGACGCCGGACTCGGCAGGTGCGGCAGCGAGGTCGCGCATCGTGTGGGCGCCGTCGAGGAAGCGGTGTCCCGACACGAACGGTCGCCATGACCCGCCGCCGCCGTACGAGACGGACACACGCTCGAACCGGAACCCGAAGGAGTTGCACGCGGGCGTGCCGGCGTTCCAGCTCTCTGCGGTGGCGATTGGCGCCCAGCGCCCGGACGAGCCGCGCAGCGCGACGGGCTCGGTGACCGCCTGGCCGTCGACCCAGACACGCCACCAGCCCGGCCGTCCCGCCATCTCGAGCACTGCGATCTTGTGGCTGCGTCCGACCGCGATGCCCTCCTCGAGCAGGTCGAGCTTCGGCGCCGCGCCTTCGCGGGTGATCTCGGTGTAGATGAAGGGATCCATCCCGGGCATCGCGGCGATGCCGGCCTGGATCCACTCGTCGCCGCCGTTCGCCCCCTGCCCGGGGCCTCCGACGCCGACCCAGCCGGCAACGTGGCCGGCCTCGACGGTCGGGGCACGCGTGGCCGTGATCGTCGCCCGCACGCCGTGACCGTGGTACGCGGCCTGGTGGCCCGCGTACGAGTACCCGCCGGAGCTGGCGCCGCTGATGCACGCGCGACCGGCAGAGGCCGTCGTCGAGGCGCCGACGAGCGCGGCGACCGTCAAGGCGCCGACGAGCAAGGCGAGAAGAGGCCGCGCACGCATGGTTGAGTGGTCGGCGGCGCGCAGCCGCGACCCATCCCTCGTTCTTGCGATCAGGTCCCGGTCAGGGCTGGGCTCACGGCCCGATCGGGGGACACGTGCCGGCCCACCTACAATGCGGCGCGATGGCCACGACCGAGGATCGCGGCGCGGCCGAGTCGCTCGACGCCTGGCGCGCGAACGTCTACGACCGCGCGCCGGAGCGCACCGACGAGCTCTTCTCGACGATCTCGGGGATCGAGAACGAGCCGCTCTCGACGCCGGAGAACGTCGAGGTCGAGTACGCCCGCGACCTCGGCTACCCGGGCGAGTATCCGTTCACCCGCGGGGTGTACCCGTCGATGTACCGCGGCCGTCTGTGGACGATGCGGCAGTTCGCAGGCTTCGGCACCGCGGAGGAGACGAACGAGCGCTTCCGCTACCTCACGGAGCACGGCCAGACCGGGCTCTCGACCGCCTTCGACATGCCCACGCTCATGGGCTACGACTCCGACCACCCCCGCTCGCTCGGCGAGGTCGGGACGCGAGGGAGTCGCAGTCGACTCGCTCGCCGACATGGAGACTGCTCTTCCGCGGCATCCCGCTCGGCGACGTCTCGACCTCGATGACGATCAACTCACCGGCCGCGATCGTCCTCGCGTACTACGTCTGCGTCGGCGAGGAGCAGGGCGTCTCGCGCGACCGTCTGCGCGGCACCGCGCAGACGGACATCCTCAAGGAGTACATCGCGCAGAAGGAGTGGATCTTCCCGCCCGAGCCGTCGATGCGGCTCGTCGTGGACATGATCGAGTTCTGCGCGCGCGAGATGCCGCTCTTCCACCCCGTCTCGATCTCCGGGTACCACATCCGCGAGGCCGGCTCGACGGCCGCGCAGGAGCTCGCGTTCACGCTCGCCGACGGCTTCGCGTACGTCGAGGCTGCGGTCGAGCGCGGGCTCGACGTCGACGACTTCGCCCCGCGCCTGTCCTTCTTCTTCAACGCGCACCTCGACTTCTTCGAGGAGATCGCGAAATACCGAGCTGCCCGCCGCATCTGGGCGCGCGAGCTGCGCGAGCGCTACGGCGCCCGGAACGAGCGCTCGCTGCTCATGCGCTTCCACACGCAGACCGCCGGCGTCTCGCTCACCGCGCAGCAGCCGGAGGTGAACATCGTGCGGACGGCGCTCGAGGCGCTCGCCGCCGTGCTCGGCGGCACCCAGAGCCTCCACACGAACTCGTTCGACGAGGCGCTCGCGCTTCCGACCGAGGACGCCGCGCGCATCGCGCTGCGGACACAGCAGGTCATCGCGCACGAGTCGGGTGCCGCGAGCACGATCGACCCGCTCGGCGGCTCGTACCACGTCGAGAGCCTCACGAGCACGCTCGAGGCGCAGGCCTACGAGTACTTCGACCGGATCGACGCGCTCGGCGGCGTCGTCCCCGCGATCGAGGAGAACTTCTTCCAGCGCGAGATCGCCGAGGCGGCCTACCGCTACCAGTCCGAGGTCGAGTCGGGCAAGCGCGTCATCGTCGGCGTCAACCGCTACGTCCTCGAAGACGAGGAGCCGATCGCGATCCTCAAGATCGACCCCGGCGCTCGAGCAGAAGCAGATCGACAGTCTCGCGGCGGTCAAGGCCGGTCGCGACTCGGCGCAGGTCGAGTCCCGGCTCGCCGCGCTCAAGGAGGCGGCAGCGAAGGACGGGCGTCAACCTGATGCCGCCGATCATCGACGCGGCCCGTGACTACGTCACCCTCGGCGAGATGTGCGACGCGCTCCGCGAGGTGTGGGGCGTGTGGAGGGAGACCCCGGTCTTCTGAGCTCGGACGGAGGTTCGGTCTCTCCGTCGGCGGCTGTTCGCGCGACGATGACGCGCATGGGATGAATGCGGGACCGCACCGAGAACCCGTGGATCGCGATGGTCGCTGACTCGGAGCAGCTACACGGGCAGCGCGGGCGGGTTTTCACGGGGCTTCGCTCCCCGCGTGCGCGCGTGTTTCTCGGCAGCGCGCTCATTCTGTTCCTCGAGCTCGTCCTGATCCGTGAGCTCGGCGCCCGGGTCGTTCACCTCAGCTACTTCACGAACTTCGTTCTGCTCGGCGCCTTCCTCGGGGTTGGGCTCGGATTCCTCGCAAGCGGCAAACGTTGGCTCGTTGCGATGTGGTCTCCGGCGCTTCTCGTCGGGCTGCTCGCTCTCGTAACGCTGGTACCGGTTCAGATCGATCGACGGAGCGACAGGGTCATCTACTTCACGAGTGTCGATCCGTCCGGGCTACCGGCGTGGCTGATGCTGCCGATCGTCTTCCTCAGCGTCGCCGCCTGCGTGATGGGACCCGCCCAGCTCGTCGGTCGGAGCTTCCGGGATCTGCGGGCGCTCGACGCGTATCGGCTCGACCTTCTCGGCAGCCTGTCCGGGATCGTGGCGTTCACGGTGTTCTCGTTGCTCGGCCTGCCACCGCTGGCGTGGGGGCTCGTGCTGGTCGCGCTCTTCATCGCCCTGCTCGGTACCGCTCGGATCGTGACGTTCGCGTGCGCCGTTCTCATCGCGCTCTTCGTCGTCGATCTGTCCAGCGACGAGGTGACCTGGTCGCCGTACTACCGAAGCGTCCATCGAGCAGTCGACCTCGGAGGTCGGCGAGGCCGGACTCGACGTCACCGTGAACGGCGTCCCGCATCAGAGGCGGCCCGCGGCGCCGAGCGCAGGCTGCAGTGACGACCCGCCAGTACGGCACTCCGTACAAGCGGTTGAAGCTCGGCGCGCCGGGGCGCGTGCTCGTCGATCGGCGCCGGCACGGGCAACGACGTCTCGATCGCACTGACCGAGGGCGCCGGCACGTCGACGCCGTCGAGATCGACCCGCAAATCCTGGCCTCGGCCGGCGCCTGCACCCCGACCGGCCGTACGACGATCCGCGAGTCACCGCGCACGTCGACCGACGGACGCGCGTTCCTCGAGCGGACGAACGAGCGTTACGACCTGATCCTCTTCGCCCTGCCCGACTCGCTCACGCTCGTCACGGGCGCGAGCGCAATTCGGCTGGAGAGCTACCTGTTCACCCGAGAGGCGATGGAGGCGGTACGAGAGGCGCCTCAACCGACCGACGGCGGCTTCGCGATGTACAACCTACTACAGGCAGACCTGGCTGGTGGACCGGTTCGCCGGACCGGTCGCGGCCGCGTTCGGGCACGAGCCGTGCATCGACACGTTCAGCGCGGCCGGCAGCAGGCCGTCATCTCGGTCGGCGGTCGACGAGCGCGACCAGCGGTGCGCGCGCGACCGTGGGCGCGGCGCCGCCGGCCGGCACGCCGCGCCGGCGACCGACGACCGTCCGTTCCCCGTACCTTCCGCGGGGGGCGACTCCCGTCGCTCTACCTGTTCGCGCTCGGCGCGATCCTGCTCGTCAGCCTGATCGCCGTCCGCGTGCTCGCCGGGCCGTTCCGACCCATGCGGCAGTACGCCGATCTGTTCTTCATGGGGGCCGCCTTTCTGCTCCTCGAGACGAAGAGCGTCGACGACCTTCGCGCTTCTCTTCGGTACGACGTGGGTCGTGAACGCGATCGTGTTCGCGGGCGTGCTCCTGGCGGTGCTGCTCGCCGTCGAGACGACCCGCCGTTTCCGGACGCCGGCGCTGCCTGTGCTCTATCTCGGGCATCGCGCTCGCCCTCGCCCTTGCCTACGTCGTGCCGAACGCATCTCTGCTCGCATTGCCGGTCCCGTTGCGCCTCGTCACGGCGGTCGTCGCTCGCCTTCGCACCGATCTTCCTTGCCAACCTTGCCTTCGCGAAGCGCTTCGCCGGAACCGACGACGCGCCGAGTGCGTTCGGCGTCAACATTCTCGGAGCGATGGTCGGCGGCTGTATCGAGTATCTCGCGCTGATCGTCGGGTTCCGCAATCTCCTGCTCGTCGCCGGGCTCCTCTATCTCTGCGCGTTCGCGTTGCTTCCTCTAGGCGGGGGCTGCGGCCGACGTCTGGCAGAGGGGCTTCGCATCACGCGTGCTCGAGCAGCCCCTCGAGCAGCCCACGCCACCTAGTACACGAGGACGTCCTCCGTGGCATTTGTCTCGTAGGTCGTCCGCCCAGCCGTGCCGAGTGCGTTGGCGAGATCGCGTTCAGCGGCCAACCGACGCACCGCGTCGGCGAGCGCGGTCGGGTCGCCTGCCGGAACGAGGAGTGCGTCGCGCCCGTCGTGGAGGAGCTCGCGACTCGCGGGCGTGTCCGCCGTGATGGGGCGGTGGCCGTGGCGAGTGCCTGGAACGCCTTGTTCGGGATCACCCGTGCCGCCTTGTCCGACTCCCCGAAGATGCCAAGGGCGCACGTCGCCGATCGATACAGCGCCGGGAGGCTCTCGTACTCGACCCACGAGTCCCAGCGGACGTTCGCGGTCCTGCTTCTGCATCAGTTCGTCCAGCTGGCCGGTCCCGACGACCCGGAAGACGATGTCGGGGCACAGTGCTGCGGCCGCGAGGATCGTGCCGAGGCCGTGGAGCGGAATGAGCTTTCCGACGAACAGCACCGAGAACCGGCATCGCCACGCGGCCCAGGCACGAACAGCCGCTCCTCGGCTCCGACGAAGCAGTGCGCCACCTTCTCTCTCGCGAGTCCGAAGCGATCGCAGAAGTAGCGTGCATGTGCCTCCGTGTCGGCGACGACGAGGTCGGCGCGACGGAACGCCTGGCGGTCGACGGCTCGCAGGATGCGCGCTCTCGCGGACCGCGGCTCGGCGAGCCCACGGTCGGCGACGATCGTGTCGTCCAGCGAGACGAGCGGGTTGAAGACGACCGGGCGCGTGCCCGCCACACGCCGTGCGGCGCGCATGTCGGCGTGCCCCGGGTAGCCGACGACGAGTACGTCGAAGTCGACGCGTGGCCGGCGGAGGAGCCTGACTTCGCCGCTCGCGAGCCGGGCGACCGAGCCTAGCCGGCGACCGAACTTGTTCCGCTCGCCCTCCCAAACGGGAACGTGGTGCTCGACGACCTCGACGCCTGCACCCCGCAGGCACGAGATGACCTCTGCGTTGCGGGGATAGTCGCGCTCGTACGTTCCGAAGTAGAGGACCCGCACGCCGACGTCAGCGGAGGACGTCGTCGACGAGCTGCTCGATCCGCTCGCGCTCGTCCATGCGTTCCTCGTGCTGCGACGTGATCAGCTCCGAGAGCAGGCCGAGCGAGACGAACTGGATGCCGACGACCATGAGCAGCACGCCGAGCGTCAGCAGCGGGCGGTGACCGATGCCCGCGCCCCAGAACCAGATGACCGTGAGGTAGGTCAGGATCACGAAGCCGACGGCTCCCATGAACGCGCCGAGGCCGCCGAACAGGTGCAACGGCCGATGGCGGTAGCGGCCCATGAACGTGACGCTGAGCAGGTCGAAGAAGCCGCGGAGGTAGCGCTCCGGCCCGTACCGCGAGCGGCCGTGTTGGCGCGGGCGGTGGTTGACCGGGATCTCCGCGACGCGGTAGCCGCGGTACGCGGCGAGGATCGGGATGAAGCGGTGGAGCTCCCCGTACAGGCGCATCCCCTGCAGCACCTCGGCGCGGTACGCCTTGAGCCCGCAGTTGACGTCGTGCAGGTGGACGCCCGACACGGCGCCGGTCGCCCAGTTGAAGAGCCGGGAGAACAGCCGCCTGGGGAGCGGGTCGTTGCGACGCGTCTTCCAGCCCGAGACGAGGTCGAAGCCCTCGTCGAGCTTGGCGAGGAGCTTCGGGATCTCGGCGGGGTCGTCCTGGAGGTCGGCGTCGATGGTCACGATGACGTCACCCCGAGCCTCGAGGAAGCCGGCCTGCAGCGCCGCGGCCTTCCCGAAGTTCCGGCGAAGGTGCACGACCACGACGTTGGCGAGCTCGTCGTGCATCCGCGTGAGCACCGACATGCTGCCGTCGGTCGAGCCGTCGTCCACGAAGATCACCTCGAACTCGTCGCTCTGCGGCTCGAGCGCGGACGCGATCTCGGCATACAGCGTCTCGAGCGTGCGCTCCTCGTTGAGCAGGGGAACGACGACGGAGATCACGTCACGGAGGGTATCGGCCTTCCAGGTCGTCGCCTTCAGCCGAGCTCGGGATCGGGCTCGTGGACGGGCCTGCCGCGCACGACCCGCAGTCCGACGAACGCGCCGCCGGCGAGCGTCGTCGGGACGTACCAGCTCGCCTGCATGAGGATCGAGAACGCGAGCGCCTGCTCCACGGGGATGTCGAGCAGCCCGAGCGCCGCCACGCCGATCCACTGGTACGTCCCGATGTAGCCCGGCGACGACGGGATCGCGACGCCGAGAGCGAGCGCCGACGTCACGAAGACCGCCTCGAGCGGGCTCAGGTCGATGCCGAGCGATCGTGCGACGAGCGCCGCGGCGACCGACGACAGGCGTCCAGGTGCACACCGTCAGCCCGAGCCAGGTGGCCGCGCGGCGCCGGCCGATCGGCTCGCCGAGCATCTCGACCGTGTCGCGAAGGATCTGCACGAGACGCCCGCGCGGGCGACCTCCGGCTCGACGGCCGTCGCCTCGACGAGTAGACGCGCGCGAGGACGAGCGCGACGGCGATGACCACCACGGCGAGCACCGCACCGACTGCGAGCCTGACGAGCCACTCCGCGCTCGCCACCGCCTGCAGCCCGATCGCGAAGAACACGGTGAGCGTGACGACGTCGCAGATCCGGTCGAGAACGACGCTGCCGAACGCGCGGCCGCCGGGCATCGGCGCGTCGCGACTGAGCCAGCCCGCGCGGAGGAGCTCGCCGATGCGGACGGGCAGCACGTTGTTGCACGCGAGGCCCCCGAGCAGCATCCCGTAGAAGGAACCGAGCCGAAGTCCGGGCGCGTCGGCGATCCGCTGCCAGCGAGCTGCCTGGAACCCGTAGCCGACGCCGAGCGCGAGCACTGCGAGGAGCACGAAGCCGAGCCGTGCGTCCGCGAGCGCGTGGCGAACGGCGTCGAGGTCGGCGTTGCGGACGGCGAGCCAGAGGAAGAGCGCGCTGAGCGCGACGCCGACGACGGCGACGAGCACCTTGCCTCGGTTCCCGCTCATGCCCCGCACGCTCGACTGTTCTCACGCACGCAGAGGCGTTCCTGCGTTCGCGACGAGTGGCCGCGGCTCAGACCTCCAGCTCGAGCCCGTCGTACGCGAGCTCGAACTCGTCGGGCGTCGGCAGCTCGCGCGGGCGGTGCGTGACCAGGAGGCGCTTCGCCCCCGACGCCTCGAACGCGTCGACCGCCTCGTCCAGCGAGAGGTGTCCACGTGGCTCGCCGTCGAGCTCGCCGCGCAGCAGTGTCGCTTCACAGACGAAGAGGTCGGCATCGCGGGCGGACTCCACGAGCTCGTCGGAAGGGGCGGAGTCTCCGGAGTACGTCAACACCGCGCCGTTCGACTGCACGCGGAACGCGTACGTCTCGAGCCTGTAGTGCGGAACGCGGGTCGGCGTCACCGCGAGCTTCCCGATCCGGAAGGCCGTGTCCGGCTCGTACTCCGACGAGCTCGAAGGTGCGCTCGAACATGTCGGGGAAGCCCAGCCGCTCGCCGAGCGAGGTGAGGAACTCGGCGCCGCCGGGCTGCACCCAGAGCGCCGGCTTCCGCATCGGGCCGTTCGCGGCGAGATAGAAGGTGCCCCAGACCCAGGGGACGAGGTCGCCCCAGTGGTCGAGGTGCCAGTGCGTGATCGCGATCGCGTCGACCTCCGGCCACGTCGACTTCTCGCGCAGCCGACCGAGGACGCCGGGCCCGCAGTCGAGGAGCACGCGGCTCCCGTCGGCCTCGAGCATGTACCCGGAATGCGCGCTCCCGGGGTTCGGCCATGCCGGCGACGAGCCGATGACGGTCAGGCGCACCGCGGTATTCTGCCGATGTGCCGGGCACGATACGAGTGGTGATCGCGAAGCCCGGCCTCGACGGTCACGACCGCGGCGCGAAGATCATCGCCAGAGCGCTGCGCGACGCGGGCATGGAGGTCATCTACACGGGGCTCCATCAGACGCCCGAGCAGATCGTGGAGACCGCGATCCAGGAGGACGCGGACGCCGTCGGTGTCTCGATCCTCTCGGGCGCGCACATGACACTGGTACCCCGAATCGTCGAAGGTCTACGCGCGAACGGGGCCGAGGACGTGCTCGTCGTCGTCGGCGGAACGATCCCGCCCGACGACGCGGACGAGCTCAAGGCCGCGGGCGTCGCCGAGGTCTTCGGCCCGGGCGCGACGACCGGCGAGATCGTGGACTTCCTGCGCGGCGCCGTCGCCGCCTGAGGCCGTCCATGCCGAAGTTCAGCATCAACTGCCGCGTGCTAGTGGCCGTGGTCGGGCTCACACCGGCCATCTGCCCAGGCCAGACCTCACTCTCTCGGTCTGTTTGAGGAGGGCCGGGGCCAGCCTAGGCTTCGCGAATGGCAGGCCCTACGAGGGTTTCGAGAGCAACGTGCTTGATCGACCGATGTGGTCAGTCAACGATCCATGAACGAACGCGAACAGTTAGGACCGAGATCGAGTCCCGGTCGATCAGTCACCCAGGTACGCGGACGTGCCCTTCCTCCTGATCGCGCTGGCGAGCGGCGCAACGCTCCCAGATCTCGGTCGCTCGCTGACGTTCTGGGACGCGCGCGGATGCGTCAGCTGCCGGCGCTTCGTTGACCTGACCGTGCGTGAAGGGACTCGCCCGCGCGCGATGTCATCGACCCGGGTGACAGGAGGGTTCCAGCTCGCACACAAGGGGGGACCGCCGTCACGTCAGATCTACGCCGATCTGACACCGGGCGCGCCAAAGGACGTCGTGATCCCGGACGTAGGAGACGGGCGGAACTGGCTCGTCGGAATGAACGTTCCTGTCTCGCCAGGCGAGGTGACCCTGTGCGTCTTGCACGAGGAGGTCCGCACGACGCGCTAGCGGGCCACCGTCGTCGACCGGGCGCGAGCTCGATCGCGCCCCGTATCTTCTTACAGTCCCCGGTTCGGAAGGACCTTGCTCCGGGAGCCTCTCTAGGATCGGTCCGTGGCAGAGCAGGACCGACTCACGGATAGCTCCTCGCCGCTATTGCCGCCGTGCGCGCGGACATCCCATTCGTCCTCCTCGCAGTGGCGAGTGGCATCGTTCTCCTCTACCTAGGGCGCTCGCTGACCTTCTTCCATGACGAGTGGCGTTCGATCACGTTCGACGGCGGGCCGATCGACTATCTGAGGCCGGTCAACGAGCACTGGTCGACGCTCCCGCTCCTGCTCTATCGAGCCACCTTCCGGATCGTCGAGCTTCACTCGTACCTGCCGTATCTGGCCGAGGTCGTCGTCCTGCACCTCATCGCCGTTTCCGGGGCCTACGTCGTCATGAGAAGCTCGTGTCGGGCCAGCCGTCGCGATGCTGATGGCGGTTCCTCTGCTTCTGCTCGGGTCGGGAGCGGAGAATCTGTTCTGGGCGTTTCAGACCGGGTTCGTCGGGTCAGTCATGTTCGGAGTGTGGGCGCTCGTCTTCATCGAACGCCCGGCCGATCGGCACGCCCCGGTCGTCGCCTCGGTGCTCCTCGTCGCCGCCTTGGCGTCGTCGGGAATGGGGCTCTTCTTTCTCGTCGCGACTGCGGCGCGGGCAGATCCTCGATCCCTCGCTACGGTCGCGAGTCGCTGGCGGTCGTGCCGCCGGCCGCGGTCTACCTCGTGTGGTTCGTGCTGTTCGGTCAGACGCGGTGGGCGATACGGGTCCGGTTGTCGCGAATCTATCAGCGGTGCAGTTCGCAGTCCGGGGTATCGTCTTCTCGACGGAGACGGTTCTCGGGCTTCCGATCACCTGCCGGAGGGATACCTGTGGGGGCTGCTCCTGTTCATCGGACTCTCGGCGGTGGCCGGATACAGGGTCGTTCGAGGTCGGCGGGCGACTCCTCTCGCGATTCGCGTGCCTGCTGGGAATCGCTTCGATGTACATGCTCATCGCATTCGTCCGTTCGGATCTCGAGTCCGACTACGCGAACGCCAGCCGCTATGTCTACGTCGCGGCCTTCTTTCTCGTCCTCGCCGTGGCGGACTTGCTCCCGCGACGCGACGCGTGGTCGCGTACCGCGGACGCGCACCCGCGTTGCTGTGGCGGCTGCACTCGGGGGTGGCCTCGCGCTGGCGATCGCTGCCAACGTCGACGCCCTGGCCTATCAGCGCTCGGACTTTCAGTACAAGGCGGACGTCACGCGCGCTTTCATCGCGCTGGCTGTTGACCACGGAGACGCGGCGTGGGTGGACAAGAAGGCAAGGCTGGGAGTGATGCCTGCCGTTCCGGAGCTGCTGGACACGATACGCCGGCACGGCTCACCCCTCGAGGACCGGCTCGTCCCCACGGTTGTCACGACTCCCAGCGCCGCTGCACGGGAGGCCGCGTTGCTCGCCATTGTCGGTGACGGGTTCCGCGTCGAACCGGCGACCGCGAGTGGGAACCCCGTTCGGATGGACGTCGTCAGCTCCGTCGGGCTCGCTCGCACCGAGGCCGGAACATGCGTCCGCGGCCGTCATCGTCGACGACCGTGCGACGGTCACGGTCGCTGTGCCGGGGGGAGCGCGGATTCGAGTCAGTTCCTCGCCTGGCGTGGAGGGGGACGCGTGGCTCGGTCACGAGCGACCGCCGTCGCGAGCGCATCGACCTGGAGCTCGAAGCGAGCGGGGCGAGAGACGTCGTCGTCCCGGATGTCGGGGACGGACGTCGCGTGGCGCGTCGAAGTCGACCTCTCCGGGGCCCGCGGACGCGTCACCCTGTGCGCGTCTCGAGCCGACGACCCGGGGCGGTGACTGGAGCAGGAGCGCTGGCGCACGAACGAGCGACTCGGGAGCGAGCCTGGCCTTTCCGACATCACACGTCTACGATCGGCCACGTGGTTGAGAACTCCAGGCCGGCGCTCTCGGTCGTCATCCCGGCGCACAACGAGGCCGGGGGCATCGGATCCACCGTCGACGGCATCGTTCGCGCGCTCGACGATGCGTCGGTCGATTACGAGATCGTCGTCGTCGACGACGCGAGCGTCGACACGACAGCCGAGACGGTCGTCGGTCGCTAGCAGGCGACAACCCACGCATCAGGTATCACCTCTCGCACAACCCTCCCGGCTTCGGTTTCACCGTGCGTGCGGGGCTCGACGTCTTCGAGGGCGAGGCTGTCGCGATCGTGATGGCCGACGGCTCCGACGATCCCGAGGATCTCGTCCGCTACCTCGGCGTGATCGCGGACGGCTACGACTGCGCGTTCGGATCGCGCTTCATCCGCGGCGCGACGGTCTACGACTACCCGCGGGTCAAGCTCGTGCTCAATCGCATGGCCAACTGGGGGATCCGGGTCCTCTTTCGAAGCGGCTACAACGACACGACGAACGCGTTCAAGGCGTATCGGCGCGAGGTGATCGAGACCGTTCAACCGCTGCTCTCGAACCACTTCAACCTCACGGTCGAGATCCCGCTGAAGGCGATCGTGCGAGGCCACAGCTATGCCGTCGTCCCGATCTCCTGGCGCAATCGCAAGGAGGGCGAGTCGAAGCTCTCGTTGCACGAGATGGGCAGTCGCTATGCCTTCATCGTCCTGTACGTCCTTCTCGAGCGGCACTTGAGCCGGGGGGACTACGAGCGCCTCGAGCCGCGGGATGGCCGCGCGCTCGGCCTCGAGGCCAGGGCGCGAGCCACGCGAAGCGAACGTGAGCCTGACCCCGAGCACTGCCCTCGTCACCGGCTCGAGCGGCCTGGTCGGCTCCGAGATGGTCGCCACCCTCGACCGAGAGGGATGGGCGGTGCACGGACTCGACAACAACATGCGGCGCGACTTCTTCGGCCCGGACGGCGACACGACCGCGAACCGCGATCGCCTTCTCTCCGCTACCAAGCGCTTCGAGCACCACGAGCTCGACGTACGCGATCGGGAGGGCGTCGGCAGGCTCGTCGAGGAGGTGCGGCCGAGCCTCATCGTCCACTGCGCTGCGCAGCCTTCTCACGACCTCGCGGCGACGACGCCCGTTCGACGACTTCGAGGTCAACGCGACGGGGACGCTCAACCTGCTCGAGGCCGCGCGCGCGCACTGTCCGGAGTCGCCGTTCGTCTTCCTCTCCACGAACAAGGTGTACGGCGACTCGCCGAACGAGCTCGAGCTCGTCGAGCTCGAGACGCGCTACGACTACGCCGATCCCGACCAGCGTGACGGCATCGACGAGACCTGCCGGATCGACGCGACGACCCACAGCCTGTTCGGCGCGTCCAAGGCTGCGGCGGATCTCCTGGTCCAGGAGTACGGGCGGTACTTCGGAATGCCGACGGTCTGCTTCCGGGGCGGCTGCCTCACCGGCTCGAATCACGCGAGTGCCGAGCTCCACGGGTTCCTCGCCTACCTCGCACGGTGCCTGCTCGAGGGCCGCACGTACCGCATCTACGGCTACAAGGGAAAGCAGGTCAGGGACAACCTCCACGCGTCCGACGTGTGTGCGGCGGCACTCGCGTTCGCCGAGAAGCCCTCGGCCGGGCTCCGTCTACAACCTGGGAGGCGGCCGCGGCAACTCCGTCTCGATCCTCGAGGCGATCGAGCGGCTCGAAGCGCTCACCGGCATGACGCTCGCCGTCGAGTACGTCGACGAGCCGCGCCGGGGCGACCACATCTGTTACATCAGCGACCTCCGCCGGCTGCGCGAGGACTATCCGAGCTGGAACGTGACGGTCACGCTCGACGACATCCTCGGCGAGCTGGTGCGCCCGACCTCGTGAGACGCGTTCTCGTCACCGGCGGCGCCGGCTTCATCGGATCGCACCTCGCCGATCGTCTCCTGGCCGACGGCTTCGCGGTCACGGTGCTGGACAACCTCGCGACCGGCGTCCGCGAGCGCGTCCCTGCGGACGGCGTCGTTCGTCGAGGGTGACGTCGCAGACCGCGAGCTCGTCGCGACGTGTTCGCGAACGAGCGCTTCGACGCGGTGTTCCACGTCGCCGGACAGGCGAGCATCAGGCTCTCGTTCGACCGGCCCGAGGTCGATCTCGCCACGAACGTGCTCGGCACGGTGAACGTCCTGCGCGGCTGCCTCGAGTCCGGGTGTACCGAGGCTCGTCCATGCGAGCTCGATGACGGTCTACGGCGAGCCCGATCGCATCCCGACTCCCGAGGACGTCCCGTGCGTGCCGGTCTCGTACTACGGCGTGACGAAGTACGCGGCCGAGCGCTACGTCCACATCGCCGGGGAGCGTCCGGATGTCGATCTCGCGGTGACCTCGCTGCGGATGTTCAACGTCTTCGGCCCGCGCCAGAGCATCGCGAACCCCTACCAGGGCGTGCTCGCGATCTTCATCGGCAACGTCCTGCGCGGCGAGCCGATCACGATCCACGGCGACGGGCAGCAGACGCGGGACTTCGTCTTCGTCGACGACGTCGTCGACGCGTGGATGCGCGTTCTCGACGCACCGGAGGCTGTCGGCGCCGTGCTCAACGTCGGGAGCGGCCGAGAGACCTCGGTCAACGAGCTCGCCGACGCGGTTCTCGACGCCTTCGGCGAGTCGCGCTCGACCTGGGACGTGCGCTTCGAGGACGCGCAGCTCGGCGATCAGCGGCGCGCGGCCGCGGACACACGCGCGATCGAGCGACTCGGGATGGACGAGCACGACCAGCCTCGACGACGGCATGGCGAAGACGGTGTCGTGGGCTCGGACCGGACAGAGCGGCTAGGAGCCGGAGTGGGCTCGGGGCATCGCGCACGTCGAGTGTGAGCGACTCCTGCCCGGAGCACCTGATCGTCAGCGTTCCCGCGTCGTGAGCTCGGGCGCGACGTAGCATCGCTCGCCGCGCGGGAAGCGGTGCGAGCTCGTCGGATGCGCTGACTCGCGTCGCTCGGCGCCGGGTCTGGATACGAGGATCAGCGTCCCGCGCTCGCCGCTGCGGATCCTCGCCGGCGTTGCCGCACGCGAATCCGGAGCCCGCGCTGCAGCACGGCACCGGTAGGATCCGGCAGCTCGCGTCGTCCGTCGCGACGAACGGCGACTCGGGCAGCTTCGTCGCCGAGTCCGCGATCCCGTAGGTGTGCGTGCCGAGCGCGCTCAACCCAGCGCCAGCGCTCGAGGGGGCTGAGATCGCCGTCGTTCGGCTCCGCGACGACGACGTATCGATAGCCGGCCTCGCGCATGAGGTCGTACGAGACCGTCGGCGTTTCGCTCCACGACCATGAGCCCCCACCGATTGGCGTAGTAGAGAACCGAGGGTGACCAGTCCAGCCCGATGACGCCAACACGATCGCTCGGCTGCGTGAGCGCTCGACACCTCGTGCGCGAGCGGCAGTGTCCCAGGGCCGGGATCGTTGGCGTATGCCTGCGCCCAGTAGCTGCGATCGAGTACGAGCATGCTCGACGCGACAAGCACGCCGCAACCGCGGCCACGCCCAGGACGAGCGTCCGGCGTGGGAAGGAGCCGCCACAGGTGTCCGAATCCGAGCCCGACCAGCGCCGCAATGGCCGGGGTGACGGCGGCGAGGTAGTAGTCGTGGACGGAAGTACAGATTCGTGAAGACGAGCGGCGGGAGGACCGCCGCGAGCCCGATGCCGAGCCAGAACAGGCGCTGGGAGGATCGCGCAGCTGCGACGACGGCGACGGCGATCAGCGCGACCCCGACGGGCCCGAGGATGTAGTCCAATAAGCCGGCCCAGGATCACGCTCCCACGTGCCAGCGGTCGAGCCGCTGGGCGAGCGTTCCGAAGTTCCATTCCTCGAGCGCGTCGCTCGTGAGCCAGGCCGTTGTCGGGCTCGCCGCCTTGATCGCGTCCGCGTGGCGCGTCCACAGCAGCGCCGCCGCCAGTGGGACGAGCACGAGTGCGATGAGCCAGAGCGCCCCTGTTCGCCGTCGGCCAGTGCCGATGGACTCGTCGGCCGATACCCCAGTGCCGGCAGCACCCAGAACACGGCCGTCGTCGGCTTCACCAACATTCCGACCAGTCCAGCTGCGAGCGCCAAGCCGCCGACAGCGGGACGCCTGTTCTCTCGCCATGCGATCGTTGCCCAGGCGAAGCCGACCGCGCCGGCGGTCGCGAGGTACTCGATCATCGACGTGCGACCCCACAGGACCGCGAACGGCGTCGAGACGAAGGCGACGAGCGCGGCGAGCGCCGCTGACCTGCCCGTCCACCTGGCGGACGAGGCCGTAGAGGAGGAGCGCCGTCAGGAGGAAGCACAGCAGGCCCGGTGAGTCGCATCGCGACGTCGTCGCGCACGCCGACATCCATGACGAGCGATGCTGCCGCCTGGAAGAGCGGGAACTCGAACGGCACCTCGAACGGCTCGCCGAGCACGGGCAGCTTCGGGTGAATCAGATCGATCCCCTGCTCGTGGAAGATCCGCGCGGTGTATGCGGTCTGCGTCTGGCGGAAGGCATGTCTCTCCAGGAGCGGCTGCCCGAGCGTCGGCGCGACGACGACGACGAAGGCCGCGAGGATCGCGGCGACGAAGGCTGCCTCGAGCGCTGTCGCGCCTGACAAGCCGGCGCAGTCCCGAATGCGCACTACGATCTCCAGTGCGTCGGGATACGCGCTGAGCCGTGACTTGAGCTGCGGCAGGCAGAAGCGCGGTGTCGCCGCCCGAGCTGGAGGCCCGCGAACTTCGCGAGCTCGTAGACGGCCGCGTACGGGATCCAGCGCCGCTGGCCCGTTCTCCAGAGCCACGCGACCTCGCCCTGCGCGTAGTCGGCGCCTGCCTTCCACAGCGCCGCCTTGGACTCCGCGCCGTCGACGTACGACCGCTCCGCGGACGCGCCCGAGTCGAAGAACCGCCGCATCGCACCGGCGACCGAGTACGTGTGCGAGTGGTAGACGGCTGCCTCGGGCTCGTACACGATCGCCGAGTCCCGCGCGAAGGATGCGGCGTGACCACTCCTGGTCCTCGCTCATCACGATGTCGTCCGCGAACGGGTACGCCTCCCAGCATGCGGCGAGGGAGCGCGGAGTTCACGTTCGAGAAGAGCGTCACCTCGAAGCTGAGCTCGCCACCGGGATCGAGGCGCTGCACGCGCGGTTCGGGCCCGTAGAGGAAGTCGAGGAAGTACTGCTCGGGAGGTCGGGCGTCCTCGTGCGGCAGCTGCCGACCGTAGACGCCGGCGATCGTGTCGTCGTCGCGAAGCGGGGCGGTCAGCCTCGCGAGCCACGCGTCACTCGCGGCGTATGCGTCCTGGCTCGTGAAGACGAGCGTCTCGCCGCGGGCGAGCTCTGCACCGAGGTTGCGCGTTCGCCCGTGGTGGAACTCGCTCGCGGGTATGGAGTGGACGCGCGCGCCGAGGCTCTGCGCGCGGGCGGCGCTCCCGTCGCTGCGAGCCGGAGTCGACGACGACGACCTCGACCTCCTCGTCGATCCGCTGTCGCGCGATCGCGTCCAGGCAGCGCACGAGGTCGGCGCCGCCGTCCTTGACCGGGATGACGACCGAGATCACGTCGGCTCGGCGGAGACGACGAACTGGTACGCGAAGAGCTGAGGTCGCAGCCGGCCGACCGCATGTGCGACGCGCTCGACGGTCGGCTGTGCCGAGGACCGGCACCGGGATCGTGAACTCGACCTCGATCGGCCGTACCCGGCGCGTCGCAGCGCCTCGAGCGAGCGTCGCGCGCGTGAAGAGATGGGCGTGCGTTCGGTCGAGGATCCCGCGGTCGGTGTACCGCCAGCGGCCGCCGAGGAGGCTCGAGACGGATCGCCCAGTTGGCGACGTTGGGCGTGCTGAGCACGAGCCGCCGCGCTCGCGGAGGAACGGGCGCATGCGCACGAGGAAGGCTCGGGGGTCGCGCAGGTGTTCGATGAGGTCGCCGCAGAGCACGACGTCGAAGGACGCCGTGCTCGAACGGCAGCTCCAACTCCTCGACGTCGCCGACGACCACCTCCTCGCAGACGGCTCGCGCGATGCGAGCGGCGTCCGGGTCACGCTCGATGCCGACGACGGTGCAGCCGCGCTCGACGAGTGGCCGCGCGAGGTAGCCGCTCGAGCACCCGACGTCGAGGACTCGCTTGTCCGTGCCGACCAGCTCGAGGAGCGCGCGTGGCCGCCCAGCGGTCGCGCGTTCAGCTGGACGTAGCCGGCGGTGTCGAGTGCCGACACGCGCTCTACGCCGCGACGTCGCGTTGCGGACTCGCGGCGGAGCGGCATGGTCAGCAGCGCGAGGAAGAACGCGCCGAACACGATCTGGATGCCGAGCCCGAGCGCCGGTGACGAGCAGGGCGGTCTCGTACGCTCGCCCGAGAGCGCCGAACCCGTTCGACGCCCACTCCACTGCGACCGCCACGAGGCCGACGACCGCAGCGAGCGCGAGCGCGCTACCGATGATCAGGCCGCGCTCGAGGCTTGAGGTGCGTGCCGAGCCGCTCGAGCAGAGGATCGCGCTCGCCGATCCGCACCCGCGCGTATGTTCGCGCGAACACGCCGAGCTGGATGACCTGCGCGCCGATCAGCGTCATCGCGACGAACCCGAGCATCGTGTGGATCTGCCATGTGTGGCCGAAGAGGTCGATCGGGCCCGTCGCGAGCACGACCATGCCGACGAGCCCGAGCAGGAGCAGGACGCTGCCCGGCAAGAGATACAGCCAGCTCGGGCTGTACAGGAGCATGAAGCGGACGTGGCGCCAGGCGTCCCCGAAGCGGTTCAGCTTCGACTCGCCGACGCGCGGGTAGTAGTCGATCGGCACCTCGCTGACCGTGAGCCCGCGGCGGTACGCCTTGAACACCATCTCCGACGCGAACTCCATCCCCGTCGAGTGGAGGTCGAGCGCGGGCAGCGCCTCGCGGCGGACCGCGCGCATCCCGCAGTGCGCGTCGGAGACCTTCACGCCGAAGAGCACGTTGAGCATGCCCGTGAGGATCGGGTTCCCGACGAAGCGGTTGAGGAACGGCATCGCGTCGCCGTGGATCGTGCCCTTGAAGCGGGAGCCGATCACGAGGTCGTCGCCGGCCTCGAGCCGCTCGACGAACTCGCCCAGCTCGTCCAGCGGATACGTGTCGTCGGCGTCGCCCATGACGAGGTACTCGCCCCGCGCTGCGGTCGAGCCCGGCGAGGTACGCGCTGCCGTAGCCGCGGCGAGGCTCGGAGACGACGATGCGCGCCGCGCGCAGCGGCGACCTCGCGCGGAGCGCGTCGGTCGACCCGTTGTCGACGACGATCACCTCGCCCGGCGCGCCCGAGCGACGGATCCCCTCGAACGCCTGGTCGACGACCTTGCCGACCGCCTCCTCCTCGTTCAGGCACGGGATGATCACCGAGATCTGCGGGACGGCGCCGTCACTGGTTCGAAGCTAGCAAGGACATGGGCATGCGATCCCGCCGTCGCCCGTTGTATTCCATCGGTCGGCGGGCCCCCCTGCCTGCCGGACCCACGCCGGTCGGCGTCCAGGTACGCGGCCATACTGCGGCGGTGTCGGCCGAGCGCCTGCCCGTCGTGGTCGTGCCGTGTTACAACGAGGAGCGCCGACTCGACCCGGCGCGCCTCGGGCCGCTCGCGAGCTCGGGGCGACTCCGGCTCCTGTTCGTCGACGACGGCTCGACCGACGGAACCGCCGCGGTGCTCGGACGGCTTCGAGATACGGTGGACGGCGTCGACGTTCTCACCCTCCCGCGGAACGTCGGGAAGGCGGAAGCCATTCGCCGCGGTCTCGTCCAGGGAATCGAAACGGGGGCTCCGATCGTCGGCTACTACGACGCGGACCTCGCGACGCCGCCGGAGGAGCTCGTCCGCATGGTCGACCTCCTCGAGAGTCGACCCGACCTCGAGTTCGTGATGGCTGCGCGCGTCGCGCTCCTCGGCAGGCACATCCGGCGTCGCGCGACTCGCCACTACCTCGGACGCGTGTTCGCGACCTTCGCCTCGCTCACGCTGCACATCCCGGTCTACGACACGCAGTGCGGCGCGAAGGTGTTTCGCGCGTCGCCTGCCGTGCGGGCTGCCGTCGCCCATCCGTTCAGGTCGAGCTGGGTGTTCGACGTCGAGCTCATCGGGCGGCTGCTCGGCGGCACGGGTGGCGTCGCGCCGGTGCCGCTCGGAGCCTTCGAGGAGATGCCGTTGCTCGAGTGGCGCGACGTCTCGGGCTCGCGTCTGCGGATACGCGACATGGCGCGCGCGTTTGCGGATCTGCTGGCCGTCGCGATCCGGCTGCATCGACCCAACGCACGCAGGAAGGACTAGCCGAACGTCCAGGAAATGTCGCACGATCGGGGCACACCACGCACATCGGGGGACCGCACGATGAGGACGTCGTGAGCGACGCTGCCCACCTGCCGGCTGCGCCCGGCGACCGTCGCCGCTTCGATGTCGACAGCGAACGTGCCTTGGCGGGCGTGCGTGCACCGTCCCTCGTCGTCGGAATCGTGGTGGCCAGCGGCATCGCGCTCGTTCTCGGATTGATCCGGCTCGGCACGCCGTCCCTCTGGTTCGACGAGGCGTTCACCGCGGATGCCGTGCACCGCTCTCCCGAATGGTGGGTCGACAACGACCAGTACCACGTGCTCTACGACTCGGTGGCCCGCGCGTGGACGAGCCTCGCCGGAACGTCGGAGTGGGCGCTTCGCCTTCCTTCCGTGTTCGGGGCGATGGCCGCGTGCGCCCTGCTCGTCGTGCTCGCACGCAAGGTGTTCGACGGCTGGGTCGCGCTCGTGAGTGGGATCTTGCTGGCGACCAGCCCGTTCCTCGTGAAGTGGTCGCAGCAGGCGCGCGGCTACACGCTCCTGCTCGCGGTGAGCCTCGTGGCGACGCTGGCACTCCTGCGCGCGCTCGAGCGCGGGACGCGCGGCTCGTGGGCGATGTACGGACTTGCGATCAGCGCCACCGTCGTGTGGCACGCCGTCGCCGGTCTGCTCCTCGTGCCGGCGCACCTCGTCCTCATCGCGCAGCGACGACAGAAGCTCTTGCCTCACGGCCCGCTCGCGGCGGTCATCTTCGTCGCCGTCGCCGTTCCGTGGGCGGCGACGATCGCGATGCGATCGACGGGTGCGGGGGTCGGAATGAACTGGCTGACTGCGCCGTCGCCGGCAGTGGTTGCGCATGCGGTGCTCGACATCTCGGGTGCGGCGGGGTTCGGGCTCCTGCTCGCCGTCGTCGGTCTCGTCGTGCTGCGTCTTGGCCGCCGTAGCGATCTCGCCGTCTGGCTCGGTGTCTGGGCGTTCGCGCCGTTCGCTCTCGCCCTGCTCCCGTCGAGCGTGCGGCCGATCTTCCTCGACCGGTTCCTCATCGTCGCCGCGCCCGCGTTCGCGCTCCTCGCGGGCGTCGCGGTGACGGGCATCGGCGAGGCTCGGCGCACTCGCGGCGGTCGCGGCCGTCGTGGCCACGAGCCTCGGCCTCGTCACCTGGTACCAGACGGCGGACCGCGGGAACTGGCGCGGGGAGGACTGGCGGAGCGCCGTCGACGCCGTAGCTCGCACGGAACGGCGAGGCGGACGCGATCGTCGTCGCTCCCTGGTCCGCTCGGCCCGCGGCCGCGTACTACGGCGCGCCCGTGACGGGCATTTCGTCCGCCGATTCGATCTGGGTGCTCACCTGGTCGGAGACCGGCGACGACATCACGCTCCGAGGATCGTCGCGCGCTCGGCTTCGGCGACCACGTCCGCGTCGAGAAGCAGCAGTTCGGCCGGCGGGTCAGCGCCCAGCTCTGGAAGCGGCCCGACACCCCTAGCCGGCGGGCGGGACGACCCAGACGTCGATCTCGTTCCCGCGCGCGTACTGCCGGAAACGGTTGTGCTGCACGCCCGGGCGGGTGAGGCACGGAACGCGCACCTCCGCCAGAGCGAAGGGCTGCCAGACGTAGACGACCTGCCGTTCGTTGCTGCACACACGCTCCGCGACCGTCGTCGAGTCTTCGAGCGGCCGCACCGGTCTCCCGAGGTAGAAGGAGATGTTCTCGGGCCAGCGGACGTATGTGAACACCGGAGTGTCGGCCGGAACGGTCCGCTCGATGACCTCGGCGGCGTCGCGGTTCGCCTCGCGCGGCAGCAGGACGACATCCGGCGCGATCGTTGCGAACCGGACGCTCAGAACGCCGATCGACGACGAGACAGGCGAGCGTTCCGACGAGCGCGAGACGCGTTCGGCGTCCGAGGATCGACGAGGTGCCGCTCGCGAGCAGCACGAACGCCGGAACGAGCAGGAAGCTGACGTAGCGCGGAATGACGTACGCGCGCGTGATCCAGAGGAAGAGGATCGTCGCGACCAGGCCGGAGCACAGTACGAGCAGCGAACGCCGGTCCCGAGTGAGTGGGCTCGCAGCTGCGACGAGAACGACGATCGCGATGAGCGGGAGCCAGACGATGCCGGGGACAGCGGTGGTCCCGTCGATCCAGATGAGGGCGGGGAGAACGACCTGGTCGATCGGCGCGGTCAGGAGCCAGGCGGTGCTGATCTGGAGGCCGTCATGGATCTGCGAGGCTGAGCGGACCTGCCCGAGGTGCGGCGCATACCACGCGACGATCGCAGCAACGGAGACGCCCAGAGCGATCACCGTCGAGCGCCGCACTCGCGTGTCGCTCGCAACGACTGCTCCGGTCACGACGAAGGCGATGCCGAGCTGAGGCAGCGTCCAGGTTCCGATCACGCCCGCAACGCACATGGCTACGACCGCGCGCGGTCCGTCCGTCTCGCACGGCCTCCAGCGCGGCGACCACGAGGATGCTCATCGCGAGGAATGCGAGCCCGTAACCCCGCGCCTGGCGGGTGATGTCGAGCAGGAGTGGGGAGACCGTTGCGAGGAAGAGAAACAGGACGCCGGACAGAGCGTCGACGCGTGAGTGGAGCCACGCCGTGACCACGGTCACGCCCGCGACGAACGGCACGACCGACCACAGCCGGAACGCCGTCTCGGACTCACCCACGATCGAGCGCGTCGCCCACGCCGCGATCGCCATGAGCTCGTGACTCAGGTCTGGCCCGGCGAGGATCTCGCCCGGGCCTTCGCGGACGAAGTGCGCGACGAAGAACAGCTCGTCGAACCAGAAGCTGTGCCCGAGGCCGACGAACCGCGTGAGCAGCAGGATCGTCCCGAGGACCGCGTACGCGGCGGCGACCAACAGCGCCGTCCGGTTCCGCGCCCGCGAGACGACGACCCTGTCGCTCATGGTGCCGGCGGAATGATCCATACGTCGATCGCCTCGCCGCGTGCGTACTGCCGGAAGCGGTAGTGCTGCGTTCCCGGGCGCCTGAGGCAGAGTGGAATCGGGGGAGGAATCAACCATGTCTGATCGACGTAGGCGAGGCGTCGTGTCGACTTGCACATCGTGGCAGCGGACTCGCGCGTGTACACCCGGACGACTCGGCGGCCCAGGTGGTATTCGAGATCGCCCGGGTAGGGGACGTGCGCGTACACCGGCGCAGTCGGTACCTCCGCGCGAATCGCTCTCCGCGGCCTCTCGCTGCGCCTGTCGCGGCAGCCGAGGGATCGCCCAGACGAGCGGCGCCGACGCGACGACGACCGCGCCGAGGACACACACGACGACAACCGTTCGCACGAGCGAGCGGCGATGCATGACGCCCGTCAGGATCGAGGCTGCGCCGGTTGCGAGGAGCATGAAGAGCGGAACGAGTAGATAGCTGAAGAATCGTGGGGCCACGTTTGTCCGCGTCGCCCAGAAGACGAGGACGGTCACGATGACCGGTGCGCCGAGAATGGACGCCGCCGTGAGGTTCCGGAGGAGCGGGCTCGAGGCCATGACCACGAGAAACCCGATGACGAGGAGGAGTGATCCGAACGAGGGCGAGAGGAGTACGTCGTCCGTCACGTTCAGTGCTGGAACGATCGTCTGGTCGATCGGCGACGTGATCGCCCACGCAGTCGTGATGCGGTGCCCGTACGACTGGAGGGAGCTGTGGGCGATGTCGTCGAAGTGGGGCAGGTACCAGACCGCGATGAC
>CAVWES010000004.1:0-23436 GCA_963754175.1 uncultured Gaiellaceae bacterium | reverse complement strand
CGAAACACGCGGTTCAGCACGTCGAGCGTCTCTCGCACCTTCTTCGCGTTCGCGTACGGGCCGAAGTAGACGGTCCCGCGCCGGTGCCGCTCGCGCGTGAACATGACCCGCGGGTACTCGTCCGTGAGCGTCACCGCGATGTACGGGAACGACTTGTCGTCGCGCAGCCGGATGTTGAAGGGCGGCCGGTGGCGCTTCACGAGATTCTGCTCGAGGTGGAGCGCCTCGGCCTCGCGTGCGGGTGACGATCACCTCGACGTCGGCGATGCGCTCGGTGAGCTGGGCCGCCCCGATGCGCGCCGTCCCCCGCTGGAAGTAGCTGCGGACGCGCGATCGCAGCGACTTCGCCTTGCCGACGTAGAGCACCTCGCCCGCTCGTCGCGGAAGAGGTAGACGCCGGAGCCGCGCGGGAGCGCCTGAAGCTTCCCTTCAAGGTTTTCACGCATTCTCGGGCTAGCGTATCCCCGTGCGTCTTCCGCTCCTGGCCGCCCTCGGCGCCCTGAGCCGCGCTCGCTCGCGCCGAGTCTCGCGGACGCCGGCCCCGGGCTCGTCGTCGGCGCCGTCGAGGACGACGTGCGCGCCTCGACGTCGTCGATGCCCAGACGAGGATGTCCCTCTTCCGCCTCTCCGGCTTCCGTGCGGTGCGGGTGACGAGCTTCTGGACGCCAGGGCTCACGCGCCCGAGCGAGGACGAGCTGCGGATCCTCGAGAACGTCGGCGACGCCGCGGAGGCGAACGGCGTGCGCGTCTACGTGACGGTCATGAACCCCGGGTCGCGCGACGACGCCGCTTACCGACGAGGCGCGAGCCGATTTCGCGTCGTACGCGGCCGCGATCGTCCGCAACGCGCCCGTCGATCGAGCACGTGATCGTCGGGAACGAGCCGAACCTGAACCGCTTCTGGCTGCCGCAGTTCGCGCTCGACGGCTCGAGCGCCGCCCCGCCGGCATACCTGGCGCTGCTCGCGCAGACGTACGACGCGCTCAAGGCCGTCTCGCCGCGACGTGCAGGTCTACGGAGGCGCCGTCTCGCCGCGCGGCGGCGACCGACCCGGCGGCACCCGGCCGACCCACTCGCCGACGCTGTTCATCCGGGACCTCGGCATCGCCTATCGCGCGAGCGGCCGCGACGCAGCCGGTCATGGACGCATTCGCCATCCATCCCTACGCGGACAACTCCAGCCAGTCGCCCCGACGTGCCGCACCCGCAGCACGACGACATCGGCGTGGCCGACTACGGGAAGCTCGTCGCGCTCCTCGGCGAGGCGTTCGACGGCACCGCGCAGCCCGGCTCCGACGCTGCCGATCCTCTACGGCGAGTTCGGCGTCGAGTCGCAGATCCCGGCGGCGAAGGCGGCGCTCTACACCGGCACCGAGCCGACGACGACGAAGCCGGTCGACGAGGCGACGCAGGCCGCGTACTACGAGCAGGCGCTCGCGCTCGCGTTCTGCCAGCCGACCGTCGGCGGCATGCTGCTCTTCCTCTCGCGCGACGAGCGCGCGCGAGCGCCGCTGGCAGTCGGGCATCCACTACGTCGACGGCACGCCGAAGACGAGCCGCCCGCGCGTGACGGAGGCGCTCGACCGCACGACGGGCGGCTCGATCACCCGCTGCCCGGGCGTCGAGCTCCCCGTACGCGCGACGTACCTCCGCTTCGGGACGCGCTCGGCCGCGAAGCGCGGCGTGTTCCGGTCAGCTTCCGCTGCGACCTCGACTGCCGCTACTGGGTGCGCCTCGAGAACGCCGCCGACGCACGCGACGAAGCTCGCGGCGAAGGGCTCGGCCGAGGTGGGCGAGCTCGTCCAGGCCGACCTCGGGACGCGTCGGCTCAAAGCCGGCACGTACCGGTACACGATCCGCCTGATCCACCCGGTGAACCCCGCGCCCGCCGACCCTGCGCCAGGGTCCCGGCTTCTCGCTGCCGTAGCGAGCCTCAGTAGCGGTGCTCGATGCGCCAGACGCGCACGATCACGTAGGCGCAGGCGGCCACGACCAGCACGAGGGCGAGCGCGTCGCGGCTGGCCGGCAGGCCGTAGCCGAGCCAGAGCCCGATCGCGACGACGGCGAGAACGACAGCGGCGTAGAACAGCTTGCGGTTCCACTCCGACCACGCCTCGAGATCGCCGCGGCGCTCGCGCCAGACGAGGAACAGGAAGAGCGCGATCGCGAGGAAGAACGCGATCTGAAGGATCCCGCCGACCGTCGCGACGACCGGCTCGAGCGAGAGCACGACGACGACGATCGCGATCACCGCGACGATCCCGAGCCCCCGGGCGAGCGACGGGATGCGGTCCCAGAGCCTCCTCATGACCCCGTCATGAACGCCCGCACGGCGAGCCCTCCTGCGACGAGCGTCGTCGCCGCGAACCAGAGGAGGCGTCGTGGCCCGACTCCCGGCGCGTAGAACCACGGCGACAGCACGAGGCCGAGCGCGAGCGCGCCGTACGCGTAGTGGAGCTTCTCGGGCGCGCGCCGCCCGTCCGAGAGGAGCAGGAGGCCGACGGCCGCCTGCGCGATGAGGAGCGTCTGCGCGAGGACGAGCGCGTGCGACACGAAGGCTCCCCCACTTCCCCTCCGGCGGTACGCGACGAAGCCGAGAACCGCCGACGCGACGCAGACGACGATGACCGCGATCCCGAGCGCCACGTGCACGGACAGCATCGCCGGACCCTACCGAGAGGCGAATGCAGGGATGATCGGGGAAGCCAAGCCCGCACCGCCGTTCACGCTGCCGAGCGACTCGGGAGGGGACGTCTCGTCGAGTCGTTCCGAGGAAGCCCGGCCGTCCTCTACTTCTACCCCAAGGACGACACGCGTACGCGTCATTTGAAGTAACTGGGCGACGCTCAATAGCTTGTAGATCGCTGCTGCACTTCGTAGGATCGACCGCGGTGCGCTTCGCCATCCCACTCCTTGCTGCACTGGCGATGATCACGCTCGCCGCCTGCGGCGGTAGTGATGATGAGACGGCCGCACCACTCCCGGTCGCGCAGCGATTCGTCACGGCTCAGGATGCACCTGGGTCGAAGCCCGATCCTGTCGAGAAGCGTCAAACGACGGCGGACTTCGACGACTTCATCCTGGCACTCAGCGACTTCACGGTCGATCTTGACGTAGAAGAGACGAACACGGTCTTTCACGAGGCCGGCTTCAAGAGCGCGGGCGTGGACGCACGATTCTTCGGACAGACGCATTCGCCGGAGACCTCGGTGCATGTCTTCAGTTCATTCATCGAGGTGGGCTCCGAAGACGGAGCGACGAGTGCCCTCGACTGGCTCGAGACGGATCAGATGAAGCCGTGTCCGATGAGTTGTGCCGTGCAGAGAAGCGGCTTCGAGGTGGACGACATTCCCGATGCACGGGGCGTCCACCGCGTCGCTACGGCTGAAGACATCGAAAGGGTCGGAACGAACGACGAGCAACCACAAGACGACTACTGGATCGGCTTCACCAAGGGTCCAATCGTCTACACGATGGTTCTGCACGGCCACGCGGTTCCAGGAACTGTTTCGGAGGACCAGGCTCAGCAAATCGCGAGCGCGTATTACGACCGGCTGACGGGCTAGCGCTCGATCCCGCAGCGCACGATTTCGCGGTAGGGGTGCACCCGACGACGACACGCTGCACGCGTCGCCGCCCAGAACCCCCTCTGGCTAGCATCGCGCGCATGGTGACGGAGGGACAACCAGCTCCGGATTTCACGCTCCGGTCCGACACGGGAGAATCGGTCACGCTCTCCTCCCTCAGGGGCCGCTCGGTCGTTCTCTATTTCTACCCCAAGGACGACACGCCCGGATGCACCGCGCAGGCGTGCGGGATCCGCGACGTCTGGGGCGAGTTCGAGCGGAAGGGCGCGGTCGTCCTCGGTGTGAGCCCGGACAGCCCGAAGAAGCACGTGAAGTTCAAGGAGAAGTACCGGCTGCCGTTCGCGCTGCTCTCGGACGAGGCGCACGACGTCGCGGAGAAGTACGGCACCTGGGTCGAGAAGAGCATGTACGGCAAGACGTACATGGGCATGGAGCGCTCGACGTTCGTCATCGACGCCGACGGGAACGTGGCGAAGATCATGCGGAAGGTGAAGCCCGCCGACCACGCGGACGACGTGCTCGCCGCCCTCTGACAGCGCGCGCCGGAGCCTCCGATGAGTTCCGGGCCGGTCGGCGGTCTCCATCTCCGTCGAAGCAACTACGAGAGGTGAGGGAGATGACCAAGGTTCTCGCAGGCATCACGATGTCGGTCGACGGCTACGTCGCAGGGCCGAACGACGGGCCGGGAAAGGGTCTCGGCGAGGGCGGCGAGCGGCTGCACTACTGGGTCTTCGGCGGGCCGTGGACGTACGACGCCGAGCCCAGTGGCGAGGCGACCGGTGAGGATGCCGAGTGGCTGAAGCAGGCGATGTCGAAGCTCGGCGCCGTCGTCGGCGGGCGCTGGACGTACGAGGCCGCCGACCACTGGGGTGGTGAGAACCCGTGGGACGCTCCCGTTCTTCATCGTGACGCACCGTCCCGAAGAGGAGCCGCCAGGCAAGGGCGTTCACGTTCGTGTCGGGCGTGGAGGAGGCCGTCGAGCAGGCGCGGGAGGCGGCCGGCGACAAGGACGTGCACGTCATGGGCGGCGCGGACGTCATCCGCCAGGCGCTCGAAGCAGGGCTCGTCGACGAGCTGACGATCATCGTCGCTCCCGTCGTCCTCGGCGGCGGCAAGCGGTTGTTCGAGGGCTTCTCGAAGTCGCTGGAGCTCGAGCACCTCGGCGTGCGCCAGTCGCCGTTCGCGACGTTCATCGACTACCGGGTGAAGAACAGCCCCGCGGGCTGAGTCAGGCCGGCGCCCGCGCGTTCCGCTCGAACTTGTGCCAGGCCTTGTCGCCCCGGAGGAAGCCCCACGTGCCCTTGAGGCGCGCCCAGACGATGATCGGACGGTAGAGGACGAGGTCGAGCGGGGCGAGCACGAGCATCCGGGCGAGGTCGCGGACGCGGTACGTCCGTGACTGGAGGTCGTCGAGCAGGATCGCGCACGCGGTCAGCGCGGCATTGAGGAACGCGACGGCGCAGAGCATCACGACGAACACGGCCGGATCGAAGAGGCCGAGCGCCACCGCGACGCCGAGCGTGACGATCGCCAGCACCTCGAACACGGGAGCGAGCACCTCGGTGAAGAGGTAGAACGGCGCGCCGAGCAGCCCGACGCTCCCGTACCGGGGGCGGAACCACATGCTGCCGGTAGTGCCAGACGGTCTCGTTGATCACGCGCTGCCAGCGCTCGCGCTGCGAGACGAGCTTCCGCACCGTGTCGGGGCCCTCGGTGGTGCCGACGTTGTCCGGTAGGCAGTGGATCTCGTAGTCGCGGCCCTCGCGCCGGAACTTCTCGTGCACGCGGAACGTGAGCTCGATGTCCTCGCAGGTGAAGTTGCGCGCGTACCCACCGACCTCCTCGAGCACGTCACGACGCCAGATCTGGAAGGCGCCGACGGCGCAGAGCATGAAGCCGAGCCGTGACCAGGCGAGGCGGTTGTTGAAGAAGGCGCGGAGATAGTCCAGGTGCTGGTACGCCATGAACGGCCTCCGGTCGATGGGTCGGCGGCCGGGAGGCGCCGCCATCGCACGCGCCGGGTCCTCCGCGATCGTGAGGTGGCTCGTCACGCCGATGATGCGGGCCGGATCCTCGACGACCCGGCGCATGCCCTTGAGGAGCGCCTCGCGGTCGAAGACCGTGTCGGCGTCGACGCCGCACACGTACCGGAAGCGCGCGACGTTGAGGCCGGCGTTCAGCGCATCCGACTTCCCTCCGTTCTCCTTGTCGACGACGACGAGGTTCGGGTGGGCGGCGCTGCGGTAGATCGCGCGCACCGCCTCCGTCGGGAAGACGTGCCGGACGAACACCTGGTACGGCTCGAGCTCGAACGCCTCGATCAGCCGGTCGAGCGTTCCGTCTCCGGATCCGTCGTTGACCGCGATGACCTCGAACTCCGGATACTCGAGCCCGAGCAGCGACTCGACGGTCGACACGATGGCGGTCTCCTCGTTGTACGCGGCAACGATCACGCTGACCGGGATCGTGAAGCGCGACTCGCCGAGCACGTCGAAGTCCTGGCTCGCGTGCTCGTGCCGCCGCACGACGTTCTCGACGAACGCGACCCCGATGAGGGCCATGTACGCCAGATTCGTCAGCAGCAGGTACGCGAGGCAGACGACCACCGCCACTTCGAGGAACGTCCCCGTCATGCCGCCCGCACCCCTTCGGCCGGGATGCCCTCGATGCGGGCCTCCGCGGCCTCGCGAAACCGCTCTCCACCCGCGGCGTAGATGCGCTCCAGCAGCGGGCTTCTCGGATCGTCGAGCGCGAGGAAGTCGACGAACCCGATGTCCTGGAGCACCTCGGCCGCGCCGTTCCGTGCGAACGGATCCTCGTGTCCGAGGATGGCGAGGAGCGACGGCACGGCGTCGGAGCCCATTCCGCGCAACGCGTCCTTCGCGGCGGTTCGCACCCACCAGCGCTCCTCGGCGAGATGGCGCGCGACGGTCGGAGCGGCCTCCGCCCCGAGCACGTGGCCGGCGGCGCGGGCCGCATGGACGCGGACGAACCACTCGCTGTCGTCGAGACGCGCGAGGAGCGCGACGCCGACGTCGTGGCCGCTCCGCGTTCCGAGCGTCTCGACGGCGGCGGCACGGACGTTCGGGTCGCCGTCCCAGGTGAGCTCGATGAGCGTCGCCTCGCCGAGGTCCGGATAGGGCCGCAGCAACGTCGCGCCCCAGAAGCGAACCGTCGGGTTCCAGTCGCGCAGCAACGGGAGCAGCTTCGAGCCGGGCGCCGGGGCGAGCCGCTCGAGCTCGGATGCGACGCGGGAGCGCTGACCGTCCCCACGCCGAAGCGCATCGAGGAGAAGGTCGATCGCCCACTCGTCGCCGATGTCGCCGAGCGTGCGGATCGCGGCCGCTGCGATCTTCGCATCCTCGTCGACGAGCAAGGGCCTGATCAGCCGCGGGACCGCGCGATGGTGTGCCCGCTCGAGGCGCTGGAGCGCCGTCACGCGGCGCCACCGTCCCCACTCGGTTCGCGGCCGTCCACGGGCTCGTCGCACCAGGCGGCGCGCGGCGCGGTCGCTCAGCGGCGCGGACGTGACCTCGCGGTGACTCCGCTCGTACCGCAGACGGCCGAGGACGATCGCGAGCGAGAGCGCGAGCCACACGGGCAGCGAGAGCGCCAGCACGAGCAGGGCGACGTCGAGAACGAGTTCGTCCACCAACTCGTCGTCGTCGCGCGCCGCTCGCCGGCCGTCCCTCGAACGAGGGATCCGCGCGCTACGGGCCCGCGTCGCCACAATCTCGCGAGCGATGTTCGAGTCGACCTTCCCACCCGTCGAGCTCGTGCGGCTCCGCCCTGCGGGAGCCGCCGGCGAGATGCGGATGAGAGGACTTGAACCTCCACGCCCTTACGGGCACACGGACCTGAACCGTGCGCGTCTACCAATTCCGCCACATCCGCGCGGCCGAACGATTCTAGCTTCGGGTCGTCTCACTCCTCGATGACCCGGCTCGTCGCACTCGCGCTCGCCGTCGCCGCGACCGTGCTCGCGGTCGGCAGCCCGTCCTCACCGCTGCAGCCGGGCGGTCGCACCGAGGTCGTCGTGCTGCTCGACGCGCCGCCGCTCGCCCGGGCACCGGGTACGGACGGAAGGATCGCGAGCGAGCAGCGCGCGTTCCGCCGTGAGCTCGCCGTGGACGTTCCGAGCGCACGCATCGGCTGGCGCTACCGGCTCGTCGCGAACGGGTACTCGCTCTCGCTCCCCAGCTCGGACCTGCACCGTCTCCGTGCGCTGCCCGGCGTGCGTGACGTCCTCCCCGCCGGAAGCTACGGGCCGCAGTCGGCGTCCTCCCCGCAGCAGATCGGAGCGCCGGCGCTGTGGGGGTCGACGCTCGACACTGCGGGGCAGGGAGTGAAGATCGGGATCATCGACTCGGGGATCGACCCCGATCACCCGTACTTCGATCCGACCGGATACACGATGCCGCCCGGGCTTTCCGAAGGGCCAGCAGCGCTTCACCACCGCGAAGGTGATCGTCGCTCGCGTGTTCGCTCCGAGGAGCGGCGCCACGGCACCGAGCGCACGGCTGGCCTTCAGCGACGACGACTCGAGTCACGGCACGCACGTCGCCGGCATCGCAGCCGGGAACGCCGACACCGCGACGGGCCAGGGGCGCGTCTCGGGCGTCGCGCCTCGCGCATACCTCGGCAACTACAAGGTCTTCGTCGAGACCGACTCGGGCCTCAGCCCGAACGCGAACTCACCCGCGATCGTCGCCGCGATCGAGGCTGCAGTCGCGGACGGCATGGACGTGATCAACTTCTCGGGCGGCGAGCCGGAGATCGAGCCGAGCCGGGACATCGTCGCGCTCGCGCTCGACGCGGCCGCCGCAGCCGGAGTCGTGCCGGTGGTTGCGGCGGGGAACGACTACAACGACTTCGGCGCAGGCTCGGTCTCGTCGCCGGCCAACTCGGCACGGGCGATCAGCGTCGGCGCCGTCGAGATCAGCCAGACGACGCGCACGCATGCGGAGTTCTCGTCCGTCGGCCCGACGACGATCTCGCTGCGGCTCAAGCCGGACGTCGCCGCGCCCGGCGTCGACGTGCTCTCCTCCGTCTCGGGCGGCGGCTGGGCCGCACTCTCCGGGACGAGCATGGCGGCGCCGCACGTCGCGGGCGCCGCGGCCCTCCTGCGCCAGCGTCACCCGGCGTGGACGGTGGAACAGGTCAAGTCTGCGCTCGTCCAGTCCGGCGTCGACTCCGTCGAGAGTCGCAATCGCACGGCCGGCCCGCGCTTCCAGGGCGGCGGCGTCGTCGCACTGACGAGGGCGGACGCCCCGCTGGTGTTCGCCGAGCCGACCGCGGTTTCGTTCGGCCTGCTCGCGCGCGGTCGAGACGTCGACGAGGACGGTTGCCCTCACCGACGCCGGCGGCGGAGCCGGGACGTGGCAGGTCACGCCGAACGATTCGAGGCCAGGTGGGCGCGAAGCTCTCGCTTCCGGCGACGGTCGACGTGCCCGGCGCGTTCACCATGGCCGTGACCGTGTCACGAGCCTCACCCCCGGGCGACCTCGACGCGTACGTCGAGTTGCGACGCGGATCGGACGTGAGACGGATTCCGGTGTGGGGGCGCGTGACGGCCGACGGCCTCGCGAGGCACAAGACGCTCGCTCTCGGCAAGCCGGGCCTCTACCGAAGCACGACGGCGGGTCAGGCAGCGACCGTGTCCCGGTACCGCTATCCGGAGACGCCGCGCGGCGTCGGCGTCAACACGACGTTGCGAGGGCCGGAGCGCGTCTTCACGCTGCGTCTCGGCAGGCGGGTCGCGAACTTCGGCGTCGTCGTCACCCAGCTCGGGCGCGGGAGCCACGTCGAGCCGCGCGTCGTCGCCGGCCTCGACGAGAACCGCCTGACGGGCTACGCCGGGCTTCCGGTCAACCACAACCCGTACACGAGCGAGTTCCAGGAGCCGGTGCTCGCGGCGGGCGCGCTCTCGCCCGCGCGCGGTGACTACGCGGTCGTCTTCGACAGCGCCGCCCGCGGCGGCGCGGGCTCGTTCGCGTTCCGGTTCTGGGTGAACGACGTGACCCCACCGACGCTCAGGCTGACGTCGCGTGCCGTCGCTCGTGGCGAGCCGCTCCGGATCGCCGCCACCGACGCCGGAGCCGGCGTCTACGCGGACTCGATCGTCGCTCTCGTGGACGGCAATCTGGTTCGGGCGTCGTACCGGCGCGGGACGATCTCGCTTCCCACCGGCGGGCTGTCGGCCGGCACGCACCGGCTCCGCGTGCGCGCGTCCGACTACCAGGAGGCGAAGAACACCGAGAACGTCGCGCGCATCCTCCCGAACACGCGGACGCTCACGGTCACGTTCAGCGTCCGGTAGACGACCTCGGCGCACGTCCGTCGCTGCGATCCGGTCGCGAAGCGACCGGCTTCAGGGATCTTCGCGATCACGGATCCGCGCTAGCGGATTCGTGATCTGCGGAGCAACTCAGGTCTTCCGGTCCCGCTCCTCGATCGTCGGAAGGGCGTCGAGGTCGCGCTGGACGGAGCGGATGAACTCCTCGCTCTCGTCGTCGGGGGTCACGACCCGCAGCTGCTTCTTTCGCTTCTGGCGGTCGCGATCGCGCCGCGCCGCGGCTCCGAAGCGCCGCTCCAGGCGCGGCTTCTCCACCGCGACGGCGAGTGCAGCCGCGAGGACGAGCAACACGAGCCACGGCCAGCTCACGTTCGGATTCTACGCGCCGCTGTCAAACCGCGGCACGAAAGACCTGCATCGGGAGTCTCGAGAGCGGGACGCCGCCGTCGGCGGTGACGAGCCATGTGTCCTGCATGTAGAGGCAGTCCTCGCCGCTCGACGGCGATCGCGTGCGGGTGCATCGAGAAGACCATGTTCTCCGCGAGCTCGGTCTCGACACCCTCGCCGACCTTCGGGAACTCGATCATCGTCATGCCGATCGAGTGGCCGGTGACGTGCCCGAGGTGGTAGCCGCGCTCGGTGAATCCGGCGGACACGGCGCGGTGCACGTCGTGGCAGCTCGCTCCGGGACGCATCGCGCTCCGCGCCGCCTCGAAGTACTCGAGGTAGGCCTCGAGCATCCGCTCCGTGTCGTCAGAGAGCACGGCGTCGCGCGCCGCGATGGCACGCGAGACCTCGACCCAGTGCATCCCCGGCCCCGCGACCTCGAGCGAGGGGAGCATGAACGCCCCGAGCACCTCCTCGCGCCGCGCGATCTTGAACTCCGGCCGCGCGAACGTGTCGGTGCCGGTGAGCACCATGTTCATGGTGAGGCGCCCACAGCCCTCGGCGACGAACCACTCCTCCGCCGCAGCCATCACCTCGGCGGCTGTCTTCCCCGGCGCGTAGGCGTCGAAGAAGATCTCGAAGCCGCGCTCGTTGATCCGCACCGAGTCGCGCACGGACTCGAGCTCGGCGTCGCTCTTCACCGCGCGGGCGAGGTCGAACTCGACGTCGAAGGCGACGAGGTCGAGGCCGTCGAGCGCGCGGTAGTCGCGGACGGCCATGATGTAGTCGAGCCCGAAGACGCCGACGCGCCGCCAGCCCGCGTCCCGCGCCCTCGCCGCGATCAGCTCGCCCGGGCGGTCGTGGAAGACCTGCTCGAGCTCGGCCGTCCCGTGCTCGCCGACGTAGCGCGCCTCGGTCGGGAACACGACGTAGGGCTCTCCGTCCGCAGGCACGACGACGTACGCGTAGCGATGGACGATCTGGAAGCCGGACAGGTACGTCACGGCACCCTCGAAGCCGGAGTACTCGCTGCCGGAGACGACGAGCGCGTCGAGGTCGTGCGCGGCCATCGCGGCCCGGACGTTCGCGTGCCGTCGCTGCAACTCGGGGCTCAGCGTTGCGCCCATGACGCCTCCAGTCCTTTGATGAGCGATGTGATCGCGTCGTTGAGCGGGGTCGGCACGCCGAGCTCCCGCCCGAAGCGCGCGATCCCGCCGTTCAGGAAGTCGATCTCCGTCGCACGCCGCGCCTCGACGTCCTGGAGCATGCTCGCCTTGTGGCCGTAGGCCACCTCCGGCTTCGCCGCGTGGTCGATGAGCTCCTCGGGATCCGCGTCGAGCGTGATCCCCTGCGCGCCGGCGACGGCCTTTCCCTCGTCGACGAGCGCGCTGACGATCGCGCGCAGGTCGGGCCGCTCGCACACGCGGCCGTGCGTGAGCCCGGTGAGCGCGCCGACCGGGTTCGTCGCGGCGTTGAAGATGACCTTGCGCCACTGCGCGGGTCGCGCATCGGCGACGGCCGCCGTAGGCATCCCGCCGCGCGTGCACGCGTCCGCAAGCCGCGCGATCTCGTCCGCGTCCGCCGGTTGCGGCTCGAACGGGCCGAGCGTCGTCTCGCCCTTGACGTCCCACTGCACGACGCCGGGCTCGACGATCTTCCCCGCCGGAAACGTCGTGCCGCGGATGACCCGCGCGACGTGCTGCGCGACGACCTCCTCGTTCCCGACGCCGTTCTGCACGGTCGCGACCGCACCGCCGGCGAAGGCGTGCGCCGTCGCGGCGATCGCGCCCTCGGTGTGCATCGCCTTCGTCGCGACGATCCCGAAGTCGCACGCCGGGCAGTGCGGACGCGTCCGTCGTCGCCCGCACGCGACCGGTCACGTCGCCCGCGCCCGTGAGCCGCAGGCCGTTCGCGTTGATCGCGTCGACGTGCGCCTGCGAGACGTCGTAGGCCCACACCTCGACGTCGTCGAGCTGCGCGAGGTTCGCCGCGAACAACGAGCCGACCGCGCCACAGCCGACGATGCAGACCCTCACTTCGCCGCCTCCGCCGGCCGCAGCCTCGCGAGCGACGGCAGCGAGAACTCCCGCCCGCCGGTCAGCCCGCTCGGCCGCACGATCAGGACGAGCGCCATGACCGCGCTCACGACGACGATCCGCGAGCCGGACGGAAGGTCGATCGTCCGGCCGAGCAGCGTCATCCCGTCCTCCGTCTCCGCGAGGAACGAGTCCAGCCCGCTGACGAAGAGCGCACCGACGACCGCGCCCCAGAGGCTCGTCGTGCCGCCGATCACGAGCATCGCGAGCGTGATGAACGTCAGGTCGAGGTAGACCGCGTCGACGTTGATCGGGATGAAGTGGATGTAGAGGCCTCCCGCGAAGCCGGCGAGGAAGCCGGAGAGCGCGAACGACGCGAGGCGCTGCCGGTAGATCGAGACCCCGACCGCGCGCGCCGCAGCCGGGTCCTCGCGCGTCGCGCGGAGCTGGCGTCCGAGCCGGCTCCGCTGATAGGCGAATGCGGCCACGATGACCAGCACGGCCCCGATCGTCGCCTGCAGCAGGTCGGTCGTCTCCGGCACGGACGAGAACGTGTTCAGCCCGGGCCCGATCTTCTCGTAGTAGCGGAGGATGTTGTTCGTGATGCCGAGGACGGCGAACGTCGCGATTCCGGCGGCGAGCCCCGACAGACGCATGAGCGGCAGGCCCACGAGCAGCGCGAAGACGCCGCCCACGGCGCCGGCGATCAGGAGCGAGGGAACGTTCCCGACCGTCGTCGAGCTGAGGAAGTCGAAGAGGTACGGCATCGTCGCCGGCTTCTCCTGCTCCGGGACGGTGAGGACGCCTGCAGCCCAGACGCCGACGGCGAAGAAGCTGATGTGCCCGAACGAGAGCACGCCCGAGTTGCCGACGAAGACGTAGATCGCGACGACCGTCGACACCGAGATGAGCGCCGTGACGAAGTAGATCTGCGTCGTCTGCGAGACGAACGCGCCGATGACCCCGGCCACGACGACGAGCACCGACGGGCGCGAGGAGCTCGACCGCTGCGCGACGCGCTCTCACACCCGCTCCACGAGACCGCGGTGTCGCGTGAACAGCCCGTCCGGCCTCACGAGCAGCACGAGGATCACGAGGCCGAAGAGGAACGACGGCAGGTACTGGCTCTGGCTCGACGGCAGCGCCCCACCGAGAAGGCCCGAGACGTAGCCGATGAAGAACCCGCCGAGCGTCGCCGAGAGGAGCCGCGTCATCCCGCCGACGACGACGCCGGCGAGCACGAGGATCGTCTCCTGCAAGGCGAAGGTCGGCGTGACGGTCGGGAACTGCACGGTGAGCATCACCGCCACGACCGCGGCAAGCACGCCGGCGATGAGCACCGCGACGGTGCTCACGAGGTTCGCACGGACGCCGAGCAGCCGCGCAGTCGGGAAGTCCATGGCGGCCGCCCGCATGTGCAGACCGATGGACGTGCGGTTCAGCAGCGCGACGAGCAGGAGCAGGCACACCGCTGCGGTCACGATCGCGACGATCGTGATCTTCCGGATCTCGACCCCGCCGACCGAGACGGGACGGTTCAGCTCGACGAGCGACGTCGCCGTCTTCCCGAGCGGCCCGAACCAGAGCAGCGCGATCGACTGGAGCAGGAACGCGACCGCGAACGTCGCGATGAGCATCACCGCCGCCGACTGCGAGCGCAGCGGCCGGAAGACGACCCGCTCCATCGCGAGCGAGAGCGCGAGCACGACCGCGAAGCAGAGCGCGATCCCGATCCCCACGGGCCAGTCGCGGTCGGACGCGTACGCGAGAGCGAACGCGCCGGCCATGATCAGCTGCCCGTAGGCGAAGTTCACGAGTCGCATGACGCCGAAGACGAGCCCGATCCCGACCGCCATGAGCGCGAAGACCGCGCCGAGGCCGATCGCGTCGACCTGCACCTGGAGGTCGAGCGCGTCGCCGACGAAGTCGGTGAGGCCGCTGGCGACCATCAGGAGAGATAGGCGGCGACCATGCGATCGGTGTCCGCTGCGTCGTCGGGTGTCAGCGTCAGCCTGAGCTCGCCGTTCGCGAGCACGTGCGTCCGCTCGGCGAGCGCGACCGTCCGCTGCGCCCGCTGCTCGACGAGCAGGACGCCGATGCCCCGCTCGCTGATCGTCCTCAGCGTGGAGAAGACGAGGTCGACGACCGTCGGAGCGAGGCCGAGCGACGGCTCGTCGAGGAGCAGGATCGACGGCCTCGCGACGAGCGCCCGCGCGATCGCGAGCTGCTGCTGCTGGCCACCGGACAGGGCGCCCGCTTGCCGGTGCCGAAACTCCTCGACGATCGGGAACAGCTCGGCGACGTCGGCGATGTCCGCGTCGATGCCGTTCGAGCGAGGGCGAGCCGCGAGCCCGAGCCGGAGGTTCTCGTCCACCGTGAGCTCTGCGAAGAGGCGTCTCCCCTCGGGGACGAGCGCGATACCGGCCCTCGCGATGGACTCGGGAGAGCGTCCGCGGAGCGACCGGTCGCCGAAGCGGATCTCGCCTCCGCGAGCCGGGACGAGCCCCATGACCGCGTGCAGCGCCGTCGACTTCCCGGCGCCGTTCGGGCCGATGAGCCCGACGAGCTCGCCGGGCGCGACGGTGAGCGAGAGGCCGCGGACGGCAGCGACGCCGCCGTAGGCGACCTCGAGGTCACGGAGCTCGAGGGCGCCGCTCACTGAACGGCGCTCTCGCCGAGGTAGGCAGCTGCGACGTCGATGTTTCCGCGGATCTCGCTCGGCGAGCCCTCCGCCAGCGTCCGGCCCTGGTCGAGCACCTGGATGCGGTCGCAGACGTCCATGATCAGCGCCATGTTGTGATCGATGAGGAGCACGCCCGCGTCGTGCTCGTCGCGTACCGAGCGCACGACCTCGGCGAAGGCGGGCACCTCCGCCTCGGGGAGGCCTGCCGCGGGCTCGTCCATGAGCACGAACCTGGGCTCGGTCGCGAGCGCACGGGCGACGCCGAGGCGGCGCTCGTCCCCGTGCGGGAGCGAGCCGGCAGGCGTGTCCGCGTAGGGCCTCAGCTGGAGCGACTCGAGCAGCTCGTCGGCGCGGCGCCGTGCCTCCCGCGGACCGGCTCCGACGCCGAGTGCCGCCACCTCCACGTTCTCCCGCACCGAGAGCCCGCGGAACGAGCGGCTGTGCTGGAACGTCCGCGAGAGCCCGGCCCGGCCCCGGCGATGAGGCCTCCAGCGCGTCACGTCCCGTCCTTCGAGCTCGACCGAGCCGTCGTCGGGGAAGTCGAACCCGGTGAGAACGTTCACGAGCGTCGACTTGCCGGCCCCGTTCGGGCCGATGAGGCCGACGACCTCGTGCCGGCGCAGCTCGAGCGTGACGTCGCGAAGCGCCTGCACGCCCTCGAACGCGCGCGAGACGCCTGCGGCCCGGAGCGATGCTCCGGGCCGCAGCGTGGCTGGCCTCGTGGGACTCCACCAAGCCCTAGATCTTCGGGACGACCTTGGCCTTGATCGTTCCCGACGACCTTCGGGGTGTTGTTCTGGACGCGGATCACGCGGTACTGCCGGCCGTACACCGTGTGCAGCTGCTTCGAGAAGCTCACGAGCCCCGACAGCGTCGGGCACGTTCTTGAACTTCTCCATCTGCGCCGCGAGCGCGGCGCCGTTCGTCGTTGCCGCCGGTGCGCTTCAGGGCGACGAGGATGCCGTCGATCGCCGCCGGCCGGTGACGAAGGCGCCTGTGCTCCCCGCCTTCGCGATCGCGGCCGCGTTCTTCTTCGCCAGCGCGTTGACCGCCTTGACGGGATCGTTGCCGAACGCCGACGCGAACGTCACGTAGTAGTAGTTCGTGATCTTCGGGATCGGGCGTGTACCAGTAGTTGCCGTCGCCTGCCCACGAGTTGAGGATCGGCGTGTTGTTCCCGAGCGTCCGCAGGCCGTTCAGGATCGGCACCTGAGCGCCGAACGGCGGCGGCGGTCGACGTCACGATGACGTCGGCCTGCTTCGCGTTCAGCCGAGTGACGGTGCTCTGCCACGACGCCGGGTTACCGCCGGCGGACTGGTACGTCTCCTCGGTCGCGATCTTCCCGCCGAGCTGCTGCCAGCGCGCCTTGAACGCCTGGACGACGTTGCGGAAGTAGACGATGACCGTGTCGGTCGCGAGCGACGCGTTGCGCCAGCCCTTCTTCCACGCGAACTCCGCCATCGCCGAGCCCTCGTCCTGCGCGACGTTGCCGTACGAGAAGGCGAGCCGACCCTTGGCGCCGAAGCGCTTCGGGCCCATCTGGTCGGTGCCGATGCACGCGGCGACGGTGAGCTTCCCGGCGTTGATCGACTCCTGCACCACGGGCGCCGCGTAGTCGACGTCACACGTGGTCATGATCACGTCGGCGCCCTGGCCGAGGAGCTTCCTCGCGCACGCCTTCGCGATCGCCGGCTTGTTGCCCTGCGTGTTGCAGGTGATGAGCCTGCAGCTTCGTGGCGCTCGTCTTGTTGACTGCTCGCGATGTGCGCCTTCGCGGTCGCGAGCGCCGGCCCGTCGAACGGCGCCATGTTCCCGACGCCGTCGTAGGCCCAGCCGATCGTGACCGTCGCCTGCGGAGCGGCCGACCCACCGCTGACCACCGCAACGGCGACGACCGCGACGGTCATCAACGCGAGCGCCGCCTTTCCTACCTTCGTCATCTCTGCCCTCCTGTCGGTTCCTGGGTTACCTGCCACGATGCTTCCCTTCCTCTGACGAGCGCGTAGAGCAACTGATGGAGCGGCACCGGCACGTCACGCCGCTCGGCCTCGCGGACGAGCGAGCCCGTGATGAGCTCGATCTCGGTCTGCCGGTGCGCGTCGACGTCCTCGAGCATCGAGGGATAGTGCGCCGAGCCGCGCTGCGTCGCGAGGACGTTCATCTCCCACGGGTCGTCGTGCAGCTCGATTCCCGCGGCCGCGGCGACGGCCTTGCCCTCGTCGACGAGCCCGTGCACGAGGTGGCCGAGGTCGCCCGGCTCCGCCTCCTGCGCGAAGTGCGCGTCGTGCGGAAGCCCGGTGAGAGCTGCAGTGGGGTTCACCGCTGCATTGAAGATGAGCTTCGACCACTGCGCCGGCCGGAGATCGGGGAGTGCCTCGGCCTTCAGCCCCGAGGCGACGATCGTGTCGGCGATGTCCTGCACGACGGCGAACGGCGTGTCCTCGTACGGGCCGAGCCACGTCTCCGTGTCGAGGATGTACTCGACGTGCGTGTCCGAGTGGCGCGTGCCGCTCATGAAGGTCACGCCGGAGACGATCGGCCAGGCGCCGTGCGCGCGGACGACCTCCTCGGCCCCGATCCCGTTGAGCACGGTCACGATCGTCGCCTCCGGGAACCGCCCCTCGAGCGCGCGCACGGCCGGCTCGAGGCCGGACGCCTTCGTCGCGACGATCGCGACGTCGAACTCCGGGAGCTCGGACGGATCGTCCGCCGCGGTCACGTGCGCCTGGTACTCGGTCTTCCCGGTCACGCGAAGGCCGTCCTCGTTGAGCGCATCCGCGTGTTCGCGGCGTCGCGTGAGCACCGAGACCTCGCACACGCGGGCGAGATGACCCGCGAAGAGACTCCCGATGACGCCCGCCCCGACGATGCAGACCCGTTCCACGCTGCTCCGCGAGTATCTCAGCGCGGTGACATGTCAGTCAAACGCGACTGCTCTTGACTCTGCCGGCGATCCGCCTGAACTCACCGTCGGTGACGAGACCGCGCTTCTTCACGCCTGCGCGCTTGACCGCCTCGAGCAGCGCCGGATAGCGGTCCTCCGGAACGTCGAGGCCGAGCTCCTCGACCTTGATCCGGATCGAGTCGAGGCCGCTCTTCTTCCCGAGGACGATCCCCCGCTCGGCGCCAACGAGCTCGGACGAATACGGCTCGATCGCGGGCGGGTCGTGGAACTGCGCCGCGACCGCGCCCGATTCGCGCGTGAACAGGTTGTCGCCCGTCACGGGCTTCCACGGAGCGAGCTGCGTACCGGCCAGCTCCTGCACGAGCGCCCCCAGCGCGCGGGCCTGCGTGAGGTCGAGTCGCGTCGGAATGCCGTAGAGCGCCTCGAGCGCGAGCGCGACCTCCACCAGATCGGCGTTCCCGGCCCGCTCCCCCATGCCGTTCACGGTTCCCTGCACCCAGGTCGCGCCCGCCTGGACCGCGGCGACGGCGGCGGCGGTCGCGAGCCCGAAGTCGTCGTGACCGTGCCAGTGGACGGGTACCTCGTAGTCGAGCCGCTCGACCACCTCGTTGACGAGGAACGCCGCGGCCTCGGGCGTCGCGATCCCGAGCGTGTCGACGACGACGACCTCCTGCGCGCCCGCCTCGACGGCGCTCTCGTACACCTCGCGCACGAACTCGAGGTCGGCGCGCGTGGAGTCGACGCCGAAGAACGCAACGCGAATGCCCTCCCCGGCCGCGAACGAGACCGCGGCGCGGATCCGCTCGAGCATCGTCGCCCGCGACACGCCGAGGGCAGCGAGCTTCCCGTCCGAGATCGGGCTCTCGATCACCGACGCCTGCAGGCCGAGCTCCAGGAGCGCCTCGACGTCCGCGCGGACGGCGCGCGAGAAGCCCCAGATCTCCGCATCGAGGCCCGCGTCGAGGATCAGCGAGATCGCGCGTGCATCGTCCTCCGACACGCGTGGGAACCCGGCCTCGATCCGATCGACTCCGGCGCCGGACAGCGCTCTTGCAATCTCCACTTTTTGCTCTGGGTCGAGCACGACTCCGACGGTCTGCTCGCCGTCGCGGAGCGTCGTGTCGTAGAGGCCGACCGTCACGCGCGGCTGTGGCTCGAGAGCGTTCGCGTTCAGGTCGCCCGTCCAGACCTTCGAGCGGTCGAGGGTCACGCCTGGACTATCCCATCCGGGAACGGCGAAAGCTTCTCGGCACCCGCCTCGGTCACGAGGAAGTTGTCCTCGACGCGGAGGCCGCCCCCGCCTTCGATATAGCATCCTGGCTCGATTGCAAGAACCATGCCGGCGGCGATCTCGCCCCCTCCCGCCTGGTGCGCGTACGGCGGCTCGTGGGCACGCGCGCCGACGCCGTGGCAGATCGGGTGCGACGGCTGGCCCGGGAAGCCCATCGCCTCGATGCCCGGCGCGGATCCGCCGGTCGAGCTCCGCGAGGCTCGCGCCGGGTCGCGCGAAGTCGATCGCGTCCTCGTACACGGCCATGAGGCCCGCCTCGAGCTCGCGGTACGGCTGGGTGAGGTCGCCGGCGACGAGGTTCTTCGTGTGGTCGCACCAGTAGCCGTCGACGCAGACCCAGATCTCGAAGAGCGTCGGCTCGCCCTCGACGACAGGTCGGGCGGTCGTGGCCGTGAACGTCTTGATCCCTGGACCCGACCACACGAGCGAGAACCCGAGCGCGAGATCGACCTTCCCCTCCCAGCCGGTCCCCTCGCCGTGCACGAACCCCTCCCACTCCGCCGCGATCTGCGCCTCGCTCATGCCCGGCTCGATGATCAGCTTGCAGTGCTCCATCGCGGCGGCGGCGATGTCGTTCGCGAGACGCATGCGCTCGATCTCCTGCTCCGTCTTGACGGCGCGTGCGGCCGCGAGGAGCGGCGTCGCATCGGCGACGTCCCCGAAGGCCGTGAACCAGTCGGACGTGAACGTCGTCGGCTCGCCGACCATCCGATCCGCGGCCTGCGTCCCGAGCGAGAGCTCGAGCCCGACGCGGCCGTATTCGCTCGCGGCTTCACGGGCGAGCTCGAGCACACGGGCGGTCGGCGGCCGCGGGTCGCTCGGGTCGTAGCCCTTGAAGAGGCGCACGTCGCCCGTCCAGGCGGTGTGCGCCGCGTCTTCCTCCGAGGCCTCGAGGCAGACGAGCACCGGCTCGCCCTCGCGCGGGAAGACGCACGCGTCGTACCCCTTCATCCCCCAGAAGTTCGTGAGGTAGAGGACGTTGTCGGGCGCGCGCACGACGAGCGCGTCGAGGTCGTGCTCGGCCATGAGCGCACGCACGCGCTCGAGCTTCGCGTCGTCGCGCGGCCAGCTCATGCCGGCTCAGAAGGGGAGAAACTGGAGCGGGGACTTCGCGACGTCCGAGAGGTCGACCTCGACCCGGATGTCGGCGTCGGGCAGCTCGCTGCGAAGCCGCCGCTCGAGCTCCTGCGCGCGCTCCTCGGTCAGGGCGTCGGCGACGACGTACCGCCAGCGGCGCCTGACGGGAACACCGTCCTGAGCGAGCCGATCAGCGAGCTCCGCCGCCTGGTCCCGCCCGGGCAGGTGAGCCACGACGTGCCAGTCGGACCGGCCCTCGACCCGAGCCTCTGCGGCCTCGGTCGCCTCACGGGCGGTGTACTCGGACCGCTCCTGCTCGGGCGTCGCGGGAAGCGGCTCGGAGGCGTCCCTCCAGGACTCCTCCACGGGATGCCAGCGCGTGACCTTGATCTCGGCGCTCAGACCGTCCGCCTCGACGAGCTCCCGCATGGTGCGCTCGGCCTCACGCGCAGCCACCTCGCTGGCCGCGTACAGGAAGAGCCGAGAGCCGTCGCGTGTGACCATGACGCCACCCTCCAGCCGGTCGCGGGCGTCGTCGTCCAGATCGAGCGCCCGGAGCCGCTCTCCCAGCGAGTAGCCATGCTCGTGGTCGTCGAGGTCGACCTCGACGCGAAACTCGTCTTCCATCCCGACGACGCTACCAACGGATGCGCACTAGGCCCGGCACCACCGGGTTGCCGAGCACGACGATCCGCGCTCGACGGCCTCCGTGAATCTCCTTGTCCACCTCGCGCGGTTGCTTCACGGAACGGGCTCCCAGACGACGCGTCCCTCCCGCGTGACCAGGCGGCCGATGCCGCTTCCCGGGTAGTGGCCGCAGACGACGAGGCCGTCACCCGCCGCGAGCTCCGCCACCAGAGCAGCGCGGGTCGGAGCATTCGCGACGGAGTCCTCGTCGAACGCGAAGACCCACTCGGGGTGGTCGAGCAGGGCCGGGTGCGGCACGACGTCGGCGATCACGGTCGCGAGCGAGCCCTCGGATCCGATTCGAAGAGCCATGTGCCCCGGCGAGTGACCCGGCGCCTCGAACGCGACGACGCCTGGCGCGATCTCGACGTCTCCCCGAACCTGCACGAACGCATCGGCGAGAGGGACGACGCAGCGCCGGATGTGCGCGACGTCCCTCGTCAGCGCGAACGCGAGCGCGTCGGCGTGCACGACGTAGCGGGCGCGGGGGAACAGCGGCACGCCGTCGAGATCGGTGTTCCAACCGAGGTGATCGATGTGGAGGTGGGTGAGGAAGACGACGTCGATCTGGTCGAGGCCCACACCCGCAGCCTCGAGCGCCCCGGGCAGCAGCCCCTCGTCCTCCGCCGTCCAGTCCCACAGGCCCGGAGGGCCGACTCCGGTGTCGACGAGGACCGTGACTCCCTCCGAACGTACGAGGTAGCTGAGGCACGGCAGGCGCCAGCTGTCGCCCGCGAAGTTCTCCGGATACAGCGCCCGGTACGGCTCCCACGCCTCAGGCGGCACGTCCGGATACGCCTCGGCGTACTCGCACAGCACGCCGACCGCGTCGAGCACCGGCTCGATCTCGACCGACCCGACTACCACTGCACGCGAGGCGGCGCGGGCTCGCCGTGAGCCTCCTGCCACGAGACGACCGGATTGCGAAGGACGCCGATCCGCTCGATCTCGCACTCCATGACGTCGCCCGGCTTGAGGTAGAGCGACGCCGCATCGGGCGAGAAGCCGGCGACGCCGGACACGGTCCCCGTCGAGACGACGTCGCCCGCCGAGTAACCGAGCGCCGAATAGTGGCTCAGGATCTCCGGGATCGTCACGCTCATGCGCCCGGAGTGGGACGTCTGCCGCACCTCTCCGTTGACGCGCAGCTCCATCGCGAGGTCGTGCGGATCGGGGATCTCGTCGGGCGTGACGATCCACGGCCCCAGCGGACAGAACGTGTCGATCGCCTTGCAGAAGCTGAAGACGCCGGAACGCATCTCCCGCCGCTGGATGTCGCGGGCGGTGATGTCGTTGAAGATGACGTAGCCGCCGATGTACTCGACGGCCTCCTCGGGCGAGAACCACTTCCCGGGCTTCCTGATCACGACCGCGAGCTCGAGCTCGTAGTCGAGCTCCTCGGTCAGGTGCTCGGGGTACACGACCGGCTCGTCCGGCCCGACGATCGCGTCGACGTTCTGGAAGAAGACGATCCACGGCGCGATCTCGTGCGACCAGCCGACCTGCTTCGACTCCTCCTCGTGCTCGCGGAAGTTGCCGGCGGTGTGGAAGAACTTCTTCGGGACGATCGGGGCGCGCAGCCTCGTGTCCTCGAGCTCGATCCGCTCGCCGGTGTCGTCCGCGCCGCCCTCCTCGAACAGGCGACGCATCGAGGAGACGTCGAGCACGGCGATCTCGTCGCCGTCGAGGATGCCCACGAGCCCGTCGTCGCCGAAGGTGACGAGCTTCACGTGCCGCCTCCGGTCGCCCGCGCACCAGGGGCACGAGCAGGATCCGGATGAAGTCGTCGAGTCTCATCTCAGGTGCAGTCGAACGAGCCCCTCGCAGGGATCCCGGAGCGCGTCCGGCCGGAGAACGAGCCTCTGCGTGCCCTTGGCCTTCAGCGTCAGTTGCGCACCGCCGATCCCGTCGAGTATGCCGGGTAGCTGCCAGCTGACCGAGCCTCTGCGCGTCGTGCCGTCGCGGCTCGGGCCGACGACGCGGAGGTAGCGACCCAGCGGAGCGCCGCTGACCGTGTACGTCCCGATGTTCACGTTCGTGAAGTCCTTCGAGCGAAAGCACTCTCCCGAACGGAACCGGTACGTCCGTCCTGCGACGACGAGCGTCGCACGCGCCGGCCCGCAGAAGACCCGGATGTAGCGAGCGCCGACTGCCTGTACGCCGGGCACGCATTTCGCCGCGCTCGCACTGCCGGCACCAACGTTCACGCCAGCGGCGATCACCGCGACGAGCGCCAAGACGACGAGCGGTGGCTTGGCTCTCGTCACGGCCCGCTCCGCGCTCGCAGCCAGGCGACGACGTCTGCCGCATTCCGGTCCGGCGGGAACACGGGATAGAACACTTCGTCACGCGCCCCGCCTCGAGGACCAGCGTGATCCGCTTGTAGAGGGTGGCTCCGCCGAACTCGAACGTCGGCAGCGCCGAGGGCGTCCCCGAGCTGCAACGCGGATCGGCGATCACGGGGAACGGCATGTGCTCGCGGCGGGC
>CAVWES010000003.1:0-121634 GCA_963754175.1 uncultured Gaiellaceae bacterium | reverse complement strand
AGGCTTCGGAGGCAACACGGGCGTCGCGGATGCGCACAATCTCGCGTGGAAGCTCGCGCACGTGCTCGACGGCAGCGCCGGGCCGGGACTGCTGGAGACGTACGACGCGGAGACGGCGTCCGGTCGGCCGAGCTCACCGTCGAGCAGGCCTACACCCGATACGTCGTGCGGCTCGATCCCGAGCTCGGGAAGGAGGACATCCAGCCCTTCGTCCCGGACCCGCCGATCGAGCTCGGCCATCGCTACCACTCCTCGGCCGTGATCGCGGAGGCCGACGACGACGGCTCGCTCCACGAGAACCCGCACGAGCCGTCGGGACGCCCGGGAACGCGCGCACCGCACGTCGCCCTCGACGGCGGCTCGACGCTCGACCTCTTCGGACGCGGCTTCGTCGTCCTGTCACCGTCCGACGCGTGGTGTCGTGCGGCGGAGGCCGCCTCGCTCCCTGCCCATCGGATCGAGACGCCCGCGTTCGCGGAGGCCTACGGCACCGGCACCGAGGGTGCCGTGCTCGTCCGTCCCGACGGCTTCATCGCCTGGCGAGCGCGCGGACCGCAGCAGGACGGCGAGCGCGAGCTGTCCTCGGCGCTCGCCCGCATTCTCGACCGCTGACGCTAGATACGGTCGAGCAGGTCGGCCACGCCCTGGACGGTGAGGTGGGGGCGGCGCCTCTCGGGGACACGGCTGACGTCGATCGACCCGCTGATCCCAGTGCGTACGAGCACCGTCCGCGAGCCGCCCAGATGGCCGAGGGCGACGTCCAGGAGGAGGTCGTCGCCGATCACGGCGATCTCCGCGGCGGGCATCCCGAGGTGCGTTTCGATCGCGTTCACCGCCGCACGGGAAGGCTTGCCGACGATCGTGGGCCGTCTGCCGCTCGCCTTGGCGATGGCCGCCGTCACCATGGCTCCGCGGCTCAAGATGGGACCGTTCGCCCCTGCGTAGGCGGCGACGTAGCTCCCGGTCAGAAGCCGGGCGCCCGAGATGCACCGCGCGGGCGGCGAGCTCGAGCCGCTCGAAGTCGACGTCCTTCGGATGTGCGACGAAGACGGCGTCGATGCGCTTCGTGCTCGCCGTCCGTCCACGAGCCGCACGCCTTCGCCTCCTCGAGGTAGTCGCGCGCAGAGTCCGTCACGAACGGCAGGACCGAGACGTCTCCGTGGCGCTCGAGGTACGTCTGCATGCTGCACAGCGGAGTGAGGACCTGGTCGTCCGCGATCGGCAGTCCTGCCTCGCGCAGCTCGCGTGCGAACGCCGCCGGAGGCATGTGGCTCCCGTTCGTGAAGAGCGCGAACGGTCGCCCGGATTCGCGGATCGCGTCGAGGACCTCGCTCGCTCCGGGCAGCGGACGCACCTCGGCGCCCGCGCGGTGGACGAGCGTGCCGTCGACGTCGAAGACGAAGCCGTGGACGTCGTTCAGCCGCACTGGTCTAGCTGCGCAAGACCGGTATCCGCTCGCGCGGACACCGGTCGCGCGAAGATCCCCGAAGACGGCCGCTTCGCGGCCTTGTCGCAGCTATCTCGCATCAGCCGCTACTCGAGGATGGTCACGGTGCCCGCCGAGCCGTCGACGCTGACGAGCTGCCCGGTGCGGATCTGCGACGTCGCACGGCCCGTGCCGACGACGGCCGGCAGCCCGTACTCGCGGCACACGATGGCGGCATGCGACATCACCCCGCCGATGTCCGTGACGACCGCCTTCACCTTCGTGAAGATCGGAGCCCAGGCGGGAGAGGTGATGCTGCACACGAGGATCTCGCCGTCGCGTACGTCGGCGAGCTCGCTGACCGTCTTCACGACCCGCGCGACACCCTCGACCACGCCCGGCGACGCCGGCGCCCCGCTCAGCTCCGGTCCCCCGTCCTGGCTCCGTGCCCACGCACGGACGCGTTCGGTGGTGATCCCCCAGAGCATGTTCAGCACCGGGTCCGTTCACCTCCTCGGGCATGGCACCGATGGCGGGCGGCGGGGTCCAGTCGGCGAGCCGCTCGATGATCTCCCTGCGGCGCGCGACGATCGGGGGCCAGTGCTTCGGGCCGAGCGGCTCGCCGCCCGTGGCCCACACGAGCACGAGCTCGTCGAGCGCCGACTGAAGCTCCGTGCGGGAGAGCTGGAAGACGTCCTCGGCGTCCTCCAGGTAGCCGTGCTCCGCGAGGAGGGCGCCGAACTCGCGCACCTTGTTCCACCACGTCGTCAGGAACCAGTAGTCGCAGAGGAACTTGTGCTCCTCGACGTACGGGAAGACGAGCCTGCAGAGCCCGAGCAGCTCGTCGAAGCCCTTCCGTGTCTCCTCGTCGAGGAGCGCGCCGTACTCCGACGCGAGCCGGTCGCGCTCACGCACGAGCTCCTCGGTGGGGCGTTCGACCTCCTGGCCCTCGCGGAGCGCGCGCACGTAGCCGATGAGCGACGCGTACGGGATGCTCGGGTCGTCGCGCCAGCTGCGGTAGTAGTGGTAGAGCCCGTCGCCCGTGGCCATGTTGAACCACGGGTCCTTGACCTTCTCGAGCTCCTCGAGCCAGGCCTTGCCGGCCTCGCTCCCGGCGAGCTCGTCGTCGATCTCCTGCGGCGAGCGACCCTCGACGAACGCCGAGTCCACCCCGGTGTCGAGCGCGAGCCGCGCGAGGCGCTTGAGCTCGGCATCCGGCTTGAACAGGAGCACGTCGATGCCGGCGACCATCTGCGCGATGTGCTGATCCGGGATGTCGGGCAGGGCGCCCTTGCAGAAGCCGACGAACGTCGCGTACGCGCCGTAGCCGAGCAGCAGGAACTCGCGAGTGGTGCTGCCACATGAGCTCGATGCAGCGATGCAGCCGCCCGTAGGCGTCGAGGACCTCGACGTACGCCGTGTTGCGGTCGTCCTCGAACACGACCTCGTCGGGCTCGTACTCCGGCAGGTCGGGCACGCGAAGATCCGTGATCTCCGCGATCAGCGCCTCCATCTTCAGCTTCCACTTCCCGTACAGCTCGTCCCAGTGCTCGAAGTAGTAGCCGGCCCGCCGCTGGAAGAACTCGGCCCGCTCGGCGATCTTGGCGGGATCCGTCACCGGGTTCCCCGAGATGTAGATGTAGCCGTTGACGACGCGGTAGTCGATGCCCATGGCGGGCGGAACGGCGAAGACGCGGTTCTGCCAGGTGGCGATGCCCATGTAGGGGACGTCCGAACAGACGAGGTCGAACGCGGGCATCGGCAGCGGGAAGTGCATCGAGTTCCAGAACCAGAACCGCTGCTCGTCCTGCTCGCGCCGGCGCTCGTCGAAGAGCGCGTAGTACGGGTACATCTCCTCCCAGCCCTCGCAGCCCGGCGGCGTCTCGATCTCGTACGGGCTGGGGAACGATCCGACCGGTGTCGATGTCGGCCACGACGCGACCCTACTATGGACGCTTCCCGGCGAACAGCTCGGTGTGCTCTCCGAAGTAGCTGGAGATGAGCAGCTCGTGGTTGCGACGGAGCTCGCTCGGCCTCGCCGCGCAGCACGACCTCTCCGTGAGAGAGGACGCAGCCGCGATCGGCGATCGTCAGCGCGAGCTCGATGTGCTGCTCGACGAGCACGACGCCGCAGCCGCTCTCGTCGGCGTACTGACGCACGACGGGGAGCAAGCTCTCCACGATCACCGGCGCCAGGCCGAGGCTGAGCTCGTCGAGGAGGAGGAGCTTGGGATGCCGGGCGAGCGCCCTCCCGACGGCCAGCATCTGCTGCTCGCCGCCGGAGAGCAGGCCGCAGCGCCGGTCGCGCAGCTCGGCCAGCGCGGGGAAGTACCGGTACGCGGCGTCTGCGTCGAGCCGCTCGCCGCCGGTAACCGAGACGCAGGTGCTCCGCGACCGTGAGCCCGAAGAACAGTCCGCGCGACTCCGGTACGTGCGCGATCCCGAGTCGAGCACGCGCGCTCGCCGACACGCGTCGCAGGTCCCGTCCCTCGACGCGGATCGCCCCGCTCATCGGGTGCACGAGGCCGGAGACGGCGCGTAGCGTCGTCGTCTTGCCCGCGCCGTTGGCGCCGAGGAGCGCGACGACCTCACCCGGCGCCACCTCGAGCGAGATGTCGCGAATCACGGCCGCGCTGTCGTAGCCTGCCGTCAGGCCGTCGATCTCGAGCATCGGCGTGCTCATGTCCGCCCGGCCTCCGCCTCGTCGCGATCGGCCGGCAGCCGGTCCGGCCTGCCTCCTGCGCGGCCGCCGCCGCCGAGGTACGCCTCCACGACCCGGGCATCGCGGCGCACCTCGTCCGGCGGTCCCGCCGCGATCACCTTGTCCGAACTCGAGCACGACGATGCGGTCGCAGATGGACAACACGAGCCCCATGTCGTGGTCGATCAGCAGCGTCGTCGTGCCCGCGTCCGCGATCTGTCGGAGCCGCTGACCGAGGTCCTCGCTCTCGCGCGTGTCGAGACCGGCCGCGGGCTCGTCGAGGCAGAGGAGCCGAGGCCGCATCGCGATCGCGCGCGCCACGCCGACGAGCTTCCGCTGGCCCTGCGTGAGCTCGGCGGGCATCGCGTCCGCGATGCCGGCGAGATCGAGGAGCTGGAGCGCCTCGTCGGGCGACTCGCCGGTCGGGATCCGTCGCCCGACGACCTCCGCCGCCAGCGCGAAGAACGAGGGCCGCTCCGCTCCGACTTCGAGATTCTCGCGCACCGTGAGATCGTCGAACAGCTCGGTGCTCTGCCACGTCCGGGCGAGACCGCGGCGGGCGCGGGCGTGCGGCGGCAACCCTGCGAGATCCCGTCCGTCGAGCTCGACCGTACCCGTGTAGCTGCACGAAGCCGGTGATGGCATCGATGAAGGTCGTCTTGCCGGCGCCGTTGGGGCCGATCAGGCCGACGAGCTGGCCCTCCTCGACGGCGATGTCGACGTCCTCCACCGCGTGCACGCCGCCAAAACGGACCGAGAGGCCGGTCGTCGCGAGTACGGCGCTCATGTCGAGGCTGCCTCCGCTCTTCTTGCGCTGCCGGGCCTGCGCCGTGCGGTAGAAGGAGCCCGCGACGCCTTCGGGGTTCTGGATCAGCGTGAAGATCAGCACGACGCCGCCGAACAGCAGGAACCAGTTTCCGGACAGCCCGAACCACTTGTCGAGCGAGTAGGGCACGATGCCCTGCGCGGCGATCAGCCCGGCGAAGACGGCGCCCGAGACCAGCGTGATCCCACCTGCGTAGGCGAACGCGATCAGGCTCAGTGCGAGCGGCACGCTGAAGCGGTCGGCGCTCACGGAGCCGAAGTTGTAGGCGTAGAGCGTCCCCGCGACGCCGGCGATCAGCGCGCTGATGCCGAAGGCGGCCAGCTTGACGTTCCGGACGTCGATCGCCGCCCCGGCCGCGGCGCGCTCGTTCGAGCGGACGGCGAGCATGCGCCGCCCGAGCGTACCGCGGCGCACCGAGACGACGAGCAGGCAGAGGAGCACGGTGGCGCGCGAGCGCCACCCACCCGAACACCGGACTGGGCAGGTTCCCGTCGAGGCCGCGGTAGGACGCGGTCGGCCCGAGGTTGATCCCGAACAGATGCGGGTCCGGCACCGGCGAGCCGGTCGCGCCTCCGCCCCACGTGCCGTTCTGGAAACCGAAGTTGAAGACTGCGACCGCGGCAGCGATGGTCACGACGGCGAGCGCCACCCCGCGCACGCGCAGCGCCGACACCGCCGTCACGAGCCCGAGCACCACGGCGGCGGCGATGCCCGCGAGCGGCGCCAGTGGAAAGCCGATCCCGGCGTCGACGGCGAGATGCGAGACGGTGAAGCCGGCGACGCCTGCGAGCGCGAGCTGGACGACCGAGATCTGGCCGACGAAGCCGGTGATCACGACCAGCGACAGCGCCATCACGATGCCGATCAGCGAGTTCGTCAGCGCCTGGCGGAAGTCGAACGGCAGCACGACGAGCGCGACGGCGCACAGGACCGTCGACGGGATCGCGAGGGCGAACGGATGCTTCGGGCGCGGCACGTCCGGAAGGCGCTGCTCGACGAGCTCCCCGCGCGTCGGCAGCGACGCGCCGCGCAGGAACATCGCCGCCACGATGAGCACGAAGACGAGCAGCTCCTTGACGCCGGGCCACGCCGCTCCCTCGCTGGTCGGGAACCACGACTTCGTCGACTCGAGCTCGATCAGCGACTCGAGCATCCCGATGCCGAGGCCGCAGGCGCATGCGATCGCGAAGGAGGTGAGCCTGGCGAAGAGGGCTGCGGCGAGTGCCGGCACGACGAGGAACGGCAGCGTGGTCGTGTCGAGCGCCGCCACCGAGCCGGCGAAGATGCCGAGCGTGCCGAGCAGGAGGCTGGCGATCAGCGTGTTCGCGAGCGAGAGCTCGTTCGGCGACAGACCCGCCAGGCGTGCCGCGACGTCGTTCTCCGACGCCGCGCGCGTCGCGAGCCCGAAGCGCGTCCAGCGGTAGAGCGCCCAGAGCAGGACGGTGATCCCGACGACGGCGCCGCTGAGCACGAGGCTGGACAGCGGCACCGCGCCGTCGAGCAACCGGACCACGCGGATCGGGATGATGGTCGGCTCGGGATGCTGCGAGGTCCCGAACGCGAGCAGCATCGTCGCCTGCGACGTGAGCAGGACGCCGAGCGAGGCGACGAGCTTCGCCAGCGGCGGGCGGTGCGCAGCGGCCGGAAGACCGCGAGCTCGATCGCGATGCTGACGACGCTCACGAAGACGTAGGTGAGCGCGATCGCAAGCGGGGTGGCGAGTGTGAAGCCGAGCTCTCCGGTACGGAGCGCCCAGAAGGAGAAGCCGGCGAGCATGGCGATCGCGCCCGCCGCCAGGTTGATGAATCCGGAGCCCCGGTACGTGACCACGATGCCGACCGCGATGGCGGCGATCGTCGCCCCGGTCCCCAGGCCGAGCAGGAGGAAGAGGAGGGTCTCTTTCATGTCGTCCCGTGCTTGTCAGCCGACGGGGCCGGAGTCGACCGGCCCCGTCGGCTGGAGGGTCGTTGCTCTCCTACGCGCTACTTGGGCGGCCCGATCCAGCCGGACGCCCGCTTGAACGCGAACTTGCCCTGGTAGGTGAACGCCTGGAACATGTCGTTGCAGATGCCCGGCGCGGTCTTGTACTTGCCGCACTGGAGCTTCGGCGACCCGAGCGCGAGCGGCCCCTTGAACGCCTTCGCGCGCGCCAGCACCGTCTTCGGCGTGATGCCTGCGTTGCCCGCGCTCGGCCTCGTTGAGGAACCGAACGGTCGTCAGGAGCTGGCCGAAGGCGACGATGTGCCACGGATCCGGAGCGTTCTTCTCCGCCTTGTACCTCTTGATCACCGCCTGGTAGGCGGGCATGCCCTTGTCGGTCGGATCGCCGTAGAGCGACGACGCGATCGCGTACGTCCAGATCGGCCAGTCGCCGAGCGCGTCGATCACCTGTGGGCTGAGGCAGAGCGGCGCGGTCATGATCTTGCGCGAGTCGGTGATGCCGAGCTGCTTGAGGGCCTTCGCCTGGTTCGCGCAGTCCGCCGCCGAGCCGTAGGGGGCGATGAAGTCCGCCGTCGTCGCCCCGGCTGCGGTCAAGGGCGCCGTCAGGTCGGTCTGGCCCTGGGTATAGCCGACGGCCTTCGTCGCGATGCCGGCCTTCTTCAGGCCCGCTGCGATCACCAGTGCCGCCTCCGTGATGCCCGTCGCCTGCGGATAGACGACCGCCGCCGTCTTGGCCTTGAGGACGTTCTTCGCGTACGTGCCGAACGGCAGGAGGATGTGCCCCGCGTCGCCGAAGAGGACGATCGCCGTTCTTCTGCGCTCCGTCGACCGGGGTGATGGCGACACCGGTGACGACCGGCTTCGCGCCGCGGACCGTCGCGAAGAACGACTGGGCTCCCGTGGCGACGGCGCCCGACGCGATCACGGAGATCCGCTTGTTGTTCACGAGCTTCTGCCCGCAGGTCGTGCCTTCCTCCTCGTTCGACTTGATGAAGCACTCGACGAGCGCGACCGGATGGCCGTCGACGCCGCCGAGCTGGTCGTTCACGTACTTGACGGCGAGCTCGGCACCTGCGGTTGCCAGCCCGCCGATCACGACCTGGCCGCCCTGCTGGTTCACCCAGCCGATGTAGATCTTGGACTTCTTCGGGTCGGCCTTCCCGCGCGTCCCATGGACGTACGAGCGGTAGTTCGTTACCGCCGCGCCGGCAGACGGCGTGGCGCTCCGGTCGGACCCGGCGGTCGTGGCCGAGGCGGCGATCGCGAGCACCAGCGCGACGGCCGCCGCGCCGGCGAGCGCGGTGCTACGGGCAAAGCGATTCATGGCTCTCCTTCCACGTGACACGTGACTTGGTCGTCAACGAGACGGCCTGCGCGACCGCGACGACATGGCGTATGAGCACTCGAGTTGACGTAATGATCGACTCAACCAGATCAGCACCAATGTTGTCAACGATTTCGTTCGAGCCACTCCGGCGCCTACGAGGCGGCTCGCCAGCCGCCCGGCGCATACGACGTTCGCGCTGCTTCGACGTACGGGACCGGGCTCACGACTGCGCCGATCTCGGTCTGCACGTGGGCTTCGACGGTGGGCTTGGTCGTCCCGCCGTCCTCCTCGCCCCAGACGAACGTGACCTCGGTGCCCGGCTCGGCGTACTCGGCGTCCAGAACCGCGAGGGTCAGCATCTTGCCCTCGTTCGCGCTGTACGCGATCCAGGTCGAGATGCCGACGGTCTCGCCGTCCACGACGACCTTGTCGTACTGGTGCATCGAGTAGACGGCGGCCGGCCAGTCCATGAACTTGGCGCGGTCGGACTTCTGGAACATCGTTCCGATCGTGCGGATCACGTCCTCGTCGTCCAGCGCCAGCGTGACCTTCTGCCGATGCTCCGCGTCGGCCATCCGCTCGAGCGCTTCGCGCCCGATGAAGTCGTGGTCGAACTTGACGTAGCTTCCGTAGCCGAGGTCCCAGGGCGTGAAGTAGAAGTCCTCGATCGCGGGGGAGTCGAAGCTTCCGCCGACCGACGCCATCCCTTCGTATCCCGTCGCGGGTAGCCACTCGCGGTACGGCTTCAAACTCGCGCCCGAGTACACGGCCGGGAGCGGCGAGGGAATCCAGCCCGACTCGACCGTATTGGACGAGTACGCCCGTCCGCCTGATCGCAGGAGGCCGAGGTCCTCGCCGGCGGTCAGCAGCGCCTCCAGCACGGCCTCCCGGTCCTCCCACGGCCCGAAGAGCTCCCAGCCCGGCTGGCCGACCATGCCGTGACGCAGCGCGCCGACCGTCTTGCCCGCGATCGTCACCGTCGTCGTGTGGAAGAACCGGAGATCGGGCGGGGCCTGGCGGAGCGCGTTCTCGGTCACCTGCATCGCGTTCGGGCCCTGCAGCTGGAACCGGTACGACCGACGGCGACCGTCGTTCCGCAGCGCGGTCCGCAGGTCGAGGTCGACCTCCACGTCGTAGCCGCCGGTCTCGGCGTGGTAGGTCACCCAGTTCAGTGTCGGGGCACGGCCGACGAGATTGAACTCGTCCTCGGCCAGCGGGAACAGGATCACGTCGCCGATCACGTACCCGTCGGGAGTGCAGGGAACGAAATGCTTGGCCCGGTCGAAGGCGAAGCCGTCGAAGCTGTTGACCCCGAGGTGGGAGAGCAAGGCCAACGCGTCAGGCCCGCGCACCAGTAGGTCGTTCATGTGGAACGACTGGTCGAAGAGGAGGCAGGTCGTCTGCCAGGCGCGCTGCTCGTCGCGCCAGTTCGTGAACTCCGGCGGGACGCCGGGAAAGACGTTCGCACCGGTCTGCGAGTTGCGTAGCAGCTCGACCGGGCTCGCCGACCGTCCCGAGCAGGTCTTCAAGGCTCCGGTGACTCACGTCGATCCTCCCTCTCGATTCGTCGCTTGTGGCGGACAGGGGCTGTACTCGGGCGACGCCGCACGCAGCGTCGCCCGAGCAGCCGGTTCTCGAAGCGCTACACGACCCGGAAGGTTCCCCCCTTCTTCGAGCTTCCGTCGGACGAGAAGCGGTAGACGCCCTTCTTCAGCGTGATGGTCCACGTGGCCTGCTGCTTCTTGACCACGCTCGTCGACCGGTCGACACCAGCGCCTTTCAGATGGAAGTTGTCCTTCGAGGACTTGTCGGCGACGGCGATCGTGACCTTGCCTGCCGGTAGTCGCGTCACGACCTTCCCGTCCAGCCTGAGCGCGAGGAACCCGCTTTGACCGACCGTCGCGTTCAGGAACGTGCCTTCCTCGACGAACCTCGGCGCGAACGTCGTCATGTTCGGGAGCGTCTTGATGATGTCGTACTTCTTCGCCAGCCCAGCGAGCAGCAGGAGCTTTGAGCGGTCGAGCAGCGGGCTCCAGTTGGGGAGGCGGATGTTCCGAATGGCGGCCGGGAGGAGCGCCCGGACCTCGTCGGGGTGGCTGTTCGAGTACGTCAGCGACTGGTTGATCGCTGCCCGGAACCGCTTCACGAGCGCGGGATTCTTCGCCATCCAGTCCGCGCGCGCGCAGTAGCAGCCGTTCGGCAAGAACGGGGTGATGACCGGACCGGGAGCCAGGACGATCCGACCGCCGCGCGCGAGGACCTGCGACATGAACGGCTCGGGCGTGTGGATCGCGTCGACCTGGCCGTTCGCGAGTGCCGCCGGCATCGTCGGGAACGGCATCGTCGCGAACTTCACGGAGTTCGAGTCGATGCCGAGCTTGTCGAGCGCCCCCCTGACGACGAGCTCGGTGACACCCTTGAGCGCGTTCAGAGCGATCGTCTTGCCGACCAGGTCCCTGGGCGTGCGGATCGAGCTCGACCCGTCGACCACGACGTTCTGCCAGTTGTCGGCTTCCGTCGCTCCCTCGGTCTCGCTGGCGGCGAGGACGCTCAGCGGGGCAACCCCCTGCGTACGCCCGATCATCGCCGGGGTGTAGCCCATGTATCCGATGTCGCCGTCTCCGTTCGCCATCGCGAGCACGATGTCGTTGCCGCTGGCGAAGATCTTCGGCTTGATCTCGAGCCCCTGAGCTGCGAAGAAGCCCTTGTTGATCCCAAGGGTGAGTGGAAGGCCGTTCGCGATCGCGAGTGTGTCCACGTTGATGGTGGTCAGCTGCTGACCGGGCGCGCTGCCGGCCATTCCGCCGAAAGCCACGACGGTGGCCACGAGGGCGATCGCAGCGACGGCGAGTCGCCCTCGGGGCCGATGGCGCCTCTTGCTCATGACGTACTCCTCTCCGTCGAGCTGCCCAGCAGCTCGACCGGGAACCGCGACGGTCCCGATTGGCCTGCCTTGCACCTGTGACGGCTCACGGCGAGCCGTCGGTTCGCTCTCATCCACCGTGTGCCGACTACAGCACACCGCGGGCCGCATTGTCGATACCTCCCGGAAGCACCGCTCGCTGCACCGCCTGGGCCACGTTGAAGAGGTGGCTCCGCATGGCGGCCTCGGCCTCGTCGGCGCGGCCGGCTACGACGGCCTCCACGATGGCCGTGTGCTCCGCCACCGATGCCGCGGGACGTCCCGGGATGAGGATCGTGCGGTACTGGTAACGCACCGTTTGGGAGTTCAGGGCGCGGATGAGGCGGCGTGCCGTTCCGTGCCCCGACAGCTCGAGCAGTGCCGCGTGGAGGTCGGCGTTCGCATCCGACGCGCCGAGGAGGTCGCCGCCCTCGAGCAGCTCGCGGTGGCGCTCGAGCAGCGCACGCAGACGTGTGGCGCCGGCGTCGTCGATCCGCTCGGCGGTCAGTCGGACCGCGAGGCCCTCCAGAACGGCACGGACCTGCAGGATCTCGACCGCCTCGTCGTCCGAGACCTTCCGCACTCGCGCCCCCCGATGTGGCTCGCGAACGACGAGGCCTTCCTCCTCCAGGCGGATGAGTGCCGTTCGCACGGCGCCGCGCGACATCTTGAAGTTCGTGCTGATCTCCGCCTCGACGAGACGGGCCTCAGGTGCGATGTCACCGCGGACGATCGCTTCGCGCAGCGCGTCGTAGCTCGAGTTCGTCGTCGTCGACATCGCGTCACGCATACTGCCGAAACGTTGAGAAGATCGTCAACAATTCTGTCTCACTCTCGGATAGGTTTCGCAGACACCCAGATTCGATGAACACTGTCGGAGTTCAGCAGCGGGAGCAACCCTCGAGCCTGAGACGGGTGGCGGTCCTCGGGCTCGGCGAGGCCGGTGGGAGGATCGCGGCCGATCTGGCCGCGGCGGGGGTGGAGGTCCGGGGCTTCGATCCCGATCCTGCCCGCGGCGTCCGGTCGATCTTCCGGGCATCCGATGCAGCGTCCGCTGCCATCGGTTGCGACGTCGTGCTCAGCGTCAACAGCGCCAAGGCCGCCCTCGACGCTGCGGAAGCTGCCCTGCCCGGGCTGCAGGCGAGCGGCATCTACGCAGACGCGAACACGGCATCGCCGGAGCTGAAGCGCGAGCTCGCGGCGCTCGCCGCCGAGGCGGGCGTCGGGTTCGCCGACGTCGCGCTGCTGGGTCCCGTCCCGACGCGAGGGCTCTCCGCTCCGGTACTCGTGTCCGGAGTCGCCGCACAGGCTTTCGCGGGTCTCTGCGCGCCGTTGGGCATGCCGGTCGAGGTCGTCTCGGACGAGGCGGGCGACGCGGCCGCGCTGAAGCTCGTGCGGTCGGTCTTCATGAAGGGGCTCGCCGCCGCGGTCGTGGAGAGCATGCAGGCGGCGGAGGCGATGGGTCGCGCAGCGTGGCTCGAGCAGGAGATCGAAGCGCTGATCGGCCGGTCGTTCCTCGAGCGGGCGCTCGAGGGGAGCCGGAAGCACGCCGCTGCGGCGGGTCGACGAGATGGAAGCTGCCCGCGACCTCTTGCTCGAGCTCGGGGTCGAGCCGCTGATCGCGACCGCGAGCGCGGCGCAGCTCGCAGGGCTCGCGACCATCGAGGATCGATAGGGTCGAACGATGGCGACGCAGGCAGCCGTCATGACGCCACCGACCGCGCGGGCACACACGCTCGTGCGCGGCGCGTACGACCTGCACGTCCACATCGCCCCGGACGTGCCGCCGAGGCGGATCGACGACATCTCGCTCGCACGCCGCTTCGTCGAGTCCGGGCTCGCCGGGTTCGGACTCAAGTCGCACTACACCTCGACCGCGGAGCGCGCACAGGTCGTCTCGGCCGTCACCGGCCTCGAGGTCGTCGGGACCTTGACGCTCAACCAGGCCGTCGGCGGGATGAACCCGCTCGCGGTGGAGATCGCAGCCCGCGAGGGTGCACGCATCGTCTGGATGCCGACCGTCGACTCCCCGGCGGAGACGGCGGGCCGTACGGAGCCGAAGCCGGGCGACAAGGTTCCGCAGTGGGCCCGCCTCCAGCACGAGCTCCGCGAGCTCGGGCTCGGCGTCGAGCCCGTGCACGTGACGGCGGCTGACGGTGGCCTCCTGCCGGAGACCCGCGACGTGCTCCGCGCGATCGCACGGCACGATCTGATCCTGGCCACCGGACACCTCGCCCGGGACGACACGTTCGCCGTGGTCGACGGCGCGCTCGAGGAAGGCGTCACCGAGATCGTCGTGACCCACCCGGAGTTCCCCTGCCAGAACTTCTCGATCGAGGACCAGATCGAGCTCGCCCGGCGCGGTTGTCTGCTCGAGCGCTGCCTGACGACCCCGCTCAGCGGGAAGACGTCGTGGGAGCATGTCTTCGCAGGCGTGCGCGCGGTCGGCATCGAGCGGACGCTGTTCTCGAGCGACTGCGGGAACCCCGACTACCCGCCGGTCGAGGACGGGCTCGCGCTCTGGGCCGACCGTCTGCTCGATGCCGACTTCGACGAGGACGAGGTGCGGGAGATGATCGTCGGGCAGTCCCGACGCCTGGCCGGAGCCTCGTGAGTCGAAGGCTCCTGGTGATCGGGGCGCACTCGGCCGACTTCGTCTGGCGGGCGGGAGGTGCGATCGCCGTCACGACCGCCGGGGGTGGCGAGGCCCGCGTGCTCGCGCTTTCCTACGGAGAGCGGGGCGAGTCGGGGGAGCTCTGGAAGGAGCCGGGCCAGACGGTCGAGCGCGTGAAGGAGCTCCGCCATGCGGAAGCGGAGCGCGCGGCGGCCGCGCTCGGCGGCGAGTTCGAGTGTCTCGACCTCGGCGACTATCCGCTGCAGGTGGACGGCGATGCGCTCGTCTCCATCGCCGACCGCATCCGTGAGTTCGCGCCGGACGTCGTGCTGACGCACACGGACCGCGATCCGTTCAACCCGGACCACGCAAGTGCGTTCTTCGCGGTCGAGCGGGCCCGCGCACTGGCTGCGGGAGCAGGGGTCCCGAGCGCGTTCGAGACCGTGCAGCCGCCGGAGCTGCTCCTCTTCGAGCCACATCAGCCGGAGCTCTGCAACTTCGTCCCGACGACCTTCGTCGACATCACGCCGGTCGTCGAGCAGAAGAACGCGGCGATGGCCGAGATGAAGGCGCAGGCGTACCTCGTCACGTACTACGCGCAGAGAGCCGAGCAGCGCGGCAACCATGCACGACGCTCGTCGGGCGACTCCGCGATCCGGTATGCAGAGGCATTCCAGCGCGTGACGCCGCAGGTCGTGAGCGCGTTGTGACGGACGTCTACGCCGAGCTCGCGCAGCTGGGGAGCGCGACGGTCCACGAGGCGGCCGGACGTGCGCCGGTCGTGGACGTGGCATTGATCCAGATCGTGCCGGGCTCCCGCGCCGCCGGCCCGGCGCGAACGGTTCGCTGCGGCCAGGCCGACAACCTCATGGTGCACGCGGCCGTCGCGGAGGCGGAGCACGGGCGAGGTGCTCGTGTTGACGATGCCCGAGCCGACGCCGGTGGCGCTCGTCGGCGAGCTCTTGGCGACGCAGGCGAAGGGACGCGGTGTCGCCGCGATTCTCGTGGACGCAGCCGTGCGCGACGTCGAGGAGCTGCGCGAGGTCGGCCTGCCGATCTGGGCGCGCTTCGTGCGTGTTTCCGGTGCGGAGAAGACGGCTCCCGGCGCGATCGGCGAGCCGGTTCAGGTCGGTGGCGCGACGATCCGCCAGGGCGACGTCGTCGTGCTCGACGCGGACGGCGCCGTGGTCGTCCAGCGGGAGCACGTCGCGGAGGTGCTGGAAGCGGCACGCGCGCGTGCCGAGCGCGAGCGCGAGAAGCGCGCCAAGCTCGAGGCCGGCGAGCTCTCCTACGACCTCGACGGGCTGCGCCAGCTGGTCGAACGATGACCGAGCCGATCCATGACGTCGCGCGTATCGCGCACGCCGAGCTCCTCACCCCGAAGCCGGACGAGAGCCTCCACTTCTTCGTCGACGTCCTGGGCATGGAGGAGGAGGCGCGCGACGGGCAGTCGGTCTTTCTGCGGGGCTGGGGCGACTACCTCCGCTACAGCCTGAAGCTCACGGAGTCGCCGCAAGCGGGTCTCGGGCACGTGGCGCTCCGCGCGTGGAGCCCGGAAGCGCTCGAGCGCCGCGTGGAGGCGATCGGCGAGACGGGGCTCGGCGAGGGATGGATCGACGGCGACGTGGGTCACGGCCCGGCGTATCGCTTCACGGATCCCGACGGCCACGTCTTCGAGCTCTTCTACGACGCCGAGCGATACGAGGCGCCCGAGCATCTCCGGCCGTCGTGGAGGAACCAGCCGCAGCGCTACGTCGGGCGCGGCGCCGCCGTCAAGCGCCTCGACCACGTCAACGTGCTGGCTGCCGACGTGCGCGCGAACCGCGTGTTCGCGCAGGAGCTCCTCGGGTATCGCCTGTACGAGCGGATCGAGCTCGACGATGGGAGCGAGCAGGGCGCCTGGCTCAGCCTCTCCATCGCCGCGCACGAGCTCATCTACGTCGCGGATGCGTACGGCGCCCACGGCAGGCTTCACCATCTCGCGTTCTGGGTCGACACGCGCGAGGAGTGCCTGCGCGCCGCCGACCTGTTCGTGGACGCGGGCGTCCCGATCGAGGCGGCGCCTTCGAAGCACGGAGTCGCACAGGGCTTCTTCCTGTACGGGTTCGAGCCAGGCGGCAACCGCATCGAGGTCACGACCGGCGGCTACTTCGTCTACGACCCCGACTTCGAGCCGATCGTGTGGACGGCGGAGGAGCGCGCCCGCGGCCAGTTCTGGGGCGTGAAGACGATCGAGAGCTTCCACACGTACGGCACGCCCGACGTCGCTGCGGGGGTGACCCACTGACGGCCTGCGATCCTCAGGCGTCCGTCTAGCTCCGATGGTTCCGTTCCGTGAGCTTCTCGCTCAGCCCGGCGCCTTCGTCGTCGCGGCCGAGGTCGTCACCAGCCGCGGGCTGCTCACCGCGGACGGCGGAGCCGAGTTGCTGGCCCTGGCGCGGGAGCTCGCCGACGACCCCCGGATCGACGTGCTGTCGATCACGGACAACCCGGGTGGTCACGCGATGTTCTCCCCGGACGCGCTCGGGACGGACATGATCTCGCGCGGGCAGGAGGTGATCATCCACCTCGCCTGCAAGGACTGGAACCGGAACGCGCTCGAGAGCCGCGGCTGGCAGCTCTCCTCGGCCGGGTTCCACAACGTGCTCGCGCTTTCCGGCGATTACCCGGTCATGGGTCACAGGGGCCTTGCCGCGCCGGTCTTCGACATCGACTCGGTTGGTCTCCTCGGCCTCTTCACGGACATGAACGCGGGCCTACGCGACGAGCGCAAGCCGGGCCGGCGCCTCGACCGGACGGAGTTCTTCCTGGGCTGCGTGGTCACGAATCACAAGCGCCACGAGCGGGAGGTGATGCCGCAGTACTTCAAGCTCCGCAAGAAGGCGCAGGCGGGCGCGCGCTTCGTCATCAAGCAGATCGGCTGGGACACGCGGAAGGACGACGAGCTCCTGCGCTACGTCCGCAAGGAGGAGCTCGATCTCTTCGCGGTCGCGAACGTCTACCTCCTCTCGCGTGGCGCCGCCCGGGTCTTCCGGGCCGGGAAGATCCCCGGCGTCGTCGTCAGCGACGCGCTGCTCCAGCTCGCCGAACGGCACGGTGCGAGCCCCGACAAGGGCCGTGCGTTCTTCGTCGATCTCGCCGCCAAGCACCTCGCGGTCGCGCGCGGGCTCGGGTACAAAGGCGTCTACCTCGGCGGGCATATGCCGGCGGAGACCTACGGCGAGATCATCGACCTGGCAGGCACGTTCGGAGCCGAGGACTGGCGCGAGCTCGCGCGTGAGATCCGCTATCCGCTCGCCGGCGAGTTCTACCTCTTCGAAGCCGACCCCGAGACCGGCCTCTCGTCCGACGTCGTGAGCTCGCGCTACCTGGCGAACGAAGCGCGCGCGCAGGACCGACCTCCGCGTCCCGTTCAAGTACCGCTTCAGCCGCCGCTTCCACGACACGGTGTTCGCCCACGAGGCGCCGCTCTTCCCCGCTGCCAGGGCCTTCTACCGCGGCGTGGAGAAGGCGCCCCGGCCACTTCAGCGAGCGGCGCACGCCATCGAGCAGGCGGCGAAGGTGCCGCTCTTCGGCTGCGAGGACTGCGGCGACTGCTCGCTGTCCGAGATCGCGTACGTGTGCCCGGAGTCGCAGTGCGCCAAGAACCAGCGGAACGGGCCCTGCGGCGGCACGCGCGACGGCCTCTGCGAGGTGTACGACACGGAGTGCATCTGGTCGCAGGCGTACGAGCGGCTCAAGGCGTTCGGGGAGGAGGAGTCCATGCTCGACGGCCCTGTCGTGGTCAAGGACAACGCCCTTGCGGGGACGAGCGCATGGGCGAACACGTTCCTCGGCCGCGACCACCTCGCGCGGGCGGACGACGTGGAGGTCGCGGGACCGTGAACGCTTTAGGATCGATCTGGCAAATCATTTGGCCGAGACCGACTAGGCACCTGCGCGAGCGACGTGCGTCGACGAAGGAGGGAACGAGAACATGAGTCATCAGAGCCTGGAAGAGAAGCTGCAGGCAGCCGGCGGCGCGGTGGAGATGGCGCGCAACTCGCAGATCGGGCCGTACGTCTACCCCGCGGTTCCGGCCGAGTTCTCCAACTGGCGGGATGAGCAGGTCTCGTGGGTGGAGACGAGCGCCCTCTTCGACCAGTCGCATCACATGCTGGATCTCCAGATCGAGGGCCCGGACACGATCAGGCTGCTCTCCAACCTCGGCGTCAACAGCTTCGAGAACTTCGGGGTGAACAAGGCGAAGCAGCTCGTCGTCTGCAACCACGACGGGTATGTGATCGGCGACGGCATCCTCTTCCACCTCGAGCAGAACCGCCTGCGGCTCGTCGGGCGACCATCGGCGCACAACTGGGTCCAGTACCACGCGGAGACTGGCGACTATGACGTGGCGCTCTCCCGAGACGAGCGAACTGCCGTCAACCCCAGCGGCCGTCGCGAGCTCTATCGGTTCCAGGTGCAGGGCCCGACGGCGCTCGACGTTCTCACGAAGGCGAACGGCGGGTCCCTGCCTGAGGTCAAGTTCTTCAACATGGGCGAGCTCACGCTCGGCGGCCACAAGGTCCGCGCGCTGCACCACGGGATGTCGGGCGTTCCCGGCCTCGAGCTCTGGGGGCCGTGGGATGAGCGGGAGGACGTGCGAGCTGCGATCGTCGAGGCCGGCGAGGACTTCGGGCTCCGCCAGGTCGGCTCCCGCGTGTACGCGACGAACACGCTCGAATCCGGCTGGATCCCCTGCCCGCTCCCGGCCGTCTTCACCGGCGACGACCTGAAGGCGTACCGCGAGTGGCTCCCGGCGAATAGCTACGAGGGGACAGGATCGCTCGGCGGGAGCTACTACTCCGACGACATCACGGACTACTACCGGACGCCGCACGACCTCGGTTACTGGCCGTTCGTGAAGTTCGACCACGATTTCATCGGACGCGAGGCGCTCGAGGCGATCGCGGACCAGCCGCGCTTGAAGAAGGTCACGCTCGCGTGGAACGGGGAGGACGTCGCCCGTTCGATCGGAACGCTGTTCGAGAAGGGCAACCCGGTCAAGTACATCGACATTCCGCTCTCGAACTACTCCACCTGGCCGAACGACAAGGTGCTGCTCGACGGCGAACCGGTCGGACTCTCGACGTTCTCCGGCTACAGCTACAACGAGCGCTCGTACCTGTCCCTCGCCATGGTCGACGTCGACCTCGAGTTCGGGACCGAGGTCACGCTCGTGTGGGGCGAGGAGAACGGTGGCTCGTCGAAGCCGGTCGTGGAGCGCCATTTGCAGGCCGAGATCCGCGCGATCGTGAGCCCGGCACCCTACTCGGAGGTCGTGCGCAGCTCGTACCACGAGGGCTGGCGCTCCAAGGCCGGAGTCGCCTGAGCGGCGACGCTAGGTCATAGACGCGACGGCCTCTCCGGCCAGCTGGAGGAGCGCCGCGACGAGCCCGTCCGTCGCCGAGAGGTACGGTGCGTGGTCCGCGTCGAGCTCGATGACCCGCTCGCATGGATGCTCGCGAATCATCCGTCGCTGGAGCGCAGGCACGAGTGAGCGGTCGCGGGTCGTCATGACGTATGAGCGGGGAATGGCGGCGAGCACGCTCTCGTCCACGTCGACCTGGGTCGCATAGGGCGCGACCGCCTGCGGACGGCGTCTCGCGACCGCCCAGGCCGTCTGCTCGCTCGTGCAGTCGTTGTAGACCGCGGCAGCGGTGGCCTCCGCCGAGAGCACGGCCACTGGTGGCTCACCCTCGATCACGATGTTCGCCTGGATCAGGTCGCCCTCGCCTTCGGGGAGGTGCGTGAGGTCGAGCAGGCTCTGGCCGTCTGCGGGCATGAACGCCGCGACGAAGACGAGAGATGCGACGTGCTCGGGACAGTCCGACGCCGCTTGGGTCACGACGACGCCGCCCATGCTGTGGCCGACGAGGATCGCCGGATGGGGCTGGCTCGCGAGCACGTCGCAGACCCGCTTCGCGCAGCGTGCGAGCGTGATGCCGTCGACCGGGGTGCGGTCGGCTCCGCCACCGGGGAGGTCGAGCGTGTCGACCGTGTGCCCAGCCTCCCGGAGTGGTCCGGTCACGGGCTCCCAGCACCACGCTCCTCCGAACGCGCCGTGGACGAGGACGAAGCGCGCCATTCAGCGCGCGATCGTACCCGTGTCGCAGGTGCGTTCCAAACGGGTTAGTTGCGTGTTGTCGCACCCGACGAGAGGTGGAGCCACCTGGCGAAGCTCGAGGCCGAGTGCGGTGACCTCTTCTAGGTCCTGGCTGCCGATCCCGCGGCGGCGGGCTAGCCGAGCGTGAGAACGAGCTTGCCCTGGGTGCGGCCCGTCTCGCCGAGTTCGTGGGCACGGGCGGCCTCGCTTAACGGGAAAGTGTGCGACACGTGGGGACGTAGCGCACCGGCTGCCACGAGCTTAGCGATCTCCTCCAGGCCTGCCCGGTCCGGCTCCACGAGGATGCCGGTCACGCGGGCCCGGCCGGCCGCGAGCTCCCGTAGCTCTGCCAGCCCTGCCGACGACGGGATCGAGACGAAGACACCACCCGCGCGCAGTGCGGGGAACGCTCCGAGCCCGGTCTCGCCGCCGACGAGGTCGAGGACGACGTCGACCTCACGCGCGCGCTCGACGACGTTCTCGCTCGTGTAGTCGATCGGCTCGTCCACGCCGAGGTCGACCAGGAACGTGTGCTTCTCCGCGCGCGCGGTTCCGAGCACGTAGGCACCTCGTGCTTTCGCGATCTGCACCGCCAGGTGCCCGACCCCGCCCGCCGCGGCGAGGACGAGGACGCGCTGACCCGGCTGGACGTCCGCGGTCTCGACCAGCGCCTGCCAGGCTGTGAGTCCGGCGAGTGGGAGCGCGCCCGCACCGACGTCGTCCAGGCCGTCGGGGATCGGCGCAAGCTGGCGTGACGGCGAGGTGACGTACTCTGCATACGTGGCCGCCTCGCGCGGGAAGCGCGGCATCCCGAAGACGCGGTCTCCGACGGAGAACCTCGTCACCCCGAAGCCGACCTCCGCGACGACGCCGGCGACGTCCCAGCCGACCGTGAACGGCGGCTCGCCGAGAAAGCCCCCGCGAGCGCGGACCTTCCAGTCGACCGGGTTGACGCCGGCCGCGACCATGCGCACGAGGACCTCCGTCGGGATCGGACTCGGCCGCGGTACTTGGACGAGCTCGAGCACCTCCGGCCCGCCGAGCGTCTCCTGGCGAATGGCGCGCATCCTCGTCTCGGTGCTCATCCGGCGTCTCCTTCGCGCTGCGAGGATTGTTGTATACAGGCCAGCGTCTACGGAGGAGGAGCAGATCGGCGCCATCTACACCCGAGGTCTCGCGGAGCTCCGTGGAGCGGACGCCGACGCGTTCGGCGGCAAGAGCGCAAACCTCGGCGAGCTCCTTGCAGCAGGCATCCCGGTTCCACCGGGGTTCGCGCTTAGCGCGGACGCCTACCGGGTCTTCGTCAGCGAGGCCGGCCTCGACGGCGCGATCGCGGCGGCTCTGGCCCGCGCCCGGCCCGACGACGTCGACGCGCTCACAGCTGCTTCGAAGGCGATCGACGAGGCGATGCGCTCTGCACCGATGCCCGATGCCGTTCGCATCGAGGTCGCGGAGGGCTACGGGGAGCTGGCGTGGGCGACGGGGGAGGCCGAGCCGCCCGTGGCCGTGCGCTCGAGCGCGCTCGGGGAGGACAGCGCAGACGCTTCGTACGCAGGCCAGCAGGAGAGCTTCCTCTGGGTGCGCGGCGTCGAGCATGTCTGCGACGCAGTCCGAGACTGCTGGGCGAGCCTCTTCACGCCGCACGCGATCAGCTATCGGCTCGCGCTCGGGTCGTCAGACGAGACGGCGATGGGCGTGACCGTGCAGGCGATGGTGGACGCCGAGATCTCCGGCGTCCTCTTCACCTGCAACCCGGTCAGCGGCGACCCGAGCATGGTGGCACTCAACGCAAGCTGGGGCCTAGGGATCGGCGTCGTCGGCGGCGAGTTGACGCCGGACGACTACCTGGTGAGCAAGATCACGGGAGAGGTCGTTCGCCGGACCGTCAGCACGAAGCACGTCGAGTACGTGCCCGACCCCCTCGGGCGAGGCACCGTTCGCTTGGAGGTGCCTGCTGAGCGCTGCGACGAGCCGTGTCTGGGCGAAGAGGCGCTCGCCGGGCTGGTCGAGGTAGCGCGGCGCATCGAACGCCATTACGGCGCTCACCAGGACGTGGAGTGGGCGATCGCAAGGTCGCAGCGGCTCCCGGAGGCTCTGCTCATCGTCCAGGCGCGTCCGGTGACGACCCGTCCGAAGGCAGCGCCGAAGCGGTCGGCTTCGGCGCTCTCCCTCGTGCTCGGCACGTTCGGCGCATCCGGCGACTATCGAGCCGCGATCCTGAGCCATGCCGTTGAGCGACGATGATGTCCGCGAGATCCTCCGGCTGATCGACGAATCGGATGTCGGGGAGCTCCGCGTCGAGACGGACGGGTTCTCGCTCTACGTTCGTCGAGGCGGCGACGAGGGCGACGCACCGGCCTCGGCCGAGCCGGACTCGCCTGTTGCTGCGCCGACCCGCGCGGAGGGCGCCGTCGCCGGTGAGCTGCACACCGTTTCGTCTCCGATAGTCGGCACCTTCTACCGTGCCCAGGCCCCCGATGCCGCGCCGTTCGTGGACGTCGGAACCCGCGTCGAGCCGGACACGATCGTGTGCCTGATCGAGGTCATGAAGATGATGAACTCGGTTCCCGCAGGCGTCGTCGGGACGATCGTCGAGGTGTGCGCCGAGAATGCGCAGCTCGTCGAGGGCGGCGCTCCTCTCTTCCACGTTCGCCCCGATCGGTGAGCGCCGAGCGCACCGGCGGGCTCGTCGACGTCGTCGACACGACGACCCGCGACGGGAACCAGAGCCTGTGGAGCGCCACGGGGCTGACGACGGGCGACATCGTGGCGATCGCCCCGACGATGGATCGCGTCGGCTTCCACGCGGTGGACTTCACGTCGAGCACGCACATGGCCGTGGCCGTTCGCTTCCACCACGAGGATCCGTGGGAGCGACTGCGACTGGTGAGTGCCGCGATGCCGAGCACACCTCTGAGCTTCATCACCACCGGGATGCGCTTCATCACCTGGGTTCCCGTCGACGAGGAGGTGATGCGGCTCGCGTTTCGCTGCGTCGTTCGCAACGGGATTCGCCGGTTCCAAGTGGCGGACCCCTCCAACGATCCCGGCCGCTTGCGACGGGTGGCAGTGGTCGCGCGCGAGGAGGGCGTCGAGGAGATCGCGATCGCGCTCACGTACTCGGTCAGCGCGGTGCACACGCACGCGTACTACGCAGAGCGCGCCGCTGCGCTGGCCGACTGCGTGGAGATGGACCGGCTCTATCTGAAGGACCCGGGCGGTCTCGTCACGGTGGACGCCGTCCGTGAGCTCGCGCCTCACTTCCTGCGCGCGGCCGGCGAACGACCGATCGAGCTCCACAGCCACTGCACCATCGGGCTCGCTCCGTTCGTCTACATGGAGGGGCTCCGCGCCGGCTTTCAGGTCCTGCACACCGCGGTCGAGCCGCTGGCGCACGGCACGTCGAATCCCGCGGCGGAGACGACGCTCCGCAACTTGGCGGCCGAGGGGTTCTCTCACCGGCTCGACCTGGACGCTCTCGCGGCGGTCTCCGCGCACTTCCGTGAAGTCGCTCGCACGAAGGGGCTGCCGCTCGGTCAGCCACAGGAATACGACGCCACCTACTACCACCACCAGCTCGCAGGCGGAATGGTGTCGACGACTCGGCGGATGCTCGAGGAGCTGCGCCGGCCCGAGCTGTTCGGCGCCGTGCTCGAGGAGGTCGGGCGCGTTCGAGCCGAGATGGGGTACCCGATCATCGTGACGCCGGTCTCGCAGCAGGTCGCGACCCAGGCTGTCAGGAACGTCATCGACGAGGAGCGCTGGTCGAACGTCTCCGACGAGACGATCCGCTACTTCCTCGGCCACTTCGGAGAGCCGCCCGCACCCGTGGACGCAGACATCGCCGAGCGCGTGCTGTCGCGGCCGCGTGCCGCAGAGCTTCGCGAGCTCGAGCCGCTGCGCCTGGAAGGCGCGCGCGCGCGGTTCGGGCGCCGGATCTCGGACGAGGAGCTACTTCTGCGGCTGACGATGCCTGGGGAGCAGGTGGACGCGATCAGGCCTTCCGAGCGGCTTGCTGTGCCGAGGCGGGTCTCGGTATCAGAGCGTCCCGAGCACCATCCGGTGGCGACGCTGCTGGACGAGGTAGCGAGGCGACCGTCGATCACGCACCTGCGCGTCCAGACGGACGACGAGCTGGTCGAGTGGCGTCGTTCGAACTGAACCGCAGCACATCCGCCGCCTTCCAGGATGCGATGTATGGACTGCGAATCGCTGAATCCGGGTGGGACGCCATGACGGTGGCGGTGAACGGGTGACGCTCGACTATCTCGGGGCGCGTCATGAGTGTCGAGCTCGAGACCGCAGTGGAGGCGTGCGTCTTCATGCAGCCTTCGCGCGCCGTCGTCTTCGTAAACGGAGCGGCGGACTTCTAATCCGCGGGTCGCAGGTTCGAATCCTGCCGGGCGCATCAAAGTCCCTGCAAATCGACCGCTTTTCTCGGGAGACTCGGCTCTCCGATCGACGGGAGCGCGCTCAGGGCGGATTTCTTACCCGAAACAGGGTGATTAAGTCGCACGTCTTCCTATCTCAGGCCCGACCGAAATGGGATTGACATCGCCCACATCTGAGCAACAGGGGATCTCTATCCCAAGGTCGTTGGTTCGATTCCAACCCGGCCCATCCAAGAATAACCTGGTAAATGCGATTTCTATGTCCGCAGTACCCCTCTTGGCCCGACCCGGTCCGCCACGGATGAAGCCTTCGCGGTTCTCGTCGTCCATCGCCGGGAGTTCAAGTCGGGCCGAGGTTCAGAGCGTGGCCGATCCTGCTCGTTCTGCCCAATGAGAACGGGGACTGGCAGTTCCTCGACGGGCCACTGTCGACGGAGAGGACGGCGTTGCGGTTCACGCCGAGCATGTGTTCGACGATCGCCCGGAGCTTGGACTCGTCGTGAATCCTCTGCTCGGCTGGGCGGCGGAACGCTCTGCCGTTGACACGGGTTGGGAGCGGAACGGACCGGCCACCGAGAGGGGTGCTACGAGAAGAGCGGAATGAGGCTCCGCTGCGCGGCGAGCTCGTCCATCGTCTCGTCCGAGGGTCGCGATTCGTAGCGGCTCGCGGCGTCGAGCACTTTCGGCAGCAGCGTCACGTCGCCGATGGTGTTCAGGAAGACGCCCGTCCGGCCGAGCACCCAGTGCACGGCCAAGTCGATGTCGGCTTGCTCGCGTAGCGGCTCGTACCAGGTGGCGGCTGTCTGCTCACGGCCGTCCCAGGGCGCGAGCGTGGTGCTCTTGATCGTCTGGAGGGCGACGCCGCGCTCGGCGCAAACGGCTGCGAGCGCCTCGAAGTCGGAGCCGTAGCGCTCGTCGCGCATCTGGACGTAGCTGTAGGGGAGGAGCACGGAGTCGAAGGGGAACCGCTCGAGGCTGCGGAAGTGCATCTTCGCCACCGTCAGGCCGTGCCCGGTGACGCCGATGAAGCGGACGAGGCCCTCGTCGCGCGCCTCGACGGCTGCTTCGAGCGCACCGCCTTCGCGCAGCGCGGTTTCCCACTCGATCACGTCGACGAGGTTGTGCAGCTGGAGCAGGTCGACGTGATCGACGCCGAGGCGGTCGAGAGAGCGGCGAATCTCCTCGTGCGCGCCGGCACGGTCGCGCTGCCCGGTCTTCGTCGCGACGAAGAAATGGTCGCGGTGCTGCGCGAGCCACGGTGCAAGCCTCAGCTCCGCGTCGCCGTATGACGCAGCGGTGTCAATGTGGTTGACGCCGTGCTCGAGCAACCGCTCGAGTGTTGGGTCCGCTTCGGCCTGCGTGAGGGCGCCGAGCGCCGCGGCGCCGAAGAGCGTGCGCGTGCTCTCGTGGCCGGTGCTTCCGAACGGTGCTTTTGCGATCACCCCGTGAGCCTAGTTTCCCTGCGTAGGATCCTGCAGGCGTGCCGCTTGACCTGATTGCCGTCGGCGACGTGATGCTCGATGGGGCTCTGCCGGCATGAGGGCGGGTGTTCGGAGCGTCAATGGCCACGCATTCGGACGAAAGCGTGACGGTTCGTGGCAGGGGATGAGGATCCTACGCGCGCGCCCATGAGGCCACGCACGCGTCCACCGGGGGCTGCGGACACTCCGGCGCCGATCACCATTGAAGTGCCGCGTGCGCCTCGGCGCCCCAGCGTGCAACGAGCTCTGCAGCTGGCACGGTCTCGGCCAGCGGGTACGCCTGCCCGGCCCACAGGTTGATTCCATCGGCGTCTGCGGCGGCGCGCGCGGCTGCGCGAAGGGGCGCGGTCAGGTAGTGGACTTGCGGGTAAGCCTTCGGCGCCGCGGCGTCGTGGTCGCGCATGAATCGGTTGACGATTCCCCGGGCGCGGCGGCCGCTAAAGGCGCGCGTTAGCGCAGTCGGCCCATTGACAGCGAATGCTGCACGGTGCGGCGCGCTGGTTCCGGCCTCCGGGGTCAGCATCAAACAGCTCCCGATCTGAGCGGCCGACGCGCCCGCCGCAATGACGGCGGCGACTCCATCGCCGTTGGCTATCCCGCCCGCGGCCACGAGCGGCAGATCGGTCGCGTCGCGCACGAGCTGGAGTAGGGCGAGGAGGCCGACGGGCGCCGCGTCGGTGTCCTCGAACGAACCTTGGTGACCGCCCGCCTCTGATCCCTGGACGACGAGCGCATCGACGCCGGCGACCGCCGCCACCCTTGCCTCCGTTGGCCCCGTCACCGTGCACCAGACAGCAATTCCGCTGCTCTGTAGTTCGCGCGACGATCCGGTGGTCGGGACACCCGAATGTGAACGACGCCACGGCCGGCCGCTCGCGCGCGACGAGCTCGAGCTTTCCTTCCCACTCGTCGTCGCTCCAGCGCGCCTCTCCACATGGGACGCCGTAGCGCTCGGCCTCTCCGGCGAGCCTTGCGGCGTATTCAGCCACCGCTGCCTCGTCCGCTGGCAGCTGTGTCGGAAAGAAGATATTGACGCCGAACGCCCGCCGTGTCCTCGCCCGCACGTGCTCGATCTCTCGGCGGACCTCGTCGACCGTCTTGTAGCCGGCGGCGATGAAGCCGAGCCCACCCGCATCGGACACGGCCGCCGTGAGCTCCGGCGTCGACGAGCCTCCCGCCAACGGCGCGCCGACCACCGGGATCTCCATCAACGAGCTGAAGGCGTCAGTGTTCATGGTCGCTCCGCTATGTTCGCTCGGACGCAGCGGCTGCCGAGGTTGGGATCGCTCGACCCACGAATTAGGATCCGCCCCGCCCGTGCGCCTCCACCTCCGCCTTGCGGCCGTTCTCGCCGCGGTACTCGTCGCTTCCCTCCACGGCGGTTCCGTGCGCGCGTCTTCGGCCGACGGCATGCGCGTGCCAGAAGACGTGCGCTCGATCAGCTACTTCCCCGCGCTCGGTGGCTGGACGCTGATGTGGACGCGCTTCGACGGCGAAGCCATCAACCGCGATCTTGCCCGAATCGCATGGCTCCGCGCGAACACGGTACGCGTGATCGTGCCCGCCCGCGTCTTCGGCTACCCAGAGCCCGATCCGGCGATGAGCGCACGGCTCGAGAATGTCGTCGACCTCGCCGCACGCCACGGGCTACTGGTCGAGCTCACCCTCTTCGATTGGTGGCACGACTACGCGGACATCGCCGGATCACGTCGCTGGGCGGGGGCGCTGCTCTCCCCGTACACCGGCGATGCTCGGATCGCGTTTGTGGAGCTGAAGAACGAAGTCCGGCCGCAGGACCTGGGTGCCGCCGCATGGGCGGCAGCGCTGATCCCCTATGTGCGTGATGTCGCCCGTCGGCCCGTCGCCATCTCAGTACCCGCCCTCGACCCGGCGCGTGACCTGAGCCTCTTGAGAACCGCGCTCGGGTCGGCGCAGCCCGACTTCTACTCGGCGCACTTCTACTGGCGGCCGGAGCTTGCCGCCCACTACCTCGAGGCCGCCAGGGACGCCGTCGCGCCGCTGCCGCTGCGGCTTGGCGAAACCGGCTACTCGACCGCGATCCCGTACGAGGTGCTTCCCGGCGTCCCAGCCTCGTCGTCCGCGCGCGAGGCGGAACAGGGGTACTACCTCCGCTCGCTCGCGCTCGTGGCTCGCCGAGTCGGCCTACCTCCGATCGCGCCCTGGATCCTGGCCGACTTCGCGCCGGAGGCGATCCCGGCCGACGACCCCGCGGTGCGGAGCAACGCCCGCGAGTACCGCTTCGGCCTCTTCCGCGTCTCCGGCGCGGCGAAGCCCGCGGCGGCCGAGCTGCGGACGATCTTCTCTAGCGGCCAATTAGACGGCTTCAACGGCGGCTTCGAGGACGCCGTGCGCGACGAAGACGGCCGCACGGTACCCGCGCTGTGGCGGATCCGGAGGGCGTTGAACGCGGCCTTCGCGCGCGACACGCAGGTCGCCCGGACGGGCCGCGCCTCGGCTCGGATCGACGGGGCCGCCACTGGGACAGGACCCGACGCAGCCTTCGCGATCGCTCCGCCCGATCCGGCCGTTCGCCAGGGAGATCAATCCACGGTGACGGCGTTCGCACGCGCCGGCGCGGGGTGCGGCGAGGTGCGACTCGCCCTCCGCTGGTTCTCGGCCCAGGGGCGCGCTGTCGGCGGCGTGCAGTCCGAGACAGTGCCGTGCGGCACACGTGGCTGGCGCCGGCTGCGCGCGAACGGGGTCGCCCCCTCCGGCGCCGCCTACGTCGGCCTCTATCTGCGCGCCGCAGGCACTGTCGGACAGGCGTGGTTCGACGACGTCTCCTACTCGTGCGCACGGGGAAGAGTGCGCGCCACGCTCATCGCACGGTAGAGGCTCGCGGTTGAAGGCTGCTCGATGAGGCGAGCCGTTCTCGTAATGACGCGACGACAAGAACGCAGCGTCAACTCTGCCCCGCCTCGCGAAAGCGCGCCGTCTGTTGGGACGCGCGCAGTACCCCGCCCGGACTCTTCTCGAAGCGCACGTGGCTCAAGCCGAATGCAGCAGCATGCCCGGATTCGGGCCGAAGTCCCTTGGACGCCCGGAGCGAAAGCTAGGCTCGTGCGCCTGGACGCCGTTGACGTGCGGTGGTCGCGGCGGGCGCGCCGCTGGCGACTCGAGGTGCCGTGGGGAGAGGCCCCGCGGCTCACCGTCCCCGTCGGGACGAGTCATGCCGAAGTGAGGCGCTTACTCGCGGAGAAGAAGCGGTGGATCGTCGAGCAGACAAGGGCGCCAGGTACCGCGGCTGGGACTCGAGGAGCGTGTGATCAGCGAGTCGGAGGCGCGCATCGGTGCGCGAGAGATCGTCTCGGCGCTCGCCGAGGAGGAGGCCGAGAGGATCGGCGTCACGTTCGAACGCATTCGGATCGGAGGGCAACGGACCCTCTGGGGCTCGTGCTCGCCCCGGGGCACGCTCTCCTTCAACTGGCGACTGGTGCTCGCTCCACTCGAGGTGCTCGACTACGTGGTCGTGCACGAGGTCTGCCACCTGCGCGTCCCGAATCACTCACGACGGTTCTGGGCACTCGTCGAGCGACAGCGACCGCGCTGGTGCGACCAGCGCGACTGGCTGCGCGTTCACGGGCCTGAGCTTCTGGCCTTCACTCCGAACGACCGCTAAGCCTCGACTGCCCCCCTTCACACGAGAGACCGCGGTGCAGAAGGTGCAGGCACCAGCGTTCCCGTTGTTCAAGGGGCTGTTTCGCTCCAGGGCATCGACATCGACCGGTTCACGCCGCAGCGACGGCAAGCGCGGCGGCGTTGCCGCGGATGTCCGAGATGAGGGCGACTCGCCTTAGGCCGGGGTGAGGTCGCAGAAGAGGAAGCCCTCGCGCTCGACGAGCTCACCGGTCTCGCAGGCGATCGGCTCGGGGAAGATCGGGCCGGCATGGATGAAGGTGTGGAACTCACCGTTCTCGCCGCAGGGATCGACGCTTGGAGGTAGCTCGGCGAGAAGCTGCTCGTCGTACGGCCGCCCGGCGAAGGAGGGGTCAAGCGCGCGCGGGTCGAGGCAGACGATGATCGCCTCGAAGCCGGCGGCGATGAACTCGCGGGCGAGTTCGCCCGTGTCGCGCCCCCAGAGCGGGAAGAGGCCGCGCTTGCCACCGGCGGCGAGCCGCTCTTCGCGGTAGGCGCGGACGTCCTCGAGAAAGAGGTCACCGAAGGCGACCTCTTCGACGCCGGACAGCGGCGCCGAGGCGAATGCCTCGGCCATGCGCGCCTCGTAGACATCGTTGACGCAGCCGGGGGGGATGACGACCTCGACGAGCGGGATGCCGAGCGCGCCGGCCTGCCGTGCGAGAAGCTCGCGGCGAACGCCGTGCATGCTGATCCGGTCGTACGTGTCGGTGACGGTCGTGATCAGCGCCTCGGGCTCCCGTCCCTCGCGACGAAGCGTCCGAAGCGTGAGAGCCGAGTCCTTGCCGCCACTCCAGGAGAGGGCGAAGGGCGTGCGCGGCGGCCAGTCCGGCGGCGCGGCGCTTGGCGGCGGAAGGTCGGACGCTCGCAGCTCGGAGCCCATCGACAGATCGTCGGAGAAGCCGCACTCGAGACAGACGTATCGCGTTGACCCGTCCTCGTCGATGGTCATGCCCATCGTTACGCCGCAGGCTGGGCAGATCGGCGGGCGGTCGTCGTCGGCGTTAGCCCTCTCCCCGTCTTCCACGCGGTCAGCCTAGCCCGTCAGTGAGATTCCTATCGGTCACCTCGAGCTCTGTTGTTGGGTTGACCCTGAGTTCCCATGACGAGCGTGAAGCGATGGTTCAACGGCGCCACGAAGACCGGAGCCGGCGGGATCCGGGGTGTCGGCGGCGCTTCGGGGGCTTCGCCGCCCAGGCGATCGCACCGAGCTCGTCCAGGCAGCGCCCCGCACCCACCGCGACGCACGTAAGCGGCTCGGCGACGAGTTGGACCGGTAGCCCCGTCTCAGCCCGAAGCCTCTGTGGAAAGTCGCGCAGGAGGACGCCACCCCCCGCGAGCACGATGCCGTGCTCACTGATGTCGGCCGAGAGCTCCGGCGGTGTCTCCTCGAGCGTCTCCCGGACGGCGTCGATGATCTGACCGACCGTCTGTGTGAGCGCCTCGTGTACCTCCCTCCCATTGACAGTGGCTGTTCTGAGCCCGCCGGAACGGAGGTCGCGGCCGTTCACCTCGGTCTCCTCATCTGCAACCTCCGCCGCGGACCCGATCTCGATCTTCAGCTGCTCGGCGCGCCCCTCACCGATCTCCAAGCCATGCGCTCGCTTCATGTGCGAGACCAGTGCGTCATCCATCTCGTAGCCACCGATGCGAACAGATCTCCAGACGACCATGCTTCCGAGCGAGATGACGGCGATCTCCGTTGTCCCGCCTCCAATGTCCAGCACCATGCTGGCGACAGGTTCGGCGATGGGCAGATCGGCGCCGATCGCCGCTGCGAGCGGCTCTTCGATCAGGTATACGGCTCGCGCGCCCGCCGCCCGCGCCGCCTCCTCGACGGCGTCTCGCTCGAGCGCCGTCAGGCCGCTCGGGACGCAGAGCATCACCTGTGGGCGCGTGAAACGGCGGTCGATGGCTCGTCGCATGAAGTGTGCGAGCATCTGCTCCGTAACGTCGAAATCCGTGAGCACGCCGTGACGGAGCGGTCGCAGCGCGCGGATCCTCCCGGGGGTGCGACCGATCATGCGCTTCGCCTCTGCTCCGACCGCGAGGACCTTGCCGCTGACTTCGTCGATCGCGATCACCGAGGGCTCGAGCATCACGATTCCTCGTCCCCGCGCGAAGACGACCGTGTTTGCCGTGCCAAGGTCGATGGCCAGATCCCCAGGAGGGCGCTGCGGCATCATCCCAGAGTGCCAGCGCGGAGTCGGTAGGAGCCGCCCTTCCGGTGTCGCCTTGGAAAGCTGTGGCCTTCTTGGCCGCAGGCCTTCGACATGAGGGGTATCCGGTCGGACGAGCGGTGGGATGAGGATCGCAACGTCGGAGGTCGCGGCTGTCATCGTCGCCGTCTAGCGAGCGCATGCCCTGCGCGCGGACGGTGCATGCGACGGGCATGCTCCCGACGTGATCCTGGCGATCGACCAGGGAACAACCGGTACGACATCTCTCGTCGTGGACGAGGAGCTGCGTGTTCTCGGTCGTGGCTATCGCGAAATCCCCCAGTACTTCCCGAGGGCAGGATGGGTGGAGCACGACCCCGACGAGATCTGGGAGAGCGTCCTCGTCACAGCCGAGGAGGCGCTCGCGCGCGCGGGTATCCGGCCGACTGGACTCGCGGCCATCGGGATCACGAACCAGCGCGAGACGACCCTCGTGTGGGACAAGCGAAGCGGGCGTTCCGTGTACCCGGCAATCGTCTGGCAAGATCGCAGAACGGCCGAGCGTTGTCGGGAGCTTCCGGCTGATCTCGTTCGTCGCCGAACAGGCCTCGTGCCCGACCCGTACTTCTCGGCAACGAAGCTCGAGTGGATTCTCGAGCGATCCGAGCAACCACGAGACAGGCTCGCATTCGGGACGATCGACTCGTGGCTCATCTGGAAGCTCACGGCGGGCGCTGCGCACGTGACCGATCCAACGAACGCCTCTCGGACGATGCTTCTCGACCTGGAAACGTTGACGTGGGACGACGAGCTCCTCGACCTCTTCGGGGTCGAGCGGGCGCTGCTGCCGGAGGTCGTTTCCTCGAGCGGCGTGCTCGGCGAGGCTGATCTTCTCGGCGCGCAGGTACCGATAGCGGGAATCGCGGGCGACCAGCAGGCGTCCCTCTTCGGGCACTGCTGCTTTTCGGCCGGGGACGCGAAAGCGACCTACGGGACCGGTTGCTTCGTCCTCGTGAATGCTGGCGGCGCCTTCGAGCTGCCGCCGGACGGACTCCTCGCAACGGCCGCAGCGGTCACGTCCGACGCGCCTCCGCAGTACGCGCTCGAGGGAGCGGTGCTCACCGCCGGGGCCGCTATCCAGTGGCTGCGGGACGGGCTCGAGATCATCGGCCATGCTCGAGAGAGCGAGGCTCTCGCGAGACAGGTCGACTCGACGGAGGGCGTCGTCTTCGTCCCTGCACTGACCGGGCTCGGCTCACCCCACTGGGATCCGGAAGCGCGCGGACTCGTTTCCGGGATCACGCGCGGAACCACGCGTGCGCATCTTGTCCGCGCTGCGCTCGAAGCGATCGCCTTTCAGGTCGCGGACGTCCTCGACATCTATCCCGGGGCAATCGCAGAGCTGCGAGCAGACGGAGGAGCAACCCGAAACGCATTTCTCATGCAGTTCCAAGCTGATCTCTCTGGGCACGCCGGTCGATGTCGCTGCGGATGCGGACACGACTGCGCTCGGCGCGGCGGCACTCGCCGGGCTCGCCCTCGGGATGTGGCCAGATCTCGCCGCGCTGACCGACCTCGCGCGGATCGGCGGCCACTACGAGCCAATGATGTCTCGCGACGAAGCCGAAAGCCGCAAGCTCGTCTGGCGGACGGCTCTCCGTCGCGCGCGAGACGTTGACTGAGCGTTGGGCACACGAGAGCGGTCATCCCGCGGAGAGTCGTTCAAGTCGCGGCCAGCGGCTCGATTGGTTGCCACACAGGGCCTGGTGCCCTAAGCATTTTGAGGCGCATGAGAAGCGACGGCCGCGGATCGCTTGATCCAAAGAGGATGAGATGTCCTCGGTCGTTCGGAGTACGAATTGGAGTACCGCCTTGGCTCCGCGACCTGCACTTCGTTGCGGTTCGATACAGAACCGCTTCGCCGGAATTGCAGGCACTTTCAGCCTGCTGCATCGCTCTGCAGGCGTGCCCCGTCGCGTCCATACCGTCATCATCGTGTGCTGCGTCGAGAACGTCGTCGACCTGAGCGTCGCCGTCCGTTACCGTCGCCGCTTGAGAGGCGAGGTCCCTGACAAGGCAAGCGAGCAACCCTGGGAGTCGTGTCAGCCAGGCGAGGAAGTCGAGCATGAACTCATGACTTCTAGTCGTTTCCGCCGTGGTGCCTGAGCCGGATTGACAGTTGAGCGCGCCCGACACAAAGCGCAGGCGGGAATACACCCGGCCATCCCAACGTCTTAGCGATCAGAACGTCTGCTCTAGGGGGAGTTAGCCGTGGTGGTCTGGCCCGTCACGGAAGCTCCGGAGAGCAGTTCGTCGTCGAGTAGCCATCGCTCGAAGTGCGGGTTGCAGATGACAAGGCGGTGGCGCTTCTCCCGAAGGAGCCGGATCGCGTCCTCGGCCTTCATGCCGCGAAGCATGAGCGCGAGCGCCACGACCGTCGCCGAGCGGTTGAGTCCGACCTGGCAGTGGACGAGGATGGTCTGCCCGAGATCACGTCGGCGGTTGACCTCGTGTGCCAGGTCGCCGAACTGCTGTGCGACCTCGGCGGTCACCTCCCCGTCCTCGACGGCGACGTTCACGCACTCGATCCCGTTGGGGTCGTACCGCGCCCACGCCGCGACGAGGTTCACGATGAAGTCGAACCCCTCCGGCGCGCGAGGCTCGGGTGCCCCGCCGAACCATAAGCCCGGCTCGACCTCGGTGAGCACCGGCACGTCCACGTAGCTCTCGTCGCCGCGCTCAAGCGCGTAGGCGACCTGGAACGGCTCGCGGACGAGGTGACTCTGATCGATCTCCACGGGAGCGCTGTATAGCGCGTGGAACCCCCTGCCGGGGGACAAGATGTGGCGCACGCTTGGGCATCTTCCCGGTGAGGGGGAGCGCCGCCTCACGGCGCTTGGCGGCGGCAGGGCGAGCGTTCTGCTAGGCCGCCTGCGGCATCCGAACAGCACCTCATGAGATCTACGCGAAGACCGCACAGCTCGAGTCAGTCAATGCTTGGCCGTGACTGTCAGCCCGTTGGCGCAGGCACAGGGCTCCAGGCCGGGCTCGAGTCGTTGTTCGTCTCGTCGGTGATGCGCTTGGCAGCTTTACCGGCGGCATCAGTCACGTAGATCGCGCCTCCCTCGGAGTACGCAATCGTCTTCCCGTCGGGCGACCACGCGGGCTCGAAGGTGTCCTCGGCGCTAACGGTCACTCGCTGCAGGCCCTTGCCGTTTACGCCGATGGTGTAGATGTCGAATTGGGTGCTCTCGACGTTCGTCGCGAACGCGACTCGCGTGCTGTCGGGCGACCACGCTGGCGAGTAGCTGCTGACGCCCATCGTGGTGAGCGCGTGGTTGCGCTTACCGTCCGGCTGCACGAGCCACAACTCGCGGAGATCGACGCCCACCGTCCCCTGCGAGCCTCTGACGTAGGCGATCCACTTTCCGTCGGGCGACCAGGCGGGGTCGGTCTGCGGATCCATCTCGACCGTGACCCTTCGCACGCCCGTTCCGTCCGCACTCATCACGTAGATGTCACCGGCTCGATTGAAGGCAAGTCGCCGACCGTCGGGCGACCAGGTCGGATTGTCGTCGTCGTCGCTCGTTGCCGTCAGCCGGCGTGTACCCGTTCCATCGGCGTTCATGACGTAGATGTCGAACGACCCACCGCGTCTGCTTGCAAAGGCGATCCTTCTGCCGTCTGGTGACCAGTCGGGCTCCACCTGAAAGAACACGCCGTTGGACGACCTGTCTGCGGCGTTTTCCGTGAGTCGCGTCTGCGCGCTGCCATCCGCGTTCAGAACGTAGATCGCGTAATCGCCGGCTCGCGCGCTGACGAGGAGCAGATCGGGCCTCGAGTCCCCGGATCGCCCACACGCCGCGAGAGCGAGGGCGAGACTCACGGCAAGACTCGGTCTGGCGAGCAGATGGAGCTTCGTCATATGAGGTGCATGGAGTAGTGACGTCCGACGAGACCGGCAGCCGGGACCTCTCGTTCAGAGCCGCCGCTTCGGTGCTCAGGTTCTCTCGAGAACGACGACGATATGCGTGCCACCGTCATGAGCTCCCGGCTCGCGACACGCCTGGATCTCGACCTCGAGGAACCGCTCGTCCCATGCATCGTTGCGCGGGGAGAGAAAGTTCGCAGCCGAAGCGGTGATAGCCCGACAAGGGTGCCGTGGCCCGCCACCTTCGCCGTCATGGGATTGAATATCTCACCCAACGGCTTTCTGCCGGGGAGCTGGCTCTGTTGAGTTTGGCGCCGACAACGCACTCCGGTCAGGTAATCGAGGGGGGCCGGAACCAGTCGTCGAGGATGACGCGCGCAGGATCCACTTGGACCATGCCGTCATCAGTCGGTCTTGGCCTTAGTGCTACGCCCGCCTAAAACTCTGCGTAGGAGCCGTCGGTATGCCACCAGATCGTGCTGCTTCCGGTCATGGCCGATCTCGGCCATCTGCTCGACGACCTCCTCGTCGATCTCGACCCCAAGGCCGTGCCCGGTCGGGCGCTCCCAGTATCCGTCGTGAAAGTCGAAGACCTCCGGGTTCTTGACGTAGCGGAGGAACTCGTCGCCGAAGAAGGTGATCCCCTGCTCCTGGATCAGGATGTTCGGTGTCGCGAAGTCGATCTGGAGCGACGCCGCGAGCGTCACCGGGCCGAGCGGGCAATGCGGAGCGACGGTGACGTCGTAGGTCTCCGCGAGCGCGGCGATTCGCCGCAGCTCTGAGATTCCGCCTGCCTGTGAGACGTCGGGCTGGACGACCGCGACGCCCGACTGGACGACGTCGGCGAACTCCCACCGCGAGTACAGCCGCTCGCCTGTCGCGATCGGGAGGCTGGTGCTCTGCGTGAGCTCGCGGACGATGTGGAGGTTCTCGGCGAGCACCGGCTCCTCGACGAAGAGCAGGTCGAGCGGCTCGAGCGCCGGCAACAGCCGCCGTGCCATCGTCTTCGACCAGTGGCCGTGGACGTCGAGCGCGATGTCGCGGTCGGGCCCGATCGCTTCGCGAAGCGCAGCGAGCCGATCGACGATCGCCGGCCCATGGGAAGGCAAGTCGACCGCGTAGGCCTTCGGGGGCGTGAGCTTGAACGCCGTGAACCCCTTGCTCGACCCACGGCAATCGTCTCCTCGATGATCTCCTGCGCGCGAGAAGTCGCAGAGGTCGTCGCCCGCGATCCAGACGTACGCGCGGACGCGGTCTCGTACTGGACCTCCGAGCAGCTCGTGAACGGGCACGCTCGTGGAGCTTGCCGAGCGATGTCCCAGAGCGCGATGTCGACCGCAGCCAGCGCGCTCGAGAGAACCGGCCCGCCGCGCAGGAAGCTCGAGCGCCGCATGACCTGCCAGTGCGCTTCGATTCGTGTCGGGTCCTGCGCCGATCAGGTAGCCGCGAAGGTCGTGCACGGCGGCCTGCACAGCTCTCGCTCGGAATTGCATGCCGGCCTCGCCCCAGCCGGTGATCCCTTCCTCGGTGCGGATCCGGACGAACGTCCATTGCGGTGGGCAGATGAACGCATCGACGGCGGTGATCTTCACGCGGGCTCCCTTCGCTGGTCGGGTCGGTCGCTGACGCCGAAGCAGCGTGATACGAGCGCGTCCGGCGCTATGCGGCGCCGCGCCATCCCAGCCGGGGTAGTCGCCGGCGTGGAGGTCGGGCACGGCCGCGAGCAGCTGCTTCGTGTAGGCGGCGTCGGGCGTGTCGAAGAGCTGTTCGCGGTCGGCGAGCTCGACGATCTCGCCGGCGCTGCAAGACGAGCACGCTGTCGCTGATCGACCGGACGACGGCGAGGTCGTGCGAGACGAACAGCATCGCCATCGCGGTCGTGCGCCGCAGCTCGGCGAGCAGCTCGAGAATGCTCGCCTGCACGGCGACGTCGAGCGCCGAGGTGACCTCGTCGCAGATGAGAAGCTCCGGCTCGGCGGCGAGCGCGCGGGCGATCGCGACTCGCTGTTTCTCGCCGCCGCTGAGCTCCCGAGGCACGCGGTCCATGACGGTTGTCGGGAGGTGAACCTGCTCGAGGAGCTCAGCGACGCGCGCGGCCTCGTCGGCTCGCGAGAGGTCGAAGAACTGGCGGAGCGGGCGCCGGACGATCCGCCGGACGGACATGTGCGGGGTTGAGCGAGCTGTCGGGGTCCTGGAACACGAGCTGGATCCGGCGGCGCAGGTCGGGCGGCCGAGCCTGTGCGAGGCCGCGAGCGGCTTGGCCTGCGAACCGGATCTCGCCCGAGAAAGGGCGATGGAGCCCGGCGAGGCAGCGCCCGAGCGTCGTCTTGCCGCTGCCGCTCTCACCGACGACGGCCAGGCACGCCCGACGGCGAGCGAGAAGGACACGCCCCGAGCGCGATCGTTCGGCTCACGTCGCCTGCCCGACTCCGAGCCGCCTTGCCGCGATAGCCGCGCGACGAGATCGCTGCACCTCGAGCAGATCGGCGATCGGCGCTCAGGAGGCAGCGCCGACGGGGACCACCGTCGCAGCGGGGTCGACGGGCACGCCGAATCGCTCGCTCGCCCGCCAGCAGCGCACGAGGCGGCCGGCGACTCCGGGCGCGGCTCCGACCGGCGGCATCTCGACGTCGCACCGCTCGATCCGGATAGTCGCAGCGCGGTGCGAACGGGCATCCCGGCAGGCCGGTTCCACGGCTCCACCGCGCTGCCCGGGATCCCGCGCAGCTCGCGCGTGTCGTGCCGGACGCGCGGGATCGCCTCCAGCAGGCGCCGCGTGTACGGATGCCGCGGGTCGCGAACAGACTCGTCGACCGGCGCCGTCTCGACGATGCTGCCGCCGTACATGACCGCGACCGCGTCGACGAGGTTGCGCACGACGCCGAGGTCGTGGCTGACGTAGACGATCGAGACGGTCGCGCTGCTCGCGGAGCCCGCCGATCACGTCGAGCAGCCGCTCCTGCGTGAGCACGTCGAGGCCGGTCGTCGGCTCGTCCATCACGATGACGCTGTGGCTCGCAGACGAGCGCCATCGCGATCGCGACCCGCTGCTGCTGGCCGCCGCTCAGCTGGTGCGGATAGCGGCCGAGCATGTCCTCGGGTCGTCGGGAGCTGCGCCCCCTCCCAGGCCGCCTCAGCGAGCGCCTCGCCGCTCGGCGTGGCCGAAGCGTCGCGGGTCGAGCATCTCCTCGAGCTGCCGTCCGACCGTCATCCCGGGAGACAGCGCCCGCGCTGGGTTCTGCGGGACGTACGAGATCGACTCGACCCCGGGCACGGCTGAGCTCGGCCTCGCTCGAGCGAGAGGAGGTCTCGGCCTCCGACGAGCGACTCGTCCCGCCGACGATCTGCGTTCCGGGCGCGCGAAGCCGAGCAGCGCCATCGCGACGGTCGTCTTGCCGCAACCCGACTCGCCGACGATGCCGAGGGTCGCGCTCGGCGGAACCGCGAACGAGACGTCGGAGACGATCTCGACGCCCGCTCCGACAGCCGCGACGCGGAGATCCGTCGACGCGTGAGGCCGCACGGATCAGACACGCGCCTCGTCCGGTCGTGCAATCGAGCCGGTGCGTCGCCCGATGCCGTCGATGATGAGGTTGATGCCGATCGTCAGAACGGCGATCGCCGCGGCAGGCACCACGACGGGCCAGGGCTGGACGTGTGAGCCCGATTCGGTTCTCCCCGATCATCAGACCCCAGTCGGCGGCCGGTGGCTGGAGCCCGAGACCGAGGAAGCTCAGGGCGGCGACGAGCAGGATCGCGGCCGTGAGCCGGAGGCCGAAGTCGACCAGCAGTGGGGCTCGATGTTCGGCAGGATCTCCACGGCGATGACGTAGCTCGCCCGCTCGCCCGCGCGCTCGTGCCGCCTCGACGTACGGGAGATCGACGACCTCGAGCGCAGCCGCGCGGGCGATGCGGGCGACGCCGGGCGCCGTGGTGATCGCTGATCGCGAAGACGACGAGCTCGATGCTCGTTCCAAAGGCTGCGAGAAGGAGTAGCGACAAGATCAGCGCCGGAAACGCGAGCGTAAGGTCGGTGCTGCGACCGATCACCTCGTCGACCCAGCCTCGTCGATAGGCCGAGACGAGGCCGACGACGCAGCCGAGCACGAAGCCGAGGATGCGTGCCGGCCAGTGCGACGACGATCGCCGTCTGCCCGCCCCAGAGGAACCTGCTCAGCACGTCCCTGCCGGCGAAGTCGAGGCCGAGCAAGTGCTCGCGAGACGGGGCGGAGAACGGTGCGCCGAACATCTCGTCCGGCGGATACGGGGCGACATAGCGCCCGAACAGACCGACCGCAACGACGATGACAGCCATCGCGAGCCCTACCCATGCGACGGCCGAGATGCTCGGATCCCAGACGAGTTGCCCGCGACTCATGGCTCGCGTACCGCGGCTCATCCCGTTGCCTCAGTGCGCAGTCGTGGCGTCAGGAGGATCGTGCAGATGTCCGACAGGAGGTTCGCAACGATGTAGACGACAACGAGAATCAGCGTGATCGCCTCGACGGTCGCGAGCGTCGCGCGATCGGACGGAATCGATCAGGAAGACTCCGATCCCCTGGAAGCCGAACAGGTACTCGACGATCACGATTCCGGCGGGCATCCCGGCCGCTGTGAGCGCGAACGCCTGGATCGCCGGCACGAGCGAGTTCGGCAGCACGTGCTAGCGGACGACGCCTCTCTCGGAGAGTCCCTTGAGGCGCGCCATCTGCACGTAGTCGGAATCCAGTGCACTGGACGACGCCGACGCGGACCATGCGCGCCGTGAACGGCATCCAGCCGAGGACGAGCGTCGCGATCGGGAGGACAGAGCGCTCGGCGAGAGGCCGAGAGCGACCGCCGGGAGCACGTGCCAGACGAAGCGAGAACAGGACGATCAGGGCAATGCCGACGACGAAGGACGGCAGCGAGGCGAGGCTCAGCATCGACGACCTGCAGCCCGCGAATCGAGGAGTGATACCTCGCCGCAAGCGCCGAGACCGTGCCGACGACCAGCGCGAGAGGGAAGATCAGACGCGAGAGCGATCCCGAGCAGACTGCGGTTCGTCTCAAGCCGTAGAGCCGATCAAATCGGAGACGGGCTGCCGGTTGGCGAGCGACACGCCGAAGTCGAGTCGCACGGCACCGGATATCCAGTCCCCGTAACGCACGATGCACGGGCCGGTCGAGGCCGTACTCCTTCCGAAGCTGGGCGACGGCGGTCGGATCAGCGGCCGCGTCCCGTCCCAGGTACGCCGTAACGGCGTCCCCGGGCAGGAGATCCACCGTGACGAAGATGAGGACTGATGCGGCGAGAAGAGTGACGATGCCGGCGGCGAGTCGCTTCGCGACTAGCCGGAACATCGCGTTCTCGTCCCGCCGCATCGATCGCTCGTGCTTCGTGCCTAGCTGAACCAGAAGTTCCAGAATCGGTACCAGCTCAGTGCCGGGAACACGTGAGGCTCGATCCCGTGCACCTTCTTGCTGGCCCCATCGATCGTCTGCTTGAAGTACGGGATGATGTAGCCACCGTCGTCCCAGTGAAGCTGCTGGGCGGCGAAGGCGAGGCTCCTTCCGCCTCGTCGGGTCTCCCGTTGCCGCGGCCTTGTACACGAGCCGGGAGGCCTTCTTCTGCGACGCGTCGTTCCAGCGTGTCTCTTGGGCGTTGTACGAGACGAACGACTGCAGCCACTGGGTGAAGAACGCGCGATAGCCCCAGGAGCTGAAGGTGAACGGCGCGACGCCCCAGGTGTTGTCCCAGAACGTGTCGGCCGGATCCTGTCTGGATCGTGACCTTGACGCCGGCCTTCTTCGCGCCCTGGGCGAAGGCGAGTGCCAGCGGGACGAAGTCCGACTCGGCCGCCGCCGTGCGCAGGACGAACGTCGGTGTCGAGCTGGCCCGCCGCCTTCAGCAGCGACTTTGCCTTCTCTGGGTCGTACGTCCGCTGCGGGATCGATGGAGGCGTAGAGCGGATCGGACTTCGCGAAGAGGTCGTTCCCGATCGTTGCGTAGCCCTGACGGGCGACCGAGATCGCCTGCTTGCGGTCGATCAGCATCTTCATCGCCTGCCGCACGCGAACGTCGTTGTACGGCGGGGCATTCGTGTTCATCACGAGTGGCGTCCAGCCGCCGCCGGGGTTGATGATCGCCTGCATGCCGGAGCTCTTGACGAGCGGGACCTGCGACGCCAGGCACGTCGCTGATCACGTCCACCTGGCCGGAGATGAGCGCGTTGACCCGCGCAACCGAGTCCGGGATGCCGACGAAGACCACGCCGTTGAGGTACGGCTTGCCGGTTTCGAAGTAGTTGCGGTTGGCGACGAACCGGTAGCTGACTCGCCGGGCTGTCCACGACGTGAGCTTGAACGCGCCGGTCCCGTTGGCGTTCTGCGCTGTGCACAGGGCGCCGTGGCGCCGCGCTTGATGATGCTGATGTAGCGCTGGCCGACCGCAGCGGGAAGGTCTGACCAGGGCCGCGTCAGCTTCACGGTCATCACGTACTTGCTGACCTTCCGCATGCCAGTCGGGTCGATCATGTCGATGTTGCCGCTGGCCGCGCCGAGCTTGTTCGCCGGATCGAGGATCCGCTTGAAGGTGTAGATCACGTCGTCGACGGTGAGCTCGCTCGCCGTCGTGGAACGTGATGCCCTTCTTGAGCTTGATCGTCCAGACGGTCGCGTCCTTGTTCGGCGTCATCGACTCCGCGAGCTGGCCGACGAAGCTCCCGTTCGGAAGCATGTCGGTGAGCTTCGAGTAGACGATCTGGCGATAGCCTGCGCGAATCCGGCCACCCCCTCGAGGTGCGGATCGAGGTTGTCGGTGCGCGGCAGGGCCTCCGGGCAGCCCGACGCTGAGCGTCCCTCCCCGCTTGGGCGTGGGGGTCGCCGCGAAGGCGTCGCCGAGCCCGAGTGCCGCCGACGCCCCCGACGACGAGGCCGAGCGCGGCAGCTCGCTGCAGGACCTCTCGACGCGTCAGTGGCCGCGTCCGCATCCGTACTCATTGCACGGTACCTCCCGGTTGATGGCCGTCGAGGCGGCTGGAGTCGTCGCTATCCGCGGCAAGAATAGACCCCTTCGCATCGCGTAGTCAACGCCAATGCCGAACCAAATTCGCCCAGTCATGCGACCAAAGCGGGAGCACGCCACATCGAGCACGTCAGCTCGCTCGCGGACGGCGTGCAGCTCAGTAGCCCAGCGCCTGGTCGACGACGCCGAGGATTCCTCGCCACGCGCGAAACGCCGCACGTTCTCCTCGACGCGCCGGGCGAGGAATGCGGCCCCCATGACGGAGGTCGACGCGACGTGCGGTGTGATCGAGTACGTTCGGCAGCGTCCACAGCGCGTGATCGGCGGGGCAGAGGCTCGGGGTCCGTGACGTCGAGCGCGGCGCCGCCGATCGTCCCCGCCGAGAGCGCCGCGACGAGCGCGTCTGTGTCGACGAGCCCGCCTCGGGCGATATTGATCAGCCATGCATCGCGGCCGCATGAGAGCGAGACTGCTCGGCCGAGATCATTCCCGCCGTCTCGGCCGTCAAGGCGGCTGGCGAGGACGACGTAGTCGCTCTCAGCCGAGCAGGATGGGCAACTCGCTCCGGGCCGACGCTGACGTCGGCGCCCGGCACGGAGCGGCCGTTGCGGGTCAGTGCGATCGTGCGAGACTGCAAAGGGGCGAGCAGGTCGATCAGCTCGGTCCCGATGCCGCCCGCGCCGACGACGCCGACCGTCGCGCCGGCACGAGGCGACCGCCCGCGCTTCCCCCACGTCGGGCCCGGGCCCTCTCGGGCAGGCCGCGCGGGCGCCGCGAGAATCAGGCCAGGATGTGCTCGGCGATCGGTCTCGCGTAGACGCCCTTCGCCGACGTCCAGACGACGTCCGGTTGTCATGAGGCCGGCATCGAACCACATCTCGACCCCAGCCGCACCGAGCTGCACCCAGCGGACGCCGGGAAGGATCGACCGCCGCAGCAGCTCGACGTCGTCGCCGGTGCACACGATCGCGTTCGCCTGTTCGAGCGTTACGACCGATCCACCCCCGCTACGCACGGCGACTCGCGAGAAGCTCGGAATCGGGCCAGACCCACACCTCTGGCCCTCGCGGTCGCCTGACTGATCGCGCATCAGATCTGGGGCGCCGCAGCGAGCTGGCGAAGGCGTACGTGCAGTGCGCTCTCAACACGAATCGTCGACGCCAGCGCGCGCGAGCGCCTCCGGCTCGCCGGGAGCAAGGACGAGCGCGCTCGCCGCTCGACGCGTGCAAGCGTGCGCGTAGCTCCTCGACCGAGGCTCGAACCTCCGCTTCGGGGCGGAAGCCGCCCGCATTCAGGCAGATAACGAGCGCACCCTCGGGCGGGCGACGTCCTCGGCGGCGGCGCCGGTCAGGCTGACGGAGAGCGCCTCGACCATCGCCGCGAGCCCGAATCCCTTGTGGCCCGGCGAACGGAAGGAGCGCGCCTCCGTCGGTAGAACGTCGGCTGGATCAGTCGTGATCGCCCCGTCCTCGGCTCACGATTGCGCCCGTCGGGGAGCGGCGTGCCGCGCGAGGCTGCGATAGCCACCTTGCCTTCTGCGACCAGGCTCGTGGCCATGTCGAGGATCAACGGCGGGCCATCGGCCGGGATGCCGATCGCGATCGGGTTGGTGTGCAGGCTGGCGACCGATCCCGGCCCGGCCGCCATCACGAACGGCGGTTCAGCGCCTCCGAGGAGCACGATTGCCACAACGCCTTTTTCCACCGCGCGCTCGGCCCATGCTCCTGCCCGGCCCGCATGACCACAGCGAATCACCGAACAGGCGCCGATGCCACCGCGGAGCGCGCTCGTCGCGGCGGCGTCGACCGCGACCTCGAGGGCCGGATAGCCGATGCCTCCCCCCGCATCGACCACAGAGAGCGCGCCGCGAGCATTGACGACATGGGGTTCGGCGTCGAGCTTGCTGCCATCTGTTCCCGCGAGCTCGCAGTAGCCCGGAACGAGCCGCAGGCCGTGACTTGGATGGCCGGCCAGCTCCGCGTCGACCACGTGATTCGCGATGCAGACCGCATGGGAACTCGAGGCCCCCGCCCTTGTCAGCGCGGCCCTCGCGAGCTGCCTCGCCTCAGCCGGGTCGAGGGAGTCGAAGCCTTCGCGCGATGAGATCGTCGCCATACCTCTCGCGACCTAATGTCGCCGATGTACGCATCCGCGGCCGCTCGGTCCGGGGTCGGGTCGCACCGCCCGTCGGCACGACCTCCGTGTTACTACGAGCCGGGAACTTGGCCCCGCCATTGGGACGTATTGGTATCAGATTGGCTTGACACATGTGCCCGGATTCGGTTGACTGCCATGGTGACGAGGCAGGCCGGTGATGAGCCCTCGGGCGCGCAGGAGCCGATCTTCGGCGATGCGACGGGTTACGTCGCGCCACCCGCCGTCGGGTCTTCACGGCCGACATTCGACGGGCCGACGGCGACTCCCGACAGCAACGTCATCCGTGGGCAGCCATCCCGATTGGGCCGGCCCGCTCGATGCTGAGACGGGCAGGGCGCTATGAGGCGATCGCGTTCTCGGTGAACCTGCTCGACCCTGAAGCTGTAATACGCGGCGGCGGCGTCGGCCTCAACGATGGCGTCTACCGCGCCGCTCTCGAGACTCGTATGCGCGGCCTGGTCTGGCTCGAGGAAACTCGGGACATTCCCCTTCTCGATGCCGTGCTCGGCGAGCATGCCGGGGTTGTCGGGACTGCTTCCGCAGCCCTCGATCACACGGAGATGGGAACGGTATGAGCTCGCGCGAGAGTGCACTCGCGGAGATCTCTCCCGCCCCTGACCCCCTCTACCAGCAGGTGTACGCCGCGATCACGGACGCCATCCGCTCCGGCCGACTTCGCCCTGGAGATCGGCTTCCGACAGAGAGACGCTTCTGCGAGCAGTTCGAGGTGAGCCGCGCGACTGTCCGTCGAGCCCTCGCGCGGCTCGTCGAAGAAGGGGTCGTCGAGGCGCAGGTCGGCCGCGGCTCCTTCGTGCGCGCCGGCCTCGATCCACTCGCCGAACCGCCCAACGCATTGATGAGTTTCACGGAGCTCGCTGCCGCACGAGGGCTCACGTCGTCTGCTCAGGTGATCGCCCGGACAACGCGCACCGCCCTCCCCGAGGAGGCGCTGGTCTTCAAGATCAGCCTCCACGCGCTCGTCTTCGAGATCCACCGCCTGCGAATGCTCGACGCCGCGCCAGTGGCGTTGGATCGAATCCGCGTGCCGCTAGAGGTCGCCCCCAACCTTCCCGAGCAGGACTTCACCGACGCTTCGATCTACGAGACACTCGAGGCGGCTGGCGCAGTGCCGGTTACCGCGGACGCGGTCGTCAGCGCCGCTGTCGCCGACGACACTCGCGCTAAAGCTCTCGAAGTCAGCCCTGGGTCGCCGCTCCTCGTGTGCACAACGATGTCATATGACATCACTGGAAGGCTGGTCGAAATTGGCGAGATCACATACCGGGCCGACCGCTACCAACTGCATACGAAGCTCGTCCGCTCAGCCCAACGCCCGATGAGCGGACGGAGGACCAGCGTCCAGATGAGTGGCCGCCGCGTCGAGGGCCGGACCGTGTTGGTCACGGGCGAGGGCCCGCGACCGATCTTCTCGTGTGAGCCACTCCCTGTCTGCGGGCATGCAGGCGGCGATGTGTGACGCCGCGGCGGCGTACGGGTCGCTTATCGTCTTCGACGCGATGCACACATGCTCGAAGGCCTCCCCGTCCGCCCGATGACACTGCGTCTGGCGATCGTCGGCGTCGGAGACGTTGCTCAGCGAGACTACCTTCCGGAGATTCAAAGGCTCGCTGACCGGGTCGAGCTGGTCGTTGCGTGCTCGCGCACGGCGAACCGAGCGCGTGACGTCGCAGAGCGGTTCCTGATCCCTCGTTGGACGACGTCCTACGACGAGGCTGTGAACGCCGACGACGTCGATGCGGTGCTCAATCTCACTCCTTTCTCGCTGCATGTCGACGTTACGCTGGCCGCATTGGTGGCTGGGAAGCACGTCTACTCGGAGAAACCGCTGGCCCTCACGTCGTCAGATGCACGGCTGATAGCCGACCGAGCCAGGAGCAGCGGGTGTGTCGTCGTGGCAGCGCCGTGCGTGCTGCTGTTCCCCCAAGTGCGTCGGGCGACGAAGATCGTCCAGAGCGGCGAGCTCGGCAGCGTATTCACTGCCCGCGGTCACGGACAGGGTGGCGTCCCGCCTTGGGACGGGTACCACTCGGATCCCTCGCCGTACTTCGCCCGCAACGGCGGCCCTCTTGTGGACATGGCCGTGTATCCGTTGCACGCGCTGACGGGCCTTCTCGGTCCAGTGCGCGAGGTTTGCGCGCTATCGGCGCGAACGCGTAGCAGCTTCGACGTCGTCGAGGGGCCATTCGCCGGGACGACGATTCCCGTCGAAGCCGCCGACGCGTGGCACCTCGTCCTGCGGCTTGCGGAGGGTGCGCTCGCCTCGGTCGAGGCCAACAACTGTGCGGCCGGTGCCCTCGCTCCCGAGCTCGAGCTGCGGGGCGAGCGGGGCATACTTGGAATCAGCCTCCTCGACGTCTCGGAGCCGGTGCGCCTGCGGGTGGACGGCGAGGATCGGAGCGAGACGGTCCCGCACGATCGAGCCGCAGGTCCCGATCACCTGCTCGGCGTCGAGCATCTCGCGGACTGCGTCGAGCAGGGAGCGGAGCCGGTCGTCAGCGTTGAGCACGCGCTGCACGTGATCGAGGTTCTCGAAGCTGCTGCGCTGTCTGTGACAGAAGGACGAGGCGTGTTCGTCGATTCCGACTTTCGGCGAGCGACGGTCTCGATCGAAGGAGGGACCGACCATCGCGAGTGATCCACAGCCCGGCGGAACGACACGGGCACCACTCCGGCTCGGCGTCGTTGGCGTCGGAGCTCTCGCGCAGCGCGGCATCCTCCCGCACATGACGCAAGCGGACGTTTCGGACCGCGTCGTCGTCGGCGCTGTGTGCGACCCCGTGGAGGAGCGAGCGCGAGCAGCAGCTGAGCGCTTCGGCGTCCCGAAGGTCTTCGCGAGCATCGACGAGCTGGTCGGCAGCGGCCAGGTCGACGCGGTTACGGTCGCCTCCCCGATCGGCCTGCACTTCGAGCACTGCCGCCTCGCGCTCGAGGCCGGGCTCCACGTCCACGTGAACAAGACGCTGTCGACGACGGTCGCGGAGGCGAACGACGCTGATCGCACTCGCCCGCGATTGCGACCTTCGGCTGGTGGCGTCCCCAGGAGAGATCCTCCGCCCCCAGATCGGCCGCGCGCGCGAGCTCGTCGCCTCCGGCGCAATCGGCGACGTCTCCTGGGCGATTTGCGGCGGAGCGTTCGAGGCGTACCACGAGAGCGAAGAGCCCGAGCGCGTGCAGTCGTCCGGCGCCGCCCATCAACCCCGCCTGGTACTTCCGCAAGCCGGGCGGCGGCCCGATGTACGACATCACGGTGTACGCGCTCCACCAGCTCACGAGCATCATCGGGCCGGCGCTCCGCGTGACTGCGCTTTCCGGGATACGCGTTCCGTTCCGTGAGTTCCAGGGCGAGCGGATCGCGACGGAGGCCGACGACAACACGATCCTCCTGATCGACTTCGGCGAGGGGAAGTTCGCCGTCGCTTTCGGAACGGCGTCCGGAGCGGTCTCCGATCAGTTCGGCGCCTGCGTCTTCCACGGCTCTCAGGGCACGATCGACGGCGTGCTGCTCAACGGCGAGCCCTTCGACTTCGCGGGCCGCGAAAAGACACTGCACGCCCCCGTGACCGACTGGGATGCGCAGATGTGCGTGCTCGAGCATGTCGTCGGCGCCCACCGACACATTCCCGAGGCGCACGTCTTCGAGGACATCATGCAGCTCGTCCGGTGGGTTCTCGACGGCGAGGCGAGCAAGGTGACAGCTGAGCACGCGAGGCACGTCGTCGACATCATCGAGAGCGGCTACCGCTCCGCCGCGTCGTCCTCGACGGAGAGCCTCACGACCACTTTCGAGCCGGCCGACGTCACACTCCCGGTGGTGACCACGTGAGCGCGACCGACCGCCCCAAGGCCGCCTACTCGCCCTCGCCGCGACCGAACCACACGGTCCCGACCGCGATTCAGCGCAGCTCCGTCACACGGCATCTCTGGGGCGATGAGGAGTCGGGCGTCGTCGCCGATCTCATCTACGCCTCGACGGAGGCTATCCACGCGCTCGTCTTCATCCTCCCGCCTGGCGGAGCGTTCCGTCACTCGGAGGAGTACCGGACGGTGTTCGGCGCGGATGAGGTACTTCACGTGCTGTCGGGGACGATGGTGATTGCGAATCCCGAGACGGGCGAGACGCATCGAGTCCCCTGCGGGGGCAGCGTCTTCTTCGGGCCGGACACGTGGCATCACGCCTCCGCGCACGGCGACGAGCCTCTGCAGGTACTCGAGTTCCTCGCGCCGTCGCCGGCGTCGGGGTCGACCGGCGCATACGCCCGCACCCGTCCCTACCTCGAGCATGCGGTGTACGAGCGCGAAGCGGACTCGGACGCGCCGGACACCCTTCGCCCTATTGGCGACGACGAGATCGTCTGGCACCGCGACCTCGGTGTCCGAAGCGGGACGCTCGCGGAGACTCCGCAGCTCTCCGTTCGGAGGATCGAGGTCGATCCGGGCGAGGCGTCGACGGCGCACGCGCACACGGGCGACGAACTGCTCTACGTTCTTGCTGGGACGCTCTGGGTTCGGGCGCGCCTCGCGGACGCGACCTACGTTTTCGAGCTGGGCCCGGAGGACGCCTGCCTGCTTCCAGCCGGGAGTGAGCACGAGTACCGCAACTACGGCGCCGTCGCCGCCGAGACGCTGGTAGGGGTCGCTCCCAACTCCGAAGCGTGACCGTCGTCGGGATCGACGTCGGCGGCTCGAAGATCCTCGCCGCGACCGTCGACGTAACCGAGGGAGAGGTTCTACGCGAACTGCGGTCGGAGACGCCGGTGAGCGCAGGCGGCGCAGCGGTCCTGGAGACATGTGCCGAGCTGGCGCGCGAGCTCGCGCCGGGGGGAGCGCACGCCGTGGGCATCGGGCTGTGCGAGTTCGTCGACCTGTCTGGAATGCCCACAAGCGCCTTCACCGTCGACTGGCGTGGTCTGGACGTCGCTGGGGCTTTTGGGCGCACCGCCGGCGTGTGTGTCGAGTCCGACGTCCGCGCGGCGGCGCTGGCCGAGGCACGATTTGGCGAGGCCGCCCGCTTCGAGTCGTTCCTCTACCTCACGGTCGGGAGCGGCGTCAGCTACTGCCTCGTCCTGGACGGCCGCCCGTACACGGGCGCACGCGGCAACGCGATCGTGGTCGGCGCCCCGCCTGTCGAACAGAGCTCGGGTGGGCTGGCGCTCGCCGAGCGAGCCCGGGTCGAGCGAGCAGAGCTGGTTCTGAACGATCCCGCCCACGCGTCGCTGGTCGACGAGGCCGCGGACGAGCTCGGCCTCGCACTCGCCGCTCTCGTGAATGCGCTCGACCCGGGGGCGGTGGTCGTCGGAGGGGGCCTCGGGCTCGTCGATCGCTATCGCGAGCGCCTCGTGGCTTCGGCTCGTGCGGCGATCGAGCACGAGGCCACACGCGAGCTGCCGATCGTCCCTGCGACGCTCGGCCCGCGCAGCGGCGTCGTCGGAGCCGCGTTCGCCACCCTCCGGTGACCCACTCTCCCCGTGGGTTATCGTCGGCGCCCGTGAGCGGGCTCCAGGAACTCGCCGAAGGTCTGTGGGTCTCGCAGACGCCGCTCTGGCAGACGAACGCGCTCCTCGCGCGCTCGGGATCCGATGCGCTCCTTTGCGACCCTTGCTACACACCTGATGAGATCGAGCATCTCGTCGCGCGCGCGCGCGAGGGTCAGGGCCCGATCCACCTGCTCCTGACGCACGGCGATTTCGACCACACGTGCGGGATCGGCTTCGTCCCGGAGGCGGTCGTCGTCGCGGGCGCTTCGACCGCAGCGCGCATTGCAAGCGGTACGGCGGAGGAGGAGCTCGTTGCCGCAGGAGCCGAGTGGGGAGTGACATGGCCGGACGGGCTCCGCGTCGACCGAGTCGTCGAGGCCGGAGCGTTCGAGTGCGGCGCTTTCCGCGTCGAGGCGATCGAGGCCACGGGCCACACCACTGACGGGCTCGCCTTCGTCCTCGTCGACCAGGGCGTCCTATTACCCGGCGACTACCTCTCGGAGATGACCTACCCCTTCATCGGCGGCGGCCTCGCGGCCACGATCGGCGACGATGCGACGGCTGCTCGACGCGCTCGAGCGACACGAGCTGCGCTGGGTCGTGCCCGGCCACGGTCGCGCCGCTCGACGCCGGAGGAGGCGACCGCGGTCGGCGAGGCGGATCTCGCCTATCTCGAGGCCCTCGCCCGAGCGGTCGGCGAGAACCGCGAACGCGGACGGCCTGAGCCGCCGGCCAGGCGCTGCTGCACGTCTACGAGGTCGAGCCGCCGCGAGACACGACGCCCGACTTCGAGATCTACGGGCTCCGCGCCGCAAACGCGCGAAGCGTGCTGGCCATGCCTGAGCACGTCGCGATCGTCACCGGTGCGAGCCAGGGCATCGGGCTCGCGATCGCCCGCGCGCCTCGCGCAGACGGCGATCGGCCTCTGCCTCGTCGCCGCGCCGGACGACCAGGAGCAGCTCGAGCGAGGTCGCCGGCCGAGCTGGACGCAGTCCCGCTCGCCGCGCGACGTCGGCGACCCCGAGACCGCCGAGCGGGCGGTCGAGCTGACGCTCGAGCGGTTCGGACGCCTCGACCGTCTCGCCTCGAACGCCGGCATCGCCTACTTCGAGCATGTGCTCGACGTCGCCGCTCGAGCACTTCGACCACACGATGCACGTCAACGTCCGCGGCATGTACCTCATGACGATCGCCGCCGCGCAGGCACATGGCGGCGCACGGCGGCGGCGCGATCGTCTGCACCGCGTCCACCGCGTCGTTCGCTCGGCGAGGAGCTGCAGGCGATCTACAACGCGTCGAAGGGCGCGGTCGCGCAGCTGGCCCGCTCCCTCGCCGTCGACCTCGCGCCGCCACGGCATCCGGGTCAACGCGGTCGCGCCCGGCTGGGTGCGAACGCCGCGCGACGGAGGAGGTCGTGACCGACCCCGCGCAGTGGTCGAAACACCGCTCGCGGATCCCGCTCGACCGCCCAGCCGAGCCGCACGAGATCGCCGCCGTCGTCCGCTTCCTGCTCTCCGACGAGGCGTCGTACGTCACCGGGTCGCTCGTGCGTGGCCGACGGCGGCCTCACGGCCGGCTATCGGTTCACCGACTGGGAGGCCGTGCCGCCGTCCCGAGGATCCGCGTCCGATGCCGACCGCATCCGGAGAGCGCACTGAGCGGCCGAGTAGAGGGCAAGGTCGCGCTCGTCACCGGCGCGGGCACGGGCATCGGCCGCGCCGTGTGCGTCCGACTGGCCGAGGAGGGTGCCGACGTCGTGGTCACGTCGCAGACCGCCGCGCACGTGGAGGAGACCTGCCGGCTCGCCGCGGAGGCATCCGGCCGGAGCAGCTCGGCACTCCACCTCGACGTCGCGACAGCGACGGCAGTCGACCGTCGTCGTCGCGCAGGTCGTGGAGCGCTTCGGCCGGATCGACGTCCTCTCGAACAACGCCGGTATCGAGCTCGTGCACGGGCCGTCCGTCGTGCGAGACGACCGACGACGAATGGGAGCGGCTCTTCCGCGTCAACGTCGCGGGAATGTTCTACGCCTGCCGAGCCGCCATCCCGCACATGCCCGACGGCTCGTCGATCGTGAACATGGCCTCGATCAACTCGTTCGTCGCCTGGGAGAACGACGCGCCGTACACGGCCACGAAGGGAGCGGTTACTCCAGCTCACGCGCGCGCTCGCGCTCGAGCTCGCGCCGCGCGAGATACGCGTCAACGCGGTCTGCCCCGGGCGTGATCGACACGCCGCTCACCGACCTCGTTCCTCGATCGCGCCGAGGACCCCGAGGCGCTACGGGCGGAGTACGCTGCCGCCTCGCCGCTCGAACCGCATGGGGACCGCGCGCGAGGTCGCGAACTGCGTCCTCTTCCTCGCCTCCGACGAGTCCTCGTTCGTCTCCGGCTCGGCGCTCCTCGTCGACGGCGCGACGACCGCGCGCTAGCTTCCGCGCATCGCCTCCACCACGGCCGCGATGTGCTCCGGCGTCGTGCCGCAGCAGCCGCCGACGATCTGCGCGCCCTCGACGTCGCGCCAGCGCAGCGCGTCCGCGGCATAGTCCGCGGGAGTCACGTCGTCGTCGAACGACCAGCCCGGATCACGGTACGTGCCGACGTTCGGGTAGACCCCGAGCGGGAGCCTCGTGGAGCCGCGGAGGAGCGGCAGCATGCCGGGCACGAGCTCGCGCGGCAGGCAGTTGAGGAGCACGGCGGAGACGCCGAGCTCCTCGAGCCCGCCCGCCGCGCGGCACGAGACAGGTCACCGTCCGCGTCCTGCAGCGCTCCGCGTATGGCGGAATGCCCTGGTGAGCGCAGGTCCGGCGGGCCGTCCACAGTCCAGCGGAACGAGACCCAGAGAGGCAGCCCGGTCTCGAGCAGCGGCTCGAGGACCGGGAAGCGCAGGTCGGCGGGCGATCGTCTCCATCGTCTCCGCGAGAATCGAGGTCGGGGCCCGCCGACCGCGATCGCCTCGGCGAGCTGCGGCCGGCGAACGCGGCTCGAGCGGCTCCGGCCAGACGCTGAAGGCGACGCGCCTTCTCGCGCCCGGCGTCGCGAGCTCCCCGCGCGAGCTTCGCGGCGCCTTGCTCGCACGCCACCCGGCGGCGCCGGTCGCCGCAGCTCGGCATCCCGTTCGGCGACCCGGACCCCGTCGATCCGCCACGTGTGCGTCGTGATCACGTCGGCGCCCGCCGCGCACGTAGCGGCGGTGGACCTCCTTGCCAGGTCGGGCGCTTCGAGCAGCGCGACCGTGCCCCACAGGCTCGCCGACGTTTCGGTCTCGCGGGAACCCGACGCGCTCGAAGCTCGGAGCCCACGCCGCCGTCGAGGATCACGACGCCGCCCCGTCGTCCCAGATCGACTCGAGCCGGCGATAGGCGGTCGCTCCTCACGGGACGAGGATCGTCTTCAGGCCGCGTAGCGCCTGGACGTCGGCGAATGCGTCCTCGAGGCCGTCGAGGCCGCAGCGGCCGGTGACGAGCCGCTCGAGCGGCGCCCTCCCGGAGACAAGGCGTCGAGCGCCGCCGCGTAGTGCTCGCGACGCTGGTTGCGGCGGCGTGCCGATCCATTCGCTTCCGACGATCGCGATCTCCTCGTAGTGCAGGCGGTTGAGATCGACCTCCGCTCGCGACCGCTCGCCGAAGCCCGCGAAGAGCACGACGCGACCGCCGGGAGCGGCGAGCGCCGACGCACGGCTCGACGAGGTCGCCGATGCCGATCGAGAGGATCACGGCCTCCGCTCCGCCGGGCGCGTCCGCGATGTCGCCGACCGCTCGAGGCCGGCCCCGATCTCGAGACCGAGCGCCCTGCGCGCCGTCGTCTGGCTCGACGAGCGTCACCTCGGCGCCCGCGATGGCCGCGGCGAGAACGAGCTGCAGGCCCATCTGCCCTCCTCCGACGACGATCACGCGCTGTCCGGCGCGCGACACGGCCCTGGTCGAGCACGGCATGCAGACAGTCCGCGAGCGGCTCGACGAAGACTCGCTCGCTCGAGCTCGAGGTCGTCGGGCAGGAGCAACGGCCCGTACGACCACGCGCCCGGGTCGACGGCGCAGGACGGCGAGGTCGGCGTACCCGGCATAGGTGTCGCCGTAGACGCGTTGCCCGACCTGCCACCCCTCGACGCCGGCGCCGAGCGCCTCGATCCGCCCGACCCACTCGTGCCCGGGATTGAGCGGATAGCCGTCGCTGGTGCCGAACAGCGTACTTGCGGGCATCCGTCGGGCAGACGCCGCACGCCTCGATCCGGACGAGCAGCTCGCCCGGCGCGGGGTCGGGATCGGGGAGCACCTCGACCCGCAGATCGCCGAGATGCGTGGAGCCGGGCGGCGCGCATCAGGCCCGATTCTCCGACAGGCGCCGCATGAGCGGGGCGGTGGCCGGGTAGAGCTCGCGGTAGGAAGCGTAGAGCTCGTCGAAGCGCGCGGCGCGCGCCGGATCGGGCTGCGACGCGGCGCGCGACCGGCAGCGTGAGCTCGACTCCGATCGCACGCATGGCCACGAGCGCGGGGCCGACCGCTTCGGTCGCATGCTCGACCACCTCGAGTGGGGCGACCAGCGCGTCGCAGGTCGCGTCGAGCCAGGCCTCGTTCTGGATTCCGCCGCCGCTGGACCCGCCATGCGTCGAGGGGTGCCGCCCACCGTCCGCAGCCGCTCGACGTGGTCGCGCGCCGAGAGCGCGACCCCGTCCACGAGCGCTCGGTAGAGCTCCTCGCGACGCGTCCCGAGGGTCAGGCCGAGGACGACGCCGCGCGCGTCGCGGATCCCAGACCGGAGTCCGCTCGCCGGCGAAGTACGGAAGCGCGAGCAGCCCGCCCGCGCCCGCGGCTCGAGGGCCGAGACGTCGCCCGGCTCGCCCAGCTCGCGTGCGAACCAGTCGAGCGAGGAGCCCGCCGAGGCGGTCCAGCCGCCGAGCAGGGAGCCCTGCGCCGAGGTAGTCGCACGCGGCCAGGCCGGGAACGTCGAGACGCTCCTGCCACGGCCACGCCGACCACGAGCGTCGAGCCGAGCAGCACGCATGCGTCGCCCGGCACGTGGACGCCCGCCGCGAGCGAGTCGGCGTACGTGTCGTAGGTCCCGACGGCAACCGGCGTGCCGGGGCGCAGCCCGAGGGATCGCGCCGGCTTGTCTCGTAGGCCGCCGGCGATCTCGAGGGGCTCGGCGGGCTCGGGCAGCGGGAGTGGCGCGGGATCGTCCGGCGATGCAGCCAGTCTCCCCGGCTGATCCGGTCGAGCACGGGCACTCCGGTGAGCTGCGCCACGAGGAACCCGGTCGCATCGAGACCCCACGCGGCTCTCCCCCACAGCGCGGGCTCGTGCTCTTGCCACCAGCGAGCTTCGGGAGCGCGTGATCGTGAGTCAGTCCCGAGCGTTCGCGCCGGGTCTGCCCGACGATCGAGCGAGAAGAGAAGCGCCGGCGTGAGTGGCCGAGCGCGTCGTCTACGAGGATCGGCGCTGGCCCGAGCGCACACACCGCGATCGCCTCCATCGCGTGACCCGCGGCGGCCTCCTGGCCCGCGGCGAGCAGGGCGTCGAGCCAGACGCAGCGGGTCCTGCTCCGCCCGTCTGCGCGCGAGCGGTGTCCGCGCGGAGCGGCCGGCGCGCGGCTCGAGCAGGCGACCGTCGCTCGTCCAGCACGGCCGCCCGCACGCCGCTCAGACCCGACGTCGATTCCTAGCGTCGGCACGCGGTATAACGCGCCTCCATGCAAGCGGCGATCTTCTACGGGCCCGCGCGACTTCCGGCTCGAGTCGGCTGCCGGATCCGATCCCCGGGCCCGACGAAGTCGTCGTTCGCGTGCGCGCGGCGGGAATCTGCGGCGGCGACCTGCACGAGTACCGCGCCGGCGCGCAGCTCTATCCGACGCCGTATCCGCGCCCGGCGCAGGGCCACGAGCTCGCCGGACCGTGGTCGCTGCGTCGGCGCCGGAGTCGAGGGCGTCGTGCCGCGGCGACCGCGTTGCCGTGCAGCCGATGGTCTCCTGCGGCGTCCTGCGACGAGTGCCGGAGTGGGCCGCCGAGCGCTCTGCCCAGACTCGAGCACCTCGGCGTGGCGCGGCCGGGCGGCTTTGCGGAGCTCTGCCTCGCCCCTGCGGAGAACCTCTTCCGGCTGCCTCCGCGAGGTCGGCGACGACGAGGGCGCGCTGCTCGACTGCACCGCGGTCGCGGTTCATGCGCTGGCCCGGGTCCCGGTGCGCCCGGGCGCCGCGGTGACGGTGCTGGGAGCGGGCGCGATCGGTCTCGCGGTGGCCCAGGCTGGCCACGCTCTCCGGCGGACGTGTCACCGTCGTCGCCCGGCGACGGGCCCGCTCGACCTGGCTCTCGAGCTCGGGTCGCACGCGGTCGTCGATCTCGGCGCCGGTGAGGCATCGCGCCCACCGGAGCGGACGTCGTCTTCGAGACCGCGGGCGGCACGACGCTCCTCGAGCGATCGGTCGCCGCGGCCGGCCGCGGGCGCGACGGTCGGCCTCGTTGGCGAGGCGTTCGACCCCCAGCTGCTGGACGTCGCAGGCGCGATGACGCGCGAGCTCACCCTCGCGTTCGTCTGGAGCCACGACGGCCGCGGGGAGTACGCGCGAGCGCTGGAGCTCGCCGCCCGCGGTGCCGTCCGGCTCGCACCCGCGGTGACCCACCGCTACCCGCTCACCGAGCTCGAGGAGGCCTTCGCGGCCGCAGCCGACCGGCAGCGTTCGGGCGCGATCAAGGTGATGGTCACGCCGTGAAGTCGAGCAGCACCTTGCCGAGCTTGCCACGGGCCGCGAGCGGTCAAGGCCGGCCGTGACCTCGGCGGCCGGGTAGACCGAGTCGACGAGCGGCCGGAGCCGACCCGAGCGAAGCGCGGGCACGACCTCGCGCTCGAAGGCGCGCATCGCCGTCGCCTTCTCCTCGAGCGGCCGGGCGCGCAGCACCGTCCCCTGGAGCGTCACGCGCTTCTGCATGAGCGTGCCGAGGAGCGGCACCTCGATCATCGCTCCCGCCGGCGACCGAGACGACGACGATCCGGCCGCGAAGCGCGACCGCGTCGAGGTTTGCCGGGAAATGCGACGCCTCCGACGAGCTCGAGCACGACATGCGCGCCCGCGCCCGCGGTTGCGGCGAGGACGGCCGCGGCGAAGTCCGTCGTCGTCTAGAACGGCTCTCCGCCGAGGCTCGCTACGAGCTCGCCCGCCGCGTCGCTCCGGACCGTCGCGACGACCCGCGCGCCGCGGCTGACCCCGAGCTGGACGGCGGCTGTGCCGACCCCGCCGGCGCCGCCGTGCACGAGCAGCGTCTCGCCCGGGTCGCAACCCGGCCTGCGTGAAGGCGGCGTCGTGCGCGGTGATGAACGCCTCGGCGATCGCGGCCGCGGCCTGCTCGTCGAGCGCGTCGGGCACGCGGGCCATGCACCGCTCGTGCACGACGACGCGGTCGGCGAGCCCGCCGCCGCCGACGAGCCCGAAGACCCGGTCGCCCGGCCGCCAGGAAGGACTCGGTCGCCCGCAGCTCTCGACCGTGCCGGCGACCTCGAGACCCGGGATGTCCGGCGGGCTGCCGGGCGGGGCGGGGTAGTGTCCCTCGCGCTGCACGAGGTCGGCGGGGTTGAGGCCCGCGTACGTCGACCCGCACGAGCACGTCCTCCGCGCCGGGCTCCGGGTCGCGGCCGCTCCTCGACGGCGGACGACCTCGTTGCCGCCTGCGCCGGTGAAGACGACCGCTCTCACGCCACAGGCTCCGGAGCAGGGCGAGCGCGGGCGCCAGTCGCTCGCGCTGGTCGGACACGTCGGCGTAGTTGTCCAGTCCTTCGACGGAGAGGTGGAAGTCCCGGCCGCCGAGGCCGTCCCGCAGTGACGCCGACGAGAAGCGGGAGGTCGGCCACGCCCTCGCCCGGGTAGCGGTAGCGGACGGCGAAGCCGCGACGGTGGTAGCCGTCGTCGGTCGGGATCGACTCGAACACGTAGTCCTTTACGTGGCCCGCGCGGGCGAGCGGAGCGAGCGCGCGCGACGACCGGCACGGGTCGTCGAGGGCCGCGATCGGGTTGATGAGGTCGAGGAAGACGCCCGTCGAGCCGCCGGCCTCGGCGACGAGCGAGCGGTACTCGTCGACCGTGAAGTCGGAGTGGTTCTCGAGCAGCAGCGCGACGCCCGCCGCGTCGGCAGCGGGCAGCGCGCCGCGCAGCACCGAGACGACGTAGCGGCGCTCCGCCTCGATCAGCTCGGGCCGCCCCAGCAGCTCGGCGCGGTAGAAGCCCGAGACGACTCGCAGGATGGGGCTCTCGAGCGCGACGGCCCGCTCGAGCCAGCGCGTCGACGCGGGCGATGCCCAGCGTCCGGCGAGTCTCCGTTTCGGCCCTCGCCGAGGAAGTCTCCCGACGCGAGCAGACGTAGGCCGAGCGCCGTCCGCGCGCTCGGCGAGCGCGCGCAGCTCTCGACCTCGCGGTCGCGCACGTGGTGGAGATTGACCTGCACGAAGTCGGCACCCGAGCCCGCGCCGCCTGCTCGAGCACATCCTCGAGCGTCACCGCGCCACGCTCGAGGCGGAGGTGCCAGCACAGCGTGTCGACGCCGAGGTGGATCATCGGCGCCGTGGCGCATGGCGCCGCGTAGAGTCGTGCCGATGGCGGAACGCGTGTTCCCGGGACCGGCAGGGACGCTCGTCGGTCGGCCGGTCGGACAGATCGGCATCGTCGTACGCGATTTGGAGAACTCGTGTCACCGCTACTCGGCGCTCTGGGAGTGTGGCCCGTGGAGGATCTACACCTATTCGCCGCAGATCCTCTCCCATCAGAGCTACCGCGGGGAGCCATCGCGCTTCGCGATGCGCATCGCACTCAACCCGAGGACACCGCAGATCGAGCTGGTCCAGCCGCTCGAGGGGCCGAGCGTGTACGACGACTGGCTCGAGCGGCGGGGGGAAGGCCTGCACCACCTTGCCGCCTACGTCGAGGACGCCGATGAAGCGATCGCCTCCATAGCCTCCTGCGGCTACTCGGTCATCCAGGAAGGGCGCGGATTCGGCCTCGGAGGAGACGGCGCGTTCGTGTACTTCGACACCGAGCACGATCTGGGCTACCTCCTCGAAGTCGTACAGCCGCCGAAGACGCGCCACGAGCCCGAACTCGTCATTCCGTAGCCCGATACAGTCGCGCATGCTACATCGGCGTCGATGTTCCTCTGCTGGACACCTGTCCGGCAGCTTGGTACGTTCGCGCCATGGTGCGACCCACATACTGTTCGCGGGGCGCGCGCCATGCGCAGGCGGTCAGGTGACCCTGCGGTTCGCCGCTCGACCAAGGAGGAGGGCCTTCGATGGCCGACATCATCCCCGAGCGTGACGTGCTCGTAACGACTCGAGTCGCGCTCGAACATGCCCGCATCAGCCGGCTAATGCTCCTGCGCCGGGGAGGTGCGGCTGCGCTCGGCCTCGGGCTGATGCCGACCGTGCTCGCGGCCTGCGGCGGCAGCGACAACGGTGGCGGCGAGGCGCCACAGGCGAGCGGGACGATCGACTACCTGTCGTGGACAGGGTACGACATCCCCGATCCGATGAAGGCCTGGAAGAAGGCCAACGACGTCACCGTGAAGCCGACCTACATCGGCAACCACGACGATATTCAGGCCAAGATCAAGGCCGGCGGGGGCTCGTACGACCTGATCACGTACTACCAGGGCTACAAGGACCTCTACACCGAGCTCGAGATCTTGACGAACATCGACACGGACAAGATCCCGAACATCGACGGGCTCTTCTCGGTCTTCAGCGGAAGCGGACGCCAGGAACCTGTGGATCGAAGAGGACGGCGACTGGACGGGCGTGCCATGGACCTGGGGCTCGATCGGGATCACCTGGGACGAGGCGAGGCTCCCGGGCGGGCTCGCCTCGTGGTACGACCTGCTCGACCCGAAGTTCAAGGGGAAGGTCGCGATGGTCAACGACCCGCTGGGAGCGTTCACGCTCACCGCACACATCCTCGGCAAGGACCCGGCGGCCGTCCCGAAGGACGAGTACGCCGAGATCGCGGACTTCCTGACGAAGATCGTCGCGCAGGCGAAGACGGTGTCGCCCGGCTTCGGCGACATGACGAACGCAGCTCGTCGCCGGCGACGCCGTCGTCTGCTACCAGGGCTGGGCGTACCAGAACTACCTCGCCGCCCAGGCGGGCCACAAGACCGTGAAGACGAAGACGCCGAAGGAAGGCAGCGTTCTCGTTCTGCGACCTCTACGCGATCCCGTCGACGACCGACAACTCCGACACGGTCGACGCCTGGATCAACGAGGCGCTCGACCCGGAGATGAACGCGCGCATCGCCGAGTACCTCGTCGCCGCAGTGACCGTCGAGGCAGCGGCCGACCTGATCAACGCCGACACGAAGGCGCTCTACCCGTACGACGACCTCGAGCTCGGCGACACGACCGGCGAGCGTCTCGACAAGCTCTTCGAGCTCGCGCCGTTCTACGGAAACCCGCCGATCGAGTCGGACGAGTTCGTGACGTTCAGCGAGATGCAGGAGGAGTGGGAGGAGATCAAGCAGAGGGCGTGAGGCGGCGGCCGCGTGAGCCGCGGTGGCCGACCGCCGGAGCGCCGTCCCGAGAGCGGCGGCCGGGCCCGCCTCGGGCCCGGCGCCCTGATGTTGCCCGCCGCGCATCGGGCTGGTGCTCTTCTTCGTCGCCCCGCTGCGGGACCTTCTTCGTCTACAGCTTCCTGACGAACTCGCTCTACGAGGTCGTCGCGCCCGTTCACGCTCGAGAAGCTACCGGGACGCGCTCACGACCGACGTCAACCGGCACGCTCGCGCGTCAACTCGCTCGTCGTCGGCCTCTGCGCGGCGGCCGTGACCGTTGATCGTCGGGCTCCCGATCGCCTACTGGCTGCGCTTCGCGGCGGGCCGCTGGCAGATGCCCGTCCTCTTCCTGATCACGGCGACGCTCTTCGCGAGCTACCTCGTCCGCATCTACGCGTGGCGCTCGATCCTCGGCGAGAACGGGCTGCTGAACTCGGGCCTGCGAACGGCTCGGCGTCATCGACGAGCCGCTCGGCTTCCTGCTCTACAACCGCTTCGCGGTCACCGTGGCGCTCGTCCACATCTTCCTGCCGTACGTCGTGCTCGTGCTCTACGCGGGCTTCCGGCCCGATCTCGCCCGCGCTGTCGAGGCGGCGCAGGACCTCGGCGCGAACGCGTTCACCCGCTGGCGCACGCGTGATCCTGCCGCTCGTCGCCGCGCCGGCTGCGACGTCGTTCCTCCTCGTCTTCGTCCTCTCCGCCGTCCGACTACGTCACGCCGCAGTTCCTCGGCGGCACGACGGCGCGCTGCTCGGCGTCCGGATCCAGGCGGCGCTCACCGGGATCGGCAACTGGCCGCTCGGCGCGGCGCTCTCGTTCCTGATGCTCGCCGCGTTCGTCCTCTGCTACCTGCTCACGGCGCTCGCGCTGCGTCCTCATGCGCCTCGACCGGATCCGGTTCGTCGCGTGAGCGAGCCACGCAGCGCAGCCCGCTCACCTTCACGGTGACCGTCGTCGCGCTGGTCTTCCTCTACGTGCCGCTCGTCGATCGTCGTGCTCTTCTCGTTCCACAAGACCGGGGCGCTGTCGTTTCCGTTCACCGGCTTCTCGCTGCGGTGGTACCGCGAGGCACTCGGCGACGAGATCTTCCGCAACGCGCTCTGGAACTCGGCGATCGTCGCGGTCTCGTCTCGCTCGTCACGCTCGTGATCGGGACGATGGCGGCCTACGGGCTGAGCGCGCTGCGCACCGCGGCTGCGCGCGCCGCTGGCGCTCCTCTTCTTCCTGCCGATCACGCTGCCCGGGCTCTTCGTCGGGATCGCGCTGCTCGTCTACTTCGCGCGGCTCGACGTTCAGCTCTCGCTGAAGACCGTCATGATCGCGCACTTCGTCTACGTCTTCCCGTACTTCCTGCTCATCGCGGAGGCGGCGCTCGATCGGCTCGACCCCGCGCTCGAGGAGGCGGCGGCCGACCTCGGCGCGTCGCCGTGGAGGAGTCTTCCGCAAGGTGACGCTGCCGCTGATCTGGCCGGTGCTCGTCGGCGCGACGGCGCTCGCGTTCGCGCTCTCGTTCGACGAGTTCATCATCACGTTCTTCGTCATCGGCCCGGACTCGACGCTGCCGATGTTCATCTTCTCGCAGGCTGCGCCGCACGGTCGACCCGTCGATCAACGTCGTCTCGACCCTGCTGCTGGCGATCACGCTCGTGCTCTGGGTGATCGCCTTCCTCGTTCGCCGTACCGCGCAGCGCGTGGCCGGCCGCAGCCGTGCGACGGACGCGCTGCTCGGGGAGGCCGCCGCGTGACGGGCGACGAGCCAGCTCGAGCTCGCAGGACATCACGCACCGCTACGGACAGGTGACGGCGCTCGAGGACGTCTCGCTCACGATCGCGCGACGGCGAGCTCGTCACGCTGCTCGGCCCGTCCGGCTGCGGGAAGACGACGCTCCTGCGCATCGTCGCCGGCTTCGTCCGAGCCGACCGAGGGCCGGCTCGTCCTGCAGGGCCGCGACGTCACGCGCGTGCCGCCGCACCGGCGTCCGGTGAACATGGTCTTCCAGCGCGCGACGCTCTTCCCGCACCTCGACGTCTTCGAGAACGTCGCCTTCGGGCTCCGGGTCGCCGGGATCGACAAGGAGCAGACGTGCAGGCTCGGGTCGACGAGGTGCTCTCGCTCGTCCGCCTCGACGGGTTCGAGCGGCGTCGGGCACACGAGCTCTCGGGCGGGCAGCTGCAGCGCGTCGCGCTCGCTCGGGCGCTCGTCAACCGCCCGCGCGTGCTGCTTCTCGACGAGCCGCTCTCGGCGCTCGACCTGCGGATCCGGCTCGAGATGGAGGCCGAGCTCCGTCGCGTGCACCGTGAGACGGGCGCGACCTTCGTCTACGTCACCCACGACCAGGGCGAGGCGCTCGCGCTCTCCGACCGGATCGTCGTCTTCGACCAGCGGCCACATCGAGCAGGTCGGGGCGCCGGACGAGATCTACCGTCGCCCGGCGTCGCCCTTCGCCGCCCGCTTCGTCGGCGACGCCAACGTGCTTCCCGTCGAGGTCGTCGAGCTGAACGGAGGCAACGCAACGGTCGACCTGATCGGGATCCGCCTTCTGGCGTCCATCCGACAGCGCGGTGCCCGTCGGGCCGGGTTGGCTCGTCGTCCGGCCCGAGGTCGTCCGGCTCGGAGCGGTTGCCCGCGCGGGATCCGCGGTGTGGTGCTGGATGTCGCGCTTCCGAGGCTCGGGCTTCGCCTGCCAGCTCGACGTCGAGGGGCTCTCCGACCCGCTGAAGGCCGAGCTCTCGGCCGAGTCCGGGACACCCCCGGAGCTCGGTAGCACCGTCGGGATTGCGTGGGATAGCGCGGCCGTCTGCCTCCTTCCGCGGAAGCCGGAGTGAGAGGAGACGCGCGGTGCTCGTCTACGTCGAGTACATCAGCCGGCGGCCCGGGGTCTCGGTGGAGGCCTTCCACTTCGCCGCCGGACGAGGGCAGGACGGCTGGTCGAGTGACCACGCGGACGACGTGCTGCTGCTCAACCTCGGTCGGACGTTCCGCATCGGGCCGGAGCCCGAATACGTCGCGGTCTGGTACACGCGCAAGCGCGGGGCTCGAGCGGATCGGCGAATGGGAGCGGATCTTCGCCTCGGGCGAGGCCGATCACCTCGAGGAGACCTTCCGGCTCGGCCGCCCGGATCGACACGGCCGGCTGCTACGAGCCGCTGCTCGAGCCTGTCGAGGGCCGCAACGGCCTCTACTACGGCGAGTACCTCGACTTCGCGCCTGGCGTCGGGCGAGATGACGTCGCGTCCTTCTTTTCACGAGCGGCGCGACCGGCACAGGAGCCTGAGCTCAACCTGCTCTGTGACCGCATCGGCGGGCTCGGGCCCGACCCGCGCTGCCTGGCGGTATGGACTGTGTCTGGCTGGGATGGGCTCGACGGCGTCGTGCGCGAGCTCGACGGCGTCGACACGCCGGTCCGACTAGTCCAGGGCGCCCTGTACCGGGACCTCGGCTCCGAAACCCTGTGACCGTTCCGCCGGGCGTCGGCATCATCGGCGCGGGCAACGTTCTGCCGGCCTACCTCCAGGTGCTCGACCGGCTCGTGCCGCGCGGCCTCGCTCGCGAGGGGCCGATCTGCGCTCGCCGGACGGAGACGTGGCCCGAGCTCCTCCGACGCCGTCCCGGAGCGCAGCTCGCCACCGACGCGCGGGAGGTCGTGGAGGCGGACATCGACGTCGTCGTCGTCCTCACGCCGCCCGCATCTCATGCCGAGCTCGCGCGACTGGCGCTCGAGCACGGCAAGCACGTTGTCGTGGAGAAGCCCTTCGCGGAGAGCCGCGAGGAAGGCGAAGCGCTCGCCGCGTTTGGCCGCAGCGCGAAACCTGCATCTGCTCGCGGCGCCGTTCGTCCAGCTGTCTCCCACGCTCCGCGCGCTCTGGACGATCGTGGGCGACGGCGCGCTGGGCCACGTCCACTCCGCGCGGGCGCTCTACGGCAACGCCGGCTCGCACTGGACGACGTGGTACCACTCGGGCGGTCCCGGCCCGCTCGCTGAGGCCGGCATCTACAACCTCAAGAGCCTGACCGCGCTCCTCGGCCCCGTCGTCGAGGTGCTCGCTGCGGAGGCGATCGCGGTTGAGATGCGAGAGGTCCGCGGCGTCGAGCTCGCAAACCCGGACCCGGACGTGTCGCACGTCGTCCTCCGGCACGCCGAGGGCGCCCTCTCGTCGGTCGTCTCGAGCCAGGCGATCCAGCGCTACCGGCGACCGGCGCTCGAGCTGTACGGCACCGAGGGCACAGCGAACCTCCTCGGGGATGACTGGGATCCGCGCGGCTTCGAGGTCTGGCGAAACGCGGGCGGCTCATGGGAGGAGCACGACGCGATCGAGCCGACGTGGCTCTGGGCCGATGGTCTCCGCGAGGTGCTCTCCTCCATCCGTGATGGTCGCCCTCCGCTCGCCAGCCTCGAGCATGATCTCCACCTGCTCGACGTCATCGCCGCCGCGCGCGAATCGGTGGCGAACCGCGCGTCGGTGTCGGTCGACTCGTCCTTTGCCGCACTGGATCTGCGGCTGGAGCTGCCGTCGCGCATCGAACACCTCCACGATCACACCCGGCCCTCCGACGAGCAATAAGGCGCGACGTCATGAGCGGCACCGACTGGCGGCGGATCCTCGTGCTGGCCTCCGTGGTCGGCTTCTTCGAGGCGCTCCTGTTCTCCGTTCTCGCGCCGCTCCTTCCGGACTTCGAGGAAGAGCTCGGACTGTCGAAGGCGAGCGCTGGGTTGCTTACGTCGGCCTACGCAGCGGGCGCTTTCATCGGAGCCCTGCCGAGCATCTGGGCAGCGCGTCGGTTCGGGGTCAAGGCCACCGTCGTCGCCGGGCTGATCCTGCTCGCGGTCTCCAGCGCGGCTTTCGTAGTTCCCGAGACTCCCTGGCTGGTGTTCGCAGCAAGAATCGGCCAAGGGGCTGGTAGCGCGTTCGCCTATACCGGCGCTTTGGCGTGGCTTGCCGCCGTCGCCCCACCCGCAAGGCGCGGCGAGTTGATCGGCGTTACGTTCGCGGCCACCTTCTCGGGAGAGCTCGTCGGACCGCTCGTCGGGGCAGTCGCCGCATGGGTCGGACTTGCACTCGTATTCTCGATCGTTGCGGCGCTCGCCGTACTCATCGCCGCCGTCGCGGCTGCGATCCCAAGGCCGCCGCGTGCCGAGCGCCTCGCGGCGCCTTCGCTGCGCGCACTCGTGAGTAATCGAGTCGTCGACGTCGCAGCGTGGCTGATCGCGTTGACGGCGCTCCTGCTGGGTGTCCTCGGCGTCCTGGCGCCGCTCAGGCTGGACGAGCTCGGCTGGGGAGCTGGGGCCATCGGGACCGTCTTCGCAATCGCAGCGCTGCTTCAGGCTGCTTTCAACCCCGGCATCGGCCGGGTGGCCGACGCCAGAGGCCACACGGTGCTGCTGCGGGCGGGATTGTTCGTGTCGGCAGGGGCGTCCGCGCTCCTCGTATTAGATGAGCGACCGTTTGTCTACGGCGCGATCATGGTGGCGGCCGCGGTTGCGTATGCGACGCTTTGGACGCCTGCCTTGGCACTGCTGTCCCGGACCCTCGAGCGCGAAGGCTTCGACGAGGCGTTCGGCTTCGGCCTCATGAGCGCCCTATGGCCGCCGGGGTTCGCGATCGGTGCCGCGGCTGGAGGGGCCCTGGCGGGCGCGACCCGCGATGCATGGCCGTATCTACTCAGTGCGGCCCTGTGCTTGTTATCGGTACGACTGCTCGGCCTCACGGAACCTCGTATCGCGACGAGCGAATTAGAGACTCGATGAGCGAAGACATCCGATCCACGGGCGTCTGGCAGGACGCTCTCGAGATGCCGGAAGCGCTTCAGACGACTCTCAGCGACTCCGAGGGTTTCGCGGACGTTGCGAGCTTCTTGGGCCGGAGCACCACCCGGCGCATTGTCGCGAGTGGTAACGGCGCTTCGTACCACGTTGCCCAGGCGCTCTGGCTCGCTTCGCTGGAGGGGAACGCGTGTCCGATCGAGGTAGTGGCCGTTCCCGGTGGGTTGCTCGCGAAAGGGGCGTTCCGCTGGAGAGAGGGTGACGTGCTCCTCGCCATCTCGTCCTCCGGGGAGCTGCGCGACGTGATCGAGGCGATCGAGAGCCCTGGCTTCCCGCACCCGTTCGCGGCAGTGACCGCGACCAGCCAGTCGACCATCGGAGTGACAGCGGGAGCCAAGGCAATGGTCAAGATTCCGGCCCAGAGAGCTGTGACTCACACCCAGGCGTTTTGCGGCGCAGTGCTTACCTGCCTCTCCATCTGGGCCGAGGTCAGTTCGGATGACTGTCTTCGCAGGGCCGTCGCCGGGGCTCCCGGAGCGTGCGAGCGGGCACTCCGTTCCAGTGAGCGCTGGGCTGACGGGAGCTTCGGTAGCGTGAGAACGCCCTCCGCAGCGGTCGTTCTCGGGACACTGGACTGCGTGGGCTGCCGCCCTCGAGGGTGCCCTGCTTATCAAGGAGATCGCACGCATCCCGTGCGAAGGAGTCGAAACGCGAGAGGGTGCGACAGCAGCGATGACCTCGCTCAACGCGACGCACCTCGTCCTTACCCTCCCGACTCCGGGGGACGACTTCATCGTGGAAGCGGAGGAAATCTGCCGAGCCCGTGGTGCCCAGGTGCTGCAGGCGCCAGGAGTGGAGGCTGACCGGCGTGTCTCGCCGATCACTGCTTTTCCGGCCCCCCTTGCACTCAGCGTGGCGCTCGCGCTCCGAGCCGGATGGGATCCCGACACTCCGGCGTGGGTCCCCACCTACTACAAGACCGCAAGGCGATCGTCGTCACTCTCGGGATCTGGGGCGTAGCTCGCGTCATCCTGCTGTCGGGGCTGGGTTCCATCTGGCGAAGTCGTGCGTCACGGCGTTCGGGTAGCGCGTTCGGCACACCTTCGTTCGCGGGCACATAGATGACATCGACGGGTGAGTCAGGGTCCCCCATCGCAAAGTCCAGGCGGAGTTCGCCAGCACTTGCGAGGGTGCTTGTGACGACTTCCCTGCTAAGCGGATCGTGGGTTGATGCAAGTGTCATTGCCAGCGCGACCAAGCCGACCACGCTTGCCGCGACTACGAAGCCCCGGCGCATCCAATCGGATCGTAAGCGCATTTCCGTGCGATCAATCTGGCGCGCAGCGGTGGGGCACCGCACCCACAGCTAGCCGCGCGCAATACGCGGCGCGTAACGTCGATGCAGGATGATCGTGTTGCCGTCCGGGTCGCGGAAGGCGGCGAAATGGCAGACGCCCGAATCCCACGTCTCCGCGATGAATTCAACGCCCTTTGCTTCTAGTTCTGCCCTTGCCGCAGACACGTCCGACACGCGGATGGCAAAGCCAGCCCGGTTAGGGACGAACGGTAGGTCATCACGTTCGGGTTCCCAGAAGCTAAGCGTCACGTTCGGCGTTTCCAATTCGCCGTCAGTCACGTTGCTGGCAGGCAGTCCCAGTGCATCGCTGTACCACGCGGTTGCGCGTGCTGCGTCGCGCGTCGGGATCGAAATGAAGTCCACCTGTTCGACACGCACCACGCGCGAAGTTAAGCAACGCGCACCGCGCGAAGAACTAGTCGCGCTTCATGGCACAGCAGCCGGTCACAGGGACGGGTTCAAGACGTGGCAGGCATGAACCAGCGGCCTGCCGGGTAGCTTCGTAGCGATGACCGCGTCTTCGTTGACGCCGATGCTGACCGTCAAGGACGCCAACGCCGCTATTCAGTTCTACGGCCACGCGTTCGGCGCGGTCGAAGAATCGCGGTTCACTACGCCGACGGGCCAGGTCGTGGCGGAACTACGCATCGACGGGTTGCGGTTCTTCGTTGTTGATGAAAACCCCGAAGCGTTCAATGTGAGTCCGACAGCCCTAGGTGGTACGACCGTTCGCATCAACCTGGTTGTCGATGATCCCGATGCGACAACTGCGACGGCGCTACGCGCAGGGGCGGTCGAAATCTTCCCCGTGGCCGACCAGCCCTACGGCATGCGACAAGGACGCATCGCTGATCCCGAAGGTCACCATTGGCTGATTGGGTCATTCCTTAGCGACTAGCCGCGGATGAGCAATCCGAAGGCCGAACCGGCCGCCTATCTCCTCCTCATGGGAGAGGGAAACGGAGGACGCAAGCCAGCCCGGCTTGATCGGCTCGTCCCTCCGCGCGTCGGTCCTCCATTTCGGAGCGAACCTATTCGTCGCCATCGCACGGGTAGGCAACGAGCCACGCCGAACGACAGCGTGCGGAGAACGCGTCCCTCGCGAGGAGTACGGCTGGGAGTACCGGCGTGTCTCCGTCACCGTCAGCATCCTGCAGTTCGCCCCAGCGACGACTCCTCGTGGTTGCAGGCTGTTTCAGTTGGCCGCCATATCGGTCGCAGAGAGAACGGAGCGGGCATCCGCGCTAGAGCGAAACGTTGCGAAAAGCACAAAGTCGGCTACTCTGGACTCACTACCTACAGCTCTTCCTCTCGCCGTGCCCACCTGACATCGCGCCAGGTGGAGCAGAGGGAGAAGGCCTGTGGCCTCTGAATCCATCACCATCCGTTTCCCGTCTGGCGGGTGGGAGTATGCGGTGACGGACCGCGTGCCCGAGGTCGGAGACACCCTCGTACGGGACGAAACGACGTGGACCGTTGGCTGGTGGCGGAATCGGTGGACGACCATCGGGTGGTCATCATGGCGGTTACCCCCGAGGTGGAGAAGGAGTCCTCGCACCTGAAGAACTGGGCGCGATGGCGATCTGTAGCGGCCCAGCCCGCTCACCAGACCCTCGACGTCGGATCCCATGGGCGGAGGCTCGACGCCCTGCTGCTGCGCGAGCACGAGTGGCGCATGCGCGAGGGGGTCGTTTAGCTCGCCTAGCCCGAGTCGGCCCGAAAGAGGGGGGTCATCCAGACCTTCGACGAGGCTCCGTCCCTCCGGAGCGAGGCTAGTCTCGAGCCGGGGAGGGCGCTCGGAGCCGACCCGAGAGCGGGCGGCTTCGTGCGGCGAGGCCGGTAGCGATCGGAGTCGGCTCCGATCATCCGCCTAGAGTCCCAGATCGTGTGGGGTGCCGAGCAATGACGCCTGACGAGAACAAGGCGGTCATCCAGGAGTTCTACGACCAGTGGACGGCCGGCGCGATCGACTTCGACCGCCTCTTCCACGCTGACGTCACGAACCACCAGCCCGATCGCGAACCCGAACACGGCCTCGATGTCTTTCGCAAGGCTGTCGAGGGAGTGATGCGGGCCGTGCCCGACTCGGCCTGGAAGACATTGCGCCTTGTCACAGACGGGGACTTCGTCGTGTGCCACAACACATGGACGGGCACATACGGGGGGACGGCGTTCCGTGGCGTGACAACTCCGCAGGGCAAGCGGTTCTCGGTCGAACACATCCACATCTACCGGCTCGCCGAGGGCAAGATCGCCGAGCATTGGGTCGTGCGCGACGACCTCGGGATGATGCAGCAGGTCGGCGCAATCTCTGCGTCTGTCTAGGCGCTCCTTCACCAGATCCTCGATGAGTGGCTCGCTGGTGCTCGCGAGGTCGCGCTGCTGGAACACGAGGCGCGCAAGCGCGAGGGGCTCATCTAGGGCCGAATAGACTCCTGCACCGAATCCGTCCGAGAGGTGGTGACGATGGCAGGCGAGCTGGAAGCGATCGTTCGGAAGATGTTCGAGGGCGTTGACCGGAAAGACTTTGACGCGGTCCTTCAGGTCACGGACGAGGACGTTCAAGGCGTCGACGAGCTTTCGCGCACGTGGGTACGAAGTCGCGACGAGGTCGACAAGCACTGGCGCCAGGCATTGGCGCTCGTCGAAGACATCGATACCGAACTGCGGGATGTCTCGGAAGCAACGTTCGGCGAAGCGGGAGTGGTCACCTGCTGGATCGAACAGGACTACACGCTCGATGGAAACGCCCAGCACATCTCGGGACCGACGACGATCTTGTTTCGCCGTCGAGGCGACGGGTGGAAGATGGTGCTCTTCCATTCCATTCCACTGCCCGAGGACGAAGCTCAGTAACACGCTCGCGGACCTCCTGCCGAGCACGACTGGCGGGTGCGCGTGAGGCGCGAGTAGCACGTCGGGCGAGCAGCCGATAATCCGGGTGTGCGCACGCTCCTTGTTGCGTTTGTTTTCGTCGTCGCTGCCAGCCAACTCGCCGGCTCGGCCGATGCGAAGACCGCCTCCAGCCTCACGTTCCACCGCAAGGATGGCTCTCGAATCTCGTTTCCGGGCGCGGTTCGCGCTTGGTGCGACCGAGATGCGCTCCACGTGATCACGCTCGGCGCCGTTGGTCAGTCTCGCTGGCAGCTCAGCGTCGCACGAGCGGGACTGCACCCTGGACAGACGATCGACTTCACGTGGAAACGTCCACGAGGCATCGAGCTCTTCGTCTTCGACGCAACGACTAAGAACGAGGCGTCGGAGGGAGCTGAAGGATCCCGTGGTCACGTCGTACTTCGGCGAGCGACTTGTTCGCGAGGCGGCGCGTTCGAGATCGCCGTGTCCGCAGTGATCGCCAGCGAGTTCTTCGACGGCACGCGAATCCGAGCTTCCGGGACCCTGCAGGGGAAGATCGGCAATCAACCGCACGCCTAACGAGAACAGCGAAGCGCGAGCGGATCTTTGGGTGGACGTAGCCATACCCCTGGAGGGAAGTGGATCGCTTCCGATTCCTCCGGTCGGGAGAGAAACGACTAAAGGGGTCACTCGCCCTCGGGGACCGCTAAACACGGGGATCGTCGCATCGCCCGGATCTGTCGAGTCACGTGACATCGTTGTGGTGATGGAGGCGGATGTCCGACGTGGGCCGCAACGACTTCCGCGTCTCGCTGGGAGGGATTGACTCCCGGGCATTTGTGTAACGCGTGGGGGATCTCCAATCCCCGCCAGCAGCTCGCGGGTTCAGTTCCGGCCATCGGCGAGCTCCGGGTCCGCGGCTGAAGGCGTCAGGCCTAGATCGGCGACGGCCCCAACCAGCTCACTCGCTGTCATCTAGTGGGTAAGAGTGATCTCGGCCTCGAGGTACGGGGAGGCGAGGAAGCGCTCTCGGCGCGTCTCGGAAAGACCGGCCGCGAACTGGTCGAGTGCGCCCCGCGCCAGCCCGTACGCTTCATCGGCGCCGTCGTCGTCACCCGCATCCGCGCGCACACGCGCGAGGGCGACCGCGGTGCCCCAGATGGTCGGAGGATGAGTGAGCTCCTGGGCGCCCGGGAGAGCGCGGCCGAGCTCGGCCAAGGCCTCCTCAATCCGACCCAGCTTGTGCAGGGCGCGACCGAGCGAGAGCCGCGAGGCCTGCACGTACTTCCGCCGCCGGTAGCGTTCGGCCGTCGCCAGGGCTTCCAGCGCAGCGTCGAGAGCCTGCTCCGCACGTCCCGCACCGAGCGCGATTTCCGCCTTTGCATGGAGCAGACGCGTCGTCCACAGCCACTGATGCCATCCTTTCGTCTGCGCCGCCGCGTCCCAAAGCGACGGCCAGGCGGACTCCGCGCGGTCGACCTCCCCCGCGATCACGTCCAGTAGGAGCAGATCGATCTTGCCGCTCACCTGGGACCCCGGGAAGCGGGCCTCCTCCCCGAGCGCGATCGCGTGCTCGTTTAGGCGGCGGGCCTCCTCGATCTCGAAGAGCTCGCGCAGCACGCCCGCCCACATCGCGGTAGCACGGCTGGTGAAGCGGGGCTCCACCTCGAACATCGCTCCTTGCGTGACCGCTTGCTCGAATGCGGCTAGTGCCTCTTCGTGCCGGCCAACGCCAGCGAGACCTAGACCGAGGTGAGCGGCCCCGCTGATCATGGCCTCGACGTACGCGGCCTCCTCGCCGAGCTCGGCCCCCCGCCGCGCGGGCGCGAGCACCCGCTCGTAGTCGCCGCGCCAGTAGTACTGGATGCTGCTCCACAGGTGCGCCTCCGCGAACTCACGCCGCCGAATCCCCGGACGCCAATGCGCGAGGGCGCGCTCGTTCATCTCCACGGCCTCGTCGATCGACCCGTCCATGGCCGCGGCCGTGCTGAGGAGCGACTGCGTGACGACCTCCAGTTCCGCGTCTCCGAGGTGATCCGCGAGCTCACGCGCCTCCTCCCAGTAGTGGTGAGCGCCCTGCGCGTCGCCGAGCCAGAACGACGCCCGTCCGCGCGCGCTCAGCGCATCGAAACGCTGGCGGCCCTGGAGCTGAGAAAGCAGCTCCTCGAGCTCCTCGATCGCCGGAGCGAACACGCCCGCTTGCACGTGGGCGACCGCGCTCGCGAGCCGGACGTCCAGGCGGCGCTCATCCGAAACGGCGGGGACGAGATCGAGCGCTCGCTCGTACAGCGCGAGGGCGTCGGTCGCCCAGCCCCGTTCCGCGGCCGTCAAGACCCAGTGCAGCTCGCGCTCGGGATCACCCGCCTCACGCCAGTGGTTTGCGAGTACGGCCGCCCACTCGCCGATGCGTTCGCCCACGGCGTCTTCGAGGTACTGCGCTATCTCGGCGTGCCGCTGTCGGCGCACCGAGCGCGGGAGCGTCGCATAGGCCACCTCCCGGATCAGCATGTGCTTGAAGACGAACTGCGGATCGCCCTGCAGACGGGATCCCGGCTCGCGCCGAACGAGATCCCGCTGCTCGAGACGATCGAGGAGGTCGTCCACGGCGCCGCCGTCGCCGGCTGCGACTGCACCGCGCCAGAACACCTTTCCGACGACCGCGGCATGCAGCAAAAGCGAACGCTCTTCTGTCGGGAGCGTGTCCAGGCGCGCGGCGATGATGCCGCGCACGTTCGTCGGGAGCTCGTTCGCGGCGGTGGCGCCTTCTCGCAGCGAAGCGGCGAGTTCCTCGAGGAACAGTGGATTGCCCTCGGCGGTCTCGGTCAGCCGGTCCGCTGAGCCCGAGTCCTCGCCGAGGAGCAGCCGCGCGAGCGCGAGCGAGTCACCCGGTGCGAGCGGCTCGAGCGGCAGCGCGCTGTAGGCCGTAAGTCCACCTCCCCAGTTGGTGCGGATCGTCAGGAGCTCGGGCCGTGCCAGGGTGACGAGGAGTACGGCTACGTCGCGCAGCCGCGAGGCGAACGATTCGAGTAGGTCGAGCAAGCCGGGCTCGGCCCAGTGAATGTCTTCGAACACGAGCAGTGTCGGCCGGTCGTGCCCGAGTGCCTCGACGAAGCTTCGCGCGGCGAAGAAAGCGACCGGACGGTCGGCCGCCGCACGCCCGGCCTCAAGCCCTACGAGCATCGCGAGCTGGGACGCAACCTCGGCCGCATCGTCCCTGTGCAATAGGGCTGCGAGCGTCTGCTCCAGTTTCTCCCGCGCTGCAGGCGCCGGATCTGTGTCGAAGATGCCCGCGATCTGCTTCACCTGCGCACCGAAAGCCCCGTACGGCGAGTTGCCCCCGTATGGGAGCGAGCGACCGCGGACGACGCGCGCCCCGGAGGCCGCGACGTCCTCGCAGAACTCTGTAGTCAGGCGGGTCTTGCCGATTCCGGGTGGGGCGAGGATGGTCACCAGGTGCGGGCGCTTGTCGCCGACGACGCGCTCCCACATCTGATGCAGGACCGCCAGTTCGCGGTCGCGGCCGATCAATGGTGTTCGCGAAGTCGTCCGCTCGGCGGGCGCAGCGGTCGCCTGGAGCACGAGCCATGCGGCAACTGGCTGGCTCTTGCCCTTGGCGTCGACCGGCTCGATCGCCTCGTAGGCGATGACAGAGTGCGTCGCCCGGTACGTCCCCTCGCCGACGAGAATCCCGTTCGTAGGGGCCGCCGTCTGCAGACGAGCGGCAGTGTTCACTACATCACCGGCGAGCATGCCCTCACCCTCGGGCGTCGACCAGTCGAGTCCGACGATCGCCTCGCCTGTATTGACTGCGATCCGAGCTTCCAGATCGAGCCCCGGCTTCCCGTCGTTCAGGTCGGCGATCGCGTCGCGGATGGCGAGCGCGGCACGCACGCCGCGCTCCGGGTCGTCGCCGTGCGCTACCGGTGCGCCGAACACGGCGACGACGGCGTCGCCGATGAACTTCTCCACGATGCCGCCATGCGCCTCAACTACCTGCTTCAGGCGTGCGTAATACGGAGAGAGGATCGAGCGCACATCCTCCGGATCCATGCGCTCGGCCCGCGAGGTGAACCCGACTAGGTCCGCAAAAAGCACCGTGACGATACGGCGTTCGGCGGCCGGCTCGGCGACGGGCGCCTTCGTGCGAGGCTGTCGCGTGAGCGAGTTACCGCAGGCGCGGCAGAAGCGCGAGTCGGACGAGTTGGAGACGCCGCAGGTTCCGCACGTCAGGGCGAGCGCGGTGCCGCACGCTCCGCAGAAGCGATCCCCGGGCGCGTTTTCGCCCCCGCAATTCGGGCATACGACGGCGTCCGGCATGTCTTGCGAGTGTACGCCGCGCTTGGCGCCACCGGGGAGAGCGGCGGCGCGCTGCTACGACTGACTGATCGGCTCCACGTGCCTAGGCTTCACTAGCGGCTTCGGTGTGTTACGAAGCTCCCGCCGTCGCGGAGCTCGCGAGCTATCTGCGGATCGAGGAGCGAGACATCGAGGCGGGCGGGATGTCCCTTACTTGGTCGCCCTCACGGTGATCCTGAACGACGCCTTCCCCGTGTTCGCACTCGAATCCGTCGCCGAGCATCTGACGGTGCTGCGACCTATCGGGAATCGACTGCCCGAGCGGGGTTCGCAGGTGACGGGCACCTGACTGTCCGCGTTGTCGCTCGCCGTCACCTTGTACGTGACGCGGACTCTCTTTGCGCCTCTTGGAGCACGCACGGTCTTCGCCCTCGCACCGCTGAGCGTGGGTGAGGTCACGTCGAACTCAAGTCCGGAGACGACGATCGTCCCTGTCCACGTCTCGGACCCAGTGCCCGCGCTAACCGCACGCTCGACCATGCCGCTCCCCGACGCCCCCTGGTACGTACCGGTGCCGCCGGTAATCGTGAAGTTCTGGGGCTCGTTCCGTACAGGCTCTACATCGACGCACCGGGCTCCCTGTGCGAGTGCGAAGTGGAGCTCACCCTTCCCAGCGACGACAAACCGGCCGGTCGTTGCGAGAGGCTTCACGAGTGATGCGGGACAAGACGGCGACCCAGCCCCGTACGACCAGAGTGTAGATCGCGGAAACGCCGCCGAGTCCCGGGATGGAGCCCGATCTCGATGCGAGCGCGACACTCGTCTGCGCCCGGCCGCTTCAGGAGGGCACGTGACGGGGTCCGAGGTCACGGCCAGAGTCATCGAAGATTCAGGGTCGCCGCGACGGACTGTGCCGACCCCGCCGACCCCGTCCCCTTGAGCACTGCGACGGCACTGCTCACTCCGTCGAAGAGGGCGAGACCGGCCACGACTCCTACGCAGGACGCCATCTTGAGACACATTTCTGATCCCCCAATCGTTCGACGCAACTAAACGGCGTCGCCAGTCATTGCGACTTGCTGATGAGAAGGATTCCTATCCCTGAGGATCGGAGCATCGCGCCTGAATCCCCAGACGGCCGCGTAGATGCCGAGCGACAGCTCCCACAGGAACTCGGGGATCACCGTGATGGCCGGCACCGTGCTGCCCGCGTCCCACAAGTCGAAAAGCGTGCCGATCCCCGAGAGGATGATGAGCGGGCCTCCGATCAGTCCGAGCCAGGCCATGCCCCGCGGGACCAGACGCGGAGCTGTACATCAGGTAGCCGAGTATCAGTCCGTTCCCCCAGCCGACGATGAAGCCGGGGCCGAGCAGGAACGTCCAGTCCTTGAGCGCTGCGAGCGAGACGGCGAGGTCGGCTGCGTCCGGAGAGTCCTGGCGCAGGCTCACGATCCCGAGCACAAAGATGATGCCGGCCGCGATGAAGGTGCACTCGACGAGACGAGCGGTGACGTAGCCGAGGGACAGGATTTCGTTCTGTCGCCTCAGGATCGGGAACACCACGACGGCCGTTCCGACGTTCGCGATGATGAGCAGCAGCTCCAGGAGCGCCCCGAGGTAGATCTGGTTGTCCTTCCCGCCACCGGCGATATAGCCGGCCGGGTCGTCCAGCACGGGCTGATAGAGAGCGAGCGCAGGGATCGAAGTGATGAACGTGATGAGGAAGAGCACTCCGAATATCCGGGCATTCCTCTGGTCTTCGGCCATCTCGCCTCCTCGGTCGCCTATTGCAGGAATAGACGCGACCCGGCGACCCTAAACCAGGCTCCACAACCATTGCGTCTGAACGGTGGTGGCGGACTTTCCTCCGCCGCGGGTTGCGCGGCGATGATCCCGAGTCTTGCGAGCTACCGGCGAGTCGAGGAGCGCGAGGGGCGCTCTTCATCAACGACCGAGGGGCGAGCCGATGCGCACGAGGTTACCGCTCTTGTCCACGGGCGCGAACTCACGCAGGCCGGGCCGTTCCGCACGCGTCTAAGAGTCGGCTCTACTGGAACTGCACCCGGTAGATGTATGCCGTTGCCGATCGATGCGTAGTACAGCGCTCCGTCGAAGCCGACGCGGATTGCGACTGGGCTCTGGGCGGCGCGCCAGTCATGGACGACGTTCGCGGTGTCGAGCCACTTGATGAAGCCACCGAGATAGTCGCCGAAGAAATACGCGCCCTGGTACTGGGCGGGGAACGTGCTACCCCGGTAGAAAGCGCCCCCCGTGATCGCACGGCCGACTGTGTGCGTGTATGCATGAATCGGATAGGTGAATGCGCTGGATGTACATGCCCCAACGCCGCTGTTCTGCGGACCTTCGCATGTCGGCCAGCCGTAGTTGGCGCCACGCGCGAGGGCGTTCACTTCCTCCCAGGTGTTCTCACCGACGTCGTTGACGTAAATGCGAGCACTACCCGGATCGACCGCGTAGGAAAAGGGATTGCGGAGCCCGTAGGCCCAGGTCTCACCGCGCGCCCCAGCTACCCCCACGAAGGGATTGTCGGCGGGGATCGAGCCGTCGGAGTTGATCCGCAGGATCTTGCCGCGCAACGTATCGAGCTCGTCGGCGTCGGTCGAATTTCCGTCGTCACCTACGGCCACGTACAGCTTGCCGTCGGAACCGAAGTCGATCGCTCCGCCCTGGTGGTTGGTGGCGGTGCCCGTGATGTTGTCCAAGAGCACGAATTCGCTTCCCGTGGCGGCGACGTTGGGATTCGTACTGTTTGCGGTGAAGCGACTGACGCGGTTCTGGCCCGTGGCGAGCGATGAGTAGTAGACGTAGACGAAGCGGTTGCTGGAGAAGCTCGGGTCGAATGCCACCCCGAGCAGTCCCTGCTCACCGGCAGTGTCGACCGAGACGCTGAGGAACGGTGTCGAGAGAAGCGTCCCGCCGTTGATCACTCGCAGCGCTCCTCCCTTCTCCGCGACGAAGAGCCTCCCATCAGGGGCGAATGCCATGGCGGTGGGCGTCGCGAGTCCGCCGACGTACTGCGTCTCGACGAAGCTCGCCGGCGGAGGCGATGCGGTGATCGTCCAGGAGTACGAAGCGGGAGGCGAAGTCCGCCCCTTGCGCACAGCCTCGACCCGGAACTGATGGGCTCCCACGGCCAAGCCCGTGTACGTCTGCGGGCTCGAGCACGCGATGAAGGGCGCCGCATCCAGCGCGCACCGATAGGAGGCTCCTGCGGTTGCGCTGGAGAAGACGAAGGTCGCGCTCGTTGACGTGGTGGGGTTCGCGGGACCGCTCGTGATCACCGGCGTGGCGGGCGGTGTGGGCTTCGCAGCGCTGGCAGAGCCGACGCCGACCGCAACGAGTCCGAGTACAAGAAGCCCGCGCCTCATCTACAGGAATACCTCGTTCGCGCACGCGAGCGATGAGCTCTGTTGACAGCTGCGCAAATGGAAGCGAGTGGTCAAAGGACGGCGGTCGTGGAAACGGAGGCTGGCGATCCTCCCGACGCTACTGCTCTCGTGTGTTTCCGCGCGTCACCCTTAGGGAGCGGGATCAAGCCTTGAACGAGGCACGAATGAGAGCTCGGCCCCGACCTTTCTGCGTCCTCTGAGTTGACAACTCAGCGGAGTACCGCCCGGAGTACCGTGTTGTCTCCGCTACATGCAGTTCCTTGCATTCGGCTGCCGAGGACGATGTTCACGCTCGGACGATTACGACCGGACAGCGAGCATGCTGTGCGAGGTCGTGGCTGACCGAGCCGAGCATCAGCCGCTTCGCTGTTCCTAGGCCTCGTGACCCGACGACGAGCAGTTCGGCTCCTGCGGCCTGCTCGAGGAGGACGGCAGCTGGTCCGCCTTCTTCAGCAACAGCCTCGACCTCGAGCGGCTCCCCCTTCAACTGCTGCAGGGCTCCGCGGAGCACTTCCTCGGCGTGATGTTCGGCGTGGACGAACTCGTCGGGCGTCGGCGCGAAGGCCTCACCCAGGTAGCCGGCGGCTGACGGCTCCGAGGCACACACAATCCGGAGAAGGGCGCCGCGCAGCTTCGCCTCGTCGGCTGCGAACCGAAGAGCGGCCTCGGACTCGCGAGAGCCGTCGATGCCGACGACGACCACTCGGAACGGGGGCCCGCTCACTCGAGCGACCCTTGCGCCTCGGCCAGTGTGACGAGGTGGGCCCGATGCGGCCTGCGGCTGGGCACCGCCAGCGACGCCGCGACACTGGCTGCGAGCACGCCGGCCATGACGACGAAGGTCGTCGTGTAGCCATGCACTGACGGGTACCCGTTCGCCAACAGGCTGGCGGCAAGGAGGCTGGCGGCGACCTGGCCGCCGATCGCTCCGCCGATCGTACGCATGACTGCGTTCATCCCGGTAGCGACGCCCGTCTGGTCGGGCCTCACCGCCTCCACTATCAGGTTCGCGAGCGACGCGAATGCGAACCCGACGCCTATCCCGAGCAGGATCGAGGCGGCGTAGAACTGCCAGTGACTCGTATGTGCGACCGCAAGGAACACGAATGCGAGCATCGTGAGTCGCAGCGCCGAGGACGAGCGGCACCTTCGACCCGTACCTCCTCGAGAGCCGGCCGCTAAACGGGGCAGCGATCAACATCATCAGCGTCGACGGGACTAGAAACAGGCCCGATTGGGTGACGGACGAGCCGAAGCCATAGCCGTTCGAGGGCGGGGTCTGGACGAACTGAGGGATGAGTACGAACGCGCTGAACAGACCGAAGCCGATCAGGAAGCCCGGCGAGGTTCGTCGACCAGACCGGACGCAGCCGCATCATCTGCATGTCGACGAGGGCATTCGTCGTCCGAGCCTCAATGACTACCCACGCTGCTCCGGCCACGGCAGCGACGGCGAGCAGCCCGATCGTTCGTACCGATGTCCACCCCCACTGCGGGGCCTCGCTGATCGCAAGTAGCAGGCAGACGAGCAAGAGGGAGAGCAGCGCGGCGCCGAGCCAGTCGACCGAGCCTGGGGCCCGGATGGGCGACTCCGGAATGACGAACATCGTGGCGACCGCCGTGGCGACGATGACCACGCACGGGATCCAGAAGAGCCAGTGGTAGCCCAGGTTGTCGAGAATCGGCCCGGCGAGCACGATGCCGAGGCCGCCTCCTATCCCGAGCAGACCCGAGATGAGCGCGATCCCCCCGGCCACGCGCTCACGCGGGAACTCGTCGCGGATGATTCCGAAGGCGAGCGGGAACATCGCGCCGCCCAGACCTTGAATCGGTGCGGGCCAAGATCAACACCGGCAGCGTCGTCGCGAGCGCAGCGATTAGCGAGCCGCCGGCAAGCCCCGCCATCACGACGAGCAGTGTCCGCTTCTTGCCGAACATGTCGCCGAGCCGACCGGCGATCGGCGTCGCGACGGATGCGGACAACAGGTACGCGGTGAACACCCAGGTAACTCCTGTCGGCGTGGTGTCGAGGTCGTGCTGCAGGGTCGGAAGCGCGGGCACGACGAGCGACTGCAGCATCGCGTAGCCGCCGCACCCCAGAGCGAGTACCGCGAGCACGAGGCGAGTACGAGGCGCAACACTGCGCGCAGGTTGACCGCCCATTCAAGCGAACGTAGCTGAACCGTTCGGGCGTAGTGGCGAGGTCAGCTGATATCGATCAGAACCTTGCCGACGGCGCCGTGCTCGACGGCATCGTGCGCGTCCGCCGTGCGCTCGAGCGGAAAGCGGTGGAGTGGAAGCCCGACGCGCTCTCCGACTTCGAGCGCGCCGTCTGCGACCGCCGCAGCGACGTCGGCAACAGCCTGGTCTTTCGTCGGGGCGGGCACGGTGTACACGAGGACGAACTGGTAGCGAAGGTTGCGGGACATCAGTTCACGCACGTTCAATTCGAGTTCGGCGCCGCCGTCCGTCGCGTAGACGGCAACAGTGCCGTTCGGGGCGAGCACAGCCCAATCGAGGACGGCGTTTCCGGCAGGCGCGACCTCGACGATCACGTCGACGCCGTTCGGTATGAGCGCCCGAATCTCGTCCGCGGCTTCGCCGGCACGGTAGTTAACGGCGTGCTCCGCCCCTGCTGACAGGGCTAGCCCCGCCTTCTCGTCGCTGCTGACCGTGCTGATCACGCGGGCGCCGGCCCAGCACGCGAGCTGGATCGCCGCATGGCCCACCGCTCCCGCGCCTCCCGCAACCAACACGGTCTGAGCGTGGAGAGCTCCCGGTGCGAGCTTCCGCGGGCCGAGCTCCGAGACCGTGAGGCAGCGATGCGCGGTCAGAGCGGGGATGCCGAGACTCGCTCCAACGTCCATCGACGCTGCATCTGGCAGTCGCACCGCTTGACGGCTCGGGATGACGACGAACTCCTGCGCCGTGCCGTCTGCGCGCTGCCACGCCGCCTCCCAAAGCCAGACGCGCTCTCCGACTCGGCTTTCCGCGACGCCATCGCCGACGGCGTCGATCGTCCCTGCGCCGTCCTGGTTGGGGACGAGCTCTGGAAACGGAAGCTCGGCACCGGCGCGTCCCCCGCGGCGCGCCTTCCAGTCGGTGGGATTCACGCCCGAGACCTGCATCTTGACCCGCACCTCACCAGGTCCCGGTTCGCGCACGGGTCGCTCGACGAGGCGAAGGACCTCGCGCCCACCCGTATCGGAATACACAACTGCTCTCAATTGCTACCTCGTTCGCCGGACCGTTGACGCTACCTCAGCCATCAAGGTCATCGTCCACGACGAGAACAAGTGCACCGTGCAGGTCGCGCCCACAGACGACGCGCCAGTTGGCGCCGATGACCTTAAGCTCCGCCCGTCGCACGCGTCGGGACAACAGACGGGGCGACAATAAGGCGGCGCTTTGCAGTACCAACACGCTCGGGTCGCTCGAAGGATCTCTTCGTGCGACGCAACATGGCGCAGCTCTCGCAGCTATGGTGGATGAGCGCGTTGGTTGTCTTTGAAGCCGTCGAGGCTTCGCACGTTCCTCTTCGACTGTCGCACCGACCCGAGCGCAGCAGGGAGTTCATTCGGACTCCTGTCCATCCCAGCGACAGAGAGAGGTTCCGCAATGGACTCCAAAGCGTCTGCTTATCCGCTCCGACTCACAGGTGAGCTCTCGCCGCAGCTCAGCCGTTGGCTCTGGCTAGTCAAGTGGTTGCTGGCGATTCCTCACTTCATCGTGCTCTTCTTTCTGTGGTTTGCGTTCGCCGTCGTCAGCGTCGTTGCCTTCTTCGCGATTCTCTTCACGGGCCGCTACCCGAGGGGCCTGTTCGAGTTCAACGTCGGCGTCCTTCGCTGGTCATGGCGTGTTGGCTTCTACAGCTACAGCGCACTCGGCACCGACAGATACCCACCCTTCACGCTCAAGGACGTGCCTGACTATCCAGCTCGGCTCGAGGTCGCGTACCCCGAGTCGCTCTCGCGGGGTCTCGTGCTGATCAAGTGGTGGCTCCTCGCATTGCCTCAGTACGTCGTCGTCGCGGTCTTCGTTGGAGGCGGCTGGGCTGCCTGGACAGGGACAGATACCTGGATGTGGACCTCGGGAGGCCTCGTTGGCCTGCTGGTTCTGTTCGCCGGAGTGGTGCTGCTCTTCACCGGCCGCTACCCGAAGGCTCTCTACGACTTCGTGCTCGGGATGAGCCGCTGGGTCTTCCGCGTCATCGCGTACGCGGGACTGATGACAGATGCGTACCCGCCGTTCCGGCTCGACATGGGCGGTGACGAGCCCTCGACCGACAACGCTCCCGTCGTTCCCGCGCCGGCCCCGACGACCTCGTGAGCGCCGCCGCGAAGCCAAGAGTCACGGGTAGGTTCGACTTCGTCTGGCAGTGCACGAGCCTTCGTCGCTCGGTGAAACTTCCTCGTCGCTAGTCACAAAGTCAAAGGAGGCTGACATGCAGACAAACCCACCTGACAAGCTGCTTGCGGCACTGAACCACCAGCTCGATCGGGCGGTGCGGATCGTGCCTCACCCCCGTAACAACTTCGCGTCTGCGGTTCGCGCGATGCAAAGCGGTAGTTACGACACTCCGAGCGGTCGTTACGACGCCCAGCGTTTCCCTCGACTGGAAGCACACGAGCTATTGGCGAGAGACATCACGGCGGCGGTCGAGGCCGGCGCGCCCGAACGGGAGTCCGAATTCCTCAAACGGGTCTCCGTACGGCTTCGGGCTGAGTAAGAGCGAGAATCGGGCCCAGCGATCCCGGGTCGGCTGAGTTCTGCTCTAGCCGGAACCAACGGAAAGCTGAAAGCCGGGGACGCGATGATCCTTCAGGATCGCGACCTCGACGTACGCGACCTGCGCATACGGCATGAAGACCAGCCGCTCATCGCGGCTGGAGAGCCTTATCCCGGTCTCGACGGCGCTGAGTTCCAGGGCATCGAGCCGCTCGCCGGTGAAAGTCACAACCTCGAGGCGTACATGCGCGTCGTCGTGGTCACGGCTGAACTCCCGAACACTTTCCGCGAAGGCCCCGCCGAAGAACGCCATGTCGAACACCGGCGCGACGCTAACAGACGCCGCGCCAAAGTCGAGCACGGCCTTTCGAGCTGCTCACGCCTATGATGCTGGGCGTGAGTTTCGGAGACTGGATTCGGAGGCTCTTTTCGTCCAGCGGAACGGACGACGAGGCGGCCCAACGCGAGGAGTACGGCATCTCCGATCGGGGCGAGGCGGAGCTCCAGCGGGACCGGCTCGGGCCGTTCGCAGAATCCGAAGGAGCCGAGGCGGCGCAGGCCGGGCTCGACGAGCTCAAGGCCCCGCGCGATCCCGCCCCGTGATCGACTGAGACGCCGGCCGCTCGTCCGCGGCTCGTCTCGCTCATCCGCCTGAACCGGGCTCAGTTGTTTGCGTGTGCGAGTGCCGCCAGGCGCGCGTGGACGAACTGCACGGCCATCGCTCCTTCGCCGACCGCTGTGGCGCATCGCTTCGTGGATCCCGAGCGGACGTCGCCGGCGGCGAAGATCCCGGGCACGCTCGTCTCCAGCAGGTTTTCGGTGTCCGCCGCGGGGCCGGTGAGAACGAACCCGTTGTCGTCGCGTGACACGGCGCCGTCGAGCCACTCCGTGCACGGGACCGCGCCGAGGAAGAGGAACAGGAACGAGAAGGGCAGCCGCTCGCCACTCTTCAGGGTGACCGCTTCGAGGTTGCCGTCCTCACCGTGCAGCGCGGCGATCTCGGTGCGGTCGCGTACGGCGACGCCGGCACGCTCGAGCTCGAGCACGAGGTAGTCGGACATCGTCTCGCGGAGGTCGCCGCGGCGGTGGAGCAGCGTGACGAGTGCGCCGCCTCGCGACAGCCAGACCGCGGCCTGGCCCGCGGAGTTGCCACCTCCGACCACGCCGACGCGCGAGGCGCCGCAGAGACGAGCCTCGGGCGGTCCCGCGGCATAGAACACGCTCAATCCTTCGAACTCCGACAGCTGCTCGACGGGAGGACGCCGGTACTGGGCGCCCGTCGCGAGGAGAACCGCACGTGCGGCGATCTCGTGACCTTCCTCGAGCCGGACGAAGTGGCGCCCGTTGCCCGGTTCCAGGGAGACGGCGCGGTACGGGGACGCGGTGCGTGCGTTGAACTTGCGCGCCTGGGTGACCGCTCGGCTCGTCAATTCCGAGCCGCTGATCCCCGCCGGGAACCCGAGGTAGTTCTCGATCCGCCTCGAGGAGCCTGCCTGGCCGCCCAACGCGGTGCTCTCGACGACGAGCGTGTCGAGGCCTTCGGATGCGCCGTACACGGCCGCGCCGAGGCCGGCAGGACCGCCTCCGACGACGACCAGGTCGACCTCCTCGCGCGCAGCGAGCTCGCGCCCGATCCCGAGCGCGCGCGAGACCTGTCCGGTCGAAGGGCCCCACAGCTCGCCACCGCCGGGCAGCCGGACGAGTGGCAGTTCGCCTTCGCCTGGCGGCGGGGCGTCCTCCCAGGTGTACGGGAGGCGATTGCTCCGGGCGAACTCGAGCATCCGCATCGTCGCTTCGGACGAGTGCGGGCCGACGATCTCGAGACCGATGCCGTCGACCTGTTGCAGAGCCTCGCGCCGCTCGATCAACGTCGCCAGCACGAGATCGCTGAGCGGCCCGTCCTCGAACAGGAGCGTCCGCAGCGTGTCGCGCTCGACCGCCACGTAGCGCAGCGGCTTCGTGACGACCGCAGTCACGAACACGGTCTGTCCCGTCAGGAGATTCATCTCACCGAGGAAGCCGGAGGGACCGTGCCGGATGATCTCGTGGCCTGCCGCGTCGACGATCGCGACCTCGCCCTCGAGAATCGCGATGAACGGGTACGTGCGGTCGCCGACGCGATAGAGCACCTCTCCGACGCGCGCGGTGCGCTCTTCGCCCAACCCGCCGAGCCTCGCGAGTTGCGACGCCGAGAGTGTGGGACTGGCCGGAGCAGCCACCCCGCCGAGCTTACCCAGTCGGTGCGAGCTACACCGAAGGAGCCCGCAGACCGGCGGACTGCGGCGAGCCGCTTAGGGGAGGAGGCCGAGCTCGTCGAGGGAGTGTCGGAGCTCCTCCGCATCGCGGTAGACGCGAAAGGCGCCGGCGCGAGTCAGCTCGTCGTCGCCGTAGCCGCCGCTCAGCAAACCGACGCTCAGCATGCGAGCTCGCCGGGCGGCGAGCAGATCCCAGACCGCATCGCCTACGACGTAGCACTCCTCGGGTGGAACGCCGAGCCGTTCGCTGCAGGCGAGGAAGAGATCGGGCTCCGGCTTGGCCCGAAGCACGTCACCGCGCTCGACGACGACCGTCGCGGAGCCGACCCCGAGCGCGTCGAGCGAGGCGTCGATCTCGGGCCGCCGACCGGATGTCGCGATCCCGTGCGCGACGCCGGCCTCTCGCAGCTCGGCGAGCAACTCGACGGCTCCGGGCAACGGCCGCCGCTCGGGGAGCAACTCGGCGAAGAGCTCGCCGTGGCGAGCTTGAATCGCTTCCACTTCCTCGGCTGCGAGCGGTCGGCCGAGCTCGCGGGCGACCGCACGTGTGAAGAGACCGCCGCTCATGCCGATCCGGCGATGGATTCGCCAGCCGTCGATCGGCAGCGCCGCCTCGGCGAGTGCACGCTGCCAGGCGAAGACGTGCGCGTAGACGGTGTCGACGAGAGTCCCGTCCAGGTCGAGGATCAGCGCGCGCATGGCACGAATCTAGTTGGCGGCGACAGAGCGGGCGACCAGACGAGCGTCGTTACCGCATACGGGTGAACGCACCGCCGTGGCGTCCGACCGATAACCGCAGTTGATGCAGGACGAGTTCACCGAGGTGACCCTCCTCGCAGAGGTCGTCGCGACGCAGCATGCGATTTCGACGAGCGACTTCGACCTCGATGCCGTCATGAGCGAGATCGTCACCCAGACTCGCCGGCTGACGCGTGCCGACGGCGCCGTCGTGGAGCTGGTCGAGGGAGACGAGATGGTGTACCGAGCCGTCGCCGGCTCGAGCGAGCCCTACCTCGGCCTACGCCTGAAGATCGTCACCAGCCTTTCCGGTCTCTGCGTGTCGAACGGAGAGATCGTGCTCTGCGACGATTCGGAGACGGACCCTCGGGTCGACCGCGAGGCTGCCAGGAAGGTCGACGCGCGATCCATGGTCGTCGTCCCGCTCCGTCACCGCGAGTCGGTGGCCGGCGTGCTGAAGGTCTCGTCGCGACGGCCGCGCGCCTTCGGGGAGCGCGAGCTACGGGTCCTCCAGATGATGGCCGACGTTCTGGGCTCGGCCATCGTGCGTGCAGAGCTCGTCGACAGGCTCGCCGTCGCCGCCACGACCGACGCCCTCACGGCTCTCCCGAACCGGCGCTCATGGGAAGAGCGCGTTCCGCTCGAGCTCGCGCGGGCACGGCGACTGCGTGCGTCGTTCACCGTCGCGATGGTCGACATCGACCACTTCAAGGCCTACAACGACACGAACGGACACGCTGCAGGCGATCGCTTGCTGTCGCAGTGCGCTCGCCTCTGGACCGGGGAGCTGCGCGAAGTCGACCACCTCGCCCGCATCGGCGGGGAGGAGTTCGGGCTCGCTCTGCCGGGATGCTCCGGAACGGACACCGTGGACGTTCTCGCGCGGCTTCGTGAGGCGACCCGCCCGCTCTGCACCGTCTCCGCCGGTATCGCGGAGTGGGACTCCACCGAAGGTTGGCGAGAGCTCGTCGCCCGCGCGGATGCGGCGCTGTATCGCGCCAAGCGCGAAGGTCGTGACCGAGTCGCGCTGGCGATCGACACTCTCACGCGCTTGATCTCGTAGCCGCCTGCCCGAGCAAACGAGGGCCCACCTCGCCGTACGTCGAGGTGAGCCCTGCCTGCCGCGTCAGCGACTCTCGACGCTGACGACCTCGAACTGCTCGTTCACGTACACGGTGACGGGCGTCCCGTCGGCCTTCGTCATGTGCGCCTCGTAGGCCGCGTTGCCGTCGGCGTCGGTCTCGACGCGGACGATCGTCCCGTTCGGGACCTTCGCCTTCGCGGCGGCCTCGACCTTCGACGCGGTATCGCCCGTGAGGAGCGTCTCGTCGCTTCGCTGGTGGCCCCACGGGTTCTGCGGGTCGGGGGCGGCGGAGGGGGCGGCGGCGACCGCCTGCGCAGCGACGCTGCTCGTGCTCGAGGAGCCCGAGCCGGAGCCGGTCGCAGCACTCGCGATCCCGTAGCTCCCCGCCGCTACCCCTACGGCTACCGCCGCGGCGACGAGCGCCTTCGGGACGCGGATTCTCTCTCTGTCCATCGGATTCACCTCCTCTGGCATGTCGGGTACGCGTCCACCGTGCAGCCCGCGCATGAGAGTCGGTTGAACCGGTGCTAAGAACTCCTGAAGAGGTGGCGCGCGAAACCTCAGCGCGCGGGCGTCGGCCTCCGGTTGACGAAGATCTAGCTCTGTACGGCGTAAGATCGTGTCGATGGTGCGGGCACTCGCCTGCTTCGTAGTGACAGCCGCCGTCGGGGTCGGGCTCGCGGTGACGGCCTCGGCGACTCCCGGCCAGACACGCTGCCAGCCGACTCTGGGCGACGGCGCCGGCCCCTTCCAGTCGAACGCGATCGCGACGCCGCGTCGCTCGAAGATCGGCAAGGGCCATGTCCTGCTGGGACGCGTCCTCGCCGCTCCCGACTGCGGGCCGGTGCGCCGCGCACTCGTGATCTTCTGGCAGGCCGGCCCGAACGGCTACGGCCCGCGTGGCCGTGGCAGCGTCCTCACCGATCGTCAGGGAAGGTTCCGCTTCGAGGGCCCGGTACCCACGAGCTACGGCGGCCAGCCGCACATCCACATCGCCGTCGTCCATCCCGCGTATGAGGACCTTCTGGCGCGATACGTCGTCCGGCCGGGCGAGAAGACCGGCCGGATCAGGCTCGTCCTGACCCCGTTGCTGTAGGCGCGGCGGAGTCTGCGGCTACTTCTCCGAATCCTCGCTGGACTCGATGTCGTCGACCGAGAAGCGCTGCGTCGAGCTGGCGGCCTCGCGCTCCTCGTCGACGTGGCGGCGCGCGGCGGCAAGGGCCTCGGTCCGTGCCTCGTCTCGCTTCGCGAGCTCGTCGTCGATCTCCCGCACGCGGTCTCGAAGCACCTTGACCAGCGGCTCGTCCTCGCGGTACGCCGCGTCTCCGAGCGAACGTAACGCCGGCTCGCGCTCGCGACGGAGCGACCGTGACTCACGGCGTAGCCGGACGACGTCGCGAAGCGCACGCATCCACGCGGTGGTCGAAGCTCGCGCGAATGTCGCCCAGCCCCGCAGGTGGTGCACGGTGGCGAAGACCCGGCGCGCAACGGGATCCCCCGGATTGCGCCGCGCCGCCCCGTAGAAGAAGACGAAGGCGATGGCGGCGAACGCGAACAGCAGGATTGCCGCGACGACGCTGCCGGCGACCAGAGCGATCAGAAACGCGGCGAGCAGGACGACGCCGAGAACGAAGGCGGGGCCTGGAGAGAGCACGCCGTAGTACCGCGGTGGCGTCGCGTCCTCACCGAGCGACCGCCCACACTGCTGGCAGAACCGCGCGTCCCAGGCGGAGGCAGCGCCGCAGGCGGAACAGACCCGGGGCACCGAGCTCATCGTCTTCCGGTACCCACTCGGCGAGCGACCTACACACGTAGGCAGCATGGAGCCATGGGACGCCTCTACGCGGCGACGGGCACTTCCGTCGCGCGGCTCGAGGAGACACCGAGCGGATGGAGCGTCGAGCTCTCGCTCGCCGACACCAGCGCGCAGTGCATCGCGCTCGATCCTTCGGATCGAGACACCGTCTACGTGGGGCTCGGCGCCGGCGGCGTCATGAAGACGACGGACGGCGGCCGGACGTGGACCGAGCGCGGGCTGGGACAGGACCAGGTCTTCTCCGTGGCGGTCAGCGCAGCGGACGGCGCGGTCTACGCGGGGACCGAGCCGAGCGCTCTCTACCGCTCGGACGACGGCGGCGAGACGTGGCGAGAGCTCCATGCGCTGCTCGAGCTTCCCTCGCAGCCGACGTGGAGCTTTCCACCGAGACCCTGGACGTCACACGTGCGCTGGATCGCTCCGAGCCCGCACGACGACGGCCTGATCCTCGCCGGCATCGAGCTGGGCGGGCTGATGCGCTCGACGGACGGCGGCGAGACGTGGCACGACCACAGGCCGGGCGCCCAGCCCGACGTGCACTCGCTCGCATGGCATCCGCGCGCGCAGGGTCGGGCGTACGAGGCGGGCGGAGGCGGTGCAGCCTGGAGCACGGACGGAGGCGATACGTGGCGGCCGGCCGACGACGGGCGAGACCGGCACTACACGTGGTCGGTCGCGGTGGATCCGGACGATCCCGAGCTCTGGTACGTCTCAGCGAGCACCGGCCCGTTCGCGGCACACGGCCGGCGCGACCCGCAGGCGCACATCTACCGGCGCCGCAACGGAGGCTGGGACGCGCTCGCGGGCGGACTTCCCGACCCGCTGCCGTCGATGCCGTACGCGCTCGTCGCGACGGGAGACCGGCTCTTCGCCGGGCTCGCGAGCGGCGAGCTCTGGGAGAGCCGCGACCGAGGAGACACGTGGGAGCGGTGCCGGCTTCTCGGAGAGCTCCCTCGGCTGCTCGCGCTCGTCGCCGCCGAGACCTAGGCGCACGGGCAGAACGACCGGCGGGGTCTGCCATGATCCGCGCGTGCCGAAGAGGATCGATCCCGAGGGGGCGGAGACCGACGCATTGGCGCAGATCGCTCCGCTGGACGGTCTTCGCGTGCTCGAGCTCGGCTGCGGTGACGGCAGGCTGACCTTCCGCTACGCCGACGCGGCCGCGAGCGTTCTCGCCGTCGATCCCGATCAAGATCAGATCGACAGCGCCCGCGCGGCTTTGCCACCGCACCTCGCGGACCGTGTTTCCTTCGCCGCCGTCGGCGCGACCGAGGTCGACGTCCCGCGGAGGAGCTTCGACCTCGCGCTCTTCTCCTGGTCCTTGTGATGAATCAAAGGCGAGGGCGTCGTGCACGCCCTGCGTCACGTCCATCAGCTTCTCGTCCCCAGCGGGGTAATGCTCGACCTGCATCCGGTCACGGAGGAGCACGCTGAGGATGCCCGCGGTCGGCACATCGGCGTCCTCGCCGATCCCGAGTACGCCGACGAGGACCTGCCGAACGCGGTTGCCCGGCTCGAACAGGCGGTCGTCGCCGGTCTCTATGCCGCCGAGGCCGAGGTCGAGTTCGACGTGCTCCAGCACTACGACGAGGTCGACGAGCTTCTGGAGGCGAAGGCGGAGCGCCTCGCCTCCCAGCAGGAGCTCGCACGGCGGATCCGCAACGCCACACCACCGCTGAGGCTCCGCGAGCACGTTGTGCTCCGCCGCTACCGCGCTTGCTAGGCGCCGTCCGCGATCTCGACGAAGCGGCAGAGGGCATTGACGAGTGTCATCTGCTCGAGTGTCTTGCAGTCCGCCTGAGGAGCCGCGGACACGGCCCGATCCTACGAGGCGGGTCGCGCCTAGCCGGGTGTGGCGCCGCCGCTCCCTGCCTTCTCGAAGAGCCGGCCCGCGCGGATGGTCTCCTCCATCTCCTTCGACTCCTCGCGGTACACGCTGCCGTCCTCGAACTCGATCGCCGGGTAGCGGTTCGCGCCCGTCTTCTCGATGAGCTCGCTGCGCTTCTCGCGCTGCCAGGGCATGGCTGGCCCCGCGACGGTCTCGTACTCGATCCCCATGTCGATCAGCGCCTTCTCGACCTTCCAGCACGGGTGGGTGCCGATCTTCACCCACTGGCCTGAGCACCGGAGCAGCTTCACCGCCACGGCGGCACGGTAACGCGTCTACGATCGCCGCATGGATCGCGCGGAGTACAAGCGCACCTCGCTCGAGAACTGGCAGACGATGGCGTCCGGCTGGGAACGTCGGCGAGCGGAGATCGAGAAGGTCACGCGCCCCGTCAGCGAGTGGATGGTGGAGGCGCTCGATCCGCAGCCGGGCGACACCGTGCTCGAGCTCGCGGCCGGCCCCGGAGACGTGGGGTACCTGGCGGCCCCGCTCCTGGGCGACGACGGCCGCCTGATTTCGAGCGACTTCTCGTCGGAGATGGTCGAGGTGGCCCGTCGGCGGGCCGCCGAGCTGGGTCTCGAGAACGTCGAGCATCGGGTCATCGACGCCGAGGAGATCGCGCTCGAGGACGACTCTGTCGACGGCGTCCTCTGTCGCTTCGGCCTCATGCTCATGCCCGATCCCGAGGCGGCCGTCAACGAGGCTCGCCGCGTCCTGCGCCCGGGTGGACGTCTGGCCCTGGCCGTCTGGAGCACTCCCGGGCGCAACCCGTGGATCGCACTCGCCGGCCGGGTGCTTGCGGAGCAAGGCCTGGCGCCGCCGCCCCAGCCGGGCGAGCCGGGGATGTTCGTGCTCGCGGAGGAGGAGCGCCTGCGGGGTCTCCTCGAGGGCGCCGGCTTCGGCGTCGAGCGGATCGAGGAGGTACCGGTGCTCCTCACGTACGACGACGTGGACGACTACGTCACTGCGGCGAACGAGACGGGCGGCATGTTCGCGCGGATCTGGCGCGACGCCTCCGAGGAGGAGCACGAGACGATCAAGGCGCGTCTCGCCGAGGCGTTCGAGCCGTTCGCGGTCGACGGCGGCTACGAACTCCCGGGCGTCGCGGTCGTCGCCGTCGCGAGCTGAACCGCATCGTCGAACGGCAGCGCGCGGCCCTCGGCCCAGATCGCATCGGCCTCCTCGCCGACTTGCTCGCGCGCCCCGCCGATGTACCGGTCCAAGAGCGCATCCCAGAACGCAACGGACATCGAGATGCCGAGTGATTCCCACAGTGCCTCGACCGACGCAGCCAGCCGCAGCGCGCGCTCGGGGTCGCCGCTGCCCGCAACGGCCATCGCCACGCCCTGGACCTCGAAGCTCGTCTCGATGACGTCGCCGAGCGGAAGCGCCGCCCTCAGGCTCTGGCGGTAGCGCTCCTCGGCTTCGACCGTGTCGCCGCGGATCAACGCGCAGTCGGCGAGGAAGTGGTAGGCGAAGTGCTCGGTCCGCGGATCGTCGCCCGCCTCCTCGAGCAGACTCCGTGACAGCGGCTCGGCACGGTCGACCTCGCCGAGCGCTACGAGCACCTGGCATACACCGACGAGCGCTCGAGTCATCCCGGCGGAGTCGCCGAGCTCCCGGTGTATCTCGAGCGCTTCCTCGAACGCCCGTAGCGCACCCGCCTCGTCGCCGGCGTCGTAGATGAGAGGCCAGCCGAGGGAGTCGAGGGCCGAGGCGAGCTCCGCCTGGTCGCCAAGCTTGCGCCAGAGCGCGATGCCCTCCTGGAGCAGCGCCTTTCCGCTCTCCGCGGTGCCGCGTCGCGCAGTGAGGGCGCCGAGCGCGGTCAGCGCGCGGGCCTTCGAGGGACCCTCGCTGACGGAAGCCTCCAGCGCTTCGGACAGGCGGCTGCATCCTTCCTCGAGCAGTCCGCGCGACAGCCAGTACCAGCCGAGCGCGCCGGCGAGCGCGAGCGCGGCGTCGCCGTCGCGTCGGGACAACCAGTCGAGCGCGGCCCTCATGTCGTCCTGGTCGGTCTCGAGCCGAGCGGACCACTCGGCTTCGGCGTCGAAGCGCCGCTCGTACGCGTTCTCGCCGAGCCGGTGGAAGAACGCTGCGTGCCGGTCTCGCTGTTCGTCCGCAGCACCCGCGTCGTCCAGGCGCTCGCTTGCGTACTCGCGGATCGTCTCCAGCATGAGGAACCGGTCGTCGCCGATCGGCTTCACGAGGCTGAGGTCGACGAGCGCGGCGAGAGCGTCGAGGTCGACGTCGCACACCTCCTCGGCAGCGGCGAGCGGGAAGCTGCCGGCGAAGACGGCGAGTCGCGCGAAGGAGCTCTGGGCCGTGGAGTCGAGGAGGTCGTAGCTCCACTCGATCGTCGCGCGCAGCGTGCGCTGCCGCTCGGGCGCGTCGCGCGGGCCCCCCGTCAGCAGTGGAAGGGCCGAGTCGAGACGCTCGAGGAGCGCCTCGGGGCCTAGGAGCTTGGTTCGCGCTGCCGCCAGCTCGATCGCCAGCGGGAGCCCGTCGAGGCGACGGCAGATCGACTCCACGTTCCGGTCGGGCGCGAGCTCCTTCCCGACCGCCCGCGCGCGCTCGACGAAGAGGGCAGAGGCGTCGCCTGCGGGCAGCGGCTCGAGCCGGAACTCTCGCTCGCCCGAGACGCGCAGAGGAGCGCGGCTCGTGACGAGAACTCGAACGTCGGCCGACGAGGCGAGCAGCGTGCTCACCGCAGGCGCTGCGCCGAGCAGATGCTCGAAGTTGTCGAGGAGGAGAAGCAGCTCGCGTCCGCGCAGGAAGCCCGTGAGGTCGTCCGGAGCTCCGATCGTCTGCGCAACCTCGGCGGGCACGAGCTCGGGGTCCGAGAGGCCGCCGAGCGGAACCCAGAACACGCCGTCACGCAGCCGTCCGACGAGCTCGGCGGCGACCTGCAGCGCGAGGCGCGTCTTCCCGGTGCCTCCCGGCCCGGTGACCGTGAGCAGGCGCGTCCCGTTCGAGAGCGCGGCGACGAGATCGTCGAGCTCGTGCTCCCGCCCGACGAGCTGACTGGACGCGATGGGCAGGTTCGTCGCGTCGAGCGTCCGCAGCGGCGGAAAGTCGCCGTCGCCGAGCTGGTAGAGCCGCTCCGCCTGGACGAGGTCCTTGAGCCGGTGCTCTCCGAGGTCGCGGACAGCGGCGTCGTCGAGGAGCCGGCGCGTCGTCTCGGAGAGGACGATCTGCACGCCGTGTGCGGCGGCTGCGATGCGCGCGGCGCGGTGCACGTCCATCCCGACGTAGCCCTCGTCGGTCACCACCGGCTCGCCGGTGTGGATTCCCATGCGTACACGGATCGCCCCGCCTTCGAGGCCGCGGCGCGCCTCGTCGGCGGCCGCAACCGCGTCGGCGGCGCGCGAGAAGGCGACGAAGAAGGCATCGCCCTGGGTGTCGACCTCGACTCCCGAGTGCGCGGCGAACGCCTCCCGCAGGACGCGCCGGTGCTCGGCGAGGAGATCTGCGTAGCCGGCTCCGTGCTCCTGGAGGAGTCGCGTCGAGCCCTCGACGTCCGTGAAGAGGAAGGTGACCGTGCCCGTAGGGAGCCCGCGCGCGTTCACGCCGCGATCATCGCATCGGCGTAAGGCCGCAGTGTGTCTCGCGCGACTGCGCTGAGGTGCGGACTATGAAACCGCGACGCGCGTGACCGGGACGCCGGCGATCTGGCCGGGCACCTGGGCGAGCTCGCCCTCCTCGAGCCAGGTGGCGTCCTCGCCCTCGCGGAGCACGACGATGATGCGATCGGGATCGTGCTCCGCGATCGCGTCGAGGACGACCTGGCTCGGAACGTCCGGCTTCACCTCGACGTCGGTCGCCGTCGCGGGCGCGTCGGAGGCGATCGTCTCGCCGATCTCCTGCGCCTTGCCTCTGGCCTCGCCTTCGTCGTTCGTGAGCCATTTCAGGCGTGACTGCTCGACCGCGGGCACGACGACGAACAGCTCGTCGTCGGCGCTGATCTCTTCGCCGAGCGCGCTGGGCTCGATCTCCATGCTCGAGACGACGACGATGCGGGCCATTCATGTCGAGATACCCGCGCGCGGACCGGTTCAACCGTCGGCCGGCGGGGGTACTTCGGCGCCATGGCACGACGGGGGTGGAGGCGTCTGGGGCGGAAGCGCTTCCGATACGTGGACGCGCACGACGTCGCAATCACGGACGAGGAGCAGCTCGAGCGGATCGAGGCGCTCGCCATTCCCCCCGCGTGGACGGAGGTGTGGATCTCGCCGAACCCGCGTGCTCGACTGCAGGCCACCGGCGTCGACGCGGCGGGTCGAAGCAGTACCGCTACCACGAGAGCTACCGCGCGGCGCAGGAGCGGGCGAAGTTCGAGCGCCTGCTCGACTTCGCGAAGGGGCTTCCCCGGTTTCGGGGGCGAACGGAGCGGCATCTTCGGCTCGATCCGCTCGAGCGCGAGTGGACCTGCGCGCTCGCCGTCGGCGTCATCAACAAGGCGTGGTTCAGGGTCGGCTCGGAGCAGCACGCGCGCAGCTCACGCACGTACGGCGTCACCACGCTTCGCAAGCGGCACGTGACGGTCGACGGCGACGAGATCGCATTCTGCTTCCGCGCGAAGAACAGCAAGCTCGTGCGGCGGACGATCGTGAACGGGCGGCTCGCCCAAGGGGTCGAGGAACTGCTCGCGCTCCCGAACGGGTCGCGGCTCTTCCGGTTCGAGCGCGACGGCGAGCTCTTCAACCTGACGTCGACGACCCTGAACGACTACATCGGCGACAACCTCGGCGACGGCTACACGGCGAAGGACTTCAGGACGTGGGGAGGCACGCTGCTCGCCGCGGAGGAGCTCGAGCGCCGCGGTCTCGCCGAGTCCGATGCCGCCGCGAAGCGAACGCTCGCTGCGGTGATGCGGCATGTCGGGAGTGAGCTCGGGAACACGGCAGCCGTCGCGCGAGCGTCCTATGTGAGCCCGGTCGTCGTCGAGCACTATCTCGTCGGCCAAACGATTGCGGACTTTCGCTCGGAGAACGGCTCGGTGCCGCGGCATCTCACGAGCTCGGAGCACGCGCTCATCGAGCTGCTCGAGAACGCTCCCTGAAAACGCCGAAGGGCCGGCGGCGGCCCGGCCCTTCGACTCGTTCGGAGCTCCCGTCAGCGAGAGCCGGACTCGGCAAGCTCGTCGTCGCGCTTGTCGACGCGATCCTCTGCGTCGTCGCCGATGTCCTCGACCTTGTCCTTCACGTCTTCCCAGGCGTCGCGAGCCTTGTCCTTCGCTTCGCCCCACTTCTGCTGGACCTCGCCTTCGGTCTCCTTGGCCTTGCCTTCGGTCTGATCGCTCTCGGAGTCCGTGGCCTCGCCCCACTTCTGCTGGATCTCGCCCTCGGTCTCCTTGACCTTGCCTTCGACACGATCGCTATCCACTGCGGCTCCTTTCGCTGGTGTGCGTGAGCTATTGCCCACGCGTGCGGAGCCGCAAACGGGGGGAGGGGCGGCGAGATGCCGCCCCTCCCTTCGAGCTACCCGGCGAGCGGGACCTGCACCAGGCGGTAGCCCGCAACGCCGCCGAGCGGCGGGTCGCTGGCGCGATACGCCTTCAGGAAGAACTGCACGTTGAAGCCGTTCCGCGGCTGCGGGAACGTCTTGTTCGGGACGAGTGTGATGGTGACCCAGCCGTCGCCACCCGTTATCTGCGTCTGGCCCTCGACCACCCGCGGCGTGGCACGCATGAACACGCGCGCTCCGCTCACCGGGCGGCCCCCGCGCGCAGTGACCTGCACACGGGCCGTGATCGGCGCCGTCCTACTCCTGACCGGGTTCGGGCTGAACCGAACCTGGGCGACGCTCATGTGGTCGCCGGCTGCCTGGAGCGAGCCGGCGTCGATCGCGCCCGTCGTCGGCGGGGGAGGCGTGCCGCCTCCGACCACACCGGTCTGGTTCGAGATCACCGACGTTGTGCCGCGGTCGTTCCGGGCGCCGACCCGGACGCGGATCGTCTTGCCCATGTCGGCGTCGCGGACCTCGTACGCCGTGTCGGTGGCACCCGGGATCTCGCTGCAGTTGTCGCCCTGGGCGTTGCACCGGAGCCAGACGTACGTGTACGTGATCGGTTGCTCGCCGGCCCACTCGCCACGGTTGGCCTGCAGCGTGCTGCCGACCTTGGCCGTGCCCGAGATGGACGGCTCCTTCGTGTTCGTCGGACGTGGTGAGGTGATGACGTTCGTCGGGTTCGAGGTCGCCTTCGCCGAGCCGTCGGCGTTGCTCGCGACGACCTGGCTGCGGATGCGGAAGCCGGCGTCCGCTTGGCGCAACGTGTACGAGTTGGCGGCCGCGTTCGAGATCCGGCCGCAGTCGGAAGCGTCAGGCGCCCCCGGACCGTCGCAGCGGAACCAGCGGAACGCGTACGTGATCGGCGCCGTGCCCGTCCACGTCCCCCGCGTCGTGCGGAGGACCTGACCGACTCGGGTCGTCCCCGTGACGCTCGGCTCGCCGGCGTTCTGCGGAGCGACCGTGGGCGCCGCCGACGATGTTGCCGCCCACGCGGTGAACACGCCTCCGACGACAGCCACCGCTGCGGCGACCCCGAGTACTGCGATGTGGATGCGATAGAGCGCACTGTTTCTCTTCGAGCTCATGGTTCATCTCCTTCCGTTGCCTCCCTGGGTGCGAGTACCCATGTGGCCGAGTGGTTAGACGGGATCGGCGCGTCTCCTTACCGAAGGCTTACGACGTGGCTCAGCCCAGGAACGACGCAGGTTTCCCTCAGGGAAGGGGCGGGAACCTTGCGACTGACAAGGAGGTGGCAATGAACACCTTGGAATGGATCGTGCTGGTGGTCGCCATCGCAGCGGCGCTCTTGCTCCTCGCGATGTTCGCCCGGATCCGTCGGCGTCGGGCGCACCTGCAGGAGCAGTTCGGCCCGGAGTATCAGCGCGCCGTGGCGGATCAAGGCATGGGCGGCGGCGAGAAGCGTCTGAGCGAGATCGAGAGCGAGCGGAACGAGCTCGAGATCCGGACGCTTGGCACCCGCAGCCCGTGATCGCTACCTGGACGAGTGGCGCCAGGCGGAGGCGCGGTTCGTCAGCGATCCGCGCGATGCGGCTCGCGCTGCCGAGGCGCTGGTCGTTCGCGCGCTCGAGGAGCGTGGCTACCCGCACGAAGAGGACGACGAGCGGCTCGCCGCACTCGTCTCGGTCGACCACCCCGACGTGGCGGACCGCTATCGGCACGGTCACGCGATGCTCGAGAACGTCGACGGCAGCCAGAGCACCGAGAACCTCCGCAAGGCGATGCTCGACTTCCGCAGCGTGCTCGAGGACGTCGTCGTCGTGCGGTCACGTACCGCCGCGTAGCTCGGGGTCGTCTGCACGGCTTGCCTCACGGCGTCGCACTTCAGCGTTCACCTCGGCACCGAACAGGAGTGCGGCGCTCGTGAGCCACAGCCACACGAGCGTCACGACGACCGCCGAGAGCGCGCCCCAGCTCTTGTTGTACGAGCCGAAGCTCGCCGTGTAGAAGGCGAATCCGCCGGATGCGGCGAGCCAGGCGACGACGGCGACGGCTGCGCCGGGAGCGACGAGCCGCCAGCTCCGCTGGTCGGCGCCCGGCCCGAGGTAGAGGACGGCTGCGAAGCCGAGCAGGAGGAAGCCGACGAGGAACGGCCACTGCGCCGTCCACCACACCCACGCCGTGACTCCCTCTGCGTCGAGGGTCGAGCCGAGCCAGCGCTCGAGGTAGGGGCCGAGGACGAGGAAGGTCGCGACGAGCGCGGCGCACGCGACGAGCGCCACGACGATCAGCAGACTCACCAGGCGCTTGCGGGCGAACCCGCGGGAGTCCTCCTCTTCCGACGCGCGCGCTGAGCCCCTCCATCAGCGTCCCCGCCGCCGAGGTCGTCGTCCACAGTGCGAGTACGAGCCCGAGCAGCGTCAGCACGACGTTGCTGCCCGTCGACCGCGCGGAGCGCTCGAGGCTCTGGCGCAGGAGGTCAGCGGCCTCGGCCGGCATGACCCCTCGAGCCGAGTCGACGACGCGATCGATCGCCTCCGGGTCGGCGACGAGCGAGAAGACGCCGAGGACGACGAGCGCCGCTGCCGGAATCGCGAGGAAGAGCGAGTACGCGATGGCCTGCGCGAGCGTCGTGACCTTGTCGGCCCGTGACTTGCGGACCGCCCCGCGAAGCACGAGCCAGGAGGTTCGAAGACGACGAGGCACGAGGCCTCGTCAGCGCGCCTTCGTGGCAGCGCGCTTGCGGCGCCGGGTCTTGCTCTTCGTCTTCCCGTTGGTCGAGCTCTTCGCCGCCTCGACGCTCGCGCGCAGTGCCTCGAGGAGGTCGCTCGTCGGCTCGCGCTTCTCCTCCGGCGGCGCGTGCACCTCCTCGCCCTTGCGCTTCCGCTTCACGATCTTCAGCAGTCGGGCGCGGTACTCGTCCTCGTACTTCTCGTGATCGAACGAGGAGGTGAAGCGCTCGATGAGCGTCTGGGCCATCTCCAGCTCGTTCTTGTCGACGCGCGGCTTCCGACCCGGGACGATGTCCTTGGTCGGGCGGATCTCGTCTGCGAAGTACATGTTCTCGAGCGTGATGACGCCGTCGCGGATGCGCAACGTGCCGATCTGCTGCTTGTCGTGGAAGACGTAGCGCGCGACGGCCGACAGGCCCGAGCTCTCCATCGCCTTGACGAGCAGCGCGTAGACCTTCTCAGCACCTTCGGCCGGGCCGAGGTAGTACGTCCGCTGGAAGACGATCGGGTCGATCTCGTCGTGGGGGACGAAGTCGAGTACCTCGATCGTCCGGTACGACTCCTCCTCGGCGGCCTTGAAGTCCTCGTCGGTCAGGTAGACGAACTCGCCCTCCTCGACCTCGTACGCCTTCACGATCTCGTCGGCCGGAACCTCCTTGCCCTCCTTCTTGCACACCTTGGAGTAGCCGATCGGCGAGCCGTCCTTCTCGTGCACGAGATGGAGCTCGAGCTCGTGCTCGTGGATGGCGCTGTACATCTTCACGGGCGCGTTGACGAGCCCGAACGCGATGCTTCCCGACCAGATGGCACGAGGCATGTGTTTCCTGTACCCGGCCGTGTGGCCTCTGCAAACAGGAGGATTCGCTCGTGGCTGATGCGGGGCCGAGCAATGCGGAGATCGCAGACCGGCTCTCGCTCTTCGCGGCGCTGCTCGAGCTCGCCGAGACGAGCCCGTTCGCAGTTCGTGCGTACGTGCGTGCCGCGGAGCTGATTCGCTCCAGCCCGGCATCCGATCGCGGAGCTCGTGCGGCAGGGTCGTGTCCGCGAGCTGCGCGGCATCGGCTCGGGGATCGAGTCGAAGCTCCGCGAGCTGGTCGAGACGGGCGAGATCGCAGAGCTCCGCGAGCTCGAAGCGGAGCTGGAGCCCGAGCTCGTCGGCTACGGCCGGATGCTGGGGCTCTCCGCGAAGCGGATCCTCTCCATCGCCCGCGACCTGGACGTCACGTCGGTCGCCGAGCTCGAGGCTGCGATCGCCGCCGGCCGCCTGCAGGACGCGACGGGAGTCGGCGCCGCGACCGAGTCCAAGATCCGCGCGGCGCTCGAGCGCGAGCGGGCCGCTCCGCGTGCGCTGACGGTCAACCGCAGCCGGGCGCTCTCGGCGGCGATCGCATCGGCGCTCGGCGGGGAGGTTGCCGGTGCAGCGCGCCGCTTCTCCGAGCTCGCACACGAGCTCGCGGTCGTCGTTGCCTCGGACGATGCGGACGGCGTCGTCGCCCGCTTCGCCTCGCTCCCGACGATCGTGACGGTGCTCGAGCGCAGCGGGCGGCGTGCGGTCGGGCTCACGCTGGACGGCGTGCCCGTGACGCTCGTCGTCGCGGAGCCGTCGAGCGTTCGGCACGGAGCTCTTCCGCGCGACGGGTTCCGCCGAGTACGTGGGCTCGCTCGAGCCGCTCCCCGATGCGCGCGACGAGAACGCCCTGTTCGAGCTGCTCGGCCTTCCGTTCTGCCCGCCCGAGCTGCGCGAGGCGGCCGGCGCGCAGGCGCCTCCGGACCTCGTCGACCGCGCGGGCATCCGCGGCGATCTCCACTGCCACACGACGTGGTCCGACGGCCGCGCGAGCGTCCACGAGATGGCGCTCGCAGCGCGGGCCCGCGGGTACGAGTACCTCGCGATCTGCGACCACACGCCGAACGTGCGCGTGGTTCCCGGCCTCGGCTCGGACGAGCTGCGTCGCCAGGCGGAGGAGATCGCCGAGGTCAACGAGCTCGTCGCACCGTTTCGCGTCCTCCGCGGCGTCGAGTGCGACATCCGCGCCGACGGCTCGCTCGACGTCGAGGACGAGGTGCTCGCGCAGCTCGAGTGGGTGCAGCTCAGCCTGCACGCCGGTCAGCGGCGGAGTCGAACCGAGCTCACGCGCATGGTCACGGAGGCGATGCGCCATCCCGCGGTCCGCGCGCTCAGCCATCCGAAGGGGAGGATCCTCAACCACCGTCCCGAGAATGCGCTCGACCTGGACGAGGTGTTCGCGGTTGCGACGGATGAGGGCGTCGCGGTCGAGGTGAACGGCCTGCCCGACCGGCTGGACCTCTCGGCGACCCACGTCCGTGAGGCGCTCGCGTCGGGCGTCGAGCTCGTGCTCAACTCGGATTCGCACTCGGAGCAGGGCCTCGCGAATCTCGATCTCGCCGTTGCGACCGCACGCAAGGGCGGCGCGACGGTCTCGTCCGTCGTCAACTGCCGACCGCTCGAGGACATCGTTCGCGGGAGGCGCTGAGCGATCTCGAAAGTGGGGGTTTGGCGCTCTCGGGCGCGGGGCATCCGAGCCGTATGACTACGACCCGAAAGCGCCGGATCGTCGAGCCGGGTCCTCCGACGCCCATTCCGCCGGAACCCGTGCCGAGCCCGGGAGAGCCCGGCCCGCCGCCGCTGCCGGAGCCGCTTCCGCAGCCTGATCCTCCCCGGCCGCGCGACCGATCGGCATCGCTCCTGCGACTCGCAGAGCTTCCGCGCAGCATGCTCGAGGCCACGCTGGCCGGCGGCATCGTGCGCATGCGCGGGCAGGTGACGCGCACCTAGTCCGGTCTCCTCCCGATGTTTGGCCCGGTGGCTCTCCGGCTAGCGACGAGGCTGATCAGCGCTGCGCTGCGAGCATCGTCTCCGCCTCGAGGGCGCTCCGTGCCGGGACGAACCTGAGCAGGAGCCCGTCACGGAACTCCATCGCCCAGACCACGGGATCGTCGCGGATCACGCGCTCGTCGTCGATCCAGCGCATGCGGCCCTCGACGACCACGCGCTCGTCGTCGAGCACGGTGAAGACCTCGGTCACGGCCTCGTACAGGTTGGGCGCGATGAATTCCTCGATGAACCGGGCGACGTTCTCCCGCCCGTCGACGACCGTCCCCACCCGAACCTTCGAGACGAGCTGGACGTCGTCGTGGACGAGATCGGACAGCTCGTCGAACCGGCCGGCCGCGATCGTGGCGAACCAGCGGCGGGCGAGGCGCTCGCTCGCCGGCGTCGCGGGAGCTCCGGCCGACTCGGACATGGCCGCAGTATCCGTGAGCCGAACGCGTCGGTGTCCTGTTTCGCGTTCCCGGCGGAGGGGTAGTCACATGCCTCGAGCGAACCCCGATCAAGGAGGAACCATGCCAGCAGTCACGTCGCCTGAGCAGCTCTTCGAGCACGAGCTCCAGGACATCTACTACGCCGAGAAGACGCTCACGAAGGTGCTTCCGAAGCTCGCCGACGAGGCGAAGGACCGGGAGCTCTCGCGTGCATTCACGTCGCACCTGAAGGAGACGGAGAAGCACGTGATCAACATCGAGAAGGTCTTTCGCGCGATCGGCAAGTCGCCGCAGGCGCACCCGTGCCCGGGGATCGAAGGCATCAAGAAGGAGCACGACGAGTTCATGGAGGAGAACAGCGCGAGCTCGAAGATGCTCGACGCGTTCCTCACCGGCGCGGCGTCGCGCACCGAGCACTACGAGATCGCGGCCTACACCGGTCTCGTCGCCCAGGCTCGCGCGTTGAAGGAGCCCAAGGCCGTCGAGCTCCTGCAGGAGAACCTGAAGCAGGAGAAGGATGCGCTCAAGAAGGTCGAGACGATCTCGAAGCGGCTCCTCAAGGACGCCAACGTGTCGACGGGGAACGGCGGAAGCCGCTCCCGCTAACCCGGAGTGCATGTGTGCGGGCGGAGGGGGCTGCCTCCGCCCGCACAATCCGTCGAAAGGCAGGCTGAGATGCGTGCGTGGATTCGAGATCGCGGGCTCGGCGTCCTGTTCGTCTCCGTCTTCGTGGCGACGTGGATCGGCCAGCTCGTCTTCGAGTGGCTCGAGTACGCGGACGAGGCGGCAGACCACGGCCGCGACGCCGTGTTCTGGTCGCAGGGCTTCTGGGTGGTCTTCTGGCAGTCGACGCTCGAGAACTGGCAGTCCGAGTTCCTCCAGCTCTCCGCGTTCACGATCGCCTGTGCGTACCTCGTCTACAAGGGCTCGAGCGAGTCGAGCGACGGGTCCGAGCGGATCGAAGCGAAGCTCGACTTTCTTCTCGAGCGTGAGGGGATCGATCCACGCGACGTGGAACGCGAGCTGCCGGCCAAGTTCCAGCGGCGATGACGACGATCGCGGCGCTGCGGCGAGAGGCTGCGACGTGCACGCGCTGCCCCTTGTACGCACGCGCGACACAGACCGTCTTCGGCGAGGGCAGGCGGCGAGGGCTCATGCTCGTCGGCGAGCAGCCGGGCGACGTCGAGGACCGTGCCGGCCGGCCGTTCGTCGGCCCGGCCGGGACCCTGCTCCGCGAGCTCCTCGCGGAGGTCGGGATCGAAGCGGGGGATGCGTACGTGACGAACGCGGTCAAGCACTTCAAGTGGCGACCGTCCGGCACGCGGCGCATCCACGACAAGCCGAGCTGGAGCGAGGTGGAGGCATGCGGTCACTGGCTCGACCTGGAGCTCGAGGCGGTACGGCCGGAGCTCGTCGTGTGCCTGGGGGCGACCGCGGCGCAGGCCTTCTTCGGCCGCACTGCGCGGGTCGGAGCGCTTCGCGGGACGCTCCACGAGCTCCCGCAGGGCGTCGCCGCTCTCGTGACGATTCATCCCTCGGCCGTGCTTCGTGCGGGTGCTGCACGCAAGGAACGGCGCGCCGAGCTCCGCTCGGACCTCGCTCGCGCCAGGAAGCTGCTCGACGCGCGGAAGCGTCAGATGGTGAAGTCGACGAAGTCCTGACCGGTGACGTGCACGGCGACGTTGTAGACGGGAACCGTCCCGATGGAGCCCTTCGCCTGGCCGTGGTGCGCATGCCCGTGCACGACGAGCTCCGGGCGGTGCATGCCGATCGGGCCTGCGAGCCGCCCCGATCCCAGGAACGCCCAGATCCCCTCCGGCTCGCCGACGATGGTGTCCGAGATGGGCGCGTAGTGGAGGAGCACGATGCGCTTGTGGCAGCCCGCGACGGCCTCGAGCCCCAGCTCGAGCGCCTCGACCTCCGCCGAGGTCTCGCGGTAGATCTCGCGGAGAGCGGGCTCGCCGAAGTCGGGGATCTCCGCGCCGGGGAAGCCGCCCACGAAGCCCTTCGTGCCGACGATGCCGACGTCGATGTCGCCGAGCTCGAGGATCGTGTGGCCGCGGTCGAGCACGATGACTCCGCCGCGCTCGAGCTCCGCCGTGACCTCGGCGGGGCGGCCGGAGTGATGGTCGTGGTTCCCGAGCACGGCGATCACCGGGACGCTCACGCCACGACACGCATCCGCGAGCACTGCGGCCTGCTCGGGCAGGCCGTGGGTCGTCAGGTCTCCTGCGAGCAGGATCAGGTCGCAGTCCTCCGCGGCGGCTGCGAACGCCGCGCGTCAGCCGCTCGCGCAGCGGCTCCACCGCGTGGACGTCACCCGCAGCCGCGACTCGTAGCGTCGGCGTCATCGAGCGGTGATACCCGCTCCGGGCGTTCGCGGAACGACGAATCGGGGTACCTGTCAACGCCATGCCCTCCGCGCTGCCGGACAACTTCCACCATCTGCTCGACACGATGAAGCGTGCCTCCGCGCAGCTGCGCGAGGCCGACATCGAATTCATGCTCGGCGGCGGGCTCGCCATCTGGGCGCGCGGTGGGCCGCCGACCGACCACGACGTGGACCTCTACCTCCGCGAGCGGGACGTCGAGAGCGCGTTCGAGGTGCTCGTCGACGCGGGCTTCCGTGGAGAACGCCCTCCCGAAGAGTGGCTCCTGAAGGTCTGGGACGGCGATCACCTCGTCGACCTGATCCACCGCCCGGCGGGCGGAGAGATCGACGACGAGCACTTCGCGCGTGCCTCCGAGATCGAGGTCAGTGCCCAGCGCGTGCTCGTGGCGTCGATCGACGACGTGCTCGTGATGAAGCTGCTCGCGATCTCCGAGCAGGAGCCGGACTACCGGGCGATCCTCGAGATCGCCCGTGCGGTCCGCGAGCAGGTGGACTGGACGCACGTCGAGGAGCGCACGCAGACATCCCCATTCGCGCGGGCCTTCTTCACGCTGGGCGAGGGGCTCGGGATCGTGGAGCGGAAGACGATCCTCGCTCCCGCGCACACGGAGTAGGGCTCCCGGAGGCCGGCGCGGAGTAGAGCGCCCCGGCCTCCGGACTGTGTCGCGCTCGTCTAGAGGGAGTCGTCCCAGTCGCGGTAGCCGCCGCCGGCGCCGTAGTACGTCCCGACGCTGGTGCGGTACGAGTCGTCCGCGACGAGTGACTCGTCGTACTCGGGAGCGTGCTTGATCTGGTCCTTCGTGCGGTTCACGTACACACGCTCGTCCGTCTCGTCGATTCCTCTCACGACACCCGCCGGGAGCAGGACCTTCTTGCCGAAGATCCACGGCCCGGTGTCGACGACGACGAAGCTCCGACCGACCTCGAAGGTCGCCTCGTCCACCTTCCCGATCGACCCGTCCAGCGCTTCCACGCTGAACCCGGTGAGATCGGCATGTGTCTCCATGACGTTCGAGCCGAGCTCGGACTGGTCGCGATACGTCCAGACGTCGTGCATGGTGGTGGTGTCCTGCATGGGCGCCTCCTTCTCGGAGATGTGGTCGTTCGGGTCGTACCCCCGGCCGGAACGGTCAAACCCCTCGTGTTAGCCGTTCGCTCGTTCGGGGTAGCCGTATGAGCGATGCGCACCGACGACGACACCCGCGACCTCGAGCAGGAGGTCGCGGCCGGACAGAGCGAGACGACGCCGGTCGCCGTGATCGGCTCCGTGATCGGCGTCATCGCTGTGCTGTTCGCAATCGCGGTGACGCTCGCGATCGTGGCGTACGTCCTCGCCTGAGTTCGGTCCATCGCGTTCGCGGGTATCCCCATTCGATGACGACGGCGCTCCTGTTCGATCGCGACGCGGTCGAGGAGATCGAGGACTGGACCGAGCGGGTCCCCCGGCTCGGTCGGTCGTCCGTGCTCTGGATCGATCTCGAAGCGGCCCTCGGAGAGCGACATCGCGGATGTCGGGGACCGCCTCGAACTCAGCGACGAGACGAGGCGACGCCTGGCGGACCGCGACGAGACACCGCAGCTGGGCGATTTCGAGAACTACGTCCACGTGACGGCCTGCGCGCCCGGGGAGGACGGCGCGCTCGTCCGCATCGACTGTCTCGTATCGAAGCGCTGGGTCGTCACGGTCCACGAAGAGCCGCTCGACGTTCTCGAGAGGTTCCGCGAGCGCGCCTGCGGCTCGGGCGACACCGGACGGCTGGACGGGCTCGAGCTGCTCGCCGACCTGCTCGAGTGGGTGCTCGAGAGCTACTTCGACGCGTTCGAGGACATCGAGCTCGTGCTCGAGGACATCGACACGACCTCGATGGCTCCGGGTGACGTCGACAGCAAGGACGAGGTGCTCGGCCGGCTCGTCGAGGTGCGGCGCGAGATCGGTCGGCTGAGACGTGCCCTCACGTCGCACCGCGAGATGCTCCTCGCGCTCACGAGGCCGGAGCTCGAGGCGATTGCGAGCTCGGAGTCGGCGGAGCGCTTCTCCTCGCTGCGTGCGCGGCTCGACGAGGCCGTGCAGGCCGCGCGCGACAGCCGCGAGTCCGTCGTCGGATCGTTCGACGTCCTCATCGCGAGCACCGGCCAGCGGACGAACGACATCATGAAGGTCCTGACGCTCGTCTCGGTCCTGATCCTGCCGGGGACGCTGCTCGCCGGAATCATGGGCATGAACTTCAAGCTCGGCCTGTTCGGCGAGGAGATCTACTTCTGGATCGTCCTCGCTGCGATCGTGGTGATAGCCCTCGCGACGCTCGGAATCGCGCGGATCAGGCACTGGATCTGAGCGACCGCGACACAATGGAGGACGTGACCTCGCGAGACGCAAACGCGAGCCGCGGAGGACCCGCGCCGAAGTCCGCCCTGGCGCGCTACCTGTTCGGCGTCGTCGCGATGTCCATCGCTCTCGTCGCGACCCTTCTCATCCTGGACGCGGAGATCGGAGGGGCGGAGCCGAGCTACTCGCTGCTCATCGCTGCCATCGCATTGACGGTCTGGTACGGGGGCTTCGGGCCGTCTGTCCTCGCGGTCGTGTTCGGCTGGGGCGCGGCCCTGTGGCTGATCGTCGAGGCACGAGGGGAGATCACCCTCGGCGACAACGACGAGATGGCGAGATGGGGCATCTCCCTTGTGGCCGCCGTCGTCATCGCGTGTGTTGCCGGCCTCCTCCGCTTCCGCGTGGAGCGAAGCGCGGGTGAGGCGCAGTCGGCTCGCACGGCGATCAGCAAGATCGAATCGCTCCAGCAGCTGTCGATCGAGCTTTCCGGCGCGCCGACGACCGCCGACGTCGCGCGCGTCGTGTCCGCGCATGCGCCAGGGATCCTGTCGGCGAGCGGCATGGGCATGGGCCTCGTCGAGGGAGAGGAACTCGCACTCCTCGACGCAGGATCGGTGCCGCCCGAGGTCAGGCGCGACGGGGATCGACTGAGGCTCGAGCAGACGACCCTGATCACGGAAGCCGCGCGCGAAGGACGGGTGGCGTTGGCGGCGGATCGGGCCGCGCTCGACGCCGCCTACGGCGCCAACGCTCGGCTCTTGCCCGCGGAGATACAGGCCGCCATGGCGTTGCCGCTGCGGGCACAGGAGCACGTGATCGGCTCGATCGGCTTCCTGTTCGACCGCCGCGACGCGCTGGACGACGACAGGCAGGCGCTGGCGGGGATCGTTGCGGACCTCGCCGCGCAGGCTTTCGAGCGGGCGCGCCTGTACGAGGTCGAGCGCGAGTCGCGAGTCGCGCTCGAGCGCATCCTGCAGGTGGCTCCGCGCTTCGTCTCGGACGAGACCCAGGATCCGATCGCGGCGATCGCCCGCGAGGCGCGGACGACGTTCGGCGCGGACTACGGCGTACTCTGGCGGATTCGCGAGGATGACCTCGAGCTCCTGGCGGTCGATCCTCCGCGACCCGAGCTCGGCCGTCGAACCCTCGGCCTCGACGACTTCCCTCGGCTGCGGGCCGCAATCCACGATCTGCGCTCGTCGTTCGTCCCCGACGTCCTTCAGACGACGCACGGGGAAGGTCTCGAATTCGTCCGGCAGCTCGGCATCCGGTCGTCGTTGCGTACGCCGATCGTCATCTCCGGGTCGAGCGAGCTCGTGCTGTCGATCTCGTGGCAGACGGTCGTCTCCGAGCCCGACCCGGCGACGCTCGCCGTCGTCCGACGCTACGCCGACCAGGCCGGGCTCGCGCTCGAGCAGCTCGAGCGCCGTCGCGCCGAGACCGAGGTCGCGGTCCGCGCCGACGCGACGCGACGGCTGCAGGAGGTCACCGCGTCGCTCTCGCAGGCGACCACCTCGCTCGACGTGAGCAACACCTGCCTCGAGCACGCGCTCGCATCCGTCGGAGCGGAAGCCGGCTTCGTCGTGCTCACGGGGGCGGGTGGTGCGAAGCTCGTCGAGATCGTCGCGAGCACGGGGTACGACGACGACGAGCTGGCCGCCTGGCGAGCGGCAAGCCTGGACGACGACGTTCCCTTCGCCCGGGCCATCGCGTCCGGGGAGCCCGTGTGGGCGCTCTCGGCAGACGAGATGTCCGCATTCACGGGCCTGCGCGAAGCGCGCTCGGCGGGGTGGGTCACCATTCCGCTCGAGACGAGCCGCGGAGCTCGCGGTGCGCTGCACCTCTCGCTCCGGCGACCACGAGAGCTGAGCGACGGCGAGCGCGAGTGGCTCCAGGCGATGGTCCTGCAGTGCGGTCAGGCGCTCGAGCGAAGCCATTTCTACGAGGAGGAGCAGCACTCACGCCTGCGTGCCGAACGGCTGCAGAGGATGACGGCCCTCCTGTCGAACGCTCTCACCCCGGCGGATGTGGCGCGCGTCGTCGTCGACGAGGTCGCCGGCGCGGTCGACGCGTCGACGGTCGTGCTCGCCGCAGTTCACGACGGCCGCGTCACCGGCCTGCTTGCACGCAACGACGGGGACGGAGTTGCCGCTTCGGCGTCGATCGACGCGATGCTCGGCGACGAGAAGTTGGGGATGCGCGTCCTCCGACGTCGCGAGCCCGTCCTTCGTCGAGCTGCCGGACGACGACCAAGCTCCGCGCGTGCAGGACGTCGACGGGACGGTCGGCCCCGAGACGCTCTTCCTCGTGCCGCTCGTCCCGGGACGCCGCGCGAACGGGCTGCTGGTCGCGACCTGGGATCGGCCCCGGCGCCTTGCGTCCGACGATCGTGCGATCGTCGAGGCGCTCGCAGGACAGGCAGCGCAGGCACTCGAGCGGGCTCGTGCCTTCGAGTCCGAGCAGACGATCGCCGAGACGTTGCAGCGGAGCGTCCTGCCCCTGTCACTCCCGCGCGTCGAGGGCGTCCAGCTCGCCGCTCGGTACCTCCCCGGAACGGCGCAGCTGGACGTGGGCGGCGACTGGTTCGACGCGCTCCAGCTGCCCGACGGCAAGCTCGGTCTCGTCGTCGGCGACGTCGTCGGAAAGGGCCTGCAGGCGGCCGCGAGCATGGGGCAGTTGCGCAACGCGATCCGCGCGTTCTCGATCGAGCGACTGAAGCCTCCGTCGGTTCTCACGCGGCTCAGCCGGCTCGCCGACGAGGTGCTCGACACGTCGTTCGCGACGGTCGTGTTCGTCGCCATCGACCCGGCGAAGGGCATCTGCCGGATGTCCTCGGCGGGCCATCCGCCGCCGGTCGTCGCGTATCCGGACGGGAGCGTTGCGCTCCTCGAGCAGGCCCGCGGCCTCCCCCTCGGCACCGGGATCCCGACGAAGTACCGTCAGGAAACCATCGAGCTCCCGGCCGGGACCGTCCTCGTTCTCTACACGGACGGGCTCGTCGAACGCCGAGGCCGGTCGATCGACGACGGGCTGCGCGACCTGCAGGTCGCGATCCTCGACGCACCGAAGGATCCCGATCGGCTCCTCGAGCACATCCTCGACCAGGTCGTCGGGACGGGCGAGCGCGGAGACGACATCGCACTCCTCGCGGCGCGCCTGCTTCCGGTCGCGCCGCAACCGCTCGAATTGAGGCTCGCTGCCCGCGTCGAGTCGATGGACCTCGTCCGTGACGCCATGCGCTCGTGGCTCGGCGGAGCACCCCTGGAGCGCAGCGCCGCAGAGGACGTCGTGCTCGCGACGTGGGAGGCATGCGCGAACGCGATCGAGCACGCCGTCGACGCCGCGGACGACATCGTGACGCTTCGGGCCGAGCTCGGAAAGGACCGGATTCGCGTTGTGGTGAACGACAGCGGGCGCTGGTCACCGCCGGCCGAGCGCGCGAATCGTGGGCTCGGGCTCCGTCTGATCCGCTCGCTCATGTCGTCGCTCGACATCGCGGAGAGCGAGACCGGAACGACGATCACGATCGAGAAGGAGCTCGCCGAGCCCACCGGCGCGCGGGCTGACTAGAGCAGCCAGATCAACAGCACGATGATCACGATCAGTGCGAGGACTCCACCGCCTATGTACATGGTCGCCTCCTTTCCTCGTTCGACCTGACCCGTAGTTCCCGCGCGGTCGCGCCCGCCGAAACCTTTCCGAGTGGTGTTTCGCCGTTCCGCGCGGGGGTACGCCTCCGGTGTCCCGACACGGCGAGCGAAGAGGGTCGAGCCATGCCCCCACGTGGCGTGAAGAAGGGTTCGAAGCGAGCGCGTCAGTACGAGCACATCAAGGATTCGGCGCTCGAGCGCGGTGAGTCCGAGGACACGGCCGAGGAGATCGCGGCCCGCACCGTGAACAAGGAGCGGGCGCGGAGTGGTGAGGCGAGGCAGCCGTCGAAGCTCTCGCGCGAGGACATCTCGTCGAGTCGCAGGGGCGGTCTGCGCAGCCATCGCAAGGGCCCACGCGGCCGAACGCGGGACCAGCTCTACGAGGAAGCCAGGGCCCGGAACATTCGCGGACGCTCGAAGATGACGAAGGCCGAGCTCCAGCGGGCGCTCGGTGGGCGTCACTGAGCGCCGGCGCCCGCTGACAGCGCCGATGCGCGTTTCGACCGGCCCGGGGCCGGGTACATCTCTGCGGTGATCGAGGTCTGCCACGAGAGCTCGGCGACGATGTCGGAGGTCGTGCTCGTCGAGCTGAGGCGCGAGTCGTCGCCGGACCTCGCAAGGGTCTTGCGCAGCACCCTCAGCGCGGGGGATGTCCGCGTCATCGTCGATCTCGGCGAGCGTCACGACGTGTCGTCGGATCTCCTGTCGATCCTGCACCGGACCGCCGCGCACCTCCGCGCGCTCGGTGGCAAGCTCGCCGTCGTCACGCCCGAGCCTGGCCTGCGTCGACTCTTCGACGTCACGTTGCTGAGCCAGGCGTTCGGCGTCTTCGGCTCGCAGGACGAGGCGCTGCGAAGCTGGACGTAGACGGCCCGATCGTCATCCGCACGTACGCTCGACGCGTACCGCTACCGCGGAGACGATGACGCTCACCATGGACACGAACGTCAACGCCTTGCTCGTAGCCTTCCACCGAGAGGGCGACCTGGCTGCACGCGACCGCGCTCTCGTCGAGCTGATGCCGCTCGTGCGCGCCCTGGCCTCGCGGTACGCGGGGCGCGGAGAGCCTCTGGAGGACCTCGTCCAGGTCGGGTCGATCGGCCTCATCAAGGCGGTCGACCGCTTCGACGTCGATCGCGGGGTCGACTTCGCCAGCTATGCCGTCCCGACGATCGTGGGCGAGATCCGGCGGCACTTCCGTGACAAGGCGTGGGCGATGCACGTGCCCCGCCGGCTCAAGGAGCTGAGCCTGCGCCTCTCCCGAGTCCTCGACCAGCTCACGACCGAGCTCGGACGCTCGCCGACGATCGCCGAGCTCGCGCAAGGCAGCCGGCGTCGAGGAGGAGGAGGCCATCGACGCGCTCGACTCGATGAACGCGTACTCGACGCGATCCCTTCACGCCCCGTTCGAGGAGGGCTCGGACGACAGCCTCTCCGAGAAGCTCGGCACCGACGAGGCCGGGTACGGCGAGGTCGAGGACGGGGCGCTCGTCGCCGCGGGTCTCGACGCGCTCGACGAGCGCGAGCGGCAGATCGTCGAGCTGCGATTCTTCGAGGAGATGACGCAGTCGCAGATCGCATCCGAGATCGGAATCTCCCAGATGCATGTTTCGCGACTGCTCCGACGGGCACTCGCAACGATGCGTGGACGAATCGAGGAGGCTTCAGCAGATGTCTGATGCGGTCGTGCGCCTGTCGTTCCCGGCGAAGCCGGACTACCTGCTCCTCGCGCGCCTGGCGCTGTCCGGGTTCGCCCGGGAGCTCCCGGTGGGCGACGAGCTGCTCGCCGATCTCAAGCTCGCGGTCACCGAGGCGTGCGGAAATGCAGTCCGGCATGCGTATCCCGACGGCCGCGGCGACGTGTCCGTGTCGTACGTCCTCAGCGACGGCGCGCTCGAGATGATCGTCGCGGACGAGGGATCCGGGGTCGAGACGTCAGAAGTCGAGCAGGGGATGCCCGCATCGATGGACGGCGGCATGGGGATGTCGATCATCAGGACGATCGTCGACGAGCTCGACGTGCAGCCGGGGGCGGACGGGCGCGGGACGGTCGTGCGGATGACGAAGCGGCTCGCTCCCGCCGCCTGAGGCGGCCCTACCGCGAGCCGTCGAGCTCGGCGAGCGCCGCGTCGCGCGTCGCTGCGATCGGCAGGACGCGGTCGAGCGCCGTGATCTCGAAGATGCGGCGCCCGACGCCGGCAGGGAGGACGACCCGAACCTGCGCCCCGTTCGCCGCGAGCTCTCGCGTCGCGCGAACGAGGAGTCCCAGAACCGTCGAATCCATGAACGCGACGCGAGCGAGGTCGGTGACGACGAACTGCTCGCCTCGTACCTCGGCGAACGCCGACTCGAGGTCGGGAGCGGCGAAGGCATCCAGCTCGCCGGAGGCGACGACGATCCTCGTGTGACGTTCCTGTTCGAGCGCGACGCGATGCATGCAGAGAGGTAACCACGTCGCCGGAGCCGGCACGAGGCCGGCTCCGGCGAAGGTATCAGGCGATCCGTCGTTCGTGGATCGCGTTCCAGATGAAGAGAATGAGCAGCGCGCCCGCCACCGCCGCGATCCACGTGCTCAGGTCGAAGAACTCGTCGATCGGATCTCCGCCGCCGCCCGCGGCGGCGTCTCGATTGCTGCTCAAGCTGTTACCCATCTGGCTACCCCTGTGATTTCACCGACCGGTGCTGCCGGGTCGCCGGCACGGTGTACCCGGTGGCCCGTGCCGCGAAACCAGATTCAGGCCGAGCCGGAGGCCTCGAGCGCGGCGCGAGCCTCGTCGAGAGTTGCGGCCACGCGCGCCGCGCGGTCGAGCTCGACGATGGCGAGGGTCGTGGCGATCGGCGCGCTCGGCTCGATCACGAAGGCGACGCGACCGCGGCCACGACGACGAGCGACGTCGAACAGGCCGTGCAGCGCCTCGCTGTCGATGAACACGACACGGTTGAGATCGACGACGAGCTTCTGGGTGTCGGGAACGGCTGCGAGCTGCTCTCCGAGGTCGTTCGCGTTCGTGAGATCGACCTCTCCCGAGACGCCGACGTACGCGATGTCCGCAGGCACGCCGTCGAGGTGCTCCAGCTCGAATAACGACACACGCGGAGAATAGGCGTCGATTCCCCGTTTGGCGGGGGCCGGCAGCGGGCACCTGTCGGGCATGGACGGCGTAGTCGGACCTCTGGTCGAGCAGGACTGGGTACGAGCTCGTCGGGAGCGCGAGGTTTCGCCGCACCGGGCACCGGGTAGTAGCTCGCGGATGGACGGGCGCGCGGACGACGGAGCGCACGACGACGGCTTCCACATCGAGGTCGTCGACATCTGGCCCGGCATCGCGGTCGTGGACGTTGCCGGCGATGTCGACCTCCATTCCGCCCCGGAGCTCGCGTGAAGCGCTCTCGAAGCTCGTCGACAGCGACACGACGAGGCAGGTCACGCTCGAGCTGTCAGACGTGACCTTCCTCGACTCGATGGCGATCGGGGTGATCCTCGGCGCGAAGAAGCGCCTGGTGGCATCCGGTCGAGATCTGGAGCTCGTCGTCGGGAATCCCGACATCCGGCGGATCTTCGAGATCACGATGCTCGATCGGATCTTCGCGCTCCACGCCAACCTCGCGGAGGCGGGGATCGCGGACTACAAGGCGGCGTCGACGGAGGGATGAACGGCAAGCACCGTGTCGACCCCTGTGATCTCGAGGACGCGCAGGATGCCCGGGTCCGTCGTGACGACGTCCACCCGGCCCTCCGGCCTGGCGGTCGCTGCGCTCACGAGCGTCCGTATGCCCGCCGAGTCGAGGAACGTGCAGCCAGAGAGCTCGATGACGACGGGTGCAGTCGGCGGGGCGTCGGCGATCGCCTCCTCGAGGCGCGGCGCGCTGGCGAGGTCGAGCTCCCCGGAGACGTACAGCACCGCCGCACCGGCGGGCGTCGTCTCCAGCCGTACGTCAAAATCGCTCGACGTGGTCACGCCGGTCGAGTGTAGGCGATGCAGAAGCACCCAGCTGCCGGCACGGCGGGACTCCTGGTGACGGACAGGATCGTCCTCGCAATTCCCACGGAGGCACGATTTCGCAGCGTCGCGACGCTCGTCCTCGGAGGGATCGGTAGCAGGGCGGACCTGCCCTACGAGCGCATGGACGACCTGCAGCTGGCCGTTCTCAGCGCGCTCGATGCCGCCGATCAGGCGGAGGTGACGCTCGAGGTCGACGCGGACGAGAACGGCGTCAGCCTCGCGCTCGGCCCGGTCCGGGACGGAAGCGGTGACGACGAGGGCCTGGGTCTGGTGTTGTCGCGACTCGTCGACGACGTCACACACGAGCGCCGCGACGGCGCCGAGTGGTTGTCGCTCAGGCTCTCTCGCGCAGACGGCGCCTAGCTCGACGCGGGCCGGAGCCCTCTACTCCGAGATCTCCTCGACGAGCCTGCCGGTCGACTCGGGGCGCGCGGTTCGGGCGATGTCTGCCTGGGCGAGGATGCCGACGAGGCGGCCGTCCGTCACGACCGGCAGGCGGCGGACCTGCTCCTTCGCCATCCGCGCGAGAGCATCGTCGAGGGGCTCGTCCGGCTGCGCGGTCACCGGGCCTTCCGAGCACACGTTCGACACCGGCACCTTGTTCGGATCGAGATCCTTCGCGACGACCTGCAACACGACGTCGCGATCCGTGATCATCCCGACGAGCGAGTCACCGTCGACGACCGGAAGCGACCCGACGTCCTCGGCGAGCATTCGGCGCGCAGCCTCGACGACCATCGCATCGTTGGCGATCGAGGTCGGCCCTGTTGTCATGACGTCTTTCACGGTGGTGGTCGGCATCTGATTCCTCCCTGGATTTGGTCTCCGAAACGAGCAGCGTTCCCTCGCCTCCTCGGTTGCAAACGTGGACGGTTCGTTTCGAGACCGAGCAGTGTGGGCATCCCGAGATCGATGAGTGAGTACCACGCTCCGGCAGTCTCGACCTCGCAGCGGCGACGGATCGCGACTCTCGTCTTCGTCCGCTCGCGGCCCAGCGGCGTCTCGAGGAAGATGGAGAGCCTCGTCGCCTGGGTGAAGGTGACCCAGAAGAAGCGCCTCCGCGTCGTCGACCTCGATGCCGACCGGAGCCCGGAGCTCGCGCGGCATCTCGGGGTTCGCGAGGTGCCCTCGTTGCTCGTGCTCGAAGAGGGACGCGTGGTCGATCGCCTCGAAGGCCGCGCGACCGGTCGGCAGATCGACGATCTGATCCGTCCGTACCTCGCTCCGGGCTGACGCGCCCGCACGCCCGAGGTTCCCCCTCCGGGGCATGTGCCGCCTGCTCCCGTCGCCCGGAAAACGCGAGGGCCCGCCGGAGCGGGCCCTCGCCGTTGCGCTGTCGGATCCGCGCTAGTGGATCTGCACGTTCCCGGACTCGAGCACCTTCTCGCCCGAGTCGTACCCCGAGCTCAGCCGGATCCGGTACGTGTCGCTGGTCCCGGGCTCGCCGAGGTCCTTCAGGTCGATGCGGTAGTCGAACGTGCCGGAGCCGTCGACGGTCGCCTTGCCGAAGATGCTGGCCGACGTGCCGTCGGCGCTGCACGTCACGGCCTGGACGTTGATCGAGTGCACGTTCAGCGCACGCCGCGGGGCCGTGGTCCTGGTACTCCTGCTGGCCCTTGGTCGGCGCCTGAGCGTTCCCGCCGAAGGTCGCCTTGTCGAGATTCGCGGCAGTGATGCGACCGCCGTAGGTGACCTTGCATCCGGGTGTGCTCACGGGCAGCACCCATGTCTTCGCGGCCGTGTCGCTCGGCTCGCCCACGTCCTTCGTGTTCGAGTTGTTCGAGTCCGCGTACGCGGAGATCACGTCCGAGCCGGGCAGTGCCGGCCCGATGTAGCAGAACGTGGCCTCGCCGCTCGCGTTGGTCGTCCCCGAGCCGCTCGTCGACACCGAGCCGGACACCGCGAACCTGACCACGACGTTCGGGAGCGGGAAGGCGAACTGGTTGGTGACCTTCGCCTTCACACAGTGCTGCGAGCCGACGACGTTCGTGGCCGTTGCCGGTGTCAGGTCGAGGTTCGCGGGCTGGCCGAACACCCACGTCTTCGTCGCCGATGCGACGGCCTCACAGGACCCGTCGGCGGAGCTGTCCGCGTTGTAACAGGCGCTGATCATGTCGCCGCCCACGCTCGTGCCCGTGTACGTGAACGTCGCCTGGCCGGAACCGTTCGTCACGCCCGAGCCGGTGCCGGGGTTCGCGCCGGTGACTGCGAACCCGATCGTCGCGCCGGAGACCGGCGCTCCTCCGGCTGTCGCATCCGTCAACGTCGCTGTAACGGTGTGCGAGTCGCCTGCCTCGTTCGTCGCACTCGCCGGCGTGAGGGCGAGCTGGAACTGCTTCGGCTCCGCGCCTGGCACGCAGTTGACCCCCGGGTTCGGCACGAACCCGACGACGAGGTTGTCGAGGAAGACGGCCGAGTCCAGGTTCTGGTCGCCCTGATCGAAGATCGAGAGGTACAGGGAATGGGCGCCCGGAGTGAGCTGCGTCGAAGCCGACAGGAGAACGGTGGCCCCGCCCGCGCTCCCTCCCCCTGGAGGCGGCGTGCCGCCGGGCCCGTCCCCGCCGCCGTCGTAGGCGGTTCCTGCACCCTGGGCGGTCGACATTCCGCCGATGCCGGTCGAGTTGACACTGACGACGTTGTGCGACCCGTCGAACGCGAAGTTGTTCGGGGCGGTGATGGTGCTCCCGGCAGTCGTCCAGGTCGAGGTGTCCAGCTCGGCGATGAACGCGTCGTTGTACTGGGAGCCGACGTAGAACGGGAACTCCTCGGACAGGAACTTGAAGTCGAACGTCAGGCAGTTCGAACCGGTCGGGGCGGTGAGGTCGATCCGGAGGATCGAGACGTCGAAGTCGGTGTTCCCGCGAACGTTCCCTCCGCCGAGATTGACGTTGGTGAACAGGCCCGGGTCGTCGACGTTCGCGACGCTCCCGGATGTCAGGATCCCGAAGGTCGACCCGTTCGTCGGAAACTGGGTCAGCGCCGAGTCGGCTGTGCCGTTCGGCGAGTCGTTCGGTGGGGCTGCGATGAAGACCGCCCCCGTGACGACGCCGGGCGTTGCGGCCATGGCGTTGGCGATCGCCGTAGCACCCCCCGCGTCGTTTGCTACAGGTGTGATTGCGGCCCCGGCGGCCCCCGCGACAATGAGCGCGAGGGCGGATGCTGTGAGCAGCCCGACCAGACCGCGTCGAAGCGTGTGCGACATGTGACTCTCCCCCGAATAGCTGACGGCTGACAATCAAACGGTAGGAGGCGCCCCGACCGCGCACCAGCGGGAGTACACCCGATGCCCGGGGTTCACCCTCCCTAGGGTTGTGTCCCTAGCCCGTCCGGGGTAGACCGTGGACACAGCCGTCGGGGGGAGAACGAGGGCACGGGCGTGACCGAGTGGAATGGCGATGGACGGACGGTCCTGATCGCGGATGCAGACGTGCGCTTCAGGCGAGCGGTGAGACGCGCGCTGGGCGCAGCGGGCCTCGACGTGAGCGAAGCGGGATCAGGCGAGGAGGCACTCGCACGGGCCGGCGAGGGGGACATCGCACTCGTCGTGCTCGACGTGCGCTTCCGCGACATCAGCGGTTACGAGGTGTGCCGGCGGCTCCGGGAGGCGCACGGTGACAGGCTTCCGATCCTCTTCGTCTCCGCCGATCGGGTCGAGGCTTCTGATCGGGTCGCCGGCCTCCTCGTGGGGGCGAACGACTACCTCGTCAAGCCGGTCGCCTCGGACGAGCTCGTCGCGCGTGTCCGGGGTCAGCTCGATCGTGCCCGGGATGCGCGAAAACCGGTGCGCGACACGCTTACGGATCGCGAGCGAGAGGTGCTCGGGCTGCTCGCTGCAGGCCTCGGGCCGGCGGAGATCGGACGCGAGCTCTCGATCAGCCCGAGGACCGTCGCGACGCACGTCGAGCACATCTACTCGAAGCTCGGCGTGCACACCCGCGCGCAGGCGGTGGCGAGGGCGTTCCGGCTCGAGCTCGTGAGCTAGATGTCCGGAACTCGCCGCGGGCGACTCGTGACCTGTGAGACACGAACGGTGGACCTTCGTCTGCAGGTCCACGACTGCCCTACGCCGCTGCGCGCACGCGGACTGCCTTCGAGGTCGCCTGTGTCGCGCCCTTCGAGTTGCCGGCCCAGACGCGGCAGGCGACGAGCTTCCCGCGGTCGGCGACGCCGAGTCGTCGCGAGCTGTCGTGGAGACGAGCTATCACCTTCTCGTTTCGGAGCCAACGGAAGGAGAAGACGATGGGCTTCGTGCCCGCCCATGACCCCGAACGGCACGTCAGCACGTGGCCAACGACCGCCGTTCCCTGCAGCGCGGGCCTGCGAACGTTGTGAGGCGCCTGAGCCGGCGGCGGACCTGCAGGAACGCACGCTGACCCGCACGCCGCCAGCACATGGGGCCGCAGCAACGTCGCGAGGCCCATCGCTCCGGCCGCGTTGAGATGGAGCCCGTCCGGGTTGAACCAGTCACGGCCGCGGCTTGCGGCCTCCCAGTCTGCGATCTGCACCTGCGGCCAGCGCGGCGCCTGGCTCCGGATGACCCCGTTGATCGTGCGGTAGTCGTCGGTCTGCTCTCGCAGCGTGACCCAGATGACGTGCGCGACTCCGCGTTCCACGAGCGCGTTCGCCACCTGGGCCATGTCCGTCTCGTAGTTGTTGGCGGGGTCGTTGTAGCCGACGTCCACGATCACGATGTTCCCGAGCTGGGCCAGCGTCGAGGCCTTCACGACCGCGAGCACCGAGGCCGGCCGCTCGCCCATGTATACGCACCCCACCGGTACCAGCTTGCGGCACGGCGTGAGCTCCGGGCGCACGTCGAGCCCTTCGCCGAGATACGCCATGGCGTCCGGGACGTAATTGAGCGAGTCCGCGACCGAGTCGCCGAAGATCGTCACCCTCGGGCCGTCGGCGCCCGTACCGCCGAGCGCCGCCGCTGAGGGCGACGAGATGGCGAGACCGACGAGCAGAACGACGAGAGCAAGGCCCGATCTCATCGGAGGAACGGTAGCGCCGCCCGTGCGCCGGATCGTTACCAGCCCGGCGGCGGGACGACGTACACGGCGACTCCGAGGCCGGGGAGCTTGTCGGCCACGAGGTCTCCGAGCGGCTTGACCGTGCGCCCGTCGCGGAACACGCGAAGCGCGCGGCCACCGAGTCCCGGGAGCGAGAAGGATGCGGTCGCCTCGGAGGTGGACGTGTTCGCTGCGATGACGTAGGTCGCGCCGTTGTAGCGGCGTGCACCGATGCGGACGGGGCCGTCGGTCGACCAGTTCGCCTTGGCGACGGGGGAGAGGAGCGCGGGGGCGAGCGCGACCATCTCGCGGTTCGAGAGGCGCACCTCGTTCCGGATGTCCTCGACCCACCAGTCGGGGAAGTAGCCGATGCCGCGGGCGCCGCCCGCGATCGCGAGCCAGGTCTCGGCGCGGACGATGGCGGGGGTCGGATCCTGGTTCTCGCGGCAATGCTCCATCGGGCCCGCTTCGATCCACTGGAAGGTCGGCTTGCCGCGGGTGAGCGAGACGAGCTCCCGCTGCATCCAGTAGACGTTGTCGATCTGTGCGAGCGAGCAGCGGCCCTCGACCGGGTACGTGTCGAAGCCGACCACGTCCGCGCTGTCGAAGAAGCCCTGATAGATCCCCCTGCCCTTCGTCGGCGGTGCTGCGCGCTGCGAGAAGTGGTCGGTGAGTGTGAGGAACGTGACGCGGCCGACACCCTTCGGCTGCGGGAGCTTGCTCGCGTCGCCGACGGACATGTCGGCTTCGTCCGCGAGGTGCCACCCCACCTGGCCGGGCCCGCTCACACCGGGGGTGCTGGCGTCGACCGTCGACATCGCCCTGCCCGCGAGGCGGTTGAACTGCTCGTCGGTGTTCGAGCACGCGACACCGAGGAAGAGGTTGATGCCGGCGCCGATCGACGTCGGGTAGTACGTCGGGCACTGGCGCCAGACCATGCGCGGGAAGATGGCGTTGCCGTTCACGCGGAACGGCGAGGAGCTCTCCACGAGTGGCGTCCCCGGCGGGAGGGGGCTCGACGCGGGCGGTGTGGCCGGCTGTGTCGGCGTGACGCCTGGCGGCAGCGCCGGTGGGAGCACGAAGGGGGATCCGCTCCCCGCCGTGGCGGTGGCATCGGCCGCGGAAGGAGTTGCCGTCGCCGCCGTCGAGCCGGGCCAGGGGTCGGTCCGGAACGACCCGCGCGCCTCGGCGAGTCATGCCGTTCCGCCAGCGCGCGACGACGCGGTAGCGGTATGCCGTCGCCGGCTCGAGACCGGCGAGGGTCGTTCGTGACGTGCTCGCGTCGCGGGTGACGGTCGTGGGCGACCAGATCCCGTAGCGGTCGTCCAACCCGACCTCGAGGACGACGCGCGCCGCCTCGGGGACGTGCCACTTCACCGACCGCGGAGAAGGGATACGCCTCGAGAGACACGATGTCGGGAGCCGCGGGCCGAGTGGCGCTGGCGCCGATCGACGCGAGCGCGGCGAACGCGCTCAACGCGAGCAGGGTCAGAGCAGCCGAGCGCCGCAGCATGCGATGAAGGTCGGCACCCGCGAACGCGACGACCCCTCCCTCGAACGAGGGAGGGGTCGCCTACAGCCCAGGCTGAGCGGTTGGACGCCTCGTCTCGTCGACTGCGCGGCGCGCCTCGATCTCGTAGGGGTTCGACCTGTACCGCGTGGTCACGTGCTTCCACGCCATGTGCACGGCGCGATGCTGCCCTTGCCAGATGTGGCAGAGCTCGTGCGTCACGAGATCGTCCGGCACGTCTGCCGAGCGCAGCAGGATCGTCCGCCAGAAGGCATAGCCGTGGTAGCGCCAGAAGCCCGGGATGCGAAAGAACCACGGTGCAACACGGATGCGGACCCGATCCACGCGCACCGGCTCGGGGTAGTAGTCGAGCGTGTCGAGGCGGGTCTT
>CAVWES010000002.1:0-171081 GCA_963754175.1 uncultured Gaiellaceae bacterium | reverse complement strand
CGACGACGAGGCCGGAGTGAGGGGCGCGGCGAAGCGCTCGGGATGTGAACCGGCGCGTTCCTCAGGCGGCTTCGCGTACCGGAGCCGACACGACCATGACCCGACATGGCGCGCCCTTCAGTACGCGAAGCACGGGGTCGGGAGTGGCCCGCCTGGGCGATACCGCGAGCTCGGCGCGGGGAGCGCCGACGACGATCAGCTCCGAGCGATCCGAGATCGCCTCGGCGACGATCGCCGCGCCGAAGTCGCGAGCCCGCACCAGCCGCGGCACGACCTTCACCCCGTACGCGTCGCCGGAGGCACCGGCTTGCTCGAGCAGGCGGCGAGCCGCTTCCTCGACGTCGTCGAACCGAGCGTTCAGCGGGAGCAGCGCAGGCACCTCGATGACGGATACGGCGGTGATCCTCGCGTGGTCGTCGACAGCGAGACGGCACGCGATCTGGAGTGCGTCGAACGACTCGAGCCGCGCGTCGAGCGGCACCAACAGCCGGCGGTAGCCCCGAGCCTTGCGGGACCGTTGCGCTTTCCCGAACACGTCTTCATCTACGCGCGAACCGGACCTAAGCCGCCCTCAAGAAGCGGCGGGAGATCTGAAGGAAGCCCTAAAACGGGCCTGACGGGTCGACGAGGCGATACCCGACGCCCGGCTGGTTCAGGATGTACCGCGGCCGCGCGGGATCCGGCTCGATCTTGCGGCGGAGATGCGAGACGTACACGTGGAGGTAGTTCGACTCCTCCGCGTACGCAGGCCCCCAGATCTCGCGAAGGATTGTCGGGTGGGTGATCAGCTTGCCCTCGTTCTCGGCGAGCAGCCGTAGCAGGTCGTACTCGATCGGCGTGAGCGCCACCTCCTCACCGCCCATCGTCACGTGCCGCCGTTCGAGGTCGATCCGGAGGTCGCCGACATCGACGACGGGCTGCTGCGTCGAGGTCTGCGTTCGGCGAAGCGCTGCGCGGAGCCTGGCGAGGAGCTCGTCACCGCTGAACGGCTTAGTGACGTAGTCGTCCGCGCCCGCGTCGAGCGCAGCGATCTTCTCCTGCTCCTCCCCGACGGCCGAGAGCACGAGGATCGGAACCTCGCTCCAGCTCCGCAGCTCCCGGCAGACGTCCGTTCCTCGCCCGTCCGGGAGAAGCACGTCGAGGATGATCGCCTCCGGCGGTCGTAGGGACGCCTTGATCCGTGCCTCGCTCGCCGTTGCCGCTGTGTCGACTGCGTAGCCGGCGCCGCGGAGCTTGAGCTGTAGCGCTCGCAGGATCTGCGGTTCGTCGTCCACGACGAGAACGCGAGCGCCGCTCATGCGATTACCTCCACGGGAAGCGCGGCCGCTGGCAGCGCGAGGACGAACTCGGATCCGCCTGCTCGACGCGGGCTCGACCCAGAGGCGGCCGCCGTTGAGACCGACGAAGCCCCGCGCGATGGCGAGACCGAGCCCCGAGCCGCGATCCCCGTTCGCCGACGTCCCGCGAACGAACGGCTCGAAGACGCGCTCGCGCTCGTGGAGCCGGGATCCCAGGCCCACGGTCGATCACGTGGAGGAAGACCTCGCCGCCCTCAGTCGTCGCGTGCAGCGCGACCCGCTCGCCGAGGCCGGAGAACTTGAGCGCATTCTCGATCACGTTGACGAGGGCGCGTTCGAGTTGGGCCGGGTCGACCTCGACCGGAGGAATGTCGTTCGGGCAGATCGACGTCGACACGACCCTCGTCGGCTTCGATCACGTCGAGTGCGCGGGCTACAAGACCGTCGACTGTCCACAGCTCCCGAGTCGGCGTGGCAGCACCGGCTTCGAGGCGCGAGAGCTCGAGGAGATTCGCGACGAGGCGGTCCAGTCGCTGCACCTGCGCGAGGATCGCGGCGATCGAGCTCGTCCCGGTCATCCTCGGGGAGAGAATCGCCGAGCTCGCGAAGCACCTCGCTCGCAGTCGTGATCGCCGTGATCGGGGAACGAAGGTCATGGCTGACCGAACGCAGCACTGCCGTCTTGACAGCATCGCTGCGGCGTAGCGCCTCGGCCTCGACCGCCTCTCGGAGGCGTCGTTCCTCGCTCGCCCGCGCCTCTTCCATCGCACGTTCGGTCTCGCGCCGGCGCTCCTCGGCCTCTTCCGTACGCCGTCGCGCTCGATCGGAGAGCGCGCTCACGCTGATCGCCGTGACGAGGTACACGGCAAGCGCCACCCAGTTCTCGGAGTCGGCAAGCCGGAACGTGTGCGTCGGCGGGAGAAAGAGCCAGTTGAAGGCGAGCATGCTCACGATCGAGACGGGGATCGCGAACGGCAGGCCCCAGAGCGCGGCGACGGGCAGCACGGCGAAGAGGTAGAGGACGCCGAGGCTCACGACCGGGGCGTGCGGCTCGAGAGCCCAGACCGCGACGCTCACGACTGCGACCGCGGCGAGACTGAGCACCGCAGCCGTCACCTGTCGAAGCAGCCACCGCCGGTCGCGAACGAGATCTTTGGCCCGTAGTGGGCTCACGAACCCAGGATACGCCCGGGACCTAACAAGCCCTGAAGATTCCCCTAAAGCTCGGCCCGAGCCGTGGTCCGCGCGCTAGCGTCGATCGCAGACAGTCAGCGACGGGCAAGGCAACCGACGGAAACCCGAGAGCACCCACCACAACCTACGAAGAAGCGCGCCGAGGGTTTCGACGTCGCCAAGCGAGTCGTCGTCGGACGGCCACGGGCAACCGACGAGCTCGACGAGACGCTCATCTCGAAGACGCTCGCGCTGCCGATCTTCGCATCGGATCCGCTCTCCTCCGTCGCTTACGCGACGGAGGCGGCGATGGTCGTCCTGGTCGGCGTCTCGATCGCGGCGCTCAGCTACGTGCTCCCCATCTCGATCGCGATCGCGATCGTCCTGGCGATCGTCGTCGTCTCGTACACCCAGACGGTTCGTGCCTACGAGACGAGCGGCGGTGCCTACGTCGTGGCGAAGGACAACCTCGGGACGCTGCCGAGCCTCGTCGCAGCTGCGGCGCTCCTCGTCGACTACATCCTGACCGTCGCGGTGTCGGTGACGGCAGGGGTGCTCGCGCTCACGTCGGCTGCGCCGTCGCTCGAGCCGCACAAGGTCGGGCTCTCGCTCGGATTCGTCGCTCTGCTGACGATCGTCAACCTTCGCGGCGTGCGCGAGTCGGGCGTGCTCTTCGCGCTGCCCACGTACGGGTTCGTCGCCGTCATGTTCCTCATGGTCGGGACGGGCATCGCCAAGTGCGCCGACGGCTCGTGCCCCCAGGCAGCCGTCCCGGATCCGCTCGCGGCGGGCGCCGGCGTCCTGGGCGTGCTCGTGATCCTCCAGGCATTCGCCTCGGGTAGCGCCGCGCTCACCGGTGTCGAGGCGATCTCGAACGGCGTCGGAGCCTTCCGGCCCCCGAAGGGTCACAACGCTGCGCTGACGCTGCTCGCGATGGGAGCGATCGCCATCAGCCTGTTCCTCGGCGTCTCGTACCTCGCGGTGTCGATGAACGCCGCGCCGAGCTCGAGTGTCTCGGTGATCTCCGAGATCGCACGCGGCGTCTTCCCGGCCTCGTCCTCGACGTCCTTCCTCTACTACGCAGTCCAGGCGCTGACCTTCGGCATCCTCGTCCTCGCTGCGAACACGTCGTACCAGGGATTCCCGCGCCTCGCGGCGGTGCTCGCACGCGACCGCTTCTTCCCGCGCCAGTTCGTGAACCTCGGCGACCGCCTGGTCTACTCGAACGGGATCGTGGTGCTCGCGGGGATCGCGGCGCTGCTGATCTGGGCGTTCCATGCAGACGTCTTCGCCCTGATTCACCTCTACGTGATCGGCGTCTTCACGGCGTTCACGATCTCGCAGACAGGGATGGTCCGCTACTGGCTGCGGCGAGAGCAGCCGGGCTGGCGCTGGCGAGCTGTGATCAACGGCGCGGGGGCGGTCGCGACCGGCCTCGTCGCGGTCATCGTCGTCTGGTCGAAGTTCGCGGAGGGCGCGTGGGCGGTGACCATCGCGATCCCGCTCCTCGTCCTCGGCTTCTACGGCATCCGTCGGCACTACAGCAAGGTGGCGCGCCGGCTTCGAGCCGGAGTATCGGCGGTCGCCGCCGCGCCCACCGCGACGAATCGCGTCGTGCTCTACGTCGAGTCGTACGACGCTGCCCTTGAGGAAGCAGTCTGGTACGCGCGTCAGATCGCGGGCGACCACTTCGAGGCGATCCACGTTCCCGGCCGGCACAGCGATCCGGGGATCCTTCCCCGGTTCCGACAGCTCACGGGGATGCAGCCGGATCTGGAGATCGTGACGCCGGAGGACGGGCGCGTCGAAGCGGTCATCGAGCATCTGTGGGCGTTGCCACGCGGCGAGTCGAGCTTCATCACTCTCGTCGTCCCCGAGCTCTTCCGCCGGCGCTCGCTCGTGAGCGCAGTCAGGCGTCCCGAGTTCTCCGTGAAGCTGCGCCTGCTCAGAGAGCCGGGAGTCGTGGTGACCGACGTCCCGCTGCTCGCACCGGACCACAAGCTCGAGCTGCCACGACGCGCGGTGTGTCGAATCCTCATCTCGGGAGCCCACGCGGCTTCGATGCGCGCCGCCAACTACGCGGCGACCCTCGCGATCCCGGATACGAGAGCGGTGTTCTTCGCCTTCGACGCCGACGACGCCGAGCAGCTTCGGACCGAGTGGGCCGTCAAGCAGATGCCGATCCCGCTCGAGGTCGCGCAGGCACCCTTCCGGGACATCGGCGATCCGCTCACCGCCTACCTCCGAGAGATCACCGCCGACCCCGACTCGGTTGCGGTCGTGGTGATGCCGGAGCTCGTGTTCGGCGGGATGTCCCGCGCGCTGCACAACCAGCGCGCCCTCTACATCAAGCGGCTGCTGCTCTTCGAGCCAAGCGTGATCCTCGCCAGCGTGCCCTACCGACTCGACTGACGCCCGTTCGCGTCCATACTGGACTAGAACCTTCCTGCAAATCGGGCATATCTGGTGTTTCAGGTGTGCACCTGGGGGTGCAGTTGCTCTCAAAACTCGACTGCTACCGCGAGGGTGGGGGTGCCTCTTGACCGCGCCGACCCGTCCCTCAATACACGCCCCAATCCCGCAATTCCGCGTCCAGCATCCTTGACGGCCCTGGTGGCGGAAGACGCTGCGGTGGAGGCAGGTGAGCGGTAGGGACGGGGAGCCAACACTCCCCGTCCCTGTGCCGCTCTACTTCATTCAGCCCGTCGTGTACGACCAGATGTCCGTGTCGCCGAAGCCCGATGGACAGGCGTCGACCGGATTCGGCGGGTCTCCGGCGTCTTCCTCGGTTCGGAGCGCCATCCGCCACTCGTTCATCGCGGCGCAGACCGCGCCACCACGCACGTCGTTCCAGACCCCGACGCCGTAGGTGTTCGTGGCGTCGGCGTAGACGTAGTCGCCGAGGAACTCGGCCTGCAGGTCGTTCTGCGCTCGATGCACGCGGGTCACCGACCGGGCTTCGGTGCAGCGTCGTCCAACCCGACGGACCTGCCGCGCCCATCGACGCGCGTCCGGAAGACGCCGACGAGCCCGCGCGGCGTGAACGTCGTTTCGCGGTACGGCGTCGTGTAGGCGTTGTAGACGACGTACAGCCTGCCGCCGTTCGGCGAAAGCGCGGGAGCGGTGTAGAAGCCGCGGTCATCGTCTGTCCGAGACCTGCTGCGGTCCGCTCCAGGCGAGGCTCGGGCGCTCTGCCCCGGTGGAACCCGCCCGGCCTGCTCGTCTGCGACCGCCCACGTGAGCTAGACCTTCTCCTGATTCAGCGCCGGTCCGGTGACGTAGTTGTCGACGATCCGGTTCGGTGGCTCCGGCACCCGAAGGCGCTCCGTTGGCGATGTCGATGTTCGGCGAGCCGCTGAGGTCGTTGCGCGCCCCGGCGATGCCGTCCTCGACGCAGCGCCCGATCACCGGATCGACGACGAAGCAGTTGTCGAGCAGCGTGCGTCACGAGCTGCGGCCGCGTCCAGCTGTCGCCGCCGTCGTACGAGCGCACCAGGTAGTGGCCCGGACGTGCCCGGGAGGCCCGACCTGGAACGCTCTGGTACATGACGTAGACGACGCCGTGGCTGTTCGTCCTGATCGTGCAGCCGGACTGCCCGAAATGGATCGGCGAACGCGGCGGCGGCACTGCGTCACGTGCTTCTGCTGCCAGGTCGCGCCGCCGTCACGCGAGGTCGCGACGACCAGCGGCTCCGCGCCGCCGCCGATGAACGAGCCGTAGCAGACGTAGACGTTCCCGAAGAAGGGGCTCGACTCGGCGTTGTCCGCCCAGATCTGCTCCTTGTCGGCGAACTGGGTGTTGCTCGCGGCCTTCGAGGCGATCACCGGCGGCTTCCAGACGTTCTTGTCGTTGTAGTTGGCGGCGGTCACGTTGTCGGCACGTGAGACCGCGATCGCCTCGATGCCCTTGACGGCGCCCGGCTCGGCAAAGCCCTGCTCGCGCAGCGCCAGGTTCCGCTCGGGCGCCTCTTCCTCGTCCAGCTCCTCGCGGTGTCGCGCCGGAGGCGTAGAGCCCCGCGGGGAAGTTCGAGGTCAGGTTCGCGTAGTAGAGACGCGACCCGTTCGCCCACGAGAACTCGCCGTTGCGCGGGATCGGCCCGAACGCGACGGCCGGGTCACCGTCGGAGACGAGCCCGCTCTCGTAGTACCAGGGCAGCGTTCCGATCGGCCCCACCTGCGGCGTGCCGTCGCGCGCGCTCCAGCCCGTGTAGGTCGGCTGCACCCAGCTGGCGCCGTTGTTGAACGAGAAGTAGACGCCCGAGACGCCGACGCCGGGCGTGAACGGGCAGGGTGACTCCTCCGTGGCGAAGATGGTCGTGCCGCACGGCGCATTGTCGATCTCGTCGTTCGAGCCTGCGGCGAGGATCGCCGGGCGTGACGCGTCGATCGCCACCGCGGGCTCGTTCTGCTTGTTCCGCGGGAACGGCGTCGTCGGGCTACCCACCGTCACCCGCGCCTCGTTGCAGCGGCCGCGGTCGTGGCGAAAGCGACGGTCAAAAACACGAAAACGGCGACGGTCCACGTCCGTCGCAAGCAGGAATACCAAATCATCAAACCCCCTCCTCGATAGAGACCACGCAACCCACGGCGTGCGCGGGCCGCACTCCCTGACCCGTAATTGACTGCAACCGTGTTTCCCTCCCCCGGTCGGAGCTCATTAAACACGGGGCGAGCTTCCGGCGGGCCCAATCTCGTACCGGAGCCGACGCCTTCGCCGGCTGTCAGCATCGAGCCGTGCGAGTCTACGTCATTCTCGACGAGCGCTCGAGCGCGACGAACCCGCTCGGCGACGCCGTCGAGACGTTCATACGCCGCGAGGATGCGGAGCGGTTCATCGAGGAAGTGCGTGGCGACGATCCCGAGCTCGCAGGCGACCTGCGGATCGAGGAGCGCGAGTTCGAGGCGGGCAGGGCTGAACTAGACGCCGCCCTTCCTATGGGTCACTTCCGCTTCTGTCGCTGCCAGTACCACCACATGCACCACGCGAGCAGGGCGCAGACGAGCCAGGAGGCCAGGAACATCACAGGATGGACCTCACGGCCCCGGGGCGCGGCTAATCGATGAGGTGCCCGGACAGCCAAAGCCGCAAGACGGCCCGCTGAAGAACCCAGCCTCTCTCACGTGGTAGAGCGCGACCAAGACCGTGAGCAGCAAGAGCACGACCACGGCGAGCGCCGCGAGGACGTCGCGGTCCCAGGCGTCCGGGCTGCTGTCATGCGAGTCGTCGCTCCTGGGCATGGTCAACCACATCATCGGCCGTCAGGCAGAAGGGGCCGAGCTACCTGCGGATCGAGGCGCGCGAGCTCGAGGCGGGCGGGCTCGAACTAGGCGCAGCTCTTCGCGCCGCTCAGTCGGCCAAGCTGAGCCAGAGACGGCGATCTGCCCTCGTAACCGCCCCGTCGCCGACGAGGATCTCCTAACTCGACGACCCACCGACGAGCGAAAGCGACCTGACCGCCGCGCCGACTTATCCTCTGAACGGCCATGACGAACGTACTCGTGCTGATAGTGGTCGTGGCGCTCGCGCTGATATTCGTGCTGTTCTGGGTCTTGAGGTGACGAGCCGCCAGCGGGTCGGACTCGTCCGTCGGCCGCCACCACGACTACCGCGTGGACGAGCTGGTCGAATCATCGAGGACGTCTGCTGAGGAACGCCTCGCTCAGCGACTCTCCCGCACACTCGGACCCCACCCGTGTGTGGCCGCTGATCTTGGGCGGCGCTGGGGGCGCGGCGCAGGCGCCTAGCCTTGGGTGAAGGGTGGTCGCGGTGCGTATCTACTGGGCCTTGCCTATCAGGTGGTGCCACGGACGCCACCAGCGGGTCAGACCTGCGTGGTCGCTCCCACCCTCGCGTGCGCGCATGAGGACGTCGCGGTGAGTGGGCTGACCTAGGCGTGCGTGCGTCCATACGGCGACCGCGTCGTTGCCGTCGAAGTAACAGAAGACTCGGCCGCCTGGCTTGTCCGGGCCGTGCAGCCACTGGCGCTCACCGCCCCATGAGAACGCGTTGCACTTGCCCGTATTGCGCTTCGTATCCGGGCGGTTGCGAAGCTCTCCTTCGTAGGCGGCGCTGAGAGCAGCCCCGCTCGGATATGACGAGATATCCCATCTGTCGGGCACTCCACCGGCAGGCAGGCACACGGCAGTCTGGATCGCCGTCGGCTCTGCAACCGTCTGCAGCCTGCAGTCCTTCCAGAGTGCTGCCGGAACGATCGCGTCCAGCCCCGCGTCGGCGGCGAGCGCCTCCGGCTCCGTCGTCACCGGGAAGGTGCCCGCGCCGGGGGCTGCCGTTCCCGCGTCGGTCTGGTCCCCGGACGTGAGGTAGACGACCCCGGCGGCTGTTACAGCGGCGAGCGCGACGACCGCGGCCCCGAGCTTCCACCCGAGGCCCCGGCCCGGCTTGCCGAAGAACATCAGCACCCAGTTACTGCTGCGAGGCGCGTCGAGTTCCGAGTAGACCTGGTAGATGTGGACGGTTTCCGGCATGCCTTTCAGACGTACCCGGCCCCGGTCGCTGTACTGAAGACCGCCGAGTCTGCCAGCGAGCCGGACGGTCGATGCGCTGACGAGGACGTCTCCGCCGTGCGCACGCCCGCAGAGGCGGGCAGCGACATTGAGCGATGCGCCGCGAAAGCTCCCGTCGTCGATCTCGACTGCCTCTCCGGAGTCGATGCCCATGCCTACCTTGAGCGGGATGTCCGAGTTCGCCCCTGTCTCGTCCCCGAACCTCGCTTGCAAGTCGACAGCTGCGCGGATCGCCTGGCGAGCCGACGTGAAGACCGCGAGGGCTTCGTCTCCTCGGAGCTCCACGAGTTGTCCCTCGTGAGCCTGGACACCGTCGGCCACCAGGTCAGCGAACTCGGCGGCGAGTTTGGCTGCCGCTTCGTCGCCGTATTCCTCCGTGTAGCGCGTGTACCCGCGGATGTCGGCGATCAGGAAGGTGCGGAGAGCGGACGTGGCGTCGCCCATGACGCCGTCAGTATGCCCCCGCTCGCGCAAAGCCGTGGGAACTCCGCTGCCGAAGACGACTACTGCGGTTGCACATGACCTCGCGCCGGGCGGTCGGGCGGCCGTGGGCATGCGCGTGTTCTGCGCCGCCTTCCCTCGCGCCCCACTAACCAGGAAAGAGGGGAGCGCCCTGGCAGTGGACGCGCTCCCCCGTCCGAGGAGCTGCCCCTCCGAAGTCGGGCTGAGAGCGGCGGCCTGGTGGTCTCGTAGGCTGTGGACGAGTCCGCGAAGGAGTGCCCATGCAGACCCGCCCGCTTCCCGAGACCCCCGATGCCCGCTCCCCCGCCGGGGCGGAGATCCGCTACTTGATGGAGGCCACAACCGGCAACATGATCCATTCCACGGTCCCGCCAGGGCAGGTAAACCGGGCGACTGTCCATGCCACGGTGAGCGAGTTCTGGCACGTCCTGTCCGGCCGGGGGGAAATTTGGCGCCGGGACGAGAGCGGTGAAGAACTGACCGTCCTGACGCCGGGTGTCTCCATCGACATCCCTGTGGGTACTGCCTTCCAGTACCGCTGCACCGGGGCGGAAGCGCTGCGGTTTCTGTGCATCGCGATGCCGCCTTGGCCGGGCGACGCGGAGGCAACCCACATCGAAGGTCCGTGGGTGCCGACAGCGCCCGCCCCGACCCCGTAACTCGGAATGAGACCGAAGCTCTTGGGGCCGGGCTGGTTGGGCTGTCCGCTAACCGGGCGGGAAGCCGTTTCCTCCGCAGTTCGCAAAATCGAGGTTGGACGGGATCGCTGTCGGGCCCGACCTCGCGATGGCGCTTACCTCGGGCCCGAGACCCGGAGGAACGAACGAACTGGCGAACCCACCGCAGTTGTGGCCGTTGTTCCGTGGCGGATCAGAGAGTGCGGAGCCGCAAGCGACTCCTGCCGTCACCGCAACGATGACTGCGAGTACAAGACGATGCCTCATGTCCCCTCCTTCTGGGTGGCTCGTCGCACGCGATCTTCTCCCTCTAACAGGAGCTAGTCAAGGCCACCCGACGAAGGCGGGTGCCCGCTCGATCGCGTAACTACAAGTCGAGAGGCGCCGTCGTTTCGGGAGCTGGCTGAACTAGCCGCTGAGCATACGAACGCTCGTCTTCGTCTGAATCGCGACCTCGGACATGAGCTCGTTCATCATCGAAAGACCGCGGCCGTGGTGACCCGGCTCTGGCTCCTTCCACCCGCCGAGATTCGTGACCTCAACGGTGAAGCCGCCGGCCTCGTCCTGAGTCGCCGAGATGTGCACCGGGGTCTCTGGCTGTCCGTGCTTCATTGCGTTTGCTGCGGCCTCGTGCGTTGCGAGCAAGACTGCGTCGCGGACAACTGCTGTCGCGTCCGTCAGCCCTAGCCAGGCTGTCAGCGAGTGGCGCATTCCACGAAGCTCGCTCGGATCGCGGATGAGGGTCGCGGCGAAGGCCGCCACGTCTTACTGCTCTCCTGGTACGAGCGCTTCTTCACGCGTCGCCACACGCTCGATGACCGCGAACACTCCGCAGATCTCGAAGGCGCGTTGAACGATGTCAGCCGTACCGAGTTGCAAGCGGAAGGTCTTTCCGAGCTCACGTGCCTTCGCGTTCGTATCGAGCAGCACGCCGAGCACCGACGAGTCGACGAAGGAAGCCGACGAGAAGTCGGCGACGATCAGCTTGTCCCACCTCACCAGCGAGTGGAGGAGATCCCTGACTTCGGGCTCCGTCGCCATGTCGTGCTCGCCTGAAAAGACGACCACGGCGGTGCCGTCAGCTGGTCGTTCGACCTGAACGTCTTCGAGGCTGGTGGGTGCCAAGTCGGCCCCCCTTCCGGGTAGAGCTCGAACCTGGCGCGACTCATGACGAGTGCAGCGGCGGAAGGAGGGAGCGTGTGTCCTCAGTGTACCCCGCTAATCGAGATTCGAACATTGCGCGAGTCATGCTCGCTATTTCGTACCGAGCGCCACTGCGGTCTACGTTTTGTCCGTATGCAACACGGGTAACTAGCCGCAGCGTCAGTCGACGCCAAGAAGAAGAGGAGATTCACATGGCTACCTGGCTTTGGATCGTCGTCATCGTTGCTGTTCTGTTGGCTGTTTTTGGCTACTTCGGCCGGGGACGCTTCAATAGCTAATCGCCCAGGTCACACCGCGTGAGTTCTGCCTCTGGGCGGCTGTTCGAGCCGACCGGAAGCAACCTGCGTGCCGTCTAGCCTGAGTACGCAAGCAGGTCCAACCGGCTGGCGGGTACCACGTTCTCGCGAGCAGCCGGGAGAGGAGCAGGAGATCCGGCGACGTGCTGACCCCGTCGCCGGCGGTTGGCGCCGTCGCGCCACTGTCAGCTACCTTCCCGCGGCCTGCCAGATTCCGGGCCCCTGTCCGCTCGGTTACAGCGTCAGTCCGAGGTGGCCGGTGCGGCTCGGCGGTCGGTCGAGGTCACTACGCCCTTCTCGTCGATCGAGATGAGCAAGTGCTTCTCTCCGCCGAAGATCAACAGCGGGATGTAGACGATCAGCCAGAGACCGAGCGTCACGATCGAGAAGAAGACATGGACGCCGTGACTTACGGGTTCCCCTCTCACGAGATGTGCCTTCCTCGGCGTATATGAGCGGAGCCTCCACCCGCGAGAAACCCAGTGCTGGACCTCTGCGTCGAGAGTTTGAGCCAGGTCGGTGCGACTGAGCAACGGCTCCACGAGATCCCAGATTGTGTCGGTTTTTGCCAGCTCGTACGCCGTCGTTTCTCCTCGTTCGTTCGCCGCGCCCTTTACACCCTGGCGACCAAAGAGCGCGCATCCAAAGAGGCCAGCCTGGTCTCCCGACGGAGCAGCAGATCGCGAGGTTCCGCCCTCCCTAGACGCCCCGCCGGCCAAAACCTGTCGTCGGGCGAGACCGGCAAACTGCCTGACATGAGCATCGTTCAGAGCAGACCCGATACAACGCGCGTCGGTGGAGTGACCGGAAAAGGATTCGCGCCTGGCGTCAGCGGAAACCCGGGAGGGCGTCCCAAGGGTCTGAGTCGTCGCGTGCGTGAGCTCGTCGGTGAGGACGGAGGAGCGATCGCCGAGTACATGCTCGAGGTGATGAACGACGAGCGCGCCAGAACGGCAGACAGGATCGAGGCCGCCAAATGGTTGGCCGATAGGGGTTTCGGGAAAGCGCCACTCGTAGTCACTGCGGGTGTGACCGCCGAGTACTTGTTGCAGGGCTACTTCAGGAAGCTCTCGCTCGAGGATCTGGAAGCGATGGAGGCGATCCTGGGGAAGTACTCACGCGACGCGGAGGAGTTGCCTCCGTCGCCCGCGATTGCGCCGAGTCGTGAGCAGCCACTCCCACTCGGACGCGGATTACAACCGCGACTGAATCGCGAACAACAAGCTGACCCCGGTCACCGGAGTCGAGAGCTTCTCGGTAGGGGGTGGCCGGGAGGGGCACGCGGAATCACAAGCGGGACCGGACGCGCTCAGATGACGCACCCCTATTTGCACACCCCGGCGGAGAAAACCCCTTGATATGCAGGCGGCTTCTAGTCCAGGCGGGCCCATTTTCAAGCTCTGTACTGGAGCCAAATCCCATGGTTGTGTGGGTCGGTTGTGCCGGAAGTGCCGCTGAACAGTCGATCGTGCCCCCGGGCGGGGGGGCCGACGCGAAGCGGAGGTTCTCTCAGCGCTTCAGCGCAGCGCGTCGCGCACGATCTAAGGATCCCGAGCTCGCGAGCTACCTGCGGATCGAGGAGCGGAGAGAGGCGGCTAGGTCTTCCGCTTCCGCTTCGGTGAGCGCGGCCTCGTCTTCGAGGTGACAGTCCTCGTCTTCGAGGTGCCGGCGCTCCCACCTGATTTCGGTTGGTTCGGTGGTGGGATGACACCTTCCGCCCGCCTCACCGCGGATGCAGCAATCCGTTTGAGCTCCTCTTGTAGATCAGCGAAGCGGGCTTCAACGCGGCCTTCTCTGTGCGGCCCTCTTCGCTCCTTGCGATCAGGGCATCGAACGCCTCTCGCATACGACGAAGTTCTCGCGTCGCCTGTGCTTGTGCCTCCTCGCCCTTCAGCCTCCCTGGCGAGCCCATGCCATCCCCAAGGAGAAGTCGCCGAAGGCGACGCATTGCGCCGTGGAACTCCTCCCGGTCATCCGTGTAGGGCACCGCAGACCCCTCGCGGTATTCGTAGCAGCTTGCGTATCTCAAGCCGTTGGCGGCCTCGGCCAGATGCGCTTCGCTCATCAGTAGATGACCGGCTCGGCCATCTCAGCTCCCGACTTCGTCACGGCGAGGACCGCGATCCCGAACTCGCGAGCTACCTGCGGATCGAGGAGCGGGAACTGGAGGCGGGCGGGCTGAACCAAGCAAAGCAGGGCCTTGACACGGCCAGCGTTGCCTGCGCAGAATCGCGCTCCCTGCGGCCAGATCGGTGGGACTGGTGAAAATACGCGAGTACCTCGTTCTGAGGTTCGACGGCTCCACGGTGCGATTTCCCGTACGCGACGGTGATGTCGCTCAGGCGCGATTGCGAGCGGCGCTTACTCAACGCCCTGAGGACTGTGTCGTGGCCGTCACCGAGGACGCATACATACGCGTGGGATCAGCGGCGGTCGACACCCGCGTCGCTGCCGACGTTTAGTCCGGGCCGGAGCAGAACCGCGCTCGCGAAGGCGTCCGCTGAGCTGATGGTCCATGCGCCAGCTGGGCGGAGCTCGAGCTCGTTCTCGAGCGGTGCGCGTTAGTGGCCGGGACGACGCGTACCTAGGTCAACGGGCCGGGCTTAGAAGCCCGGCCCCGTGGCAGACTCTCAGCGCTGCGAGGCCTGGAAACAGGCAACGTCGTACTGGGACACCGCGTGGTCGCTATTGGCATGCGACACCGACTTGCCACTACCGGCGTAGTGCTCCTCTGCGTTCGCAAAGCCGCCCGAGTTGAAGCCAGGCGGGCCTGACGGCTGCTCCTCGCAGGACTGGTTCGGCTGTCCCGTTCCGGGCGGATTGGCTGCAACCGCCGGTGCAATCAGGACGGCAAGCGCCACGAAAGCGATGAGTGAGGCTAGAACGAGCCGCATCTCTCCCCCTTTGTTTGCTTGACGAAGGTCCTACGCGCATACGTCGCAGGCGGATTTCTCGTGTCGGTCATCGACCCCTCACGGCTGGGCTAAATCCGCGCTTTCAACCTCCACTGCCGCCGACTCGGTTCCTCGTCTCGAGCTCGCAGCGCACCGATCTCAAGCCGATAGAGCTCGTCGAACGCATGGTCGAACAGCCGGGGGCGAACGTCCCGTTCTGAGGACCCGCCCCGCGAGTCGCAGGTAAACGACGCGCATCGTGCGCTAGCGAACACGTGCCCGAGCAGGGCAGACGTGCTTCGAGACGAACTCGACCGCCATCGTGCGCACGATGTTCCTTCTCTACTCACTGATGATCGTCGGGGGCCTCGTCTTCTTCATCACCGTCGGGCTCGTCCAGCAATGAAACGCTTCGCGAGGGAGAATGGGCTCGCGCTCTTCTTCGCCACGATCTTCCTGGCGACCCTGGTCGGCCAGTCGTTCGCCAGCCAGCACAACTTCAACGCCGAGCAGGCAGCGCACGGGCAGCAGACGCTGTCCTGGTGGCACTACGTGGTTACGCCGAGCTTCGGCGGCGCGGTGATGGAGAACTGGCAATCCGAGTTCCTCCAGTTCTCGCTCTTCATCGCAGCGACGATCTGGCTCGTGCAGAAGGGCTCCAGCGAGTCGAAAGCCCTCGAGGACGCGGGGCTCGAGAGCGACGAGCAGCAGCAGATCGGGCTCCGTACCCCAACCCGCGGACCACGGTGGGCGAAGGCGGACGATGTCCGCACACGGATCTACGAGAACTCGCTGCTGATCGTGATGACGCTCATCTTCTTCGCAACCTGGTTCGCCCAATCCCTGAACAACTGGCGCGTCTTCAACGAGGAGCAGGCGACGCACGGCGCGGGACGCGTCTCCTGGGGCCGATACCTGCTCGATCCCGACTTCTGGGAAAAGACCCTCCAGAACTGGCAGTCGGAGTTCCTCGCCGTCGGCACGCTCGTTGTTTTCACGATCTACCTGCGCCAGCGCGGCTCTCCGGAATCGAAGCCCGTCGGTGCGCCGCACGACGAGACGGCAACGTCCGGCTAGCTCCTTGCGCAGCTGTTGGGCCGTGTGCCGAGCGCCTCGCAGATCGAGCGCCATCGCTCAGTCCCAGTTGCCCGGCAGCCGCCGCCAGCTCTTGCGAAGGGCGTCAGACATCTGCGACGGGGTTCGAAGATCGATAGACCGCCCTCGACCCGCGCCTCCTTCGAGGCCATCGACCTGGGACGGGGTCTCGGCCTCGTCGACGCCGGCGATCGGGCCAGTTGGGGGCCTTCCTCCCGCCGCCTCCTCCGGGCGTGCAACCTCCGCCGCTCTGGGGCGTCGAAAGCCACGTCGAAGAGGTCTTCGCCGCGGCCGGTGTGGTGCCCGACGTTGTCCATGAGCACGTCGAGTTGACGTTCGGATCCGAACAGGATGCGGTTGCTGAGTACATGAACACCTTCGGTCCCTTCGTCACCGCGCGCACCGTGCTCGAGCCTCAGGGGCGCTGGCCGGAGTTCGTCCAGACGTTCGCGGACATCGTTCGACGCTTCAATCTCGCCACAGACGGCAGCGTACGGATTCAGGGCGAGTATCTGCTGATCACCGTCGACCGCTGACGAGTTCCTGCCCGTCGACGGCGTAACGTGCTGCGCGGTCTGGTCGGGGCGATCATCGAAAGGGGGAGTAGGTCGCCGCGGACGGGCCAGACCGCCATCGACGACCTTCCCCCGGATACCCGGCCGACGGGTACGAGCCAGGCATCGGCAGACATACCACGGCTCCCGGCTTCGAAACCTCGACGGACGAAAACCTCATCCTCACGCGCAAGTTCGGGTCGGCGTTCGCGTCTACTGAGTAGCGATGAGACGTCTTCCTGCCTTCGAGCGGCACGAGTGCACCTGCACTCGACGCTCGCAATGATTGCCACTTTGGAGCATCATCTCTTGCACAGGGGATCGAACGTGGGACGAGGGGGACACTCATGAGGAAGTGGTTCGTCGCAGCCGCCGCACTCGTTGCTTTCGGCATCCCGGCGGCGTATGCCGCTGCGCCGGACAATGAGAAGCCCGCGACCGCGGCTCAAGCGCAAGGCTCGGAGGAGCGCGGCCAAGGCCTGCAAGGCCGAGCGCCAGTCGCTGGGCCTCGAGGCGTTCCAGAAGAAGTACGGCACGAACCACAACTTGCGCAATGCCTTCGGCAAGTGCGTGTCGGCCAAGCTCCAAGGACGGCGACGACGAGAAGGACGAAGACGACGATGAGGACGGGAAGTCCAGCGGCGCCGCGAAGGCCTGCAAGGCGGAACGGACGTCCACCGGAGCCGACGCCTTTGCCAAGAAGTACGGGACGAACCACAACCTGCACAACGCGTTCGGGAAGTGCGTCTCCTCGAAGGCAAAGGGCAAGGCGAAGGACAAGGACGACGACGAGAAGGACGACGACTGACGCAGGCGCTCGTCCGACGGTACGCGGGAGCAACTCGATGCACGGGGCATACGACCGAGCGCTGATGAAGCGCGGCGAGGCAGCTCGCCGGCTGATCGCAGAGGGCGAAGATCCTTTCAGGATGCTCCTGGCAGTCGTGTGGCCTGGTCACGACTGGTCCGAGAGCGCGCTGCTCGCAACGCTCACGTCCTGCCCGATGTGCTCGGACGGCGTCATCCCATGCCGGGAGTGCGGGAGCACGGGGCTCGTTACCGCGACGCGACGCGAGGTGCTCGTCGGCGAAGCGCTCGCCACTCACGTGTCCGAGGCCGCGTAGCGCAGAGACCATTCGCCGGAGGGTCGTCCGAGTAGGCGCTTCGGTGGAACAATGCAAGGCCGACGCGCGTTCAGGCGTCTCATAGATACGGCGTGACTCGAGCGCGAGGGTGGCTCGCGCGCCCGGAAGAGGGGGCTAGGGCCCCGAAGGAGGACGCATATGACCCTGACGATCAACGACACGGCGCCGGACTTCACGGCGGAGACGACGGAAGGCGAGATCAGCTTCCACGACTGGATCGGCGACTCGTGGGCAGTTCTCTTCTCGCATCCCAAGGACTTCACGCCCGTATGCACGACCGAGCTCGGCTACATGGCGAAGATCAAGCCCGAGTTCGACCGTCGCAACGTGAAGATCATCGGCGTCTCGGTCGACTCGACCGGCGACCACGAGGGCTGGGCGAAGGACATCGAGGAGACCCAGGGCACGGCGCCCAACTACCCGATCATCGGAGACGCGGACTTCGCCGTGTCGAAGCTGTACGGGATGCTCCCCGCCGAGACCGGCGGCGAGGCCGAGCGATCGGACCGCTGCGGACAACCAGACGGTGCGGAACGTCTTCGTCATCGGCCCCGACAAGAAGGTCAAGCTCGTCCTCGTCTACCCGATGACGACCGGCCGCAACTTCGACGAGGTGCTGCGGGTGATCGACTCGTTGCAGCTCACGGCCAAGCACCGCGTGGCGACGCCGGTCAACTGGCAGCAGGGCGACAAGGTCATCATCGCCGGCTCGGTCTCCAACGACGAGGCGAAGGAGATCTGGCCGGACGGCTGGGAGTCGCCGAAGCCGTACATCCGGATCGTCGAGCAGCCCGAGTCGCCGGCACTCACCGAAAGCCGAAGCTAGACCCGGACGCAGATGAAGCAAGAGGCCCGGGTGGGCGGGCCTCTTGCTGGAGCGGCGCAACTTCGGGGCCAGGCGGATCCGCCTGCGGGGAGAGGAGTCGCGCCGGTAGCGCGTACCTATTCCACATCGTGCGGACGGACACGACCTTTTCCAGGCGATTTCCACACCCGGAAAGCCGCAAATTGGTCGAACTCCGTCGCGGGTATCCACAGAGGCTCCACGGCTAGACTGCGACGGTGGCCGAGTACGGGACGCTGAGGGTCAAGACGGGCCTCGCCGAGATGCTGAAAGGCGGCGTCATCATGGACGTCGTCGATGCCGAGCAGGCGCGTGTCGCGGAGGACGCCGGCGCCTGTGCAGTCATGGCGCTCGAGCGCGTGCCCGCGGACATCAGGCGCGACGGCGGCGTCGCGCGCATGAGCGACCCCGAGAAGATTCGGGAGATCCAGGAGACGGTCACGATTCCCGTGATGGCGAAGTGCCGGATCGGCCACTTCGCCGAGGCGCAGATCCTCGAGGCGCTGGAGGTCGACTACATCGACGAGTCCGAGGTCCTCACTCCTGCCGATCTCGAGCACCACGTGGACAAGTGGGCGTTCACCGTCCCGTTCGTCTGTGGCGCGACGAACCTCGGCGAAGCGTTGCGGCGAATCTCGGAGGGCGCGGCGATGATCCGGACGAAGGGCGAGGCCGGTACGGGCGACATCGTCAACGCGGTGACGCACATGCGCGCGGTGTTCGGTGCGATCCGCGCGCTCCAGGCGTTGCGCGAGGACGAGCTGCACGCCGCCGCGAAGGAGCACCGGGCGCCGTACGAGCTCATCCGCTGGGTCGCGGAGAACGGGCGGCTCCCCGTCGTGACGTTCACCGCAGGCGGCATCGCGACCCCCGCCGACGCGTCGCTCTGCATGCAACTCGGTGCCGACGGCGTCTTCGTCGGCTCGGGCATCTTCAAGTCGGGCGAGCCGGAAACGCGCGCGAAGGCGATCGTCGAGGCGACGACCCACTTCGACGACGCCAAGGTGCTGGCGGACGTCTCCGCCGGTCTCGGCGAGCCGATGGTCGGCATCTCCGCGAGCTCGCTCGCCGAGGGCGAGCGGCTCGAAGTCCGCGGTTGGTAGTCGCCACGGTGACGAGGCCGCTGCGCATCGGCGTCCTCGCCTTGCAAGGAGCCTTTCGCGAGCATGCTCGGGCGCTTCGCGCGCTGGGTGCCGAGGTCGTCGAAGTGCGGCTGCCGGAAGAGCTCGACGGGCTCGACGGGCTCGTGATTCCCGGCGGCGAGTCGACGACGATCATGCGCCTCGCGAGTCTGTACGGCATCGACGACGCGATCCGCGCGTTCGACGGCGCGATTCTCGGCACCTGCGCGGGCCTCATCGTTCTCGACCGCGACCATCTCGGTCTCGCCGATCTCGAGGTCGAACGGAACGCCTTCGGGCGCCAGGTCAAGAGCTTCGAGGCCGACGTCGACCTCGCGGGCGACACGATCCCGCTGCATGGCGTCTTCATCCGCGCGCCGCGGATCCGCAGCGCGGGACCGGGCGTCGAGGTGCTCGGCGAGCTGGACGGGGAGCCGGTCCTCGTCCGCGACGGTCGCCTCCTGCTCGCCTCCTTCCACCCCGAGCTGACGGACGACCTGCGCGTGCACGAGCTGTTCCTGGAGTTGGTCGAGGAGGCGGCGAGTGTCCGGGCATAGCAAGTGGTCCAGCATCAAGCACAAGAAGGGCGCCGCCGACGCGAAGCGCGGGCAGCTCTTCTCCAAGCTCTCGCGCGCGATCATCGTCGCGGCGAAGGAGGGCGGGCCGGACCCCGACGGCAACCTCGCGCTCCAGAACGCGATCGAGAAGGCGCGGTCGTACTCGATGCCGAAGGAGAACATCGAGCGCGCGATCACGAAGGGCTCCGGGGCGGACGCCGACGCATCGAGCTTCGAGACCGTCGTCTACGAGGGCTATGGGCCGGAGGGGGTCGCCGTCCTCGTCGAGGCGGTCACGGACAACCGGAATCGCACCGCATCGGAGGTGCGCCACGCGTTCACGAAGCACGGCGGCAACCTCGGCACGACCGGAGCGGTGGCCTGGCAGTTCGAGCGTCGAGGGGTCGTGCTGGTCGCGTCCGACGGCGCCGACGAGGACGCCCTCGTGCTGACCGCAGCCGAGGCAGGCGCCGACGACGTCGAGCTCGACGGCTCGAGCTTCGTCGTCACCTGCGCGCCGGAGTCGCTGTCCGAGGTGCGCCGAGCGCTCGCGGACGCAGGCTTCAGCGTGGAGTCCGTCGAGCTCGCGATGGTCCCGAAGACGACCGTCGCCGTCTCGGACGAGTCCGTCGCGCGGCGGATCGTCAAGCTGGTCGAGGGCCTCGAGGAGACCGAGGACGTGCAGGACGTCTACGCGAACTTCGACATTCCCGAGGCCGTCCTCGAAGCGGTAGCCTCCTAGGCGGAACCTGTGGCGATCGTGGCGGCGAACACCGTGGGACGGAGAGCGGATCGGATCGAGTCGCTCCTCTCGGCGCGCCTCTTCGTCGAGCCCCAGCTCGCGGACGACCGGATCACGTTCGTCTCGAACCTCTCAGGGCACCTGAGCCTGTACGCGATGGACGCATCCGGCGGCGTGCCCGAGCCCTTGCTCCCGCCGCAGATGGCGCTCCAGAACCCGGACCTCGTCGGCGGCGAGCTCTTCCACGTCCTTCCCGGGCTCGGTCTGATCCTCGTCATGATCGACGCCGACGGCGACGAGAACTACGTGCCGCACGTCATCCCGCTCGAGGGTGGCTTCCCCGAGCCGCTGGCGGCCGAGACGTTCGCGGGTGGTCGGTCGCACCTGGTCGAGGTCGACGACGACGCCGAGATCGCCTTCTTCTCGGTCGAGTCGCGGGAGGAGTCCGTGGAGCGCGCGGTGCGTGTCCACCTCCCGACGAGGGCCGCCGAGGTGATCTGGGAGAGCCAGTACGGCGCGTACGTGGCGGCGTGGAGTCCGGACCACTCGCGCGTCGCCCTCGTCGACGGCTACACGATGGGCGACGTCGTGCTCTACGAGATCGACGAGGCCGGCAGCCGCCAGATGCTCTACGGGACGCCCATCGAGGAGCGCGATCCCGAGACGGAGCACCCGCTGAGCGGGTTCCGGTCCGCGCACGGGGTCACGAGCGGAGCGGGCATCCTGCTCACGACGACGCTCTACGACGACACGGGCTCTCTCGCATTCCTCGACCTTTCACGGCCGGGCGAGGTCGAGCCGGTCGCGATCGCCGGCCTCGCTCACGAAGGAGTCGGCGAGCTCGAGGGGCTCGAGCACCTCGACGCCGACCGGTACTCGCTGACGTACAACATCGACGGCTGCTCGTGGGCGTATGCCGGAACGTTCGACGAGGGGGCGCTCTCGTTCACGGTCGACCGCGTGCTCGTCGGAGAGGGCGAGCTCGCCGGTGGCGTCCTGCACGGGCTCCACTACGACCGCGGAAGCGGTCGCTTCGTCGCCGCGTTCTGTACGGCGACGAGCCCGACCCAGATCCACGTGCTCCCCGCAGAGGACGTCGTCGCCGACGACGTTGACGCGCGAACGGGCTCTCGGCCTGGCGCCGGAGCTGCTGTCTGCCGGCGAGGATGCGTCGTTCGAGTCGCACGACGGCCTCCGCGTCTCGGCGCGGCTCTACCTGCCGTCACCGGAGCTCGGGTACGAGGGTACGCGGCCCCTCGTCTACTACGTGCACGGCGGCCCGCAAAGTCAGGAACGCCCGGACTTCGCCTGGTTCTCGATGCCGCTCATCCAGATCCTCACGCTCGAGGGCTTCGCCGTCTTCGTCCCGAACGCGCGTGGCTCGACCGGCTACGGGCTGGACTACTCGACGCGGGTCGACCGGGACTGGGGCGGCCTCGACCGCCTCGACCACGTGCACGCGATGACCGAGGTGCTGCCGAACGACGACCGTGTCGACACCGCGCGGGCCGGTGTCGTGGGCCGCTCCTACGGCGGGTACATGACGCTGACGCTCGCGGCCCGTCATCCCGAGCTCTGGCGTGGCGCGATCGACATGTTCGGCCCGTACGACCTGTTCACGTTCATGGATCGGATCCCCGAGACGTGGAAGCCGTACTTCGCGCTCGCGGTCGGAGACCCGGAGAAGGATCGCGGACTTCTTGGTCGATCGCTCCCCGAAGACGCACATCGGCGACATCTCGTGCCCGCTGCTCGTCATCCAGGGCCAGAACGACCCTCGTGTGGTCGAGCGCGAGTCGCGTGACGTCGTCGAGCAGCTGCGCGGGCTCGGTCGCGAGGTCGACTACCTCGTCTTCGAGGACGAGGGCCACGACGTGCTGAAGCTCGCGAACCGTGTCCGGTGCTACGAGGCGATCGTCGCGTTCTTCTCGCAGCATCTGTCGTAGGTCGCTGTTAGGGTCGGAGCCGATGCGCTGGTTGTCCATCCTGGTGCTTGCCGTCGCCCTCGTCGCCGCAGGCTGCGGCGGAGGCAACGACGAGTCGGCTGCATCGACCGAGACGACGACGACCGAGGAGACGACGACGTCCGATACGACGACCTCGGACGAGACGACCACCGACGGGTCGACGGACACGACCGATCTCTCGGGCATCCTCGGTGACGAGGACTGCCTCGCCCTCGCGAGCGTCGGTGCGACGATGGCCCAGGCGTTCGCGGGCGCGAGCGGGTCGACGACGACAACTCGGCGGAGCTCGAGGACGCTCGCGAGCAAGGTTCCCGACGAGATCAAGGCCGACGTCCAGGTGCTCGCGCAGGCCTTCGCCACGTACTCGGCCAAGCTCAAGGACATCGGCGTGGAGGCAGGCAAGACGCCCACCGCGGACCAGCTCCAGCAGCTCCAGGCTGCGATCGCCTCGTTGGACCAGCAGGAGCTCACTGCTGCCTCCCAGCGGCATCGAGGCCTGGTCGAAGAAGAACTGCACCGGTTAGGCGCCGCGGCCGCGCGAGCGCTCCTGAGGCTCGCGGCTTCGTTCCGAGGAGCGACGTCCGGACTCACGAATACCTTCCGTACGTGAAAGTCCTCGGCATCGACCCAGGGACGGCTGCGTGCGGGTACGGGATCGTCCACGGAAGCGACGGGCGCCTCCGGGCGGGGGTGTCGGGATGCTGGCGGACACCCGCGCGCGAGCGGCTCGACGCGCGGCTGCTGACGATCTTCGAGGGAGTGCAGGAGCTCATTGCGGAGCACGAGCCCGACGCCGTCGCGCTCGAGGAGTCCTACGTGGGTGCCGACGCCCGCATCGCGCTCTCCGTCGGGCAAGCGCGCGGCGCCGTGCTCGTCGCGGCCGCCGCAGCCGGAGTCGAGTGCGCTGAGCACGCGCCCGCGCGGGTCAAGCAGACGGTGTGCGGGTACGGACGCGCCGAGAAGGGGCAGGTGCAACGGATGGTGAGGATCATCCTCGGGCTCGACGCGGAGCCGCGCTCCTCACACGAGGCGGACGCCTTCGCGGTCGCGATCTGTCATGCACTCGGCTCGCCGCTCCAGGGTGTGCTGCGGTGATCTCCCGGCTTCGCGGCGCACCTGCCGGCCGGACGCTCGACGGGCTCGTCGTCGACGTCGCCGGCGTCGGCTACCTGGTGAGCGCGACCCCGAGCGTCCTGCGGCGCGCCGACGGCGCGTCCGAGGTGACGGTCGAGACGTACCTCCACGTGCGCGAGGACGCTCTGCAGCTCTACGGCTTCGCCGACGCAGCCGAGCGCGCGCTCTTCGTACAGCTCCTCGGCGTCAGCGGCATCGGGCCCAAGGTGGCGCTCGCCGTCGTGTCGAGCGCGTCACCGGACGAGCTCCAGCGCGCGATCGCGCTCAAGGACTCCGCCCGCTTCCAGGCGATCCCTGGGATCGGCAAGAAGACCGCGGAGCGCATCGTCCTCGAGCTCGAAGGCTCGATCGTCGAGCCCGCTCCCGTCGCCGGGAGCGAGGCCCCGCGCGAGCTCGTCGCACGCGACGCGCTCGTCGAGCTCGGCTACTCCGTCATCGAGGCCGAGCAGGCGCTCGCCGGCGTCGATCCGGAGCTGCCGGTCGAAGACCGTGTGCGCGAGGCGCTCCGGAGCGCGGCGTGACCACCTCTCGCCTTCGGCTCGAGGTCGCCAGCGGAAAGCAAACGGAAACCATGTTTCCCCCGCGAAGCCCCTTCTTCCTGAGAGCGCGGGGAACCTCCCGGTTCCCCGCACCCCTCCCCGCTCACGGATCGGGGTCGATCCGTGAGCAGCCAGTTCCTCGCCCCGGCGCTGCGCGAGGGCGACGAGGAGGTCGAGCAGTCGCTCCGGCCGCGTCGACTCGACGACTTCGTCGGGCAGGAGCGAACGAAGGAGCAGCTCGAGATCGCGCTGCAGGCGGCCAAGGCTCGCGGCGAGGCGCTCGACCACGTCCTGCTCGTCGGCCCCCCGGGTCTCGGGAAGACGACGCTCGCGACGATCATTCGCGAGGAGCTCGACGTCGGCATTCGCACGGTGGCAGGGCCTGCGCTCGAGCGGAAGGGCGACATGGCCGCGATCCTCACCGGCCTCGACGTGAAGGACGTCCTCTTCGTCGACGAGATCCATCGCATCAACCGCGCGATCGAGGAGATCCTCTACCCGGCGCTCGAGGACTTTCGGCTCGACATCATCGTCGGCCAGGGTGCAGGGGCGCGGACGCTCACGCTCGACCTGCCGCCGTTCACGCTCGTCGGCGCGACCACGCGCACGGGTCTCCTCACGACGCCGCTTCGCGACCGGTTCGGCATGACGTTCCGGCTGGGGTACTACGAGCAGCACGAGCTCGCGACGATCGTTCGCCGCTCGGCCGGCATCCTCGGCGTCGAGATCGCCGACGAGGCGGCCGACGAGGTCGCTCGCCGGGCGCGGGGCACACCACGGGTCGCGAACCGGATCCTCCGGCGCATCCGCGACGTCGCCGAGGTGCGCCACGCCGGGATCGTGTCCATCGAGGTCGCACGCGAGGCGCTCGAGCTGCTCGAGGTCGACGAGGCCGGGCTCGAGCGCGTCGATCGCGAGCTCCTGTCTGCGATCTCGCACAAGTTCGGCGGCGGCCCGGTCGGACTCTCGACGCTCGCCGTGTCGCTCGGCGAGGAGCCGGACACGATCGAGGACGTGTACGAGCCGTACCTGCTGCAGCTCGGCTTCCTCCAGCGAACCCCTCGCGGCCGGGTCATCACGAGCTCGGTCGCGACCACATCGGCATCCGAGCGCGACGCCGGCGGCCTCTTCTGAGCGATGTCGACGCACGTCTGGACACCCGGTGCCGCAGGACCGCTCGACGAGTTCGTCGGGCGTCTGACCCGCATGGTCGCCGCGTTCTCTCAGGAGCACGAGCTCGAGCAGGCCGAGGTGTGCATCGAGCTCGTGGACGGGTCCCGGTACACGCTCGCGACGACGAGCGCCGAGCCCGGATTCGGGTTCTTCTCCTTCACGCCGCATCGTGAGGACGACGACGAGCCGCGACGGGTCATCGTCCCCATCGGGGCGGTGCGCTCGATCGAGATCTCGGCCCCGGATCCAGAGCGGCTGTTCGGCTTCGTCCCGAGCGAGTAGCGCCGAGACTCCGCGTCTAGCGTCGAGCGTCGTCTTCGTTCGCGGGGGTGGGAAAGAGCGGGTCGAGGCCCGAGAGGAACCCACCGACCTTGCCCCTCGCCCAGACGATGAAGAACGTCATCGACACGAGGAAGGTCACGCAACCCAGCACGAGCGACCAGGCGATGCCGGCATCGAGGCCAATGCCCGCGATCCCGGCCGCGGCACCCGCGACGACCGAATCGATCACAGCGACCACGCCCGGCGCTGCGACGAGCGCTTGGTACCGCGGCATCGGCCCCATCGAGGCGACCGCGCTCTCGAGGACGCCCGCATCGTCGTCGTACTTGCTCGTGACGAAGTAGGGCTCGAGCTCGGGCGCCAGCTGGAGATAGGCGTTCCGGATGCGATTCATTCCCTGCACCCAACGAGCGTTTTCCAGGTTCACCTGGGTGAGGCGCACGATCGTCACGCAACCCAGGAAGTAGACGACCGGAAGCAGCACGAGCGCGAATGCGACGAAGCCAGGCCCGAAGTCACTCGCCTGCGCGACGAGCGCGAGCGCGACCACCGACCCCGAGAGCGCGGCGACGAAGATCGAGGCTCGGCTCATCGACTCCGTGTAGACCAGGCTTCGTGTGGCGAGCAGGCTCCAGTGCTCCGTCGTCAGGATCTGGAGCGCATGAGGGCCGAACGCAGAGCCGGGAGCACCGGGACTGTCGGGCGCCCGGGATGCCGAATCGGGTTCGAGCACGTCACTAGCCCCGGTACTGCAGCTCGTCCCACGACGGGACGGGTGCGAGCTCGAGAAGTGTCCGCCCGCCTTGCGGCTCCGCGTACCCGAAGTCGCCGGTGTCGTCGATCCACGACACGTCGAGGAGGCCCTCTTTCACGCGGTGGTCGAGCCACGCGCCGCGGAAGACGAGCTTGCGCAGCCAGTAGACGAGCGACTCGCCGTTCTGGAGCGAGACACGCTCCCAGTGCCGCACGAGGTACAGGCCAAGCCCGCTCCGCGGATCGACGATGCGCCCGTCGGCGACGAGCTCGACGAGGTCGGCCGCTTCCTGCTCGTCGACGTCGTTCGACCCGATGAGCTCCAGGCGCACGGCGGCGGCGATCACGCGCTCCTCGAAGTCTCGCGCGGAGAACTCGAACCGGTGCCCGAGGAACTCGACGACGAAGTCGTCTCCCGACCGGTAGTTGGCTGCGAGCACGGACGCCAGCGTATCGAGAGGCCCGGTGTGAGTTAGGAGCAATCCGGATGGGGGCCTGCGCACGGCGCATCGCGTCCGTCGCGTCACTCGCCGATACTCCCCAGTATCGGCGAGCACCACGCCGAACCCGCTGCTTGGCGCATGCCCTCCCCGCACGCACTCCTAACCCACACCGGCCTCTAGGCTTCTGGACATGGGAGACCGCCGTCTGTGGGCCGTCATGGCGGTCGTCGTTCTCGCCGTCTGGTTCGCCGGCGCGGCGGTGACGCGCTACTCGCTCGAGCAGATGGCCTTCTTCACGCCGATCGCGATGGTCGTCGTCGGAGCCACCGTGGGGATCGTCCTCCTGTGGGTGAAGGTCGTCAGCGACTCGCTCAGGCGGCGGCGAAGCGAGTCCTGAGTTGGTGCGCAAGACCGGAGATCCGCGAACGCGGAGTCTCCGGTCGCGCGGAAGATCCCTGAAGCGCGGCTGCTTCGCAGCCGCGCCGCGGCGGTCATGAGCTTCCTTGCGGAGTGCGTCCGACGGCCTCCGTACCGTCACCGGGAGTGTTGAGCTCCTGGACGATCGCGCCGCTCGATCCGCGCCGCGCACGAGCGCTTGCGGACGGGCTCGGAGTGAGCGAGATCACCGCCTCGGTGCTCGTTCGCCGGGGGCTCGACGAGCCGGACGACGCCCGGCGCTTCCTCGCTGCCGAGCTGCCCGCCTACGACCCGTTGCTCCTCGGTGACATGGCGACTGCCGTGGAGCGGATCCGAGCCGCCGTTGCGAACGGCACGCGCATCTGCGTCCACGGCGACTACGACGTCGACGGCATCTGCGCGACCGCGCTCGCCGTCCTCTTCCTGCGCGAGCTCGGCGCGGACGTCGTCTGGCACCTGCCGAGCAGATTCGCCGAGGGCTATGGCGTCTCCGGCGAGACGCTCGAAAGGCTCGAGGAGGAGGGCGTGGGGCTCGTCGTGACGGTCGACTGCGGTATCACGGCCGTGGACGAGATCGCAGAGGCCAAGCGGCGTGGTCTCGAGATCGTCGTCACCGACCATCACCGGCCCGCCGACGTGCTTCCCGACTGCCCGGTCGTCGCGACACGCCCGTCCAGCTATCCGTTCCCCGAGCTCTGCGGCACCGGTGTGGTCTACAAGCTCGGCGAGGCCCTGCTCGGAGCCGACCATCAGGCGGTTCGCCGGAACCTCGATCTGGTCGCCCTGGCCACGATCGCCGACGTCGTCCCGCTCGTCGACGAGAACCGGGCACTCGCGTTCGCCGGCCTGCGAGCTCTTGCGGCAACCTCGCGTCCCGGTCTCCAGGCGCTCATGCGCAGCGCGGGCGTCGACCCGGCGACCGTCGATGCGGGTGCCGTGGGCTTCAGACTGGCACCCCGCATCAATGCCGCGGGCAGGCTCGGCCGCCCCGACGTCGCGCTCGAGCTCGTCCTCACCGAGGACGTGGCCGAGGCACGACGCTGCGCCGACACCCTCGAGGAGCTGAACCGCGATCGTCAGGCGGTCGAGGACCGGATTCTCCGAGAGGCGACCGCGGCGGTGGATGCACTGCCCGAGCATCGACGTCGCAGTCGTGGATACGTGCTGTGGGACGAGGACTGGCACGAAGGAGTGATCGGGATCGTCGCCTCGCGGCTCGTCGAGCGCTTCCACCGGCCCGTCGTGCTCATCACGCGGTCGGGCGAGAGCTGGAAGGGATCGGGCCGCTCGATCGCGAGCTTCGACCTGCACGGGGCGCTCGCAGCGTGCTCGGAGCATCTCGAGCGCTTCGGTGGACATCGAGCCGCCGCGGGCCTGTCCATCTCCGAGCCGGAGATCCAGGCGTTCGCAGACGCGTTCTCGGCGCACGCCGACGCACATCTCGAGCCCGACGACCTCTTCGAGGTGCTGACGGTCGATGCGGTCGTCTCGGCTCAGGACCTCACGCTCGACCTGGCCGAGGAGCTCGGACGGCTCGCTCCCTTCGGCCTCGGGAACCCCGACGTCACGCTCCTCGTCCCGGCGACGCAGGCGGTCACGCCGTCGACGGTCGGCGAGGGGAAGCACCTTCGCTTCCGCGTGCGGCAGCAGGGTCGTGACGCGGGCACGGCAATCGCCTTCGGTCAGGGCACGCAGCTCGACCGGCTCCGGGCGACCGGCCTGTTCGACGTCGCGTTCCGGCTCAAGGAGAACCACTGGAACGGCACGGTCGCTCCACAGCTCGTCGTGCGGCGGATCTTCGACACCGCGGAGGGCTACGAGGAGCTTCGCGCGTCGCTCGCCGAGCTCTGGCGGCTGGGAGAACCTGCGTGGACGCCCGAGGCCCGACGCATCTTCGACGAGCTCGCGCTGGAAGAGGGTGCCCGAAAGCGCCAGCTCCTCGAGTCCGAGTCGTTCAGGGCCCTGCTCCTCGACGCGGCGCTGCCGCGCGCGGCGTAACGCTGGCGCTCAGCCGAGACCGGGACGGGACGGCACGAGCGCGTCGCGCATCGCGACGGCGAGTCGACGTGCGTTGCGGCGGCGCCACCAGCGTCGGAAACCGATCATGGGATGTCGCACTTCGCGGCCACGTCTCGTGCTCCTTCCCGGCGCGCAGGAGCCCGAAACCCCGCTCAGTACACTGATCACATGAGTGTCCTCGACGCGAAACGGCATCGCGAAGACCTGGTCGAGGAGCTGATCGCCGAGGTCGAGGCCTACAACCCCGACGTCGACAAGGAGCTGCTCAGGCGGGCCTTCGAGCTTGCCGAGCGCGCGCACGCCGGGCAGACACGCCGCTCGGGAGAGGAGTTCATCCATCATCCGCTCGGCGTCGCGCGGATCTGCGCGGAGCTCCATCTCGACGAGCAGACGATCGCGGCTGCTCTCCTGCACGACGTCATCGAGGACACCGACTCCGATCTCGAGGAGCTCCGCTCCGAGTTCGGCTCGGACGTCGCGCAGCTCGTCGAGGGCGTCACGAAGCTGACGAGGATCAGCTTCCAGAGCCGCGAGCAGGCGGAGGCCGAGAACTACAGGAAGATGATCGTCGCGATGGCGCAGGACGTCCGCGTCATCCTCATCAAGCTCGCCGACCGGCTCCACAACATGCGCACGATCGAGTACCTCGGCAAGCAGAAGCAAGCGCAGAAGGCCCGCGAGACGCTCGAGGTCTACGCGCCGCTCGCGCACCGCCTCGGCATCCACGCGCTCAAGTGGGAGCTCGAGGACCTCGCCTTCCAGACGCTCCATCCGCGGAAGTACGCGGAGATCAAGGCGATGGTCGCGGATCAGCGCGCCGACCGCGAGGCGCAGGCCGAGAAGGCGGGGGAGATCCTCGGCGACGAGCTCGACAAGGCCGACGTCCCGGCGGACATCACGGGCCGCGCGAAGCACCTGTACTCGATCTACGACAAGATGGCCAAGCGCGGCCGCGAGTTCAACGAGATCTACGACCTCACCGCGCTCCGCGTCATCTGCGAGCGTTCGGGCGAGGAAGGGACGCGCGACTGTTACGCGGCGCTCGGCCTCGTGCACTCGCTCTGGAAGCCCATGCCGGGGCGCTTCAAGGACTTCATCGCGATGCCGAAGCTCAACCGCTACCGCTCGCTCCACACGACCGTGATCGGGCCGGAGGGAAGGCCGCTCGAGATCCAGGTGCGAACGCGCGACATGCACGAAGAGGCCGAGTACGGCGTCGCCGCGCACTGGGTGTACAAGCGCGGCAGCAAGGCCAAGGCGGACGACGAGTGGCTCACCTGGGTCAAGTCCCTGATGGAGGGGCAACACGAGGATCAGGACCCGGGCGAGTACATGCGCACCCTCCGTACCGACCTCTTCGCCGAGGAGGTCTACGTCTTCACGCCGAAGGGCGAGGTGAAGGTGCTTCCCTCGGGGGCCACACCGATCGACTTCGCGTATGCGGTCCACACGGACGTCGGCCACCGCACGGTGGGAGCCAAGGTCAACGGCCGCATCGTCCCGCTCCACTACAGGCTGCGGAGCGGCGACTTCGTCGAGATCCTCACCTCGAAGTCGGGCCGCGGCCCGTCGCGCGACTGGCTCGCGCTCGTCACCTCGTCGCGCGCGCGCAACAAGATCCGCCAGTGGTACCAGCGTGAGACCCGCGGCGAGACGGAGGCGAAGGGCCGTGAGGCGCTCGACCAGGCGCTGAAGGCCCAGAAGCTGCCGTACCGCAAGCTGCAGGGCTCCAGCGTGCTCGCCCAGGTCATCCGCGAGACCGGCTTCAAGAAGGCCGAGGACTTCTACGTCGCGCTCGGCGCAGGGAAGCTCTCGCCGACCCAGATCGTCAACAAGGTCATCCAGCGCCTCAAGACCGACGAGGTCGCTGCCGAGCCGATCGTCACGACGAAGCCGTCGCGTGCGCGCAAGGCGGTGTCCAGCGACCGCGTCGGCATCCATGTGACCGGCGTCGAGGACGTGCTCGTGCGGCTCGCGAAGTGCTGCACGCCTGTGCCGGGCGACGCGATCGTCGGCTACATCTCGATGGGCCGGGGCATCACGGTCCACCGCGAGGACTGCCCGAACGTCCGGGCGCTCCAGCGCAACCCGGAGCGCTTCACGGCCGTGGAGTGGGAGGGGGGAGCCTCCGCGGGATTCCTCGTCCAGATCGCCGTCGACGCCTGGGATCGCTCACGTCTGCTCGAGGACGTGGCCAGGACGTTCGCCGAGCACGGCGCCAACATCATGTCGTACGGTGGCGTCGTCGAGGACGGCATGGCACGGAACTGGTACACGGCCGAGGTCGGGGAGGTGAAGGAGCTCCGCTCGCTCCTCACGGCTCTCCGCAATCTGGACGCCGTCTTCGACGCGTATCGCGTCACCCCGTCCTGAGGGCGCGCCTACGCGAGCGGCCAGTCCGGACGGTCGCGCAACGACGTGAAGTCCTCGTCGGCGCGCGCGTGCTCGGCGAGCTCGGGCCTCAACTCGAGCGCTCGCCGCAGATGCTCGACCGCGTCGTCGGCCGCGTCCGACCAGGGCCTCGGCACACGCGACGTGGTACAGCGCCCCCGGGTGATCCGGTCGGCGTTCGAGAGCGGCCTCCAGCTCGGCGAGATACGCGTCGTAGTCCCCGCCCGTCCGATGCCGTTCTGCCGCGAAGTAGTCCTCCCAGGCGGACGGCTCGTACGCCGCGTCACGCGGCCCGCCGATCGCGAGCACCGACGTCCCCGGCTCCTCGGCGCGGGCGTGCCGCCTCACGTCCACGTCGCGGATGAAGACGAGGGTACCCGCCGGGCGCGTCGAGCGTCTCGTCGTCGAGCGTGAAGGTGGCGCGGCCGGAGAGCACGACGTACACCTCCTCGTGCCCGAGCGAGCGCTCGGTGTGCTCCTCGACGACGTCGTCTCCCGCATTTGGCGCGACGTAGGCGTTGATCCCGAAGGCGCCGACGTCGAGGGTCCGGCGGACGGGTCGCCAGAGAAGCGTCCCGTTCACGACCGAGATCGGCTCGATCTCGTCGAGATGTGTGCTCTGCCAGCGGTCGGGCATCGGGCGGAGCCTAGCTTCGGCGGATGATCGCGACCGGGCGCGCATACACGAGGTACCGCTGGCTCGCGAAGAAGCGCGGATGGCACGCCTGGAGCACGAGCTGCTCGTGGTGTTGCGTGTCGAGGACGGACAGATCGTTGTCGTCCACGATTCGGTGCCCGGTTACGCGGTAGTCGACCGTCGCGTACGGGAGCTCGATCGAGATCGGGTCACCCGGCCTGAGCTTGTCGATGTCGCCGAACGGTGCGCCGTACGTCGTCCTGTGGCCGGCGATGTAGACGAGCTGGCGCTCGCCGGGCATGAAGGTCTCCAGGTGACGACCTGGCCCTCGCCTGAGGTCGGACACGCTCGTCCCGTTCACGACCACCGCGTTGAGCCCGAGTCGCGGGATGCGCAGCCTCGCGACCGCGTCGCCGTCACTGCTCGCGAGGCGATAGCGACGTGCCTCGCGCCGCACGTCGTCCTGCCGCGGCTTGGGCTGGGTGGTCTGCACGACGGGACGCCGGGTCGGCTTGTAGGTCTCGAACTGCTCGTCGAGCTTCGACGCGAGCTTCCGCTGCTCGTAGGCTGTGTACGCCGTCGTGAACGGGTCCTTCCAGAGGTACACGGTGGCTGCCCAAGCCAGGACTCCGATGCCGATGACGAGAAGGAACGTGCCGACGCGTTGTCTCATGACCAGACCACAGAGTAGGGCGAGCGCCGGAGACGGGAACCCGAACGATGTCGAGAACACGTAGGACGTATGCGCTCACGGCCGCGGTCGCGGCGATCGTGACCGCCGCGAACGCGAGCCAGGGTGCGTACTTCTCGCAGTCGTGGGGATGGGTCGCGCTGGCGTTCCTCGTCCCGACGACGGTGCTGCTCATCCTCGAGCGGGCATCGGCGCCCGGTCGGCTGCGAATCGCGTTCGCGAGCTTCACTGGCGCGCTCGCCGTGTGGATCGCGCTCTCGTCCCTCTGGTCGATCAGCGCTCCCGCGTCGCTGCGCGAGGCTCGAGCGCATGCTCGTGTACGTCGCCGTCGCGCTCGCGCATCGCCTCGTACTGCGGCGGGGGACGCGCCGGGCGTGCTCGCCGGTATCGGTCTCGGCGTGCTCCTCGTGTGCGGCTACGCGCTCGCGACGCGCCTGTTTCCCGATCGATTCGACGCGTACGACGATCCCATCGTCTCGTACCGGCTCGCCCAGCCGCTCGGATACTGGAACGCGCTCGGGCTGCTCGCGACGCTCGGCCTCCTCGTGGTGGCGGGGTTCGTGGCGCACGCGCGGCGCGTCGTGCGCAGCGCTGGTCGCTGCCGCTGTCGGTGCCGGTGCTCGCGACGACGCTGTACTTCACGTTCTCGCGGGGCGCGTGGGCGGCTCTCGTCCTCGGCTTCGTCGTCGCGGTCTGCCTCGACCCACGACGGCTCCGGCTCCTCTGGGTCACCCTCGTTGTCGCTGTGCCGGCGGCCGTGTGCGTCGCGTATGCGTCGCGGCTCGACGCGCTCACGACGGAGGACGCCCTTCCCGCCGCGGCCGCACGCGAGGGACACCGGCTCGCCGTCGTCGTCGGCAGTCGCAGCCGTCGCGTCCGTGCTCGCGGCGCTGGCCGCCAGAGCCGTCTCCCGACGCCTCGCCGTGTCCCGACGCTCGCGTCGAGCGTTCGACGTCGCGCTCGTCGGCAGTCGCCGTCGCGACCGTCGTCGTGGCTCTCGTCGCCGTCGGGGGGCCGAGTTGCTGCCATCGACAAGCTCGAGCCGACGCTTCAACGCCGACCCGGTGGTCGGTGTCGATCTCAACGACCGGCTCTTCAGCGTCTCCGGAAACGGCCGGAGCGAGCAGCTTCGCGTCGCGTGGGACGCGGGCCGCGAGCGTCCGTTGGTCGGACACGGCTCGGGAACGTTCGAGTACCTCTGGTACGAGCGACGTCCCAACCTGCTCGTCGTGCGCGACGGGCACTCGCTCTACATGGAGACGTTCGCCGAGCTCGGCCTCGTCGGGCTGGCGCTCCTCGCTGGGTGCACTCCTCGCGCTTGCTGTCGGAGGAGTCCGCGCGCGTCGCCAGCGTTTCGTGGCGACGGGTGTCGGCGCGTTCGCCGCGTGGGCCGCGGCCAGCGCCTTCGACTGGCACTGGGAGATGGTCGGTGTCACGCTCACCGCCCTGCTCGCCGGCGGCGCCGGCCTCGTGGCCTCCGAGCGGGGAGCGTCGCGCGGCCTCGGACTGCGAGCGCGTAGGCCGCTCATCGCCGGCAGGGGTGCTGTTGAGCGTCTTCGCCGTCTGGAGCCTCGTCGGCAATCAGGCCCTTTTCGCTGCGCGCGACGCAGTCGCTCGCGAGGACTGGAGCTCGGCGGGTAAGGACGGACGGCGTGCGCGTGCGCTCCTGTTCTGGTCCGTCGAGCCCGACGTCGTCCTCGGTGACGCCGCCGCGGGATCAGGCGACCGGGAGGGTGCTCTCCGCGCCTATCGAGACGCCGTCGCCGCCGACTCCGAACAACTGGGTCACGTGGCTCCGGCTCGCACAGGTCGCACGCGGCTCCGAGCGGGCCGCCGCGTACGACCGGGTGCGTCAACTGAACCCTCGCGAAGAGGGCTTGCCGGGCGAGTGAGCTTCCGAGCCGGTCTAGCTCTTGCGCTGCTCGCGCCGCCGCAGCACGAGACCGCCTGCGACGAGTGCGCCGCCGACGACCACGACGCCGAGGAGCGAGAGACCGGTGTTCGGAAGCGCTTGCGGCCTCTGCGGCGGCTGAGGCGGTGTTGCCGCCTGCCGTCGCCGAGACCTTCACGCCCTTCACCTTGGTGTCGTACTGATCCGACGCCGACGAGGGCGACTGCGCGTATGCAGCCCCTCCGAGCGCCAGGAACAGCCCGACGACCAGTGCGATGTATGCAGCCGCGAAGACGAACGCGGACGAACGAGTTTTACCCATTCCTCAACCTCCCGCTTCTGAGCATACAGACGAGTGGCGACATGTCGACACTAGCCCATGGTCTAGGTATCTCCCCGACCTCGGGGCGGTGACTACGGTCGAACGCCGAGCTCGACCTCGAGCGTGCGACGCGACCCGTCGCGGAGGATGGTGATCGTCACGGTCTCGCCGGGTCGATGTCCGTCCACTGCGCTCTGCAATGCCGTCGCCGACGTCACCTGTCTCGCCGTCGAACTCGACGATGACGTCGCCACCCGTGGGGCGCTCCTGGCCGTCGACGATCTTCGATCCGGTTGCAGGTCGAAGGCCGGCCTTCGCTGCGGGCGTGCCGGCGAGAACGTTGGTGATCGCCACGCCGTCCGGCACCGCCGACATTCGGATGCCGAGGTACGCATGCTGCACCTCGCCCGTGGCGATCAGCTGCGTGACGATCGAGCGCACGGTGTTCGAGGGGATCGCGAAGCCGACTCCGTCCGACCCGCCCGACTCGCTCTCGATCTGCGCGTTGACTCCGATCACGCGCCCGCGACGATCGAGGAGCGGCCCGCCGGAGTTCCCGTGGTTGATGGCCGCGTCGGTCTGGATCGTGTCCGTGATCAGTGTACGTATTGGGCGCCGTCATCTCGCGATGGAGAGCGCTCACGATCCCGCTGGTGACGGTTCCTTCGAGACCGAACGGGCTGCCGAACGCGAGCACCGGGTCTCCGACCTCGACCGCGCTCGAATCGGCGAACCGGAGCGGCTCGAGGAGCGCCCGCGATGCGTCGACGCGCAGGACGGCGAGGTCGGTGGACGGGTCCGTTCCCACGACCTCGGCGTTCAGCTCGGCGCCGTTCCAGAAGCTCACCGAGATCGACGAGGCTCCGGCGACGACGTGCTGGTTCGTCACGATGTGGCCCTTCTCGTCGACCACGAACCCGGAACCCTGCGCCGTGTTCTGCGAGCCGCCGAAGCCCGAGCCTCCACGCGCCGCGATCTCGACGACGGCCTTCGATGCGCTGTCGTAGATCTTCTCCGTCGAGATCTCGCCGGCGGCAACGGGCTCCGAGCCCTCGACCGTGACCTGCCGCACGATGGTGGTCGTGCTGTCGTCGAGAACGGCGAACGCGGCTGCGCCCAGGCCGAGCCCGAGTAGTGAGGGCGGCCATGAGGCCGGCGACGAAGAACGGTGTGCGGGAGCGAGTTGTCATCGATCGGTCTCCGTGCAGTCTGGCGGAAGCGGAGAAGCCTGGCGTGAGCGTGGGGTAAGGGGCGGCTAAGAAGTCGCTAAGACCCCGGGCCCCGTGTCGGCCATGCCCTCACAATGCGGGCGATGAAGGTTCTCGTCGTCGACGATGAACGCGCCGTGCGCGACTCGCTGCGGCGCGCGCTCGAGCTCGAGGGGTACGAGGTCGAGCTCGCGGGCGACGGCGAGGAGGCGCTCGAACGGCTCAGCGGTTCGGCTCCGGCGGACGCGGTGATCCTCGACGTCCTCATGCCCGGGATCGACGGGCTCGAGGTGTGTCGACGGCTGCGAGCCGAGGACAACGCCGTCCCGGTCCTCATGCTCACCGCCCGGGCCGAGGTCGACAGTCGGGTGGCGGGGCTCGACGCAGGCGCGGACGACTACCTGCCGAAGCCGTTCGCGCTCGCCGAGCTGCTCGCGCGCCTCCGCGCTCTGCTTCGCCGGGTCGGGAACGGCGACGAAGCCACCGACGTGCTGCGGTTCTCGGACCTGGAGCTCGATCTGGGTACCCGCGAGGTGCGGCGCGGCGAGGCCCCGATCGAGCTGACGCGAACGGAGTTCGCTCTCCTCGAGCTCTTCCTGCGCAATCCGCGCCAGGTCCTCACGCGCTCGATCATCTTCGAGCGTGTCTGGGGCTACGACTTCGGCCCGACGTCGAACTCGCTCGACGTCTACATCGGGTACCTCCGCCGCAAGACCGAAGACGGCGGACGCTCGCGGCTGATCCACACAGTCCGTGGTGTCGGGTACGCGCTTCGCGAGGGCTGAGCGTGAGCTTCAGGGCACGCATCGCTGTGGGATCGGCAGCAGCCGTCGCGATGTCGATCGTCGCCGCGTCCGTGCTCGTCTACCTCATCGCGCGCGAGCAGCTGCGCGCGCCGGTCGACGAGGCGCTCGAGACGCGCGCTGCACAGATCTCGGCGCAACCGCTGGGCGTGATACCCGGGCAGGGCGGACAGAGCTATCTGGCGGTGCGCCCGGAGTTCGGCGAGGCGAGAGGCTACGTCCAGCTCGTGAAGACGGACGGCTCCGTGCTCGTGCCGCCGAGGCAGGACGTCAAGCTTCCGGTCGACGACCACGTTCTCGCCGTCGCAGGCGAGCAGGGTGCGGCGTTCTGGGACGACGTGACGGTCGACGGCGCGCACGTGCGTGTCTTCACGTTCGCCTATGGCCCTGGCACGGCCGTGCAGGTCGCACGCCCGCTCACAGAGGTCGAGAAGTCGCTCAATCGCATCGGGCTCTTCCTCATCGTCGTCGCGCTCGGCGGGATCGTGATCGCGGCCATCCTGGGACTGCTCGTCGCGCGAGCCGCGCTCACGCCCGTCAAGCGGCTGACGTCGACGGTCGAGCGTGTCACCGAGACGCAGGATCTCTCCGAGCGAATCGACATCGACGGAAAGGACGAGCTGAGCAGGCTTGCGGCGAGCTTCAACACGATGCTCGCGGCGCTCGAGGAGTCGACGCGCGCGCAGCGCCAGCTCGTCGCGGATGCGTCGCATGAGCTGCGCACACCGCTCACGAGCGTGCGGACGAACATCGAGGTCCTCGCCGGGGATCGAACGCTCCCGCCGGAAGAGCGAGCGCGGCTGCTCTCCGACGTCGTGGAGCAGCTCGGTGAGATGACGACACTCATCTCCGAGCTCATCGAGCTCGCGCGGGCGGAGCAGATGACCGTCGAGCTCGAGGATGTGCGGCTCGATCTTCTCGTCGCCGACGTCGTCGAACGTGCGCGCCGGAATCGGCCCGAGGTCGTCTACTCGGTCGATCTCGAGCCGGCAACCGTTCAGGGTGTCCCCGCCACCATCGAGCGCGCGGTCGGGAACCTCCTCGACAACGCGGCGAAGTGGAGCCCACCCGGAGCGGAGGTGGAGGTCGAGCTCCACGACGGACAGCTCGTCGTGCGAGACCACGGGCCCGGAATCGCCGAGGAGGACCTCCCGTACGTCTTCGACCGTTTCTACCGGGCGCGCGGCGCGCGCGGGATGCCCGGGTCGGGCCTCGGGCTGGCGATCGTGCGACAGGTCGCCGAGTCGCACGGCGGCGAGGTCGTCGCCGAGCGCGCGGACGGCGGGGGCACGCGCATGCGTCTCACGCTGGGCGTGCCGCACGCGGTCGTCGGCACCGGCTCTTCTTAGCGACCTCTTAGCAGAGCCTCAGGCGGCGTTCACGCGCACGGGTTTTCCTGCGCGTCATGTTCTTTCTCGCATACATGCTCTCGGAGCTCCGCCGACGGAGCGGGCGCACGATCCTGACGGCGCTCGGCCTCGGCCTCGGAGTAGGCCTCGTCGTCACCGTCAACGCGCTCTCGACCGGGCTCGACGACGCGCAGGCCAGGATCCTCGCGCCGCTCACCGGCGTCGGCACGGACATGTCGGTGACGCGTCCGATCGATCTCTCCCCAGCACAGGGAGGTGGGTTTCCGCAGCTCTCGGACGAGGAGCGCCAGCAGCTCCAGAACGAGAACGGCGGAGGGCGCTTCGGCCTTCGCAACCTCGGCAAGCCGGGCGATAGCTTCTCGCGCGACGACTTCGTCTCGACCGCGCAGCTCTCGTTCGCTTCGAGCAAGGTGAATCGAATCGCGGCGATCGACGGCGTCGCTGCCGTCGCCGGCGGGCTCACGCTCAACTCCATCCACATCGAAGGCACCGTGCCGGAGGAGTCCGCGCCGCGAGGTGGATTCGCTCAGCCCGGCGTCGGCGGGCCGCCCGACAACATCGACGCGACGAGCCTCAGCGTGTCCGGTGTCGACGAGAAGGTGAAGGCGCTCGGCGCGATCACTCCCGGCCAGGTGACCACGGGTCGCTACTTCCGCTTCGGTGATGGACGCGAAGCGATCCTCAACGAGAGCTACGCGAGCCGCGAAAACCTCGGCGTGGGCGACGAGGTGACGCTCGGCGGCAAGACGTTCACGGTCGTCGGCATCGCCGAGACGCCGCTCGGAGGCCAATCCTCCGACGTGTACGTGAAGCTCGCGCAGCTGCAGAAGCTCTCCGACCGCGTCGGTCGTGTGAACACGGTCTACGTCCGCGCCGCGAGCGGCGACGACGTCGCCGCGGTGGCCAGCTCCGATCGAGAAGACGGTCGACGGAGCCTCCGTGACGACGGCCGCGGACCTCGCCGACCGCGTGTCAGGAACGCTCGTCGATGCGAAGAACCTCGCCGGCTCGCTCGGCAAGGCGCTGATGATCGTCGGCGCTACTCGTCGGCATTCCTGATCGCCAGCCTGCTCACGCTCTCGTCGGTGACGAAGCGCGTGCGTGAGCTCGGCACGCTGAAGGCGCTCGGCTGGTCCCAGGGCCTCGTCGTGCGACAGGTGACCGGCGAGTCGCTGCTTCAGGGGCTGCTCGGAGGCGCCGTCGGAGTCGTTCTCGGCCTCGTCGGGCGTCCGTGATCACCGCGTTCGGGCCGACGCTCGAGGCGACGGTCGGCGCCGCGGCGGATCAAGGTCCACGGTTCGTTCGGGCCGTTCGGCCAGGGTGCCGTGGAGTCGTCGGCGACGGAGGTGGCGCTCGATGCACCGGTCGAGCCCGACCATCGTCCTGTGGGCGATCGGGCTCGCGCTGCTCGGGGGTCTCGTCGCCGGAGCGGTCGGAAGCCTGCGCGCCTCTCGTCTCCGCCCTGCCGACGCCCTCCGCCACATCGACTGACCAAGGAGCCAGAGCATGACCGCCACGACGACAGCCGCCGTCTACGAGCTTCGCAACGTCTCGCGTACGTACAGCCTCGGCGGAGCGAACGTGCAACGCCGTACGTGACGTCGACCTCACGCTCGAGCGCGAGGCGAATCCGTCGCCGTCGTGGGGCCGAGCGGGTCGGGCAAGACGACGCTGCTGCAGCTGCTCGGAGCGCTCGACCGGCCGAGCTCGGGCGAGGTCCTCTTCGAGGGTAGAGACATCGGCGCGTCTCGGAGACCGCGACCTCTCGGCAGCTCCGGCTCGAGCGTGCTCGGCTTCGTGTTCCAGCAGTTCAACCTGATCCCGACGCTGACGGCGGCGCAGAACGTCGAGCTGGCGCTCGCTCCGACCTCGATCGCACGAGCTCAGCGTCGAGAGCGTGTGCTCGACCTGCTCGCGTCGGTGGGTCTCGCCGAGCGGGCCGATCACGTGCCCAGCAAGCTCTCGGGCGGCGAGCAGCAACGTGTCGCAATTGCGCGCGCGCTCGCGAACGACCCGCACGTCCTGCTCGCCGACGAGCCGACGGGCAATCTCGACTCGACGACGGGTTCGGAGATCGTGGACCTGCTTCTCTCGCTCTCGGGCCACGACCAGCGGCGCACGGTCATCGTCGTGACGCACGACGCAGCGGTCGCCGGGCGGGCGCAGCGCGTGATCCATATGCAAGACGGCCGCCTCGTGACGGGCGGCGAAAGAGCCCCCGCGATCGGCGCCGGAGCCGCTCGATCTTCTTAGCCTCTTCTCACCGCCCTCTTAGCCACGAGTGTTTCCGATGAGCGCCGATGACGAGACGCAGGAAGCTCACGTTCTGGGCAGGCGCGGCCGGCGATCGCAGTGCTCGTCGTGGGCCTCGGCGCAGCGGGCGCCATCGCCGCCTCGCAAGTGCTCTCGCCGAGCGAGGAGAGCAAGGCCGTCATCGACGATGCTGCGTCGCAGCTTGGTGTCAAGCCGGAGGCGCTGTCCGACGCGCTGAAGCAGGCGCTGAAGAATCGCGTCGACGCGGCCGTCGAGGCCGGCCGTCTGACCGAGGCGCAGGCGAAGGAGCTGAAGGCGCGGATCGACTCGGACGAGTTCCCGCTCCTGTTCGGCCCGGGCGGAGGTCGTCCGGGCCCCGGGTTCGGGCACGAGCACTTCGAGCACTTCGAGGTTCTCACCGCTGCCGCCTCCTACCTCGGGATGACCGAGGTCGAGCTCCGCGACGCGCTCCAGGACAAGACGCTCGCCGAGATCGCCAAGGAGAAGGGGAAGAGCGTCTCCGGGCTCGTCGCCGCTCTGGTCGCCGCTCAGGAGAAGCGGATCGCTGCCGCGGTCGCCGACGGTCGGCTCACCCAGTCGCAGGCGTCGGAGCTGAAGGCCCACCTCCAGGATCGGACGAAGGACCTCGTCAACGGTGAGCTTCGCGACTTTCGCGACGGGCGCCACTCGGAGTTCTGGCGCGGGTCCGGCTCCCCGAGGGCCCCACCGGCGTTCGGCGGACCACCCGCATAGAAACGGACACGACCGTCGGGGTCAGGCCATCGGCCTGGCCCCGATGTCGTTGGGCCGCGGATCGCGTACGACGGTCTCCCGTCCTTGCACGGCAACACCCCTAGCTGCGACCGCAGCCGCGAAGCGGCTGCGCTTCAGGGGTCTCCCGCGATCGCGAGTCCGCACTCGCGGATTCGCGATCTGCGGAAAAGCAGGGGAGAGCGGCGGTCCCCGACCGGTGGGGGTCGGGGTACATGCCGCGCGCCCGTCCTGGGACGAGCGCGCGGCTCCCTTCCCCTCTCCCCAATCTCCTTGTACTCACGCCTTTGGGGGATGCAATCCCTCGAACGAGGTACCCCCCTCGATCGGGGTATTCGTCCCTCGATCGAGGGATGGCTCGCCTATGGATCCCAGGCCTCGCCGTCCGTGTCCCAGCCGATCAGCACGTACGGGGCGACGAGCGCGGCGATCCTCTCCAGCTCGGCCCGCTCGCGCTCGCCGTCGACCCAGAGCTCACCGACGAGCGCTCCCTGGAAGAGGATCGGCGTTCGTGTTCGTCTCGATTCGTCGGCCATCCCTGCTGTCGGCCCGAGACCGAGCACGCCGCCGTCGAGGAAGGCGATGCCCGCCCATGCGACATCAGCCTGCTCCGTCAGTGCTGCGACGCTTGCGCGGAGGATGTCGTCCGCTTCGCCGCCCTCGGCGACGATCTGCCGAACCGCATCCTCCGAGCCTGCGCTCATTCCTCGAGATCGCCGCCCTCGAATGCTCGAACTGCCGTCCGGAGCTCGTCCGGCACCGGCGAGGGCCGCCGCGCAGCGGCGTCCACGAGTACGAGCGTCTGCTGCGCCGTGACCATCAGCGTGTCGTCGGGCAGCCGGTAGGCAGCGCACTCGTAGGTCACGCTCGAGCGTCCGATCCTGCTCACGCGGACGAACGCCTCGATGAGGTCGTCGAACCGGGCGGGTGCGTGATACTCGACGTCGGACGCACGCATCACGAACTCCCGGCCGGGAGTCGCAAGCCCGCCGAGATGGCGGTGGTACTCGGTCCGTGCGTGATCGAAGTACGGCAGGTACCGGCCGTAGTAGACGACCCCCTGTGCGTCCGTGTCGGAGAACCAGACGCGTGCGAGTGCGGAGTACTTGAACGGCGGACGCCGGTCGGTCAGACGGCCGAGCTCCAGAGGGTCGCTCACGCGCGCCTACGCACGAATGACTCCGAGCACCTCGTCCCGCTTCTCGACCATCAGCTCCTCGCTCAGCGCTTCCAGGTTGAGTCGGAGGAGCGGCTCGGTGTTCGACGGGCGGACGTTGAAGTGCCAGTCGTCGAAGTCGATCGAGATCCCGTCGAGGTGCGAGACCCTGCCGCCCTCGGCCGTGTAGCGCTCCTTCAGCTCCTGCAGCTTGAGCGGAACGTCGGCGACCGGGGTGTTGATCTCCCCGGTGAGGAAGAAGCGCTCGCGATACGGCTGCAGGAGCTCGGAGAGCTCGACGCCGGCCTTCGACAGGAGCTCGAGCATCACGAGGAACGGGACGACGCCGGTATCGGCCTGGGAGAAGTCGCGGAAGTAGTAGTGCGCCGACACCTCGCCCGCGAAGACGGCACCGTCGGATCGCATTCGCTGCTTGATGAAGGCATGCCCGACGCGGTTCACGAGCGGGATGCCACCCGCGCGCTCGATCGTCTCGGGGACAGCCCAGCTCGCTCGCACGTCGTAGATGACCTTCTCCCCTGGAGCCTTTGCGAGGACGGCCTCGGCCATGAGCGCGGTCGCGAAGTCACCGGGGACGAACTCGCCCGTGTCGTCCACGAAGAAGCAGCGGTCGGCGTCGCCGTCGTACGCGACACCCAGATCCGCCGACTCCTCCTTCACCTTCGCGACGATGAACTCGCGGTTCTCGGGGAGCAGCGGATTCGGCTCGTGGTTCGGGAAGCTCCCGTCCGGCTCGAAGTAGCAGCGCACGACGTCGAGCTGCGGTAGGTGCTGGAGGACGGGTGGGAGCATCACGCCTGCCATGCCGTTGGCGGCGTCGATCACCACGCGAAGCGGGCGGATCGTGGACGGATCCACGAACGAGAGAACCTTCGCCACGAAGCTCGGGAAGACGTCTTCGCTTCGCACCGTCCCTCGCGTGGAGGTGGGCTCGAAGCCTGCTTCCGCGCGCGCTCGGATCTCGGCGAGCCCGGAGTCGCCACCGACCGGCAGCGCGCCACGCCGCACGATCTTCATCCCGGTGTACTCCCCCGGATTGTGCGATGCCGTGACGCAGATGCCGCCGTCGAGGCTCAACTCGGCGACGGCGTGGTAGAGCATCTCCGTCCCGACGAGCCCGAGCTCGACCACGTCTGCGCCTGCGTCCGCGACGCCCTCCGTCACGGCGGCCTGCACCGACGGAGACGAGAGCCGCATGTCGCGACCGACCGCGACCGCGCGAGGCTCGAAGTGCTCGGTGTAGGCGCGCGCAACGCGATACGCGCCGTCCTCGTCGAGCTGGGAGGGGTAGATCCCGCGCACGTCGTACGCCTTGAAGACCGAGGGATCGAGCACGCAGGAGATGCTAGAGCGCGCTGCCGGCCGTCGGGATGGCACCCGCCCCCGCCTGCGTTTCTACACTTCACACATGGAGCGAAAGCTCGCATCCGTCCTGTTCGTCGACCTCGTCGATTCGACGCGGCTCGTCACCGGTACCGACCCGGAGGTCGTTCGGCGTCGCGTGACGGAGTTCTTCGACATGGTCTCGCAGTGCGTCGAGCAGCACGGCGGCATCGTCGAGAAGTTCGCCGGTGACGCCGTGATGGCCGCGTTCGGCGTCCCGCAGGCGCACGAGGACGACGCCCAGCGAGCGACCCGGGCGGCGCTCGCCATACGCGACGCGGTCGAACGGCTCGAGCTCGAGGCGCGCATCGGGATCGAGGCGGGCGAGGTCGTCGTCGAGAACACCTCCGCCTCGACCTTCGCGACGGGAGAGGCCGTCAACCTCGCGGCCCGCTTGCAGGAAGCGGCCCGCCCCGGCGAGATCCTCATCGGACCGACCGCGTACCGCCTCGCTGCCGGCAGCCTCGTCGTCGAGGATGCAGGCCCGCTCGAGCTCAAGGGCATCGACGGGCCGCTACGTGCGTGGCGCGTCATGGACATGCTCGAAGGCCCAGCCCGACCGGTTGGGCCTCGCGCTCCCCTCGTCGGTCGGGAATCCGAGCTCGAGCTCCTCGAGAACACCTTCAACCGCAGCCTGCGCGACAAGCGGGCGCACCTCTTCACGATCTACGGCGAGGCGGGCGTCGGCAAGAGCCGGCTCGCCCGCGAGTTCATCGACGGGCTCGAGCGGGCGAGCGTGCTCATGGGCCGCGCCCTTCCGTACGGCGAGGGCGTCACCTACTGGCCGCTCGGCGAGATGGTCAAGGCAGCGGCCGGGATCTCCGACGACGATCCGCTGGAGGAGGCGTTCGAGAAGCTCCGCGAATGCTGCGCCGAGGAGGCAGTGGCCGACGTGCTCGGCCTCGCCGTCAGGGCTCATGGAGGCACTCGACGGCGAACGCAGCCCGCAGGAGATCGCCTGGGGCGCACGTGAGGTGATGCAGGGGATCGCCGAGGTCCAGCCCCTCGTCCTCCTCTTCGAGGACATCCACTGGGCGGAGGCGCCGCTCCTCGACCTCATCGAGCATCTCGCGGACTGGGTTCGCGCTCCGCTCCTGATCGTCTGCCTCGCACGAACCGAGCTCCTCGACGCCCGGCCCGGGTGGGGTGGAGGCCGCGTGCGCTCGACGGCGATCGAGCTCGAGCCGCTCTCGGAGGAGGAGAGCGCCGAGCTCGTGGAGCAGCTCCTCAACCAGCTCGCAGGCGCGTCCGGCGAGAGACCAGGTGCGCTCCCGCAGGAGGCGCTCGACCGGGCCGAGGGCAACCCGCTGTTCGTCGAGGAGACCATCCGAATGCTCGTCGAGAGCGGTGTCGGGAACGGCTCTTCGGATCGCGTGCCGGACACGCTGCAGGCCCTCATCGCCGCACGCATCGACCATCTGGCGCCGGACGCGAAGACGCTCCTCCAGCGCGGGTCGGTCGTCGGGCGGGTCTTCTGGCGCGGGGCGCTCGAGCATCTGGCGCCGGACGTCGCGGATCACGACGCGCTGCTCGACGATCTCCTCCAGCGTGAGTTCCTGCTCCGCGAGCCGCGCTCCTCGATCTCGGGGGAGACCGCGTACCGGTTCAAGCACGCGCTCATCCGCGAGGTCGCGTACACCGGCCTCGCGAAGCTCGCCCGCGCGCAGTACCACGCTCGCTTCGCGGAGTGGCTCGCCGAGCGCACCGGCGAGGAGCTGATCGAGATCCGGGCCTACCACCTCGACCGGTCGGTCGAGTTCCTCACCGAGCTCGAGGGCGCCGCGCCCGAGGAGCTCGCCCACGAGACCGCTGCTGCGCTCGTCAAGGCGGCGAAGCGCGCGATCGCACGCGAGGCGTACGTGAACGCGCGCACGCTCGGCTTGCGCGCGCTCGAGCTACGACCCACCCTCGGCGCGCGGTACGTGGCCGCGCGAGCTGCGTGGCGACTGCAGGACTGGGGCGCCGTCCAGCTCGAGATGACGAAGGTTCGAGAGCAGGCGCGCGACGAGGACGAGCTCGCCATCGAGGCGCTGGCGCTGACCGCTCTGAGCGAGGCGTCACTCAAGCGGGACGGCAACGCGGTGCACGCCAGGACGCTCGTCGACGAGGCGCTCGAGATCCTCGGTCGGGAGCGCGACCTCGTCGCCCACTTCGACGCGCTCACGGTTCGCTCGATGGTCGGCGCCTGGCTCGGCTCCGAGGAGGACTACGTGCGGTACATGGAGCGGGCATACGTGATCGCCCTCGAGGCGGGCCGGAAGGACCTGCAGACGATCGCCGCGCAGGCGCTTGCGACGGCGCACATCGTGCGGCTCGAGCTGGACGAAGCGGAGCTCCTGCTCACGCGCGCGCTCGAGCTTGCCGGAGAGAGCGGGAGCGTCCGCGCCCGGCTGAGCGCAACCCTCGCCTACGCCTGGTTCCTGCGCGTGAAGGGCGAGTTCGACGCTGCCGAGACGATGATGGAGGAGGTGCGCAGCATCGCGGAGGAGCTCGGCATGGAGCCGGTGATCGCGGCTGCGCTGATGAAGCTCGGCTGGCTCGCGCGTCTCAAGGGCGACCTCAAGCGGTCCGAGAAGATGTTCCGCGAGGCGCTGCGCATCACGGCGGCCCGCGGCGACCGCGGGCTCGTCCCCGACTACCAGGCCGCGCTCGCGACGACGCTCGCCGAGCTCGGCAAGGTCGAGGAGGCGGAGCGGCTCGCGCTCGACGCGCGCGCCCATGCCGTCCCCGAGGACACGAGCTGCCAGATCTTCGCGACGACCGCGCTTGCCGCGGTCCGGGCTGCGCAAGGCCGTGACGACGAGGCGCAGGAGCTCTTCCTCTCGGCGATCGGCGACGCGAAGGAGTCCAACTACAGGGTGTACGAGCTCCATCCGCTCGAGCACCTGACGGCGTTCCTCCACGCGCGCGGGCGGGGCGACGAAGCTGCGCGCTACGAGGCTCGGATCGTGGAGCTCTCTCCCGCGACCGACATGAGCACGGAACGGATCGCCTGACTCGACTCCTCGTCGGGCGACTCGGAGATCACGGTCGCCGGGCGGCCGAAGCCGGCGAGCGCGTCGCGAAGCGGCTCCGCCCGGAGCGTTCCCTCGCCGTAGGGCAGGTGCTTCGTCTCGTTGCGGTTCGCGAAGGCGATGTCCGAGAAGTGGATGTGGAACGGTGCGTCGGCCTCGAGCACGGCGTCGACGAGCTCGAGCGCCTCGCGGAACGGCGTCGACTCGAGATACGCGCCGTCGCTCGTCGCATGCATGTGCGCGAAGTCGAGAACCGGCCGCACCCACGTCACGCGCCGAGCGATGTCGACGACGTCGTCCACCGATCCGAGGTCTCGAACACGACCCATCACCTCGATGCCGAACGGCACGGCTCGCCCTTTCTGCTCGAGCCGCTCGCGGAGCGTGCCCAGCTGCTCGACGACCGCGTCGATCGCGTCCTCGCGGCTCCGTCCGAGGAGGAACCCGGGATGGAACACGACGAGCTCGGCGCCGCTCGCGGCCACGATGCCCGCGCTGCGGTCGAGCGCGCCGACGGCCGACGTGAACTTCCGCCCGCTCGCCTCGAGGTGGCCCATGAAGCCGAACAGTGGAGCGTGCACGGACAGCGCGACATCGTGCTCGCGTGCGAGCTCGCCGAGTCGCTCGGCGAACGGGTAGTCCATCCAGAAGCCGCTCTCGAAGTCGATCTCGCACGCCGAGTACCCTCGCTCGAGGAGGAGCTCGATCGCCTCCTCGGGCGACTCGCGCGACGGCATGCGTGCCGGCCCGACGCGGATCCGCGACGCCACCCAGCCATCGTAGAGGCTGATGTGATTGCCTTCGCAGCGTGAAGGCGACGATGCTGCTTGCCGACTACGCCGCCGTGTCGGACGGCAAGCTCACGATCGTCGGCGGAGGCTGGTCACAGACGGGGCCGGAGCCTGCGTCGTTCGGCATCGGCCTCCTGATCCAGGTTCCGTGGGATCAGGCCAACACGCGACACTCGTTCTCCGTGGAGCTCCTCGACGCGGACGGTGCGGCTGTCGGGTTCGAGGAGGACGAGGACGCCGACCAGGTCGTCGCCTTCGGTGGCGAGTTCGAGGTCGGGCGTCCGCCGGGGCTCAAGCCCGGGACGCCGCTCGACTTCCCGGTCGCCGTGAACTCGACGCCGCTGCCCCTCGAGCCGGGCCGCTACGAGTGGCGTCTCACCATCGACGGCGCGTCGCGCGAGGACTGGACGCTGCCGTTCACGGTGCGCTCCGAGGAGCAATAGCGCCTCGCGCAAAGTCCGTCCGACGGGACCCGTACGCTCGGAGCGTGTCCAGAGACCCGTCCAGAATCGACCTTCTCGAGCTCGACATCGACCTCCGGCTCGCCGACCTGTGGCGGGAGGCGGTCGACGTCTCCGACTGGAGCCTCGAGATCGTCGCGGCCTTCATCCGCGCGGCCTACGGCAAGGGATACTGCGACGCGCTCACCGAGGAGTCTCCGGGCTCGCTGTGCGTGGATCACGGCTACCGGATGCCCGATCGACGCGCGACCGAGTCGGCCAGCAGCGAGCCGCCTAGGGTCCTGTTCGCTGGCCTCGGTCTCCACCGGGGCTAGACTTCCCTCGTGGCTCGCAGCGCCTATCGAGCTGGGGCGAGTCCGGCGCGGCTCGTCATCGCGCTCTCGGTGGCGGCGGTACTCGCCGTGTTCCTCCTGTACACGTCGATCGCCGGCGGCGGGAACCCGTCGCTCGCTCCGAGCGAGCTCGCGGGGCGGACGGGTGAGGTGCAGCTGGCCGGGGTCGTGGTCGGGCCCGGTCACGGGCGACGCGCACGCGGGCGGCCTGCGGTTCAGGATGAAGGACATCGGCAAGGGCGCGAGCTCGACCGTCGCGGTGCGCTACTCGGGCTCGGTGCCCGATCTCTTCAAGGTCGGTCGCCACGTGGTCGTCGACGGCGCGCTCCGACGTGGAACGTTCGTCGCCGTGCCCGGCTCGCTGATCACGAAGTGCCCGTCGAAGTACGCGCCGAAGCAGAGCGGCGACTCCGCCTGACGCGCGCCCATGCCTGAGCTGGGTCGCGCCGCGCTTCTCGTCACTCTCGGCCTGTCCATCTACGCGCTCGTCGCCGGCGCGTACGCCGCGCACCACGGTCGGCGCCGGCTGGCTCAGTCCGCGCAGAACGCGCTCGTCGCGTCGTTCGTCACCACCGCCGTCGCGGCGGCGGTGCTCCTCTCGGCGCTGCTTCGGAACGACTTCTCGTTCGCGTACGTCGCGCGCACGACGAGCGAGGCGCTCCCGACGCCGTACACGATCTCGGCGTTCTGGGGAGGGCAGGAGGGCTCGCTCCTGCTCTGGCTCCTCGTGCTCACCGGCTTCGGCGCCGCCGCGGTGAGCCTGAACCGCCGCTGGGCGCGCGATCTCATCGTCTGGGTCGTTCCGGTCTTCGCGGCCGTGGCCACGTTCTTCGCGTTCCTCGTCGTGGCGGTCGCGAGCCCGTTCGCGACGCAGCCCGCGCCGGCGGACGGCGCGGGGATGACGCCGAGCCTCCAGAACCCGTACATGCTCGCGCACCCGCCGCTCCTCTACCTCGGCTACGTCGGGCTGACCGTGCCGTTCGCGTTCGCGATGGGCGCGCTGCTGTCCGGCAAGCTCGACGAGCGCTGGCTGATCGCGACGCGCCGCTGGACGCTGTTCGCGTGGGCGGCGCTCGGGATCGGCCAGCTCCTCGGCAGCCACTGGGCGTACGTCGAGGTCGGCTGGGGCGGCTACTACGCGTGGGATCCGGTCGAGAACGCGGCGCTCATGCCGTGGCTCGCCGCGACCGCGTTCCTGCACTCGGTGATGATCCAGGAGAAGCGCGGGATGCTGAAGGTCTGGAACGTGCTTCTCGTGATCCTCGCGTTCTCGCTGTCCCTCTTCGGCACGTTCCTGACCCGCTCCGGCGTCGTCAACTCGATCCACTCGTTCACCGAGAGCTCGATCGGCCCGTGGTTCCTCGGGTTCATCGCGGTCTCCGTCGCCGTGTCGCTCGCGCTCGTGTTCTGGCGACGTCCGCAGCTGCGCTCGCCGACCAAGCTCGAGTCGCCGGTCTCGCGCGAGGCCGCGTTCCTCTACAACAACCTCCTGCTGCTGGCGCTCTGCCTCGCGATCCTGTGGGGCGTCGTCTACCCGATGCTCTCGGAGGCGGTTCGCGGCGAGGCGGTCGTGCTCGGCCGCTCGTACTACGACTTCTTCCTCCGCGCATTCGGCCTGCCGCTCCTCTTGCTCATGGGCATCGGCCCGCTGATCGCCTGGCGCCGGGCGTCGCTCCGGAGCCTCGCGACGACGTTCCGCTGGCCGACGCTCGTCGCGCGTCGTCACCGGTGTCGTCCTCCTCTTCGTCGGCGCCGGCAGCTCGATTCCCGGCCTCGTCGCGTACACGTTCTCGGCGTTCGTGCTCGCGACGATCGTGCTCGAGTTCGTGCGTGGGACGAGGGCCCGGAAGGCGCTCGGGAGCGACGTCGTGGCCGAGCGCGTTCTCGTCCCTCATCTCGCGCAACCGTCGCCGCTACGGCGGCTACGTCGTCCACGCGGCGATCGTCCTCTTCGCGATCGGGGTCGCGGGCTCGAGCGCGTTCGACTCCGTCGCCGAGGCGAAGCTCGCGAAGGGCGAGTCGATGCGGATCGGCGACTACACGCTCGAGTACCGGTCGCTCGAGGAGCGCACGGGTGCGAACGCGACCGAGATCCGCGCGACGCTCGGCGTCCGGCGGGGCGATCGCGATCTCGGCACGTTGCAGGCCGGCAAGAACGCGTACACGATCGAGCAGCAGGTCTCGAACGAGGTCGGAATCCGGAGCGACCGGCTCACGGGCGAGGACCTCTTCGTCATCGCGGAGCAGATCGACCCCGACGGAAGTGTCTACTTTCGCGTCTTCGTCAAGCCGCTCGTGAACCTCATCTGGCTCGCCGGGCTCGTCTTCCTCGTTGGCTCGCTCATCACGCTGTGGCCCGACAGGCGCGAGCAGCGGCGGCTCGTCGCGCGCGCCTCCGAGGTCGGCCTTCCGGCGACACGTTGACCTTGGCGCTTCTGCTCGGCGCCGCGCTCGCCGTGGCGTGTGTCGTCGCGGTCGCGCTTCCCTTCCTGCGGGAGCCCGAGCCCGAGTCGGACGCGCTCGACGAGCTCGACGACGACGAGCGACGGAGGCTCGCGCTGCTCGAGGAGCGCGACCGCGCGCTCGCCGCGCTGAAGGAGCTCGAGTTCGACCACCGCACCGGAACCGTCTCCGACGAGGACTATCGCGCACAGGTCGGCACGCTTCGCCGGGACGTGGCTGCGGTGCTCCAGGCGTTGGCCCGCGAGTCGGAGGAGGGTCAACCTGTGCGTGAGCGAAACTAGAGCGATGGGACGGCGATCCCTCGCCCTCGTCGGGCTTGTCGCAGCACTCGTCGCTGCCGGGCCTGCCGCAGCGGACGACCCGGCGGACGAGAAGGCGGCCGTCGACGCCCGCATCGCCGCTCTGCAGGCCGAGATCGCCCAGGCGAACTCACAGGAAGGCGTACTGACCTCCCAGCTCTCCGCCGTCGTCGCAGAGCTCGAGGACGCCCAGGCCGCGGTCGACTCCGCGGAGGCGAGCGTGTCGTGCGCTCGAGACGGAGCTCTCGTCCGAGCAGGCACGCCTCGAAGCAGCTGACGGCGCTCCTCGCCAAGCAGACGAAGCGTCTCCATACGGCTCCAGGCCGAGTACGCTGAGGGCCGTCGACGATCCTCGAAGCCCGCGTGCGGAGCCGCGTACATCGACGAGCCGCCGGACCTGCTCGCGTTCCTCGTGTCCGCGTCGAGCTTCGACGATCTCATCGACAACGTCGAGTTCCTCGAGCGCATGGGCGCGCAGGATCAGCGCGTCGCGCGGCAGGTCGAGCGAGCGAGGACGCGCGCGGCAGCGGAGCGCCGTGCGACCATCGGGACGAGAAGGCTGCAAGCCGCGGCGGTGTCCGTGATCGCGGCGCGCACCGACGAGGCGCGCGCCGCCCGCGACCGGCTCGCGGACGATCGCGACCGCCTGTCGACCGTCGAGTCGCTGAAGCAGAGCGCGCTCGCGAGCACGCGCGAGACGCGCGAGGAGTTCCTCGGCGAGGTCGAGTCGCTCGCGGCCGAGAGCGCGGTCGCTGGCAGCGCAGATCAAGGCGGCGCAGGAAGGGGCCGGCTCCACCGGCACCGGGCAGCCGTCGGCTGCGGGGCTCATCTGGCCGTGCGACGGTGTCGTCACGAGCGGCTTCGGCATGCGCTGGGGGCGGATGCACGAGGGCATCGACATCGGGTGCGCGTACGGCGCGCCGAATCGCGCCGCCGCCGCCGGCACCGTCATCTACGCCGGACTGGCTGGGCGGGTACGGCAACCTCGTCGTCGTCGATCACGGGAACGGCCTCTCGACCGCGTACGCACACGCGTCGGCGATCCTCGTCAGCGTCGGCCAGAGGGTCGTCGCAGGGCGAGACCGTCTCGCTCGTCGGGCTCAACCGGCCACGTCGACCGGGCCGCACCTGCACTTCGAAGTTCGCATCAACGGCGTCGCCGTCGACCCGCTGCTGTACCTCTAGTGCGCAGATCTCGATCGCGCGAAAGAGCGAGACGGGCGGTCAGGCAGCCTCGGTCGCCGCGCGCGGGAGCGCGATCGAGCTGACGAGGTGGAGGTCGGGGAGCGCACGCCAGCGCTCGTCGAGGCCCGAGCCCGTAGCCGGCGAACAGCTCGTCCGGCACGGTGAAGCCGACGAAGCGAAGCGGCAACTCGTCGACGAGGCGGCGGTAGGGGCGATCCAGCAAGGTGACCGCGGCCAGGCTGGCGGGGCTGCGGAGACCGAGCGTTCGGCACAGGAAGTTGAGCGTGAGCCCCGTGTCGACGACGTCCTCGACGAGGAGCACGTGGCGGCCGGCGAGCGGCGAGTCGACGTCCTTGAGGAGCCGGACGCCTCCGTCCTGACCGTCGGTGTACGGGGCCAGCTCGATCACGTCGAGCGTGTGCGGGATCCGAAGCGCGCGCGTGAGATCGGCGAGGAACACGACGCTCGACTTGAGCGGCGCGACGAGGATGGGGTCGAGGCCGTCGTACTCGCGCCCGATCTCCTGGCCCAGCTCGGCGACCCGGGCCGCGATCTCCCCGCGCGTGAGGTGCACGGCGCCGACCTCGCCGTTCTCGGAGTGGTGCGCGTGTGCCACTACGAGGCGAGGCGCAGCCGGTAGCGCTGCGCGAGGCGCTCGATGTCGCGCCGGTAGAAGAGCTTCACGCGGACGTGTGGGTAGAGCCGCTGGATCTCCCTGAGCTTCCGGTTCTTCCGGGTCACGAGCGACTGCTTCATCACCGTCACCTCGATGAAGAGGTTCTGCTCGGGGAGGTAGAAGTCGGGCGTGAATGCGCTGACGACGCGGCCCTCGTCGTCCCGCTCGAGGACGAAGGACTGCGGCTCGTAGTCCCAGGGAACCCCGTAGTAGTCGAGGATCTTGGCGCACTCGACCTCGATGCGATTCGCGAACCGCGGTGGGTCGGTGCCACAATATGCCTGGAAAACAGGCCTTTCTTCCTGCACCTGCACCAGCGTACCGACGGCCTCGGACGACCCCGGGAGCCGTCGTAGACTTCGATCGTGTTCCGGATCGCGCAATTTTCCGACCTCCACTGCGGTGAGACGTACTTCGAGGCGAGCCTGTTGGAGCGCGCGATCGGCGAGATCAACGAGCTCCAGCCGGACGTCGTCGTGTGCTCGGGCGACCTGACGACGTTCGGATTTCGGCACGAGTACCTGACCGCGCGCGAGTACATCGATCGCATCGACTGCGATGCTCTCGTCGTCGTTCCGGGAAACCACGACTCCCGCAACGTCGGCTACGTCCATTTCGAGGAGATGTTCGGCGACCGGAACTCGGTGCTTCGCAAAGGCCCGGTCGCGATCGTCGCGGTCGACTCGACCGAGCCCGATCTCGACCACGGACAGATCGGGCGCGGCCGCTATCGCTGGATCGAGGAGCAGTTCGCCGAGGATCCCGCGGAGCTGAAGATCTTCGTCCTGCATCACCACCTGCTGCCCGTGCCGGGGACCGGCCGCGAGCGGAACATCGTCTACGACGCAGGCGACGCCATCGAGTGCCTCCAGCGTTCGGGCGTGCGACTCGTCCTCTCGGGGCACAAGCACGTGCCGTACGTGTGGCGGCTCGAGGATCTCTTCGTCGTGAACGCCGGAACGGTGTCCTCGCTCCGGCTCCGAGGGAACACGAGGCCCTGTTACAACATCATCGAGATCGACGGCAAGCGCGTCGACATCTGGCGTCGGCACCCGTTCCACGGCCAGGTCAAGCTCGTCTCGTTCGCGCTCGACACGCTCGAGTACGCGAAGTTCACGGGCGCGATCGAGGACGAGGTCACCGCTCGCACTTGAGAGCTCTCGCCATCGTCGACGGCGAGCACTACGCCCCGGTCGTTCGTGACGCGCTCGCCGAGCTTCCGTACGAGTTCGTCGCGGCGGTGCTCGTCGGTGGCCAGGAGAAGCTGCGTGGGGGAGAGGAGTACGGCGTGCCGCTCGTCGGCGACGTCGAGTCCGCGATCGCGCAGCACGCCCCGGACGTCGTCGTCGACCTCTCCGACGAGCCCGTGCTCGGGCCGGTCGCGCGCTTCGCGCTCGCCAGTCGCGTGCTCGCCTGCGGCGTGCCGTACGTCGGTGCCGACTTTCGTCTCGACCCGCCCGCACGTGGGTCGTTCGAGCTCCCGTCGATCGCCGTCGTCGGAACGGGGAAGCGCGTCGGCAAGACCGCGGTCACGGGCCACCTGGCGCGTCTTCTTGCTGCCGAGCGTCGGGTCGTCGTCGTCGCGATGGGGAGGGGCGGGCCGGCAGAGCCCGAGGTCGTCACCGTTCCTCCGACCGTGGATGCGCTCGTCGAGCTGTCGCGCTCGGGTCGTCATGCCGCGTCCGACCATCTCGAGACCGCGGCGCTCGTGGGTGTCGCGACTGTCGGGTGTCGGCGGTGCGGAGGCGGCCTCGCCGGTGGCGTCGCGACGTCCAACGTCGAAGCGGGCGCACGCATCGCGATCGACATGGAGCCCGACGTCGTCGTCTTCGACGGCAGCGGTGCAGCGTTTCCGCCGATCGCGACCGGGCGAGTCGTGGTCGTCGTCGGCGGTCACCAGGATCCGGCGGTCGCCGCCGGATACCTGAACACGTATCGGCTCCTGCTCGCCGATCTCGTCGTCGTGACGATGGCCGTGCCGTCGACCGAATGGGCGGTGGTCCGGCAGCGCGTCGCAGGCACAGTGCGCGATGGGACCCCGGTGGTTGCGACGACCCTCCGGCCTCGTCCGCTCGCCGACGTCGCGGGCCGGTCGATCGCCTACTTCTGCGCCGCCCCGGAGCCGGCGCATGCCTCGCTTCGGCATGTCCTGGAGAGCACGTACGGCGCCCATGTCGTCCATGTGTCGGGGAATCTCGCGAACCGCGGCATGCTCCGCGAGGAGCTGGCGGACATCGACGCCGACGTGTTTCTCGTGGAGCTCAAGGCCGCCGCGATCGACGTCGTCGCAGAGGCTGCACTTGCCCGTGGCGCCGAGATCGTCCTGGCCACGAACGACGTGATCCCGATCGACGGCGAGCCGGACCTTGACGAGCTGCTCCTCGGCATGGCCAAATTCACCTGGTGAGGGAACGCCGCCACACCCTGCCGTTGCCGCTGGGCGACGAGATCCCGTTCTCGAAGGGCCTCATGGCACGTGCTCTCGTCGTGACGGGGCTCGATCCGGAGCGCGCGTATCTCATCGCGCGCATGGCCGACCGCGATCTTGCGGACAGGGGTGCCGGCTCCCTCGACCTCGACCGCCTCGGCGAGCTGGCGGCCGAACTGGTCGGGGAGGAAGAAGCGGCGCGCACCGTACGCCGACTCCGCCGGCTCGATGCGCTCCAGCGGATCGAGGAGCCGCTGCTCCTGCTCGTCGGCGGCGCCACTGGGACCGGCAAGTCGACGATCGCGACGGAGGCTGCGCACAGGCTCGGCATCACGCGCGTGACGTCGACCGACTTCATCCGGCAGACGATGCGGACGTTCTTCTCGAAGGAGTTCATGCCGTCGGTTCACTACTCCAGCTTCGAGGCCCGATTGGCGCTGACCCGCGCCGAGGAGGAGGAGTCCGGCGACGCGGCGATCCTCGGCTTCCTCGATCAGACGCGGAACGTGCTCGTCGGTGTCGACGCCGCGCTCGAGCGTGCGGCCACCGAGCGCTGGTCGACCGTGCTCGAGGGCGTCCATCTCGTGCCGGGCATGGTCGGCACGCGGTATCCCGGCGCGTTCGTCGTCCAGTGCATCGTCGCGATCGAGGACGAGAACCTCCACCGCAGCCACTTCTGGGTACGCGATCAGGCCACCGAGGGGCTTCGGCCGCTCGAGAAGTACCTCGACTCCCTTCCGCAGATCCGCGAGATCCAGGACTACCTCGTCGAGCGGGCGCGGCGCCACGACGTCCCGGTGATCTACAACGACTCGCTCGATCGCGCGATCGGCGACGTGCTGGATCTCGTCTTGCGGCGGGCGGATCAGCTCGTCGCGGTCGCGTAGAGCCGCGCCTCTACACTCTCCGCATGGTCGTGACGCGAGGACGTCGTCGAAGCCCTGCACGGGGTAGAGGATCCCGAGCTCGGGATGGACATCGTCGAGCTCGGGCTCATGTACGACGTCGAGGTCGACGGTCCGAAGGTGAAGGTGCTCTACAGCCTCACGTCGATGGGGTGCCCGGCCGGCGCGATGATCGCCGAGGGGATCGTGGACGCTGCTCGCAGCGTCCCCGGTGTGTCCGAGGTCGAAGCGGAGCTGACGTTCGACCCGCCGTGGACGCCCGACCGGATGTCCGACGATGCGAAGTTCATCCTTGGCTTCGGCTAGCCGGATTTGCAGGGATTTTCTCCCGACAGCTGGAATTCTCTGCACGCTGCGGGTACAAACCGGGTACAGGATGTGATAGACTTCGGGGAGCTTCCAGACCGCCTATAGGGAGGTTCCCGATGAGTCCACGCAAGGCATCGCTTCGGGTCGCGCACCAGCGCTCGTGCCCGAACGTCTCTCGCAGCGCGCTCGATAGCACCGGCCGCGGTTCGGGTTGCACCTGCGAGCCCTCCTACTTCGTTTTCTATCGCGATCGCGAAGGGCGGCCGGTGAAGGAGTTGCGGGTGAAGGATCGGCGAACCGCCGAGCGCGCGCTCCGTTCCCGGCAGGTCGAGCTCGACGAGAACCGGGCCGGCATCCGTCGGGAGCGCAACATCTCCTTCGACGAGTGGGCGAACACCTACGAGGAGATCCTCGAACAGCGCATCCGCGCGGGCGAGCTGCATCCACGCACCAAGCTCTCCTATGCCTCCACAATCGCGCGTGGGCGGGAGGCGTTCGGGTCCCTGCACCTGCGAGAGATCGGCAATCCCGAACTGCGCCGGTACATGGAACCGTTCGAAGACTTGAAGCCCGCCTCGAGACTTCGCTACCTGCGAGAACTCTCGGCCTGCCTGTCGGTGGCGGTGGGGGACGGCTACCTAGACGTGAACGTGGTCCCCGCCTTCACCAAGGCCGCGAAGCTCAAGTCGCCCAAGCGGGGAAAAGCGCCCTTCGAGGACGTGGAGCTCGAGCGGCTGTGGACTGAGCTCGACTCACTCGACGACAAGGTCTATCTCTACGCCTGCCGCTTCTCCTGCGAGACGGGTGCGCGCCTCGGGGAGCTACTCGCTCTCGAGTGGCCGAACGTCGATCTCCTCAACGGGCGCGTCCGCATCGAGTACCAGTGGGACGAGCGCGCGGGCCTGATCGAGCCCAAGGACCGCGAGCCGCGCGCCATCTACCTCACGCCCCAAGCGCGCAAAGTGCTCGACGAGTGGGTCAAGGTCACCGGCGCCAAGGACTCCGGCCCCGTCTTCTCGCCCTCCGAAGGCGGCAGGCTCGGTCGACGCGTCCTGCAACGCCGCTTTGTGGAGGCGATGGAGGCCGCCGGCATCCCCAAGGAGCACCCCGAGTTGCGGCTGCCGCGGACGTTCCACTCGTTGCGCTACACGACGAGCGTCTTGATGCAGCGCCGCGGCTTCCATCCGCGACTGATCGAGGCGACGCTCGGGCATGGCTCGCTCGAACTCACCTACGGCGTGTACGGCGGCTGGACGCCGGACATGCTCCAGGCCGAAGCTGTACGCGAGCCGGAGGCGTAGTTACTACGATCACGCGCGGGCCGGGCTAGGCCCTCCCGTGGTCTGGAAGCCCGGTTGGACTCGCCCGGCCCTCTAAGCGCAGCGAGCCCCTCGCACACGCGCCAGTCGTGCTCGTGCAGCCCGAGCGCAAGTCACCGCACGAGAGATTCGCCGAGCCGGAACCGTTTTCGTCCACCTTCCCGACAAGCCGTCCCACGGTGGGCGGTGAGACTCCTCGGGGGCTTCGACCTACCGACGACCCGGACTCGGCGCCCTTCGGAAGATACGAACTCGAGGATCTCTCACAACCCCCTTGGCGAAAGTTCGAGGAGGGGACGGCGAGTGCCGTCAGTCCCGACCGCGAGCAAGGCACGCAGCAAGTCTCGCCGCAGCGCTGGCTGGTCTTGGAGTGTCTCTCCGTTCCCCTCTCCCCGTGACTCGACGTTTCCCGCGGCCGACACACTGCAAACGGGCACGACCGACACGGACGGACTATGCGCTCGCGACTACCTCGCGCACCTCGGCGCTTTCAAACGTGACACCGTCAGGAATGTTTGTACCGATTCGTTCAGCCGCTGTCCGAGCGGCCTCCTCGGACTCGAAAACGATCATCGATCGACCGTTGCTTCCGTCGTCAGATCGAGTCCAGTAGCCGGCAACGAAGCCCGGCAACTGCGAGATACGCGGCACAACCGTCTCTCGCAACTCTTTTACCGAACCCTCGAACTCGCTGATCGAGACCTTCACGAGTACTGCGTGCATCGAGCGCCTCCAATCAAGAGACAGGGAGCTTCGAGCCTAAGTGGTATTGAGTCTCCCGACAAGCTCGTGCGACTACACGAGCCCGTTGCGCACGCGCCCCGGGGATCCGACGTCGAGGATCTGGTGACGTCGCGAACGAACGATCAGATTGAATCTCGAAGTGCGTTTGCCGCTGCTTGTAGACGATCACTGACGTCCGCTAGTTCTCGCGCAGCCAGGTCAATGCGCTCTTGCTGCGTTTGCGCACGCTTTTGCTGGCTGTCAACGAGGTCTTGCTGGCTGTCAGCCCGCGCTTGTTGGCGATCAGCGCGTTCGGTCATCGCCTTGAGATCCTTCGCCATCTCCTCGACCGTGCGAGTGAGCTCAGCTAGCTGCTCAGCGACACTGGCAATGTCCTCTCGCGTCGTCACGTTTTACCGGAGTCTACGTGGGCGTTTGGCAGAGCCGCGCTCGGGCTCGATCAGGCGAAGTGGTGCCTCACCGCGCAGGCGCCACTCGTGGTCATGGAGCAGTGGTGGTTTTCTTGGTCGATCTTCGTCATGCGACCCCACACTTCTTTGAATACCCCCCGGATGTATGCAGAAAAAGCAACATCGCTGCGGATTCAGGGGGCGCGCAGGAAAAAGAGTGGGTTGACAGGCTTGTTGTCTGTCCAAAAAACGCCTCAAGCTCGCCAGACGGACGCGTGAAGAAGCGCTACCGGGTCATCCACGCAAACCAACCGACGAAGTAAGAAAGCTAACGCCGATGGCGACCCACACCCATACCGACATGATCGTCCTCCCCCAGTCCGCAGATTCCCCGTGACGCGACGCTCAGTTTACCTCCGGTGCAGGGGAAAACGAGGACTACGCCCTGCGCGCGAAGTAGACGATGAGGACGACGAGCAGAATGATCACGAGGAGCCCGATCAGTCCATAACCAGTACCTGCGATGGCGAGCACGTCTTCCTCCTTCGTCGCTGTCAGACGCAGGTTCCCATCGCGACCCAGGGCCCAAACCTCACAACAAGACGCGCCGCGAGCACTTTCGGGGATCCGCCTACGACCCGGACGCCCGATAGGGGCGGCGGCCGCTGCCGCCAAGCGCTAATCGCCGCCCCGTACCGGGTGGTTGATTCCCCTCCCCCTACATAGGTAGACGCGAGCGACGCGCGAAACTTGCGCGGCGATGTCTCGGCGTTCCCCTGAACGAGGGAGAGGCGAGCCGCGGCGGAACGCCGATTACCCAGCTACCCAGATCCTCCCTAGTTCTTCCCCTCAGAGCGGCCGTTCCCAGCGGCCGCTCTCTTTCGTTTGGACTCTCGTCGCTCCAGACGGCGAAGGATGCAAGGACGTGCCATGCTCCTTGAGGGGCTGGGCGTCATCCCCCAGTGGCGGCGATCCCCGAGGGGGGCATCGACCCGCCGCATTTCTCCCGGCGTCCGGCCCCTTCTGCCCCACAGAGGACTCAGCGGGCGACGACAGAAGGTCAGGTAGCCGGGTCTGGATTGGCGTCCTTCTTTTCCCCTCCCCTGGGGAAGGACTGGGCCAGGCCCGGCTACTTGCCGGAACCTCGCGCCTCGCGCCTCGCCTGCGCAAGGCTCGCCGTGATCTCCGCGAAGTGCTGCAGCCTCGGGGAACTCTCGACGAGGTACCGCTCAAGCCAGCGCATCGCCGCCCTTTCGTACTTCGGCGAGCCTCGCTCCGCGTAGAGGTGGACGAGCTGTAGCGCGTCCTCAAGCGACAGGTTCGGCAGCTCGCGGCTGCGTCCTCAGCCATCCAAAGCGCTCGGCGCTCGATTGCTCGGCGGAAGCGGACGTGCGCATGGGGCTGGGCGGTCACGAACGTATGTTCTCACGGCTCTCCATGCTGAAGCACTTGCCGAATCTACGCCCGAGGCTGAGACTGGCCGTGTGGAGTCGCCCGAGACCCGTTACACGAGCAGCGGCGATGTCAACATCGCCTTCCAGGTGGTAGGCGAGGGTCCGCTCGACCTGGTCTTCATCCCGAGCATGACCCACCATGTGGAGCTCGTCTGGGAGAATCCTCCGCAGGCGCAGTTCCTGGCCCGGCTCGCCTCGCTCAGCCGCCTACTCCTCTTCGACAAGCGCGGAACCGGCATGTCCGACCGCGTCGTCGGTGTGCCGAACCTTGAGACGCGCATGGACGACATTCGCGCGGTCATGGACGCAGCCGACTCCGAGCGTGCTCTGATCTTTGGTCTCGGCGACGGCGGTCCGCTCGGCGTCCTGTTTGCAGCCACGTATCCGGAGCGGACCTCTGCGCTTGTCCTTCTCAATTCGACGCCGCGCTTCGTGAGGAGCCCAGAGCTTCCGTGGCTGCCCACGCGAGCGGAGCGGGAGCGGCGAGATGACGACTTCGTGCGCCACTGGGGTGACCGAGAGCAGTTCGCGAAGCACTTTCGGCGAGTCTCGCCGAACGCGACGGAGGAGGAGCGACGGGGCTTCGCCCGTGTCATACGGTTCAGCGTCAGCCCCGGCTCAGCGGCCGCGTACTACCGGATGAACCTCGACGTGGACGTCTGCGACGTGCTTCCGCTGATTCGTGTCCCGACGCTCGTCATGCATCGAACGCACGTTGAAGGGCCGGACATCCGGAGCGGGCGCTACCTGGCGGAGCACATTCCGGGGTCTCGTCTAGTGGAGCTGCCTGGGCGTGACTTCGCACCGCAGATCGGCGACTCGGACCGGCTGTTCGCCGAGTTGGAAAGCTTCCTGAAAGAGGTCGTCGAAGGTGCGCCGTGGGCGGCCGAGCCTGATCGGGTGCTCGCGACGGTTCTGTTCACGGACATCGTCGGCGCCACCGCACGGGCGGCTGAGCTGGGTGACCGTGCCTGGCGGCAACTGCTGCAGAGGCACCACGACGCGGTGCGGTCGCAGCTGGGGCGCTTCCGGGGCAAGGAGATGGACACCGCTGGAGACGGGTTCTTCGCGACCTTCGATGGCCCCGCGCGGGCGGTCGTCTGCGCGTGCGCGATCCGCGAAGCCGTCCGAGAACTCGGAATCGAGGTGCGTGCGGGCCTGCATACCGGCGAGTGCGAGCTGGTGGACGGCAAGGCCGGCGGCATCGCCGTGCACATCGGAGCGCGCGTGGCATCGGTCGCGAACGCCGGAGATGTGCTCGTCTCACGGACGGTCAAGGATCTCGTGGCTGGCTCCGGGATCGAGTTTGAGGCCCGAGGAGAGCAGACGCTCAAGGGAGTGCCCGAAGCGTGGCATCTCTACGCAGTGACTAATGCCGGGACGACGGCCTAGCATGCGCCGAACGAACAGGTCCTCGCGGATGAGCTAGTTCTGCCCGCCCGCCTCCAGCTCACGCTCCTCGATCCGCAGGTAGCTCGCGAGGTCGGGATCGGCACCACGCACCCGACGAACACGGAAACGATTCTCGGGATCGCGCACATCCCGGCGCCGATCGAGATCGAGGACCACGTATCACGCGAGGTACTTCTCGCTCTTTGCGGGAAGTACCTGGCAAGGTACTCCCGCTCTTTGCGGGAATCGGGCTGGACGGGCACCGGATAGGCCGTAGTGTCGAAAGTCACAAGGGCGGCTCTCTTTCTCTCTCTGTTGCCCTCCCCAAAGGTCAGACGCCAGAGGCCCTCGCAAGGGGGCCTCTGGCGTTGAAGCACCGTTTCAATAGCGCGAGACGTTCCGAATCGTGGACATCGCGCCTCGCCGCTCGTAGGACAACCTCGACGAGCCGGAGGGCAGTGGTCCGGGGCGAGACAGCATCGGGTCGGGAAGCCGCAGGCCGAAAAGGTACCGATGGGTCGAGCTACGCCTAGGTGCCAATATATTCCGCGAGTCCACCGAGGAAGGGAGCTGGCATGTTGGGAGGCAAGGACGCCGCAGCCACGATCGCGGTGAGCGATCTGCAACGGGCGCGGGACTTCTATGAAAACACCCTCGGGCTAGCCTCCGTTCAGGAACAACCGGGGGGCATCGTGTACAAGAGTGGGAACTCAGCGGTGCTGGTCTACCCGTCTGAGTACGCCGGGACGAACAAGGCAACGGCTGCATCGTGGGCGGTCGGTGATGACTTCGACGCGATCGTCGAGGAGCTTCGATCGAAGGGTGTCTCGTTCGAGCACTACGACGACCTGCCGGACACGAAGCGCGAAGGCGATATGCACATCGCCGGACGACTTCAAGGCGGTGTGGTTCAAGGATCCCGACGGCAACATCCTCAACCTCATCAACCAAACGATGTAACGAGGATCTAGTCGGAGGAGGTTTCCGTGCGCCCGCCGCAGGCACGCCGCCGGCGATGAGGCTATGCCCGGGAATGCGGCGACAAGCCGGCGTTTAGGCTCTCCGGCATGAAGGTTTTCAACCTCAACAGCGACCCGGAGTGGGATCGCACCGAGGACCGCGCGGGCTGGAAGATCAAGGACGCCTGGGTCGGCTACCACGTCGGCGCCGAGCTGATCGGCGGGAGCATGTACGAGGTCGAGCCGGGCGACAAGCAGGGGCCGTACCACACGCACCACGCGAACGAGGAGTGGGTGATCGTCCTCCGCGGAGAGCCCACGCTTCGCACGCACGAGGGCGAGCAAGTGCTGCGCGAGGGGGACGTGGTCGCCTTTCCCCGCGGCAAGGAGGGCGCACACCAGATCCGCAACGACACGGACGCGCCGATCCGTGTCCTCATGCTCTCGACGCTGATCGCGCCGGACATCGTCGAGTACCTCGACACGGGCAAGATCGGCGCGCGCAGCGTCGCCGGCGACCGGATCACGTTCGCCCGCCCGGGGCCTGAGCTCGAGTACTGGGAAGACGAGGACTAGGTCTCGAGATGCAGAGGAAGCTCTAGAGCACGGGCACGCCGAGCCTGGCACGGTGCTCCTGCACACTCGCGATCGAGCCCCCGAGCCGCCGGTTCGCGAGTGCCCGCGCGAGTGTGAGCAGGTCCTCATCGCCAAAACGGGCGAACCAAAAAGCGAGGAGCTTGTCGGATTCGTCGTGTACCTGTCGACCTCGGCTGCATGACCGGCATACACCGACGTTGTCTTCATACCTCCTCGCTTGCCGAGCGCTGACGAAGCGCGAGCAGCCGCAGGTCGGGCACGAGATCACGATCGGCGCTGACTGTGTAGCGATGGCCACCACGGCCTCCCAGAGCCTCAGCCGGTGACGGCCTCCTTCGTCTCGCTGAGAGTGAAGGCAGCGTCCTTTCTCGGCGCCGTCATCTGCTCCAGGCGAACGCTGATCCCGTAGCGCCGCAGCCTCTCGACCACGCCGCTCGACTTGAACTGATCCGTCACCGCAACGGCGCCGCTCAATCATGCTCTGATCGGCATCGACCTCTTCGACCGTCGATCGCTCGGCCAGCAGCTCGATCGCGATTTGACGAAGCTCGACGTCCATGGGGAAGCGACCGGCAAGGCCAGCCTCTTCCAGTCCTGATGCAAAGGCAGTGAACAACGGGTACGCATCCGGGTGACCGAACAGCTCCGGGTCGGGCATGTAGAAGGGGCCATCGACCGGCATCTGCCGAAGGCTATTGCTCTATCGCGCCTCGCGTTGGTGGCATGGTCTAGCTCCCGCTCCCCGATCCGCTCGCGAACTCGGGATCGTCACCGCGCACGTCCGCGGGATGGTTGACCCTGTTGGACACCACGCGAGGGTCTGGCCGTGTCACGCACGCTGTGGGGCATGTTTGTACCCGCCGTGTACCCGCGCCCAGCTGTGTGACCTAAGTTCTGCCGGCCCTCGATCAGGCCCCGTACGGCGCGAGACTCTCTAGCCGGCACACGAACGCACATCGTGCGAGCCGCCCGAGTCGCCGTTTTCGGCTTTGGACCGGGGGATTCCGCTCAACTAGGCGAATCGCCCTCGAGCGTCCGATGTGACCGGATGCCTCGTGGCGACGGAACGCGCGAGACATTCAGAATCGTCGACATCGCGCCTTCCTACAACGCCTCCGTCATCGCGGCGCTATGCCGTCCGACACGGACTCCTCCGACGCAAGCTCGCCGAGCTCGACCAAGAGCCGACGAGTTGGACCGCCTACGAGCGTGCCGCCACGTGTAGTCCCGAGCTCTCGAGCTAGCTGCGGATTGCGGAGCGGGAGCTCGAGGCGGGCGGGCGCAAACGGGCGGCCACCGACAGCATGGTCGACGGGAGAGGCCGATAGCGGGCGACGACTTGCGCCGCCAAGCATGGGTCGCCGCCCACTACCGGTGCCTTCCCCCTGCTGCGTAGATGCCGGGTCCGGCCGATACTTGCGGCCACCGCTCCGATCGAGGGAGATGTCGTCCCCATACGGGGCATAGGCCTCGACTCGGCAGCGCGATGCTTCGCTTCCAGCCATTCCCCGTGGTGCTCGCCGCCGCTACGGGATCGTCAGGACGATCTTGCCGAACTGCGCGCCCGACTCGAGTCGCTCGTGTGCCTCCGCCGCCTCGGCGAGGGGAAACGTGCTGTCCACATGGATCCGGGCCCGGCCCGAGCGGATGAGCTCGTACGCGCCCTCGAAGTCCGCCGGCATGCCCATCGTCGAGCCGTAGATCACGAGTTGCTTCCACCACAGTCGATAGAGACGTGCCGGAGGGCTGTGCCCCGACGTCGCCCCGCAGACCACGATTCGAGCCTCGTTGCCCGCTGCAGCCAGCGATCGCTCCCACGTCGCCTCGCCCACGGACTCGACGACGACGTCGACGCCCTTGCCGCCCGTTGCGTCCTTCACCGCCTGGACCACGTCGCCGTCGGCGTGACTCACGACGACATCGGCACCGAGCGCGTGGGCCCTCTCGAGCTTCTCCGAGCTCGAGGAGGTGACGATCGTCCTCGCGCCGAGGGCGCGGCTGATCTCGAACGCCGCGAGGGCAACGCCTCCGCCGATTCCCCAGATGAGCACCCATTCGCCCTCACGGACGGCAGCCTTCGTCACGAGCATCCTGAACGCCGTCTCGAACGTGAGTGGGAAGGCGGCTCCCTCCACGAACGTGAGGCCGTCGTCGAGCGGGTAGAGCTGCGAGGCCGCGATCGACTTCAGCTCGCAGTAGGTCCCGTCGGTGTGCTCGCCGATCACCGTAATGCGACCGTCGTGCGGGATCCCGGGGTTCACGACGACGCGATCGCCGAGCGCGAAGCCTTCGACGCCGGCGCCCAGGCCGGCGACGACTCCTGCGCCGTCGGCACCGAGGATGCGCGGCTTGGGAACCGAGGGGAGACCCCGCCGCACCCAGACGTCCAGGTGGTTCAGGCTGGCCGCACGCATCGAGACGAGCACCTCTCCCGAGGCAGGCTCGGGGTCGGGAACATCCTCGTAGCGGAGGACTTCGGGGCCGCCGTCTTCGTGGATGCGTATCGCCTTCACGGTGCACAATCCTCTCATGACCCCCGCCGAGCTGAGCGAGCTGGCGGCTGAGCTCGGGCTCGACGTCGTCGGCGCAGCTCCGGCTGAGGCCGTACGAGGACACGGAGCAGCACATTCGCGAACGTCGCGACCGCGGCCTCTTCGCCGACATGCGGCTTCACGATGGCTCGACCCGACGTCTCATGTCACCCGGAGCGCCTGCTCGACGGCGCGAGGTCGGTCGTGGCCGCAGCGCTCTGCTACGTGGTCGACCCGCCGACGCCCGGGCCGAACGACGCGCGGTTGCCCCGCTACACGTGGCGGGACGAGTACGCCGTCCTCCGCGAGCGGCTCGATGCGCTGGGCCGGCGGCTCGGCGGCGCCTACCGCGTGCTCGTCGACGAGAACGATCACGTCGACCGGGCAGCCGCCGTGCGTGCAGGGGTGGCGTTCTACGGCAAGAACACGATGGCGATCACCCGACGCCACGGATCCTGGGTCGTCCTCGGAGCGCTCGTCACCGACGTCGAGATCGGCGCGAGCCCGCCGCTCGACCTCGACTGCGGTGACTGCCGGCTCTGCATCGACGCCTGCCCGACCGGGGCGCTCGACGAGCCTGGCACTCTCGACGCGACGAAGTGTCTCTCGTACTGGACGCAGGCCCCTGCGCCGATTCCCGAGAGCTACCGCGATGAGCTGGGCGACTCGGTGTACGGGTGCGACATCTGCCAGGAGGTGTGTCCGTGGAATCGAGGGATCGAGAAGCGGCGGCGAGGCTCTCGTCTCGACGACGGGCAGCAGCCGCTCGTCTCGCTTCAGGACTGGCTCGAGCGCGACGAGAGGGACCTCGCTGCCGCGTTCGACCGGCTGTACGTCCCGAGAAACGACGGTCGCTGGCTACGCCGGAACGCGCTGATCGCGGCCGGTAACGTCGGAACGGAGACGCTTCGCCCGAGCATCGCGGCTCACGTCGACTCACCCGACCCGATGCTCTCGGAGACTGCACGCTGGGCGCTGGATCGGCTCGATGAGCGTCACGGATGAGCGAGCTCGACGCCCAGAGGCTCGCCGTGCTCGTGCACGAGGTGCGAAGCCCGGTGGCCGCGCTGTCGGCAATCGCGGAGACGGTCGCCGACCCGGAGCTCGACGCCTCCGCCCGCGTGGAGCTCGTCAGGCTGGCGGTCTCGGCCGGCGAGAGCGTGCAGCGAATCGTGACCGACATCGCGGTCGCGTCGATCCGCTTCGAGGAGATCGCTCCCGGCGGCCTCGTGCGCGACGCGGCCGCCGCGGCGGTGCTCCGTGGTGATCGTGTCGAGGTGGACATCGCAGCCGAGCTGCCGCTCATCCGGGGCGATCCGCAGCGCCTTCGTCAGGCGCTCGACAACCTCATCGCCAACGCGGTCGTGCACAGCGGATCCGACGACGCCGTCGTCGTGCGCGGCGTTGCCGACGAGGCCTTGCGCATCTCGGTCTCCGACGCGGGGGTCGGGATCGCGCCCGAGGAGCAGGAGCGCATCTTCGACGTCGGAGTGCGGCTCGGCACGGACAGCGGTGGGTTCGGGAATCGGTCTCGCGCTCACGCGTGCGATCGTCGAGGGGCACGGCGGAGCTCTCGCGGTGACGTCCACGCCAGGTGACGGTGCGAGCTTCACCATCGTTCTCCCCCTCGGGCGCTAGCCCGCGACACGTGCCTCGAGCTCGTACGCGCGAAGCAGCTGTCCGCGTGCGTCGTGCTCGCTGATCTCGAACGAGGCGCGCGAGCTCTCGAGGTCGACCCCGGTCGTCGAGGCGATGCGCACCGGGACGCGACCCCGCACCGGGTACACCTCGGCGTATCCCGGCTGCCGTACCGCGACGTACCGCGCGTCGTCCCGGGCTTCCATCCACGCGAATGCGAGAGGTCGGCCGCCGGCATCGGTGCACGCGCTCAGGTCGAGTCGTGGATCGAGCAGGCGACCATGCTCGAGCCGGCCGTACGCGGTGCCGCACCAGTGGGCCGTGTCGGATCCATGTGCCGGGCGACCGTCGCACGCGTAGAGGGCTCGGTGCGAGACGGTGCCGACCGTCACGCTTCTGCCGAGGACACCCGTACGTACGACGATCTTCGTGACCGGCGCATCGGTCGAGAGGCGGCCGAGACATCCCGCGAGCGCCGAACGCGGCGAGACACGAGCAAGCGGGACGACCTCGAGCTCGGTCGCAATCGCTCTCTGGCTGACGCCCTCGAGGACGACGGGTGAGGCTCGCGCCGGTGCGCCGTCGGCGAGCTGCGTCGGCGCTTCGTCGCGGCACGCCGTCGCCGCCAGGGCGCACGGCAGCACTCCGAGAACGACGCGCGCGACGAGGTTCCTGGCCCTCACCCTACGAGCTCCACCCGGTCCGTCGGACACCGCTGTAGCTCGAGCTTCCGCGATAGGTACGCGTCCAGATGTTCGTGCCGTACGCCTCGCCCTTCGCTTCGATCATCTGATCCGATCCGTCCGGGTTCTCGGCGTAGATCAGTCCGATGTGACCATCGCTCGCAAGCGCATCCATCTTGACGAGCGCCGACTTTGCGACGGTGACGTTCGGCGGCGCCGACGCCCGCTTTGAAATCGATCGCCCTGTAAGGGCCATGGACGTTGCGGAGAAGTCCCCACTGGTAGAAGTCCGCGTCGCCCTGGTTCAGCGACTCACGCCAGACCTTGAACGTGAACCCCGAGCAGTCGCCGCCTTCACCGCCGGTGTTCGGGTCCTCGTGAGGATCGCCCGGTGAGTCGTCCTGGTCGTTGTCGTTCCAGCAACCGCCACCCCACTGATACCCCTCGTACCGACCTCGAAGCGCGACGGTCGCCGAGCCGTCGCGCGTGATGTACGACGTCGGCGTCGGGGCCGCGGCATTGCAGTTGTCCGCGACGAACCGCGTGTGGTACGCGGCGGCTGTCCCCGCGCTTGCGAGGGAAAGCGCGACTGCGAAGGCGGCGATGAACGCGCGCGATGCTGACATCAGCGAACCTCCAGGTCGAAGCGGTCGACGAACGCATGGTTCGAGTCCGAGCCGAGTCGGTAGAGAGAGCCGTCGACCATTCGAAAACGGCCGAGCGGTGCCGTTTCGGCCCAGTCGGCGGGGTCGAGTGCAAAGCGTCGTGCCAGGCCGTGCTGATCCAGAATCAGCACGGCGAACTCGGCCGATGCCTCCGTGTACAGCCGGACGACGAGCACGAGGCGCCTCCCGAGCGGTTGTGCCAACTGCACCTCGGCGACGGGCGTCTGGCTCGTGATGCGCCAGCCGCGCCGCACGCGACCGTTGACGACCGCGGCGACGCGGATCTCGTTGCCCCGACGAAGCACGACGACCTCGCCGCCTCCTCGCAGCGGTCGTCCGTTGCTCCCGGCACGGCGTTGACGCTCCGGCGCGAGCGGCGAACCGTCGATCGTCACCGGCATCCACTGGCCCGAAGGCTGCTGCAGTACGACGGGGCCGGTGGGGCCGAGGCGGATCTGTGACGGAGTGCGCTCCGCAGTCTCTACCGCGTCCAGTTCGCGGCCGTACTCGTCGAAGCGGCGTACGAGCGGTCGGTGCCCGGGCCCCGCGACCGATTCGAGGACGTAGACGGAGCCGTCGTCGCCGAGGATCATGTCGGCGAGCCGCCCGTCGACGGAGATCGGCACGCGAGCGGGCGTCGTCGCCCCGCGTGCCCAGCGCAGCAGGCGGCGATGAGCCTCGTCGAGCAGGGTCACCGTTCCCGATCGGTCGACGTCGAACGCGGAGGCGCCGATCGCTCCGGTGCTCTTGCCCTGCTCGAGCCCTGCATCGAACGGGCCGTCGCCCCACGCCGCCGACGCGATCCGATCACCGTGGATCGTCGAGCCGAACGTGTGGGAGCCCAGGGACACGTCGACCGCATCCGCCAGCGGGAGAGATCGGTTCGGCGCGTCCGCGCCTCCCGACGGTGTCGTCACGGAACCTCCGGTCGCCGCCGACCGGAGCTCGGCGTAGTACTCGAACCCGCCTGGGCGTGCTGCGATCTCCGCTGGGACTGCTGCCGTCAGCTGTCGCAGCCCGTTCGACGCAGACGGCTCCAACGGGACCGCGGAGAACGCCGTACCTCCCGTCGCACGGACGTAGACGCTGCCCGAGGTGTCGCAAGCCTGTTCGGGATCCTCGACCTCTGCGGGAACGCAGTGAACCTCGTAGGTGAGCCTCGAGGGCTCGCCCGGAAGGGTCAGCAGGGGAGGGAGGTGCGTCGCTTCCAGGACAGCCTGTGGCGGTGCGGGAACGTGCTGCGCGACAGCGGCACCCGTCAGGGCGGAAGCGACGATTCCGACGGCGCCACCGGCGAGAACGCCGAGCAACGACAGCGAGCCGCACGCGGTGGGCGTCCAGAGATCTTCTCATCGCAGCTCCTCTGTTGGCTATCGAGACAACCGTAGCCGCCCGGAAGACGATGAGAGGCGAGCGCGCGTATCTCGGCGCGCTCTTGTGACGCCTTACGCGATCGTCAGCGTCTGCTGGGCACGCGGCCGAGGTCTCGCTGCAGCCGGCGGGCGCGCTTCGCGACGACGTCTCTGAGGCGTTGCGGCTCGAGGACGACGGTCTCGCCCCGATCGGCGAGGATCTCGGACAGGAGCCAGTCCTCGGTCTTGAACGGCACGTCGGCGACCGCTGATCCGTCGGTCAGAGGCCGGGCGCCGCGCTCGAGCTTCCAGCGTGCGACAGCGGGGGAGTGGAGGAGCCGCGCGACTCTCGGATTCCGGAGGTACGACGGATCGAACCCGTCGCGCGCGTCGAAGCGATCGCCCGTGAGCCGTGCGGAGCGCATCCGGTCGAGGCGGAAGGTGCGCGCGCCGTCGACCGTGAGGTCCCAGGTGTGGACGCGCCAGACGGGCAGCTCCCGCTCGATCATGTACGGCTCCACCTGCCGCAGAGTCGGCCCTCCCTCACCGTCTTTCAGGTACTCGATCTCGACCACCATGCGCTTCTCGGCGCCGTCGCTCAGCACTTTCACGAGGGACTCCTCGGCAGAGGCGTCACTCGGCTTCGGGGTCCCGGCGAGATCGAAGCGGCCGAACGTCTCCTCGAGCTTCTTGCGCACGCGTTTGAGCGGCGTGTGCGCGTCGGCGGCGATGGTGGGCCCGACGTACTCGATGGCCAGGCGAATCGCACGAGCCTCCAGCGGCGTGAGCTTCGGGGGCCGGCGGAACACGTCTCCGTAGAGCTCCTTCTCGACCCTGACGATCGTCGCCGTCGTGCTCCGCATAGACGGCGTAGCAGCCGCCGCCGAAGTTGACGAGGTTGAGCAACGACAGGTGATCCTGGAGCTCCTCGAGCGGGATCGAGAAGCGCGCGGCCAGCTCCTCGGCGTCGAGCGTGGCCGAGCGCTCGTCACCGCAGGCGGTGAGGAGGTGCGCGAGGAGCGCCTGCAGCACGCCGAAGCGCTCCGGTGCCACGGGTCCTGTCGGACGCTCGGGCAGCGGCTGGCGGGGGTCCGTCCGCTTCGGACCGGCAGTGCCGGGAGCCTCGCCGTCGTGGGATTCCGAGAGAGCCTCGAGCGCGTCCTGCACCGACTCGACGAGCTCGTCGGGCTCCAGCGGGATCGCGCGGCCGTTCTGGCGCAGGACCCAGCTGGCCAGCAGGTCGACGCTCGCGTAGTCGGTCTCGAAGACGCCGTCCTCGACCGACCCCGCATCGGACAGCGTGCGCTCGACCCACCAGGCGGTATCGCCCGAGACCCCGATGCGCGCGCGTCCGACGATCTCACCGATCTGCCACGGCCGAGGAACGCGATGCTGCTCGACGTCGAAGTCCGCGGGGATCCGGAAGTCGCGCTCTCGCCTCGTCGCGAAGCGAATGTCGCCGCGGATGCGCGAAACCTTGAAGGTCCGCGTCGTGGCGCGGTCGAGGTCGTGGCCGACGACGTACCAGTTGCCGTCGTCCAGGCGGAGCGCGTACGGGTTGACCGTGCGCTCGCCCGGCCTCGCACGGCGCGGGCTCCAGTAGCCGAAACGAACCGTGCGCTGCTTCGAGATCGCCGACTCGAGCTTCGCCAGGCGGCCGGCGAGCTCCGGCGAGTAGTCGGGGGCGCTGACGCGAACTCGCTCTGCCGTGTCCGTCGGAGGCTCGGGGAACCCGGCCCGCCCGAGCGCGAGGTTCTGGAGCGCGAGGCGGAACGGCTCGGCGTACGCGAACTTCCCCTCCAGGTAGTACAGCGCCGTCTGCAGTGCTGCCAGCTCGTCGTCGTCGAGGTCGAGGCGATCGAGGAAGTAGTTCTCCGAGCGAAGGGTGTAGAGCTCCTCGCCGGTGAACTCGTCACGCTGCGACTGCAGCGGCACGCCGAGTGCCGTGAGCTCCGCACGGTCGGAGTAGAAGCGTCGTGCGAACGCCTCGTCCGACATCTCGCTGTAGCCCTCGACGTTCGACTTGACGTCGCGAGCGGTCAGGAGACGGCGTTCGGCCATGAGGAACGCGACCAACGAGAGCTGCCGAATCAGCTTGTCCGCATCGTGCGACATCCGGGTGCGAGCCTAGCGGTTGGGACGCGTCGCCGGACCTCGCCCGCCTCGTGAGCGTATGTCGGCGTCGGGCGAGCTACGCCGCGACGGTCGCGGTCTGCTCGAGATGCTGGTGCGACGGGCAGTAGTCGCGCCCGGGGAGCGGAGTGCGCTGGCACGCCTTCCCCTTGCGCGTCGTCGCGTGGCAGCGTGCGACTCCGCCGTCGAGCAGGCCGGCCTCGACCTGCTGCTCGATGAAGGACGTCGCCGCACCGATTCCCTGGTGCACCGACCATGCGACCTGGGCCTGCGCCGTGATCGGGAAGTACCGCCGGATGTCGGCGAACAGCGCCCGGTCGGGACGGGCGAAGTAGTGAGGATCCTCGGCGAGCCGCGCCATCGTGCGCTCGCACTCGACGAGCACTGCGCGCCGGTACCCGACCTGCTCGTCGCGCGACGCATACGGGTCGATGAGATCCTTGATCGAACGATAGATCGCTCGCGAGTATTGATACATACAGGAGCGAAGTTGGGCTGCGTGATCGTCCAACGGACCTACTCGGTGTCCCCGAATTCCTAGGTGGCAGGCTAAAAACGAGCGAAGCCGACGCTTCGCACGCAGAGTGTAGCGCCTTTTCGGCCGTGTTACAAAGTCGGGCGGCGCCGTCGCCCGCGAAGACAACGGAAGATCATGGCACGACGCGTCGGACGGCCGCCGTCCGCGACGTGCGCCTGACCGCTTCGAGCTCGCTCGTCGCCTCCGCCTCGCTGGCGTAGACGCCCGAGAAGACGATCCAGTACCCGGGGTGCAGGCTCGCGTAGCGCGACGAGTCGAGGACGCCGACCTGGGTGAGGCCCTTGGCCCGCGCCGCGCGCGCCCGCTCGACGGCGGCCGCCCGCCCTCCCGTCTGCGGCAACGAGGCGAGCGCGATCGTCCACCCGTCGGCGCCCGTCGGCCAGTCGGCGAGGCCGGACGGTCCCACCGGGGCCTCACCGGTCGTCGAGTGGGGAGCGGTCGCGAAGCCACCGATCGCCGTGACGACGCGTCGCGCTCCCGCGGCTGTCGTTCGTCGCGGCGATCGCGGCTGCCGCACCCAGCAGCGCCACCACTGCCGCGACAGCCGATCGGAGCGCCCAGCCCGAGCTCAGTGACGGGCGCGACACGATCCCGCCGGCGTCGCTGACACGAGCGCCGCACGTCAGGCAGTACTCCTGACCGCTCGCGAGCGGCTCCCGGCAGCGCGGGCAGGTGGTCACGCAGGCGCGTCCGATCCGGCCGTGCGCACGTCGACGCTTGCGCCTCCGAGCGTCCGCCCGCAGGACGCGCAGTACCGCGCCCCGAGGAGGATGGGAGCGCCGCAGATGCAGAGCGCCCCGCCGCCTCCGCGCCGGATCCGCGCGCTCCCGTCGAGCAGCGCGTCGATCTCCTGGACGCGCGCCTCGATGGCCACGAGCTCGGCGCAGCGCTCGACGACGAGGCCGGCGTTGAACCGGTCGCGCTTGTACATCTCGAGCGCCAGTCCGCCGAGGTCGCGCAGGCGCTCCTCGCGCACCTCGAGGAGGGCCTTGCGCTCGCGCTTGAGCTCACGCGCCGGCGGGACGACGTACGCCGCCTTTCCGCCGGACACGGAATCGACCGTCGTCGGATGTTCGGTCATCAGCCCGACAACCTAGAGCTGCAGGACGACGAGACGCTCTTCGGTCATCTCGCGGACGGCGTATGCAGGGCCCTCGCGCGTGTTGCCGGAGTCCTTGACACCCCCGTACGGCATCTGGTCGGCGCGGAAGGTCGGGGCTTCGTTGACCGTCACGCCCCCGAACTCGAGCTGCTGCGCGGCGCGGAGCGCTGCCTTGACGTCCCGCGTGAAGATGCCCGCCTGGAGCCCGTATCGCGTGCCGTTGGCCAGGGCGATCGCTTCGTCGAGCGCGTCGTACGGCGTCACGGTGCAGAGCGGGCCGAACACCTCTTCGCATGCGACCTTTGCGTCCGCCGGAACGTCCGCGACGACCGTGGGTCGAAGCAGCTCTCCGTCGAGATTGCCGCCGGTGAGTATGCGCGCGCCCCGTGCTCTGCGCCTCCTCGATCCACGAGACGACGCGGTCGCGCTCGCCCGACGAGATGAGCGGACCGACGTCGGTCGCGTCGTCGGCGGGATCGCCGACGACGAGCGCCTCCACGCGGGGCAGGAAGCGATCGAGGAAGGCGTCGTAGGCCGAGCGCTCGACGTAGATCCGCTGGACCGAGATGCAGCTCTGGCCGGCGAACGAGAACGCGTTCGCGGCGAGCCGCGTGGCAGCGTCCTCGAGATCGGCGTCCGCGGCGACGATCACCGGCGTCGCGTTCCCGAGCTCGAGGTTCACCCGCTTGCGCGGGGCGCGCTCACGGAGCGTCCAGCCGACGCCGGCCGACCCGGTGAACGTGATCAGTGCGACGCGCGCGTCCTCGACGAGGACGTCTCCGATCTCGCTCGCAGGCCCGCAGACGACGTTGAGCCAGCCCGCCGGAAGACCGGCCTCCACCTCGAGCTCGGCGAGGAGCAGCGCGGACAGCGGCGTCTGCGAGGCGGGCTTCAGGACGACGGCGCAGCCGGCGGCGAGAGCGGGCGCGACCTTGTGCGCGACGAGGTTGAACGGGAAGTTGAAGGGAGAGATCGCACCGACGACACCGATCGGCATCCGCAGCGTGAGTGCGAGCTTGCCGACTCCGGCCGGCGATGCGTCCATCGGTACGACGTCGCCTGCGAGCTTTCGCGCCTCGACGGCCGCCATCGTGAACGTCGACTGCGCGCGAGCGGCCTCGACGCGCGCCGCCTTCATCGGCTTCCCGGCCTCGTCGGAGATCGTCCGCGCGATCTCTTCGGCGCGCTCCTCGACGAGCGTTCGCGATCCGGTCGAGGATCGCCGCGCGCTCGTGCGCCGGGATCGGCGTCGTCATCGCCCGCTGCGCGGCCTCGACCGCGCGCCGAGCCTCGGCCGCGCCGCCTTTCGCGACGCGACCGACGAGCGAGCCGTCGTACGGCGAGCGGACCTCGAGCCAGTCGCCTGTCTCGACCCAGGCGCCGTCGATGAGGAGCTCCCGCTCGATCGTGGTCGTCGCCACGGCGTGAGTGTAGATGCGACCGTGCGCTCGCCTGGAGCGCTCGCTCTATGCTCTGAGACATGCCAGCGGCCTACGTCGTCGACGCCGTTCGCTCGCCCATCGGGCGGCGGAACGGCTCGCTCTCCGAGATCCGCGCCGACGAGCTCGCCGCGCAGGTCCTCAACGGCCTCGTCGGGCGTGTCGACCTCGATCCGGGCGAGATCGAGGACGTGCAGATGGGCTGCGTGACGCAGGTCGGCGAGCAGGCCCTGAACGTCGGGCGCGGCGCCGTCCTCGTCGCCGGCTGGCCCGAGACCGTGTGCGCGACGACCGTGGACCGTCAGTGCGGTTCCTCGCTCCAGACGGCGTTCAACGCCGCTTCCGCCATGCAGGCCGGCCACCTCGACCTCGTCGTCGCCGCCGGTGTCGAGCACATGACTCGCGTTCCCGATGGGCTCGAACCTCGGCGACGCCGGCTGGGGCGCGGTGAACGAGAAGATCGGCGAGCGCTGGCCGATCGTGCCGCAGGGAATCTCGGCCGAGGTCATCGCGGAGGAGTGGGGGCTCACGCGCGAGGCGCTCGACGCGTACTCGCTCGAGTCGCATCGCCGCGCCGTCGCCGCGACCGACGAGGGCAAGTTCGAGAACGAGATCGTCCCGATCGAGGTCGGAGCGGGTGGCGCGGTCGTTCTCTTCGCCGTCGACGAGACGCCGCGACGCGACACGTCGCTCGAGAAGCTCGCATCGCTGCAGCCCGCGTTCAAGGCCGACGGAGTCGTCACCGCCGGGAACTCGAGCTCGATCGTCGACGGCTCGGCGGCGATGCTCGCTCGCGAGCGAGGCCGCCGTCGCTCGGCACGGTCTCGAGCCGAGAGCGCGCTTCGTCTCGTTCGGGCTCTCGGGCGTCGATCCGTACCGGATGCTCCACGGGAACCCCGAGGCATGCGAGCGCGCGCTCGCGAAGGCCGGCCTGAGCTGGGACGACATCTCCGTCATCGAGGTCAACGAGGCCTTCGCGTCGGTCGTCCTGCAGTTCCTCGCGGACACGGCGCTTCACGGCGCTGGGAGCAGGGCGACGTGAACCCGAACGGCGGCGGGATCTCGCTCGGGCACCCGCTCGGCGCGACGGGCGCGCGGATCACGGCGACGCTCCTGAACGAGCTCGAGCGCCGCGAGGCGCGCTACGGGATCGCCACGATGTGCATCGGCCAGGGGCAGGCGATCGCCGGGGTTCTCGAGCGTCTCTGACGCGTCCGAAGTCGATCAGCCCACTGATCGATACTGCTGATTGCCTCGACTGGTGCTGATCGACATCTCGGGCACCATGAGGTCATGTTCGGACTGATCTTCATCGCATTCATCGTGCTTCTCGTGCCGCTCGCGTACGTCGCCGGCGCGGACTCGCGCGTCGACGACGTCGCGCGCCGCCGCCGCTTCCACGGCTGAGACGCCGGTCGCGCCGTTCGCGCACGCGGTAGGATCGCGCCGCTATGACGCATCCGGAGATCCGCACGAGTCGGCGTCGTCGGCCTCGGCGCGATGGGCGCCGGGATCGCGCAGCTCGCGATCGAGGCCGGCTACGAGACCGTCGGGCGCGAGGTCTCGAACGAGCTCGGGACGAAGGCGCGCGAGCGGATCGCGCACTTCCTCCAGCGCAAGGTCGACAAGGAGCGCATGAGCCGCGGACGAGCGCGACGTCGGCGCTCGATCGGCTCTCGCTCACGACGGAGCTCGCGGACTTCGCGGACTGCGACCTCGTCATCGAGGCGATCGTCGAGGACCTCGGCGCGAAGCTCGAGCTCTTCGGTGCGCTCGAGGGGATCGTGCGGCCGGACGCGATCCTCGCGACGAACACGTCCGCGCTCTCCGTGACCGAGATCGCGGCGGCCGTCTCGACGCCCGAGCGGGTCGTCGGGATGCACTTCTTCAATCCCGGCACCGCTCATGCCCCTCGTCGAGATCGTGCGAGCCGAGCTCTCGTCGGACGAGGCGGTCGAGGCCGCGTTCGCGGTCGGCGAGCGCCTCGGCAAGCGGCCGATCCGCTGCCACGACACGCCCGGGTTCGTCGTCAACCGCGTCCTGATCCCGCTCCTCAACGACTGCATCCGCGTGCTCGACGAGGCACGGGTCTCGCCGGAGGATCTCGACACCGCCATGACCGCCGGCGCTGGCTGGCCGATGGGGCCGTGCACGCTCGTCGACCTCGTCGGGATCGACGTCCACGTTCACGCGTCCGAGGCGCTCTACGAGAAGCTCCGCGAGCCGCGCATGGCGCCGCCGGCGCGCATCGTGGCGATGAAGAACGCCGGCCTGCTCGGTCGCAAGAGCGGTCGGGGCTTCTACACGTACGGCTGACGCGCGCCGCTCATCGGGCGATCCCGCGTCGATCCGAGCAGCGCGTCCGCGATCCTGTGCTCCAGGTCGAAGCGGCTGGTCTCGCGTAACGCGGCGGAGACATGCGAATCTGCGGTCGTCGATCAGCCGCGAGAACGTCACCGGTTGCGTCGATCACCGTGTGATCGCGCATGCATGGTCACGTCGGCCGATGCCGCACCGGAGCGACGGTCTTCGACGCAAGCGCGGCAGACGACATCTCGGCGAGTACGCCACGACCAGCTAGCTCGGCATCGACCGGCTGCTAGCTAACAGTCTCCTTACAGCGCATCTCATCGCGCGCCACACGCCGCATGCCGATACTAGGGCGGAGCCTATGCGGAAGCTCTCGTCGTCCTCTGCTCGATCCTCGCGCTCGCCGCGGCGAGCAGTGCCGCCTCGGCCGGGGAGCCGACGGCCGGCACGCTGTCCGTCGAGCGCGGTAAAGGTGTCGTCATGATCGACCTGCGCGGATCGGTGCTCGGCCGGCTCACGACCGGCTCGCTCCGCGTGACCGACACGACGCCGAACGACCGGTACGCCGCGCTCGTCGTCGGGCGCAAGGTGACGCAGGAGCGCATCGGGCCGCGGACGGTCGTCTACCGCGGGTCAGGGCCTTCGCTTCCGGATGCTCGGCGGCGGCTACCGCATGATCGCGCGCGGCTCGGGGATCACGGTCTCGGCGGTCGGGCGCGGATTCGTCACGCTCGACGGCGATCCACGCTTCGCCGGTGACGACGCCGGCGTGTACTCGTTCGAGGGCGTCGACTGCAGCGCCGAGCCGTTGAGCTGCGCCGCTCTCCCGACGGAGCCCACACGGTTCCCGCTCGAGCGACGCCGGCGCAGGAGGGTTCGAAGCGGAGCCTCGCGCCGTGAGCACAGCCGTCGACCGATCCTCGTCGTCGAGGACGAGACCTCGATCGCCTCCTTCGTCGCGGCGTACCTCGGAACGCGGGCTACGGCGTGAAGACGGCGGCGACGGCGCAGGCGGCGCTCCTCCAGCTCGCCGGCGAGATCGCCGGCGCTGGTCGATCCTCGACCTCAACCTCCCGGACGGCGACGGCGTCGAGCTGTGCCGGCGGATCCGCAAGACCTCGGACGTCCCGATCCTCATGCTCACCGCGCGCGACGAGGACATCGACAAGATCATCGGTCTCGAGGTCGGGGCGGACGACTACATGACGAAGCCGTTCAACCCACGTGAGCTCGTCGCGCGGGTCAAGAGCATCCTGCGCCGGGCGGCGCCGGAGCGCAGGCGCAGCGAGTCGGAGGAGCTCCAGCACGGCGAGCTCACCATCAACGCCGGGAAGCGCGAGGTCCACGTCGGTGACGAGGAGATCCGGCTCGCCCCGAAGGAGTTCGACCTCCTCTGGGAGCTGCTCGATCATCGCGGGATCGTGCTCACGCGCGACCAGCTGCTCGAGCGCGTCTGGGGGTACACGTTCGCGGGCGATACGCGAACGGTCGACGTGCACGTGCGCCAGATCCGGCGCAAGCTCGGCGACGCGTCGCCGATCGTGACGGTGTGGGGCGTCGGCTACAAGGTCGCGTCCGACCGCACCGCAGCACCCGCCATCTAGGCCGTTACCCTGGATTCCATGCTCGGGACGCTCCGGTTCCGTCTGACGGCTCTGTTTCTCGCGGCCGTCCTCGTCTTCGGGCTCGTCTCGATCGGCCTCGCGGTGAGGCTGTTCCAGGACGTGACGCGGCAGCAGTCGGTCGACGAGCTCCGCAGGGAGGCGTCCGGGCTCGCAGCCCTGTACGCGGAGTCCGCGCTGCGCTCGTCCGACGAGGGGGCGAAGGCGCCCGAGTTCGCCGCCGAGAAGCTCGAGCTCGCAACGGGCGACGAGCTCTACTACATCGGGGCCTCGCTCTTTCCCGGACAGCGCTTCGGCCTCACGCGCCTTCCGCGGAGCGCGCTCGGCGGCGCGAATCTCGACCGCGACCGGCAGGTGATCGTCGAGTTCACGCCTCCGGGGGAGAGCCGGCGGCTCCTCGCGGCGGCTCAGCCGGTACGGCTCGTCCAGGGCTCCGAGCCGTTCGGATGGCTCATCGTCGCGAAGCCGGAGACGGAGCTGCGCGAGCAGTGGCTCTCGCTCCTCGGCCGGCTCGCGCTCGCGCTCGCGGTCGGCGTCGCACTCGCCGGGCTGCTGTTCCTGTGGCTCTCCCGAAGGTTGACCGAGCCGGTGCGCGCTGCTCACCCGCGCAACCGAAGAGGTCGCTGCAGGCCGTTACGACGTCGAGATCCCGGAGGCGCGGGGGACGGACGAGATCGCGCTCCTGAGCGAGCGGTTCCGAGGCATGGTCGCGAAGCTCGCGGAGGCGGAGCAGCTCAAGCGCTCGTTCCTCATGTCCGTCTCGCACGAGCTCGGACGCCGCTGACCGCGATCCGGGGGCACGTGGAGGCGCTCCGCGAGGGGGTCGTGAGCGAGCCCGATCAGGTCAGCGCGTCGCTCGACATCGTCGCGGCCGAGAGCGACCGGCTCGAGCGCCTCGTCGGCGACGTCCTCGATCTCGCGAAGCTCCAGGCCCACCGCTTCACGGTGCGCCACGAGGAGGTCGACCTCGAGCGGGTCCTCGATCAGGCATACGGTGCGTTCGCCGAGGAGGCACGCCGACGCGAGATCGACTACCGGCTGTCGGGCGTCGAGGCGGCGCCCGTGATCGTCTCGGACGGCGACCGCGTGCTGCAGGTGATCACCAACCTCCTGTCGAATGCGTTTCGCTGGACACCCGACGGTGGCCGCATCGAGCTCCAGCTCGCGCAGGCCAACGGCGCGGGTTGCCGTCGACGTGCTCGACTACCGGCCCCGGTGTGCCGCCCTCGCAGCGAGCGCGGATCTTCGAGGCATTCGTCTCCCAGGATGCGGACGGGACGGGCCTCGGGCTTCCGATCGCGCGCGAGCTCGCGGTGGCGCTCGGCGGCGGGATCGAGCTGCGCTCGGACGTCGCGACGGGCAGCCGCTTCCGGCTCGTGCTGCCGGTGCTGCCTGCCGCCGGTGAGCTAGGCCGCGGCGGCGCGGTCGAGGACGGTCGGGCTCGCCGCTCGGGCTCGTCCACGTGTGCGAGCGCTTCGACCACCAGCTCGTCGTGGGAGGCCTCCGAGGCGCTCGAGTCGCGCATCCACACCTCGCCAGCCGGAGCTCACGAGCTCGACGAGAAGCGCAAGGTCGTCGACACGAGCATGACGCTCGGCGAGCAGGTCGCCTTCGAGTCGCTCGAGCCGCCGGATCGCCTGGTTCAGGAGACCGCGAATCTCTGCGATGTGGCGGGCCACCGGGAGTACCTCGATGCGTAGCCCGTCGCGAACTGCCACGCCCACATGGGCCGGAATCGACGCCTCGAGCTCGGCCGCGGCGACGGCGAGCGCTTCGACCTGGTCGCGCGATCGCTCGAGCGCGGCCTCGATCGCTCCACGCTCGGGACGTCCCGCGGCGGCGTCGGCGATGCGCTGCTTCGCGCGCTCGAGTGCGAGTGAGTCCATGGGCGGCGAGGCTACTCTCAGCGCCGGATGGACACTGCGCTCCTCGATTACGAGCTTCCGCCCGAGCTCGTCGCGCAAACGCCGATCGAGCCACGGGACGCATCGCGTCTGCTCGTCTACCGGCGCGAAGGCGGAACGATCGAGCATCGCACCTTCGCCGAGCTTCCGACGCTGCTCCACGGCGAGCAGGTCGTCGTGAACGACACGCGCGTCGTGCCCGCGCGACTCACGGTGCGCCGCGAGTCCGGGGGCGCGGTCGAGGTGCTGCTCCTCGAGCGCATCGGAGACGACGGCGTGTGGGAGGCGCTCGTGCGGCCGTCGAGGCGCGTCCGGGTCGGTGAGCGCCTCGGCCCCGTGCGGTTGAGCGAGGCGCGAGGCGGCGGTCGCTGGCTCGTCGAGGTGCAGGGTGAGCCTGGCGGCGAGATGCCGCTTCCCCCGTACATCCACGAGGCGCTCGCCGAGCCGGAGCGTTACCAGACGGTGTACGGGGCAGTGGAAGGGTCGGCCGCCGCTCCGACCGCGGGTCTCCATTTCACCCCTGAGCTCGTCGAGCTGCTCGCTCCCGTCCGTGTGACGCTGCACGTCGGACTCGACACCTTTCGTCCGGTGACCGAGTCGAGTCTCGAGGCGCACGCGCTCCACGGCGAGCGCTACTCCGTGGAGCGGACCGCCTGGGACCGAATCGCCGCGGCGGAGCGCGTGCTCGCCGTGGGGACCACGACCGTGCGCGTGCTTGGAGACGGTCGCGCGCTCGGGCGAGCTCGTCGGTCGGACGACGCTCTTCATCACGCCCGGTTTCCGGTTCCTGCGAGTCGATGCTCTTCTGACGAACTTCCACCTCCCGCGCTCGACGCTCCTCGCCCTCGTCATGGCGTTCGTCGGCGTGGACGCGACCCGCGAGATCTATCGCGAGGCGGTCGCTGAGCGCTATCGGTTCTACTCGTTCGGCGACGCGATGATCGTGCTGTGAGAGTGACGGCTGTGCGGCTCTCGTGTCGAAGTCGCTGCGTTCTTTCCACCGTCTCGTGTCCCACCCGCGCGCTCGTCGGCGATACGCTCATAGCGGGTGGAGGCGCGGGGTGGCCCCGGGGACGCGGCGAATCCGGCCGGCTCCGGCGCCGCAGGACGATGACCTTTCGAGTGCACGCGACCGACGGCGCCGCCCGCGCAGGCGTCCTCACGACCTCGCGCGGTGACATCCGCACGCCGGCGTTCATGCCGGTCGGCACGAAGGGGACGGTGAAGTCGCTGCACCCCGACGAGGTTCGGGCACTCGGCGCCGACGTCGTCCTCGGCAACGCGTACCACCTGCACTTCCGACCGGGCGAGGACGTCGTCGAGCAGCTCGGCGGGATCCATGCCTTCTCCGGCTGGAGCGGCCCGATCCTCACGGACTCGGGCGGGTTCCAGGTGTTCTCGCTGCGCGACACGATCGCCGCGCTCGACGACGACGGCGTGACGTTCCGCTCCGTCTACGACGGCGCGGAGGCGCGGTTCACGCCCGAACGCGCGGCGGAGATCCAACGCCGACTCGGCTCGGACGTCGCGATGTGCCTCGACGTCTGCCTGCCGGCCGGCGCATCGAGGCACGAGCTCGAGCGCGCGGCGCGGATCACGACGGCGTGGGCCGGACGGCAAGCCGACGCGCCGCGCGCCGCGGGCCAGCTCCGGTTCGGGATCGCACAAGGCGGCACCGAGCGAGATCTGCGCACAGCGTCGATCGAGGAGATCACGGCTCTTCCGTTCGACGGGTTCGCCCTCGGCGGTCTCGCCGTCGGCGAGTCGAAGGCCGAGATGTTCGACTGCGTCGCGTGGGCGGCGCCCATGCTTCCCGCGGATCAGCCGCGCTACTTCATGGGAATCGGCGATCCCGAGGGCATCCTCGAGGTCGTCGCGCGCGGCATCGACATGTTCGACTGCGTGCTTCCGACGCGCACGGCGAGAACGGGGTCGGCGCTGACCTGGGCCGGGCGCATCAACCTCCGGAACGCGACGTACCGGACCGACCCCCGGCCGCTCGACGACGACTGCGACTGCCCTGCGTGCGAGCGGTTCTCGCGGGCGTACGTCCGGCATCTCGTCACCCAGAGCGAGATGCTGGGGCTACGGCTGCTCAGCCTGCATAATCTTCGGTTCGTACTCGACCTGACCGCGCGTGCGCGAGCGGCGATCGAGCGAGGCACCTTCTCGTCCTTCCGGGACGAGGCCCTCGCACGGCTCGCCGGCCCACCGGAGGAGGAACCGTGCAATTCCTGATCATCATGGTGCTCATGCTGGGTGTCATGTACGTGCTCATGATCCGCCCGCAGAGACAGCGGCAGGCCCAGCAGCAGACGATGATCGGCGACGCCGGCGTCGGTGACGACGTGCTCACGACCGGCGGCATCTACGGCACGATCACGCACGCGGAGGGCGACGACATCGTCGTCGAGATCGCGAACGGCGTGACCGTTCACATGACGCGGCGCGGAATCGCGGCCGTGTTGCCGCCCGAGGAAGAGGACGACGACGTCGTCGAGGGCGAGCTCGAGGGCGACGAAGACGCCGACGAGGGCGATGAAGGGGCCGTTACGGACGGCGAAGAAGCCGTTAGGAGCGGCGTCGGCGAGGCCTCGGCGGGAGATGACCGCCGCTAACCTGGGGCGCCGACCGTGAGCAGGCGCAACTCATTCATCGTCCTCGGGCTGCTCGCAGCGGCGCTCGTCGGCGTGGCGCTGATGGCGATCCCGGCATCGCCGCTGCACAAGAAGCCGACGCTCGGCCTCGACCTCCAGGGCGGGCTCGAGGTGACGCTCCAGGCGGTTCCGCCCGCGGACCGGAAGCTGACGTCCGAAGACCTCGACCGCTCGGTCGACATCATGCGGAACCGGGTCGACAAGCTCGGTGTCAGCGAGCCGTCGATCTACAAGCAGGGAAGCGACCAGATCGTGATCCAGCTCCCCGGTGTCAAGGACCCGGAGGCGGCTGCGGAGATCATCGGAACGACGGCTCAGCTCGAGCTCTTCGACCTCGAGACGTCGCTCGTCGGACCGTCGATCTCGATTCGCGGCGAGCCGGTCGAGAACCCGTCGCTGTACGCGCTCCTCGCGCAGGTTCAGGCGCAGGTGAAGGACGGCGCCTCCGAGGCCTACTACATCGTCAACCCAAAGACGAAGCGCGTCGTCTCCGGGCCGTACGGCTCCGAGGCGGAGGCGACCCGGAAGTCCGGCGGCAAGCTACCGGCCGGACGGGAGCTCTTCGCCGTGCCCAAGGACATGGTCGTCGTCACCTGTGGCGAGGGCGCAGTCGTGTGCCCCGGCGCCGGAGGCGCAGGTGTCGCCCCGGACCGCACCTACTACTACCTCTTCAAGTACGACCCGCCGAACATCCCGCAGATGACCGGCGAGGACCTGAAGCTCTCCGGCACTCGCGCGGACTTCGACACGAGCCCGGGCGGTGGCAACCAGCCGATCGTGACGATGGAGTTCACCGGCGCGGGCGCGGACAAGTTCGAGAAGATCACCCGCGACGAGTGGATCCGCGGCAAGCTCCGGCAGCAGCCGCAGCACTTCGCGATCGTCCTCGACCGCGAGATCAAGACGTTCCCGCAGATCGACTTCACGGACAACAGCCTGAGCAGCGGCATCGGCGGGGGTCGCGCCCAGATCCAGGGCCTCGACTCGATCAGGGAAGCGAAGGACATCGCGCTCGTGCTCCAGACCGGCGCGCTGCCGGTGAAGTTCGAGACGCTCGACCGCACCGACATCTCCGCCACGCTCGGCAAGGACTCGTTGAGCGAGGCGTGGAAGGCCGCGATCGCCGGGATCATCCTCGTCGCGATCTTCCTGCTCATCTTCTACCGCTTCCTCGGTCTGGTGGCGGTGGCGGGGCTCGCGATCTACGCCGCGTTCCTCTACGCCACGATCCTCCTCTTCAACGTCACGCTCACGCTCCCGGGATTCGCGGGTCTCGTCCTGACGTTCGGCGTCGCGGCGGATGCGAACATCGTCATCTTCGAACGCATCAAGGAAGAGGTGCGCGCCGGGAGGTCCGTGCGCGCGGCGATCGCGCAGGGCTACCGCAAGGGCTTCGCGACGATCGTCGACGCGAACGTCGTCACGGCGATCACCGCGCTGGTGCTGTTCGTCGTCGCGACCGCGAGCGTGCGCGGGTTCGCGCTCATGCTCCTCATCGGCACCGCACTCTCGATGCTCACGGCCGTGGCTGCGACGCGCGCGATCCTCGCCGTGCTCGGTGGATTCGGCTGGTTCGACAACCCGCGCTTCATGGGCGCGACCGGCGAGGGCATCCCGCGCTGGCTGCGGATCGACTTCATGGGGAAGCGCCGGATCTGGTTCGCGATCTCCGGCGCCGTCGTCGCCCTCTCGATCCTCGCGATCGCGATCAACGGGCTGAACCTCGGTATCGACTTCAGAGGCGGGACGCAGCTCACGTTCCGGACGGCTACCCCGACGTCGCTCGAGCAGGTGCGAAGCGAGGCGGCCGGGATCGGCCAGGCGGGTGCGGTCATCCAGGGGCGCGGCAGCTCGACGGACGGCAAGTACACGAGCTTCCAGATCCGCACCGAGGCGCTCACGACCGCCGAGCAGAACGAGCTCCAGCTTTCTCTCACGAACACCGTCGAGGCGACCGCGTTCGGCGCGAAGAACGTCTCGGAGAGCTTCGGGCGCCAGATCGCGAGAAACGCGCTCTTCGCGATCGTCGTGAGCCTGCTCCTGATCGTGGCTTACATCTCCGTCCGCTTCCAGTGGAAGTACTCGGTGGGCGTTCTCGTCGCGCTGGCCCACGACGTCGTGATCACCGTCGGTATCTACGCGCTCACCGGGCGCGAGGTGTCGACGGCGACCGTCGCGGCGATCCTCACGGTGCTCGGCTACTCGATCTACGACACGATCATCGTCTTCGACCGCATGCGCGAGAACGTGCCGCTGATGCGGCGCGCGTCGTTCCGCGTCATCGGGAACATCTCGATGTGGGAGGTGCTCCCGCGGTCGCTCGCGACGACGTTCATCACGCTCCTCCCGGTCGCCTCGCTCTACTTCTTCGGAGGCGACACGCTGAAGGACTTCGCCTTCGCACTCCTCGTCGGCATCGGCTCGGGTGCGTACTCGTCCATCTTCCTCGCCGCTCCGCTCGTCGCCGCCCTCAAGGAGCGCGAGCCCGAGTTCGCAGCGGCGACGGGACGACCTCGGCGCGCTCGTCGGCGTCGCGTCGGTCGGCGGAACGCTCGCGGCGGAGGCCGAGGAGGTCGCTGCGTCGACCGACGCGGAGGCTGCCGAGGACGCCGAGGACGGAGACGGACGCGAGGCCACACGGCCGGCCCCGGTTGCAGCACCGCCCGCACCCGCATCGTCGAAACGCGAACGCCGGCGCCAGCGCCGCGCATCGAGGCCGCATGGCAGAGCCCGCTAACGAGCGCGGCTCGCTCGAGACGTTGGGCCTCGCCGGGGTCGGCGCGGTCGCGCTCGTTGCGCAGCACGCGGAGGAGCTCGCGACGGAGATCGGCAACCGCCTCGGCGTCGAGCGCGACGAGGTTCGCGCGGTCATCGCCGACGTCGTCGACAGCTGGCGCCGCGAGGCGGCGCGCCTCGGCGAGACGGGCGGCAGCATGGCGGCGCGCGCCGCATCGGAGCTCGGCACCGCGTCGCGGGAGGACGTGGGCGACCTCGAACTCCGGGTCGCTCAGCTCGAGCACCGCGTGAAGCTGCTCGAGCGCGACTGAGTTTCCTGCGCAGATCGGGAATCCGCTAGCGCGGAGTCCCGATCGCGAAGATCCCTGAAGCGCGACCGCTTCGCGGTCGCGGTGTCTGCGCAGGATGGTCGTGGTGGCGCTTCTGAGGTCGTCGCCCGCGACGCTGCTCTCCGTGGCCGGGCCTACAATCTCGGCGATGGCGACGACGCAGGATCGCTCGTCGCGAAACCTCGGGCGCCTCTCCGAGATCGCACAGGTCGCTGCGCGACACGGCTTCGGCTACTTCCTCCGCCGGAACCGGCTCGGCGATCTCGTCCCCGGCGACTCGAACGGCGACGCGGGGACCGCCTCGGATCGCGGCAGGCGCCTGCGCATGATGCTCGACGAGCTCGGGCCGACCTTCGTGAAGTTCGGACAGCTCCTCTCGACCCGGCCCGACGTCGTCCCGCCGGACATCGTGGTCGAGCTCCGCGGGCTCCAGGACGACGCGTCACCGATCCCGTTCGAGCAGGTTCGCGACGCGGTCGAGGCCGAGCTCGACCTCCGGATGGATCGTGCCTTCCTCGAGTTCGACTTCGCGCCGATCGCGTCCGCGTCGATCGGCCAGGTCCATCGCGCGGTGCTCCCCGACGGGCGCGAGGTCGCGGTCAAGGTGCAGCGGCCCGGCCGCAGCCGGCCAGATCGAGGCCGATCTCGGCCTGCTGTATCAGGCTGCACGCCTGCTCAAGGAGCGCGTGAAGGCGCTCGAGTTCATGGACCCGCAGGAGCTCGTCGACGAGTTCGCGCGCTCGATCAGGCTCGAGCTCGACTACGGGCACGAGGCGCGGAACGCCGAGGTCTTCTACCGCAACTTCGCACGCGACGAGCGCGTCGTCGTCCCGCGCGTCATCAAGCAGTACTCGACGTCGCGCGTCCTCACGCTCGAGTACCTCCGTGGCACCAAGGTCGCCGACCTCGATCTCGACGCGCTGCGGCCGGACGAGCGGCGGGACATCGCCTCCAAGCTGGCGGATGCCTGGATGACGATGGTCTTCCGGCACGGCTTCTTCCACTCCGACCCGCATCCGGCGAACATCTTCGTGCTCGAGTCAGGGGCGCTCGGGCTCGTCGACTTCGGGCAGGCGGGGAAGCTCACCGACGACGACATGGCGAAGCTCACGCATGCTCTTCGTCGACGCCGCGACGGAGAACGTCGACGCCATCCCGCGCAGACTCCGTGAGCTCGGCGTCCGCTACGACCCGGCGCGCGAGGCGGAGTTCCGGTCGGAGCTGCAGATCCTCTTCGAGCGCTACTACGGCAGCCGGCTCTCCGACATCGACCCGATCCAGGTGATTCGCGAGGGCTTCCAGCTCATCTACGCGATGAACCTGCAAGCTGCCGAGCCGGTTCGTCATCCTCGACAAGGCGATCGCGACGCTCGCGTCGGTCGGCCAGGAGGTCTACCCGGACTTCAACGTCTTCGAGGTGGCGAAGCCGTACGCGCGCGGCCTGCTCGCCGATCGTTTCCATCCGCGTGCGCTCTCGAAGCGTGCCCGCGTCGAGGCGCTCGGCCTCGCCTCGGTCGCGCGCGACATGCCCTACCAGGTCGGCGACGTGCTCGAGCAGTTGCGCCAGGGAACGTTCCAGGTGCACATCGAGAACCCCGGGCATCGACGAGATCGACGACCACATCGACAAGGCGACGAACCGCATCGCCGTCGCGTTGGTGATCCTCGGCGGGCTCATGGGCTCGGCGATCGTCGGTGTGTTCGCAACCGGCGGACCACATGCGTTGGGGCTCCACCTGCTCGCGTTGGTCGGCTTCGTCCTCTCGGGCGTGTTCGGGACGTGGCTCGTGTGGGGCATCCTCCGACACGGACGGCTGTGACGGCCGGCCATGTCGGCGTCGGACGGCTGAGGAAGGCTTGTCGCTCATACGCTGCAAAGGACATCTGGCGCGCGTGCGCTCACGCGGGCTAGCGTCGGCGCATGCCGAGCGCCGTCCTCGTCGCCGAGCCCGAGCCGGAGACCCGCGAGTACCTCGGCCGGCAGCTCCGGGACGACGGGTTCGACGTGCTCGGCGCGGCGCGACGGAGCGAGGCGCTCGAGCTTGCGGAGAGCGCGCGACCCGATCTCGTTCTTCTCGCCGAGCTCGATCTCTGCCTGCGGCTGAGACGCGGCGAGCCCGGAAGGACGTGGGACCGGAACGTCCCCGTCATCGTGCTCGCGCCGTCGTCGGATCCCGTCGAGCGCGTGCGTGCCCTCGACCGAGGCGCCGACGACGTGATCGGGCGACCGTTCGCGTACGAGGAGCTGCTCGCGCGGATCCGCGCTCTCCTGCGTCGGAGCACGCCTGCCTCGAGCGAGGTCATCGTCGCCGGCGATCTCGTGATCGATCGGCCGACCCGTCGCGTGCACGTCCGCGACACGTCCGTGCTCCTCTCGGCGAAGGAGTTCGAGCTCGTCGCGAAGCTCGCCTCGGAGCCTCAGCGGGTCTTCACGAAGGAGGAGCTGTTGCGCGAGGTGTGGGGCTACCGTGCGCTCGGTCGGACTCGAACGCTCGAGTCGCACGCCTCGCGCGTGCGGAAGAAGCTGTGCGTCGATCCGGAAGATCGGTTCATCGTCAACGTGTGGGGCGTCGGGTACCGCATGCTCGAGTGAGCGGGCTAGCGGGCGCCCTCGAGCTCGAGGAGCGTGCGCTTGCGGTCGAGGCCGCCCGCGTAGCCGGTGAGGTCGCCCGTCGAGCCGACGACGCGGTGGCACGGGAGGACGATCGGGATCCGGTTGCGGTTCATCACCGTGCCGACGGCGCGTGCTGCACGCGGGTGTCCGACACGCTCCGCGAGCGCGCCGTAGGTCGTCGTCTCGCCGTACGGGACGCGCGCGAGCTCGCCGAGCACCGAGACGGTGAACGGCGGAAGCGAGCGGAGATCGAGCGTGAGGTCGAACGCGCGCCGCCGTCCCTCGAAGTACTCGTCGAGCTCGCGTCGGGCGTCGTCGACGCTGCGCGGCGAGCGAAGGACGCGCGGCCCGGCGATGCGCGCGAGGCGCTCGAGGTCCTCGCCGGGATCCGGGTCGAACCAGATCGCTGGCGACGCCGCGATCGGAGGCTGCGACGAGGAGCTCGCCGATCGGCGAGTCGACGATGTCGAAGCCGACGTCGATGAGGTCGAGCGCCGCGGCGGCGTCTCGGAAACGGCGGTCGAGGTCGGGAGTGACGGTCATGAGGTGATCCTCCTTCGGATGCGTCGGACGCCCGTGGACGTCGCCTGGCGCGCGGCGTCGGGGCTCGACTCGAGCACCGACGCGATCTGGTCGTAGGAAAGGTCGTAGCCGTAGCGGAGCACGACGGCAGCACGTTCCTTCGGCCCGAGCCCGTCGGTGAGCTCCGCGAGCTCGGCGTAGGCGGGGCGCTCGTCGTCGTCGGCGGCTCTCGACGAGCTCGGCGGTCGGACGCGTGCGGCGAAGCGTGTCGAGCGCGACGTTCTGCGCGATCGTGAGCACCCACGCGCGCAGGTGCTCGCCGTGGTCGAGCCGCCCGTACGCCCGGAGCGCGCGGAGGAACGTCTCCTGGAATGCATCGTCGGCTCGATCGACACCGAGGCGGCGGCGCAGGAGCCGCAGCACTTCGGCTCGATGCTCCTCGTAGAACCGCTCGAACGGGGGGATCGCCACGGCTTCCATCATCCTCGTCAAACGTCGCCGGCCGCCGATTTGTGAGCATGCCGGGATGCGAGCGGGTGTCGTCGGTCACGTGGAGTGGCTCGAGTTCGTCCCGGTGGAGAGCGTTCCGCGCCCCGGGGAGATCGTCCACGCGAGCGAGTCGTGGGAGCAGGCGGCGGGTGGAGGGTCGGTCGCAGCCGTCCAGCTCGCGCAGCTCGCCGACTCCGTCGACTTCTTCACGGCGCTCAGCAGCGACGACCGGGGAGAGCGAGCGCGCGCCGAGCTCGAGGCGCGTGGCGTCACCGTCCACGCGACGGCGGTCGACGGGCCACAGCGAAGCGGCTTCGTCTACCTCGACGACGCGGGCGAGCGCACGATCACGACGATCGGCCGCAAGCTCCACCCGCGGGGCCACGACGAGAGCGTCCCGTGGCACGAGCTCGCGCGGTGCGACGCCGTGTACTTCTGCGCCGGTGACGCCGACGCGTTGCTCCTCGCGCGACGCGCGCGCGTCCTCGTCGCGACCGCGCGGGAGCTGTCGACGCTGCGGCAGGCGTCGGTGGAGCTCGACGCGCTCGTCTCGAGCGGCAAGGACGAGGCGGAGCGCTACCACCCCGGGCAGCTCGATCCCGAGCCGCGGCTCGTCGTGACGACGTCCGGCGCGCTCGGAGGGTGGGCGCAGCCGGGCGGACCGTACTCGGCGGCACCGCTTCCTCCCGACCCCGCCGACGCGTACGGCTCGGGCGACTGCTTCGCCGCGGGTCTTGCATTCGCGCTCGCGGCCGGGCCTCGAGGGGCTCGACGCGCTCGACTTCGCCGCGCGCTGCGGGGCCGGGGCCATGGCGGGACCCGGAGTCCATGCGGAGGCGATTCCGTTGCCGTAAGACAACGGCGCGCATCCCGGTCGCATGTGGGGCGAAGGGGTTGCGCAGTGGGGGAAAGTGGAGTAAGGTGGGGCTCCGTGGGAGATCGCCAGCCACGGCCGCGCACATGTTCTACGGAACCCACGAGCACACGATCGACGAGAAGAACCGCCTCACCCTGCCCGCGAAGTTCCGCGACGGCCTCGGCGGCGACGTCGTCCTCGTCCGCGGGATCGACCGCACGGTCGACGTCTATCCGCGCAAGAGCTGGGAGTCGAGCGTCGAGCGGATCACCGCGCTCGACTCGCTCACGCGGGAGGCGCGCGAGATGAAGCGCTTCGTGTTCGCGGGCGCAGCCGTGGCCGACGTCGACAAGCAGGGACGCGTGCTCGTCCCGCCCGACCTCGCGCGCCACGCGGGACTCGGCAAGGACGTCGCGGTCGTCGGCGTCCACGACCACATCGAGATCTGGGGCCGCCCGGAGTGGGCGGCACACGTCAGCGCGATCGAAGGGAGCGTCGGAGATGTTGCCGAACGTGCAGCGGACAGACGCGGCTGATCACGTCCCCGTGCTCGCGGAGGAGGTGCGCGAGCTCCTCGACGTCCAGCCGGGAGAGACGATCGTCGATGCCACCTTCGGCGCGGGCGGCCACTCGCGCCTGCTGGCGGCGGACCTCCAAGGGAGCGGGAAGCTCGTCGCGATCGACCGCGACCCGACCGTACGGCCGTACTTCGATCGCGTGAAGGCCTCAGCGCGCGGCGTGCAGGCGCGCTTTCTCCGCGGCGACTACGCCGTCGTCCTGTCGCAGCTGGCCGGGAACGGCGTGCGCGCGGACGCGGTTCTGCTCGACCTGGGCCTGTCCTCGATGCAGGTGGATCGACCGGAACGTGGCTTCTCGTACGCGACCGATGCGCCACTCGACATGCGCATGGACCCGTCGGAGGAGCACAGCGCGGCCGACGTGCTCGCGACGTACGACGAGCGCGAGCTGGAGACGATCTTCAGGAAGTACGGCGAGGAGCGCTATGCGCGGCCGATCGCGCGGGGCATCGTGCGCCGCCGCGAGGAGACGCCCATCGAGCGGACGGGCCAGCTCGTCGACGTCGTTCGCGCCTCGATACCGGCTCCGGCGCGATTCGGCGAGGGACATCCCGCCAAGCGCGTGTTCCAGGCGCTGCGGATCGAGGTGAACCACGAGCTCGAGTCGCTCGAGGTCGGGCCTCCCCGCGGCGTTCGAGATGCTTCGGCCCGGCGGGCGGATCGCCGTCATCAGCTTCCACTCGCTCGAGGATCGGATCGTGAAGCGGTTCCTGCGTGACCGCGCGAAGGGCTGCACGTGCCCGCCCGAGCTCCCGATCTGCGTCTGCGGGCGCGAGCCGGAGGCGCGCCTCCTCACGACGAAGCCGATCCGGCCGTCGGCGCACGAGATCGACGACAACCCGCGCGCGAGCTCGGCGCGTCTGAGGGTGGCGGTTCGCACCTGATGTCGAGCGTCGCGCAGGCGGCTCGCGCTCCGCGGGCACGTTCGGCCAGGTCGGCGCGCCGCCGCACCTGGCTGCTGAGCGGCGGTGTCCTCTGGATCGCGCTCTTCGCCGTGCTGCTCGCCGGCGTCGTCGCGATCAACGTCGCCGTGCTCCGGCTGAACCTGCAGCTCGACGAAGCGGGTCGCGAACGCACCGATCTCAAGACCGACATCGCGCAGCTCCGCTCCGAGATCTCGAGCGCGGCCGCGACCAATCGCATCGAGCGCCTCGCGAAGGGCGAGCTCGGGCTCCGCGAGGTCGAGCCGGAGGACACGACCTACATCCAGCTCGCGCGGTGAAGGCCGCGGCGACCAACCGCCGCATCGCCCTGCTCGCCGCAGGGTTCCTCGTGCTCCTCGGAGCCGCACTCGCGCGTGCCGCGTGGATCCAGGTCGTGAAAGGACCGGAATACGCGGCGATGGCACTTCGCCAGCATCGCGAGACGGTGATCGTCCCCGCGGCACGGGGGACGATCGTGGATCGGAACGGCGAGCCGCTCGCGATCGGCAGGCTCGCGACCACGGTGTACGCGAACCCGCGGCAGGTCGACGACGCGCGTGACCTGACGCTCGCAGCCGCGAAGCAGCTCGACCTCGATCCGGCCGCTCTCTATCCGACACTCGTCGACCGCTCGCGCGGGTTCGTCTACGTCGCGCGGAAGGCCGATCCACGCAAGGCGAAGAACCTCGAGGCGTTGGACTTCGCGGGCCTCGGCTTCTACCCGGAGGAGCTCCGCTACTACCCGCAAGGGCCGGTCGCGGCGCAGGTTCTCGGATACGCGGGTCTCGACAACAAGGGCCTCGAGGGGCTCGAGCGCTCGCTCGAGGGAACGCTCGCCGGCAAGCCCGGGAGCCAGACGATCGTCAAGGACCCGTTCGGCCGCGCGCTCGACGTCGTCGAGACGAGGCCCGAGACACCGGGGAAGAGCGTCCGGCTCACGATCGACCAGCAGATCCAGGCAAATGCGGAGGAGGTGCTCCAGGAGACCGTGCGCCGGTGGGGCGCGCGGGCTGCGACGGCGGTCGTGATGGATCCGTACACCGGCGCGGTCCTCGCGATGGCGACGGCGCCACGCTTCAACGCCAACCGTTTCCCGACCACGCGTGCCGACCGCCGGCGCAACCGCGCCGTCACCGACACGTACGAGCCGGGCTCGACGTTCAAGCTCGTGACGGTGACGGCTGCGCTCCAGGACAAGGTCGTGACGCCGCGGACGTCGTTCCGGCTCGCGCCCACGATCAAGGTCGCCGACCGCGTGATCCACGAGGCGCACATCCGTGGGACGGAGCGCCTGACCGTGAAGCAGATCGTCGAGCAGTCGTCGAACATCGGGACGATCACGATCGCGGAGCGCCTCGGTGCAGGGCGACTCGCCTCGTGGGTCGACCGCTTCGGCTTCGGCAAGCGCACCGGCATCGACTTTCCGGGCGAGTCGGCGGGCTTCGCCCTTCCGGTGGACGAATGGTCGGGATCGACGATCGGCACCGTCCCGATCGGGCACGGCATCGCAGTCACGCCGGTCCAGATGGCGCGGGCGTATTCGGTGATCGCGAACGGCGGAGTTCTCGTGCGGCCCCATCTCATCGATCGCATCGACGGTCACTCCGTGAGCGGGACGCGCGGGCGCCGCGTCGTCTCGCGCGGGGTCGCGGAGCAGATGCTCTCGATGCTGCGCGGCGTCGTTCTCGAGGGGACCGGAACCGAGGCCGCGATTCCTGGCTACACGGTGGCCGGCAAGACGGGGACCGCGGCGAAGATCGATCCCGACGGGACGTACTCGACCTCGCGTTACGTCGCGTCGTTCGTCGGCCTCGTTCCCGCGACGAAGCCGCGGCTCGTGATCATGGTCATGGTCGACGAGCCGCACGGCGACATCTACGGCGGCGTCGTCGCCGCGCCGGCGTTCCGCGAGATCGCGCGCTTCAACCTCCAGCGTCTCGAAATCCCGCAGGACGCTCCGCGAACCAGCCCCACTCGCTGATCGGCCTGCTGCACTTTCTCTAGCCTCTGCGCGTGGAGCTCGACGCCCTGATCCGGGCTCTCGCGCCGAGCGAGGTGACCGGGGGCCGGCCGGTCGACGTCAGCGATCTCGCGTACGACACGCGGCGCGTCTCGGACGGTGCGCTCTTCTTCTGCGTCCGCGGCGAGCGGGTGGACGGGCACGACCTCGCGTGGGAGGCGATCGAGCGCGGCGCGGTCGCCGTCGTCGTCGAGCGGCCGCTGGAGGTCGACGTCCCGCAGCTCCTCGTGCCCGTCCGTGCGCGAGTCGATGGCGGTCGCGGCGGACGTGTTCTTCGGCGAGCCGACGAAGGAGCTCGAGCTCGCGGGCGCGACCGGGACGAACGGGAAGACGACGACGGCGTTCCTGCTGCGCGCGATCCTCGACGCTGCAGGTCGCCGGCCCGGGCTCGTCGGCACCGTCGAGTGGCGGGTGGGCGGCGAGCCGCGACCGGCGCCGTTCACGACGCCCGAGGCGATCGACCTGCAGCGGCTCTTCCGGGAGATGCTCGACGCCGGAGACCGCAGCGCCGCAGTCGAGGCGAGCTCGCACGGAGCGGCGCTGCGGCGCCTCGACCGTGTGCGCTTCGACGCGCTCGTCTTCACGAACCTGAGCCAGGACCACCTCGACCTGCACGGGACGATGGAGGAGTACTTCCAGGCGAAGCGGAGACTGTTCACAGGCCCGCAGCCACCGCCGGCGGCCGTGAACGTCGGCGACGACTGGGGCCGGCTTCTCGCCGACGACCTGCGCGACCTCCATCGCGCGCCGCTCGTGACCTTCGGGCTCTCCGACGACGCCGAGATCCGGCCGGACGGGCTCCAGCTCGGCCGGCGCGGCAGCTCGTTTCGTGCTGGTGGGATCGACATCGAGACGCCGTTGCGCAGGTCGCTTCAACGTCGAGAACGTGCTCGGTGCCGTCGCCGCGGGGCTCCTGCTCGACGTCGACGAGGATGCGATCGCCGAGGGCATCGCGGCCGTCACAGGAGTTCCGGGGCGCTTCGAGGCGATCGACGAGGGGCAGGGTTTCGCCGTGGTCGTCGACTACGCGCACACGCCCGACTCGCTCGGGACGGTGCTGCGCGCCGCGCGCGACCTCGGGCCGGGCCGCGTGATCGTCGTCTTCGGCGCCGGAGGCGATCGCGATCGCGGCAAGCGGCCCGCTCATGGGCAAGGTTGCGGCGGAGCTCGCGGATGTCGCGATCGTGACCTCGGACAATCCCGCGCTCCGAGGCACCGCTCGCGATCATCGAGGACGTCCTGCAGGGCTCCGGCATGGACGTCGAGATCGACCCGGATCGGCGGAGCGCGATCGCCCGCGCGATCTCGCTCGCCGGAGACGGGTGACGTCGTCGTGATCGCGGGCAAGGGACACGAGCAGGGCCAGGACGTCGACGGCGTCGTGACCCCGTTCGACGACCGCGAGGTCGCGCGCGAGTCTCCTGCGAGGCGCGACGTGATCCCGGTTCGGCTCGAGGAGATCGCGCGGCTCGGCTCTCGGCGTGCTCGAGGGCGGCGAGCCGGGTGACTCGATCACGGCGGTCAAGGCCGACTCGCGCGAGGTCGGGCGCGGGGACCTCTTCGTCGCCCTGAACACAGGAGTCCGGTTCGTCGACGAGGCGCGCGCACGGGGCGCGATCACGCTCGTCCCCGACGACCAGGAAGCGCGCACTCGCCGCGATCGCGCGGCTCGTCCGGCGAGCGCAGCGACGCGCAGGTCGTCGCGGTGGTCGGGTCGGCCGGGAAGACGACGACGAAGGACATCCTCGGTGCGCTCTGCGCGCCGCACGTGCCGACGATCTGGGCCGAGAGGAGCCTGAACAACGAGATCGGCCTGCCGCTCACGGTCTGCCGGCTCGAGCCCGAGACGGAGATCCTGATCACCGAGATGGGGATGCGCGGGCTCGGCCAGATCGCAGCGCTCTGCGCGATCGCGCAACCGAGCCTCGTCGTCGTGCCCCACATCGGCCCGGAGCATCTCGAGCTCCTCGGCACGCGTCGAGCGCGTGGCCGAGGCCAACGCCGAGGCGATCGAGTCGCTGCCGGCCGGGGGACACTGCCGTCGTGCCGGCGCACGCGCGACGCGCTCGAGCCACATCTCGGCCGCGACGACATCGTCCTCCGCCGGTTCGACCCGGCGGACATCGCCCGCGAGAACGGGGTCACGCGCTTCACCGTCGGCGACACCGTGGTCGAGCTCGCGCTCCCGTTCACGCAGCGCCATCTCGCTGGTGAACACGCTCGCCGCGCTGCACGCGCTACGACGCGCTCGGTCTCCCGCTCGAGCGCGCCGCCGAGGGCGTCGGCGGAATCGAGCTCTCTCCGTGGCGCGGCGAGGAGCTCCCGCTCCCGGGCGGAGGCTTCGTCGTCAACGACGCGTACAACGCGAACCCCGACTCGATGCGCGCCGCGCTCGAGCACCTCGCGGAGCGCGCGGGCGACAGCCGGAAGATCGCGATCCTCGGAGAGATGGCCGAGCTGGGGCCGAGCTCCGAGGGCTACCACCGCGAGATCGGCGAGCTCGCGGCGACGCTCGAGATCGAGGTCGTCGGAGTGGGGGAGGCCGCGCGCGCGTACGAGCCCGTCGCGTGGGCCGAGGACGCGGCGGACGTGGTCGACGTCGCCCGCTCGCTGATCGACCCGGGCGACGCCGTCCTCGTCAAGGCGTCCCGGGCCGTCGGGCTCGAAGGCATCGCCGAAGAGATCACGAACTTCGCCCGAGCATGGTCCCCGTCCTGATCGCGGGCCTGATCGCGATGGTCGCCGCCGTCGTGATCGGGCCGAGGTTCATCGACGCTGCTCCGCACGCGCGATCTCGGACAGCAGATCCGCGCGGAGGGACCCGCGACGCACGTCGTGAAGCAGGGCACGCCGACGATGGGCGGTCTCCTCATCCTCGCGCTCGGCCGTCATCCCGTTCCTCGCGCTCTCGCAGTACACGGCCGAAGGCGCTCACCGTCCTCTTCATCGTGCTCGCGTGCGCGCTGATCGGGTTCACCGACGACTACCTGAAGCTCCGGCGCCGCCGCTCGCTCGGGCTTTCCGGGTCGCTGGAAGATGGTCGGGCTCGCGCGTGATCACCGTCGTCGCCGCGGTCCTGCTGCAGGAGAGCGACGAGCTTCACGACGTCGATCTACGTCCCCGTCGTCGGCTGGGACCTCGACCTCGGCATCCTCTTCTACCCGTTCCTCTTCCTCGTGATCGCCGGAACGGTGAACGGCGCGAACCTCACCGACGGGATCGACGGCCTCGCCGCGGGCACGGTCGTGATCATGCTGCTCACGTTCCTCGCGATCGCCGGCATCGCGTGGATCCGCTCCGGCGATCCCGGGCGCGCGCAGCGAGACGTACCTGGACATCGCGACGCTCGCCGCGGCGCTCATCGGAGGGACGATCGGGTTCCTCTGGTACAACGCCTTCCCCGCGGAGGTGATGATGGGCGACACGGGCTCGTTCGCCCTCGGCGGGGCGATCGCCGGCTTCGCGATCGTGACCGGCACGGAGATCCTCCTCCCGCTGATCGCGGGCATCTTCGTCATCGAGGTGCTCTCGCTGATCATCCAGGTCGTCAGCTTCAAGCGGACGGGCAGGCGCGTCTTCCTCATCGCGCCGATCCACCACCACTTCGAGATGAAGGCGTGGTCGGAGACGAAGATCATGGTGCGCTTCTGGATCATCTGCGCGATCTTCTGCGCGTCCGGGCTTCGCGCTCTTCTACCGCGACTTCCTCCAGTTCGTCCACCCCTGAGATGAGCCGGTTCGAGCTGGCCGGCAGGCGGGTTCTCGTCGTCGGGCTCGCGCGCTCGGGAGCGGCGGCGGCGGAGGCGCTGCTCGCGCAGGGCGCGCAGGTCGTCGGGTTCGACCGCGACGAGGCGCTCGACGCGGGAAGGCTCCGGGAGCTCGGCGTCGAAGTTCACCTCGGACGCGAGGAGGAGACGCTGCTACAGGGGATCGATCTCGTCGTGAAGAGCCCGGGAGTCCCGGGTGAGACGCTGCTCGTCGCGAGCGCGCGCGCGCGTGCCGTCCCCGTGTGGAGCGAGATCGAGCTCGGCGCGCGGCTCCTCCCGAACCCGATCCTCGGCGTCACCGGGACGAACGGCAAGACGACGACGACCGAGCTTCTCGGCGCGGTCTTCCGGGCCGCGGGCACGCCTGTCGAGGTCGCCGGCAACGTCGGCCGTCCGCTCACGTCGCTCGTCGGGGTCGGCCTCGCCGGAGGCCTGGGTCGTCTGCGAGCTCTCGTCGTTCCAGCTCGAGGACGTCGAGACGCTGCGTCCGCGCGTCGCCGTCCTCCTCAACCTCGAGCCCGACCACCTCGACCGGCACGGCACGTTCGAGGCGTACGCCGACGTGAAGCTCCGCATCTTCGAGCGCCAGACGGCGGACGACACCGCGGTCGTCCCGCGCGGCTTCGGCTCGATCCCCGGCGCAGGCGCGTCGGGTCGAGCTTCGCGGCGGACGACGAGCTTCCCGCCGAGCCGCTCATCCCGGGCCCGCACAACCGCGAGAACGCCGCCGCGGCGACCGCCGCGGCTCGTGCTGCGGGGATCGACGACGCGGCGATCGCCGACGCGCTGCGCACGTTCGAGGGCGTCCCGCACCGCATCGAGCTCGTCCGCGAGCTCCGCGGCGTTCGCTACGTCAACGACTCGAAGGCGACGAACGTCGCAGCCGCGCTCCGCGCGCTCGCCTCGTTCCCCGACGCACGGCTGCACGTGATCCTCGGCGGGCGCGGGAAGCACGAGTCGTACGCGCCGCTCGCGAGCTGCCTTCAAGGCCGGCGACCGGCCTACCTCATCGGCGAGGCGGCGGAGCGAGATCGCGCAGCGCGCTCGAGCGCGGCAGGCGTCCCGTTCATCGCATGCCGGGACGCTCGACGAACGCGGTCGAGCAGGCCGCCGAGCGCGGCCGCTCCCGGCGACGTCGTCCTCCTCTCGCCGGCGTGCGCGAGCTTCGACCAGTTCCGCGACTTCGAGGCGCGCGGCGACGCATTCCGCGCGCTCGTGCAGGAGCTCGCGTGAAGGCGCGACGGGCACGCCGATCAGCGCCTCGTCGCGTTCGTCACGCTCGGCCTCGTCGCGTTCGGGCTCGTGATGGTCTACAGCGCGACCTCGGCGTCGGCGGCGCTCGGCAACGGCGATCCGATGAGCTACCTCAAGCGGCAGGCCGTCTACGCGTTCATCGGGCTCGTGCTCATGACCGTGGCCTCGCGCTTCGACTACCACCGGCTCCGCTACGTCGCGCCGGCGCTCCTCCTCGTCGCGCTCGTCCTCTGCGCCGCGGTGCTCGTGCTCGGACCTGCGATCAACGGCGCGCGCCGCTGGTTCGTCTTCGGCCCCGCGAGCTTCCAGCCGTCCGAGCTCGCGAAGCTCGCGCTCTGCCTCTTCGCCGCCGTCTACCTCGCGCGGCGGCGCGCACCGCGGACGTTCGGCGAGCTCCTGAAGCCGCTCGGCCTGCTGACGCTGATCTTCTGCGGGCTGATCGTGGTCGAGCCCGACCTCGGGACGACGATCACGCTCTGCGGGATGATGCTCGCGATCCTCCTCGTCGCGGGCGTCCCGATCCGGCTCCTCGCGGCCGCCTCCGTGCTCGCGCTCGGGATGGGGCTGCTCGCGATCTGGTTCGAGCCGTACCGCCGCGCGCGCGTCTTCAGCTTCCTCGACCCGTGGAGCGACGCGCAGGGCGCCGGCTTCCAGATCGTGCAGGCGACGATCGGCATCGGCTCGGGCGGCGTGACCGGGGCCGGGCTCGGCGAGGGCGTCGGGAAGATCTCGTACCTGCCCGAGGCGCACACGGACATGATCTTCGCGGTCATCGGCGAGGAGCTCGGCCTCATCGGGGCGGCGTTCGTCATCGGGGCCTTCGCGGTCCTTGCGATCGCCGGGTTCCGGATCGCGATGCGCTGCCAGGATCCGTTCGGGAAGCTCCTCGCCGCCGGGATCACCGCGCTCGTGTGCGGACAGGCGGCGATCAACCTCGCGGCCGCCCTCGGGATCGCGCCGCTCACCGGGATCCCGCTGCCGTTCGTCTCGTACGGCGGCTCGAGCCTCGTGGTGCTCCTCGCCGCGATGGGGATTCTCCTTAACATCGCCGTGAATGGAAGGGTCGTCCGAGCTTCGGTGTCTGATCGCGGCGGGAGGGACCGCCGGGCACGTTCGGCCCGCGCTCGCAGTCGCCGAAGCGCTGCGCGCACGCGGGGTGACGGTGACGTTCGCCGGGTCGCCCGACCGCGTCGAGTCGCAGCTCGTTCCTGAGGCGGGCTTCGAGCTCGACACCTTCGCGATCTCGGGCTTCCCGCGCCGACTCGGTGTCGGGCTGCTCCGAGCGCTTGCACAGGCGGTGCAGGCGCCGTTCGCGTGCAGCAGGATCCTCTCGCGGCGGCGGCCCGACGTCGTCCTCGGCGGTGGCGGCTACGTCGCCGGCCCGATGGTGCTCGCCGCGCGCCTGCGCGGCATCCCCACCGCGCTGACCGAGGCGGACGCCCACCTGGGGCTCGCGAACCGGCTCGCGGCTCCCTTCGCGCGTCGCGTCTTCCTCGCCTACGCGATCCCGGGGCGTGACGGTCGCAAGTACCGCGTGGTCGGGCGCCCGATTCCGGCCGCGCATCTCCGCGCCGACCGAGCGGAGGGACGAGCGCGTTTCGGGCTCCCGTCGAACGGCCCCGTCCTCGCCGTGTTCGGCGGGCTCGCGGGAGCACAGGCGCTGAACGAGTTCGCCGTGGAGGCGTTCGGGGCGCATGGCCCGGCGGTGCTGCACGTGTCGGGGCAGCGGGACTACGAGGCGCTACGTGCGAGGGTCGCGCGCGACGACTACGTCCTCGTTCCCTCGACCGATCACTTCGGCGCCGCGCTCGCTGCGGCCGACCTCGCCATCTCGCGCGCCGGTGGAACGGTGTGGGAGCTCGCGGCCGCCGGCACGCCCGCGATCCTCGTCCCGTACCCCCACGCGACGGCCGACCACCAGACGTCGAACGCACGGCACTTCGCCGAGGGCGGCGGGGCGGTCGTCGTCGACCAGCACGACCTCGCGCGCGTTCCGGCGCTCGCCGAGGAGCTGCTCGGCGATCCGACACGTCTCGCGCACATGAGCGACGCGATGCGGGCTCTCGCGAAGCCGGATGCGGCGGACGTCGTCGCCGACGAGCTCGTCGCCCTCGCCGAGGCGCGAAGGTGACGGATCAGCCGCTGGCCGGACGGCGACTCTACTTCGTCGGGATCGGAGGAGCCGGGCTCTCGGCCTACGCCAACTTCGCTCGCGCATGGGGAGCGGAAGTCCGAGGCTGGGACGTGCGGGAGACGATCTTCCTCGAGGCACTCGACGGGATCGAGGTGGACATCGGAGGCGAGCCTTCCCCACCCGACGGCTACGAGGTCGTCGTGTCGACCGCGCACCTGGGTCGGATCGAAGGGCGATCGCGGGCGGAGTTCCTCGCAGAGCTCGTCTCCCTCCGGCGTGCGATCGTCGTCGGCGGTGCGCACGGCAAGACGACGACGTCCGCGATGATCGCGTACGTCCTCAGGGAGCTCGGCCACGACCCCTCGTGGATCGTCGGCGGGGTCGTTCCGCAGCTCGGCGGCAACGCGGGCGTGGGGGAGGGCTGGCTCGTCGTCGAGGGCGACGAGTCAGACCGCTCGATCGCACTCTTGCGCCCGGACATCGCCGTCGTGACGAACGTCGAGCTCGACCATCACGCCACCTATGCGTCGGAGGCGGAGCTCGCGGCCTTCTTCGACGAGTGGCTCGCCGGTGCCGGGCAGGTCGTGCGTGGCCGGGACCTCGCGCCGGTCGAGCTGGAGCTCTCGGTCCCCGGAGAGCACAACCGCGCGAACGCTGCGGCCGCTCTCGCCGCGCTCGAGCTCGCCGGCGTCGAGCGGGCCGACGCCGAGCGTGCGATCGCCGCCTTCAGCGGGGTCGGCAGGCGGTTCGAGACGGTCGGCGAGCGCGGAGGTGTCCGCGTCGTCGACGACTACGGCCACAACCCGACCGAGATCGCCGCAGCGCTCGCCACGGCGCGCGCGCTCGAGCCACGTGCGCTGATCGCCGTCTACCAGCCCCACGTCTACGAGCGAACCCGCCAGCTCCACCACGAGCTCGGCACCGCCCTGGGTGCCGCGGACGCGGCGATCGTGACGGACGTGATCGGCGGCCGCGATGCGCCGCTGCCGGGCGTGAGCGGGAAGCTCGTGCTCGACCACGTCCCCTCGCCGACGCGGCGTGGCTGGGCGCCGACCCTCGAGGACGCAGCGACCCTCGTGCTCGCATGGGCACGACCGGGTGACGTCGTCGTCACGCTCGGTGTCGGAGAGCCGTGGCGGGTCGCGCGTGCAGTCGTCGAAGGCCTTCCCGAGTGATCGAGATCGAGCACGGCGTGCCACTCGCGCGGCTGACGACGATCGGCAGCGGTGGTCCGGCGCGCGCGTTCGCGCGCCCGCGAACGATCTCCGAGCTGTCCGAGGCGCTGCGGTTCGCCCGCGACGAAGGGCTCGACGTGCTGGTGGTCGGGCTGGGCTCGAACGTGCTCGCCGCCGACGACGGCGTCGACGCGCTCGTGCTGCGGCTCGAGGGCGACCTTGCCACGGTGGACGCTCGCGACGGCGTTCTCGAGGCCGGCGGGGGCGCGACGAACGCGGTGTGCCTCCACCGCGCCCGCGAGGCCGGGCTCGGTGGGCTCGAGTTCGCGTGCGCGATCCCCGGAACCGCAGGCGGCGGCGTGTTCATGAACGCGGGTGCGTACGGGCGCGACTGGTCGGACGTGCTCGTCCGCGCGCTCGTCGTGTCCGCCGAGGGTGAGGCGTGGATGACGCCCGAGGCGCTCGGCCTCGCGTACCGCCACTCGGAGCTGCGACCGGACGACGTCGTCGCGCGGGTCGAGTTCCGGCTCGAGCCGCGCCCGCCGGCAGAGATCAAGGCGACCGTCGCCGATCTGATCGGGCGACGGAAAGAGACCCAGCCGACGAACAAGCGAACCTTCGGGAGCGTCTTCAAGAACCCGCCAGGCGACGTCGGAGCGGGGAGGATGCTCGAGCTGTGCGGCCTGAAAGGGCACCGGATCGGCGGCGCGCTGATCTCGCCCAAGCACGCGAACTTCATCGAGAACGCAGGCGGTGCGACGAGTGCAGACTGCACCGCGCTGATGATCGAGGCCCGTCGCCGCGCGCGTGAGCGGTTCGGCGTGGATCTCGAGCGCGAGGTCGTCTTCGCCGGTCTGCCCGAGCTGCCGCGCTGACGTAGGAAGCGCCGAGCGCGCGGCGAATCCCGGTCCATGGTCGGGGGACGAAGCGCGCGCGGATCGCGTCGGCGTGCCACTGCGGCATCGAGAAGCGTCGTCGTCCCGTTTCCGCGAGGTGCGGCCGCTGCTCGCCTCGATCTCGCACGCTTCGTCCCTTCCGGCCCTTCACTGCTCGTCACCTTCGGGATCGTCGTCGCGGTCGGCATCGCCTACTGGATCGCCTACGCGACGCCGGTCTTCGCCGTCGAGCGCATCGACGTGCGAGGTGCACCGCCCGCACTCTCCCGCGAGGTCACGAAGGCGATCGCCGACGTCGAGGGCACGAGCCTCGTCGCCGTCGATGCGGACGAGGTCGAGGGCACCCTCCGCACGCTTCCCGAGGTTGCGGGCGTCTCGGTGGATCGGGCGTTTCCGCACACGCTCGTCGTCAAGGTCGCGCCCGAGCGGCCGGTTGCCGTCGTTCGGCGCGGTGAGGAGTCGTGGCTCGCGACCGGCGCCGGGAAGGTCGTTCGCGAGATCGAGACCGGCACCGAGCGCTCCCTGCCGCGGCTCTGGCTCGCGCGCGGCGCGACGATTCGCATCGGTGGCCAGATCCCCGCCGGGATGGTCCCTGCGACGCGTGCGCTCGCGGAGGCGCACGGGGCTGGCCTCGGCGGTCGCGTGAAGGGGGTCCGCATCGCCGGCGACGAGCTGACCCTCGTACTGCGGCGGGGCCTCGAGCTCCGGCTCGGCCGGATCGCCGACGTCGGCATGAAGCTCGTCATCGCGCGCAAGGTGCTCGGGCTCGTGGACGTCGGGTCGACGACGTACATCGACGTGAGCGTGCCGCAACGGCCGGTCGCCGGCTAACCTTCAACTCTCAGGTAGAGGTCGAATGTTGCTCCGAGCGAGGTCGTTGACATTGCGACGGAGGAGGCCTACCCTCGGGGACGAAAGGGTGTGCGGCATCCCGCACGTTCAATGCGAACTTCAGCTTGAGGTGGGTTGAGACATGAGCAATCAGCTAGGCAGCTATCTCGCCGTCATCAAGGTCGTCGGCATCGGCGGCGGCGGCACGAACGCGGTGACGCGCATGGTCGAGGCGGGACTCTCGGGCGTCGAGTTCGTCGCGGTGAACACGGACGCGCAGGCCCTCCTCATGACCGAGGCCGACGAGAAGATCCACATCGGGTCGAAGGCGACACGTGGCCTCGGCGCAGGCGCGGACCCGCGCGTCGGGCTCGCCGCGGCCGAGGAGAGCCGCGACGAGCTGAAGGAAGTGCTCAAGGGTGCGGACATGGTCTTCGTGACCGCCGGCGAGGGTGGCGGCACCGGAACCGGCGGCGCACCGGTCGTCGCGCAGATCGGGCGCGAGCTCGGCGCTCTGACGGTCGGCGTCGTGACGCGGCCGTTCGCGTTCGAAGGGAAGCTGCGCGCGGATCAGGCGGAGCAGGGAATCCAGTCGTTGCGCGAGAGCGTCGACACGCTGATCGTCATCGAGAACGACCGCCTGCTGCAGGTGGTCGAGCGCTCCACTCCCGTGACCGAGGCGTTCAGCATGGTCGACGACATCTTGCGCCAGGGTGTGCAGGGCATCACCGACCTCATCACGGTCCCGGGTCTCATCAACCTCGACTTCGCGGACGTGCGCACGATCATGCGCGAGGCCGGCTCGGCGCTCATGGGTATCGGCTCCGCTCGCGGCGAAAATCGCGCCGTCGAGGCGGCACGGGCGGCGGTCTCGTCCCCGCTCCTCGAGACGACGCTCGACGGTGCCACCGGCATTCTCCTCAACATCACCGGTGGGCCCGACCTCGGGCTGGCGGAGGTGGACGAGGCGGCGCAGGTCGTCACGAACGCAGCGGACTCGAACGCGAACGTCATCTTCGGTGCGGTCATCGACGAGTCGATGGGCGACGAGGTGCGGGTCACCGCGATCGCCACGGGGTTCGGCGGGCGCCCGCGCAGGCGTCGGGTCGAGGCGCCGCCCGTGGGTGCGACGGCGTCGTCGTCGGACCGTCCCGCGTTCGACGCGCCGAGCGTGCGCGACGTCGAGATCGACATTCCCTCCTTCCTGAAAGAGGACTGACCATTCCGCAAGATCGGAAGTTCGCGCGTGCGAACTTCCGATCGCGGGAAGATCCCTGAAGCGCGGACGCTCCGCGTCCGCGGTCGCCGCACCAACACAACCACCCGTCCGGTCGGGGGTTGGTTGCCCGCTAGAGTCGCGGTCCGTGGACGCGACGCTCCTGCGCACGCCGCTCTTCGAGCGCCACGTGGCGCTCGGTGCGCGCATGGTTCCCTTCGCCGGCTACGAGATGCCCGTGCAGTACGAGGGCGTGATTCCCGAGCACAGGGCCGTTCGTCTGGATGCCGGCGCCTTCGACGTCTCGCACATGGGCGAGATCCATGTCGACGGACCGACGGCGCAGGAGTTCCTCCAGTCGATGCTCTCCAACGACGTCGACAAGCTCGACGACGGCGAGGCGCAGTACACGCTGCTCACGAACGAGGCCGGAGGGATCGTCGACGACCTCATCGCGTACCGCCTCGGCCACGGGCAGTTCTACCTCGTCGTCAATGCGTCGAATCGGGCGGCCGTCTACGACTGGCTGAAGGAGCGCGAGCCACGCGGCTGCGAGGTGCGCGACGCCTCCGACGAGTACGGGCTCGTCGCGGTGCAGGGACCGCATGCGCTCGAGCGGCTCGGCCTCCCTGACGCACCTGCCTTCACGCATGCGATGGGCGAGCTCGACGGGATCGAGGTCATGATCGCGCGCACGGGCTACACGGGCGAGCAGGGCGTCGAGCTCTGCTGCGCGGAAGACGACGCGGTCGAGCTCTGGGACGCGATCCTCGCGCGGGGCGTCACGCCGTGCGGCCTCGGCGCGCGCGACACGCTCCGCCTCGAGGTCTGCTACCCGCTGCATGGCAACGACATCACGCCGGAGACGGACGCGATCTCGGCCGGTCTCGGCTGGGCGTGCGCGCTCGACACCGCGTTCACGGGCGTCGAGACGCTCCGACGCATCAAGGAGGAAGGTCCGGCGCGCCGACTCGTGCCGTTCGTGATGGAAGAGCGTGCCGTCCCGCGGCAGGGCATGCCGATCGAAGGGGGCGGCGAGGTCACGTCCGGAACGCACTCTCCGATGCTCGACGTGGGGATCGGCATGGGGTACGTCCCGGCTGCGTCTGCCACCCCCGACTCCGAGCTCGTGATCGACGTCCGCGGCAAGCCGCGGCGCGCACGCATCGTGAAGAAGCCGATCTACCGGAAGGAGACCTGAAGGAGATGCCCGCTCCCGAGAGCTACCCCGACGACCTCCGCTACCACCCCGAGCACGACTGGGCGCGGGTCGACGGCGACGAGGCGACGCTCGGCATCACGTGGTTCGCGCAGGACTCCCTGGGCGAGCTCGTCCACTACGAGGCTCCCGAGCCTGGCGCGACGGTGACGAAGGACGAGTCGTACGGTGAGGTCGAGTCGGTGAAGGCCGTCTCGGACATCGTGGCCCCGCTCTCGGGCGAGGTGCTCGAGGTCAACCAGAAGGTCGTCGACGAGCCCGAGACCGTGAACGACGACCCGTACGGCGAGGGCTGGCTCATCCGCATCCGCATGTCCGACGCGTCCGAGCTCGACACGCTGATGGACGCCGAGGCGTACCGCGCGCACGTCGCCGAGCAGTAGCGATGGGCTACCTGAGCCTGACCGACGCCGACCGGGCGGAGATGCTCGCCGCGATCGGCGTCTCCTCGATCGACGAGCTGTTCGAGCAGATTCCCGCCCGGCGTCCGCTTCGAGGGGGAGCTCGACGTGCCGCCGGCGCTCCCGGAGCTCGAGCTCGTTCGGCACTTCACGGAGCTGGCCGAACGCAACGCACATGGCGGAGTCGAGCTGTCGTTCCTCGGTGCGGGGATCTACGACCACTACGTCCCGGCAGTCGTCGACGTCCTGCTCTCGCGCGGCGAGTTCCTGACGGCGTACACGCCTTACCAGCCCGAGATGAGCCAGGGAGTCCTCCAGGCGATCTTCGAGTACCAGACCGTCATCTGCGAGCTGACCGGCATGAACGTTTCGAACGCCTCCGGGTACGACGGATGCACGGTCGCCGCCGACGCGTGCTTCGTCGCGAAGCACGCGAGCGACCGAGCGAAGGTCGTCCTCGCGGAGACCTTGAATCCTCAGGTGCGCCAGGTGGTCAAGACGTACGCGCGTGGCTTCGGCCTCGAGGTGACCGAGGTTCCGAATCGCGGCGGCACGATCGATCCCGACGAGCTGGCCGCAGCGTCGGCGGACGCAGCCGCGGTGATCTTCCAGCAGCCGAACTTCTTCGGATGTCTCGAGCCTGCTCCGGATCTCGCTGCGGCGGCAAGCGATGCAGGTGCCCACGCGATCGCGCACGTCGACCTCATGTCGCTCGGCGTGCTCGAGGCGCCGGGCGAGTACGGCTGCGCGATGGCGATCGGAGAGGGGCAGAGCGTCGGGTGCCCACCGCTCTACGGCGGCCCCCACTACGGCTTCTTCGCGGCGCGTCAGGACTTCGTACGTCGCATGCCCGGCCGCATCGTCGGCGAGACCGTCGACCTGGACGGAGAGCGGGCGTTCGTTCTCACGCTTCAGACCCGCGAGCAGCACATCCGCCGCGAGAAGGCGACCTCGAACATCACGACGAACCAGACCCTGCTCGCCCTCGCGGGACTCGTGACGCTGGAGTGGCTCGGCCCGCAGGGGCTCAAGGAAGTGGGCGAGACGTGCGTCGCGCTCACCGAGTATGCGAAGGAGCGGATCGACCTGCCGCTCGCGTTCGAACGACCGACGTTCAACGAGGTCGCGGTGCGGCTGCCGCGTCCGGCGCGCGACGTGATCCGCGACGCGCGCCAGCGGGGCGTCCATCCCGGGTACGCGCTCGGCCGTGACTACCCGGGCATGGACGACGTGCTCCTCGTCGCTCTCACGGAGAAGCGAACCCCAGCCGACGTCGACCGGCTGGCCACGGTGCTCGCGGAGGTGTGCTGATGGAGCTCATCTTCGAGAAGAGCCGCTCCGGCCGCCGTGCCGGGCGCGTGCCGGACTACGGTCTCGCCAGGCCCGAGCTTCCGCCCGAGCTCCGTCGAGCGCGTCCGCCGCGGCTTCCCGAGGTGTCGGAGTCCGAGATCGTCCGACACATCACGGCGCTGGCCGACCGCACGTTCGGCATCGACACGGGCTTCTATCCACTCGGGAGCTGCACGATGAAGCACAACCCACGTGTCAACGAGCGTGTCGCGAGGTTGGCGGGATTCCGTGACCTGCATCCGCACCAGGAGGACGACGGAGCGCAGGGCGCGCTCGAGCTCATGTGGGACCTGCAGGGGATCCTCGCCGAGGTCGCGGGCCTTCCCGCGGTGACGCTGCAGCCCGCTGCGGGCTCCCAGGGAGAGCTCACCGGCCTCATGCTCATGCGCGCGTACTTCGAGGACCGCGGCGAGGAGCGCGACACGATCATCACCGCCGACACCGCGCACGGGACGAACCCGGCGAGCGTCACGATGGCCGGCTACAAGCTCGAGAAGGTCGAGACCGACGCACGCGGGAACCTCGACCTCGACGACCTCCGCGGCAAGGTGAACGAGCGGACGGCCGGGCTCATGCTCACGAACCCCTCGACGCTCGGCCTCTTCGACGAGGGCATCGAGGACGTCGCGCGGATCTTCCACGACGCCGGCGCGCTCCTCTACTACGACGGCGCGAACCTCAACGCGGTCGTCGGGATCTCGCGCCCGGGCGACATGGGCTTCGACATCGTCCACTACAACCTCCACAAGACGTTCTCGCAGCCGCACGGCGGTGGGGGACCGGGGGGAGGGCCGGTGGCCGTCCGCGACACCATCGAGCCGTACCTGCCCGTGCCCGTGGTCGTACGTGACGGCGACGCTTTCCGGCTCGACCACGACCGGCCGAAGTCGATCGGCCGGGTCCGCGGGTTCGCAGGCCCCTTCGGCGTGTTCGTCCGTTCCTACGCCTTCATGCGCGCATACGGGCCGGACCTGCGCGAGATGTCGGAGGTCGCCGTGCTCAACGCGAACTACCTCCTCGCGCGGCTGCGCGACGCGTACGACCTGCCGTACGACCGCCACTGCATGCACGAGTTCGTGCTCTCGGCGCGGAACCTCAAACGGGAGCACGGGATCACCGCGCTCGACGTCGCGAAGCGGCTCATGGACTACGGGATCCACCCGCCGACCGTGTACTTCCCGCTCGTCGTCCCGGAGGCGCTCATGATCGAGCCGACCGAGACCGAGCCGAAGGAGCGCCTCGACGGCTTCGTCGACGCGATGCAGGCGATCGCGCGCGAGGCGGCCGAGTCGCCGGAGGTTCTGAAGGAGGCGCCGCACGGCCGTCCGGTGCGCCGCCTCGACGAGGTGCGCGCGGCCAAACAGCCCGTGCTCCGCTACCTCTTCGACGAGCACCCGGCGCTCGTGGGCTAGGGCTCAGGGCCTCGTTGCGCCGACGGCGAGCTCTCGGGAAGCGGCTCCCAGAGCTCGAAGCGGTTCCCCTCGGGATCGACGCCCCAGCCGAAGCGGCCGTACTCGTGGTCCTCGACGCGCTCGTCGACCTCGACCCCTGCAGCACGGAGCTGCGCGAGCATCGCATCGAGGTCGCGAACGGTGAAGTTCACCATCCCCTGCTTCGCCGACGGCCAGTATTCGGTGTCCTCCGAGAAGGGCGACCAGACGGTGTTGCGGCTCTCCGGGAAGATGACGTAGCCGTCGGTGACCGGCACGCCGAGGTGCTCCGCGTACCACGCGACGAGCGCCACGGGGTCGCGCGAGCGGAAGAACACGCCACCGATGCCGGTGACACGTTCCATCAGCGTGCCACCGCGAGCTGTCCGCAGGCCGCCTCGATGTCCCGACCCCGTGTCAGACGCACGGTCGCAGGGATGCGCGCACGGTCGAGCACCGCCTTGAACCGCTCGATCGCGTCGCGCGACGAGCCTTCGTAGAGGCCGGTCGGGTTGTACGGGATGAGGTTGACCTTGAACGCTCTCGAATCGAGCGCTGCGGCGAGCGCCGTCGCGTCCGCCCTCGAGTCGTTCACTCCCGCGAGCAGCACGTACTCGACGAACACCTTTCGCCGACGAAGCTCGACGTAGCGCCGGCATTCCGCGAGCACGTCGGCCAGCGGATAGCGGTCGTTGACCGGCATGAGCTCGGAGCGTTTCGCGGGGTCGGCTGCATGGAGCGAGAAGGCGAGCCGGATCGGCTGGTCGACCTCGTCGACGAAGCGGCGCAGCCCGGGCATCCAGCCGACCGTCGAGATCGTCGTGCGCCGGTGGGTGATCCCGAGGTCGGGAAGGCGGCGTGCCGACGCGAGCACCTCGTCCACGTTGAGGAACGGCTCTCCCATCCCCATGTACACGGCGTGGTTCACCGGCTCCCGCCGACGGAAGTGCAGCGCCTGGTCGAGGATCTCCGAGGAGGTCAGGTTGCGACCGAAGCGCATCGCGCCCGTCGCGCAGAACGTGCACGTCAGCGGGCAGCCCGACTGCGACGAGAGGCAGAGCGAGCGTCGGCCGTCGCGGTAGCGCATGAGCACGGCCTCGACCGGATGCCCGTCGGCCGTGCGGAAGAGCGCCTTGACCGTGCCGTCCTTCGACTCGCGCTCGGTCACGACCTCGAGAGTCGAGAAGGGCACGCGCTCGGCGAGGGTTGCGCGGAGCGCCTTCGGCAAGGTCGTCATCGCGTCGTAGGACGCGGCGCCGCGAGACGTCCACTCCCACACCTGGCGGGCGCGGTAGGCAGGCTCGCCCTGCTCGGCGAGCGTCCTCTCGAGGAGCGCGAGATCCACGGCGTGACGGTAGCGTCTCGCTCGTGATCGACCTGCGCTCCGACACTGCGACGCGGCCGACGGAGGGCATGCGTCGAGCCATCGCCGAGGCGGCGGTCGGCGACGAGCAGAAGCGCGAGGATCCGTCGGTCAACGCGCTCCAGGAGCGCGTCGCGTCGCTGCTCGGCCAGGAGGCGGCGATCTTCGTCCCGACGGCGACGATGGCGAACCAGATCGCGCTGAAGCTCCACTCGCGCCCCGGAGACGTGCTCATCGCGGAGGAGCACTCGCACGTGGTGATCTACGAGTACGGGGGAGCTGCGGCGCACGCAGGCCTCATGACGCATCGCGCTGCCGGGCGACCGCGGGCGCCTCACGCCCGAGCAGGTCCGGGCGCGCTGCCGAGCCGAGCACGAAGGTCGCGGACCAGCGTGCCGTGCTGCTCTCGCTCGAGGACACCCACAACAGCTCGGGCGGACGAGTCTGGCCGCTCGCCGAGCTCGACGAGGTGGTCGGTGCGGCGCGCGACGTCGGACTAGCGGTGCACCTGGACGGCGCACGCCTCCTCAACGCCTCGGTTGCGCTCGGCGTCGCGCCGTCCGAGATCGCGGCGCGCTTCGACACGGTGACGCTCTGTCTCTCGAAGGGCCTCGGGTGCCCGCTCGGAGCGTTGCTCGCCGGCTCGCGCGAGCTGATGGAGCGCGCCTGGCGCGAGAAGCACCTGTTCGGCGGAGCGATGCGGCAGGCGGGGATCGTCGCGGCTGCCGGCGTCTACGCGCTCGACCATCACGTCGAACGGCTCGCCGAGGACCACGCGCGCGCCCGCTCGCTCGCCGAGGCTCTCCACGAAGCAGGTGTTCCCGTCGACCTCGATCAGGTCGAGACGAACTTCGTCCAGATCGACGCGGCGCAGCTGGGCCTCTCACGGAGCGAGGCGCTCGCGCGGCTCCAGCAGGCGGGCGTCGGGCTCTCCGCGACGATCCACCCGACGGTGATGCGCGCGGTCACGCACCTCGACGTGACGGACACGGACATCGCGGAGGCGTCGCGGATCGTGCCCGAGGCGCTGCTGGCCGGCGTCGCGGCGTAGTCAGCGAACCAGAAGCGGCGGGCTGCCGACCCGGCCGCTCGGGTACCAGAGGCGGAGCTTCGCCTGCTTCGGCGCTCGAACGGTCAGCGAGAAGAACCCCTTCGCGTTCGTGAGGTGCGGGCTTCGCGACCGCCGTCCAGCTCGAGCCGGACAGTCGCTGGATGACGTAGCGCTGCGCCCCGCTGCCTGGGCGCACCTGCCCCCAGAGCCGCACCCGCGAGCCGGCGCGAGAGAGCTGGGCCAGCGGCAGCATGGTCGCCGCCCGCGCCGGCTTCACGCGACCGTCCGTCGTCTCGAGCCCGCTCTGCCAGCGGCCGAGGTCGGGCTCGTCGCGGTAGAGATAGTGGATGAGCAGGTCGACCTTCGGTGCCGTGTACACCTTCCACGCGGCCTCGCCGATGAACCGTGCCTGGAGCTCTGGAGTGACGCCGAAGACGTCGGGCGGGTTCGTCTGGTACGCGTACTCCGTCAGCCAGATGCGCGCGGACGGGAACGCCTGCCCGACGAGCTTGAGCAGGCGGTCGAGCGTCGCCATCGTGATCGTCTTGCACGAGCATCCGCCCGCGAGCGGGGTGTCGCCCGGATAGACGGGGTACGGATGGTGTGCGTAGACGTCGAGCCGGGCGCCTGCGGCGTCCATGCGGCGGATGAAGTCGACGGGCGAGATGCCCCCCTGGCCGCCCCGCGGTGCGGTGACGCCTCCGGCGACGCGGGCTGCGCGGTTGACTGCCTTGATACTGCGGTAGGCGGGGTTGAGGAGCTTCTGCACGTAGGTCTCGGGCGACGCCGGCTTGAGCCAGATGGCCTTGTTCGGCTCGTTCCAGACCACCCACCGCGTGACGAAGCGGTAGCGGAGCGCGGCCTCGGCGGCGAACTGGGCGAAGACCGCACCCTCGACGGGCGCGACGTTCGGGCCGGCGTCGTCGTTCGCCCACCCGGGCGTGCCCCACAGCGTCACCACCGGCTCGAGGCCGTGGGCGTGGAGCGCGCGGAGCAGCCTGTCGGGCCGTCTCCAGTCGTAGTCACCGGGCGTGCGCTCGGTGCGATCCCAGCGGAGGGTCACGCGCACCGCGTCGAGCCCGAGGCGATCGAGCTCCGCGACGCGGTCGGTGAGCCGTCCGGGGCCGAACTCGAGCCAGGCGTCGTCCTGGATGCCGAACTGGACACCGCTCGCCGCCTGCGCCCTACTCGCAGCGCCGGCCAGCATCGCGACAGCCAGAAACAGGACGAGCACGCGCGTCATGCGTCCCTCATACCCGCTCGCACGCCGTCCGACGCGCAGATTCCGAACGTCTTTACGACATCCGAACGGGTTTCTAGCGCTCTCCCGCGACGAAGAACGCGACGACGACGACCCCGTACCCGAGAAGGAGGAACGTTCCGCGCCTCCGGCTCGAGCGGCCGTCGTAGAGCACGAGCGCCGCGAAGACGACCGAGCCCGCGAGCGCGCCGATCTCGACCGGGCGGAAGCTGAGGGAGAGTGGATCGATGAGCCACGAGAGCAGCGCGACCGCGGGAATGAGGAAGACTGCGACCTGGGCTGCCGACGCCAGTGCGATCTCCGCGGCGAGGGCGATCTTTCCCCGGTGGGCCACGACCACGGCACCGCCGTGCTCGGCGGCGTTCCCCACGATCGCGACGATGACTGCGGCGACGAAGAAGTCGCTCAGGCCGACTTTCTCGGAGAAGACCTCGAGCGAGCCGACGAGGACCTCGGCGACGAGCGCGGTCACGACCGTCGCCGCTGCGAGCGCGCCGAGCGCCGCGCGCAGCGACCAGCCCTCGATCTCGTCGTCGGACGAGACGTGCCGGACGCTGTGTCGGCGGAGCGAGTACCAGGTCACCGCGACGTAGACGACGAGGAGCGCGACGGAGATCGCCGCGGAGACCTTCGCGAGCGAGTCCCGGTTGGGATCGCCACCCCACCCGGGAACGGCGGGAACGAGGAACAGCACGGTGGCGAACGCGATCAGCCCGAACGAGAGGAAGCTCGAGTAGCGATCGATCTGTCCGCGCCCGCCTGCCACGAGCGCCGCACCGAGCACGAGTAGGAGGTTCGAGACGACGCTTCCGGTGAGGGAGCCCCGGACGACCTCCGTGAGCCCTTCGTTGACGGCGACGAGCGCGATGATCAGCTCGGGCGCGTTGCCGAACGTCGCGTTGAGAAAGCCGCCGATCCCTGGCCCCGTGTGCTCGGCGGCGTGCTCGGTCGCCTCGCCGATCAGCCACGCGAGCGGGACGAGCGAGAGCGCCGCGAGCACGAACTCGATGGTCTCCGGCGGGTGGGCGAGGTAGTGGAGCGCGATCGTGATCGGCGCGAGCGCGAGCGATGCGTAGAGACCCTTGCGGACCACGTGCGAGGACCCTACCGACGCCGTCCCGGCGACCCGCACGCTGCGAGCGCGTGTCGCCACTGCCTGAAAACCCGCTTCTTGTCAAGACTTGCGGACGGAGACTCGGGATGAACACAATCGGGGCGTGGAAGAGTCCACGGCAGGGGTCGAGCTCCCGCTCCGGATCCAGGACGAGGTGGCGTGCCGCCACTGTGACGTCCACTGCGAGAAGGTCGTCTACCCCGCCGCGTGCCTCCGGATGGCCTGTCCGTTCGTCTACGCGTACGAGGCCTGGGGTCACACGTACGTCGGGTGCATGCAGAAGATCTACGACGTCGAGATCGATCTCGCGTTGCTCGAGGAGGCCGAGTCCGGGCGTGGCGGCTTCGGCGCCGTGCGGGCACGCCGCGCTCCGCTGCCCATGTGCGAGGTCGAGGTCGTCGGCACGTATCCGCACCGCGAGGACGATCTCGGGTGCCGCGTGCCGGAGTTCCACGAGCTGCCCCGCGAGCGCGCGACCTTCCGCGTCTTCGCGACCGTCGCGGACGCCTAGCGCCGGCTGCTCCAGCGCCGCCGGCCGCGGCGACGCAGCGCACGCATGCGATCGAGATCCTCGGTCGCTTCGCCCTTGTCCTCCCACGTCTCCGTGATCGCGGGCAGGCCCGGCGAATGCGGGATGGCCGAGGAACGTCGCGAGCCCGTCGCCGATGAGCCCCATGCCGACCAGCTCGTGCCGGTCGCGGTTCGAGCCGAGCGGCGTCTGCGAGTCGTTCACGTGGAGGACGCGGAGACGGTCGAGCCCGATCTGCGCGTCGAGGTCATCGAGCCCGGTCTCGAGCGCATCGGGATCGGACACGTCGACGCCCGACGCCCACCAGTGGCACGAGTCGAGGCAGAGGCCAAGGCGCGGATGGCGGTCGACCGCCTCCGAGAGCGCCGCGAGCTCGGAGATGGAGCGCCCGATCGTCCCGCCCGCGCCCGCCGCGTTCTCCATGCAGAGCCAGAGGTCGTCCGTCGTCAGCTCGAGGAGCTCGCGCAGCGCCGGCTCGACGAGCGCGACGGCCTCGTCGAAGCCGAGGCCGAGGTGCGAGCCGACGTGGAACACGACGGCTTCCGACGCCGATCGCGTCCGCCGTCTCCATCGTCGCCCGCAACGCCATGAGCGAGTTCTCGCGGACGACCCGATCTGCGCTCGCGAGATTGACGAGGTACAGCGCGTGACAGGAGACGGCCTTGACGCGCGCCTGCCGCCGTCGCGCGCGGAACCGGTCGACCTCCTCCGGTGTGTGCGCCGTCGGCCTCCACATGCGCGGGCTCTGCGTGAAGACCTGGACGGCGTTGCCGCCGATCTCCTCGACACGGTCGATCGCCTTCGAGATGCCTCCTGCAGCTGACACGTGAGCGCCGAAGAGCATGTGCTTGATCCTAGGGCCGGCCATGCCCCGGCCCCTACGATGCGGCCGATGTCCGTCCGCGTCCGCATGGCTCCGTCGCCCACCGGCTTCCTCCACATCGGCGGCGTGCGCACGTTCCTCTTCAACTGGCTCTTCGCGCGCGGACAGGGCGGGGAGTGCCTGCTGCGGATCGAGAACACCGACACGAGCCGCGAGGTCGAGGAGTCGGTCGAGCAGATCGAGCGCTCGCTGCGCTGGCTCGGGATCGAGTGGGACGGCGCGACGACGTTCCAGCTCGACGTCATGGAGCGGGCGAAGGAGGAGGCCCGCCGGCTCGTCTCGGAGGGCACCGCGTACGAGGACGAGGGCGCGATCCGCATGCGCATGCCGGACGAGGGCGTCGACCGGCTGGGACGACGCGATCAAGGGCCGGATCGAGGTGCCGAACGCGGAGCTCGAGGACGTCGTGCTCGTGCGCTCGGACGGGAGGCCGACGTACAACTTCGCGTCGCCGCTCGAGGACTGGCTCGACGGCATCACGCACGTGATCCGCGGCGACGACCACGTGTCGAACACGCCGAAGCAGATCAACGTGCTGCGGGCGCTCGGCGCGGAGCCGCCCGTCTACGCCCACGTCCCGAGCGTGTTCGGAGCCGACGGGAAGAAGCTCTCGAAGCGACACGGCGCGGTCTCCGTCGACGAGTTCCGCAACGCCGGGTACGTCTCCGAGGCGCTGATGAACTTCCTCGCGCTCCTCGGCTGGGCGCCCGACGGCGAGACGACGATCATGTCGCGGGACGAGCTCATCGAGCGCTTCTCGCTCGAGCGGGTCGGCTCGAGCCCGGCGACGTTCGACTACGCGAAGCTCGACTGGATGAACGGCGTCTACCTGCGCGCGCTCCCGGCCGAGCGAGTACGCCGATCGGCTCGTCGGCTACCTGCGCGAACAGGGCGTCGACTGGCCCGAGGACCGCGTGCGGGCGGCGGCGCCGATCGTCCAGGAGAAGATCGCGCGGCTCGACGAGTTCGCCGGCTTCGCGGGCTTCCTCTTCCACGACGTCGAGCCGGATCCCGCGCTGCTCGACGGGCGGATCCTCGGCGCCGCCGAGACCGCGCTCGAAGGCGTCGAGCCGTGGGAGGCGGCCGAGATCGAAGCCGCGCTCAAGAAGCTCTGCGACGATCTGGGGGAGAAGCCGCGGACCGTGTACCTGCCGATCCGCGTCGCGGTGACCGGGCTCGCGCGTGTCCCCGGGGCTGTACGAGAGCCTCGAGCTGCTCGGCAAGGAGACTCTCGCTCGCGCGCATTCGCGCCGGCCTGGAGGCGATCTCATGAGCGCCATCGCCGAGCTCGTCGGCGTCGAGCTCGGCCCGACGGAGTGGCTCGAGGTCTCGCAGGAGCGGATCGACGCCTTCGCGGCGGCGACCGACGACCCGCAGTGGATCCACACGGATCCCGTCCGCGCGGCCGAAGGGCCGTTCGGGACGACGATCGCGCACGGCTTCCTCACCCTGTCGCTCTGCGTCCCGATGCTGTACGAGGTGCTCCCGCCGGCCGGCGGCATGGTCGTCAACTACGGCGTCGATCGCGTCCGCTTCCCGGCACCGGTGCCGTCCGGCAGTCGCATCCGCGGCCGATTCCGCGTCGCGTCGGTCGAGCAGACGCCGCTCGGCGAGCGCGCCGTGATCGAGGCGACCGTCGAGTGCGAGGGCGTCGACAAGCCGGTTTGCGTCGCCGAGCTCGTCGTGCTGACAGTGTCTTAACAACACCCGGCCCATCCGGACATGTCTGCTACCCTCGGCCGCCGGTGGGACGCGGGAGGACACGCTCGATTCGCTTTGCGCTGGCTGCGGCGCTGGTCGTCGTCGCCGCAGGCGTCGTCGCCGCGACGGCGAGCGCGCTGTCGTTCGTACAAGGCGATCCGTGCCAGGACACTGCAGCCGCTCTTCGTCTGTCCCGGCGGGCTCAGTCGGAGCGCCGTACTCCATGACAGTTCAAGCCGGATGGTGGCAACGGCCCGCCCTACACGTACTACCTGACGCACGGCGCATTGCCGTCGGGCTGTCGCTCGACTCGAACACCGGCGTGATCAGCGGCACTCCGACCGTCGCCGGAACGCGCATGTTCGGCTCGAACTGCAGGACTAAGCCGGAAGACGCGGGATGCCCGGGATGTGGATGCGTGGCGCGACATCCCCCACGTGCGCGTATCGCGACTTCCAGATCAGCATCCTTGCGGGACTCAGCATCGACAACCAGTCGCGTTCCGGCGGGGACGATCGGCCAGCGTACTCGCAGTCGCTGAGTGCGACTCTGATCACGGCTACGAACCCGCGCGCGGGGAATCCCGCGAATAATGTGGCATGGTCGTTGAACTCGGGGCACGTTGCCGCCCGGTATCGCGCTTTCGGCGGCCGGCGTCCTCATCGGGCTCACCAACGACGGAGGGCAGCGTTCCAGTTCGTCGTCAAGGCCCAGCGCGACACGACGCAGGTCGATACCGAGACGCTGTCGATCACAGTCCGCCAACCGCTCGTGATCACTGCGCCGAAGCCGTTTGCGGCAAGCCCGATCGCGACGCAATGGGAGGTCGGTGTTCCGTTCTCCGCCAAGCTCGTCGGTGCAGGCGGAACGGGGACATTCACGTGGTCGATCGCGTCCGGATCGCTCCCGACAGGCTTCGCGTTGGCTGCCGACGGAACCGTGGCGGGGACGACGCGGACGCCCGGCGCGTTTCGCGCGACGCTTCGCGCGACCGACACGGAAGGCCGCACGGCGGACTACGCGGCCAACCTGCTCGTCGCTCAGCGTCTCACCGTCACGCACGTTGGCCCTCGAAGCCCGGGAAGGTCGGCCGCCTGTATCGCGCGAAGGTTGCAGCCACGGGCGGCGTGTCGCCGAAGGTGTGGAAACTCGCGAAGGGCCCGCTGCCTCGCGGCATCCGCTTCGACCGCACGCTGGGCGTCCTCAGCGGGACGCCGACGAAGGCCGGCTCGTACCGGCTCAGTTCCAGATCACCGACGGCCTCAAGGTCGTCGCGCGTCAAGACGCTTCGCCTCACCGTCCTCGACGCCTGAGCAGCAGCTGGTTAACGGGACACGAACGTTCGTCGTGGAAGATTCGAGCTGATGCGTCTAAAACTCGCTCTCATCGTCGTCGGTGCCTTCGCGGCAATCGCCGTGACCGGAGCATCCTGCCGCCGACTTCGACGGCGATAATGGCGCCGTGTCACCGAAACGCCGGGTGAGAACGCTCTACTTCGTTGTCCGACCGGGTTGTCGGCGCGGAGTACGAGGTCGAGATCGAGTCCGAGGAGGGCTCGGGCTGCGAACCGTACGACTAGTTCGAGATTGTCAACGGCTCGCTCCCGGCGGGCCTCTCGATGTCGAGAGACGGTGTCATCTCCGGCATCCCCACGGGCGGCCCCGGCCTATCGCGTTTCTGGGTGTGGAATCACGACCTGACCGTTCGCGCAAGGCGGACCTTCGTGGTGCGAGCGCGAGGATAAGCTCGGAACGCGAGTTCAGCATCCCGATCGACCCTGGGCTCGCGATCGTCAACTCGTCCGTCAGCTCCGGCGACCATTGGCCAGCCGTATTCCGACGCACTCACGACGAAGCAGGCTCGTGAGCGTGAACTCGCCTCACGGCCCCGATGTGCAGCTCGACCTGGTCCTGTCGTAGTCGGGAGCGCTTCCTCCGGGAATTACGCTTCTCGACATCTGGCGTCTTGAGCGGGACGCCCACGGCCGAGGGAAGCTTCGGGTTCGTCGTCAAAGCGGAGAACGGCAGCCCCTCCGGCACGAAGACGTACACGCTCGGCGTCCGCCAGCCCGTGAGCGTGAAGTCGCCGTTCGGGCCGGCGCAGCGGCCGAGCGGCGAAGTCGGGATTCGCTTCGCGAAGACCTTAAGCGCGACGGGCGGAAGCGGCACCTACTCGTGGGCGCTCGCGTCGGGGACATTGCCCACGGGCATCACGCTCGACACCGCTAAAGGCACGATCACTGGAACGCCCCGGACGGCAGGGAACTTTGCGTTCACCCTCACCGCGACAGACAGCGAGGGACGCGCGTCGAACGCGAATGCTGCGCTGACCGTTGCGCCGAGACTCGCGGTCAAGACCAACGGCTTGAAGTCGGCGAAGCTCGCGCAGGCGTACCAGGTGAAGCTCGCAACGACGGGAGGCGTCCAGCCCGTGGCGTGGAGGATGGTTAGCGGCAAGCTCCCGCTCGGCATCAGCCTCTCGCAGAAGGCCGGCACGATCGCAGGGACCCCGCGTCGCGCCGGAAGCTTCCCGGTGACGCTCGAAGCACGCGACGCGCTCGGCGCGAAGTCGCAGAAGACGCTCGTTCTCATCGTCAAGTCCTGAGGGGCTACTGAGACCCGCTGGCTGTTGGGCGAGCCGTTAGGACTTCGTTGGAGCGACGGGCCAATCTAAAGGAGCCCGAATCGCACGAGCTCGACGCGCAACGCAGTGGGGTCGGTGAACCGGACCGCTGCCGGTAGAGATAGCGCGGGTCCCAATCGATGAGGACGCCGCCCAGGTCGAAGATCGCTGTGGTCAGGCGCGTCACGTCGGGCATGCTGAAGAAGCTAGCGGTCTAGCGACCGGTAGTTCTCGGAAGGCAAGCGGGCGTCACCGTTGTCCCTGACGTCCCTGTTCCGGCGTGAGCGCCACGGGCAAGAGGGGATCACCAAGGGAGCCATGCCCGAGACCGGACCCGGTACGAGTGCGCTCAAAACCGTGCAATTCCTGGCGCTACGTGAGAGGGAACAGAGGCCCATACGGGATTCGAACCCGTGCCGCCGCCGTGAGAGGGCGGTGTCCTAGGCCACTAGACGAATGGGCCGTGGCGGGTGACTAGGGTAGCGGATCGACGGCCGTGCGCTCACCGGCGTGGCGAGGCTCCCCTAGACCGCTTCGGGCTCGCGGGTGTCGAGGCGCGCCTCGAAGTCCCGCCTGATGCTCTCGCCGCTCGAGAGCACGGCCTCGTAGCGAACGCGCCGCGGGGGGAGCTTCACGATGCGGACGTTCTCGTCGCGCTCGCCATGGCAGCGCGCGTATGCAGCGGCCTCATCGAGGGGCCGAAGGCGGTCGCGCTTCCGCTGTCCCCACACGTGTCCGGCACACCTAGCAGATGGCGCGTGTCGCGCGATACCCGCGCGCGAGCCGCGGGGCCGCAGTTTGCGACAGAAATCGCGATGACTATGCCGCTGCCCAGCTGCAGCTCCACGGGCTCCAGTCGCGGCCGGAGCGGACGAAGTAGCGATGAGCGGCAACCGCTTGCTCCCTCGCGGAGCTGCCATGGCCGAACAGCCGACGCTCGTACGAGCCCATCTGGAACAGCCCGAGGTACTGACCGTTCTGCGCGTTCGTCGACAGCCGGGACTCGCACCGTGCGATCGCGACGGCCTCGTCGCAGTAGGACCCGAATACGCTGCAGATCGCCGCCTTCGGAGGCATCGCCGCGAAACGTCGCGCGTCGCGTGCACGCACCTTCGAGCGAAGCACCGCGATCGTCTTCTCCAGCTGGCGCACGCGCCGTTCCGCGTACGCGAGCTTCGAGCCGGCCGCAACGCGGTGATCGGTCGACGACAGAAGCGAACGGTGCGTCTTGAAGAACCGGATCGTTCCGCGGTACTTCTGGATCGCGACGAGCTTGCGCTCGAGTTGCTGGTCGAGGGTCGGCGCCGGCTTCGCCACGCTCGCCTTGCGTGGTGTCGGCGTCGAGTGGGCCTGCATCGCTGCCGCAGCGGCCTGCGTCACGAGAACGAACGCAAGCAGGCCAACGAGTAGGGCTCTCAAACGGTTACCTCCTGAGCGGGGACAGGGGCGCGGCCCGCACAGGCGCCGCTCGTGTCTCTCGATCGGCCCACGCTACACGACGCGCTACGAGCAAGAGCCGGAGTGCTTACAAAGGGCTAAGAAAGCATGTCACGAGCGTAACCGACCGTGACAACGTCGACGAGGCTGCGGGGCAGGGATTCGAACCCCAACTTCCTGGTCCAGAGGAAGCGCTCTGCCTCGCAGCCTATGCAGCGATTTCGTCCAGAGTCATGCCAAAGTCCGGACTCGCATCGCGCTTGCGGAGTGGTCTCTGGATTCCGGCGGATTCCGGACGGTCCGGGCCGATTTGGGCACTACAACGTGGCTTGTGCCCAAACGAGGAAGTCGTCGACGACAGTGCGTGAGGCAGCGAAGGCTCGCATGCGCCGGGAGTCGTAGGTCGCAAGCTCAGCAAAGATGACGGTCAGGGGCTTGGCAGCACGTCCGCGTGAGCACGGGCACCTTCCAGCCGGAGTGCCAGCGGCGCTGCGCCGAGAGGTGCGCAAGCTGGGCGTTGATCCAATGACGCTGAACCTCCTTGAGGAAGGGATCGCTGTGTCCACGACGTCTGTTCTGAGCTCCTGAGGCTGATGGCTCCCCGAGAGGCACTCGCTTCGGCGAAGGTCAGTCGGGCTGCCGGACGAGGAAGCTACCGCTCGGTGCATTTTCTTGCCCTTACTCGCGCTCGTCGAGCGAACCCGCTTTCAGTACGCGGGGCTAGGGCGCGCTTGACCTTTGGTGGGAGCGGTTAAGCCCGGGCGGGGCTAGCGTCAAGGTGCACCTTGCGGTTGGGGTCTGGGGGAGTAGGAAGGGCCCCGGCACCTGGAGCTTTCACCGCATCGCCCGGGTCATCGGAGTCTAGAGGCCCTCTCGGCACCCCCTCGCCGAGAGAACTCGTGACTCCGGTGACTGGGTGGTCGGCGCGGACCAAATTAGGGCGCTCGGCGTCACGATCCCGTCACGGGGCGAGCGCGGCGCTCACGCCTTCTCGCAGGCGATTCGCGTCCTTGTGCCGATCATAGGCTGCACGAGCAGGACATCAGCGCTCCGGCGCGCAACCTACGTTTCATGCGCTTCTTTCAGATCCTCTTCGTCGTTGCAGCGTTCGCCGTCGTACTCACACCGGAGTCTCTCGCCGTTCGCTTCGCGGACACGCCTTGCATTGAGGCTGGGGCCGGCGGTAATCGGATTTGCCCACTAGGCGTTGTGGGCAGTCCTTATGTCGTTCGGCTCACCGGAGAGGGCGGATGCGGCCCGGATCCGAATGTTCCCGGCTCCGGCCTCCCGTATCAGTTCAGGCTGCTGAACGGCTCTTTGCCTCCGGGTCTTTCGCTAGATGGGGACGGCCTGCTCCACGGCACTCCGACGAACGCCGGCACGTGGTCTTTCTGGCTCGAGCTCAGCGACGAGGATCCGCCTTCGGCGGCGTGGTGCATTCCAAAGAAGGGAGAGCGCGAGTTCATCGTTACCGTCGGAGCCCCTCCCGGAACGGTGCGGTCGCCTTACCTCGTGCAGGTCAGCGCCGAGGGCGTTGGAGCGCAGACGTGGTCGATCGCATCGGGGACGCTTCCGCTCGGACTCGCGCTGCGCCCAACCGCAGGCGTGATTTCGGGCACGCCGCAGATCACCGGCTCCTTCCCCCTCACGCTTTCGGCGACCGATAGCCGCGGCGTCACGGCGACAGTCAATCTAACGATCGTCGTGTATCCGAGACTCGCACTTTCGACGTTACGGCTCTCAAGCCTCAGGATCGGCCACTCGTACCGTGCGACCGTGCGCGCCAGTGGCGGCGTTCGACCGCTGACGTTCAGCGTTCGTTCCGGCCGCCTTCCGATCGGCATGCGCCTCAACGCTAAGACCGGAGTACTCGACGGCAAGCCTCGTAAGCCTGGTCTCTATCGAGTCACGATCGAGGCGCGGGATGGCCTGGGGAGGACCGCGACGAAGATCTACGTGCTCGATGTCCGACCGAAAGCTTGAAGATGATCGCGGTTCGCCGCGCCTGGCCAACGCCCTCCGCCTTGCCAGATCCCCTACGGCCTCACCGAAGTGCTGGAGGCTCGGCGAGACCTCCGCCAGATACCGCACGAGCCATCGCATCGTCGGGGCCTTGCCTCGTAGACCGCGCACGCCTGCCCTTGAGGACAGCGATCCAAGCGCATGACCTCCGAACGTGCGGAGAGCCTCGACGGCGTTCACCGAGAGGATGGTCAGGTGACGACCGCAAGTCGATGATCGCGTAGACGAGCACAGAGCCATCAAAGCGATCACAGGTGACTCGGCTGACCTTGCGGACGTTTAGGAAACGGCCATCGGTGGTGTAACAAGACGTGCACTGCGGCATCAATCGAGGGGAAGGGGGAAACCATGCTTCGGCGCGTTACGGTGATCGCGCTCTTTGCGATCGTCCTTGGCGTCTTCGCGCAGTCCGCGTCTGCAGATCCAGTGAACGCGAAGAACGCGGGATTCTTCACCGCGGTCTGCGGTTCGACTCAGCTCCAAGTCGTGGTCAACGGGAATGGCGTGTTCACTCCCGCCCACGTGATCGGAAGCACGTCAGTCTTCGTACCGACGGCCTTCAATCTGACGTTCTCGTTCACCCCCTCGGGCGGAGGAGCACCCGAGGTCGACACCGAGACCTCGGCTAAGGCACGCCAGCCTGACAACGCTGTCACCTGCCAGCTCCCGGGTGCGCTCAATACTGTCACGCTCACCAGAAGGCACATTCACACTCGACGGCACGGTGACCGGATTCTTCACACCGAACAACTAGTCAACTTCAAGCCGAAGTGAGGAAGGCCGCCTTCAGGCGGTCTTCCTCTGTTGGTCTGCCACGAGGTCCCTTTCAGGCGCATGAGGTCGCCGGTTGAGCCAACAAAAAACGCGCTGTTTCCAGCGCGTTTCGTGAGGCTGCGGGGCAGGGATTCGAACCCCAACTTCCTGGTCCAGAGCCAGGCGTCCTGCCGTTAGACGACCCCGCAACGGCGGGTCGGAGTGTACCGGGTGGCTACGCGCGCTTCGGCGGCCCCATCTCGAGTCGATACACGGGCACGAGCCGCTTCTCGGCGTCGGTGTCGATCCGTGCGACCACCTCGACGTACGGCTCGAGACCCGATCCGCGGAGCTTCGCCTTGAGCAGCCCGTCGACCTGGTAGATGCCCGACGAGTTGTTCATGACGATCTCCACCATCACCGGGCTCGTCTCGCCGTCGGTGATCCTGACCTCGTCGATCGCCGCGGCGGAGAGCGAGTGGATCGAGACGGAGCCGCGCTCGAAGGGGATCCGGGAGCGCCCCTTCGCGAGATCGAGCGCGTCCGCGACGCGGAGCACGCCCGCCTCGATCGACAGCGGCTCGCCGTCTGCGCGGTGGCTCGTGATCGCCTGCAGCACCTCCGAGACGACGACGGTGAGCTCCGGCTCGTCGTAGACGCCGTCGAGCAGCTCGCGCATCTTCGGCTCGGCGAGGAAGAGGCTCCAGTCCTCGTGATCGCGCCGGTGGATCGACATGCCGACGTCGTGCAGGAGCGCCGCGAGCACGACGACGACCTCCGAGTCGTCGGCGGTCAGGCCGTAGTCGCGCTGCAACGACGGTTCCACACCGTGCTTCACGAGCAGACGGAGGAGCCTGAGCGCGATGTTCGAGACGATCTGGACGTGCACCCAGGAGTGGTCGTTGATCTGGAGCCGGACGACCGCGTTCACGTTCGAGACGTGCCACCACGCCTTGATCTGCGCATCGGCGTTGACCTTCTCGAGAACCCGGCGAAGCTTTCGATTCCCGCGCGCCGGGACGCGGATATGCATCGGCTCGATCGCCTCGGCCGGCGTCAGGCGCGCCTCGGCCGCGATGTCCGCCTGCGGGACCTCGACGACCTCGTCCGACTCCGGAGCCATCGGGTGAGCTTAGAACCTTCGCGTCCGTGCGGCGCTACGCGACCTCGGCCGCCCAGTCGCCGTACAGCTGCGTGTACGTCCCGGACTCGACGATGAGCTCGTCGTGCGTTCCCGCCTCGACGATGCGACCGTGATCGAGCACGACGATGAGATCTGCCCGGCGGATGGTCGAGAGGCGGTGGGCGATGACGAAGGCGGTGCGGCCCGTGAGCAGACGCCGTAGGCCGCTGTCGATCCGCCGCTCGGTGCCGATGTCGACGGACGACGTCGCCTCGTCGAGGATCAGGAGCCGCGGGTCGGCGAGCAGGGCCCGGGCGAACGAGACGAGCTGGCGCTGGCCGAGCGAGAGCCGGAAGCCGCGCTCGCCGACCTGCGTGTCGTAGCCGTCGGCGAGCTCGGACACGAAGGTGTCCGCTCCGACGGCCGCGGCGGCTGCTTCGATCTCCGCGCGCGAGGCCGTGGGGCGCCCGAACGCGATGTTGTCGGCGATCGACCCGGCGAAGAGGAAGCCCTCCTGCGGCACGATGCCGAGCTGCGTGCGCAGCGACGACTGCGTGACCTCGCGGAGGTCGGTCCCGTCGATCGTGATACGGCCCTCGCGCGGGTCGTAGAAGCGCGCGAGCAGCTTCGCGATGGTCGACTTGCCGGCGCCCGTGTGCCCCACGAGCGCGACGGTCGTCCCTGCGGGGACGTCGAGGTCGAAGTCGTGGAGGACGTCCGGCAGGTCTCCGTAGCCGAAGCGGACGTGCTCGAAGCGGACGTGGCCGCGGATCGCGGGCAGCTCTCGCGCGTCCGCGACGTCGACGAGCTCGGGCTCCTCGTCGAGCACTGCCGTGATCCGATCGAGGGCGGCCGTCGCGGACAGGAACGTGTTGTAGAGCTGGGAGAGCTGCTGCACCGGGTCGAAGAAGTTCGCGAGGTACAGCGTGAAGGCGAACAGGGTGCCGATCGACATGCTCCCGTCGACGACGAACCATCCGCCGACCCCGAGGACGATCGCGGTCGCGACCGACGAGAGGATGTCGACCGCCGGGAAGTAGAGCCCGTTCAGGATCACGGTCTCGTAGTTGGACTCGCGGTAGCGCTCGTTCACGCCGCGAAAGGTCGTCTGGCTCGTCGGCTCTCGAGTGAACGACTGGACGACGCGCATGCCCGAGATGTCCTCCGCGAGCGTCGCCGTCACGAGCCCGAGGCGCTCCCGGACACGCCGGTACGCGTGGTTCGAGCGCGACCGGAACCACGCCGTCGCAAGCCCCATGAGCGGAAGGACGACGAGCGTCGCCAGAGCGAGCCGCCAGTCGAGGAGGAAGAGCACGACCACCGTGCCCGCGAGCACGAGCGTGTTCTGGACCAGGCTCGAGATGCCGTCGGTCACGAGCTGATCGAGCGCCTCGACGTCGTTCGTGATGCGGCTCACGATCGCGCCCGTACGGTTGCGCTCGTAGTAGCCGAGCGACAGACGCTGGAGGTGGCCGAAGAGCTGGATGCGAAGGTCGGCGAGCGCGCGTTCGCCGACCCAGCCGGTGAGGTAGGTCTGCGCGCCCGAGAGAGCGAACGCGGCGACACCGGCGGCGAGGAACGCAACGACGACGAGGCTGAGCGTTCTGAGGTTCCGTGCGTCGATCCCGTCGTCGATGGCGATCTTCGACAGATAGGGCGGAACCAGGGCGACGATCGTGTAGGCGACCAGCGTCACGACGGCCAGCGCGGAGCGAGTGGGGTAGGGACGCGCGAGGCGGAGAAGAACGCGGATTCGCCTCCGCGTCTGGCGCCACGACCAGTCGTCCACGCGGGCACCACGCTCGTCCATCAGGTGGCTCGAGTACTGCCAGACCTTCATCCGGCGATCACCTGCTGCAGCAACCCGTGCTCGTGGATCTCCTGGAACACCGCGCTCGTCGCGAGGAGCTCGGACTGCGTCCCGCGCGCGGCGATGCGACCGCCGTCGAGCACGACCACCTCGTCGGCGAGGGCGATCGTCGAGAGACGGTGGGCGATGATGATCGTCGTCCGCCCGCGCATCACCTCGCGGAGCCCGTCACGAATCTTTGCCTCCGTCGTCGCGTCGACCGAGGCGGTCGCGTCGTCGAGGATGAGGATGCGGGGATCGATGAGCAGCGCACGAGCGATCGCGATCCGCTGGCGTTGGCCTCCCGACAACGTGATGCCGCGCTCGCCCACGACCGTGTCGTACTCGTGGGGGAGCTCGAGGATGAACTCGTGCGCCTGTGCGGCGCGCGCGGCTGCTTCGACCGCCTCGAACGGCGCATCCGGCATGCCCAGCGCGATGTTGTCTCTGATCGACGCGGAGAAGAGGAACGGATCCTGGGAGATGACGCCGACCTCGCGGCGGAGCGAGCGCCGCGTGAGGTCGCGCACGTCGACGCCGTCGACGACCACCCGCCCGTCCGTCGTGTCGTAGAACCGTGGCACGAGCGTGGCGAGCGTCGTCTTGCCGGATCCGGTCGGGCCGATCAGGGCGATCGTCCGACCGGCCGGAACGTCGAGTGCGACGTCCTCGAGGACGGGGCGATTCGTCTCGTACCCGAAGGACACGTCCTCGAACACGACGTGCCCGGGACCGGGTGGCAGCGGCACCGCATCGTCGCGATCGAACACCTCCTCCGGCTCGTCGAGGATCTCGAAGATCCGCTCGCCGGCCGCGATGGCGCGTTGCGCCTGTCCGATCCACATGCCCAGCATGCGAAGCGGCATGACGAGCATCGCGAGCAGGAGATAGAAGGTGGAGAAGGCGCCGAGCGACATCGATCCCGTGACGACCATCCGGCCGCCGACGAGGAGCACGAGCGCCTGCGCAATGAACGGCAGGAACGTGAGCAGCGGGACGAAGAGCGCCCGCTGCCGGTTCGCTGCGAGCGTCTTCGTGAAGACGGTGTTGGCGGCATCACGGAAACGCTCGGCGCGGCGTCCCTCCTGCGCGAACGACTTGACGACGTGCACGCCGGTGATCGACTCCTCCGCGACGATCGCGACCTCCGCGAGCGTCTGCTGAACGTCGCGGAGGACGGGGTGCGAGACGCGGCTGTAGCCGAAGGCGGTGAGCGCGATCAACGGCGTGATCGCCAATGCGACGAGCGCCAGCTGCCAGCTGTAGAAGAAGAGGACGGCGCTGACGGCGACGATCGTCAGGACGTGCTGGGCGAAGAAGATGAGCCCGTAGCCGAGGAAGAAGCGCACCGCCTGCAGGTCGATCGTCGCGCGTGACATGAGCTGGCCCGTCTGGCTGCGGTCGTAGAAGCCGAACGACAGCCGGAGGAGATGCGAGTAGAGCTCGTCGCGGAGGTCGTACTCGACGCCCAACGCCTGCCTGCCGGAGAGGACCCGCCGCCCGTACATGAGGCCACCGCGGACGAGACCGAGCGCGATGATCGCGGCGATCTCGAATGCGACCACCCGCATGTCGGGGTCGCCGTCGAGCTCGTTGATGACGACGCCGATCAGGACGGGGACGAGGATGCCCGCGACCTGCGAGCCGATCGCGAGCAGCGAGGAGACGATCAGTGACGCGCGATACGGGCGCAGGAAGCCGAGGAGGCGCACGAACGTGCGCCAGCCCTTGTGGGGCCTGCTTCGCGGGTCCTCGTCGGGCACGGCTTCGTAGGGTACGATTTTCCACCGCGCAAGCTGGATGCGGGCGTGCTGAACCTAGCTTCGCGCACCACGGGATTGGGGCCTCCTCGCGGCGAATGGGAGGCCCCACCCGTCGAATCCGCGCTACCTACTTCTTTCCGCTCGCGATCGCGAGGAATGCGTTGCAGTACGCGTCCTGCCCTTGCTCGAAACTGTCGTGGGGGCCGTGGATGGCTACCACGACTCCGCCAGGGCCAAAGACGATCTTCCCCACGTCGTAGGAACAAGAGGCCGAGGCCGGAGATGAGCTTAAGTTGAGCTCCCCCGGGGATACGACCATGACTGGGGTTTCCGTTCCTGTCCATCGCTCTCCTGTTGACTGAACGAGCCTGACCAGATCGTGCTCGTCCACGCTCACCGTCTTCCCGTGGTACGAGTCTGGACTCGGCTGAGTGAACGTGATCCGGCTGCTGGCGATCCCGTGGTTACGAGTCACTCCGCTGGAGCGAGGCGACGCCTACCGCGTCGTCCGCGTCGAGCATGTGTCGCCGCCGGAAACGGTCATCCGAGGCGGGCTAGGGCCGTCGCGCTTCGTAGGGTACGGATCGTGCTCGAGGCCGTGCCCAACGTCTCGGAAGGGCGGAGCCCGGAGGCGATCGCCGCGATCGGAACTGCGTTCTCGGGAGACGCGCTGCTGCTCGACGTGCACGCCGATCCCGACCACAACCGCTCCGTCTACACGCTCGCCGCGGCGCGGGAGGGACTGCTCGACTCCCTCGTTGCCGGCATCGCCGCCGCGGTGGAGCTCGGCGACCTGCGCGAGCACGTCGGCGTCCATCCGCGCGTGGGCGCTGCCGACGTCGTCCCCCTCGTCCCGCTCGCACCGGAGGAGATCGAGGACGCTGCGGACGCGGCACGAGCTCTCGCGGCGCGCATCGGATCCGAGCTCGGTCTTCCGGTCTTCCTCTACGGCGAGCTGGGCACCGGGCGGAGGCCGGCGTTCTTCAGGCGCGGCGGGCTCGACGAGCTCCGCCGACGCGTCGCGTCGGGCGAGCTCGTGCCGAGCCATGGACCGGGTCGAATCGATCCGCGATCGGGCGCCGTCCTCGTCGGAGCCCGCCACGCGCTCGTCGCCTACAACCTCGAGCTCGCGACGGACGACGTCGAGGTCGCGCGTGCGATCGCACGGGCAGTGCGCGAGTCGAGCGGCGGCATGCCCGGAGTGCAGGCGCTCGGCCTTCGGCTCCCGAGCTCGGGACGCGTCCAGGTGAGCATGAACGTCGTCGACGTCGAGCGCGCGCCGCTCCACGAGGTGGTGGAGCGCGTCCGCGCGGAGGCGCTCGCGCGGGGCGTCGAGGTCGCCGCGGGCGAGCTCGTCGGGCTCGTACCGGAGCGCGTCTGGAAGGCGGCCGCGGAAGCGGGCGCAGAACTCCCCGGTGTGGACGAGTCACGGGTGCTCGAGCGAGTTCTCGGCTCTAGACTCGCGGAGTGGCCCGAGCGATCGTCCTGACCGGGGAGGACCTCGCCCTGGCAGACGTGTGGGAGGTCGCCGTCCACGGCGGGACGGCCACGCTCGCCGACTCGGCCCGGGAGAAGATGCGCGCCGCGCGCGAGCTCGTCGACGGCGTGCGCGGCGAGCACACCTACGGCGTGAACACCGGATTCGGCCGCTTCGTGTCGGCCCACATCCCGGAGGAGCTCGCGGAGGAGCTCCAGCTCCGCCTGCTGCGCAGCCACGCGTGCGGCGTGGGTGAGCCGTATCCCGACGACGTCGTGCGTGCGGCGATGCTGCTCCGCGCGAATGCGCTTGCGAAAGGTTTCTCGGGCGCGCACGTCACGACGGTCGAGCTCCTGCTCGAGTGCCTGAACCGCGGCGTGCTCCCGTGGGTGCCGGCACGCGGATCGGTCGGGGCGAGCGGCGACCTTGCGCCGCTCGCTCATCTGGCGCTCCCGCTCGTGGGGGAGGGGCAGGCCGTCGTGGACGGTGAGCTTCTCGAACGGAACCGCCGCGCTCCGGTCGGTCGGCCTCGAGCCGATTCGCCTGGCGAGCAAGGAGGGCCTGTCCCTCGTCAACGGCACGCAGTTCATGGCGGCGATGGCCACCCTCGGCGTCGTGCGCGCGCGGCGGTTGGCGGCGACCGCGGACCTCGCATGCGCGCTCTCGCTCGAGTCGCTGCAGGGCTCGAGGACGAGCTTCCTCCCGGCGATACACCGTGCGCGGCCGCTGAAGGGCCAGCAGGACTCGGCCGCGAACGTCTGGCGGCTCCTCGACGGCTCCGCGATCATCGAGGCGCACCGCTGGTGCGACAAGGTGCAGGACGCGTACTCGCTTCGGTGCGCACCGCAGGTACACGGTGCGTGCCGCGACCTGCTCGAGTACGTCGCGGCCACCGTCTCCGTCGAGCTCAACGCGGCGACGGACAACCCACTGGTGCTCGTCGACGAGGCGGAGATCGTCTCGGCCGGCAACTTTCACGGGCAGCCGCTCGCGTTTGCCCTCGACACCCTCGCGATGGCGGCCGCCGAGCTCGCGAGCATCTCGGAACGGCGCGTGGAGCGGCTCGTGAACCCGACCCTCTCCGAGGGCCTCCCGCCCTTCCTCGTCGAGGAGGGAGGGCTCAACTCCGGCTTCATGATCCCGCAGTACGTCGCGGCGGCGCTCGTGTCCGAGAACAAGGTGCTCGCGCACCCGGCGAGCGTCGACTCGATCCCGACGAGTGCCGGCCAGGAGGATCACGTGTCGATGGGCAACGCGGCGGGGCTCAAGGCGCTCCGCGTGCTCGACAACGCCGAGCGCGCGCTCGCGATCGAGCTCCTGGCGGGCACGCAGGCGATCGAGTTCCTCGCTCCGTTGACGCCCGGTGAGGGCGTTCGTGCGGTGCACGATGCCGTCCGCTCGCTCTCGCCCAGGCTCGTCGAGGATCGATCGCTGAGCGGCGACATCGAGCTCGTCGCCGACGCCATCCGTTCCGGGGCGATCGTCGCGGCGGCCGAGTCGGAGGTCGGGGCGCTCGCATGAGCGCACCTGTCGTGACGGACGCGACGGTCGACGCGCTGTGCGGTGACCTGAGCGCGATTCGCGCACCGCGCGGAACGTCGCTGAATGCGCTGAGCTGGCAGACCGAGGCGCCGCTCCGGATGCTGCTCAACAACCTCGATCCCGAGGTCGCGGAGCACCCGGAGCGCCTCGTCGTCTACGGGGGAACGGGCCGCGCCGCACGGAGTCACGACGCGCTTCGGGAGATCGTCCGCACCCTCCTTCGCCTGAGGGCCGACGAGACCCTGCTCGTCCAGAGCGGCAAACCCGTCGCGGTGTTCCGGACCGGGGAGTGGGCGCCGCGTGTCCTCATCGCGAACTCGCTCCTCGTGCCGCGCTGGGCGACCTGGGACGAGTTCCGCCGGCTCGAGGCCGAGGGCCTGACGATGTTCGGGCAGATGACCGCAGGGAGCTGGATCTACATCGGGACGCAGGGGATCCTGCAGGGGACGTACCAGACGTTCGCAGCCGCGGGCGAGCAGCACTTCGGCTCTGCTGACCTCAGCGGCCGCACCATCCTGACCGCCGGCCTCGGAGGCATGGGTGGCGCCCAGCCGCTCGCGGCGACGATGGCCGGTGCGGCGATCCTGTGCGTCGAGGTCGACGCGAGCCGGATCCAGCGGCGTCTCGAGACCCGCTACCTCGACGAGGTCGCCGACTCGCTCGACGATGCTCTGTCGCGCATGCGCGGCGCTGCCGCCGAGGGACGAGCGCTGTCGGTCGGCCTGCTCGCCAACGCGGCCACGGTGTTCCCGGAGCTCGTCGCCCGAGGCGAGCACTTCGACTTCGTGACCGATCAGACGGCGGCACACGATCCGCTCACCGGCTACGTGCCGGCCGAGGTGCCGTTCGAGGAGGCTGCGGCGCTGCGCGAGCGCGATCCGGAGGCGTACCTCCGCCTCGCGCGCGAGTCGATCGTGGCGCACGTCCGGGCGATGACCGAGTTCGCCCGTGCAGGCTGCTACGTCTTCGACTACGGCAACAACCTGCGCGGGGAGGCCCGTGACGCCGGCCTCGCGGACGCCTTCTCGTATCCGGGCTTCGTCCCCGCGTACATCAGACCGCTCTTCTGTCGTGGCATCGGGCCGTTCCGGTGGGCGGTGCTGTCCGGAGACCCGGCCGACATCGACGTCATAGACGCCACGCTCGGGCCGCTCTTTCCGGACGACAGCGCTGCTCCAGCGCTGGCTCGAGCTCGCGCCCGGGCGCGTGGCGTTCCAGGGGCTGCCGGCGCGGATCTGCTGGCTCGGGTACGGGGACAGGGCGCGTGCGGGGCTCGCGATCAACGAGCTCGTGCGCTCCGGTGCCGTTTCGGCCCCGGTCGTCATCGGCCGCGACCATCTCGACGCGGGCTCGGTGGCCTCGCCGTACCGCGAGACCGAGGCGATGCGGGACGGATCCGATGCGATCGCGGACTGGCCGATCCTCAACGCCCTCGTCAACGTCGCTGCGGGCGCGACGTGGGTGAGCGTGCACCACGGAGGCGGCGTGGGGATCGGGAACTCGATCCACGCGGGGATGGTCGTCGTCGCCGACGGCACCGACGCTGCTGCAGAGCGGCTCGAGCGCGTGCTGACGACGGACCCGGGAATGGGCGTGGTGCGGCACGCGGACGCGGGCTACGACGAGGCGCTCGAGGCGGCCCGCGCATACGCGCTGGACCTCCCGTCCGTACCGGGCGATCCGTCGTGAGCGACGGTGAAGGCGGCGCGGCGCGGCTGCTGATCCGGGATCTCGCTCAGGTTGCGTCTCCCGCTGGAGACGGGGCACCGCTTCGCGGCGCAGCGCTCCGAGAGGTCGACGTGACGCACGACGGCTTCGTGCTCTGCGAAGACGGCCGGATCGCGGCGGTCGGGCGCATGCGCGACCTGAAGCCGCTCGACGACGTCGAGGAGATCGACGGCCAGGGGCTCTCGGCCGTCCCGGGGCTCGTCGACTGCCACACGCACGCGTGCTTCGCAGGCGACCGCGTCGAGGAGTTCTCCCTGCGTGCCGCGGGCGCGTCGTACGAAGAGCTCCATGCGCGAGGCGGCGGCATCCTCTCGACCGTTCGAGCCACCCGCGCGGCCGGCGAGGCCGGGCTCGCGGAGGCCCTCTCCGAGCACGTCGACTGGATGCTGCGGGCGGGGACGACGACGTTCGAGGCGAAGTCCGGATACGGGCTCGACCGCGAGACCGAGCTCGCGCAGCTGCGCGTCATTCGGGATGCGGGTGGCGTTCCGACGTGGCTCGGCGCGCACGCTGTCCCGCCCGAGTTCGCGGAGACAGGCGCCGACGCGTACCTCGACTTCCTGCTCGGGGAGGTGCTCCCGGAGGCGGCGCAGCTCGCCGAGGCCGCCGACGTCTTCCTCGAGCGTGGCGCCTTCGACGCCGACCAGGCCCGCCGGTACCTCGCTGCCTGCCGCGACGCAGGGCTCGCGCTGCGGTTGCACGGCGACCAGTTCACCGAGTCGGGCGCGATCCCCCTCGCGATCGAGCTCGGCGCGCGGTCGGTCGACCACCTCGAGGCGACGGGAGAGAGCGGGATCGCGGCGCTCGCGGCGAGCGACGTGACGGGCGTCGTCCTTCCGGCGAGCGCGCTCTTCCTGAACCGACCGATGCCGCCCGCCCGTGCGCTCGTCGACGCCGGTGCCGCAGTCGCGCTCGCGACGGACTTCAACCCGGGCAGCGCGTTCTGCGAGAGCCTGCCGCTCGTGTGCTCGCTCGCCGCGACGCAGCTGGGGCTCGCGCCCGAGGAAGCGCTCTCGGCGTGCACCGTGAACGCGGCGCACGTGCTCGAGCGCGCCGACCGGAAGGGACGCCTTGCAGCCGGCTTCGACGCGGACGTCGTCCTCGTGGCGGCCGAGGACTGGCGTCACCTCGCGTATCACCTCGGCGGTCCCGTCATCGACACGGTGATCGCAGGCGGGAAGATCGCCTGGAGCAGCCGGGCATAATCGCGCGATGGCCACGAAGAAGCAGCGTCGCCGCCGCGCGAAGGAGCAGCGCCACGACTACGTCTGGGTCGACGACGAGGGGAACGAGCTCGACCCGGAGGACGTCCAGCCCACGAGCCGCCAGGTGCGCGCGAACGCGACGCGCCGGGATCCGCAAGCTCCCTCGTGGCGGAGAACGCTGAAGCGCGGAGCGATCTTCGCGCCGATCATGTTCGGCACGGTGCTGCTGCTCTCGCCGAGCCTGCCGATCGCGACGAAGATCACGCAGACACTGCTCCTGCTGGCCATCTTCATCCCGTTCAGCTACTTCATCGACGGCTTCTTCTATCGCTCCGCCCAGCGTCGCGCCGCACGCAACGGCGGATCCGACGCACGGCGCGGGAGCTGAACCCGGAAGCGATGGCGCTCCGCGTCGACCAGCTGCCGCTCGGACCGATGGGCACCAACTGCTACGTCGTGCGGGCGGCCGTAGGCGCCGACGAGGCCGTCGTCGTCGATCCGAGCGGTGACGCGACCGAGCTACGTCTCGCGCTGGCGCGCCTCGGCGCACGCTGTGTCGGGATCCTCGTGACGCACGGGCACTTCGACCACCTCCTCGGCGTCGCCGATCTCGCCGAAGGGACGGGCGCGCCGGTGTACATGCCCGAGGGCGAGCGCACGCTGCTCGAGAGCCCGGAGGGCAGGTACACGCCACCGGGGATCTCCGTGCGCGCGTACGCGCCGGACGTGCTGCTCGAAGGCGGTGAGACGGTCGAGCTCGCGGGTATCGCGTTCGCGGTGCTCGCCGTTCCCGGGCACTCGCCGGCGCACCTCGCATATCACGCCGACGGCTGCCTCTTCTCCGGAGACGTCCTCTTCGCCGGCTCGGTCGGACGCACCGATCTCCCGGGCGCCGACTGGGAGACGCTGCTCGCGTCGATCCGCACCCTCGTGGACACGCTCGCAGCGGACACCGTCGTCTACCCCGGGCACGGCCCGATCACGACCCTCGGCGACGAGCTCGCGCGGAACCCGTTCCTCGCCGACCTTCGCGCGGAGCGCACGGGGTGAGTCGCGCATCGAAGATCGAGCGTCCGCGCGGCACCCACGACGTCCTCCCGGCCGAGCAGCCGCTCTGGCGCCGCGTCACGTCGGAGATCGAGCGGCTGTGCGCGCTCTACGGCTACCGGCCGATCTCGACGCCGGTGTTCGAGGACACCGCGCTCTTCGAGCGGACCTCCGGGCCGGGCTCCGACGTCGTCCAGAAGGAGATGTACACGTTCTCGGACCGCTCCGACCGGTCGCTCACGCTCCGCCCGGAGGGCACCGCGCCGATCTGTCGCGCGTACGTCGAGCACGGCATGCAGCGCGAGCCGCAGCCGGCGAAGCTCTACACGATCGCGTCGATGTACCGCTACGGCGCGCCCGGCAAGGGACGCTACCGCGAGCACTGGCAGGCGTCCGTCGAGGCGATCGGCAGCGACGATCCGTCGGTCGACGCGGAGCTGATCCAGCTCTACGACACGCTGCTCGGGCGCCTCGGCCTCTCGCACCACCACCTGGAGCTCAACTCCATCGGCTGCCGCGAGTGCCGGCCCGCATACCTCGACGCGCTGCGTGCGTGGCTCGAGGCCAATGCCGGTCGCCTCGACGAGGACACCCGCGAGAAGGCTGCGACGAGCCCGCTCCGCGTCTTCGACAACTACCAGGCGAAGCCCGACGCTGTTCGCGCGGCGCTCGACGAGGCGCCGAAGATCGGCGAGTCGCTGTGCGCCGAGTGCGTCGAGCGCTTCGCCGTCGTGCGGCGCGACCTCGACGCGGCCGGCGTCGCGTACGCGCTCGTGCCGACGCTCGTACGCGGGCTCGACTACTACTCCCGCACGACCTGGGAGTTCGTCGGCCCGCTCGAGAACGAGAACGCGGTTCTCTCGGGAGGCGGCCGCTACGACTACCTCGTCGAGGAGATCGGCGGGCCCGCGACGCCCGGCGTCGGCTTCGGCGCCGGGATCGAGCGCCTTCTCCTCGCGATGGAGGCCGAGGGCATCACGACGGATATCGCTCCGACGATCGACGTCTTCTTCGCGCTCGACGAAGGGGCGCCGCGAGAGCTCGTCGCGGGCTGGCTCGCCCAACTCCGAGGGTCGGGTGTCTCGGCCGACACCGACTATGCGCACCGTTCGCTGAAGGGCCAGCTCACGCAGGCCGGGCGTCTCGGGGCGGCGATGATCGTCGTCGTCGACCACCGGCGCGCGACCATTCGACGCCCGGGCAGTCCCGACGAGGACGTCACCCACGACGAGCTTCCCGGGAGACTGTCGCAATGAGCTGGCGCGATCTCATGTGCGGCGACCCTCGGCCCGAGCACGTCGGGCAGGCGCTGACGCTCAGCTGGCTGGGTGGACACGCGCCGCGACCACGGCGGCCTCGTCTTCGTCGACCTCCGCGACCACACCGGCGTGACGCAGCTCGTCGTCAACCCCGAGCACGCGCCCGAGGCCGCCGAGACGGCGAAGGAGATCCGGAACGAGTTCGTCCTCCGCGCGCGCGGGGAGGTCGTCGCGCGCTCGGCCGAGACGGTCAACGCGACGATGCCGACCGGCGAGGTCGAGCTCCAGGTCGACGAGCTCGAGATCGTCTCGCGCTCGACGCCGCTCCCGTTCCAGCTCGACGAGGAGGGCGTGGACGAGACGCTGCGCCTCCGGTACCGCTGGCTCGACATGCGCACGGCGCGGATGCAGCGGAACCTGCGCCTCTCGCACACGGTGATCGCGTCGATCCGCCACACGATGGATCGGCTCGGGTTCATCGACGTGTGGACGCCGAGCATGACGCGCGGGACGCCGGAGGGGGCCCGTGACTTCGTCGTGCCCGTCCGCCTTCAGCCGGGCCGCTTCTTCGCGCTCGCGCAGTCGCCGCAGATCTTCAAGCAGCTCTGCATGATCGGCGGGCTCGACCGCTACTACCAGATCGCGACCTGCTGGCGGGACGAGGACCTGCGCGCCGACCGGCAGTTCGAGTTCCGCCAGCTCGACCTCGAGCTGGCGTTCGTCGAGCGCGAAGACGTGCTCGACGTGCTGGAGCAGGTGGTCGTCGGCGCCTTCGAGGCGCTCGGCCGGGACGCGCCGCAGCGCCCGTTCCCGCGGCTCACGTACGCGGACGCGCTCGGGAAGTACGGCACGGACAAGCCGGACCTCCGGTTCGGGCTCGAGATCCAGGACGCGACGGAGGCGACACGCGGGTCCGAGTTCGGGGTCTTCGCGAACGCCGAGACCGTGCGCTTCCTCGTCGCGCCACAGGCGTTCTCGCGGACCGAGCTGCAGCGGCTCGAGGAGATCGCGAAGGAGTGGGGAGCGAAGGGTCTCGCGTATCTCGTGTACGACGGAGACGAGGTGCGGTCGCCGATCGCGAAGTTCCTGTCGGAGAGCGAGCTCGCGGCGTTCCGAAGCGAGCCGGGCTCGACGGTGCTCTTCGCAGCCGGTGACGAGGCGACGGTCGCACGCGTCCTCGGCGGTCTCCGGATCCACCTCGGACGCGAGCTCGAGCTCGCGTCGGAGGACGAGGTCTTCCACTGGGTGATCGACTTCCCGCTCTTCGAGCGCGACGAGGAGACCGGCAACTGGACCTTCCTCCATCACCCCTTCACGGCACCGATCGCCGGACACGAGGATCGCGTCGCCGGCGATCCGGGCAACGCGCTCAGCCAGCACTACGACCTGGTCTGGAACGGCTGGGAGCTCGGCTCCGGCTCGATCCGGATCCACCGGGCGGAGATCCAGCAGGACGTCTTCCGAACGATGGGGATGAGCGACGAGGAGGCGCAGGCGAAGTTCGCGTTCCTGCTCGACGCGCTCGCGATGGGCGCACCACCGCACGGCGGCTTCGCGATGGGAATCGAGCGTTTCCTCGCGTTGCTGGCGGGGGAGCCGAACATCCGGCAGGTCATCGCCTTCCCGAAGGTGTCGAGCGGATCCGATCCCCTGACGGGCGCGCCCGTCGCCCGTTCCCGACCGAGCAGCTCGAGGAGCTCGGCATCCGGCTCGTCGAAGAGCCTCCGGCGTAGCCGCCGCTTCCGCGACACTTGTGCCCGTGACGCCGACCCTCGCCCAGCGACTCACGGTGCTCGCCGCAGTCGCGCTGCTCGCTGCCGTCTCTGCGATGGCGATCGTCGCTCAGCGCGGGACGGACGAAGGCGCCGCCGCCCTCACGAGCGCGCCGGCACCCGCGGGCTGGAACATCGCGTTCGCGGGCTCGCGCGGAGCGACCGGCGACGCGCAGCGGACGACCTGCGGCCAGGTCCTCGCACCCGAGTCGCTCGGCGTGACGCATCCCGTGCTGCCGTGCGGGGCGAAGGTGATCCTCCGCTACGGCGACGAGCAGGTGCTCACCGAGGTGATCGACAACGCGCTCGTCGAGCCCGGCCGCCAGCTCGAGGTGACGGATGCGCTCGCGACGATGCTGGGAATCGAGGGGACCGTCGAGCTCGAGTGGCGGTTCGCGACGAACTCGGGTTGAGTCGAAGCAGCGATCGCGGCCGCTTGACGGCCGCGCTTCAGGGATTTCGCGCGACCGGGATCCGCGCCAGCGGAGCCCGGTCTGTGCAGTAGGAGTCGAACGGCTAGGATCGCAAGCGCTCGACCCTGTGCGTGGCCGCGGTCTCTACGTGAACCAACAGACACGTAAAGGGAGCCGGAGTCGGAGCTAGGCGTTGCCGACGCTCCGCACGGCACCCACCTGGCTCGCCAGGTTCGCAACGGCCGTGGCTTCATCGGCAGGGTGGAGCACGTCCGCAGAGCGCTAGGCGCGTCCGCGCGCCGACCAGGCGCGGACCGTCGTCACGAACGGTGCGGGCGGAAGCTTCGCGCGGCAGCGCTCGCGTAGCTCGGCCTGCCGCTCGGGTTCGAGGCCCGGCGGCGTAGACGCCGGCCGGCCCGACGCCGAGCGTGAACGGCTCCCACCACTCCTCGAACGTCGGGTGCTCGACGCTCACCGTGATGTGGCCCTCCTCGACGTCGTGGACACCCGCGGCCTCGAAGAGCTCCGTCAGGTGTCCCGACCGTGCGCCCGGCGAGCTGCGACTCGCCTTCGCGCCCGGGGTCGACCTCCGTCGCGGCCTCCCAGAACACGGAGAGCGGGCCCTGTCCGCCCGCGGCGTGATCCCAGACGCAGGCCGCGACGACGCCGTTCTCGCGGGTCACGCGGGCCATCTCGCGCAGCCCTGCGACGGGATCCGTCATGAAGTGGACGACGAGCTGGGCGAGCGCCGCGTCGAACGCGCCGTCGGGGAACGGCAGATCCTCGGCCGCCGCGCGCTCCACGGTGACCTCCGGATGGCGCTCGCGCGCCGCAGCGACGAACGGCTCCGACGGATCGACGGCCGTGACCGCGGCCGGACCGAGCCGCCGACGAGCTCGGCGGTCAGCGCGCCGGGGCCGCAGCCGACGTCGAGCACACGTCGTCCGCTCGGTCACTCCGGCGAAGTCGACGAACACCGGAGCAAGCGGAACCGAGTAGCGGCCCATGAAGCGGTCATACGCCTCGGCGGCGACGTCGAAGGTCACCGACGGCAATCTACGCTGGCCGCAGCGCGCAGGCAGGGTAGCGCGACCGCTAGCCTGGCCCGATGAGCACCGACGTCTTCGGGGATGCGACGCGCGGCGACTGCCTGGGCCGCCGTCCGACTGCACGGTCGACGGCGAGCAGGATCGCTCGCCGCGGACGCGCCGGGCTCGAGCGCTCCGCTCGTCGGGCTGACGCCTGCTCGAAGCCGCGGCCGTCGGCGGCGAGCCGCTCGCGGTCGAGGCGCTCGCGAGCGCGCTCGCGCAGGTGTTCCGCGCGGAGCCCGCTCCGGGCCGCGTCGCCGTCGCGATGAGCGGCGGCGTCGACAGCGCCGTGGCGCTGCTCCGCGCGGGGAGCGGGGCGGTCGGGGTGACGCTCCGCCTCTGGCAGGATCCCGCCGCGCCGGACACCGAGCGCGCGTGCTGCTCGCCCGCCGCCGTTGCGGCGGCGCGCGCGACCTGCCATGCGCTCGGTCTCCCGCACGTGACGCTCGATCTCCGCGAGGAGTTCAAGAGCACGATCGTCGATCCGTTCGTCGCACGTGCCTACGAGGCGGGGGAGACGCCGAATCCGTGCATGCGCTGCAACGGCGCGTTTCGCTTCGATGCGCTGGTCGCGTTCGCCGAGCGCGTCGGGAGCAGAGCGAGCTGTGGACGGGCCACTACGCGCGGATCGTCGAGCGCGACGGCCTCATGCTCGTCGCGCGCGCCGTGGACGAGCGGAAGGACCAGTCGTACATGCTCGCGGCCGTCGATCCGCGCCTCCTCGAGAGGGTCCGCTTCCCGCTCGGCGAGCAGACGAAGGACGAGACGCGGGAGGAGGCCGCGAGGGCCGGGCTCGCGGCCGCGCGGCGCGCCGAGAGCCAGGAGGCGTGCTTCCTCGGCGGCGACGACTACCGCGCGTTCCTCGAGCGGCAGGGCCTCCGCAGCGACCGCGGCGATGTCGTCGACACTCGACGGGGCGCGGCTCGGGTCGCACGACGGCTACTGGAGGTTCACGCCCGGTCAGCGGCGCGGCCTGCGGGTGAGCGGAGGCCGACCGCTGTACGTGCTGCGGACCGACGCGGCGACGAACACGGTGACGGTGGGCGCGCGCGACCGGCTCGCCACGACGACCGTCGAGGCCCGCGGCCGCCTCCACGTCCCGGTCACGACAGGCGCCGTGAAGCTGCGCTACCGCTCGGCGCCCGTGCCCGCAGCGGTCGTGCCGGCGGACGACGGCTTCGTGCTCGAGCTCGACGAGCCGGCGTACGGCGTCGCCCGCGGCCAGTTCGCCGTCGTCTACGACGACGACGTCGTGGTGGGTGCCGGGGCCATCACGACCATTGCGTAGCCCGGAGCAACTAGGATCCGCCGCGATGTACGTGCTCGCCTCGACGCCCAGCGACGTCCTCGACTACGCACTCTCGGCCTTCTTCGTCGCGAGCGGGGTCGGGCTCGCGTACATGCTCATCCGCATGGGCGGCACGTTCGCCCGCCTCTCGTCGTTCATCAAGGGCTCCGAGCGGGACCTCCTCCCGGTCATCGTCAAGGCCGGAGGAACCGTCGATCGCGTGAACGACCAGCTCGACAAGCTCGACACCGTGACGGACAGCGCCGTCGCGATGGCGGACAACGCGGACACGGCCGTGCGTGCGGTGTCGACGGCGATCACGACGCCGGTGAAGAAGGTGAGTGGCCTTGCCGCTGCCGTATCGCATGGCTTCTCGGCGTTCCGGGCTCGTCGTGACCCGGGTGAAGCTGTCCGGGTGGCGAAGGATGCGGCGGCGCGCCGCGAGAGCGAGCTCGACGAGGAGCTCCGCAACGCAGGAAAGGCGGAGCCGGAAGGCCCGCCGCCGGCCGCGTAGCGGCACCGGGCCGCGCGCGACCTCGCTCGTAGAATCCCGGGATGCGCACGACCGCCGAGCTGCGTGAGGGCTTCCTCTCGTTCTTCGAGGAACGGGGCCATCTGCGCTGCCCGTCGTACTCGCTCGTGCCGCGCGCCGGCGACGACTCGACGCTTCTCGTCACTGCGGGCATGCAGCCGCAGATGCCGTTCTTCCTCGGCCAGGAGCCACCGCCCGCGCCGCTGACCACGCTGTCGCAGAAGTGCTTCCGGACCGTCGACATCGACGAGGTGGGCCTCGACGGCCATCACCTCACGTTCTTCGAGATGCTCGGCAACTTCTCGTTCGGGCAGTACTTCAAGGAGGGGGCGATCGAGCTCGCGCGCGAGTTCGTCCAGGAGCACATGAAGCTCGACTGGGACCGCGTGTGGGTCAGCGTGCACGCCGGCGACCCGCAGCTGAAGCTCGGCCCCGACGAAGTCGCGATCGAGCTCTGGCAGCGCGTCGGGATGCCGCTCGAGCGGATCGTCCCGCTCCCGACCTCCGAGAACTTCTGGTCGGTCGGCGGCCCGGGGCCGTGTGGCCCCGACTCCGAGCTCTACTACGACTGGGGCGCCGAGCACGGCTGCGGCGAGCCCGACTGCGCGCCGGGCTGCACGCGCTGCGCCCGCTTCCTCGAGTTCTGGAACCTCGTCTTCATGGCGTACGAGCAGCACGCCGACGGCACGCTCACGCCGCTGCCGAAGGAGAACATCGACACGGGCCTCGGCCTCGAGCGTGGCGCGGCGATCCTCCAGGACGTCATGTCCGTCTACGACACGGACGGCTACCGCCGGATCATGGAGTGGATCGCCGCGCAGTCGGGCGTCGGGTACGGCGACTCGGCGGCGGCGACGAAGGCGCACAGGATCCTGGCCGACCACGGCCGCGGGATGACGTTCCTCGTCGGCGACGGCGTGACGCCGTCGAACGAGGGTCGCGGCTACGTCCTGCGGCGGATCATCCGGCGCGCCGTGCAGCAGGCGCAGCGGATCGGGCTCCACGACGTCCATCGCGTTCCGGACGTCGTCGTCGAGCAGATGGCCGACGCGTACCCGGAGCTGTCCGAGCGGGCGGACGAGATCCGACGCGTCGTACGGCTCGAGGAGGAGCGGTTCCTCGAGACGCTCGAGCGCGGGCTCAAGCTCTTCGAGGAGCTCGGGTCGCAACCCGCGATCTCGGGCGAGCAGGCTTTCACGCTCGCTGCGACGTACGGCTTCCCGCTGGAGCTCACGGTCGAGCTCGCGGAGGAACGCGGCCAGGTCGTCGACGTCGACGGCTACTGGATCGAGATGGAGCGCCATCGCGAGGTCTCTCGGGCAGGCGGTTCGAGCGAGATCCAGCGCGCGGCCGACTTCGCGCGCGCTGCCGACTTCGCGACCGAGTTCGTCGGCTACGCGAAGACCGACGTGCTGACGCAGATCGGCGCCCTCGAGGAGCTCGAGGACGGCCACTTCCTCGCCAAGCTGCGCGAGTCGCCCTTCTACCCGGCAGGCGGCGGGCAGGTCAGCGATGCCGGCACGATCGAGCTCGACGACGGGTCGGGCACCACCGCGGAGCTCGTCGAGGCGTACCGGCTCGAGGACGATCAGGCGCTGCTGTTCAGGGGCTCGGGCTTCGCTGCCGGTGACCGCGTCCGGGCACGCGTGCCGTGGTCCGTCCGCTTCCCGACGATGGCGAACCACACCGGCACGCACCTCCTCCACCAGGCGCTTCGGGAGGTGCTCGGCGAGCACGTCCACCAGGCGGGATCGGCGGTGCGACCGGACAAGCTGCGCTTCGACTTCACGCACGACCGAGCGCTCAGCGCGGAGGAGCGAGACGCGGTCGAGCGGCGCGTCAACGAGCTCGTCTTCGAGAACCGGCCGGTGCACGTCTTCGAGACGCCGATCGACGAGGCGCGCAAGCTCGGCGCGATGATGCTGTTCGGCGAGAAGTACGGCGACATCGTCCGCGTCGTCGAGGTGCCCGGGTACTCCGTGGAGCTGTGCGGCGGAACGCACGTGGCGTCGAGCGCGGAGATCGGCCCGTTCGTGCTCCTCTCCGAGAGCTCGGTCGGCGCGGGCGTGCGTCGCGTCGAGGCCGTGACCTCGGGCTCGGCGTGGGCGGTTCTCGACGAGCGCGCGCGCGAGCTGCAGGCGCTGCGGGCGGAGGTCGAAGCGATCCGGAAGGCGCCGAAGACAGCGCTCCCGGAGGCACGCGCGGACGTTCCCGAGCCCGACGTGCGCGCCGAGGGCGGGGTCAACGTCATCGTCCAGCCGGTCGACGGCCTCGACGCCGACGAGCTCCTCGAGCTGTCCGACCGCTACAAGCAGAAGCACGCGCCGGCGGCGGTCGTCCTCGGGTCGAAGGAGGACGGCAAGGTGCACCTCGTCGCGAACTTCGACGCGGCCGTGGCCGAGAAGGTGAGCGCGTCCGACGTGCTCCGCGAGGCGGCGGCGATCGTCGGCGGCGGGGGAGGCGGCAGGCCGACGATGGCTCGCGCCGGCGGGAAGGATCCCGAGAAGCTTCCGGACGCACTCGCGGAGGCGGAGCGCCTCATCGTCGCGGCGCTGTGAGGGTGCTGGCGCTCGACTACGGCGCCGCGCGCACCGGCGTCGCCGTCTCGGATGCGACCGGAACGATCGCGCGGCCGCTCGGCGTGGTCGAGCGCGCGGCCAGCGAGCACGGACTGGCGGAGGTGCGCGACCTCGTCCTCGAGCACGAGGCCGATCGCGTCGTCGTCGGGATGCCGGTGACGCTGCGCGGCGAGCGCGGTGCACAGGCTCTCGAGACCGACGCGTTCGTCGAGGCTCTGCGCGGCGTCGTCGGCGTGCCGGTCGAGACGTACGACGAGCGGTTCACGACCGCGCTCGCGGCACGCGAGGGCGGCGCGTCGGCCGAGGACGCACGCGCGGCGGCCCACCTGCTCGAGAGCTACCTCGAACGCATGGCCGGTCGATGACGCGCCGGATCGCCGTGTTCGGGGTGCTCCTCGTGCTCGCCGTCGCCGCGGCGGGGTGCATGGGGGACGATCCGCCGGCGCCGGCCGAGGCGGCGCCACCGCTCGCGCGGCTGCGGATCATCTTCCCGGAGGGGTTCACGCGCCGCGAGATGGCCGACCGCGTCGACGCCGTGCGCAAGATCGCGATCGACAAGCGGGGCGTCACGCCGCGGCTGACGAAGACCGGCTACCTGGAGGCGAGCGGAGCCGCGGTTCCGCCGGCCGAGTTCAGGAAGGACTGGAAGCTCAGCTCGATCGAGGGCTTCCTCTTTCCCGCGACGTACGAGTTCACGAAGCTGACGTCGTCGGCGAGGCTCGTGCGCGACCAGCTCCGCGCGTTCCGGCGACAGTGGCGGAAGGTCGACCTGCGCTACGCGCGCTCGAAGAACCTCACGCCGTACGACGTCCTGATCATCGCGTCGATGATCGAGAAGGAGACGGTCGCGCCCGCCGAGCGTCGCCTCGTCGCTGCGGTCATCTACAACCGCCTGCGGAACGGGATGCCGCTCGGGATCGACGCGACGATCCGGTACGGGCGCAACGTGCCGGGCACCGAGCCGCTCAAGCAGTCCGACATCGACAGCGACAGCCCGTACAACACGCGGAAGCGACTCGGGCTCCCGCCGACGCCGATCGCGAACCCCGGTCTGGCCTCGATGCGTGCGGCAGCCAAGCCCGCGCGGGTGGACTACCTCTACTTCGTCCGCAAGCCGGACGGCGTGCACCACTTCTTCACGGCGAGCGAGTCGGAGTTCTGCCAGAAGTCGCTCGAGTACGGCTACGGCGGCTGCTGACGGCGCCGGCGGTCAGCGTCGTCGTCGCCGTCGGGCCCGTGCCGACGACGAGCGACGTACCCGAGGCCGCCTGCCGCGAGAAGCACCGAGGGACATGGCCGCGAGAACGAGCAGCGGAACGGGGACGGAGGACGGCGACGAGGCGTCCACGAGCGGCGCAGTCGTCGGCGGCGGGGTGTCCGTCTGCCGCCCCTGCGGCGTTCGGACCTCGAGCTCGCGGCCCGTCGCCCTCTGGAACGCGCGGGCGATGACGTCCGCGGCGTCCGTGTAGTCGCGGAGGTCGTCCGGGATCGCGTCGATGGCGTCTCCGTAGCACGGGAGGTCGTAGACGCGGTCGATGCGGCTGTTGTCCTGCCAGTCCGCAAGAACGGCCTGGGCGCACGGAGTCGCTGCTGTGGCGCCGCTCGCTGCCGCGAGCGCTGCGAGCGCCGTCGTGAGGAGGGCGGCGAGAGCTGCGGCGGCGAGTCGATGCGACGACGGCTTCTGCATCACGAGGTGGATCGTCGAGCCACGATCGGACGAGTCTCGACGATCGAGACGAGCGCGGCGTGTGCGAAGCGTAAGCGTTGTGTGTGCTGCACGGTTGCGTTGCCGGGAGATACTGCGACCCGATGACGACGATCTCCGGCGCCACGAAGCTCGTCGGCATCATCGGCTGGCCGGTCGAGCATTCGCTGTCGCCTCGCATGCACAACGCCGCCTTTGCGGCGCTCGGGCTCGACTGGGCCTACGTGCCGCTTCCGACGCCGCCGGAGCGGGTCGACGAGGCGATTCGTGGCCTCGCGGCGCTCGGCTTCGTCGGCGCGAACGTGACCGCGCCGCACAAGCACGCTGCCGCGGCGCTCTGCGACACCGACGCTCCGTCGGTGAACACGCTGATCGTCCGCGACGACCGGGTCGAGGGAGTGTCGACGGACGCGGCGATCCTGTCCGGCCTCCCGGTCGAGCGCGCGATCGTCCTGGGCGACGGCGGCTCCGCGACCGCGTTCATGCATGCACTCCCGGGCGCGCGGCAGTTCGCACGGCGTGGGAGCTGGCCGCCCGCTGCAACGGGAGCCGAGCTCGTCGTCAACGCGACCTCCGAGCGCGATGCCGTCCTCGTCGAGCTCACCGAGGACCAGACCCTCGTCGACCTCCCGTACCCGGAGACGGCGACCGCGCTCGCGGCCCGCCGGGCGGGCGCGACCGTGATCTCCGGCCTCGAGGTGCTGGTCGCGCAGGGAGCCGCGTCGTTCGAGCTCTGGACCGGGGTTGCCGCCCCGGTCGAGGTGATGAGGGACGCCGTAGGCTTACCCGCGTGACGCTCACGCTCACGACCGCGGGCGAGTCGCACGGCCCGGCTCTCGTCGCCATCGTCTCCGGCCTGCCGGCAGGGTTGCGGCTCGAACGCGACGCGATCGCCGAGGACCTGCGCCGCCGGCGCCAGGGCTACGGGCGCAGCCCGCGGCAGAAGCTCGAGGAGGACGAGTTGGAGGTGCTCGCCGGGCTCCGCCACGGACACACGCTCGGGACGCCGCTCGCGCTCGTCATCGCGAACCGCGACCACGAGAACTGGACGTGGGGGATGAGCCCCTGGCCGCCCGCGGGCGACGCGAGCGGAAAGGGGACGAAGCCCGTCACCCTTCCGCGCCCAGGGCACGCCGACCTGGCGGGAACGCTGAAGTTCGGGCACGACGACGTCCGCAACGCGCTCGAGCGCGCCAGCGCGCGCCAGACCGCGGTCCACGTCGCGGCGGGCACGGTCGCGAAGGCGCTGCTCGCGGAGATCGGCGTCTCCGTCTCGGGCGGCCCGGTCGAGATCGGAGGCGCGGACGCCGAGGGCGGCTGGGAAGCGGCCACGGACGCGGCCCGCGCCGATCGCGACACCCTCGGCGGGATCGTCGAGGTCGTCGCCGAGGGTGTTCCTCCCGGTCTCGGCTCCTATGCGGACAAGCCGGACCGGCTGGACGCCAGGCTCGCTGCCGCACTCATGGGGATCCAGGCGGTGAAGGGCGTCGAGGTCGGTGACGGGTTCGCGCTCGCGCGCATGCGCGGCTCGGATGCGCACGACGAGATCGAGCCCGATCGCCGACGCACGACGAACCGGGCAGGTGGGCTCGAGGGCGGGATCACGAACGGCCAGCCCGTCGTGGTCCGGGCAGCGATGAAGCCGCTGCCGACACTCATGCGCCCGCTCCGCTCCGTCGACCTGAAGAGCGGCGAGCCGGGCGAGGCACTCGTCGAGCGCAGTGACGTGCAGGCAGTCGAGGCGCTCGCGGTGGTCGCGGAGGCTGCGGTCGCCTGGGAGCTCGCACGGGCGGCACGCGAGAAGTTCGGCGGCGACGCGCTCGTCGACTTCGTCGGAGCACACGCCGCATACCTCGAGCGCATCGCGTGGCCGCGAACGCGCTAGCCCGGCACCTCGCACTCGTCGGCTTCATGGGTGCGGGGAAGTCCACGCTCGGCCCGCTGCTCGCCGAGCGGCTGGGCCGGCCGTTCGTGACGGTCGACTGCCGTGGTCGAGGCGCGAGCAGGAGCGTCGATCCCCGAGATCTTCGAGACACGCGGCGAGGCGGCGTTCCGGGAGCTCGAGGAGGAGGCGGCGCTCGAGACGCTGATGCAGCGGCCGCTCGCGGTCGTCGAGCTCGGCGGCGGCTCGCTCGGCTCCGAGCGCACCCGCGCGGCCCTCGCGCGAGCACGCGTTCACGCGTCCACCTCGAGGTCTCGGCCGACGAGGCATGGGAGCGGGTCGCGGCCAGCGACCGTCCGCTCGCACGCGACCGAGAGGCGTTCCGGTCACTCCACCAGGAGCGGCTCCCGCTCTACGAGGCCGCCGACGCGGCGGTCAGCGACCTCGACGGCGCCGTGCTCGCGGCCGCGGGGATCCGGTTCGCGTCGCATCGCGAGGTCCACGCCGACGCCGTCGTCGCCGACGCGCGCGTCGACGAGCTCCACGGCATCGGCGCGAGCCACGTGCTCCCGCCCGGGGAGGCCGCGAAGACGGTCGCCGAAGCCGAGCGCCTGTGGCGTGCGCTGACGCTCGACCGCTCCTCGACGCTCGCCGCAGTCGGCGGAGGCTCGACGACCGACGTCGCCGGCTTCGTCGCAGCGAGCTACCTGCGCGGGATCGACTGGATCGCGGTGCCGTCGACGCTCGTCGGGCAGGTCGACGCCGCGATCGGCGGCAAGGTCGGAGTCGACCTCCCGGAGGGGAAGAACCTCGTCGGCGCGTTCCACTGGCCGCGCGAGACGGTCGTCGACACGACGCTGCTCGACACGCTCCCGGACGAGGAGCTCCGCAACGGCCTCGCCGAGGTCGTGAAGACGGGGCTTCTCCTCGGCGAGCCGGTGTGGGAGCGCGGCCGGCCCGAGCAGGTGCGGAGCTGCGCGGCGTTCAAGGCGGCGATCTGCCTTCGCGATCCGCGGGAGCACGGCGCAGCGCATGCAGCTGAACCTCGGCCACACGTTCGCGCACGCGCTCGAGGCCGCCTCGGGCTACGCCGTCCCGCACGGGCAGCGCGGTCGCGCTCGGCCTCCTCGCGGCGCATGCGGCTCTCCGGCCTCGACGAGGAGACGCGGACGGTCGAGGAGGTGCTCGCGCCCGATGCCCGTCGAGGTCGACCGCGATCTCGCCTGGGCAGCGCTCCAGCGCGACAAGAAGGCGGTCGGCGGGCGGGTTCGGCTCGTCCTCCTCGAGTCGCGCGGCCGGCCGATCGTGACCTCCGAGATCGAGCCGGCGAGAGTGCGCGAGGCTCTGGACGCACTCATCGCATAGGGTCACGCGGTGCGGATCGTCGTCCTCAACGGCGCCAATCTCGACATGCTCGGACAGCCGCGATCCCGAGCTGTACGGGGGTCTCGGCCTCTCCGAGCTCGAGACGCGCATCTACCAGTGGGCGCTCGAGCTCCAGTGCACCGTGCGCTGCCGGCAGACGAACCACGAGGGCGAGTTCATCGACTGGTGCCACGAGGCGTACGAGTGGGCCGACGGCGTGATCGTGAATCCCGGCGCGTGGTCGCACTACTCGTGGGCGATCCACGACGCGCTCGAGCTGTTCACGGCGCCGGTCGTCGAGGTGCACCTCTCGAACATCGACGAGCGCGAGGAGTGGCGCCGCTTCTCGGTGCTCGAGAGCATCGCCTCGGCCCGGTTCATCGGGAAGGGCCCCGACGGCTATCGCGAGGCGATCGAGTACCTCGTCGCGGGTCGCAAGTGAGCCGGATCGCCCGACTCGCCGCGCTCCTCGACGAGCCGCTCCTCGTCGCCGGCCCGCCGTACGTGCTCGGCGGCCAGGCGAACGTCCGCTACCTCACCGGCCTGCAGAGCTCGAACGCCGCGGTCCTCGTCGAGCCGGACGGGCGGGCGACGCTCTACACGGACTTCCGCTACGCGAACCGCGCGCGCTCCCTCGGAGGGCGTCGAGGTCGTCGAGACCGCGCGCGGGCTGATCCCGGCGATCGGCGAGCTCCTCGCCGGGACGGCGGATCCAGTTCGAGGAGCAGCACCTCCCGCACGCGCTCTACCGCGCGCTCGTCGGAGGCGGGTGTCGACGCGGTTCCCGCCTCGGGCCTCGTCGAGAGCCTGCGCGCGGTGAAGGACGACGAGGAGATCGCGACGATGCGCCGCGCGAGCGCGCTCTCCGACGAGGTCTTCGCGGCGCTCGCGCAGGAGCGCTTCAGCGGTCGGACCGAGCGCGAGCTCGCGTGGTGGATCGAGCGGAGCTTTCGCGAGGCCGGAGCCGAAGGCGTCTCCTTCGAGGCCGTTCGTCGGCGCGGGCGCGACGGCGGCATCGCCGCACGCGAGTCCCCGGCGACGCGCCGATCGAGCCCGGCGTGCTCGTCGTCGTCGACGCCGGCTGCGTCGTCGACGGCTACTGCTCGGACTGCACGCGGACGTTCGCCGTCGGCGAGGTGTCCGAGCGCCTGGCCGAGCTCCACGCGCTCTGCCTCGAGGCGCAGCTCGCCGGCCTCGCGGCGGTCGCTCCCGGGCGTGCACGGACGGGACGCGGACGCCGCGTCGCGCACGCTGATCGAGGCGCAGGGCCTCGGCGCGGCCTACGGCCACGGCATGGGGCACGGCGTGGGGCTGCAGATCCACGAGGCGCCGACGCTGCGCCCGGAGTCGACGGACGTGCTCGAGGCCGGGAACGTCGTCTCCGTCGAGCCCGGGATCTACCTGCCCGACGAGGGAGCGGGCGTCCGGATCGAGGATCTCGTGCTCGTGACCGACGACGGCTGCGAGCGGCTCACCCGGTTCACGAAGGAGCTGGTCACGGTCTCCTGACTACACTGCCGCCGCGATGGCCGAGACGGTCTCCACGAACCAGTTCCGCAACGGGATGCACATCGAGGTCGACGGCGGCGTCTGGCGCATCGTCGAGTTCCAGCACGTGAAGCCCGGAAAAGGCGGCGCGTTCGTGCGCACGAAGCTCAAGTCGATCGAGGCGGGCTCCGTCGTCGACCGGACGTTCCGCGCCGGGGAGAAGTTCGCCCGCGTCCACACCGAGGTGAAGAACGTCCAGTTCCTCTACGACGACGGCTCCGAGGCGCACTTCATGGACGAGGAGACGTACGACCAGTTCGGCCTGCCGCGCGCCGAGGTGGCGGATGCGCTGGCATACCTGCCGCCGTCGAGCTCGGTGCAGATGCTCGCGGTGGACGGCAAGCCGGCCGGCATCCAGCTGCCCGGCGTCGGTCGAGCTGACCGTCAGCGAGACCGAGCCCGCCGTCCGCGGCGACACGGTCACGAACGTCACGAAGCCCGCGACGCTGGAGACCGGAGCGGTCGTCCAGGTGCCCCTCTTCGTGGACACGGGCGAGCGCATCAAGGTCGACCCGCGCGAAGGCCGCTACATCTCCCGCGCCTGACCTCGCCGCGCGCCGAGCGCCTCGCTAAGGTCCAGAGCCGTGCCGAAGCTCGTCGACACCACGATCCGGCTGCTCTCGCAGGAGCCGCTCGCGGGCAAGCTGCCGACGGCCGAGGTGCTGCGTGTCGCCGAGATCCTCGACGGCGCCGGGTTCGCCTGCCTGGAGGTCTCGGGCGGCGGCGTCTTCGACGCGACCGTGCGCCGTCGCGTCGAGAGCCCGTGGGAGCGGATCCGCGCGATCAAGAGCCGCGTCTCGACTCCGCTCGGAATCGCGCTGCGCGGTCGCTTCCTCGTCGGCTCGCGGCCCGTCAGCGGCGACATCGTGAGCCGCTTCGTCTCGTGCGCGGCCGAGAACGGCATCGACGTCTTCCGTCTCCACGACCCGCTCAACGACGTCTCGAACCTGCGCGAGGCGGGCGCGGCGATCACGAGTGCCGGCGGCGCGTTCCACGCCGGGCTCGTGTACAGCCCGGGCCGCACGGGCGAGACCGACACGCTCGATCGAGGGGGCGCGGAAGCTGCCCGAGCTCGGCGCGACGCGGATCCTCGTGAACGACCCGACGGGCGCGCTCGTCCCGCACAGGGCGCAGGAGCTCGTGACGCGGATCAGGGAGGCGAGCGGGCTCCCGGTGGGCTTCTACGTCCAGGGCTCCGCGGGCATCGGGCTCGCGTCGGCGCTCGCCGCCGTCGACGCGGGCGCGGATCTCATCGCCACCGCCGTCTATCCGCTCGCGCTGACGCTCCACCGCGTGTCCGGCGAGTCGGTCGCGGAGTCGCTCGCAGGGGCTGGGCCACGACCCCGGGCTCGCCGTCGACAAGCTCTGGGAGGCCGCGGACGTCATCGACGAGTACATCGGCGACGAGCCGGTCGCGCCCGTCGCACCGCGCATCGCCGTACGCGCGGCCGAGTACGACCTCCCGGCGGGTCTCGTCGCGGCGCTCGACGTGCACCTGCGCGCGCATGCCGCCGCCGATCGGCTGCTCGACGTGCTCGAGGAGGTCGGGCGCGTCCGCGCCGAGGCCGGGTGGCCTCCGCTCGCGGCACCGATCGGGCAGATCCTCGCCTCGCAGGCGCTTCTCCACGTGCTCGAGGCGCGGCGCTACGGCTCCGTCATCGACGAGTTCCGCGAGCTCGTGCAGGGCGGCTACGGCGTGACTCCGGAGCCGATCGACCCGACCGTCGAGCGCGCGGTCGAGCTGCTCGCTCCGCGCGCGCAGCTCAGCGAGGATCCCGTGACGACCGAGGACGTGCGCGAGCAGGCCGAGGGGCTCGCCGCGAGCGAGGAGGAGCTCGTCCTCATCGCGATGTTCGGCTCGGACGCCGAGCAGCTGCTGAAGGTCATTCGCGCGCGGCACTCACGCGACTCGGTGCTCGTCGCCGAGGACGCCGACGCCGAGCGCGGCGAGCGCATCCGCGAGCTCGTGAAGATCGTGCAGGAGTCGGGCGTGGGGGAGATCGAGATCGAGGACGACGGGCATGCGCGTCTCCGTGCGCCGCGCCGACGAGCCGCTGACGGCGGCAGCGCTGCCGGTCGCCACCGGCGCCGACACCGAGCACGACGTCGCCGAGGAGTGCACGCCGGCGACCGACGGCGTCACGCGGGTCGAGTCGCCGATGGTCGGCGTCTTCTACCGCGCGCCGAGCCCGGGAGCGCCGGCGTTCGTCGACGTCGGGGACACCGTCGTCCCCGGCCAGGTGCTGTGCGTCCTCGAGGCGATGAAGCTCTTCAACGAGCTCAAGGCCGAGATCCGCCGGCGTCGTGCGCGCGATCCACGTCGAGAACGCGCAGCCGGTCGAGTACGGCGAGCTCCTGTTCGAGCTCGAGCCGGTCCTGACCCCTCCGGCCGTCTAGGAGCTCGCGTGTTCGACCGAGTGCTCGTCGCGAATCGAGGCGAGATCGCCGTCCGCGTGATCCGCACGCTGCACGAGCTCGGGATCGAGGCCGTCGCCGTCTACTCGACCGCCGACCGCGACGCACTGCACGTCGAGCTCGCCGATCAAGCGGTGTGCATCGGCCCGCCCGCGGCCGCGGAGAGCTACCTGCGCATCTCGAACGTCGTCGCCGCTGCCGAGACGACGGGCTGCGACGCCGTGCACCCGGGCTACGGCTTCCTCGCCGAGAACGCTGCGTTCGTGCGCGCGTGCGACGAGAACGACCTCGTCTTCATCGGGCCGACCGCGGACGTCGTCGAGCAGATGGGGGACAAGCTGCGGGCGAAGGAGGCGATGCGCGCTGCCGGAGTGCCGCTCGTTCCCGGCTCGGACGGCGCCGTCGGGCCTCGCCGACCTGCGCCGGGTCGCGACCGCTGCCGGGCTCCCCGTGCTGCTCAAGGCCGCCGCCGGCGGCGGAGGGAAGGGCATGCGCCTCGTCTCCTCCGCCGACGACCTCGAGGACGCGTTCGGGGCGGCGAGCGCGGAGGCCGAGGCCGCGTTCGGCGACGGCGCCGTCTACGTCGAGAAGCTCGTGTCGCCCGCGCGGCACGTCGAGATCCAGGTGCTCTGCGACGCCGCCGGCGGCGTCCTCACGCTCGGCGAGCGCGAGTGCTCGATCCAGCGCCGTCACCAGAAGCTCGTCGAGGAGTCGCCGTCGCCCGCGCTCGACCCGGAGACGCGCGAGGCGATGGAGTCGACGGTCGAGCGCGCATGCACGGCGATCGGCTACCGCAATGCCGGCACGTTCGAGTTCCTCGTCGGCCCGGACGGCGCCTTCTACTTCATCGAGGTGAACTGCCGGCTCCAGGTCGAGCACCCGGTCTCGGAGCTCGTCACCGGGATCGACATCGTGCGCGAGCAGATCCGCATCGCAGCCGGTGAGCCCCTCGCGGCGACGGGTCGGGCGCCGCGACGCGGGCACGCGATCGAGATCCGGATCAACGCGGAGGATCCCGCGCGAGGCTTCCTGCCCGCGCCGGGAACGGTGACGCGCTTCGTGCCACCGCTCGGCCCGGGCGTGCGCGTCGATACGGCCGTCGGCTCGGGCAGCGAGATTCCCCCGTACTACGACTCGATGATCGCGAAGGTCATCGTGTGGGACGACACGCGCGAGGCCGCGATCGCGCGCGCGGAGCGTGCCCTCCGCGAGCTCGTCGTCGAGGGGATCCCGACGACCCGCGACCTCGCGCTCGACGTCCTCGCGACACCGGAGTTCCGCCGCGGCGAGTACTCGACGTCGACCCTGACGGAGCTCGAGGGCCGCGTGCCCTCGCTCGCACCCGCATGACCTCCGGAACGAGCCGGAAGACCGCGCGGCGGCAGGCGCTCTTCCTCCTCTACCAGTGGGACCTCACCGGGCAGGAGCTCGCTTCGCTGTTCGAGGGCGAGCCCGACGACTTCGCACGTTCGCTCGCCGAGGCGGTCGCGCCGCGCGCGCAGGCGCTCGACGCGCGGATCTCCGCGGCTTCGCCGGACTGGCCCGCCGACCGCCTGGGGACGCTCGAGCGGAATATCCTGCGCATCGGCGTGTACGAGCTCGAGGAGGAGACGGTGCCGCGCGAGGTCGCGATCAACGAGGCGGTCGTGCTCGCGAAGCGCTACGCGACCGAGGACGCCGCGCGGCTCGTCAACGGCATCCTCGCCCGCGTCGCGCGCGAGGAGGAAGCCGCATGACCCCGGTCGACGAAGCCCTGGCTCGCGCGGAGGAGCTGCTCGAGAAGCTGAACGAGCGCCGCGAGGAGCTCGAGCGGCTCGCGGCGGCGGACGACGTCGACGGCGACGCCGCGGTCGACCTCATCGCGGAGCTCGCCGAGCTCGCACGCCAGATCGAGACCGAGCTGACGCGCGCGCGCACGCTCGCCGATGCGACCGGCTGACGAGCTCCGGGACGTCGTCGAGGCGTACCTCGGCTCGCTCTCCTTCGCTCCCGAGCTCGGCCGTCTCGACGAGGCGCTCCGCTACTCGCTCGAGTCGGGAGGAAAGCGCGTTCGACCGGTGCTGTGCCTCGCCGTCGCAGAGGCCAACGGCGCAGCCGTCGACGACGCGCTGCCCGCCGCCGCGGCGCTCGAGCTCGTCCACACGTTCTCGCTCGTCCACGACGACCTGCCGGCGCTCGACGACGACGACGAGCGCCGCGGGAGGCCGAGCGCTCACGTCGCGTTCGGCGAGGGCGTCGCGCTCCTCGCCGGCGACGCGCTTCTCGCGGAGGCGGTACGCCTCGCGCTCACGTACGACTCGAACGAGATCGCACGTGAGCTCGTGGACGCGACGCTCGGCATGATCGGCGGCCAGTACCGCGACATCACCGGTGACGACGCCGACCTCGAGGAGTTGCACCGGCTCAAGACGGGCCGCCTCTTCGTCGCTGCGGTGCGCATGGGTCTCGGCGGTCGCCGGGGTCGGCATCGAGCCGAGCGAGCGCCCTGGCTCGCGTTCGGTGACGACGTGGGGCTCCTCTTCCAGGTCGTGGACGACCTCCTCGACGGCGACGGCTACACAGCGCGTCTCGGTCACGAGGAGGCCAGCCGGCTTGCGGATCGAGTCTGCCGAGCGCGCGCGCGCACGGCTCGACGAGCTCGACGCCGACACGAGCGTGCTCCGCGAGCTCGTCGACGTGCTCGCCGCTCGCACCAGTTGAGGGGTGGACACGGCCCGGGCCGTGAGTACGCTGTGACGCTCCCGGACAGACCAGGTCTGCCGCGCGCGCCTTCGTCGCGCACGTGTGCGGACCGTCGCTTCCCTCACGATGTCGACCTCCTCCCGCATACGCCTGCCCGTGCTCGCTCTCGTCGTCGCTCTGGGAGCGGCGTGCTTCTTCCCGGGCACGGCGGCAGCAGGTGACGGACGGCAGGCGATTCCCGTCGTCACGAGCGAGCGCACGCCCGACATCCCCGTGCCGACGAGGGCCGAGCTGGCGGTGCGGTACGCACTCGACGCCGTCGGGACGCCGTATCGCTGGGGCGGCGAGTCGCCGTCGAGTGGCTTCGACTGCTCTGGCCTCGTGCGCTGGGCGTACGGGCGGGTCGGAGTCGATCTCCCGCACAGCTCGTATGCCCTGTACGGCGAGGGGCGCCGGGTGCGGGAGGGGAAGCATGGAACCGGGCGACATCCTCTTCTTCGAGGGGCTCGGGCACGTCGGCCTCTACCTCGGGAGCGGACGGATGGTGCACGCGCCCCAGACCGGACGAAACGTGGAGATCGTCCGGCTCGGGAGCACGAACTACGGCGCTCGCCTGATCGGCGCCCGCCGCGTCGTCGCTGCCTGACCGCGCCGTCATGATTGCCCGGATGAGCGACCGCGGGCTCTTTCATGACGAAGAAGCGCCTCGACGTGCTGCTCGTCGAGCGCGGGCTCGCGGAGTCGCGCTCGCAGGCGCAGGCGCTCGTGCTCGCCGGTCTCGTGCCCGGGCACAGCAAGCCGGGCGAGCAGGTCGCAGACGACGCGGAGCTCGAGGTGGAGCAGCCGCCGCGCTTCGTCTCTCGCGGAGGGGAGAAGCTCCAGAACGCGCTCGACTGCGTTCGGCGTCGACGTCGACCGGGCGCGACTGCGCGGACGTCGGAGCATCGACGGGCGGGTTCACCGACTGCCTGCTCCAGGCCGGCGCGGCGCGGGTCGTCGCGATCGACGTCGGCTACGGGCAGCTCCACCCACGTCTTCGCTCGGATCCGCGGGTGACCGTCCTCGAGCGGGTGAACGCGCGCGCGCTCACCGAGCTGCCGTTCCCGCCCGAGCTCGTCGTGTGCGACGTCTCGTTCATCAGCGTCGACGAAGGCGCTTCGCGCCGGTCCTCCGGCTCGCGGTGCCCGGCTGGGAGGCGCTCGTCCTCGTCAAGCCGCAGTTCGAGGCCGGACGCAGCGAGGTGGTCAAGGGCGTCGTGCGTGATCCCGACGTGCAACGAAAGGTGGTCGAGACCGTCATCGAAGCCGCGCGGGCGTGGGATGCCGTGACGGTCGGAGTCGTAGACTCAGGGCTGCCCGGCCCGAAGGGGAACCGGGAGTTCTTCGTCCACCTCGAGCACCGACCCGGCGAACCGAATCCCGATGACATCGACCGCTGGATCGCCGACGCCGTCGGGTAAGCGCGTCACCCGGGCAGCCGTGGTGACGCACGGCACTCCGGGCCAGATCGGCTCGGGGCTCGCGCGGCTGCAGGCGGTGGCGCAGGAGCACGACGTCGAGCTCCTCTTCCCCGAGGAGGAGGGCGCGAAGCACGGCGTCGAGGCGAGCCCGGACGCCTCGAGCGCCGACCTCGCGGTCGTGCTCGGCGGCGACGGGACCGTGTTGCGCGCGCTGACCCGCTTCCTCGGCACCGGCGTCCCGGTCATCGGCGTGAACTTCGGACGCGTCGGCTTCCTCAGCTCGATGGGGCGACGCGAGCTCGAGGCGGGGCTCGGACGGGTCTTCGCGGGCGAGTACGACGTCGTCGAGCTGCCGACGCTCGAGCTCGAGCACCCGGGAGGACGCACCGTCGCCGTGAACGACGTCGTCGTCTCGAGCGCGTCGCTCGGACGCATGATCGAGCTCGAGCTGGCGGTCGGCGGCGAGGAGCTCGGGCGCCAGCCCTGCGACGGGATCATCTGCGCGACACCGTCGGGCTCCACCGCCTACAACCTCTCGAACGGCGGCCCGGTGCTCATGTGGGGGCTCGAGGCGATCGCGCTCACGTACGTCGCTGCGCACTCGCTGCACGCTCGTCCGCTCGTCATTCCGCCGGGCGCGGACGTCATCGTCTGGAACCGCTCCGCGGACGTCGAGGCCGGCGTCCTCGTCGACGGCCACCGTGTGTCGACGCTCGGGAAGGCCGACCGTGCGGTCGTGCGGATCGCGGACGAGCGGTCGCTCCTCGCGACCCTGCCGGAGGCGACCTTCGTCCGTCGCTACCGCCAGAGCTTTGCTTCGTAGGCTTCGCATCGAGAACCTCGTCCTCATCCGCGAGGCTGAGCTCTCGTTCGCGCCCGGGCTGAACGCGGTCACGGGCGAGACGGGGGCGGGGAAGACGATCTTCGCGCAGGCGATCGGGCTGCTCCTCGGGGCGCGGGCCGATGCGTCGTCGGTCGGCGGCGACGGCACCGAGGCGTACGTCGAGGCCGAGCTCGACGTGCCGGAAGGATTCTTCGACGAGGACGAGCTCGCCGCGCTCGCCGAGCTGCGGCCCGAGGGCGAGGCCGGGCTCGTCGTCGCGCGGCGGGTCTTCGGCGACGGGCGCACGCGCGCATACGCGTGGGGCCGTGCGGTCGCGCGCGAGGACGTCGCCGCCGCGGCGGAGCGCCTCATCGCGATGTCGGGCCAGTTCGAGCAGCGCCGGCTCGCGCGTCCGTCGTTCCAGCTCGACGTCCTCGATGCGTTCTGCGGAGCCGCAGCAGGACGAGCGTCGGCGCGAGGCCCGCAACGCGTGGCGCGAGCTCCTCGCGGCTCGGCGACGGTACGACGAGCTCACGCGCGACGCCGATGCGGTCGCGGCTCGCGCTCGCCGAGCTGCAGGCGCTCGTCGACGCGACCGAGGGCATGGCGCCCGGAGACGAGCAGGAGCTGCTCGCGCGCCGCGAACGGCTTCGGCACGTCGAGGAGCTCGCCGAGGCGGCGAGCGCGGCCGCCGCGGCGATCGCGCCGGACGAGGGAGAGGGGGCGGCGTCGCTCGCAGCACTCGCGGAGCGGGCGCTCGCCCCGCTCGAGCGCATCGCGCCCGAGCTCGGCGCGACTGCCGAGGAGCTGCGCGACCTCACCGTGCGGCTGCGCGAGGCCGGCAGCGACCTCCACCGCTTCGTCGCGTCGCTCGACGCCGAGCCGGGCGCGCTCGAGAGCGTCGAGGAGCGGCTCGCAGGCGATCGCCGACCTCCGGCGCCGGTTCGGAGCCGCGTCCTACGACGAGCTCCTCGAGCTGGCGGCCAGCGCGGATCGTGAGCTCGGAGCCTCGGCCGAGGGCGGCGACCCGGTCGAGGCCGCGCAGACGCGCCGTGGAGCAGGCGGAGGCGCGCATGACGGCTCTCGCCGACGAGCTACGCACGGCGCGCGCGCGCAGGCGCGAAGCCGCTCGGCGAGGCCGTTGCGGACGAGCTCGGGTCGCTCGGGATGGGAGAGGGCGAGTTCCTCGTCGAGCTCCGCGAGCGGGAGCTCGGAGCGACGGGCGCCGACGAGGTCGACGTTCCTCATCCGGCCGAACGCCGGGCTCCCGTTCGCGCCGATCGCGGACACCGCGTCGGGAGGCGAGCTCTCGCGCATCGCCCTCGCGCTCGCAGCGGTGGCCGGCGGCGAGACGCTCGTCTTCGACGAGATCGACGCGGGCATCGGCGGAGTGACCGCGCACGCGGTTGCGTCCACGCTGCAGCGCCTCGCCGAGCGTGCCCAGGTGCTCACGATCACGCACCTCCCGCAGATCGCGAGCGTCGCGGAGACGCACTTCCGCGTCGAGAAGGTCCCCGGCGACCCGACGCACACGCGGATCGAGGAGCTCGACGACCTCCTGCGGCGCGAGGAGATCGAGCGCATGGCCGGCGGCGCCGAGTTCATCGCGAGCGCTCGGAACCGGGGCACGTCGTAGGTCCCGACCTCGCCCGCCTGCTACGGTGAGACCCCGTGGCCAGGTACGTGTTCGTCACGGGTGGTGTCGTCTCCGCGCTGGGGAAGGGCATCGTCGCCGCCTCGCTCGGCCGCCTCCTCAAAGCGCGTGGCCTCTCCGTCTCGGCGCAGAAGTTCGACCCGTACCTGAACGTCGACCCGGGCACGATGAGCCCGTTCCAGCACGGCGAGGTGTTCGTCACCGAGGACGGCGCCGAGACCGACCTCGACATCGGCCACTACGAGCGCTTCATCGACGAGAACCTGTCGCGCAACGCGAGCCACACGGCCGGGCGCGATCTGGGACGCCGTCCTGCGCAAGGAGCGCAAGGGCGAGTTCCTCGGCGCGACCGTGCAGGTCATCCCGCACATCACGAACGAGATCAAGGCGCGGATCAGGCGCGCGGAGAAGGTCGCGCCGGCCGACGTCGTCATCTCCGAGATCGGCGGCACGGTCGGCGACATCGAGTCGCTGCCGTTCCTCGAGGCGATCCGGCAGTTCCGGCGCGAGGTCGGGCCCGAGAACGTCGTCTACCTGCACGTGACGCTCGTGCCGTTCATCGAGGCCGCCGGCGAGCTGAAGACGAAGCCGACGCAGCACTCGGTGAACGAGCTGCGCCGCATCGGTATCCACCCCGACGTCGTCGTCTGCCGCTCGACCGAGCCACTCTCCGACGACATCCGCGAGAAGATCGCGCTCTTCGCCGACGTCGACCCGACGGCGGTCATCGGCTGCCCCGACGTGCCGGACGTCTACCTCGTGCCCGAGGTGCTGCAGGCCGAAGGGCTCGACTCGCTCGTCTGCGAGAAGCTCGGCCTCGAGGCGCCCGCCGCCGAGCTCGGCGAGTGGGGCGAGCTCATCGAGCGCACGCGCGAGCTGCGCGAGGACGTCGAGATCGCGCTCGTCGGCAAGTACGTGAAGCTCCACGACGCGTACCTCTCCGTGCACGAGGCGCTGAAGCACGCAGGCGTCCACTCCGGGCTGCCGTGTGCACGTCCGCTGGGTGGACGCCGAGAACATGTCCTACGAGGAGGCCGTGCACGAGCTCGAGCAGGCCGACGGCGTGCTCGTCCCCGGCGGGTTCGGCTCGCGCGGGTGGGAGGGGAAGATCCTCGCCTGCCGTGTCGCGCGCGAGCAGGAGATCCCGTACCTCGGCATCTGCCTCGGCATGCACGTCGCGGTCTCCGAGTTCGCGCGCCATGTCTGCGGGATGGACGGCGCGAACTCGACGGAGATGGATCCGGAGACGCCGTTCCCCGTGATCGACCTGCTCCCCGAGCAGAAGGAGATCGAGGACCTCGGCGGCACGATGCGCCTCGGGGCGCAGGCGGTCGAGCTCGACGAGGGGACGCGCGCGCGCGACGCGTACGGCGAGCCCGTCGTCCACGAGCGGCATCGGCATCGCTACGAGGTCAACAACGAGCTCCGGCAGCAGCTCGTCGACGCCGGCCTCGTCGTCTCGGGGACGTTCCAGGACGGACGGCTGGTCGAGATCGTCGAGCTCCCGGACCACCCGTGGTTCGTCGCGAGCCAGTTCCACCCGGAGTTCAAGTCGCGGCCGACGCGGCCCGCGCCGCTCTTCCGCGAGTTCGTCTCGGCGGCGCTCGACCGCGCACGCTCGCGGTCGGCCGTGCGCGCCGCTGCGTCCTAGCGAAGCAGCACGGCGAACCGGCGCCGACCCCGGACCTGCCGCGGTCCTCCGGCTCGAGCTACTGGCTGCCGCTGCTCATGGTCTCGGCGATCTTCCTCGCCCTGGCGATACGCCTGGCGCGGCTGCTTTCGGCGACGGGCGCCCACGTCATCGAAGGCCGCGTCGCTGCGCTGCGAGGCCAAGGACGACGCCTCTGGCCGCGCCCGTTCGGGCCGACCCGCCCGCGATCGCCGACTCGTGCGCGCTCTGAGGTACCGTGTGGCGCGCAGACCTCGGGGGAGGTGTGGGGAATGTCCGCGATCGCTTCAAAGTCTGTCGTGACGCCGATCGCGAGGCGGCTCCTCGTCGGCCGTCCGCAGCCGTCCCGGACTACATCGAGCGCAACAAGGCCGCGTGGGAGCGATGGTCGCCGAGCTACGTCGAGCGCGGGCGTGAAGCATGGGCCGCAGACGAGCTCCGCTGGGGCATCTGGGGCATTCCCGAGTCTGAGCTACGGCTCGTCGACGGCCTCGAGGCAGGCGCGGACGTCATCGAGCTTGGATGTGGCACTGCGGCCATCTGCGCGTGGCTCGCGCGGCGCGGGTTCAGTCCGATAGGAGTCGACATCGCGAGGCCGCTGCTTGAGACCGCAGCCGAGTTCGAGCGGGAGTTCAGGGTCGGGTTTCCCCTGCTGTGCGCGAATGCCGAGCAGCTCCACTTCGAGGACGCGAGCTTCGACTGCGCGATCTCGGAATACGGCGCGAGCCTCTGGTGCGACCCGCACCGGTGGGTGGCGGAAGCGGCGCGTCTCCTGCGCCCGAACGGGTTGCTCGTCTTCGTCACGAACAGCGCGCTCCTCGTCTCGTGCACGCCCAACGACGGCGGCTTGGCGGGGGATCGCGTCGTGCGTGACTACTTCTCGCGGTACCGGGTCGAGTTCGAGGGAACCGATGCCGTCGAGTTCCACCTCAATCACGGGAACTGGGTACGGCTGCTGCGGACGAACGGCTTCGTGATCGAGGACCTCGTCGAGCCCAGGCCACCCGAAGGGGCGACTCCGCGCTTTCCGTTCGCGTCCGCGGAGTGGGCGCAGCTCTCGCCGAGCGAGGAAATCTGGGTAGCCCGAAAGGCGCCCCGACCGTCCTTCTCTGACGACTCGGCAGAACCTGAGGCCCTCATCGCTGGTCCTGACGTTCCGCATCCGCCGGAGGATCCCGAAATCCTGCCGGACGAGACTGCCGGGTCGGCTACCGCGACGTCCGAAGGCGGACCTCGACCTCGTGGATCCGCGAGCGGTCCTCGGCCGACATCGCGAAAGCGGCGGGCGAAGCGACATGGTCGGAGTCGCCGGTAGTGACGCTCGGCGCGGCGGGCCGGTGGGACTATTGACGTGCCGCTTCGGCGAGCGATCGTCTCGACGCTCGAGCCGTACACGCAGGCCGGTCCCCCGATTCACCCGAGGGCTGACCGGAGCACCACGACGCCTTCGCTCGCCCCGAGGGTGAGACACCCCGTTGACGTTTCCCCATCACGGCGGCGGTCCGTGGAGAGCACGATCGAGCCTTCGATCCCATCGATCTGCACGGGCTCGGCGCCGAGGTTCAGCGCGACGACGACGTCGTCCCCGCGGCGCCATGCCCACGCACCGGGCGATGCCGCAAGCTCGACGTAGTCGCCGGAGCGCAGGTCGCCGAGCTGACCCCGGAGCGCGATCAGGTCACGCGTGAAATGGAGCGTCGAGCCCGGATCGGCGCGCTGCTCCTCGACGTTGCGCGAGGTGTCCGCGAGCGGCAGCCACGGGTCGCGCCACCCACCGTCCGGCGTCCACGGCATCGGCGTGCGGCCGGGGTCGCGCGACGGCTCCGCGAGTCGAGACGCGCTCGGGCGGGACCTCGCCGTCGGGCAGCGCGAGCTCGTCGCCGTAGTAGAGGACGGGCGTGCCGCGCAGCGTCAGGAGCAGGAGCAGCGCGCAGCGCGCGCGAGCGCTCGTCGCCGTCGCCCACCGCGTCGCGAGCCGGCCGGCGTCGTGGTTCGACCCCGCTCCAGCACGGCCACGCGTCGGGCGGGAGCGCGGCCTCGAGTCGGCCGACGACCCGCGCATCCCTCCGCATCGAGGTCGCGTGCGACGAGCGCGAAGTCGAAGGCGAGGTCGAGCTCGTCGACGCCCGAGCCGTAGTAGGCGGCCATCGGCCGCGATGTCGAGCGACGTACGTCTCGCCGAGGAGGAGCCGCGGCGGGTCGTACGCCTCGCGCGATCCGCCGCCAGCGCTTGAAGATCTCGTGCGTCTCGGGCCGGTTCATCGAGTGATTCCGGCGCCGCGATCCTCGAGTGCCGGGCAGCACGGCGGTCGTCGCGCAGCTCGCGATCCTTGACGAGCGCGTGCGCGACGTCGATCCGGAAGCCGGCGACGCCGCGGTCGAACCAGAAGCGCAGGATCCGCTCGAACTCGGCGCGCACCTCGGGGTTCCACCAGTCGAGGTCGGGCTGCTCCGGGCGCGAAGTTGTGCAGGTAGTAGCCGCCCGCGCTCCTCGTCGAGCGTCCAGGCGGAGCCTCCGCCGAAGATCGAGCGCCAGTTGTTCGGGACCTCGTCGGCCCAGACGTAGAAGTCGGGCCGCTCGCGGAACCACGGGTGCCCATTCGACGTGTGGTTCGGGACGAGGTCGAGCAGCACGCGGATCCCGCGCGCGCCGCCTCCGCGACCAGCCGATCGAGGTCGTCGAGCGTGCCGAGGTCGGGATGGATGCCGTGTAGTCGGAGACGTCGTAGCCCCAGTCGACGTTCGGCGAGGGGTGCGATCGGGTTGAGCCAGATCCCGTCGACGCCGAGCCACTCGAGGTACTCGAGCCGCTCGGTGACGCCGGCGCAGGTCGCCGATCCCGTCGCCGTTCGAGTCCGCGAACGAGCGCGGGTAGACCTGGTACAGGACCGCGTCTCTCCACCAGGGCGTGCTCACGGCGCGCGCGAACCATAGACGGAGCCTCGCCGTAGGATGCGGCCGTGCAGCAGGCCCTGACGTCGCCCCTCGTCGACCTCTTCCTCGAGCTCTGCGCTCTCCCGAGCCCGTCCGGGAGCGAGCGCGCCGTTGCGGACCGCGTGTCCGCGTACCTCGACGACCTGGGGCTGCAGTGGGACGAGGACGACGCCGCCGGGCGCCTCGACGGCGATGCAGGGAACATCTACTGCCGGATCCCGCCCGCGAACGGAGCCGCGGGGACGCCGATCTTCCTCTGCGCGCACACCGACACGGTGCCGCCCGAGGCGGCGATCGAGCCCGTCGTCGGCGAGGACGGCATCGTCCGCAACGTCGCTGGCACGATCCTCGGCTCGGACAACAAGGCAGCGGTCGTCGTCATGCTCGACGCGGTACGCCGCCTGCTCGACGAAGGCCGGGAGCACGCGGGGATCGAGCTTCTGTTCACGCCGCAGGAGGAGGTGTCGCTCCGCGGTGCGGATGCATTCGACCACACGAGGCTCGTCGCCGCGACGGGCTACGTCTACGACCAGGGCGCGCCGATCGGCGAGATCGTCCTCGGCTCCCCGCACGCGCGGCTTCTCGACTTCCGCTTCCACGGCGCGGCTGCGCACGCCGGCATGCATCCGGAAGATGGCCGGTCCGCGATCGCCGCTGCGTCCCGCGCGATTGCGGACTTCCGTCTCGGCCGTGTCGACGCTGAGACGAGTGCGAACGTCGGTGTCATCACGGGCGGTACCGCGCGCAACGTCGTCCCGGAGTGGTGCTCCTTCACGGCCGAGGTGCGATCGCAGGATGAGCGGAAGACCGTCGAGCTCGCACGCGAGATGCTCGAGAGCGCCGCCTTCGCCGCCAGCCTCGTCGACTGCGAGGTCGAGTCGGAGGTTCGCCCCAGCTTCCCGGGATACCGCTTCCGCGAGAGCGATGCGCCCGTCCGCCTCGCGGCGCGAGCGCTGGAGCGGGCGGGCTACGCGCCGTCCTACGCGTTGAGCGGGGGCGGCGCGGACGCGAACGTCTTCAACGCCCGCGGCCTGCAGTGCGTGAACCTCGCGAACGGGATGATGGAGATCCATACGCCCGACGAGCACATCGCGGTCGCTGATCTCGAGGGGATGGTCGAGGTCACGCTCGCGCTCGTCGAGGTCGCCCGCGAGGCGGATTGACAGGGTGGAGGCGCGAAGGCTCGGCCCCGTCCTGGGGCTCGGGACGTACAGCACGTTCGATGGAGACGCCGCACGCGCGCGCTCCGTCGTCGAGGTCGCGCTCGCGGCGGGGACGACCTTCTACGACTCGTCGCCGATGTACGGCGCCGCGCAGTCGTCGCTCGGTCTTGCCCTCGAGGGCGAGCGCGACGCGTCGACGGTGGCTACGAAGATCTGGGCGCCGAGTGTCGAGGAGGGACGCGCGCAGTACGACGAACAGCGCCGCTTCTTCGGCCGCGTCGAGATCGAGCAGGTGCACAACCTCGTCGCCTGGGAGGAGCACCTGCCCTGGCTCGAGGAGGAGCGCGCGGCAGGCCGCATCGACCGCATCGGCGTGACGCACTGGAGCGCGAGCTCGTTCGAGGAGCTCGAGCGGGCGCTGCTGACACGTCGGTTCGATGTCGTCCAGCTCCCGTTGAGCCCGCGAGAGCACGACGCCGAGAAGCGCCTGCTGCCTCTCGCCGAGGAGCTCGGAATCGCGGTCGTCGTCATGCGGCCGTTCGGAGGCACGGGCGCACCGCTCCTGCAGCGCGGGCCGTCGGAGACCGAGCTCGCACCGTTTCGCGATCGCGGCATCCACACGTGGGCGCAGGCGCTCTTGAAGTGGGTGCTGTCGGACATCCGCGTCGACGTCGTGATCCCGGCGACCTCACGTCCGGAGCGCGCGGCGGAGAACGCCGGGGCCGGGTCGCCGCCGTGGCTCGACGACGACGAGCGCGCCCTCGTCGCGCGTCTCGCCCGTACGTGAGGCGATATCGTCCCGGCCGCATGCGGATCGGCGTCGCGAAGGAGATCAAGCCTCAGGAGTACCGGGTCGCACTGACACCCGCGGGTGCGCGCGAGCTCGTCCGGGGCGGTCACGAGGTCTTCGTGGAGACGGGCGCGGGCGTCGGGAGCGCCTTCCCCGACGACGCGTACGAACGTGCCGGCGCGACGATCGCGTCGGTCGACGACGTGTGGGCAGGCTCCGATCTGCTCCTGAAGGTCAAGGAGCCGATCGGGTCGGAGTACCCGCGGCTGCGCGAAGGGCTCACGCTCTTCACGTACCTGCACATCGCCGCGGACGAGCCGCTGACGCGCGCTCTCCTCGAGTCCGGGATCGCCGCGATCGCCTACGAGACGGTCGAGACCGACAGCGGCGCATTGCCGCTCCTCGCGCCGATGAGCGAGATCGCCGGCCGGCTCGCCCCGCAAGCGGGCGCCGACCAGCTCGAGAAGCCGAAGGGCGGCCGCGGAATCCTGCTCGGAGGCGTCGCGGGTGTCGCGCCGGCGCGCGTGCTCGTGATCGGTGGGGGCATGGTCGGCTACAACGCTGCGGTCATCGCGCTCGGCATGGGCGCACAGGTGACGATCCTCGAACGGTCCGTCGATCGCATGCGCTTCCTCGAGCAGATCCTCTCCGGCCGTGTACAGCTCCTGATGTCGTCGGCGCTCCAGCTCGAGGAGGCGATCAAGGAGGCCGACCTCACGATCGGCGCGGTACTCATCCCCGGCGCACTCGCGCCGAAGCTCATCACCCGCGACATGCTCGGCACGATGAAGGAGAGCGCCGTCTTCGTCGACGTCGCCATCGACCAGGGTGGCTGCGCCGAGACATCGAAGCCGACGACGCACGACGACCCCGTGTACACGGTCGATGGCGTGATCCACTACTGCGTCGCGAACATGCCTGGGCCGTGCCGATCACCTCGACGCGAGCCCTCACGAACGTGACGCTTCCGCTACGTCGAGCAGCTCGCCGATCTCGGCGTCGTCGGAGCGTCACCGCGAATCCGGAGCTCGCGCGCGGCGTCAACACCTTCGGCGGCAAGCTCACCTACGAGGCCGTCGCCGAGGCACACGGCATGGCCTACACGCCGCTCGACGACGCCCTCGCCGCCGGCGTGGCGTAGCTCGTCGGCGGCCCACGGGCGGAAGGTCAGGCCAGCCGGCCCGCGAATACGATCAGGCCGATGGAGCCGTCTCTCGAGGAACGACTCGCGGCCGTCGAGGAAGGACTCGCGCGGCTGACTCGAGGGTCGAAGAGCTCGCTCCGGCGACCCCGACACCGCCGGTCATCCTGACGCAACCGCCTTCGTCCGCGGCGACGGAGTCTCCGCCGACGGCGCCGGTCGCCCACCGAGCCCGAGAAGCCGCAGAAGCCGCAGCGATCGTTCGAGGATCTGCTCGGCGGACGGATCCTCGCTCTGGCTCGGCGGGCTGGCGATCGTCGTCGGCGTCATCCTCTTTCTCGTCATCGCCGTCGACCGTGGCTGGATCGGCGTCGAGGCGCGCGTCGCGCTCGCGTTTGCCGGCTCGACGATGCTCCTGGCCGCCGGCCTCTTTCTGTACGAGCGACGTGGCCAGACTGAAGCCGCCGTCGCTGCAGTCGCGAGCGCGCTCGCGGCGCTCTCGGCGTCTTTGACGTACGCCACGGCGGTGAAGGGGGTCGTCGCGGAGGAGGTTGGGCTTCTCGTCGCCGCCGATCGGCGCTGCCGGCGCGACCATCGCGGTCGCTGGCGATCGCAGTTCGTCGCCGCCCTCGGCTTTCTCGGCGCCCTCGCCTCGCCCGTTCTCGTCGGTGGCGAGACGACGAGTCTCGCCCTCGCATTCATGATCATCGCGCTGGTCACAACAGTCGCCGTCCTCGTCTGGCAGCGCTGGGGCTGGCTTGCCCTCGGCGCACTCCTGATCAGCGCGCCGCAGCTCGCGTTCTGGGCGTGGGACCGAGACGACCTCGTGGTCCCGCTCACCGTCCTCGCGCTGTACTGGTGTCTCTTCGTCGTCGCCGCGATCGGCTACGAGCTTCGGGTCCCGACCTCCGCGCTGACGGTGTCCTCGGTGCTTGGTCCTCCTGCTCGACCGCCGGCTCTCGTCACCGCTCTCGGCTGGAGTCTCGCTCGACGATCGCGGTTCCCCCGAAGGAGCGACCCCTGTGGGTGCTAGCGGTCACGGCCGCTCACATCGCCCTCGGCGGCTTCGGCTTCCGCCAGCGGATGAGTGCGCGAGATCGCTGCTCTCCTCGTCGCGGTGGGTGTCGGTCTCTCCGGGGTGACGCTCGCCCTCGCACTCGACTGGACCTGCGCTGGTGGCCGGCTGGTCAGCCGAGGCGGCCATCCTCGCCTGGGTCGCGGCGCGGACCGGAGAACGGAGAGCGCTCG
>CAVWES010000001.1:0-48606 GCA_963754175.1 uncultured Gaiellaceae bacterium | reverse complement strand
CGGTGGCGTGTGCCGTCGCAATCCAGCGCCGCCTCGCCGACCACCGCAGGCAGCATGGCTTCGCGCCCCAGGTGCGGATCGGGCTGCATGCATCCGGAGCCGCGCAAGTGGAGGGAGGGTTCCGCGGCAAGGGAGTTCACGAGGCGGCGCGGATCGCAGCCCTCGCCGAGGTGGGGGAGATCGTCGCAAGCAAGCCCACGGTCGGCTCTGCCTCCCAGTACCCGACAACGGAGCCGCGGACGGTGATGCTCAAGGGAATCTCTGAGCCGGTGGACGTCGTCTCGATCAACTGAAGCTGAGTCCGCGCCGGTGCGAGCGGCTTCGTCCGAAACGAGACGTATGAGCGAGGCCGGCGCCAACGGCCCGTCACCCGTTCTCCCGTTCAACGACCCGTCGCGCCCCAGGCCACTGGTCATGGTCGGCGCGTGGATCCTGGAGAGATTGCGCCCGCGATTCCGTTTTGTTTCGTACCGTTGTGACCTCAGATAAGAAAATGGCGCGATTTCGTATAAGAAAGCCGCTGTGGGCCCTGGTAGAGGTGCTTATAGCCTCAAGGGGGTCGCCAGAAGTGGCCAATTTGCAGGCACTTCCTATGCGCCCGGCAGGATTGGAACCTGCGACCCGCGGATTAGAAGTCCGCCGCTCTGTCCACTGAGCTACGGGCGCCCGCCGTGAGGGTAGTCGGGGCGACGGCGGCCGCGTCAGCGAGCGGTCAGGACGCGCGCGCACTCGGCGCCGGTCGCCTCACTGACCGGCTGCCCCTTGACGTCTTTGAGAGGACGTGAACCGCCGTGCACAACGGCGGTGACGAGCGCCGCGATAGCTACGACAAGAGCGACTCGACGCACGGCGGCGAACCTACGCACGCGCGGGCGGATGGTCAACGTCCTCGCGCCGCTCCTCCTCCGCGAGGAAGCGGAAGAACCAGTACGCGAACACGGCGAAGAACACGACCGCCTGCTCGACTGCCATGAGCATCCCCGCGAGCTGCTGGTCCTCGAGCGGGCTCAGGCCCCAGACGCGATGGTGCGCCTCGACGTAGAAGTCGTAGATCGCGTTCGGAACGAGCGCCAGCACGAGCCCGACCGGGCTTCCGAGCACGAACGCAGCGAAGACGTACGCCGGCGCGCGCGCCCGAGCCGAGACGATGCGGCTCGTCCTGGAAGACGCACCACCACATCGCGAGGCCGGTGAGGAAGTACAGCGCGTGTTCGACGTGGAGCAGCGTGCTCGGGTTCTCGAGCGCCGCGTCGTAGATCCACGGGAGATGCCAGATCATGTAGTTCGCGAGCCAGAGCGGGAGCGCGACCGCGGGATGCGTGAGCGCGCGGATCGCCCGCGGGCGCGCGATCGAGGCAGCGAGAGCGGGCGGGATCGCGAGTACGACGAGCAGCGGCGCCCACTCGGCCAGCACGACGTTCTGGAGGAGATGCACCGTCAGGAGGAAGTGCATCCCGAGCGTGTGAACGGGCGTTGCGGTGACCGCCAGCAGGAGCGCCAGCGCGCCGACGAAGCAGCCGATACGCCAGGCGGGCGCTGGGTGCCGCCGGATCGCGAGGACGTACGCGGCAGTCAGTCCGAGGACGACGAGCACCTCGGCGTTCCACGACCACGCGTACGGATCCACGGCGCTACGCTAGTCGGACGCGGGTGTAGCTCAGTTGGTAGAGCGCCAGCCTTCCAAGCTGGATGTCGCCGGTTCGAGCCCGGTCGCCCGCTTGAAGAGAACCTCCCGGAAAGGCTCTTTCGTCAGACGTAACGGGAGCCCGCCGCGCGTCCGACGATTCGGCTGGCAGCTGTCGACTCGGGCAGGCGTTCGAGCCGAGCAGCCGCCAGCACTACCTCGTCAGACGCCAGCTCCGAACAGTCGCTAGCGCTCCTCACCTTCTCCGAACCTCGTCTTCTCCGAGTCTTCTCGCAGCACGAAGCTCTACAAGCTCGCGATGTCGACTCCTAGCGCCCTTTAGGCGGACGCACGCTCGTCTCGATGGTACGGCGCTGCTTCTATTCGCGCCCTGCTGACCCGCGTGCGCATTTCATTGCGGGCCAACCGGGCACGGCACAACTCACAGCGCAACTCGATGTTCGCTGCCGTGTTTGATCCGCCCTGCGAGGTCGGGACGATGTGATCGAACACGACGCTCTTGCCGGAGCCGCAGTCGACGCAGCGGGCGGAATCCCGACGCCAAACCGCGAGTCTCACGGACTCCGAGACATGCTCCTGGGTGATGGGCGCGCTCGGACCGAGCAGGATCTTTCGCGCATGGGCATCCGCTTCGGATCGCTGCTTCATGCGCACGTCCGACTGGAGGACGGTCCTCGCGATCTCGGTCGCCGAGAGCCGCTCGTCATCCCACCAGAAGCGATCGAGATACCACCACCAGCGTCGACCGTCCTTTCGCAACAGCAGGACGGGCGCCTTGAGCTGAGACGCCGAGAGGCGCGCGAACCGGCGCGCGGAGCAACCGAGATAGTGGCCCTCCGAGTGAAGACGGAACATTGTCGCGCTCTGGCGAGGGGCGTCGCGCTCGGGACTTCTCTGCTCGAGACGGGCCAGGCGCTTCTGTTTCGCCGTCAGCTGGTCGCGCTTTGCCTCGAGGTGCGCGCGAATCTTCTCGATGTCTCGCTCGAGCGTTCGGCCACGCAGTCCCCGCAAGAATCGACGACCAGTACTCGCCAACGACGGGTCCGCTCCACGAACGAGTCTCCGCTCCAATTGCTGGAGCGCCATGGTCGCGACCTGCACGTCCCGCTGAGCCTCGACCACATCGACCTCTGCCTTCGCAACCCGGCGGCGATGCTTGCCCGTCTGTTTGCCGTCCTCCGGGACATCGAGCTGCTCGATGAATGCCGTAGCGTCCTCGACGAGCATCGCCAAAACAGGCTACGCGGCCTGTCGGCGGGCGCCTATGCGGACGATTCGTCCGTTCCGCAACGTAAGAAGCTGAGCGGTCGGTAGAACAGACGAATCGCACCGCCGCACCGGGTCGGTCAGCGAAGGAACCCTGCTCCGGTTGCAGAATCGCCCTGTAACCGAACTCGGGAGGTCGAACGATGGATCAGCCGCTCGGAACTCGACTCGCGGCCGAAGCACTCGGCACGTTTCTCTTCTTCTTCCTCGGCTTCAGCGGTATCGCCGTTGTCGTCGACATCGGCGCGGATGCGATCACCCCGCTCGGCGTCGCCGCCGGGTTCGGCTTCGGGCTCGCGCTCGCGATCACGGCGTTCGGGCACATCTCCGGCGGACACTTCAACCCGGCGGTGAGCGCGGGCCTCGCGATCGCCGGGAGGTTCTCGCCGCCGCGACGTGGTCCCGTACTGGATCGCGCAGCTCGTCGGCGGGTTCGGTGCCGTGCTCGTGATGGCGATCGTCTACTCGAGCGCAGGTCACCGACGCCCTCGACACGCAGTCCCGGGAGCGGGATCGACGACTGGGCTGCGCTCGTGCTCGAGATCATCGCGACCGGTCTCTTCGTGATGGTCATCCTCACGGTCGCGACCGACGAGCGTGCGGCGTGGAACGGCGTCATGGCGCCGTTCCTGATCGGGCTCTTCATCTTCACCGCGGCCGTGACGGTCGGCCCCGCCTCGGGCGGATCGTTCAACCCCGCCCGCTCGCTCGACCCGGTGCTCTACAACCAGGACTGGGGCGACGTCTGGATCTACATCGTCGGCCCGCTCGCCGGCGGCGTGCTCGGAGGAGCGATCTGGGCGTTCCTCATGCTCCGGCGCGCCGGTTCCGGATCCGCAACTCGAGACCGCTCGCGGAGGCCTCGAGCCCTAGCGACCGCTCTCGGAGAAGTGCTGGTAGTCCTTCGCGGACGACCAGCGGCCGCCCCAGCCCCAGCCGATCTCGGTCGAACGCACGAACGAGCGCCCCGCCCTCGAAGGCCATCCCTCGACGGCGGGGCGTTCGGCTCACGTAGGGCCGGCTCGCGGCGTGGGCCGTGCGGCCGCCGCGAGACGTACGGGTTCTCGATCGGGTTCACGTCGATCGCCGTGCCGTACGCGTGGTTCGACCAGCGCGTCGTCCCGTCGACGTAGCGACAGTTGAACGCCGACGTGTTGTCGGCCTCGATCGAGCGGAAGTCGCTCCCGCCGTACGCGTCGACCGGGACCATCCGCCGGATCGGGAAGCGCGCTGCGTAGAGGTCGCGGAAGACCGCGACGAGCTCGCGGGCGACGTCGCGGTGGACGATCGAGCCGCCCCGTTCGCGCTCGCCCGTCGAATCCCCAGTGCGACAGCGTCAGCAGCCGGAGGTCGCGCAGCGCGACCGGACACCCCGGCCGCCACGACACGCCCGTCATGCGCTTCGCCTGCGCCGCGTCGATCCGCTCGATCGAGCCGCGGAAGGCCGGAGCACGCTGCGCCGATGCGTCACGGCGAAGCGCTCGCGGCCGCATGACATCGTTGCGAGCGCGGCGACGAACGTCGCCGCAAGAAGCGTCCTCGTGCTCACGAAGTCGGGGCGGGCAGACTTGAACTGCCGGCCTCTCGCTCCCAAAGCGAGCGCTCTACCAGGCTGAGCTACGCCCCGAGGTCGGCACAGTGTAGGCGGATAGCCTGCCGGCCCATGGTCGACGCCCCCACGCTGCTCCCCGAGGGGCGCCCGGACGACAAGACGCGGCTCGGCTACGTGATGGTCGCGACGGCGGCGACGCTCTTCGCCGTCAACGGAAGCGTCTCGAAGGTCGTCCTCGGCTCGGGGCTCTCGTCGCTCGAGCTCGCGCAGATCCGCAACACGTGCGCCGCGATCCTGTTCCTCGCCTTCCTGCTCGCCGTCGCGCCGTCGCGGCTGCGCGTCGGGCCGCCGCGAGCTCTCTTCCTCGTCGCGTTCGGCCTCGTCGGGATCGCGCTCGTCCAGTGGCTCTACTTCGTCGCGATCGAGAACCTCCCGGTGGGCGTCGCGCTGCTCATCGAGTTCACCGCGCCGCTCTTCGTCGCGCTCTTCGCGCGGTTCGTCTACAACGAGCACATCCGGCGGCGCATCTGGGTCGCGGTCGCGCATGTGCCTCACCGGCCTCACGCTCGTCGTCGAGCTCTGGGCGGGGGTCGCCTTCAGCACGGTCGGCGTCACCGCCGCGCTCGGCGGCGCATTCGCTCTCACCGCCTACCTCCTCATGGCCGAGCGCGAACGGCAGCACCGCGACGCTGCCTCGCTCTCGTTCTACGGCTTCCTGTTCGCGGCGCTCCTCTGGGCGGTGATCAGCCGCTCTGGAACTTCCCGTGGGACGCCCTCGGCGACGACGTCTCGCTCCAGGGGAACCTCTCCGAGTACTCCGCTCCCGTCTGGGCGCTCGTCGGCTTCATCGTCGTGATCGGGACGATGGTGACGTTCTCGCTGCTCGTCGGGGCGCTTCGGCACATCAGCGCGACGAAGCGCGTCGATCGTCGCCAGCTCGAGCCGGTCGTCGCCACCGTCATCGCCTGGGCCTGGCTCGGCGAGACGTTCGGCGCCGACGCAGCTCATCGGCGGCGCCGTCGTCATCGCCGGGATCCTCGTCGCGCAGTCCGCCCGCTGACCCGGGCTACGCTGTGACCGTGGTCGAACGCGTCCTCCTCGCCTCGCCGCGCGGGTACTGCGCCGGCGTCGAGCGCGCCGTCGAGACGGTCGAGCGCGCGCTCGAGCACTACGGCGCGCCCGTCTACGTGCGCAAGCAGATCGTCCACAACATCCACGTCGTCCGCGATCTCGAGGCACGCGGGGCGATCTTCGTCGAGGAGGAGACCGAGGTCCCGGCCGGAGCGACGGTCGTGTACTCGGCGCACGGCGTCGCGCCGTCGGTCTTCGCGAACTCCGCGACGCTCGCGCACAACGTCATCGACGCCGTCTGCCCGCTCGTGACGAAGGTGCACGTCCAGGCGCGCCGCTACGCGGACGAGGGCTACACCGTCGTCCTCATCGGTCACGAGGGCCACGAGGAGGTCGTGGGGACGATGGGCGAGGCCCCCGAGGCGACGGTTCTCGTGCAGACGGTGCAGGAGGTCGAGGCGCTCGATCTGCCTCGGGACGCGAAGCTCGCCTACGTCACCCAGACGACGCTCTCCGTCGACGAGACCGGCGAGATCATCACCGCCCTCCGGCGCCGGTTCCCGGAGATCCGCGCACCGCGCAAGGAAGACATCTGCTACGCGACCTCCAACCGGCAGTGGGCCGTGAAGGAGATGCTGCCCGAGATCGAGCTCCTGCTCGTCATCGGCTCGAGGAACTCGTCGAACTCGAACAGGCTCGTGGAGACGTCGCGCGCAGCCGGCACCCCGGCGCACCTCATCGACGACGAGACGGAGATCGACGAAGCCTGGCTCGAGGGCGCGCGAACCGTCGGGATCACGTCCGGCGCGTCGGCCCCGGAGAAGCTCGTGACCCGCGTCTGCGACTGGTTCCGTGCCCGGGGCGTGACCGACATCGAGCCGTATCGCATCGTCGAAGAGGACGTGACCTTCCGGCTTCCGGTCGAGCTCCGCCGGGAGCTCGAGCTCGCCGCGCAGGGGTAGCGTGCGCACACTCGTCGTCGTCCTCATCGCTGTCGTCGCGTTCGCATCGGGGACGATGCTCGGCTTCAAGCTCGACGACTCCGAGGCGGACGCATCCGTGCCGACGGCGACCGGTGGGCTACCGGCCGCGGTCGAGGAGACTCGTGCGCGGCTGCTGGAGGCCGCGGAGACGGGCGACTACGAGGCGCTGCGCGAGCTGATCCCCGACTCTGGGTTCAAGTACACGTTCGGCGACTCCGTCGATGGCGGGCCGATCGCGTACTGGCAGGAGCTCGAGCGAACGACCGACCAGCGGCCGATCGAGGCGCTCGCGGCGGTCCTCCAGCTGCCATACGTCCTCGTCGCGCGGCTACTACGTCTGGCCGTGGGCCTACGCGGTCCCGAGCTCGGACGACCTCTCGCCGCACGAGCGAGACCTCCTCGCGCCGCTGGGTCTCCCGAGCGCGCTCTTTCCGGAGGGGGCGGGCTACTTCGGGTGGCGTGCGGGCATCGCGCCGGACGGCACGTGGGTGTTCTTCGTCGCCGGCGACTGAGTCAGAGGCGAACCTGATTCTCAGGACTTCGCGATCGCGAGCTCGCTGCCGCCGGCGTCGACCGACACGGCGAGCGTCTCGCGTGCGATCCACTCGTCGTGCTCGAGCAGATCGGAGTCCGCATCCGGGATCGTGAGCCGGATGCGGTCGGTCAGCTCGAGGCCGGCCTCCTTGCGCATCGTGTTCACGCCGTGGATGAGGTCGTACACGCGACCGGCGCGAAGGAGGTCGTCGTCCAGATGGAGGTCGAGCGCGACGGTGAGCCCGTCCGAGGCTGCGACCGCCCAACCCTCCTTCCCGTGGCGCTCGACGAGCACCTCGTCGCGCGTGAGGTCGTGACCGGCGACGCGGATCCCGCCGTCCGGAAGCTCTTCGAACTCGCCGCTCTGCAAGGCCGTGCGCACCGCACCGAGCTCCTTGCCGAGCTTCGGCCCGAGTAGAGGGAGGTTCGGCTTCACGCGGAGCTCGCTCGCGTCGACGTGCTCGAACGAGACGTCGCGCACCCGCAGCTCGTCCGCGATCTCCTCCGCGTGGCGCTCGGCGAGCGGAGCGCCTTCGACGACGAGCGCGCGCAGCGGCTGCCGGAGCTTCACGCCCGACGTCGCGCGCGCCTGGCGTCCGAGCTCGACCACGCGGCGCAGCTCGGCGATCTCGGCGAGAAGAGCCGAGTCGGGCGCGGCCGTCTCCGGCCAGCCCGCGAGGTGGACGGAGTCCGGCGCCCCTTCGCAGGGCCGCGGTCAGCACGCGCCACAGGTGATCGGTCAGGAAGGGCATGAGCGGAGCGACGACGCGTAGGCCCTGGACGAGCGCGTACCAGAGCGTGCGCAACGCGACCGGGTCGCCGTCCCAGAAGCGTCGGCGTGAGCGCCGGATGTACCAGTTCGAGACGTCGTCGACGAACGACTCGTACGCACGTACGACATCGACGGTGAGCCAGCTCTCGTACCCCTCGCGTGCCTCCACGACGAGTGCGCGCGTCCGCTCGACGAGCCAGCGATCGAGCGGCTCGAGCTCGCCGTTCGGGCCGGTCGCGAGATCCTCCCATTCGGGCGCCCAGTCCTCGACGATGTTGGCGTAGTCGACGAGGAACTTGCAGGAGTTCCAGAGCGTGAGCAGCCTCCGCTGGATCTCGTGCGCCGGCCCGAAGCCGAAGAGGAGGTTCTGGTTCGGCGGCTGCGAGCAGTACTGCCAGCGCATGACGTCCGCGCCCATGCGCGCGAACGCGTCCTCCGCGTCGATCATGTTCCCCCACGAGCCGTGCATCTCGCGGCCGTTCTCGTCGAGCATCTTCTCGTAGCCGAGGACGCGCCGGTACGGCGCCCGGCCGGTCAGCGCGACCGACATGAAGTGCTGCGAGTAGAACCAGAGTCGGATCTGCTCGCGCATCTCGGAGACCCAGTCGGCCGGGAACCACTCCTCCCAGTACGCGTGGTCCGGGAGGTCGGCGGTCGTGAGCCCCTTCGCGGCGCCGGTCGCGTATCCCTCGGGGACGTATTCGGGGCTCTGCCAGCCGAGCGTCGAGAACGGGACGATGCCGGCGTCGAGCCAGACGTCGCCGACCTCCGGGATCCGCCGGACGCTCTCGCCGCACGCCTCGCAGCGGATCGGAACGTCGTCGATCCAGGGGCGCCGGAGCTCCTCGAGCTGGTCGAGCCGCGCGATCGCGCGCTCGGCGAGCTCGGCCTTCGAGCCGATCGACGGTGACATGGCCGCACGCGCACTCGTAGATCGGGCAGCGGCAGCCCGTAGTAGCGGCGCCGCGAGATGTTCCAGTCGCCCATGTTGCGGAGCCAGTCGTCCATGCGCTTGCCCATGTACTCGGGCGTCCACTCGACGGTGGCGTTCGCGTCGAGCAACGGTTGCCGAAGCTCGTCGACCGAGATCAGCCAGTCGTCGGTGACGCGCCAGATGAGCGGCGTGTCGCAGCGCCAGCAGTGCGGGTAGCGGTGCTCGTAGGAGCCCGCCTCGAGGAGGAAGCCCGTCTCGCCGAGCCGGCCGACGATCTGGTCGGCGGCCTCGGTGGTCGAGAGGCCGTGCAGCCAGCCGTAGGCGTCGTAGAAGCGACCGGCCTCGTCCACCGGCGAGAGCACGGGGAGCTCGTGGACTCGGCCGAGCTCGAAGTCCTCCTGCCCGGCGCCCGGCGCGATGTGGACGATGCCGCTTCCCTCCTCGAGCGAGACCTCGTCCCACGGGATGACGCGATGCTCGACCTCGCCGCCCGGGCCGAGGTCGTCGAACGGCCCGCGATACCGGAGCCCGACGAGCGTCGGAGCCCTTCACGGTTCGCACGAACGACTCGTCCGGGTAGCGCGCGACCGCGACCCACTCGCCCGTTCTCGCGGAGCCCGTACTCGGCGTCGGGCTTGACGGCCGCCGCGACGTTCGCGGGCAGCGTCCACGGCGTCGTCGTCCAGATGACGAGCGACTCGCCGGGCTGGTCGAGCGAGAGGGAAGCGGACGAACAGCGACGGGTCGGTCCGATCCTGGTAGACGCCGCTCTGCGTCAGCTCGTGCTGCGAGATCGACGTGCCGCAGCGCGGGCACCACTCCGTCGAGCGGTGGCCCTTGTAGAGGTAGCCGCGCTCGTACATGAGCTGCGAGGAACCGCCAGATGTACTCGATGTTCGTGTCGGAGAACGTGAAGTAGTCGTTCCCCCAGTCCATCCACTGGCCGAGCCGCTTCGGAGCCGTTCGGTGAGCTCCGTCGCCGACCAGACCACCTTGTCGCGGCACTTGCGCGCGAACTCGGCGAGCCCGTACTCCTCGATCTCCCGCTTCGAGTTGAGCCCGAGCTCGCGCTCGACCCCGACCTCGATCCAGAGACCCTGGCAGTCGAACCCGTTCTGGTAGCGCTGGTCGAAGCCCTGCAGCGCCTTGTAGCGCTGGAAGACGTCCTTGAGCGTTCGCCCCCAGGCCGTATGGACGGCGAGCGTCTTGTTCGCCGTGACGGGTCCGTCGACGAAGCTGAAGCGCGGGCCGGACGCGTTCTGCGCGCGCAGCCGGTCGAAGGTCGACTCGCGCTCCCACGCCTCGAGGATCTCGAGCTCGAGCGCGTTATGGTCCGGCTTGTCCGGCAGAGGTGTGAAGATCGGCGCCACGAGGAATCAGTCTAGGGAAGGGTTTCGGGCCCTCAGGCGTTTATCTCCGAGCATTCGCAAATGACACGTATGAAAGGAACGAATGAGTCTCATGGCACTTGACGTCACCGAAGCGACCTTCGAGCAGGAAGTCCTGAAGAGCGAGACCCCGGTCATCGTGGACTTCTGGGCCGAGTGGTGCGGTCCCTGCCACGCCGTCGCGCCCGTCCTCGAGAAGATCGCCGAGGAGCGCAAGGACGAGGTCAAGCTCGTGAAGGTCAACATCGACGAAGAGCAGGGCCTCTCCCTGAAGTACGGGGTCATGTCGATCCCGACGATGATCCTCTTCAAGGACGGCGAGCCCGCCGCCGCAGCAGTCGGCGCGCAGCCGAAGTCGGCGCTCGAGCGCTCGCTGGGCTTCGCTGCCTGATCGCAACGCGGCACTTCCCTTTCGGGGCGTAACCTGATAGGAAGCTGTTTGCAGCAAGTTTCGTTCGAGGCTTCCCCCTCCCCCTCCCCTAGCCGAAGGGCCGGTTCGCCGGCCCTCGGTCTTTCCGCGTAGATCCCTGAACGGACGCCCTGCGTTGCGACGGACCGCAGCGTTCGAGCTACCGACACGTGTCTGCTCACGGCTGGCGTGGGTACGGTAGAGCGGTGTCGCCGCGACACGTCCCCGCGTCCGTGACCGAGCTCGCGCGCGTCGGGCTGTTCGCCGGCCTGCCCGGCGAGACGCTCGGCAAGCTCGCCGACCGCATGGAGCGCGAGGAGGTCGCGTCCGGCACGGTGCTCATCCGCGAAGGCGAGCCCGGCGATCGCTTCTTCGTCCTTCTCTCCGGCGTTGCGGGCGTCTCGCAGACCGCGCTCGGCGAGCGGCGCATCCTCAAGGCCGGCGAGTTCTTCGGCGAGGTCGCGCTGACGATGCACGTCCCGCGGACGGCGACCGTCACCGCGATGACGCCGTGCGTCGTCGCGAGCTGCGACGAGGCGACGTTCGACGAGCTCGTGCGCCCGCTCTTCGCCGACGACTGAGCTTTGCGCAAGACCGAAATCCGCGGATCGCGGATTTCGGTCGCGCGAAGATCCCTGAAGCCGGCCGCTTCGCGGCCGGGTCGCTGCGTCACTCGACGCTACACGACGAGCTCGTCGAGCACCGCATCCGAGAAGCGCGGCCACGCCTCCTTCGCCCACTCGCCGAACTCGCGCGTCGTGAGCGCGGCGCAGGCGACGCGCGCCTCCGGATCGACCCAGAGGAACGTCCCCGAGCCGCCGAAGTGACCGAACGTGCGCGGCGACGTTCGCGCGCCCATCCACGACGGCGGCCGGGTGTTGAGCTGGACGCCGAGGCCCCAGTCGAGCGGGTCGAAGCGGCCGTGATCCGGCAGGACGCCCGCAAGGCCCGGGAACTGGACGCTCGTCATCTCGTCGCGGGTCTCGTCGGCGACGAGGCGCGGGACGAGCAGCTCGCGCGCGATCGCGAGGACGTCCTCGAGCGAGGCGTGCATCCCCGATCCCGGGTCGCCGGACGGATCGAGCCCGATCTCGAGCGGCGCGCAGACGGCCTCGCGGACGTACTCGGAGAACTCCATCTCGGCGCGTCCGGCGACGTGCTGGGCGAGCACCCGGAACGCCTCGTTCGAGTAGATGCGGCGCTGTCCGGGCCGTGCGATCGGGGCCGTCGCCCTCGAACGGCAGGCCGGACGTGTGCGCGAGCAGGTGGCGGACGGTCGATCCGGGCGGGCCGGCCGGCTCGTCGAGATCGACGACCCCTTCCTCCGCGGCGACGAGCGTCGCGAGCGCGGCGACCGGCTTCGACACCGACGCGAGACGAACCGCGCGCCCGACGTCACCGTGCGTCGAGACCCGGCCTTCGTGATCGACCACACCCGCGGCGGCGAACTCGACCGGCCAGTCGTCGATCTGGCGAAGCGCCTGCACGCGGCGCGATACTAGTCGCGGCATGGAGCGCCGCCTCATCGCGGGAACGGGTGCGTACGAGCCGATCGTCGGCTACTCGCGCGCGGTCGTCGCGGGCGACAGGGTGCACGTGTCGGGCACCGCGGCGAACCCGCCCGACGGCTCACCGCCGCCGGAGGACATCTACGAGCAGACGCTCCTCTGCCTCGAGCTCATCGGGACCGCGCTCGAGCGGGCGGGAACGAGCCTCGAGCACGTCGTCCGCACGCGCGTCTACCTCACCGACGCAGGCGACTTCGACGGCTTCGCACGCGCGCACGCGGAGGTGTTCGGCGACGTGCGACCGGCGAACACGACCGTCCTCGCAGCTCTCTTCGACCCTCGCTGGAAGGTCGAGATCGAAGTCGAGGCCGTTCTTCCGTGACCGGGAAGCAAGCCTTCCCGTCCTCGATCACCGGCAACGGCTCCGAGCCCGCGGGAAGCGTTCTCGACCACAGATTCGGCGCCGGCGACCCGTACACCCTCGGTGTCGAGGAGGAGTACCAGCTCCTCGATCCCGAGACGTTCGACCTCGTCCAGCACATCGAGACGATGCTCGCCGCGGTGACCGGGCACGAGCTCGAGGCCCGGATCAACGCCGAGCTGATGCAGTCCGTCCTCGAGATCGCGACGCCGGTATGCCACAACGCGGGAGACGTCATGCGGTGGCTGACGACGCTTCGCGGATACGTCACCGAGATCGCGCGCGAGCAAGGAACACGGGTCGGCTCGGCGGGCACGCATCCGTTCAGCCTCTTCGAGCGCCAGCGGATCACGGCGAAGGATCGCTACCAGGCGCTGATCGACCAGCTCCAGTACGTCGCGCGGCGTGAGCTCATCTTCGGGATGCACGTGCACGTGGCCGTCGACGACCCGGAGAAGGCGATCCAGGTCGTCAACGGGCTGCTCCCGCATCTCGCACCGCTCCTCGCGCTGTCGGCGAGCTCGCCGTTCTGGCGCGGCGAGGCGACCGGGCTCGCGTCGAGCCGGCAGATGGTCTTCTCCGCGTTTCCGCGCTCGGGCCCGCCTCCGCGCTTCCGCGACTACGCGGACTACGCGTCCGTGGTCGGCCAGCTCGAGCGCTCCGGCTGCATCGCCGACTACACGCACATCTGGTGGGACATCCGCCTGCATCCGCGGCTCGGCACCATCGAGATCCGGATCTGCGACGCGGTGACGCGCGTCGAGGACGCCGTCGCGATCGCCGCGTACTGCCAGGCGCTCGTGAAGCAGCTCTGCGAGCGCCACGAGGCCGGTCAGGAGATCCCCTCGTACCACCGGATCCTCACGAGCGAGAACAAGTGGCTCGCCGCGCGCTACGGGCTCGCAGGCGCCGGTCATGGATCTCGCGACCGGGAGCCGGAACCGCGTGCCGGTCGCGCGTCTCGTCCGCCGCACCGTCGCCGAGCTGCGGCCGCACGCGCGCGAGCTCGAGTCCGACCGCGAGCTCGAGGGCGTCCTCGCGATCCTCGGTCGCGGCTCGTCGTCCGACCGGCAGCTGCGCATCTACAACGCGAACCACGACATCGTCGAGGTCGCACGCGAGATCGCGAACGCGACCGAGGCGCTCCCCTCCCAGGTCGGCGCGTCGGCGGAGTCGTCTCGTGCATGAGCGACCTCGTCAGCCCGTAGCGAGCGACCGAAGCACGAGCCCATTCGTGCCGACACGACGCGGCAGGTCGCGGGTGGTGGTGCAGACAGTTGCGGGGCCGGCTCCCGCCTGGGTCGTGCCTACGAGCTGAGCGTGACGGTTCCCGACGAGACCATGGGCGGGCTCGCCACCAGGTCGGGCATGTTGTCCCGGATCCAGTCGGCCGCGACGCGCGTCGACTCCGCCGTTCCGGCCTCGTCGTCGCAGACGGTGATCGAGACGGTGGCGTCGTCCAAACGGAGGAGGTAGTAGGCCTGGAACCCGGGCACGGCTCCGATCACTGACCGGATCTCGTCCCCGCGTACAGCGAGCTGGTCGGCCAGCTCGGTGTTGCCGGCGTAGTAACGCATCGTGGCGTGCATCTGGTCTCCTCTGGTCGCTGGGTCGCGTACGTGGCAGCGCGCGGGAGAGCCTGAACGAGTCGGGCCGCGCCGTCAAGCATCGGCCGGCAAGCAGGATCGAAGTACGGTACGTCCATGGCTCCGCGGCGGGCAAGCGAGCCCGTTTGCCCGCCCGCCGTGGCGGGTATCGAGGACTGCGCGGGGTGCCCGCCTCTTCCTGCACACGGACGCGGAGGCTGGTTGGCCCACCAGTTGACAGCCTCCACTGGCATCCCGCGTTTCTCTTCGTTCTAGCGCATCCGATGCCTTGATCCAACGTAGCGGCGTCCGCAGTCACGAGTACCTTCGTCGGCGTGACGATCGTTGCCGCGATCACCACGATCTCTGACGCTGTGCTCGGTGTGATCCGTCTCGCCACGTACTTGCGCGATCCGTTTCGAGGGCTGCGGCGGTTGCACAAGCCGATGCCGGGACGCATCACGATGTACCGGATCCCCACGACCGGCCCGACGACGCGCGACCTTCCTCAAGGAGCCGACCCTCGTGCGTGGTCGTGGCGAGCCACCCGGCCGCGTCGCGTGCAGCGACCGCGCACATGAGCCGCATCAGCGTTCCATTCCTGGCCTAGCCGAGCGCCGCTTGACCCACACCGCGTGGCGCAAAGATGCCGCGCGCCGCGATCACGACGGCGTCAATCCTTCACGGCCTTAGCCCCGAAGAGGAGCTGCGCGGCGTTATCGAGTGCGTCCGCTTGCACCCGAATGGGCAAGAGCTGTTCAGCATGCTTGGATCTCGGCGCGGAGCATGGCGCCGGTCTCGGCGATGTTGTTCACCCAGAAGACGAGCAGGTTGTAGTCGTTCTCGACCGCCATCCCGCGTTCGAGTCGAGGTCGTGCCGCCCACGTAAGCTCATCTCCGTGCTCGAGCCGGGTGCCAGCGTCCCCGATGTTCTCGTGTGGACTTCTCCCCGCGAGGAGCCGCAGCCGCTCAAGCAGCTCCTGGGTGCGGGGCTCTCTTTACTGTGTTTTTATCTCTACGACTGGTCGCCGACCTGAACGAACGAGCTACACCTCCTGCGTGACAGGGGCGAAGACCTCGCCGCCGCGGGGATCCGGCCGTTTGCGATCTCGCGCGACTCGCCGTGGTCGCACCGTGCGTGGGCGCAGACGCTCGGCGTCGAGTCCCGCTTCTCTCCGACTGGAACGGCGAAGCGACCCGCGCATTCGACGTCGCGTTCGAGCCTCTCGGCATGCACGACGTCGCGATCCGATCGGCGTTCCTCATCCGCGACGGCGAGACGATCGAGGCGGCGTGGATGCTCGGCGGCGAGCTGCCGGACATCGACGCCGTGATCGCGGCAGCACAGTCCTGACGCCGGAACGAGATACCGCCGTAGCGCCGACACGCTTCGATATGGGCGCGCCGGGGTATCAAGCGGGCCACATCCACGAAAGGAGCTCATGATGCTGGGCAAGAGCGATTGTGTCCCGACGGTCGCAGTGAAGGATCTCGGCAGGGCGCGGGAGTTCTACGAGGGAACGCTGGGGCTCGAGGTCGCCTACACGGTTGCCGACCAGGTCACGGCGTACGTGACCGGGAACACCTTCCTACTCGTGTACGTCTCCGAGTACGCGGGCACCAACGAGGCGACGGCCGTGACCTGGGGAGTCGGCGACGACGTCGACGGCGTGGTCGAGCAGCTGAAGTCGAAGGGTGTCTCCTTCGAGCACTACGACCTCCCCGGAACGACGCGCGAGGGAGACATCCACGTCATGGACGACCTGAGAGCGGCGTGGTTCGAGGATCCGGACGGGAACATCCACAGCCTCGTCCAGGGCTCGACCTCCGAGTGGCGAGCCGCGACTTCCTGAATCCCCGTCGCTAGCGGACGAAGCGCAGCTTGCGGCGCATCGTGCGCTTGCCGTACTTCCACGCGATCCAGCCGATGAGGGCATAAAAGGTTCGCTTCATGCCGGGAGGGTTCCCATTTCGCCCACGCCGAAAACCGCCACGTCAGGCCGTACGTAGCCGCTCGGCGAACCCGACGTTCGGAGCGTGGACGTTCAGCATTCGAAGGTCGCCGTCGCCGACATTGCGGAAGCCGTGGACGACGCCGATCGGAGCTGCGACATATGCGCCTGGCCCCACGCGCACGACCTCGTCGCCCATGAGGAACTCGGCCTCACCCTCGAGCACGTAGAACGAGTCGACGTGGTCGGAGTGGCTGTGCAGGTCGACGCCTTCGAAGTCGGGCCCGAAGCAAAGCTCGACGGCCTCGAGCTCGGGCAGCTCGGCGAGGATGCGGTGATGGCGATGGGCGCGGGCGACCTTCTCGCCCTCCCCGTGCCCGAGCAGGATCCCCTCCACGCCTACATGCCCATCGCGTGGTACCCGGCGTCGACGTAGAGCGTCGTGCCGGAGACGTTCGCGGCGTCGTCCGAGAGGAGGTACGCCGCAGCGCCGCCGCAGTCCTCCGACTCGATCTGGCGATGGAGGGGCGCACGCTCCTCGAACATCGTCTGCATCGTCGTGAAGCCCGCGATCGAGCGGGCCGCGAGCGTGCGGACGGGCCCGGCGGAGATCGCGTTCACGCGGATGTTCTTGAACCCGAGATCCCACGCGAGGTAGCGGACGCTCGCGTCGAGGGTCGCCTTCGCGACGCCCATGACGTTGTAGTGCGGCACGGCGCGCTCGCCGCCGAGGTACGTCATCGTCACGATCGAGCCGCCGCCACGCGCCTCCATGAGCGGCTCGGCTGCGCGTGAGCACGCGACCAGCGAGTACGCGCTGATGTCGACGGCCATCCAGAAGCGGTCGCGTGGCGTGTCGACGAAGCGCCCTTCGAGATCCTCGGCGGCCGCGAATGCCACCGAGTGGACGAGGACGTCGAGGCCTCCGCCGAACGTGTCCGCGACCTCGGAGAAGACACGGGCGACGTCGTCGTCCGAGCGCACGTCGCACTCGGTGACGAGCGGGCTCGCGACGCTCGCGGCGAGGTCGCGCACGTTCTTCTCGATGCGCTCGCCCTGGTACGTGAAGGCGACCGTCGCTCCCTCGTCGGCGAGCCGCTTCGCGATCGCCCAGGCGATCGAGCGCTGGTTCGCGACGCCGAGGACGAGCGCCTGCTTGCCTTCGAACCTCCCGGCCACGCGGCGATCCTAATCGGATAGCGTGGCGCGGCGATGGCCGGGGAGCGAGTCGCCGTGATCACCGGAGCCTCCTCGGGGATCGGCGAGGCAACGGCACGCGCGCTCGCGAAACGCGGCTGGCACTGCGTGCTCCTCGCTCGCCGAGCGGACGAGCTCGAGCGGATCGCCGGCGAGATCGGTGGCGAGTGGGAGGTCTGTGACGTGGCCGACCGCGCACAGGTCGACGACGTCGCGACGCGGGTGCTCGAGCGGCATCCCGCGATCGGTCTCCTCGTGAACAACGCCGGCATCCCGGCGCGCGGCAGCTTCCTCGATGTCGACCCGGAGCTCGTGGAGCGCGTCACCGCTGTGAACTACCTGGGCAGCGTCTGGTGCCTTCGCGCCTTCGCGGCCGGGTTGCGCGCCGCTCGCGACGCGCACGTCGTGAACCTCGTATCGGTCGCCGGCACCGTCGCCTTCGCGCCGGCGGGCGCGTATGCCGCGTCGAAGCACGCGCAGCTGGCCTTCTCGCGCTCGACGGCGGCGCTGCTGCGACCGAGCGGGATCCAGGTCCACACGATCATGCCCGGCTTCGTCGAGACCGAGGGCTTCCCGCAGCGCACGAAGCTCCAGAGCCGCATGCTGCTGCGCTTCGTGCTCGAGCCGGAGGACGTCGCCGAGGCGGTCGTCAAGGCGATCGAGAAGGGGAAGACGCGAGATGACCGTGCCCTGGTTCCCGTATCGGCTGGCGGCCGTCGGCCAGGCGCTCGTTCCCGGGATCTTCTCGCGGCTCGTCACGAGCCGCGCCGGCCAGCACCGCGGCGAGTAGCCGATCTACTGGCCCGGCTTGCGGGAGACGTACCAGCCGACCTCGATCTCGTACGGGTGGGCCGGCGCCGGCCCGCGGATGCGGATGCGCTCCTCCTCGTCGAAGCCGGCGAGCTCGAGCCGCTCTTCGAGATCGACCTGCTCGCGCGTGACCTCGGACGACAGGAGCACGAGGTCGTTCGCGTCGAGGTAGCCGCGGATGTCCGCATCGGGGAGCAGCCGCTGATGGGTCGCGTCGCGCAGGCGCTCGAAGCGATCCATCTCGAGGCTCAGGAGCGGATCGACCGAGCCGAGCTGATCGGCGATGAAGATCTTGCCGCCGGAACGCGCGACGCGCGCGAGCTCCGAGACGGCGAGCTCCGGGCGACGCACGTGGTGGAGGACGCGGTGGCAGCAGACGAGGTCGAACTCCGCGTAGCCGAACGGGAGGCTCGTGACGTCGGCCTCCTCGAAGCGGACGTTCGCGGGCGCCGCCGCGCGGCCGGCCTCGAGGTAGTCCGCGCGGATGTCGACGCCGACGACCTCCGCGACGTGCGGCGCGAGCGCGAAGGCGACCGAGCCGGTGCCGCAGCCCGCATCGAGCGCCGCCTCGGTGCCGGTGAACGGCCCGAGCAGCCGTCCGGAGACGCTGCTCGAGGTCGGCGCTTCGCTGCTCCTGGAGCGCGAGCCGCAGCTCGAGGCTCACGCGCTCGCCTCGACCGCTGCCAGCTCGCGCGCGAGCGCGAGCGCTTCCTCGCGCGTCGAGATCGTCCCCGCTGCCCGTTCCTCGTCGATGACGTCGAGGATACGTCCGATCGCCGGGCCCGGATCGATGCCCAGCTCGTCGCCGCGCACGAGCGGCGCCGGAGGATCGGCGAGCCGCGCCGCCTCGACGACGCCGACGAGCTCCGGCGCGCCGACGAACGCCAGCGCGTCGAGCGCCCACGGCTCGGTGTCCCGCCGGAAGCGATGGATCGCGCGCGGAGAGGGATCCTCCGGCCGGCGCGCACGGCGAAGCGCCGCCGAGTAGCGCTTGAGCTCGTTCGAGATCGGAAGACGCGAGAGGTTCTCGCCGAAGACGACGACGAGCCGGAAGTCCGGATCGTCGAGCGCGTCGAGTCGGCCGTCGAGCTCGCCACCGAGCCGCGCGAGCAGCCCGACGTCGTCCAGGCGCCGAAAGCCGGTCGGCGACAGCCGCTCCAGCTCCGCGAGGACGCGCTCGCCTGCCGGCTGGGTCACGAGCGCTGCCGACGCACGCAGCAGCGCCTCGGTGCGCTCGTCCATCCGAAACCCGAGCTCGTCCTCGAAGCGCACCGCCCGCAGGAGGCGGAGCGGGTCGTCGAGGAAGATCGACTCGGACACGGCCCTGATGACGCCGGCCTCGAGGTCGGCGCGGCCGTCGTGCGGGTCGTGCGTCTCGCCCGTTCGCACATGGACGGCGATCGCGTTGAACGTGAAGTCGCGGGTCGCGAGGTCGGCGTCGATCCCCTCGCCGACCGGCGTGAAGTCGACGGTCTCGTCGACGCCGTCGGCGACGACCCGCCATGCTCCGTGCCGCTCCGAGAGCGGGAAGACCGAGCCGCCGAAGCGGCGGGCGAAGCGGTTCGCAGCCTCGCGCGGGTCGGCGCAGGCGACGTCGAGGTCGAGAACCGGTCGGAGGAGGAGCTCGTCGCGGATGGCGCCGCCGACGACCCACGCCTCCTCCTGCGCCGAGGATCTCGCGGAGGCGCTCATCCATCGATCGTGACCCGCCGGGCGCGGCCCGACCGCGTGTTCAGGCCTGTCGCGATCTCGTACGCGATCGTGCCGGCGACGCGAGCGTGCTCCTCCATGAGGATTCCGTCGCCGACGAGCGTGACCGGCGTGCCCGACGGGACGCTCGCGGTCGAGGAGCACGGCGAGCGCGTCCATGGAGACGGCGCCGACGACGCGCGCGTACGGGCTCCCTGGACGAGAACGTCGGTTCCCGACATGTCGCGACGGAAGCCGTCCGCGTAGCCGACGGGGACGATCCCGATCCACGTCGGTCGGTCGGCGACGAAGCGGCGGCCGTACCCGGTGCTCTCCCCGGGCTCGAGACGCTTCGCGAGCGCGACGTACGACTCCCAGCGCAGCGCCGGCTCGAGCCCTTCCGCTGCCGGATCCGAGCCGAACGGCGAGATGCCGCACAGCGCGATGCCGCAGCGGACGGCATCGAACCGCGCCTCGGCGTAGCGCAAGGTCGCCGCGCTGTTCGCGATGTGGCGCGTGAGCGGGCCGAGCCCGGCGGTCGCCTCGCGGAAGCGCTCGATCTGGAGCTGCGTGAACGCCGGATCCGACTCCGCGGAGGCGAGATGGCTCATGAGCCCGACCACGTCGCGCGTCGGCGACGGGAGCTCCGAGAGCCCCCACCTCCCCATCCCGGTGTCGAGCTTGAGATGGACCGGCACGCCCTCCGGGATGCGACCGTCGGCGGCGACGAGCTCGAGCCTGGCGACGCGCGCCTCGCCGATCTCCCGCTCCGACACGGGCCCGAGCACGATGATCCGCGCGTTCCGGAGCGCGGCGCGAAGGTGGAGCGCTTCCGACAGCGTCGCGACGCAGAGCGCGGTGGCACCCGCCTCGAGGGCCGCCTTCGACACGTCGACCGCGCCGTGCCCGTAGCCCTCCGCCTTCACGACGGCCCACAGCTCGGCGCCCTCGGCGGCCCGGAGCAGCGTCGCGGCGTTGCGCCGAATCGCTCCGAGGTCGAGGGTGAAGCACGACCGCTCCACGTCGCCATTCTCTACTGGATCTGGGTCTCGCAGCTCGAGTGGAACGTGTCCGTTCCCGCCCCGCCGATGCAGACGTCCGTGCCGCCGTCGCCGCGGAGCGAGTCGTTGCCCGCGCCGCCGAGGATGCAGTCGTTGCCGTTCATGCCCCGGATCGTGTCGACCGCCGCGCTCCCGAGAACGAGGTTCGACGCCGCCGAGTCGTTGAACGTGCCGGAGCCCGCGGTGACGCCGGCCAGCGTCAGGGCGCTGCACGCACTGGGCTTGACGACGTTCGCCGTGACGCTCCGGGCGCTTCTCCCGGCCTTGCTCGCCGGAACGACCGTCGACGCCGTGAGCACGACGCCGAGGAAGAGCACGAGCGGGAGCAGGGGAGCAGAGCTGCGCGCCCGAGTCGAACGCCGGTCACGCCTCGCTCACCTCCTCGCGTGCGCGCAGTGCGAGCCGCGCCGCCACCGAGCGCGACGAGCGTCAGCGCGAAGGCGAGGAGCGCGGCGTGCAGCGGCTCCTGCAGCCAGAGGAGAGCCGATCCCGCGCGCGGGACCGAGAACCACAGCGAGCCGATCACCTCGGACGGGCGTGGACGCGCGTCGTCGACGAAGTCGTTCGCGTCGCCCTGGATGACGAGCCTGCCGTTCTCGATCGCGAATCACCCGGTGGAGGACGCGAACGCCGAGAGCGGGGTCGCGATAGAGCACGACGTCGCCGACGCTCGGGCTCGCCGCCTCCGCGGACGAGCACGAGGTCGCCACGGCTGCAAGCCGGGCTCCATGCTCGCGCCCTCGACGACCGCGTAGCGCGTCGCGCCGCCGAGCTCCGCCGGTGCGAACAGGAGCCAGGCTCCGAGGCAGATGACGACCGCGACCGTCGCGGTCGAGAGCTGTGGCGAGGATCTTCCTCATCGCAAGGACACGATCGAGGAGAGGCGCCGCCGGCCTCTCCTCGATCCGGCCGCATCTACTGAACCGCGACGACCGAGAGCTCGTCGGCCGAGAGGACTGCGACGTCGGGGGAGAAGTCGCACGTGACGCTCGTACCGCCGCTGACGGCGCAGCTCGTGTACGTCGAGCTCGACTGGACGAGCTTTGCCTTCACCGTCGTGGCCGAGGCGCTGAGCGTGAACGCCACGCTGTCGATGTTCGCGGGGTTGCTCGCGCTGAGCGTGTACGCGACCGCGGAGACCGTGTAGCCGGTGATGGCGCCCTCGCCCTTCCCGGCCTTCGAGCCGGGCACGGTGTTGGAGGCGGTGAAGGCATAGGTTGCGAGCGCGAGCGCCGCTGCAAGGGCGACGACCAGAACGCTTCGCCGACGAACTCGGGGCATTGGAGGACTCCTTCGTCTTCGGGTAGCTGGGGACGACGTGCGGACGGAATCTCGGCAGCGTCGCGTTCGGCGCCCGCTCACCCGATGGGGGTACATCGTTCGGAGTAATCAGCCGGTGTTCAGCGAGCGACGACTCGCGACGCATCGTCAGCGCTCGAGCGCGGACGGAAGCAGCGTCAGGAGGTCGCTCGCGACGAGCCCGGCCGCGGGTGTCCGCAGGCTCGCCGCCGTGCCCGTGCGCGACCGCTGCGGCGGCGGCCGCGGTCATCGCGTCGAGCCCTTTCGCGAGAAACGCCGCCACGACTCCGGTGAGCACGTCGCCGGTCCCGGCCGTCGCGAGCGCGGGTGGCCCGGCGTCGCAGACGACGACGTCTCCGGTCGGGAGACGCGACGATCGTGTCGGCGCCCTTGAGCAGGACGACGGCTCCGAAGCGTTGCGCCCCCTCTCGCGCCGCTGCGAGCCGGTGCGCGTCGACCCAGGCCGAGTCGCGGCCGAGCAGGCGCGCGAGCTCGCCCGCGTGCGGCGTCAGCACCGTCGCGGACCGGCGCTCGACCGGCTCGAGCGCGAACAGGCCGTCCGCGTCGACGACGGCCGGGAGGTCGATGCGCTCGAGCAGCGCCCGGACGAGCGCGCGTCGCGCGCCTCCGAGCGACCGAGCCCGGGCCCGATCGCGAGCGCGCTCGCCCGCTCCGCCGCAGCTTCGAGCTTCTCGACCGCGTCGTCGTCGCTCCACGCGAGCTTGACCGGCTCGAGCGCGAGTGCCTCCGCGGCGTGCAGCGACTCCTCCGGAACCGCGAGCGTCACGTACCCGGCGTCCGCGCGCAGCGCCGCCATCGCCGTCAGGCACGCGGCGCCTGCCGTCCCCGGCTGCCCGCCGACGACGAGCACGGAGCCGGACGAGTACTTCGTGTCGCGAGCGCCACGACGGGGGACCTCGTCGAGGATCGCCGGCGTCGCGCGGCGCACCTGCGTGCGGCGCGTCGTCGAGCCCGATGTCGGCGACGACGACCCGGCCCGCGCTGGAACCGGCCGGGGGCGACGACGAGACCCGACCTTCGTGCGCATGGAAGGTGACGGTCAGATCCGCCTCGACGGCGACGTCCGCGATCTCGCCCGTCGAGGCGTCGACGCCGGAGGGGACGTCGACCGAGACGACCGGCGCTCGTGCGGCGTTCATCCGGCCGATGAGCTCGGCGGCCTCCGGACGCGGCTCGCCGTGGAAGCCCGTGCCGAAGAGAGCGTCGACGACGACCTCGTAGCGCGTCGAGATCCTCGTCCGTCTCGTCGGCGACGTGTCCCGACTCGCGGAGAACGCGCGCCGCGACGCGCCCGTCGCCTCCGTTCGAGCCGCCGCCGCAGACGCACGCGAAGCGTCGTCGCCGCCGGAAACGCGAGCATCGCCTCGCGCGCGACGGCCGCTCCCGCGCGCTCCATCAGCTCGGGGATCGACTCCGGGTACCGCGGGTACCGCTCCTCGGCGGCGCGCATCTCGGCGGCGCTGTAGAGGGGCTCGAAGGCGTCAGCCATCGACGCGCGGGCTCACGACGGCGATCGCGGCCGCGATCTCGCGCGAGTGCGTCATCGACAGGTCGATCGGCCCCGCCTGGACACGCTCCGCATAGGCCGCCGTTCGCCCCGAGAGGCGAACGCCCGGCTTCGGCCGCCCGACGATCTCGATCTCCTTCCAGGTGAACCGCACGCCGCAGCCGAGCGCCTTGCCGACCGCCTCCTTTCCGGCAAACCGCCCCGCGTAGCTCTGCGCCGGGCGAGCCCGCGAGTCGCAGTACGCACGCTCGGCATCCGTGAAGCAGCGCTCGCGGAAGCCGGGCCGCGCGAGCGCGCGCTCGATGCGCTCGATCTCGATGATGTCGACGCCGACCTTCACGGCGCCCACCCGCCCGTGAGGTCCTCCTCGAGCAGCGCAGGGAAGTGCCCGAGCGAGGAGACGACGATGTCGGGCGACGTCTCCGCGGTCTCGAGCGCCTCGGGCCGGAACTTCCCCGTGCGCACGAGCGCCGTCTTCATGCCGAAGAGGCGCGCGCCGCGCACGTCCGCGTCCACGTCGTCCGTGACGAGCCAGGTCAGCTCGGGCTCCGCGTCGAGCGCGTCGAGGGCGGCGGCGAAGTACGACGGGCTCGGCTTGCCGAGGACGATCGCCTCGACGCCCGTCGCGTACTCGAGGCCCGCGACGAACGCGCCCGAGTCGAGCATCGGGCCGCGGCTCGTCTGCCACCACTTGTTCTTGTGCAGGCAGTAGAGCGACGCACCCATCTGGATCTCGTCGAACGCGCGTGCGAGGTTCATGTAGCTGAAGACCTGGTTGGGCTCGAGCGTCTCGTCGCAGCCGCCGATGAGCACGGCCTCGGCGTGGTCGCCGACGAGCTCGAGACCGTCGAGATCGGGGACGATCGCGCTCATGACGAGGGCGAGCACGCGCTTTCCCGCGAGCTCGCGCGCGGCCGCTCCCGGTGTCGTCTGCAGCTCGCTGTCGTCGAGCGAGAAGCCCATCTCGCGGAGCTCCTCGGCGAGCCGGGAGCGCGGGCGCGTCGAGTTGTTCGTGACGAAGCGGAGAGCGTGACCCGCGCGACGAAGCTCCGAGACGGCTTCAGAGGCGCCCGGAGTCGGCTCCCCGGAGACGTGCAGCACGCCGTCGATGTCGAGCAGAATGCACGCCATGGAGCGTGAGTCTATTCGGGTCACGCGCTCAGTCCTCCTGCCCGTCTCGGAGATCGAGCTTCGCGTCTCGCGGTCGAGCGGGCCGGGCGGACAGCATGCGCAGAAGTCCTCGACGAGGGTCGAAGCGTCGCTCGACGTCGAGGCGTCGACGGCGCTCACGGACATCCAGAAGCACCGCGTCGTCGCGACGCGCAGGCGCCGTCCTCCGCGCGGTCGCGCAGGACGAGCGGAGCCAGGCACGCAACCGCGAGCTCGCGGTCGAGCGCCTCGTCGAGAAGCTGCGCGAGGCGCTGGCCGTTCCGCGCCGACGCGTTGCCGACGCGACCCGGCGCCAAGGCCCGCGAGCGCCGCCTCGAGGGGAAGCGCCGGCGCGCGCGGACGAAGGCGCTCCGGAAGCCGCCGAGCCCGGAATAGACTCGCCCGCGGTGGACGTGCTCCGGCTCGCAACGCTCCTTCCAGAGCTCCCGCGTGAGCGCACACGGCTCCTCGACAACCTCGGCCGTGTCCGTCGCGAGGTCGGGCCGATCACGATGGAGCTCTCGGACGCGCTCGCCGACCACATGAACATCCGGCGCGGCGAGGTGCACGAGGTCGTCTCGTTCTACTCGTTCCTGCAGGTACCGACCGATGCGGTCCGCGTCTGCACCGGGCCCGTCTGCGACTGCTTCGGGGCGCGCGAGCTGCTCGCGTCGACACCGGGCGCGATCGAGGTCGCCTGCCTCGGCCACTGCGACCTCGCGCCCGCGATGACGCGGGGCGACGAGATCGTCCCGGCGGTCACGCATTCGACGAACGACGGGCCGGCTGTCGGGCTCGGCGACGGGGACGCGACGCTCGCCGACTACGAGGCTCGCGGCGGTCTCTCGCTCCTCCGCGACCTTCCCGCACTGGAGCGGATCGTCGAGGAGCTGAAGGCCTCCGGTCTCACCGGGTACGGGGGCGCGGGCTTCCCGACCGGGACGAAGTGGGAGGCGGTCGCGCGCGAGCCCGGTCCGCGCTACGTCGTCGTCAACGCCGACGAGGGCGAGCCGGGGACGATCAAGGATCGCTACGTCATGGAGCTCCGGCCGCACCTGATGGTCGAGGCGACCGTGCTCGCGATGCGCGTGCTCGACGCGCCGGAGGGCTACGTCTACCTGCGCGAGGAGTACGCGCACGGCTCGCGCGCGACTGGCGCAGGCGCTCGACGAGTTCCGCGACGGCCGGGCTCCTGGACGGGCTCTCGCTCGAGCTCGTCGTCGGCGCCGGCGCGTACATCGCCGGCGAGGAGACGGCGATGCTCGAGTCGATGGAGGGCCGCCGCGCGATGCCGAGGCTCAAGCCTCCGTTCCCGAGCCAGGTCGGATACCTGGGACGGCCGACGCTGATCCAGAACGTCGAGACGCTCGCCCACATCCCGGCGATCCTCCGGAACGGCGGCGAGTGGTGGGCGGCGCTCGGGACGCGGGATGCGACGGGCACGCGGCTCTGGTCGGTCACCGGCGCCGTGGCGCAGCCCGGCTGCTACGAGGCCGCGAACGGCGTGACGACGCGCGAGCTCGTGGACGAGTACGCGGGAGGGTTCACGGACGACGTCGGCGCCGTCGTACCGGGCGGCGCCGCGAGCGGCATCCTGCCGCCGTCCGCGCTCGACGCGCCGCTGACGCGCGACGGCCTCCGCGAGTACGGCGCCGGCCCGGGCTCGGCGGCGGTGCAGGTCTTCCCCGCGTCGTACTCGCCGCTCCGGCTCCTCGCCGAGACGATGCGCTTCTTCGCCGAGGAGTCGTGCCAGAAGTGCACGCCGTGCCGCATCGGCAACCGCGCGCTCCATCACCTCGCGGAGGAGCTCCAGACGACGGGCACGCGGTGATGTCGCGCGAGAAGGTCGACGAGTGGCTGCTCGCGATGGAGAAGACGTCGATCTGCGGGCTCGGCCAGGCCTCGCCGTTCCCGGTCCGGAACGCGATGGCCAACTGGCCGGAGCTCTTCGCGCCGCTTGCGAGCGCTGGTCCGGGGCCAAGGGAGCTCGCGTGAGTGCAGCGTCCACTTCAGGCTTGCCTCAGTCGCCGACTGCTCCGTCCCTCTACCAGGAGCTTCCGAGCCCGAGCTAGGATCGTCGTGATGGTCGAGTTCACGCTCGACGGCCGGTCGGTCAGCGCGCCCGAGGGCGAGCTGCTCGTCCATGCGGCCGCGCGTCACGGCACCTTCATCCCGACGCTCTGCCACGACGACGAAGCTCGACCCCTACGGCGGCTGCCGCATGTGCGTCGTCGACGTCGAGGGCGCGCCGCGGCCGCTGCCCGCGTGCGCGACCCGCGTCAGCGAGGGGATGGTCGTCTCGACGAACGGGCCGATCACCGGACTTCCAGCGGACGCTCACCGAGATGCTCCTCTCCGAGCACCTGAACGCAGTCGCCGGGCGGCCGGCCGAACGAGCTCCGAGACCTCGCGAACGAGCTCGGCGCCGACACGCCGCTGATGCTCCCCGACGCGAAGCGCAAGGAGTACGACGACCGCAACCGGCTCATGGGCTACGACCCCGACGCCTGCATCCTGTGCGCGCGCTGCGTGCGCTACACGCAGGAGGTCATGCAGTGCTCGGCCCTGAGCCTCGAGGGCCGCGGCGGGCACGCGCGCATCGTCCCCACCTGGGAGCTCTCCTGGCTCGACACCGAGTGCGAGCTCTGCGGCGGCTGCCTCTCCGTCTGCCCGACGGGCGCGATCTACGAGAAGTTCGAGGAAGGCACGTCACGCCCGGAGCGCCAGCTCGAGCAGGTGCGCACCACCTGCACCTTCTGCGGCGTCGGCTGCCAGATCGACCTCAACCTCGACCCGCAGACGAAGCACATCGTCAAGGTGACCTCGAAGGACGAGTACCTCCCGAACGAAGGCAACCTCTGCGTGAAGGGCCGCTTCGCGTTCAACTTCGTCCACCACCCGGACCGGCTGACGCAGCCGCTCGTTCGCGGCGAGGACGGCGAGCTCCACCCGACGACCTGGGAGCACGCGATCGAGACGGCGGCGACCGGCCTGAGGAAGGTCATCGCCGAGCACGGCCCGCAGGCGGTCGGCTTCCTCTCGTCGGCCCGCCTGACGAACGAGGAGAACTACCTCATCCAGAAGCTCGCGCGCACGGGGGTCGGGACGAACTCCGTCCACTCGTGCGAGTCGACCTGACACGCTCCCACTCTCTACGGCCTGGTCAGGTCGTTCGGCAGAGGAGCCAGCACCAACTCGATCCCGGAGATCGAGAACGACCGCTTCCTCTTCGTCATCGGCTCGAACACGACCGAGGCGCACCCGGTGCTCGCGCTGCGGATCAAGAAGGCCGTGCGCAAGGGCGCGACGCTCGTCGTCGCCGACCCGCGGAAGATCTGGCTGACGAAGCTCGCCAAGCGCCACCTGCAGCTGCGGCCGGGGACCGACGTCTGGCTGCTGAACGCGATGATGCACACGATCCTCGAGGAGGGGCTGCAGGACGAGGAGTACATCCGCGACGTCACCGACGACTTCGAGGCCGTCCGCGAGATCGTCGAGCGCTACTCGCCCGAGGACGCCGAGAAGATCACCGGAGTTCCCGCCGAGGACATCCGCGCGACCGCCCGCGAGTACGCGAGCGAGCGGCACGCGGCGATCTTCTACACGCTCGGGATCACCGAGCACGCCTGCGGCGTCGACAACATCTGGTCGCTCTCGAACCTCGTGCTCATGACCGGGCACCTCGGGTACGAGTCGACCGGCCTGAACGCGCTCCGCGGCCAGAACAACGTCCAGGGGCTCAACGACTCCGGTGCGAACCCGTCGTACCTCCCCGGCTACCAGTCCGTCGACGATCCGGAGATCCGGAGGAAGTTCTCCGAGGCGTGGGGCGCCGAGGTGCCGGAGCGGCCCGGCTACCGCCTCGACCAGATCGTCTCCGGCCTCCACGACGGGCGCATCAAGGCGCTCTACCTCGTCGGCGAGAACCCGGCGCAGACCGAGCCGAACGCGCGCCACGTCGAGGAGGGCCTCGAGGGGCTGGACTTCCTCATGTCCCAGGACATCTTCCTGAACGACTCGACGCGCAAGTACGCGCACGTCGTCCTCCCCGCGTCGAGCTTCGCGGAGAAGGACGGCACGTTCACGAACACCGAGCGGCGCATCAGCCGCGTTCGGGCCGCCGCGCCGCTCCCCGGCGAGGCCAGGGTCGACCGCGAGATCGTCATCGCGATGGCGAAGGCGCTCGGCGCAGGCTGGCCCGAGTACCCGGATGCCGAGTCCGTCTGGAACGAGCTCGCCGACCTCGTCCCCGAACTGGTACGGCATCCGCTACGACCGCATCGAGGAGAACGGCATGCAGTGGCCGTGCACCGACCTCGACCATCCCGGCACGCCGTACCTGCATGCGCCACGGCCGGCCCTGCCGAGCGGACGAGGTCGCTTCTTCCCGGTCGAGTTCCAGCCGCCGATCGAGGAGCCGGACTCCGAGTATCCGTTCGTGCTGACGACCGGTCGCACGCTCTACCACTACAACTCGGCGAACATGACCATGCGCGAGCCGGGCGTCACCGACAAGCAGCAGGCGCCGTTCTTCGAGATCCACTCGGACGATGCGGGCGCGCTCGGCATCGCCGCACGGCCAGGTCGCGCGGCTCGTCTCACGGCGTGGGGCGCTCGAGGCGGAGGCCCACTACTCGGAGCGCGTCTACCCGGGCCTCGTCTGGATGGCGCTCCACTTCGCCGAGCAGAAGGTGAACTGGCTGACGCACGACGTCGGCGACCCGCTCATCGGGACGCCCGAGTACAAGGTGAGCGCCGTGCGCGTCGAGACGCTGTAAGAGCGGCGCGCCGTGCCGGAAGACCATTTCGGGCCAGGTGTGGCGGAGCGCTTCGACGAGCGGTACGCGTACCAGGCGGATCCCGACGTCGTCGATCCCATCGTCGCGTTCCTGGCCGATCTCGCTCGCGGCGGGGACGCGCTCGAACTCGGCATCGGGACCGGCCGGATCGCGCTCCCGCTCGCGCGGCGTGGCGTGCGGGTGCACGGAATCGATCTGTCGGAGGCGATGGTCGCGAAGCTGCGGGCCAAACCAGGTGCCGAGCAGATCGGCGTCACCATCGGCGACTTCGCGACGACGAGAGTGGACGGCACGTTTGCGCTCGCGTATCTCGTCGCGAACACGATCATGAACCTCACGACGCAGGACGAGCAGGTTGCGTGCTTCCGGAACGTCGCCGACCACCTCGAGCCGGGCGGCTGCTTCGTCATCGAGGTCGGCGTGCCGGGCCTGCGGCGCCTTCCCCCGGGCGAGACCTTCCAGCCGTTCGACGTGAGTCCGAACCATCTCGGGTTCGACGAGTACGACGTCGCCCGGCAAGGTCTCGTCTCGCACCACTACTGGATCGAGGAGGGCACGGTCGAGGTCTTGTCGCCGCCGTTTCGATACGTCTGGCCGTCGGAGCTCGACCTGATGGCGCAGCTTGCCGGAATGACACTGCGCGAGCGGTGGGAGAACTGGACGCGCGGGGCCTTCACGAGCGAGAGTGCCAAACACGTCTCCGTGTGGGATGAAGCCGTGACGCTCGGCGAGCCGCGGCTCGACGTCGAGTCCTGCGAGTCGACGCAGACGCTCGTCGACACGTCCCTGCCGGAAGGCGCCCTCGTCGTCGCCGATCACCAGACGGCGGGCCGCGGCCGGCTCGGACGGACGTGGGACGCGCCGCCCGGAACGGCGATCCTCTGCTCGCTGCTCCTGAGGCCCCCGGCCGAGCGCAACGCCGCCGAGCTCTCCCTCCTCGCCGGAATCGCCGTCGCCGACATGCTCGAGCGAGCGACCGGTCTGGCCGTCCAGATCAAGTGGCCGAACGACGTGATGCTTCGCCGACGCAAGGTCGCGGGCTGCCTCGCCGAGCTGCGCGACGGAGCGGTCGTCCTCGGCATCGGCGTGAACGTGAACCAGACGCAGGACGAGCTTCCTCCGAACGCGGGCTCGCTCCGGACGCTCACCGGGCGCGCCTCGGATCGCGAGCCGCTCCTCGCGATGCTCCTCGAGGAGCTCCGGGGCCGGTATTCGGCCTGGCGGGCCGGTGGTCTCGACGCGGTCTACGACGGGCTCGGGCCGCGTGACTTCCTGCGGGGTCGTCAGGTCACCGTGAACGGCACGAGCGGCGTTGCCGCCATGATCGACCGCGAGGGGAGGCTCGAGATCGCCGTCGGTCACGGCGAGGTCGTCACCGTCGAGAGTGGAGAGGTCGTCTATGAGCGCTGAGCCCGACCTCCCGGACCCCGACATCACGCAGGATCCCGGGATCCCGGGGGTGAAGACCCCGGAGCAGCTTCCGCCCGACGACGAGCCGGAGGTCGAGCGCGTGCCGGACTCGGGGCCAGCGGACGCCGACGACGAGGGTCACATGTCCCCGTCGACGCCCGAAGCCGACGAGTAGACCCGTTCAGCCGCCGCGGTTCGCGATCGACGAGATGAGGATGTAGAGAACGATCCCGATCGGGACGATGAGCCGCGCGAAACGCTGCCACACCGGCTTCGCGGGCTCGTAGCTCGGCTCGTCCTGCTCCGGGTCGAGCTCGGGAGGCAGCTCGACCGGGGTGTCGGCCTCGAAGATCTCGGGCTCCAGCTCCTCGACGTCGACGGTCTGCGCCGCGTACGGGTCCTCGTCTGGCGCCTGCACGTCCGTCTCGACCTTGCTGCTCTCGAGGTCGAAGAGGCTCGGCCAGCGGCCGCACGTGCGGCACGCGTTCGCCACGGGCTCGTTGACCGTGCCGCACTGCGAGCAGCGCCAGGGAGCGTCAGCCACGTGCAGAGAGTACGCCGCGCAGGTTACGAACCGGTGCCGAGCGGGATCTCGACCTCGTTGACGCGCGAGCCGTCCTTCGCCGAGAGCTCGAAGACGCGCAGTGCGGCGACGTCGTCGAACGTCGCGCGTCGTGAAGTCGAACGTCCCTCGCGTGCCGGTTCCCGATGTCGCGGTGACGAAGTTCTTGTCGACGACCTCGCCGTCGCCGTCGACGAGCTCGTACTGGAACGTCGCCTCGAACGTGTTCGCGGTGCCGGTGACGCGGAGCGGGCTCGTGACCTCCGCGAAGGGCAGCGGCGACTCGACGAGGATCGCAGGCGTCTGGTCCTCGAAGTCGGCGCGGGTGTAGCTCTGCCCGTCGATCTCGACCGAGTCGACGCCCGGGAGATCCGTGAGCGTGTAGACGACCTGCGCAAGCGCCTCGTCGGACAGCGCCGAGGAGGGCGTGAGGCGGGCAACCCCACCCTCGACGGCGAGGTCGCCGGCTTCCGTTCCATCCGGGATGGCCGTCTCCGACTCGGCGGGATCGTCGTCGGTCGGGCCTGCGAGCAGCTCGTCCAGCACCGCCGCGCCAGGCTCTCCGGACGCCTCCACCTCGCGTGCCGCGGGCCACACCTTCCCGTCGCGCAGCCAGTACACGCGGGCCGTGCTGAAGGCCGGCAGCGTGACGGTGGCCGAATCGGTCGTGGTCTCGTCGGCCGCCTCGTCGTCCCCCGCGCACCCGCCGAGGAGCAGCGCGAGCGGGAGAAGCAGCAGCGCCGCGCGTCACGGCCACAGGGTAGATGCGGGCCTGGGATCGCGGACGATCTCGGCGATCCGGCGCCTCAGGTCTGCATGGTCGAGCTCGGTCGCGAGCCCGAGCCGCCGCGCGGTCTCCTCCTCGAGCCCCTGGAAGAGGTCGATCGTCTCCCACAGCGCGCGGGCGAGGTCGCGGAGGTCGTAGTCCGCGAACGCCCGCTCGAGCGCGGAGAGCGCGCCCGGGTCGGCCCAGCGCTCCAGAAAGCGGCCCGCATCCCACACCTCGGCGTCCGGGGCCACGGCCTTCGCGTGCCAGCTCAGCATCGTGACGATCGAGCGCTTCATCGAGCCGTTCACGCTCTCGACCGCGGCGAACACCTCGCCCGAGCGGAGCTTCCGTGCGGCCGAGAGTGCCGTCGCCCAGAAGTCGACGGCCAGGTCGACCATGGCGTCGTCGTCGGGCAGAGCCACGGGACGCGCATCCGTGGACGCCGAGCCGAGCTCGTGAGCGAGCGCGACGATCAGGTCGTTCGGCGTGTTGACGTTGAGGAGCAGCTCCTCGTCGAGCTCGACCACCGTCCGATTCACCCCGCGGAGCGAGAGGTCGCCGCCAGCGACGCGTGACTCCAGGTCGGGGAGCATCTCCTTCGTGTAGACGCCCGGGAGCGGCCCCGACTGCGGGACCCCCTGCGAGTCGAGGAGGACGCGCAGTGCATCCGGCGTGACGAGCGGCGTGTCGACCGGAAGGACGAGGCACGTGTCGTGCAGCGCTGCGCGGAGGCCCGCGATGACCCCGAACACGGGCGCCCGCTCGTCCGAGCCGTCGTCGACGACGGGAAACGGGAGGTCGAGCGAGTCGGCGCTCTTGCCGACGGCGATCACCTCGTCGCAGACCTCGCCCAGGAGCCGCCACCCACGCTCGGCGAGCGTCTCGCCGCGAAACGGCGCGAGCGCCTTCGGCGAACCGAAGCGCTCGGAGGCGCCGCCGACGAGCAGGACTCCGGTGGCGGCTACGTGATCCGCCACGGCTCGGAGTACACGGTGACGCGGCCGTCACGCACCCACCCGCAGAGCGTCACACCGCGATCCGCGGCGAGCTCGACGGCGAGCGACGACGGGGCGCCGACCGCGACGAGCACGGGACATCCCGCGACGGCGGCTTTCTGCACGAGCTCGAAGGAGAGCCGCCCGCTGACGCACAGGACGTTCTCGGAGAGCGGGAGCAGCCGCTCGAGGAACGACCAGCCGACCACCTTGTCCATCGCGTTGTGCCGGCCGACGTCCTCGCGAACGCATACGAGCTCTCCCGTCGCAGTCGAAGAGCCCCGTCGCGTGCAGGCCTCCTGTCGCCGCGAACGCGCGCTGGGCCTCGCGCAGCTCATCCGGCAGCCTCGCGATCACGTCGGAGCGGACCTCGAGCGTGCTCTCGATCCGCGGCGCGCTCACCTCGATCGCCTCGATCGCGCCCTTCCCGCACACCCCGCACGAGGACGAGGTGTAGAAGTGGCGGCGAAGCCGATCCGGATCGAAGCCGCGTGCCTCGACCTCGACCGTGTTCGCCGCGAGATCGTCGGGAGCGCGCGCGGAGACCGGCTCGAGGCCTTCCGTGACGCAGAACCCGAGCGCGAGCTCCTCGTCGTGACCGGGCGTCCGCATCGTGACCGCGACCGGCTCGCCGTCGATGCGGATCTCGAGCGGCTCCTCGACCGCGACTGCGTCGCTCTCGCGGCGTCCGCCGGGCAGGCGCAGCGTCTCGACGCGGTGCGTCGAGTACGGGGGTGCCTCGGACATGCGGATCAGCGTACTCGTGGGGAGAGCCGCGGCTCTCCCCACGTCGACGTCGTGGCTCAGGGCGCTACGGCACAGACCGCGAAGACCGTGATCGACCAGTTGAGCGCGGTCGCGGTGACCTCGCGCACGCTCGCGCGGTAGATGTTGTCGTTGTCGGGGAACGACTGCTGCACGGCGAGCTGCGCGAGGACGGGGTTGAGCCGAACACCTCCCCCGAACAGCCGCTTGCCCGTCGGGCACGCGACGGTCATCGTCCTCGTGGTCGTCGAGTTCGACGGAGACGTCGCCTCGACACGCTCGGCACCGGTCAACCCGGCTGGGCCGGCGGGCCCGGCAGGACCGGCCGGCCCGACAGGTCCACGCGGACCTGCGGGCAGCTGACCCGACGCGAAGTCGGCTCGGAGGAGCGAGCGGTTCTTCACCTTTGCCGAGGTCACGGCGGAGTTCTTGAGCTGAGGCGTGCCGACGCTGTTCTTCGGCACCTGGAGAACGGTCGCGTAGCCCGTGCCGCCAAGAGCGAGGGTGAGCGCAAGACACGAGATCACGAGCGCCGGCGAAGGACGCCGTATGGCGATTCTCATCGGTTACCTCCCAGGTGGTCGGGAAGTCGCCGACCGTACCGGGCGGGTATGACGACTCTGTTAGGCGCTACGCGGGAACGGCAGCGCGATCGAGGCACTCGAGGAACGCGCGCGACCACTCGGCGAGGTCGCCCCAGCCGCGGCACGACACCATGTTTCCGTCGACGACAGCGGCGCCGTCGACGTACTCGGCTCCGGCCATCTCGAGGTCCGGAGCGAGCGCCGGAAAGCCGGACGAGCGCCGCCCGCGCAGGAGCCCGAGGGCGGCCGGGACCTGCGGGCCGTGGCAGAGCGTTCCGACCGGCTTGTCCTCCGCGAAGAAGTGCTCGACGATGCGGCGCACGTCGGGATCGACCCGGATGAACTCGGGTGCGCGCCCACCCGGAATGACCACCGCGGCGAAGTCGGCCGGATCCACGTCCGCGAATGCGACGTCGACGGGACAGGTCCGACCGGGCTTCTCGACGTAGGTGTCGAAGTCGGGCTCGAAGTCGTGGACGACGAGCTTGATCGGCCGCGTCGTCGGCGCCGCGACGTACGGCTCGTGACCCGCCTCGACGAGCCGGTACTTCACGAACATCGTCTCGAGGTCCTCGGCCGCGTCACCGGCCAGGATCAGCACCTTCGCCATCGCTCCTCCTCCGTCGCTGCCTCGATCGTACTCCGCTCACTCGGAGAGCGGCAGCCGGAAGCGGATGACGGCGCCCTGCCCACCCGTGTTCGCGGCCTCGATGCTGCCGCCGTGAACCTCGACGAGGCTCTTCGCGATCGCCAGGCCGAGCCCGCTCCCCCCGGAGTCGGCCGAACGGGAGTACCGGTCGAAGACCGTATCGAGCTGGTCTTCCGGGATCCCCCGCCCCGAGTCCTCGACGGCGACCACGATCGCATGCTCCTCACGCATGAGCCGAATGGTCACCGCGCCGCCCGCCGGCGTGTGGCGGACTGCGTTCGCCACGAGGTTGTCGAGCACCTGGCGGATGCGGAACGGATCGGCGTCGATCTCGGGCAGCTCGCCGCCGACGCTGGTGAGCGTGACGCCTGCGAGCGCGGCCGTCGGGGCGAACGCCGAGACGACCTCATCGGCGACGGCGGCGAGATCGGTCGGCTCGAGGTCGAGCCGGAGCGCGCCCGCGTCGGCCGTCGAGAGCGTCTGCAGGTCGTCGAGCAGCCGCGCCATGACGCGGGTCTCCTCCAACACGGTCAGAAGGTGCTCCTCGTCGAGGGCATGGACGCCGTCGACCATCGCCTCGAGGTTGCCCTGGACGACCGCGAGCGGCGTGCGCAGCTCGTGGGTGACGTCGGCGAGAAGACGCCGGCGCTGGTCGTCGCTCGCCTCGAGCCGCGTCGTCATCTCGTTGAAGGCACGTCCGAGCCTGCGTACCTCGCCAGGCCCGCGCGCCGATACCCGCGTCGAGTAGTCACCGCCCGCGACACGGTCGGCGGCCTCCATCACCTCACCGATGGGGCCGAACATCCGCCTGACCGAGCGGCCCACGAGCACCAGGCCGGTGACGAACAGGAGCACCCCGACCAGTGCGGCTCCGACGCGCGTGCCAGCGGACGCGCCACCGAGGGCGGCGGTGAACACCGCTGCCGCGAGCAGCGATGCGGCGAAGAGGAGCGCGAAGAGCAGGCCCAGGAACAACCCGACCCGGCGCATGAAGCGGCGTCGCCCGCGACCGCGTCCAGGCCCCGCGGGACCACTGCTCGCGCACCCACGGCGGCGGGCCGCCCCGCTTGGCGCGCGACGGCCACCCGCGTGACTCGTCAGGCGTCGGCAAAGCGATACCCGACTCCGTGCACGGTCTCGATGTAGCGCGGCGAGCCCCGGCGTCGGCTCGATCTTCCGCCGCAGGTTCTTCACGTGGGCATCGATCGCACGCTCGTACGACTCGAACGACACGCCGTGGACCGCATCGAGCAGCTGGCCGCGGGTGAAGACGCGACCGGGCTCTCGAGCGAGCGTCTCCAGGAGCGCGAACTCCGTCGCCGTCAGCTCGATGCTCCGGTCGGCGACGGTGCACCCGGCGACGCGGCACGTCGATCACGACGTCGAGCGCCTCCACGACCTCGCTGGCCGTCGTCCTCGCCGCGGTGCGGCGGAGCACCGCCCGAACACGTGCCACGAGCTCCTTCGGGCTGAACGGCTTGACGACGTAGTCGTCCGCGCCGAGCTCGAGCCCGACGACCCGGTCGGTCTCGTCGCCCCGCGCGGTGAGGATGACGATCGGGACGTCGATCGAGTCACGCAGGTCGCGGAGGACGTCGAGGCCGTCGCGATCGGGCAGCCCGAGATCGAGGACGACGAGAGCGCGGCGCGCTCGATCGTGCCCCGGCGAGCGCCTCGCCCGCCTCGACGCCCGCACGACGGCGAACCCCGCCCGGACGAGGTAGTCGTGGACGAGCCGGGCGATGCCCGGCTCGTCCTCCACGACGAGGATCGTCTCCATCTGTCGACGTCAACAGTTCCAGCCGGGCGACACTCCGGCAAGGCTCGCCTCAGGAAGGCTCGCTGCTCGTCGGGTCGGAGCCGCCTTCGTGGGCTCGCCTGTGCCAGTCGTCGAGCCACTGCGACCCGCCGCCCGATCCCTTCCACGGGCCCTCCGCGCCCTCGGCGGAAGAGCCCGAAGACCAGGAACAGGAAGAGGGCGAAGAAGAGGAGGCCGAACGGGAAGAAGAAGAACCCGTGGCCGTAGTGCCCGTCGGCGACGACGATCGTCTGTCCGGCGTCGGTCGCGCCCGACCCGCCGCTGACCACGACCGCGTCGTGACGCGGCCCCCAGTCTCCGTCGGCGCTCGCGCCGATCCCGACGCCGATGCCCACGAGGGCAAGTGCGACGAGGATGCCTGCGATGACTCTCATGACCAGTCCTCCAGTGTCGGTGATTCGTTCGAGGCCACCGTAGGACGGCGCCGTGGAGAACCTGTGAACGCGCGGCGGAGAGGCTGCGGCGATCGAGGTCTATTCGACGGTGACGGTCTTCGCGAGGTTGCGCGGTTGGTCGACGTTCAGCCCCCGGAGCCGCGCGATGCGGTACGCGAGCAGCTGGAGCGGGAGGATCGCGAGGACCACCTGGAGGAAGGCCGGAGTCTTCGGCACGTAGATGACGTCGTCGGCGTGGTGCTGGATGTCCTCGTTGCCGTCGGTCGCGATCGCGATGACGTGCGCGCCGCGGGCACGGACTTCCTGGATGTTCGAGACGATCTTGTCGTAGACGTGGATGTTCGTCGCGACGACGACGACCGGCGTCTGCTCGTCGAGGAGCGCGATCGGCCCGTGCTTCATCTCCCCCGCCGAGTACGCCTCGGTCGGGATGTAGGAGATCTCCTTCAGCTTCAGCGCGCCCTCGAGCGCGACCGGCAGGCCGATGTGGCGGCCGAGGTAGAGGAAGAAGTGCGCGTCGTGGTACCGCTGCGCGATCTCCTCGATCGGGTGGTCGCCGTCGAGGAACGTCTGGATCTTCGTCGGGAGCTTGTAGACGAAGTCGAGGATGAACTCGATCTCGCCGGGCGGCAGCGTCTCGCGGATCTGCGCGAGCTTGAGCGCGACGAGATAGAGGAGCGCGACCTGCGCGGTGAACGTCTTCGACGCGGCGACGCCCATCTCGAGGCCTGCGCGCGTGTAGAGGACGGAGTCCACCTCGCGCGTCACCTGCGAGCCCATCATGTTCGTGATCGCGACGGTTCGAGCGCCCTTCTCCCGCGCCAGCTTGAGCGCCTCGATCGTGTCGCGCGTCTCGCCGGACTGCGTGATCCCGATGACGAGGTCGCGTTCGTTGATCACGGGGTTGCGGTAGACCCACTCGCTCGCGATGTCGAACTCGACCGGAACGCGCGCCCACTCCTCGATGACGTACCGACCGACGACGCACGCGTGGTACGCCGTTCCGCAGGCGACCAGGACGATGCGGCGAAGCTCCTTGACGTCCTGGCCGGTCATGTCGAGGCCTTCGAGCACGAGCGTCCCGTGGCGAACGCGGTCGCCGATGGTCTCTGCGACAGCGTCGGGCTGCTCGTAGATCTCCTTGAGCATGAACGTCTCGAAGCCCGCTTTCTCCGCGCCCTCGTCGTCCCAGTCGAGCTCCACGGGCTCGTGCTCGATCACGCTTCCATCCGCACGCTGGAACGTCGCACCCTCGGGTCGTAGCGCGACGATCTCGCCGTCCCCGGGGAACTGCACCGTGCGCGTGTCGCGGAGGAATGCCGCAGCGTTCGAGGCGAGGAACATCTCGTCAGGGCCGACACCGACGACCAGTGGAACCTGATGACGGGCGCCGACGAGGAGGCCGGGGTGGTCGTGATGGATGACGACGAACGCGAAGTGTCCCTCGAGGTCGTTGAACGCGAGCCGGACGGCCTCGACGAGATCGCCCTCGTAGTAGCGCTCGACCAGATGGGTGACGGTCTCCGCGTCGGTCTCGGACGTGAACGTGTGGCCGTCGGCCGAGAGGCTCTCCTTGAGCTCGCGGTAGTTCTCGACGATGCCGTTGAGGACGATCGAGAGCTTGTTCGCGGTGCAGCCGGCGAGCGGGTGTGCGTTCTCCTCGGTGACGCCGCCGTGCGTGGCCCAGCGCGTGTGGCCGAGGCCCGTCGTCGCGGTCGAGCCGTTCGCTCCGGCGCGCGACTTCAGATTGTCGAGGGGGCCGACCGCGCGGACGTAGTCGAGACCCGCGTCCTCGAGGAGCGCGATGCCGGCGGAGTCGTAGCCGCGGTACTCCAGGCGCTCGAGGCCGTGGAGCAGGAGCGGCTTGCACTCACGCGATCCGACGTATCCGATGATCCCGCACACGGTCTAGTGCGCGAAGTTCCCTGAAGGCGTCCGCTTCGCGGCCGCGATGTGTGTGGTCGACGTCACTCGCATGGTTGACTCAGTAAACGCGAAAGAGCCCGGCGGCGCCCTCCGTCGGGCTCAGCCGAGCTCTCTTTCCACGAGCGCGGCGATGCTAGCACACAACTTCTCTGCATCTTCCGCATTTTCCGCCTCGGCCAGGACGCGCACGACGGGCTCCGTTCCCGAACGCCGCACGAGGACGCGCCCGTTCTCGCCGAGCTCCTCGTTCAGCCGGTCGACCTCGTCGAGGACGGCCTGCGGGACGTCGGGCTGGCTGACGTGGATGTTGCGCTTCACCTGCGGATAGCGCGGCATCACCGCCGTCGCCTCGCTGAGGCTGCGGCCGCGCACCGCGCCGCAGAGGAGGAGCGCCGCCGCCAGCCCGTCGCCGGTGACGTGGTCGCCGAGCCAGATGAGGTGGCCGGACTGCTCGCCTCCGAGAAGCGCACCGTCGCGCTCCAGCGCCTCGAGGACGTAGCGGTCCCCGACCGGCGTGGTCACGACCTTCACCCGGTGCTCCGCCATGAGGCGGTGGAAGCCGAGGTTGGTCATCACCGTCACGGCGACCCGATCGACACCCAGGCTGAGCGCGAGCACGGCGAGGATCTCGTCTCCGTCGACCGTCTCGCCGCGCTCGTCGACGGCGAGCATGCGGTCGCCGTCGCCGTCGAAGGCGACTCCGAGGTCGAGAGCCTCCCCTACGACGAGTTCCTGCAAGGCGCCGAGATCCGTCGCCCCGCAGCCGACGTTGATGTTCGAGCCGTCGGGCTCGATGCCGATCGCATGAACCTCCGCCCCGAGCTCCGTGAACGCCCGTGGCGCGAGGCTCGAGAAGGCGCCGTTCGCGCAGTCGACCCCGATTCGAAGGCCGGTGAGGTCGGAGCCGAAGCGCTCGACGACGTGCGTGAAGTAGGTCTCCGCGGCGTCGGCGAGGTGCTCCACGGAGCCGCCACCGGCCGCGCGAGCCTCGAGGAGCGCCTCGATCTCCTCCTCGTCGTGGTCGACGAGCTTGCCGCCCGACCGGAAGAGCTTGACGCCGTTGTACTCGGGCGGGTTGTGCGACGCGGAGACGACGATGCCGAGCCCGTCGGCGAGGAGCGCGACGGCCGGGGTCGGGAGGACGCCGCCGAGAACGGCCGTGCCGCCGGCCGAGACGATCCCGTCGGCGACCGCCTGCTCGAGCTCCGGCCCCGAGGCGCGCGTGTCGCGTCCGACGAGCACGCGCCCTCCGCCTGCCCACAGCGTGGCGGCCTTCCCGACGCGCTCGACGAGCTCGGGCGTCAGCTCACGGCCGACGATCCCGCGAACGCCGTCGGTGCCGAAGTAGCGCCTCGTCATCTGCGGTCCGAACATATCGGGCGAGGCAAGCCTCGGCCCTTCGTCGACTCTCGAAGCTATCGCTTCGAGAATTGGGGCGCCTTGCGCGCCTTGTGCAGGCCGGCCTTCTTCCGCTCGACGATGCGCGCGTCGCGCGTGAGGAAGCCCTGGCGCTTGAGCGGGATGCGCATCTCCGGATCGGCCTCGACGAGCGCCCGTGCGATGCCGTGCCTGATCGCACCCGCCTGGCCGGACGGGCCACCACCGGCGACGCGGACGCGCAGGTCGTACGTCGACGCGGCCTCGGCGACCTCGAGCGGAGCGAGGACCATCTTGCGATGCACCGCGCGCGGGAAGTACTCGTCGAGCGTGCGTCCGTTGATCCACGTCTGGCCGTCGCCCGGCCGCAGGATCACGCGAGCGACCGACGTCTTCCGCTTCCCCGTGCCCAGGTACTGCGCGATCTCGCTCACGAGAGCTCCATCGGCTTGGGCGCCTGTGCGGCGTGCGGGTGATCGGGACCGGCGTAGACCTTGAGCTTCGTGATCTGCGCCGACGCGAGCTTGTTCTTCGGGAGCATCCCCTTCGACCGCCTTGCGGATGACCTCCGTCGGGCGTCGCTCGAGCTGCTCGCGCAGCGTGCGCTGCCTGATCCCGCCGGGATAGCCGGAGTGGCGGTAGTAGATCTTCGTATCGAGCTTCGAGCCGGTGACCGTGATCTTCTCGGCGTTCACGACGATGACGAAGTCGCCCGTGTCGACGTGCGGCGTGTACACCGGCTTGCCCTTGCCGCGGAGGGTGTCGGCGATGCGGGTCGCCAGGCGCCCGAGGGTCTGCCCCTCGGCATCGACGAGGAACCACTCGCGCTGGATCTCTCCGGGCTTGGCCGTGTACGTCTTCATCACAGAAAGAGGGCGGACTTGCCGCCCGCCGGCGGCCGATTGTAGCACCCGCTGCCTAGCCCTTCGGGTGGGTAAGTCGCGACCCTGCGTGCGTTGACTTCGCGTCGGCAGACGCTGACGATTCGCGTGCGGCGTTGGGGACGTCGCATGCGGCGATCAAAGGGGGCACGGGGAGATGGGTTCAGGTCCAACAGTTCGGCGTCGGCATCGCCGACGGCTGCTTCAGATCTGGTTCGTTCTCGGAACGTTCGTCGCCGCAGGGCTCGTTGCTGCGGGGACGGTTTCAGGCGCAGATCAGCCGTCCATTTCGAGCGACCGGTCAGAGTACGCACCGGGTGACGCGGCCGCGCTTTCCGGCGATGGCTGGGTAGCAGGCGAGACCGTTCACATTCTCGTCGAGGACGACCAGAACGATCCTTGGTCGTACACCTCCGACGTCACGGCTTCGGCAGACGGAACCGTTTCCGACTCCTTCGACCTCCCCGACGATGTCTCCGGCGCGTTCGCGGTCACAGCGACAGCGCCCTCGGGAACCGCGAGCGCGAACCTCACCGTGACGCCGCTCCGCCCCCACCGCCGACGAGCCCGACCCTCGACAGCGACAACGAGACGCTATGCCCCCGGCGCCACGGTTCACCTGAGCGGCGCCAACTGGACGGCCGGCTCGACGGTTCACGTCGTCGTCGACGACGACAAGAGCGACGCGTGGTCGCGCACGGCCGACGTCACCGCTGCGGCCGACGGCTCGATCAGCGACACGTTCGATCTTCCCACCGGCCTCGCCGCGAGCTTCACGGCGACGGCAACCGATTCTGCGGCCGGAACCGCCACCGCGACGTTCACGAGCGTCTCGGCGCCCGCGGGATCGCCGACCCTCGACAGCGACAGCGAGACGTACACGCCAGGAGCAACGGTCCATCTGAGCGGCGCGAACTGGACGGCCGGCTCGACCGTGCACGTCGTCGTCGACGACGACAAGAGCGACGCCTGGACCCACACCGCCGACCTGGTCGCGGGCGTCGACGGGAAGATCAGCGACTCCTTCTCGTTGCCGGCCTCTCTCACGGCGAGCTTCACCGCGACTGCCACCGGCGCACTCGGCCAGGGCGCGACCGCGACGTTCAGCGCCGCGTTCGCGTCGGCGACGGCCCCGTACCTCGTCCGCTTCGCATCCGGGACGTCGAACGAGACGCAGGCCGAGATCCTCGCTTCCGCCGGCGCCGTGGACGTCTCCTACATCAGGCCGCTCCGCATCCATGCGGTCCTCCTTCCGGGCGGCTCGAGCCTCCAGGCCGCAACCGACAAGCTGCACTCGTACTCGGCGGTCGTGAGCCTCGAGCCCGACCGGACGCGCGATGCCGGAGGAACGCCGAACGACTCTCGGTACGGCGATCAGTGGTCGCTGCCCAAGATCGGCTGGGACGACGTCTACGGAAGCGTCTCGCCGAGCGGTTCTGCGACCGTGGCAGTCCTCGACACGGGCATCGACGGCTCCCATCCCGACCTCGACGGCAACGTCGTGCCGGGCACCTCGATCCTCGACGGCTCGAACGGCCTGAGCGATCCGAACGGCCACGGCACGGCGATGGCCGGAATCGTGGCGGCGGAGACGAACAACGGCACGGGCATCGCGGGCGTCGGCTATTCGGGCGTCCGCGTGATGCCGGTGACCGTCCTCGGCGCGGACGGCACCGGCCGAGACAGCGACGTCATCGAGGGTGTCGTCTACGCGGCCGACCACAACGCCGCGCGTAATCCTCATGGCCTTCTCCAACCCGGGCTACTCGGAGATGCTGCAGGCGGCGATCGACTACGCCTGGGATAGCGGCGCAGTGCTCGTCGCGGCGACCGGGAACGATGGCTCGTCGTCGGCGAACTTCCCTGCGGGCGACCGCGGCGTGATCGGCGTCTCGAACACCGATCAGAGCGACGCGCTGAACGGCTCGAGCAACTACGGCCAGGACGTGTTCCTGGGAGCGCCCGGCACGGGGATTGCAACGACCTCGGCCGGCGGCGGCTACGGGTCGATCACCGGAACGTCGGCCGCCGGCGGCGGAGGTCGCAGGCGCCGCCGCGCTCATCAAGGCGAACTCGGGCGCGTCGAACGGCGTCATCGTCTCGCGGCTCGCGAGGAACGCTCGAGGCCGTCGGGCACGCGTGAGCAGACCGGCAACGGTCGCCTGAACCTCGACCGCGCGGTCGCGGACACTTCGACCGACTCGGTCAAGCCCGACGGCGCAGCTCCGGTCGGCGGCGGCGGCCCCTTCGTCGGGCCCTATGTGGCAGCGGCGAACAACTACACAGTGGTCGTGAGCCCCTCGAGCGTTTCGCCCGCCAGTACGAACGACTTCGCATTTACCTTCACTGCGACGAACTCAGGCGGCGGCGCCGGCACCGGGACCCTCACCGTTCCCTTGGGTTGGACCGCGCCGCAGAGCGGAGTGGGAGCCGGCCAGGTGACCGTCGTGACGGGCACGTGTAGCTCAGCGTCGCTCGGGACGATCGTAGGAAACACGATCAACTTCAACCACAACTGCAACAACACTCAAACCTTCACGGTCAACTACAAGCAGGCGACGGCGCCAACGCCTGCCTCGCCGCCGCAGACCTACACGTTCAACGCAACGCCGGTGAGCGGCACGCAACCGACGGTCACGGTCACTGGGCAGAGGCCGACGTCGACCGCCGTCAACTGCGTGCCCGGCAGCGTCTCCGTCGGTCAGGGCAGCGTGTGTACGGCGACCGTCACCGACACGGGTACGGGGACGCAGTCCGATCCCTCGGGGACCGTGACCTTCTCGAGCTCGGGCGCGGGCGCATTCTCGAGTCCGGGCGCAACTTGCGCTCTCGTCTCCGACGGTAACGCGCTGACCTTCACCAGCTCCTGTTCGGCGACGTACACGCCGTCAGCGGTTGGCACCGGCACGCACACGATTACGGGGACGTACGACGAAGCGTCGAGCGCAACGCATGCCTCGAGTAACGGCACGTTCGCGCTCGCGGTCACCGCGCGACCGACGGCGACCGCGGTGAACTGTGTGCCCAGCAGCGTCGCCGTCAGTCAAGCCAGCGTCTGCACAGCGACGGTCACCGATACAGGCTCCGGCACGAAGTCCGCCCCCACCGGGTCCGTGACCTTCGGCTCGAGCGGCGCGGGCGCGTTCTCGAGCCCGGGCACATCGTGCACCCTCGGCTCGCCTACCGCGACGTCATCGTCCTGCTCGGTGACGTACACGCCGTCGGCGATCGGCACCGGAACGCACACGATTACCGGCACGTATGCCGGCGTCGCGCCGCACGCGGGTAGCTCCGGAACCTTTGCACTCACCGTCACCAAGCGCTCGACCTCGACCACGATGACCTGCAGCCCGGCCTCGGTCGCATTCGGCCAGGCCTCGACCTGCACGACGGTCGTCTCCGACAGCGACTCGGGCACGAAGTCGTTCCCGACCGGGACCGTCACCTTGAGCGCGGCGCCTTCTGCCTCGGGGACGTTCAGCTCCACCACCTGCACCCTGGCGCAGGTCGGCGCGACCACGACCTCGTCCTGCGACGTGACCTACACGCCCTCGGCGAATGCGGGCACGCACACGATCAACGCCTCCTACGGCGGCTCCGCCGCGCATGCCGTGAGTAGCGACGCTGACGGGTTCGCACTCACCGTCACCAAGCGCTCGACCTCGACCACGATCGCCTGCCCGGCCTCGCTCGCACTGCACGAGACGGGTTCCTGCAGCGCCACCGTCTCCGACACCGACGCGGGCGACAAGGCCGCGCCCACGGGCTCGGTCACCTTCACGCTCGACCCGAGCTCGGTGGCCGGTGCGACCGGGACCTTCCCCGGCGGCGCCAGCTGCACGCTCGCCCCGGCAGGCCCCGACAGCGCGAGCTGCTCGGTCAGCTACCGCCCGGCGACCACCGAGGGCAGCCACGTGATCAAGGGCGCCTACGGCGGCAGCGCTCTGCACGACACGAGCGCCGGCAGCGACTCGATCACCGTCACCAAGCGCTCGACCTCGACCACGATCGCCTGCCCGGCCTCGCTCGCACTGCACGAGACGGGTTCCTGCAGCGCCACCGTCTCCGACACCGACGCGGGCGACAAGGCCGCGCCCACGGGCTCGGTCACCTTCACGCTCGACCCGAGCTCGGTGGCCGGTGCGACCGGGACCTTCCCCGGCGGCGCCAGCTGCACGCTCGCCCCGGCAGGCCCCGACAGCGCGAGCTGCTCGGTCAGCTACCGCCCGGCGACCACCGAGGGCAGCCACGTGATCAAGGGCGCCTACGGCGGCAGCGCTCTGCACGACACGAGCGCCGGCAGCGACTCGATCACCGTCACCAAGCGCTCGACCTCGACCACGATCGCCTGCCCGGCCTCGCTCGCACTGCACGAGACGGGTTCCTGCAGCGCCACCGTCTCCGACACCGACGCGGGCGACAAGGCCGCGCCCACGGGCTCGGTCACCTTCACGCTCGACCCGAGCTCGGTGGCCGGTGCGACCGGGACCTTCCCCGGCGGCGCCAGCTGCACGCTCGCCCCGGCAGGCCCCGACAGCGCGAGCTGCTCGGTCAGCTACCGCCCGGCGACCACCGAGGGCAGCCACGTGATCAAGGGCGCCTACGGCGGCAGCGCTCTGCACGACACGAGCGCCGGCAGCGACTCGATCACCGTCACCAAGCGCTCGACCTCGACCACGATCGCCTGCCCGGCCTCGCTCGCACTGCACGAGACGGGTTCCTGCAGCGCCACCGTCTCCGACACCGACGCGGGCGACAAGGCCGCGCCCACGGGCTCGGTCACCTTCACGCTCGACCCGAGCTCGGTGGCCGGTGCGACCGGGACCTTCCCCGGCGGCGCCAGCTGCACGCTCGCCCCGGCAGGCCCCGACAGCGCGAGCTGCTCGGTCAGCTACCGCCCGGCGACCACCGAGGGCAGCCACGTGATCAAGGGCGCCTACGGCGGCAGCGCTCTGCACGACACGAGCGCCGGCAGCGACTCGATCACCGTCACCAAGCGCTCGACCTCGACCACGATCGCCTGCCCGGCCTCGCTCGCACTGCACGAGACGGGTTCCTGCAGCGCCACCGTCTCCGACACCGACGCGGGCGACAAGGCCGCGCCCACGGGCTCGGTCACCTTCACGCTCGACCCGAGCTCGGTGGCCGGTGCGACCGGGACCTTCCCCGGCGGCGCCAGCTGCACGCTCGCCCCGGCAGGCCCCGACAGCGCGAGCTGCTCGGTCAGCTACCGCCCGGCGACCACCGAGGGCAGCCACGTGATCAAGGGCGCCTACGGCGGCAGCGCTCTGCACGACACGAGCGCCGGCAGCGACTCGATCACCGTCACCAAGCGCTCGACCTCGACCACGATCGCCTGCCCGGCCTCGCTCGCCCTGCACGAGACGGGTTCCTGCAGCGCCACCGTCTCCGACACCGACGCGGGCGACAAGGCCGCGCCCACGGGCTCGGTCACCTTCACGCTCGACCCGAGCTCGGTGGCCGGTGCGACCGGGACCTTCCCCGGCGGCGCCAGCTGCACGCTCGCCCCGGCAGGCCCCGACAGCGCGAGCTGCTCGGTCAGCTACCGCCCGGCGACCACCGAGGGCAGCCACGTGATCAAGGGCGCCTACGGCGGCAGCGCTCTGCACGACACGAGCGCCGGCAGCGACTCGATCACCGTCACCAAGCGCTCGACCTCGACCACGATCGCCTGCCCGGCCTCGCTCGCCCTGCACGAGACGGGTTCCTGCAGCGCCACCGTCTCCGACACCGACGCGGGCGACAAGGCCGCGCCCACGGGCTCGGTCACCTTCACGCTCGACCCGAGCTCGGTGGCCGGTGCGACCGGGACCTTCCCCGGCGGCGCCAGCTGCACGCTCGCCCCGGCAGGCCCCGACAGCGCGAGCTGCTCGGTCAGCTACCGCCCGGCGACCACCGAGGGCAGCCACGTGATCAAGGGCGCCTACGGCGGCAGCGCTCTGCACGACACGAGCGCCGGCAGCGACTCGATCACCGTCACCAAGCGCTCGACCTCGACCACGATCGCCTGCCCGGCCTCGCTCGCACTGCACGAGACGGGTTCCTGCAGCGCCACCGTCTCCGACACCGACGCGGGCGACAAGGCCGCGCCCACGGGCTCGGTCACCTTCACGCTCGACCCGAGCTCGGTGGCCGGTGCGACCGGGACCTTCCCCGGCGGCGCCAGCTGCACGCTCGCCCCGGCAGGCCCCGACAGCGCGAGCTGCTCGGTCAGCTACCGCCCGGCGACCACCGAGGGCAGCCACGTGATCAAGGGCGCCTACGGCGGCAGCGCTCTGCACGACACGAGCGCCGGCAGCGACTCGATCACCGTCACCAAGCGCTCGACCTCGACCACGATCGCCTGCCCGGCCTCGCTCGCACTGCACGAGACGGGTTCCTGCAGCGCCACCGTCTCCGACACCGACGCGGGCGACAAGGCCGCGCCCACGGGCTCGGTCACCTTCACGCTCGACCCGAGCTCGGTGGCCGGTGCGACCGGGACCTTCCCCGGCGGCGCCAGCTGCACGCTCGCCCCGGCAGGCCCCGACAGCGCGAGCTGCTCGGTCAGCTACCGCCCGGCGACCACCGAGGGCAGCCACGTGATCAAGGGCGCCTACGGCGGCAGCGCTCTGCACGACACGAGCGCCGGCAGCGACTCGATCACCGTCACCAAGCGCTCGACCTCGACCACGATCGCCTGCCCGGCCTCGCTCGCCCCTGCACGAGACGGGACCCTGCAGCGCCACCGTCTCCGACACCGACGCGGGCGACAAGGCCGCGCCCACGGGCTCGGTCGCCTTCACGCTCGACCCGAGCTCGGTGGCCGGCGCGACCGGGACCTCCCAGGGCGGCGCCAGCTGCACGCTCGCTCCGGCAGGCCCCGACAGCGCGAGCTGCTCGGTCAGCTACCGCCCGGCG